>NZNC01000017.1 GCA_002692965.1 Haliea sp. | reverse complement strand
TGCGCTGCCGGATCCGGACGAGATTGCGGATACCACGACGATTGCCAGCAACGGTGGTATCACGGCAAGCAACAACAGCAACTACGAGAACCTGGAGACCGCGGGTAGCAGCAGCCACGACATTGACGACAGCACCGATCAGATTTTGCTGCAATTGGTTAATAGCGACACAGTGGCAGAAGGTGGGCAGCTGGATCATGCGCTGCAATTGGTTTCTGCCTCAGGTGGGAACCTCGTGAACGCCCAGAGCGATATCATCGTAACCTTGACAGTAACGCCAGACGCTGTGGATGGCATAAGTGCGGATGCCTCCGATATTACTTTTGCGGATGGCACTACCCTGTCCTGGAATGGCGACGGAACGGCGACGGTCACTGTTACCATTGCTGCCGGTACCAGCGGGGAGTCGATAGAATTCCGAGCTGTCGATGACGCTATTGCTGAAGTCACTGAGGGCTACACGCTCAGTATTTCCAGTGTTAATGGCGATGGTGGCTTCGAGGACCTGGTGGTCGACTCCACGAATGATGCTGTCACAGGCACAATCACTGATGAGATCCCTGTGACCGTTTCCAATGACGCTCTGGTTGATGAGGACGATATCGACGGGGGTAATGATGATAATGCGCCGGGCGATGATGACCCCATAGCTACAGGCACAATCAACTACAGCTTGGGTGTTGCGGGTACTCTTGGCAGCATCTCGCTCGCGACAGCGGGTGATACGACATCATTGCTCACTCTGGACGGGGCGCCAGTTGATACCATCTGGGTGGAGGGCAGTCAGACACTCGTCGGCTATGTTTCCGGTACTGACCACACGGTGGAGGCCAACCAGGTGTTCACTGTTGCGCTTGTAGACCCTGATAACAGCTCTGCGGGTTATCAGGTGACGCTACTGCAACCGGTGCGTCACCCTGACAATGATGTCGAGGACAATGTATCTGTCGACATCGATGTCTCGGTTACTGACTCTGATGGTAGCGTTGGGGAATCCAGCTTTACCGTAACCATTGATGACGATATGCCGGTGGTGGATGTGGATGATATCGCACCGCTGTCGTTGCTGGTTCCGGTCAGCGATATCGAAGTCAATTGGCTTGGGGCAGATTGGACGGATATCGACGGCACTGGTTCTGGCGGGCCGTCTATCAGTGAGTTTTCGAACGCGGACGGTGTATACCTGCGGTGGGGCTATCCTGTCTTTGATGATGCCTCAGGGTATAACTTTGTGTATAACGATGACGTAACCGGAGGCTCCGGCGTCGAAATCGATTCGCTCTTTGAGCTGGGCGAACTGACGCACTTGAATTTCCCTGTTCAGGGGCGGGTGCTCGATTCAGTTGATCTGGAGGTCGAGTTTAACCTGATCATTGATGGCGCACCCGTTGCGGTGTCCACCGTGATTTCCCTGGATCATAACGAGACACCGAACAGTGGAAGTTATAGTAATCCAGCCAACGATGACTTTATTACCATTACCAACCCGAATCTGGTACAGCAGGTAACAGTTGGCGATCGTGTGTACGAAGTCCGGGTCCGGGGCTTCCTTGACAGTAATAACAATCTGGTTAGTCAAGTACGTACTACCGAAAACCAGGCTACCAGCTTCAAGCTTTATGCCGAGGTGGCTTCGACCGATGATCTGCCTGAGCTTGAAGGTGTCGTGACCGGTAGCTTCGGTGCTGATGGCCCTGCGGGTAGTGGTGGCATCGTATGGGTAGGTGCGGTTGGCAACACGGTACAGGGTTCCCATGGGACCTTGACTGTCGATGCTGACGGTGGTTACACGTATGCTGTGAGTCGCACTACACGCGACAGCATGGACGATGGTGAAACGTTGTCCGAGACCTTCGACTATGTCTTCGTCGATGCCGATGGTGATGAGGTCACCAAGACGCTGACGATTAACCTGACAGGCGAAGAAAACCAGGAAGACGTCGACCCGAACAGCGTCTCCGTCCAGTCTGTCGGTGGCGCTGAACGCACAACCGTGGCCTTTGCCCCTGAGCCCGAGCAGGACCCGGAACCCGAGAAGGACCCGGAACCCGAACAGGAACCCGAACAGGAGCCGGAACCCGAACAGGAGCCGGAATCCGAGCCCGAGGCGGGCACCGAATCCGGATCGGAGCTGGAGTCTGAACCCGCTACCGAGGGCGCGCTTCTGGCCACGGAAGGTGACGATGTGTTCGCCTTTGCGCTCTCGGATGCCAGTGCGGATGAGCCGGCCACGATCGTGGGCTTTGGTGACAGCGGCACCGACACCCTCGACCTGCGGGATCTGCTGCAGGGTGAAGAGGCCGAAGGTGTCGATCTGACCAGCTACCTGAAGGTCTCCCTGGATGGTGCCGACACGGTCATCGAGGTGAGTTCGGATGGCGGCTTCAAGGGCAACCCGAGTGATGCCAACTTTGTCGACTACACGGTGACACTGGAAGGCGTGGACCTGGTGACTGGCTACGATGACATGAGTTCCGTGATCCAGAGCATGCTGGATTCCGGCAAGTTGACTATCGACCAGTAAACAACTCGGCTATGATCAATCCCCGTTGTCCGCAAGGATAGCGGGGATTTTTTATTGGGGGAGGCGATATGCCCTTTGTCAGACGGGATGCCGATGGAAGTATTGTCGCTGTCAGTCAGGTGCCCGGCGAGGGCCTTGAGCTGGTGGCGGCCGACGACCCGGAAATGCATGGTTTTCTGCGCGGTATTGGCGGTTATGCCGAGGAACTCAGTGCCACTGACCAGGACTTTGTGCGGGTGCTGGAAGACGTGGTGGAGCTGCTGATCGACAAGGGTGTCATCCTGTTTACCGAGCTGCCGCCCTCTGCGCAGGAGAAGATGCTGATGCGCCAGCAGCTGCGCAGTCGCCTGGGTAACCGGCTGGACCTTCTGGGCGAGGATTGACAGGAGCCCTGGCGCCGGTCTGGCGCCACATCGATGGGGTGCTGGGGCGGTTTACTGCCCGCCCTTGCCGCGCATTTCGGTGACACCCGGGCCGGTGGCGCCATCCAGGCCCAAGTCCTCCAGCTGACGCCATTCCTCGCTGCTGCGCACGCCTTCCGCAATCACCATGACGCCAATCGAATGGCCCACAGTGCAAAGTGTCCGCAGCAGGGTTTGATTGGCGGGATTGTTGTCAATATGGCGGATAAAGCTGGCGTCGACCTTGAGGTAATCCAGGCCGACATCGTGCAGCTTGCTCAGGTCGGACAGTTGATGTCCGACGTGCTCGATGCCCACCTTGCAGCCAAATGATTTGGCCCGGGCGCTCAGCCGCTTGAATGCTTCCAGGTGGCGGAAAGCCATGGCTTCCGGCAGTTCGATCCAGAGTCGGTTGCCGGCCTTGCCGGCGCCGGCAAGCCGATCGCTCAGCCAGAGCAGGAAAGCCGGCTCCACCAGTGCCCCGACAGAGAGGTTGATACAGATCGGCTGCTCGCGAACAGGAATCAACCTGAGCGCCAGGTCCACGACATACTTGTCCAGTTCTCCGGACATCTCCAGGCGGTTGATCCAGGGCAGGAATGCCCCGGCCATCAGCTGCTCGCCATCAGCCTGCAGTCGCACCGGCGCCTCGAAATGCAGCAGGCTGCCATTGAGGCCAACCACGGGGTAGCTGTCCAGGGAGAACTTGTTGTCCAGAAAGGCGAGCTCGAGCACATTCTTCCAGTAGGCCATCTGTTCGCGCACGGGCATCATCTGGACGTCGCCGGCATAGGTCACATTGACCTCACCGTGATCTTCCCGGTCGGCGGCGATCAGGGCACCGTCGAGACGAGTCATCAGCCGGGTGATGTTGTCATCATGCACGTAAATAGTGCTGGCACAGGGTAGTTTGACTTCGCTGCGCAGGCTACGTGCCTCCAGGACTTCGGCAATGCCGTCGCGCACTTCCTCGGCGATGGCCCTGGGGTCGGCGGCGCGGGGGGCCACCAGCGCGAAGTCGGAGCCATTCAGTCGCGAGGCACTCCAGCGGCTGTGACTGCCGACGATATTGCCCACCGCGGTGCCGATTTCTGCCAGTACCGCATCAATAGCCTTGCGCCCGTAGTTCTGGTTCAGCTCCGCGAGCCCGACCAGTCGCAACAGCGTGACGGCCCCGGTAGCATTGACGTCGTCGTCTTCCAGCAGGGTTTCCAGTCCCTGCATGAAGGTATCCCGGCTGAGTAGGCCGGTAACCCGGTCGACATGGCTGTCGCGCTGCCATTTCTCCAGTCGCGCTGCTTCCTGGCTCAGTGCCTGCTTGACGCGTTCCGACAGCGTGTTCATGGCACTTACCACCTGGCGGAACTCCCGGGTGCGGGGCTCTGGCGTGGTGATGAAGCGGCGCTGGCCGATCGCCTCTGCCTGGGCGACGACGTCGCCCAGGGGGCGCAGGATGATCCGCAACAGGTAGCTGCCCAACAGGCCTGCGGCCAGCATGGCAATCAGGAACACCAGGGCCAGCTTCTGGGTGCTTTCCCAGAGTTCGCGATAGGCGAAACGGGAGTGGCTGCGCAGGGTCAAGGTACCGATCTGCTGCCAGCCTTTCTGCACCTGAGCCACACCGGGCTCAACATCAATCGGTAGCAGGCGCGTGAACCAGGCCGGTGCTTCGGCCGGGCGACTGTCATCTTCCCGGCGGACCAGAATCTCGCCGGTCGGGCCGCGCAATTCGATCAACTGGTAGTGGCCGGTATCGAACTGGGCCGAGAGCACCAGCTCCAGCAGCACCGGGTCCGCCTCCTGCTGGGTCAGCGACAGGGCCAGGGCTGCGGCATTGTCCGTGTTCTTCATGAACAACTGCTGCTCCAGGTAGTTCTTGGCCGAGAGGCTGCTGACCACGAAGCTGCCCCCAAAGACAAGCGTCAGAAGGAAGATGATTGCCAGCCAGAGTTGCTTGTAAAGTGACATGGATGCTTACTCCGTGGTTAGCGGGCCAGGCGACAGGCCGTCATCGGCCATGCGCTGCAGGAGGTCTCGCCAGCGTGACAGGCGGGCCCCGGGATCATTCGTGGCAGCCCGGGTGGCTGCCCCAACCCAGAGTCCCTGGGTGTTGAAGCCGAATACGGGCTTGAGGTCCGGGCGACGGGATGCGGGCCGGATTTCCGAGACAAGGTTATCCAGGATGAGCGGTTCAGCGCCCGGGCTCTCGTACCAGGCGAGCACCATGTGGGCCTGGCTCAGTCCGCTGCCAGGGGCCCCCATGGCGGCCTTGACGTAAGTGATGCGCAACTGTTCCACGGGTACGCCGGCGAGAACCAGAGTCATGTATTTGCTGATACTGAAGTCCTCGCAGTCGCCCTCCCGTCGGCCGAGAGTTTCCAGCGGCGTGGCCCAGTAGTCGTTCTGTCCCCAGATGTCGACGTCCTGTCGCCAGCGTACCTGACGATTGAAAAAGCGATTTACCCGTGCCAGCTTGTCCGCGGTCGGCATGCCGGAGGTCTCATTGATCAGATCACGCCAGCGGGCGACCAGATCACCGGTAGCGGGGCCGTAACGCGCATCTGCCAGCCGTTCCATCCGGTTCAGGTCGGAATCCGCTACTACGCCGAGTCCCACCGCCACGGTCAGTAGCGCCGCTGCCCGCCAGACAGGGCGCATCAGGGGAAACGGTTGCGGTGGAATGCGCATGGAAGCCAATTCTGGTCTATTGTGTATGGGGGCCGTGGTGCTCCATGCACCTTAAAGGGTGAGGATAGCAGGCATCGTCGTGGCAGGGGCAGCGACTGGCTAAGTCCGTGCCCCTTATTCTGTGAACCACGTCATGATATCAGCCCACAGGGCACACCCGTCGCGCCCGCTGTGGCCTATACTCCTGCGGGGTCATTGCACAGTGCTTCGCGCTTACTATAGTCATGGCAGGCTTGCTGTCACTATGGTGGGTGCCGGCGCCCAGGTGCTCAGAAGCGGTATTTTTAAAAGGGAACTCTGTATGAAACGACTAGCAGCAGCGATTGGGGCCGCGGTGATGGCGGTGGGGATGCAGGCCAACGCCCAGCCCGTGAAGGATTTTCAGTCTGCGGTGACCCAGGCGGTGATGACCAACCCGCGTACCAACGCCGCCTGGTACAACTTTGCCGCGTCGGCGGAAGCCCAGCGTGCGGCGGTGGGGGGCTACCTCCCCAGTGTTGACGTGAGTGCCGAAATTGGCCGGGAAGAGCGCGAGACGCCGCTGGTCGACCTGGGGCGCTACACCCGTGACGCAGCGCGCCTGACGATCACCCAGATGCTCTTTGACGGCTTCCAGACCCGCGAGGAAGTGCGCAGCCTGGGTTTTGAGAAGCTGAGCCAGTATTACGAGCTCCAGCGTGCTTCCCAGCAGGTTGCCCTGGAGGCGGCCCAGGCCTATTTCGATACCGTGCGCTACCAGCAGCTGGTGAAGTTTGCCGAGGAAAACTACGTTTTCCACCGGGAAGTCTATGACAAGATCGCCGAGAGAACCGGCGGCGGTGTCAGCCAGGGGGTGGATCTGGATCAGGCGGCGGCCCGGGTCGCACTCGCGGAGTCCAACTTGCTGACCGAAATGACCAACCTGCACGATGTGCAGACCCGCTTCCAGCGGGTCGTGGGTGACCTGCCTGCCAGCGAGCTGGAGCTTCCCAGCATGCCGACCAGCCTGATCCCCTCGGAGCGCAGTGCGACGCTGAATATCGCCTACGAGCGCAGCCCGGAGATCAACGCGGCGATCGAGAACCTGCGCTCGGTCCAGGCGCAGCTCAACCAGACCAATGCCCCCTTCATGCCGCAGGTGGATCTGCGCTATCGGAATGAGGTGGAGCACGATACCGACGGGCTGGAGGGGCGTTACGACGAGCAGGCCCTGGAGCTGGTCTTCAATTACAACCTGTTCCGTGGCGGTGCCGACAGTGCCCGCAAGCGGGAGTTCTACAACCGCTATAACTCCGCGGTGGAGGAGCGCAAGCAGGCCTGCCTGAACGTGCGTCAGGAAACCATGATTGCCTTCAACGATATCCAGGCCCTGGAGCAACAGGTGGTCTATCTGGACCGCAATCGGCTGTCCCAGGACAAGACCCGCCGTGCCTACCAGGATCAGTTTGACCTCGGTCAGCGCACGCTACTCGACCTGCTGGATTCGCAGAACGAGTACTTCGATACCCAGCGTGCCTATGTGACGGCCGAAGCGACCCTGCGCACGGCCAAGGCACGCACCCTGGCCAATATGGGGTTGCTGCTGTCGGCGCTGAGTGTCGACGGTCTCAATCAGGAACAGATCGACGAGATGAATCTCGAGCTGGCACGCGGTGATGACGAGAATGGTCAGCCCCTGTGTCCCCCGGAGGCGCCTCGCGAGGTGACGGTCGACAAGGAGGCCCTGCTGGCCAACCTGGCTAGTGCCAGCAACGGCCGTTACCGGGATGCGGGCGAGAACCGCATTGCCGTGTCACTGAATGTGCAGTTTGCCCACAACTCCTCGGTGATCACCCAGGACTACGATGTCGAGATCCAGCGGGCGGCGGCTTTCCTCAAGGAAAACCCGGCGGTCAAGGCGATCATTGAGGGGCATGCCGACAGTTCCGGGACCGATGAGTACAACCTGTGGCTGTCCGACCGGCGGGCCAAGGCCGTGCGGCTTATGATGATTAGCAAGCACGGTGTCGACCCTGCGCAGATCTCGGCGCTCGGTTTTGGTGAAACGCAGCCGATTGCCAGCAACGCGACTGCCGAGGGCCGGGCTCAGAATCGCCGGGTTGATCTGGTTCTCGACAGCAGCGGCGTCTGAGTCCGGTGCGTTGCCAACCTGGCCCGGGTAGCTGCCTTTGGTGAGCGGCCCGGCAAGAAAAAAGCCCCGCCGGCGGTTGTCGGCGGGGCTTTTTGTATTACTTGCTCCCTGGGGGATGGTTGATCGTCACCCGCGGCCTGCGCGTCCCGCTAGAAGCGGTACTGGATGCGCGCCCCGACGATGCGGCCCTCGTCGATAAACTGGCTGTGGGTTCCCGCCAGCACCGGGGTATCGAAGCTCTGGACATAGATCTCCTTGTCGAAGATGTTGCGTCCATAGGCCATCAGCTCCCACTGTTCCCCACGGATCCCCAGCCGCAGGTTGGTCTTCGAGTAGCTGTCGATGCGGTCGAGGGGGTCATTGTCACCACCCGGCTCGAAGTCATCCCGGTAGTTGACCTCGCCCGATGAGAACAGCTCCAGGCCGTTGTCCAGGGGCAGGGCATAATCGAAGGTCAGCGAGGCGGTGTACTCCGGCGCAAACATGGTGCGCTCACCGGACAGGTCGTTGTTGGTAAAGCCGAACTCGGTACCGCAGTCCGGATCCACATCGAGCTGGATAGCGGTGCAGGGCGCGTTGCGGAACTCGTCGTAGGTGGCGTCCAGCCAGGCGCCATTCAGGCCCAGACGCAGGCGGTCGGTAGCCTGCCAGAGCAGATCGACCTCGACCCCCTGAATCTCCGATTTGGCGGCATTGGTGACGCCAAAGCTGATGCCCTTGAAGATCGAGGTCTGCAGGTTGTCGTAAAGGGTGTAGAACGCGGCCCAGTTCACCATCAGCTGGCTGCCGAAGAGCATGTGCTTGCCGCCGATCTCGAAGGCATCGACTTCCTCGTCCTCGAACTCGAAATCATCGTTGGGTACGGTCGGGTCGTAGCAGGCTTCCAGGGGCTGGCCCGGGACGCAGGGGAAGCTGCCCGGCGCCAGCTGGCCGGGCTCCTGGTCGTCGGCGTCGGTGAAGCCGCCGCTCTTGAAGCCCTGGGAGAAGCTGGCATAGAGCATGCTGTCCGGGGTGACATCCCACTGGACGTTGATCGAGGGGATCCACTTGTCGGTCTTGCGGTCCTCGCGGAAATCGAAGGGATAGCTGTTGAAGTTGGTGGCCTCAATCTGCAGAGCGAAGTAATTGTCAGTAGGTGTGCCCAGTCCCGTCAGGTCATCGCTGACAAACTGGGTGCTGACCACGTCCTTCTCCTCTTCCGTGTAGCGCAGCCCGATGCTGACCCGCAGGTCGTCCCGAAGGTTAAAGGTGCCCTGGCCAAACACTGCCCAGGACTCGGCATCCTATTGGTGATAGTGGTTGCGCGCCAGCTGGTTGGCCGTATAAGCGCCCCCGGTGAGCAGGGTAAACAGGCTGTTGACCCCGAGCAGCTGCGGCACCAGGCCATCGGCGTTCAGGTCAATGGTGACGCGGCGGTCGATCTCCAGGTCGTTGGTCTCGTAATAGCCGCCCACGACATAGTCGAAGAAGTCGCCACCGGGGGAGGCAAAGCGGAATTCCTGGCTGAACTGCTCGAACTCCTGGACGTCGTCGCGGTGGATGAACTGCAGGGGCAGCCAGTCCACGTCCACGCCGTCCACGAACTCGTAGGTGGTCCAGCCGGTGACCGAGGTCAGGGTGCCCCCGGGTAGCTCGTAGTCCACATTCAGCACCAGGGTGTCGTACTCCTCATCGGTGCCATCGGGATATTGACCCAGCCCCAGGCCATCCGCGCGACTGTTGCCATAACCATTGTCCTTGTAGGCCACGAAATCGCGTTGTGTGATCTCATTAAAGTCGGGAAAAAAGGTGTCGGTCAGCAGGTAGCCGATGGTCGCGAAGGCCGAGCGATTGGGGAACAGGGCGTCCCGCGCCGCCGGGTCTGCCAGGTAGAGCCTGGTCGTGGAGGGGGAGCCCACACGATCGTGCTCCATGGTGCTGTATTTGAAGTTGATGGTCAGGTCGTCGCTTGGCTCCCACACCGTGGTCAGCCGCAGCCCGCTCTCCTCGATCTGACCCTCACTGGTGTCCAGGAAGTCGTTGTCCATGTAGCCGTCGGTTTCCCGGTATTTGAAGCCCAGGCGCATGGCCAGGGTATCGCTGGGAGAGCCCTGGACGAAGCCCTCGGCGATACGGCCGTCGTGGGATTCGGCGGAGAGGGCAATTTCGCCCTCCAGGTCGCCGCCCGGGTCGGGGGAGGCGGATATCACGTTAATGGCCCCCGCCACGGTATTCCTGCCAAACAGGGTTCCCTGGGGGCCGCGCAGCACTTCCACCCGTTCCAGGTCGAGGAAGCCGGCCCGGTACTGCCGGCCGCGGCCCATGTAGACCCCGTCGACGTACATGCCGACCGACTGCTCGAAGCCCTGGTTGTTGCCAGAGCCGACCCCGCGCATGTAGATGTTGGTGTTCACCGACGCAGCGGCGATATACAGGTTGGGGACATGGTCGGAGAGCGCCTGCATATTGGGGATGCCGGCACTCTGCAGTTTCTCGCCCTGCATCGCGGACACCGAAATCGGCACGTCCTGGAGGCTCTCGGCGCGCTTCTGCGCGGTGACGATCACTTCTTCGAGAACCTGGGCCTGGGAGGCGGCGGAAAGGAGAGAGAGGGCGCAAGCCAGGGGTAACTGCCGGAAACACTGGGGCATGGGAACATCCTTACCTGAATGGCGTTATTAAAATTATGTCGACACCGTCAACACGGTGGTCTGTCCATAGTAGGGGAAATCTTTCTGTCGACACAACCACACGCTGTGTGACCGTGATCAGGGGCTTGGGAAGCGGATTACTTCGGGAGAGAGCTGGGCGGGAAATTGAAGCGAGGAGAGAGCTGGCACCGCCTGGTTATGGTTATCGGCGGTTCTCCGGCTGGTTGGACGAAAGACAACTCAGTTGTTGGCCAGCAGTTGGTCGCGCTTGCGGAAGCTGGACAGTTCCATGTTGTAGCTCTCGGCGGCGGCTTCGGCGAGGGCAATGGCGCGGTTGTGCATCAGCGGGTGCAGGTTGCTGCGGCACTCGAGCCAAGCTTCCATGTCGGCGACGTAGGTTTTCACGGCTTCTTGCGCGGCAGCCATGTCTTCAAAGCTGGCAGTGGCGCCATCCGGTACGACGGGAGCGGTTTCCGGCTTGGCGGCAGGGCAGGCTGCCCAGGTGTTTGCGGCCAGGAGCAGGGCGGGGAGAGTCATCAGAGCTTTCATGGCGGGATCCTCGTGGTGTCGGGTCAGTGCGCCAGGTTTGTTACCAGGCGTGTTACTAATATGCACACAGTGTGTTTCTCCTGCAAGCGTGTCGTGAGCCAATAGCCTAAAAATTTTGTGTGAACAGCCTGTTACAAGTCTGCAACGATCATGTGCTGCACCACCTTGTTACATCATGTAACAAATTGGTAATGCCCAATCCCCGCCGCAGTGCAAAAAACGCCTGTTTCTCCGCCCGCTTGCACAGCGGCGGGGCGCGAGCAAGGTGCCGTCACGCCGGCTAACCAATGTGGTGCATTCAGGAAAAAAGTGGCTATTGGCCGTTTCTGCACGGATTTCGGAGTGTGGGGATGGTTCCTGCCTGCATGCGACGTTTGGATCCTCGGGCCGTTGACGCATGCTGTTTACACAGCGATGAGCGACTCCGGTAGCGCAGGGAGGGACGGCAATGACAGGAAGACTGAGGTGGGCCATCTGCACAGGCTGTCTCGTCGTCAGCGGTGTGACGCAGGCGCAGTTGCCTCTGTCGATTGAAGAGCTGCTGGTGGAGCAGCGAGTGACCAAGCTGCAGGGCAGCGTCAGTTTCAGTAACCAGGATCGGATGGTGCTGACAGTCCCCCCGGGTCCCGGTCAGCGGGCTGTCCTCGCTCCGTCCAATACGCAGCAACAGGGCACTGTGAGTACCGTGAGATTACGCCACGGTCTGGCCCGGCAGCTGGAGGTCCATCTCGGCGCCAATGCCTCGCGTCTCTCCGGTGACCGGCAGCCGGACCGCGACACTTGGGACCTGTCCCTGGGGGCCAACTGGCTGGTTTCCCCTGACACGCGTACCCCGGCGTTGCTGCTCCAGGGTTCGGTGGACTTGCTTGGGCGGGGGGCACTGCCCGGGGCGACGCGGGAGTGGGGGCGCAGCTTGCGCCTGGGCGCGACCCTGTACCGGGCCATTGATCCGCTGGTGCTGTCGGTTGCCGCGCAATACCAGCATCAGCTGGCGCAGCGGACGGCGCTGGGTGACTACCGCCCCGGTCCCCAGTGGGTACTCCGGCCGCAGGTGAACTTCGCGGTGAACTATCGCGTCACCCTGGTCGGCGGGGTCACCTTGCAGCACCGGGGGCGGGGTCGCCTGGCGGAGCAAACGCTGGCGGGTGCCAGCTACCTGTCGGCGTTGAACCTGGGTCTGGGCCTGCTGGTCGGTGAGCGCAGCACCTTGTTTGCCGACACCCAGATTACCACCAGCGGCGGAGATGGCGCGTCGCTCAGCTTCGAATGGCTGTACCGGTTTTGACCTGGGAGTGGTCAAACCGCCCGCCCTGGGAAGCGGGCAACTTCATACCATTTGTGACGTACAAGGAGTCGTACGATGAAAACACTGCAAACGCTTACTGCAAGTCTGGTCTTCACGGTTGCCATGGGGCAGCCTGCCCTGGCGTCGGCCGCCGCGGAGTCGGCGGCGGAGCCATGGCTGGCTAGTGCCTTCGCTGGCGATGTCTCCCTGGAGCAGGCTCGGCCCCTGGGTGACCAGGCAATGGTCGAAAACCGCGGGGAAATGGCCCCCCTGATTGGTGTGGTCGCCGGTATCGCGGGGCTGGACCTGGCGCTGATGGGCTTCTACTGGGGCTACTACATCCCCACCGTCAGCAGTGGCGGTGGCAGCTGCTCGGGGTGCAATAGTGCCCTGATCAGTCAGCACTGACGCCGCCCCTTGCTCCGGCCGCGTGCTGGCCGGAGCAGCTTTCTGGATCTGGTCTACACTGCAAGGGAGGTGCCAACCATGGAGGGGGGGACAGTACATGAAGTATCCACCGCTGGAGCAAAAACTGCGGGACATGCGTTTCGAGCAACTCTGGTCACGTTACTGGCGCCGGAGTTTTCTGCAGGGGCTGATTGCCCTCACGAGTGTCATGGCATTGCTGGTGGCCTTGTTTCGCGGGCGCTGGGAGGCGCCGCTGTTTGTGGTCTTTGCCTGCGCGGGTCTCGCGGTAGTCTCCGGGGTTGCTACCTGGATGAGCCGCTCCCGGGCGCTCTCGGCGCTGCGCAAGGAGCTGCCACCGGGCAGCGACTATGAGCCGCGCGGTCGCGTGGGCTAGCGAACTACCAGCACTGCCGCATAAGGGACGGTATCTGCTGGCGGTCGGGCTGGCTGCGCTAGTGGCGCTTTCCCCGCAACCGGCACGAGCCTTTTCCGATTGGGTGGCGCGCCGCGACGAGGGGGTGGTGCGTCAGGGGCTCGATTATTCCTGCGGCGTCGCGGCGCTGGCCACCTATATCAGCCACTATTGGCAGCGCCCGGTTTCCGAAGAGGCTCTGCTGGAGCGCCTGGTGGAGGAGGGCGACAGCTGGCAGTTACCCGCCGACTGGCAGTCGCGCGGGGTGTCCTGGCGCGTATTGGAGCAGCTTGCCGCCGACCGAGGCCTGCAGGCGGCGGCGCTGTCCTTGCCGGTGGATCTGTTGATGTCCCTGCGGGTTCCCGTTCTGGTGCGCCTGGTGGTGCGCGGCCAGGCTCATTTCAGCGTACTGCGCGGCGTGGACTCCCACGGGCGGGTGCAGCTCGCTGATCCGTCATGGGGAAACCAGGTGCTCAGTCGCGATGCCTTCGTGTCGCTCTGGGCACTGGAGGGGCAGCGGGGCACGATCATGTTGTTTCGAGCGGCAAACGATGAAACCTTCAGGGCCGACCCGGGCTACTTCGGAGTGCGCCCGCTGCCCGTCAGGCTGCCACCGCCGGCTTTGTGAGCAGTGCGGACCCGTGCTGCCTGGCGGGATGGTCGGCAATGCGCAGCCGTGCGTTGACATTCTCGTCCCGCCGGTTCATGTTCCGCGTACTCTTCCGGCCGATGAGATTCGATGCCTCAATACTCGCCCGCACTGGCTGACCTGCCATTGCTGTTGCTCGCCCTGTTTCTCGGCGCGGCCCTGGTGGCCGTGCCGGCACTCCTGATCGCCAGCCGAAAACTGTCTGCGTTGCGGCGCATCAGCCACCAGCAGGCGCTCAATGAACAGAAGCTGGTCGGACATGTGAAGGGCCAGCAACAGCGCATGCGAGACCTGGAGCAACGCATTGTCGAGCTACAGCAATCGGAGCTGGAGGCGCGCCGGCGATTCGATGCCCTGCAGCAACGTTACCAGACCCTCGGCAGCGACTATGCCGCCCTGGAAACCCGGGCGGGGGAGCGCGAGACTCACCTGCGCGAGCAGCTCGACCTGCTGGCGGATACCCGCAAGGCACTGAGTCGGGAGTTCGAGCACCTGGCGAGCAGAATCTTCGAGGAAAAAGGCAAGAGTTTCACGGCCAGCAGCCAGTCCTCCCTCGAGGTGCTGCTGAAGCCCTTCCGGGAGCAGGTGGAAGGCTTTCAGCGGCGAATCAATGAGGTTCACGACGCCTCCCTGCGGGGCAATGCGGAGCTGGCGGCGGAAATCCGCAAGGTGATGGATGTCGGCGTCCAGATGAGCGAGGAAGCCGGTAACCTCAGTGCTGCGCTCAAGGGGGACACGCAGCAGCTGGGTGCCTGGGGCGAGGCGCAGTTACAGCGTACCCTGGAATTGAGCGGGCTGATCGAGGGGGACCATTTCGACACCCAGAGCAGCTTCCGCGACCCCGAGGGGCGCCAGCGGCTGACCGACTACCTGGTGCGCCTGCCGGGCGACAAGCACATCATTATCGACAGCAAGGTGTCCCTGGCCGATTGGGAGCGCGCGGTGGCGGCGGATTCTCCCGAAAGCGCTCGCCTGGCCCTGGACGCCCACGTGCGCGCCGTCAAGCGCCATATCGACGATCTCGCCGGCAAGGACTACACGCGCCTGGTCGGGGTTCGCAGCCCCAGCTTCGTGCTGATGTTCATGCCGATCGAGCCGGCCTATATCGAGGCGCTCAAGCACCAGCGCGAGCTGTTCAGTTACGGCTACGACCGGGGTGTAGTGTTGGTCTCGCACACCACCCTGATCCCCATTCTGCGCACCGTGGCCAACCTCTGGGTCATGGAGCGCAGCAATGCCGAGGCCCGGGAAATCAGCGATCGGGCCGGCGAGATCTACAACCAGGTCTGCCTGGTGGCGGAGCGTCTGCAGCGTTTGGGCAATACGCTCAACACCGTCAGTAACCACTACAACAGCGCTGTAACCGCGGTGGCCGGTCAACAGGGCCTCTATGGCAAGGTGGAACGCTTCGGTCAGCTCTCTGCCCGGGTCAACCGGAGTCTGCCCACACTGGAAACCACGCATCCCGAGCACGAGAGCGAGCGTCTGTCCATGATTGTGGAACCCCTGCCCGAGCAGCGGGAGCCGCCCGCATAGCCTTCCAGTGCGCCTGATCGCTGAGAGGTCCGCCTGGCGTGTCAGGTTCCCCGCACCGCTCCAACGGAGCGCACCCAAGGTGTTACCATGGCGCTCAATCGTTGTGACGCCCTCGCGTCTCCATGACATCCATTGTTTCAGTGTAGGAGGAAAGCCATGGGATTTGCCCTGTCAGACCTGACCGTAAGCAGTACCGCCTTCGGCCCCCGGGAAAGCATACCCGCACGTCATACTGGTGAGGGGGAAGATGTGTCGCCGGCCCTGTCCTGGAGCCAGCCGCCGGAAGGTGCAAAGGCCTGGGCGGTTATCTGCCACGACCCCGACGCGCCGCTGGTCAGCGCCAATGGCAGCTACGGCTTCGTGCATTGGGTGCTCTATAACCTGCCTGCCGCGACGACCTCGTTGGTGGAGGGCGACAAGCAGGGCACGTCCGGTGTCAATGACTTTGGCAATACCGGCTACGGCGGCCCGATGCCGCCCCCCGGCCACGGTCCGCACCAGTACTATTTCTGGGTGCTGGCCCTGGATCAGGCACTGGATTTGCCGGCCGGTCTGTCCTTGCAGGAATTGCTGCAGCGGATTGAACCCAACGTGATTGGCATGAACCGCCTGGTGGGCACCTACCAGCGTGACGCCTAGGTTTCCGGTCTGCGACGGCGTGCCCGCTTCTGGGCTGGCGCGCGGTCCGCTTTGGGCCGCCGCAGTGCTTTTGGCGGTACTGGCGCAGTCGCTATCGGCGGAAACGCGATCCGATGGCGAGAAGGGCAAGAAGCAGTTCCTCTACTGCATCGCCTGCCACACCGTTGAGGCCGCGGGCCGGCAGCGGCGGGGGCCCCACCTGGAGGGGCTGGTTGGCAGGCCCTCGGGTGTTGTTGAGGGCTTCGCCTACTCCGATAACATGCCGGACCCGCCGGTGACCTGGACCGAGGAGCAGCTCGATGCCTGGCTGGCTGCACCCCATGAGCTGGCGCCGCGCATGTGCCCGGGCTACACGGGTATTCGCGACCCGGAGCGTCGTCGAGCCCTGATCATCTACCTCAAGGACCCGGCGGCCTACTGACTGACCGAAGGTCGCCCGACCGGGAAACGCCAGCGCGTTCCTGCTCGGTGGGTGGTGTTGCCCCTGGGGCGCGGGTTCAGCTCGGCGTTACTCGAAGAAAAAAGCTTGCTCTCCGAAGGCTGGCTCAAGGTGGTTGAGCCAGGTCGCCTCGGGGTTATAGCGGGCAAAGAAAGGGCGTTGCACCCAGTCCGGGTCCCGGCCCTGAATCATGCGCAGAGCCAGTACCTTTTCACCGTGGACTTCTGTAACACCCTGGATTTCCACCTTGCCCGGGTGGGCACTCATGCTGGGACCGCGGGCGGTGCGCGCGATGCCGGAAACCCGCTGCATGGCGTCGCGGTAGATTTCCCAGGCTTTTACCAAGGGCACTTCAAAATAGCGGCGCGCCCCGGTGTCGCGTTCCACGAACATGTAGTAGGGAATGATGCCGAGTTCCACCTGGGTTTGCCAGAGCCGTGCCCAGACATTGGCATCGTCGTTGATGTTGGCCAGCAGGGGGCCCTGGGCCCGGATCTGCGCGCCGGTTTCGCGAACTCGCCGGATGGCTTCCCGGGCAATGGCCGGTTCCAGCTCCCGCCAGTGATTGTAGTGCGCCATCAGAGCCAGATGTTTGCCGGCTGCCTGGATTTCCCGGAGCAGGGACAGCAGATCGTCGGCATCCTCATCGGTGACAAAACGCTGGGGCCAGAAGGTCAGCGACTTGGTGCCGATCCGCAGGGTGCGGATGTGGGCGAACTCCTCGCCCAGTAGCGGCTCGATCAGCGCCCGCAAATTGCGGGTCTTCATCACCATGGGGTCGCCGCCGGTGACCAGTACATCGGTGACCTCCCGATGTTCCCGCAAATAGGCCTGGAGTTCGCCGGACTCTTTGGTGGCAATCTGCAGGTCCTTGTCGCCCACGAACTGGGCCCAGCGGAAGCAAAAGGTGCAATAGCTGTGGCAGACCTGCCCGGACGAGGGGAAGAACAGCACGGTTTCGCGGTATTTGTGCTGGAGACCGTTGATGCGCTCCCCGTTGACGGTCGGAATGTTGTCTTCCAGCTGGCCTGCCGGGTGTGGATTCAGGCTGGCCCGGATATCTGCGATGATGGCGTCCAGCTCGGCGCGGGGCAGGTTTTCCCGCAGGGCGTGGGCGACCCGCGCAAAAGCCTCGGGTTCGAGCATCTCCCGTTGCGGGAACAGCAGCTGAAAGATCGGGTCCTCAGGGACCCTGTCCCAGTCGATCAGTTCGTTGATCACATAGTCGTTGACCCGGAAGGGCAGCACGCTGGCCACCACCTGCATCTCAAAGCGAAGCGCCTCGGGAAGCCCCGCCAGCTGGGGAATGCGGTCCATTTGCCGGGCGGTATAGACCTTGAATCGTTGTGGCGGAAACTGTGCGGTTTCCTCGGGCAGGGGCTGTTCTTGGGCAATAGACACTATTCGCTGCGTCGTCGGCATCGTGCTCCGTCCAGTCAGATTGTCGATTGTCGGTTCACGCTCTGGGCGCGAGTGAGGGGCAGCCGGCGGCTGCGCGCAACCGGCTTGCATTGCTGCTGACAAGCCGAAGGGTGCCGGCCCCGTCGGGGGCGCGGAAGTGCCCACAGAAGGGTGGTGGGCGCACAAAGGCCGGCAATGGTACAGAAAAAAGCGGGGTGCGTCTAAGGCGCGCTGGCCGCGGCGCCTGGCGCTTTATTGCTTGTCCTCGGGACGCTCGGGCGTGTCCCGAAGTTGTCGATAACCCGTGATCATGGGGCGGACCAGTTGTATGCGCCCAAGCGCCTGAACCAGGAACACCGCGGCGACGTGGGTCAGCGCACAGACCCAAAGCGCCTGTGCGGCAAAGGCGTGGATGCCCTGCAGCAGTGGGTCCCCGTAGAGTGCGTCAATCTGTTCATGCAGCGTGCCGCTGATGGCCAGGATGGCGATCAGGAGAAACATCAGATAGATCATCAGGGCGCCCAGCGGGTTGTGGCCCGAGTCTGGGGGAAGATTGCGTTGGCGCAACGCCAGCAGATGCTCGCGGATCGTCTCGCGATTCACCAGGCAGCTGTCGAAGCGGGCATGGCCCCGACCAGCCAGGCCCCCCGCAATGCGAGCCAGAACCGCCAGGGAAGCGGCATAGCCGATCCAGACATGCAGGTCGCTGCCGCCCTCGATAAACCAGTAGTTGGTCACCACGGCAACCGCCAGGCTCCAGTGAAAGATGCGAATGAAGGGGCCCCAGACCGGGAGGGACGCCGGCCCACTCACCGCGTCAGCCTTCTTCGCGCTTGACGATACTCCCGTTGACGGGGTTGAAGTAAATCTCGACCTTGGTCTGATCGGGGTCGAAGCCGTAGATCTCGTAGCAGTTGCCCTCGGTCACCTTGAACTGGTTGATCTGGTAACCCTGATCGACAAGCATTTGTCGAAAGCGCGCTTCGTCATGCCAGGCCGACTGCGGTGCGGCTGTGCACTGTGTGGTATCGCCGCCACTGCACGCAGACAGCAAGATCACGGCGGGCAATGCAAAGAGGGCAGATTGGCGCATGACGGTTCTCCTCAGGGGTACATGGCACTCATGCTAGGCACGCAACCCCTGGCTGTAAAGCATGCCGGTAAAACGGGATTCAAGCCGTCCCGTTGTGCACACTGTTGGAAGCAGCGCGCTCGACCGGAAACTGGTATCATGGTGAACCCCGTTCGGGGGCGTGGAGGGGTGCCGGAGTGGTCGAACGGGCCTGACTCGAAATCAGGTGTACGCGCGAGCGTACCGTGGGTTCAAATCCCACCCCCTCCGCCATCATCCTTTGTAAATCAGTGGCTTATAGGCGGTAAATTCAAATACCCGCCAAAAAACCCGCCAAACCCAAAGTGCTTGAAAATTGAACAGCCGGAGTTGCTGAGAGTCCCCTTTTGTCAGCGATCTCGGTAGCACGGTCCCACAAACTCGGAATTTCTGAAACGCACGCGTAAAGGTTTGAGGGGCGCACGGTCTAGCCGCACCAGCTCTGGAGGAATCTGCCCGTCCCTTCCCGGTTAGCCTGCAACCTCAATTCCGTGGATGAAGGAAACCTGCGTACCCGTGCGGTCTGGCCTGGGTAGTCACCAGACTTTTGCGGTGGCCCACCCCCGGCGCAATCCATCGGTTTTCCATAGGGTTAGCTGCTAAGGTTTGCTAAGGATGCGGGTAAGGTTCAGGCAAGGTTTGCACAAGAATCCGGCGAGGGATGGGCGAGGGTGCAGCCGGTGGGTTGCGCATGCCGATTACCCGGTAATTATCGGCAGTCCTGCCAATATCAGGTTTTGTCAGGTTGCGGGGCATGGCCATCATCAACAACCCATCACCCGGGCTGGCCTGGTATCCACTGAAAAGTCGCGCAGTCTGCCCCCCGTATCCCCCAGAGGGTTAGGAAGGACCCAGCGGGGGTAGGAGGGCTAGGCGCGGGATAATACTTCATCCGCCCCGCTGTCGCGGATTAGCGAATACGACCGGGTGAAAACTTGTTCCAGTATTCCGGGTCGCGCTCCGCTCTCGCTCTCCACAAGGGGCTGGAGGAGTATTCCTCGGCGCAACTTTGCCTCATCTGCTTTACTTGCTCGAGCCACGCTAAGCTCTCTGGCGAGTTCAGGCCTATCGCCATCAACGGGTTATCCTCGTCGGCCAACGAATTGTCGCTGTGAGAAGTCATAGCAGAAGGTCCCCGGATTGTTTGCGCTACTCCCTCGAAATGGTGATTGGCTCGGATAATGGCTGGAACAGCTCAGGGGCACGGTTTGAAGCATTGCCAACAGTGCGGTCTACAGGATACAGCGTCAAGCATTGCTTGAGCACCGGCGCCAGCATCATATCGCCAGGGTCGATGGCTTGCCGGTTGTCGAGCCAGCGCAGGCACTCCTCGCGAGTCAGCATGACCGGCATGCGATGGTGCCAGGGCCGGAACTCCGGTGCGGACTCGGTGGTGACCAGCGTGCAGGACAGCAGCGGTGCGTCACCCCCTTCCCAGACGTCCCACAGGGCCGCCACAGCCAGAATCTGCTCTTCGTTGGTGATGACCCAGGGTTGCTTGCCCTGACCCTCCTGACGCCATTCGATGAAGCTGGAGATCGGTACCACCCCGCGCTGGCGCCGGAATGGCCCCCGAAATGCCGGGCTTTTGTCCAGAGACTCGGCCCGGGCATTGAACATGCTGTATCGGGTGTTCACTTCCTTGGCCCATGATGGCACCAGCCACCACCGGGCAGGATCACCGCGCCGTTCGCGCAGCAAGAGGATGTCCTCGGTTGGGGCGATGTTGTAGCGTGGCTCGGGCAGTGTCAGATCAATCCCAAGGTAGTCCAGCAAACCCTGGAGGCCGGGCATATCGGTGATGTTGAAGCGGCCGCACATGGCATTCACCTCACAGCAGTGGGAGAATCGAGGGCAGTCTAAGTTTCGTCCGGAGGCTTTGCCAGCCGGGTTGGGGAGTGAGCTATGTTGACCATGGTAGCCTATCTGGTCGCCACCTGTTGCCTCTTAGGAGTAGTCATTTATTGTACGAATAAAGTTCGTCGTGGCCGGCAGAGGAAGGAGAATGCTTGTGTCGTGGATGAATCCGCAGAACCGACGGATTTTGAAGGTATCCCGCGTAGTCTCATACATCCGCACCAGTGTATTAGCGAAAACAGGGCAAAAAAACGCCGGCGCTGGCTGTAATCACCAAGGAGCTGGAACCTATGGAAAACCTATGGGTTTTCTACTTTAGCTCACAGGTTAAAAGGATCTGAAAAATGGCAACCGGAGTCGGAAATAAATTGACCGGGCAGGTTGGAGAGCACCTGGTCTCCGCCGTGCTTGGTACGTTGGGGTATTACGCCTCCCCATACTCCGGGAACGTGCCTGGCTTCGATATCACGGCGGTGCATTCGGAGTCGCTCAATTCATTTCCGGTCCAGGTGAAGACCAGCACCAAAGGGGCGCTCGTCCACTCCACGATCAACAGGTGGTGTGAACACGGCATTGGTGAAGACAACTATCAGTCGATCGGCGCACTCAAACCGCTGAAGCACCCCAAGTTAATTTGGATTCTCGTGCGGGTGGATGGAACCGGTATCAGTAACGCCAGATTTTTCGTGTGCACTGAGGCGGATATCCAGAGCAAGATTGTGTCGCGATACACCGCATTTATGGAAAGACACGGCTATCGTCGGCCCGGTGGAGGGGCGTCACCACAGGCCATCCTGACTATCAAGGAATTGGAGGCGTTCGAGGATAACTGGAAAATCCTACCGGATTACCATGGGGCATAGGACCTCGTAGAGACGATCATCCTTGGGGAGACGGGCTCACAGCCCCAGTTTGACCGCATTGTCCCGCAGCCACTCCCGGCATTGCTCATACTCCGGCATCACCCGGGCCACCTCCCGCCAGAACTCCGGGGAGTGGTCATGGCGTATCAGGTGACAGAGCTCGTGGATCACCACATAGTCCACCATCCGATTGGGCGCCATCATGATCCGCCAGTTGAACTCCAGCTTCCCTCGGCTGGTACAGCTGCCCCAGCGTGACTTGAAGCTGCGGATACCCACCCCTGCGGGCTCTACCCCCACCATCGGGGCAAAGCGCGCCACCTTCTCGGTCAGCTTCTGCTCTGCCTGGCGCTTGTACCAGCGCACCAGGGCGTTGCGAACCATGTGGGGCTGCTGGCTACCCTCTGGCACGGTGACCACCAGGCGGCCGTTCAGGAGCTTCACGGGCGCGAAGTTGCCGGTCTCAACCTTCAGGCGGTAGTTGCGGCCCAGGTAGCTGAAGGCCTCGCCTGAGACAAAGCGGCGGGTGGCCGTGGGCGCCTGCTCGCGGTGCAGGGCGATCTTTTCCTTGATCCAGCGGCGTTTGGCGATCAGCAGTTGGTCGATCCGCTCGGTGGTGGTACTGGTTGGGACGACCACAGACACCGCGCCGTCCTCCACCCGGATGTCGGCGGATTTGCGGCGACTGGTGCGGATGATCTCGGCAATGAAGCCGTGGCCGTCCCGGTATTCCGCTTGTGGCTGCCGTGCCGTCACTGGATTTCTGCTCTCACTTGAACTTGTTCTTTGCCAGGTCCATGAAACGATCTTGCACCACGGTGACCAGGGCCTTGTTGGCAAAGCTGCTGTCGAGAATCGCCCGCTTGATGGCCTTCTTCATCCGCTTCACTTCATCCGGCTTGTGGAAGAAGTCCACGATCTGCGTGGCTTCATCGAACATCGCGACCAGGCCCTGGCTGGCGCCCTTGATCTCGTCGTGGACTGCCTCGCTGACGGTGTCCTCGCCAGCGTGGCGGGTCACTTCGGCCATCAGGATATTGTAGAAGGGGAACTCGGTCTCGCTCAGCCCCAGGTCGTTGGCGGCCTGCTTGTGCCCGGTTTCGAGGGTGCTGACCATCTGCAGCAACAGTTGCTGCTGCTGGTCCCACTTGCCGTTGGTCTTCTCGATGATGTCCCGTAGGCGCAGGCTCAGGGACTTGTAGTACTCGGGGTCATCGTCCAGGTTGACGGTGATGTGGTGCTTGATGGCGCTCTCGATTTCCGAGGCGCGGGATTCCGGGGACTTGATCTGCTCCACGGTCTCCCTGAAGTTGGCCGCCATCAGGTCTACCGGCGGGATCTTGGGGTCCACGCCGGTGCTGATAATGTGCTCGTCCACCAGTTTGCGGACCTTGGCGCCGGCGTCACTGATGTTGAGGCCCGGGTCGCGGTAGCGGTTGCGGGCGGCATTCTGCACCTTGCCCCACAGCTTCAGGTCCGGGATGAAGGGCTTGGCGGCCACATCGGGCAGGATCACGTTCATCTGCTTGGCGAAGGCCTTGAAGGCCATCTCGAACTGCTGGCGGATGTCCTCGTCTTTCAGGGCCAGCACGTAGTCGTCAATGTCAGTGCCCTTCACGTTGCGGAAGATCACGGCGACGCGGGTGTGAGCGGCCTTCAAGCGGGGGATCTCGTCCTTCAGGGTGTAGAAGGTGCCCTCCACGTCGTCGCTGCTGAACTGCTCCAGGGCCTCGGTCAGGTGGTCAGAGAGGCCGTAGTAGTCCACCACGTAGCCGCAGGCCTTGCCCTTGTAGTTGCGGTTCACCCGGGCAATCGCCTGCATCAGGGTGTGGTCCTTCAGACCCCGGTCGATATACATCACCTGGGCGATGGGGGCGTCGAAGCCGGTCAGCAGCATGTCCTTGACGATCAGGAAGCGAGTGGCGCCCTGGGGATCAACAAAGTCGGCAATGGCCTGCTTGTGCTGTGTGGCGTCGGTGTAGGGGGCGTATACCGGCTCGTCGTTGTGGCGACCGGAAATGATGACCTCGGCGGGTGGCGATTCCAGCTCGTCCAGGGTCTTCTTGAACACCGTGGCGGCGTGACGGCTGCCCACCACGATCATGGCCTTGAAGCCATCGGGCTGGACCTTCTCCCGGTAGTGCTTGAGCAGATCCAGGCACACCCAGCGAATCCGGGCGGGGGCTTCGCGCACGGCCCGCTCTACCCCGTACTTCCGCTTGATCTCCCGTTTTTCCTCGTCACTGGCGTTCCCGAAGTACTCCTCGAAGAGCTTGTCCAGTGACTCACCCTCAACTTTCGTCTGTACCTGCCGCCCCTCGTAGATGATGCGCACGGTGGCGCCATCCTCCACGGCCTCATTGATACGGTACTGGTCGATATAGCCGCCGAAGGCCTGGTCCATTTTCTGGGATTTCAGCAGGGGGGTGCCGGTAAAGCCGATCTTGGGTGCATTGGGCAGGGCGGCGTTGATGGTGGCCGCCAGGTTGCCGAACTGGGTGCGGTGGGCCTCATCCGCCAGCACGATGATCTTGTCACTGGGGTTCAGGTCGGTGAAATCGTCCTCGGCTTCTGCCTCCTGGAATTTTTGCACCATGGCGGTCACGATGTCGGAGGCATCCCGGCTCAGCAGGGTCTTGAGCTCAGCCACGGAGCCGGCGTTGTGGACCGTTTCGTTCTGGGCATCGCGGAAGGTGCGGGACAGCTGGCCGTCCAGCTGGGTGCGGTCGGTCACAAAAACCAGCTTGTACTGCTGCAGCTCCGGGTCGCGGCGCATCTTCACCGCCAGCATGACCATGGTCAGGGACTTCCCGGAGCCCTGGGTGTGCCAGACCACCCCGGACTTCTCCTTGCGCGTGCTGCCCTGCTTGAGGCGCTCAATGACCTTGTTCACCGCCCGGTACTGCTGGTAGCGCGCCACCTTCTTGATCAGGCGGCCATCCACCGGCTCGAACAGGATGAAGTTCTGGATGACATCCAGGAAGGCGGCGGGGTTGAACAGGCCGGCCAGCAGGCGCTGCTGGGCATTGACTGCCGGGGCTGTGTCGAATTCCGCGGCATAGCACACGGGGGAGGCCACATCCTGCAGGTTCCGTTGTGGGTCAGCCGGCCCCAGGATGCGGGCAATCGCCATATCGGTGAGGGGGTAGGCGTCCTTCCAGTCACCGTAGTGCTGAGCAGTCGAGCTGATGGTGCCGACCCGGGCCTGGTCCCGGCAGGTTGAGACCATGAGTTGGTTGTACCAGAACAGCTTCTGGGCGCCCTCGTCGTTCTCCGGAAAGCGCAGATTGGCATAGCGGCGCAGCTGGTTGATGCCCTCCGCGATGGCATCGGCAATGTAGGGGGACTTGCACTCGATGACCGCCAGGGGCAGGCCATTCACGAAGCAGACTATGTCCGGGATGATGTTCTGGTTGAGGCCTTCAATCTTGAACTGGTTGGTGCAGAGGAATTCGTTGTTGGCCGGATTATCGAAGTCGATGACCTTGACCGTCTGCCCCTTGCGGCCGGCACCCAGATCCTGCTCCACCGAGAGGTAGTTCACCAGCAGGTCGTGGATGGACTGGTTGTACTCCATCAGGCCCGCGTGATTGGGGTGGGTGAACTCGCGGACCACCTTGCGCAGGTTCTCGTCGCTGATCCAGGGGTTTAGTCGCTGTACGGCGGCTTCCAGCCGCTGGGTCAGGACTACGTCACGGTAGTAGCCGCGTTCTCCAGCCGGTGCGCCGTCTGCGGGCAGGACCGGAGCCAGGGCTGCGCCGGGCACATGGGTCCAACCCAGGCGTTTCAGCTGCTCGATGGCGGGCTGTTCTACTTTGTCGATTTCATCCTGAAACATGACGGGGTGGCTGCCGGCCAATCAGGCGGCCGCTGGCTCCTTGTTATCGACGTTGACGCGGACCTTGCCGGTTAGCAGGTCTTGCATGAGGGCTTTTTTGAGTGATTTATAGGCGTCTAGTTTGGTGCTAACAGCCTGAATACGTAACTCCACCGAATCGAGTGCATCAGCGATGTTCCTTTGCTCTGGGATTTCCGGGACAGCGATTTCTATTCGACCTAAACTCTCACCACTGATGCCAGCCCTTGTTGTAAACTTGCTGTTATCCATCATTTGCTTCCGAACGGCATTGCTCTGAAACACATACTTTAAAAAACGGGGGTGGAAAAGGTTGTATTTTGGGCGGCCACGTATCACGAAGCCATTGAATACGACATCATTTCTTTCGCCCAAATAAACATTGGTAAAGCCAATTTCATCAGGTGTTTCGGAAGTTCTAGTGAAAAACACGTCCCCATAGTTGACCTTGAATCGCGCAAGCTCCTTTTCGTTCATTTCGACCAATGCGTTAAGATCTGAGTCCGAAATCCCACCACCGGCATAAACGTTCTTGTAGCTAATTATGGGTACCCCATGCCCGAAAGCGTCCTTGTCTTTATTCACTCCATTTTTGAAATCAACGACGTTACCCAATGAATGAATCTGCCACTGCACCGGAACCTGTCCCACCGGCGTATCCTTGAACTCCGTATGCGGAACGCCGCCCGGCCCAATCCCTCTGGTCAACAACTCCTGCATCATGCCGGTTTTCAGGTCTTTCAGCTTGTCGATCTGGGCGCGTGTTTTTTCGATCACGTCATCGACGGAGGACAGGATGGCAGCAATTTTCTTTTGTTCGGGGAGTGGGGGGTACAGCTGAGTCAGCTTGACGAGCGCAGGTGTCCTGACTTCCTTGATGGTGCTCCCCTGAGCCATTGCGAGAATTTCAGGCTTTTTATGAACTAGCGCATAATAGAGATAGTCTGAGATGACCATTGTGTTACATTGGATTCCAGCTATTCCTTGCTTGGTTGCAAGCGGAATTTTGGCAATTCCCACTTCGCCGATCGTCGCGCCTGTTGAAATTATGACCGATTCTTTGTCCCAGAGTTTGGCACTGCTTTTATTCAGTCCAAGGTCTGAAATGGTGTTTTGAGTCCGATATATGTGGCGACGTATGTCATTTACAACCACCCATGGAATGTTGCCTGCATAATATTCCGGGTTAGATGTCGCAGGGGTGCCGCCATCTCCGATTTTAGCGACGCAATCTCCTATAGTGCCCAGTGTCCATCCTTCAGGAACCACATTACTCATACCCCAGCTCCTGCAGATAGCCCTTCATCACGCTCTCCGCCTCAGCCACCTGCGCATCCAGCGCATGCAGTGACACCCGGTATTTGTCCCACCAGCGTTCCAGCTGGGTGATGACCTTGGCATCGACCTCGCCCACGGTCTCGCGGATGGCTTCCTTGGTGTCGATTTCGGGCCGGAAGTCGTAGTAATCGGCATCCCGCTCCACGAATACTGTGGACACGTCGAAGTCTTCCAGGATCTCTTCCCGGATATACTCGCTTTCCACCTCCCGCACCGGAATGCCGCCGTGCAGGATGGCGCGCACGTCGAAGGTCTCCGGGGGCGGGCTGGTGTCGGCGTAACGGCGGATGTTCAGGTTGTAGTCGTTCTCCGCGATCTCCTCCAGGCTGACGACCCTGGAATACCGCTTGACCTCGGTGTAGTCATCAAAGGTTTGGACGATCTTCTCGATGTCCTGCTGGCGCAGCTTGTTCTGGTTCTTGCCTTCCTCGAAATCCAGCTCGCCATTGATGAACAGCACCTTGCCCTTGCGTTCTGCCGGCTTCTGCTTGTTGATGATCAACAGGCAGGCAGGGATGCCAGTGCCGTAGAACAGGGCGGCAGGCAGGCCTACCACGGCCTCCAGCAGGTCGTCGTTCAGGATGCCCTGGCGGATGGCCTTCTCGCTGGAGCCGCGGAACAGCACCCCGTGGGGCATCACCACGCCCATCATGCCCTCGGCATTCAGGCTGGCGATCATGTGCTGGACGAAAGCCAGATCCCCAGCATCCTTGGGCGGGGTACCATAGAGGAAGCGGCCATAGGCATCGCTGTCGGCTTCCTCTTTGCCCCACTTCTTCAGGCTGAAAGGGGGATTGGCAATCACCCGGTCAAAGGTCATCAGCTCCCCGTGCTGGGTGTGCTGGGGCTCGCGCAGGGTGTCGCCCTTGCGGATGTCGGCGCTGTAGACCCCGTGCAGGAACATGTTCATCTTGCAGATGGCCCAGGTGTTCAGGTTCATCTCCTGGCCGAATAGGGACAGGTTGGCTGGGTTCTCGCCGTGGGTGGCCAGATAGTTGCGGGTCTGCACCAGCATCCCACCCGACCCAACCGTTGGATCGTAGATGCGCATTCCCGCGTGGGGCTTGAGCAGGGACACCAGCAGCTGCACCACTTCCGAGGGGGTGTAGAACTCGCCGCCCTTCTTGCCGGCGCTGTCGGCAAACATCTTGATCAGGTATTCGTAGGCGGTGCCCAGCAGGTCCGGGCGCTCGAAATCGGCATTGCGTAGGCGGTAGCGGCTGAAATGGCTCAGCAGGTCGCGCAGCTTCTTGTCCGACAGCTTGTTCTTGATGTTGAAGTCGATCGAGACCAGTACCCCTTCCAGGCTGGGGTTGTACTCCTCGATGGCTTCGGTCGCGGTGTTCAGCTCGGACCCGATGTCGTGCTTGAGGTCCTTCAGCGCCCCCCAGCGGGCCACGGGCGGGATGTAGAAGGTCTTGTCGTACTCGTCCTCATCGTCTGCCAGCTCCCGGGCCTCGGCCTCAGATTTGCCCTTGTCCAGGTAGTAGCGGACCACGCCTTCCTGGGCCTCCTCAAAGGCGTCGGACAGGCGTTTCAGAAACATCATGCCGAAGATGTAGTCCTTGTACTCCGAGGCGTCCATGTTGCCGCGCAGGATGTCGGCGGCTTCCCAGAGGAAGGACTCGAGTTGTTGGAGGGTGATGGTGTGGGTCATTCAGTGGGTTCCGGGTGCTGCGATTGGTCAGAATTTGCTCAATGAGGTTCTGACGGGGGTATTGGGTTCAGGGAGCTTACTATACAAGGCGAGGGCGGGGTGAGCACACGCCGCGATCTGCGATGTGATGCTCTTCCGGGCGACGCGAGGGGCAAAGTGGCGTCGGAAGCCCCCAGGTAGTTTTCGGGCACGTTGACGGCAATCAGCCCCCAGAGCGTTCCTAACGGGTCAGAAAAGCCAGAGCAGGTCGGGGGGCTCTTGGCCCGTATCAAGCGCAAGAGGGTCTGGCATCATGTTGGTCGTCGATGTCCAGTACCAGGGGCATGTGATCACTGGCTGCAATCCAGTCATCGTGCTCACCGATTTGCAGATCACAGCTCCCAATCAGCCGGGAGGAGGCGAAAATATAGTCGATGTGGTATGGCTTGGCTGGGTTCTTTTGCAGGAAAAAGGTTGGCCTGGACTCCTTGCCCTGTTCCTCACCGTGGACGGCGTGATACAGGCTCTGCAAGCCCATGGATTCAAGGTCGGTGACGACATCCGAGTGATTCCACCAGCGATCCGGCTTGTCCCAGATGGCGTTGCTGTTGAAGTCACCGAGGATCAGGGTGTCAGGTTTTGTCAGGTCGTTCCGGTGAATTTGCAAATACTTCCAGAACTGGCCCATATAGCGAAAAGCACCGTTGCTGCTGCCCTTTGTCCATACCGCCAGTGCCGTGATCCGCTGGTTAATGCTGAATGGAAGGAAAAGGCGAAGATCCTCTGTGCGCCAGGTCAGTGCTTGGCTATTGCCTTGCATACCGGGCACGGAGAACGCGCCGCTCCAATCCAGCTGTTGTACCTCGTGACCGTTTCGCGGAAATACGCCAATGCCGCGGTTCTTTGACTCGCCCACCCACAGATAATTGCCTGCCCAGTCCCGGTATGGTGATGGCGCCAGTGCCGGGTCTTCGCACTCTTGCACCACCAGAACATCAGCATCCAGTTTGCTGATGGCTGATAGCTTGCGCCTCAACGCGCCGTTGCAGTTCCAGGTCATGATTCTCATGATTTGTTCGGCTTACTCACGACCCCGCCCGGCTACTCGTCGAAGTAGTCCGAATCCAGCCTCTTGACCTCATAGGTGGCGACCTTGGATACACCGACACCGGCATCTATCATCAGCTCGGCCAACTTCTCGCCGTCAACGAGTACGATTCGGGAATCAATGAACATGGCGTATTCAACTGCTTCCTTGCTGAAGTTCGATGTAGTCAGAAAGATCCCCTTCTTTGCGCGCTGCCCTTGGAGTGCGCCGGCAAATTTCTGGATTTCTGGGCGGCCGACTGTCCCTTCCCAGCGTTTTGCCTGAAGGTAGATCACGTCCAGGCCCAGGCGGTCCTCTTTGATGACACCATCAATTCCGCCGTCACCGGATCGCCCCAAAGTCTCACCGGCATCCTTGCGCGAGCCACCGTAGCCCATTGATACCAGCAGCTCGACAACCAGCCGCTCGAAGAAGGCCGGAGAAGCCGCTTTGATACGAGCTATCAGCTCCTCCTCCAGTTCCTGCCGGATCTTCTGGTAGCCGAACTCCATGTGTTCGGAGGGCGTTAGTTCGTCCGTCGATGCTGTCGATTCCGTTGTTGTTTCCGTTTTCGATCCGGATTGGAATTGCTTGTAGTCATCAAATTGCTTCAGGTAGGCAACGTTTATCGCGTGGCTCTGGGCAAGCGCCTCAAGCCCCCGCTGCGTGATACGGTATTTCGCACGCCCGGGTGACTCAATGAGGCCGGCGCCTTTCAGGTGCGTTTTGGCCCAACCAATCCGGTTGTCGAACAGCCTTGCGTAGCCGCTGGGCAACATTTCGGCCAGTTCGTCCTCGGTGAGCTGGAAGTGGCTTGCCAGTGCTTCGTTGGTCTCGCGATTCCTGTGCACTTCACCGTCGGCCAGATGCTCAAGAAGTGGCCGCATGATGGATTGGAAATCTGGAATCGCCATTGGGTGATCTCATTTTGCCTTTGGTTGGGAAGGGCAGACGGTATACCAGTCCGGCGATCGACTCCAGCATGCCTAGGGGCCCCCTGCGGGCCTGCAGCGCAGCCAAGGTGGCGGGGAAGCGCGTTCAGCTGGTGAATATCGACAATGCAGGGCAGGTCTCCACCACCACAGGGCGCCAGGCCGCACGGTTGCAGGCTTTTGCAGGTAGTGAAGGTGAGGAGCTGCAGGGCCGGTAAGGGGGATGAACCACCACCACCAAGGGCGGTGAAAATCTGCGGATAGGCACGCCTCCTCGCTCCCGCCTGGGGATCTCGGGGGAGGACCCGGGGTCTTTTTACAGTGTCAGGAAACTACCACCACGGCAGCGGGCGTTGTGGCGATCATTGCAGCGGCCTGCCGGTGGGGTTCAGGGCAGCGGTGCGTAGCCAAGTGTTAGCGGCTCGCCTGTCGGCGTTATGCTCGGGGCTGCGCACCACATGCACCCCTTCTGGTATAGTCTAGAACAGACAGCCCTTGGTAAACATATAAAGGTGTCCACGTTCTGGTCCCGGTGGTCACCACTCACCGCCCCTGTTTCTGGACCGGTAGGAATCGTCCATCATCACCACGGGGGCGCTGCTGGTCCACATTCTGGACCGGTCCGGGTCCACAATACGGTCCCGGTGATTTGCTTCGCTCCAAACTGAACTTGCGCGGCGGTGTCGTCGTCGGGCCGGTGCTCAGCCGCTTGCCGGGGCATTCATCAATCGGATGCCAGGCCAGGGCATACAGCGCAGCCTGTGCCCCCGGATTGATTCCCTTCGCCGCTCGGGTCTGAACGATAAGCTCGGCTTGCAGCAGGTCATGCACGGCGGCGGAGATAGTGCCTTTCGACGACCACCCCCGTTTCCTCAATACCGAGTACGCCACTGTCAGGTCGCCATTATTCTTCCCGTTGAACTGGCATGCCAGATCCATAAGCAGCTTCACAGCTCGCCCAGGCAGTGCGCAGTAGTCCGGCGACTGCCAGACGACACGGGGCAGTGCGCCAAAGCCACCACCTGTATCGGCGCGCCCTTTGTGCTTAAACCTATTGCGCGCCATCACAACCCCCCGTCAGGCAGCCGCACAAGCCGCTCAGGGCCGCGCACGGTAACGTTCGGGTCTGCCCTCTCGATACGCTCACGGGCTTCCTGTTCGCTTCCGGCGCGCACCTCGACATTGGTAACAGCGGTCTTCACCAGCGCGAACTTGTAGATGCTGTTCCTCATCATACGCGCACCCTCCCGGCCAGCCAGCGATCCAGGTATAGGACGTACCAACAGGCGCGGTTGCCTCGCTTGCCGTCGGGGCATTCGAAGCGGTGCAACTGTCCGTCGCCTATCGGGTCCACAGTGGCGCCCGTGTCCAGGGCAATGGCTGCGGCGAAGGCGCGTAGGGGGTCGCTGATTTCCCTTTTCATGCTTTCCCCTCCAGCCGCTCGACAACCTCAGTCAGGCGCCAGCGTGTGCAGCTCGGGCCGAGCTTCAGGGGTTTGGGCAGCAGCCCTTCATCGGTCCAGCGCCAAATGGTTCCCCGGCTCACTGCATAGCGGCGGGCCAGTTGAATGTCGCTGGCGAACTCTACGGGCTCGGGTGGGGCTTTGCGCTTCCGGCGCAGGGTGGCTTGATCTGTCATGCCGCGTCCCTCTGTTTTGATGGGTTCGCGGCGGATTGTGTTAATTGTGATGCGCTATGACACGGACAAGAACTCAGGTTTGTGTCCGGAATCTAGGTGGTGAATCCATGATCCCTTTTCCAGCGACGATAACCACGGAGGAATGTATCTACGTCTATGCCTGCATCATCACCTGAAAATAGTGAGCTCAGATAGTCTTCTGCCAGTTGCTCCAGAGACTTTTTAGGCTGGCCTGTTTGCTGGAGGTGCCCTTGATGTAAGACCACCTCAAGATTGTGAAACGCGGCATATCTCCAAATCTGATGCCGCCGATAGGCAAAGCTTGTTCGCTTCTTGTAGGGCTCACCAAAAAAGGCTTCATCCAATGATATGTCACCGCCCATTGCCAGGTATTTCTGGAAGCAGCGTTGAATCAAAATCATTATTTCAGGCGGAGGGTAAAACCCGCTTTCCACGTGAAATTGAAAGTTTTCTATTGGGCTTCCGGCTGTCCTATCCGGTATCTCCACTCTGTCGATTAACGGTTTACCGTCCCACTCACCGTAATAGTTGGAAAGTACGCGCCAGGAATCCTCTAAGCTATCGAGGCTGGGGTAGTCATCAATTCCCGGGGATTCCAGTAGCTCGCGTATTTCATAGGCTTTTTCGTTGGTATTGCTGTCACCCTCAAGGTGCAGGGCCTTCATCATTCTGACCGTGATTGAGGCATCATCCAGATCATCTAGCGCACCTGTTATTGCGGCTTGGACTTGCTCTGTTTTTTTGCCCATGCGCACCTCCCTCAGTGCATCCCCCGGTGAAAGGTTGTAGCGCCAGGCCGCCAGGGTCGCGGCTTTTCGGGGGCCATCCTAGGCGCTGCAATTTGGTTATTTCTGAAACTGTGCCACGACCACGTTGCCGCCCTTGCCCTTCGGCTCGCAGTAGCTGCCCCAGGCTTCCATCATCCCCCGGCGTTCCTCCAGCAATTCACTGCGGGCATACGCGGCTCGGGTTTGGTCGCTGTTCACGTGCGCCAGCGCCAGCTCGGACCATTCATCCGGGAAGCGGCCACCCTGCCGTGACCACTCCTTGAAACTGGAGCGGGCGGTGCCGTGGGGCGTGGCGATGCGGTTCTGCCTGGGGTCCAAGTACCCGATGCCACCCTGTTTGAGGTCGGCGGCATGGGCATCTTTCATCAGCTTGGAAAGGGCGGTATTAGACAGCTCCACACCCTTGCTGTTGGGGAATACCAGTCCGGCAGGGTTGTCCTTTGGCATGGCCTCCAGGATCTCGATAGCCGCATCAGACAGCGGCACGGTGTGTTGCTGCCCTTCCTTCATTCTATCGGCAGGCAGGCGCCACACACGGGCGTCCAGGTCGATTTCATCCCACGTTGCCAGCCTAGCCTCGCCGGAGCGGGCACCAGTCAGGATGGCGAAGCGCAGGGCGTAGGCGCTGGGAGTGTCCCGGGTGGCCATATCCGCCATGAAGCGGGGCACCTCAGAAACGGGCAGGGCGGGGTGGTGGCGCTTAGCCTTGCCGGCGGTTTTGCGCAATCTGTCGGTTTTCGGCAACAACGGTTCCAGGCAGCCTTGCCAGGCGGCGGGATTGGGTGCGGTGCGAATTTTAGCGGCCCGTGCCCAGTCGAACACGGCGGCCATGCGTTGACGTACTCGGCTGGCGGTCTCGGGGATCTCTCCCCAAATGGGTTGTAACACTGCCAGCACTTGCGGGGTGTCGATCTCCGCAACGGGTTGCTTGCCCAGCGCGGGGAACACGTACTTGTCCAGGGTGTTGATCCACTGGGCTGCGTGTTTTGAGTTTTTGAACTCCTGGGCTTTCACCTTGTGGCACCGCTTTGCCGCAACCTCAAAGCTCAACCCCCGGGCCGTGGCCTGCTCAAGTCGGGCACGGGCGGCTTTGCGCTGCTCTATCGGGTCCACCCCCTGGCGTATTTGCTCGCGTAGATCGCGGGCTTTGTCCCTTGCGCTGGCCAGCCCTACCTCGGGGAATCCGCCCAAACCGAACTCACGGCGACGCACTCCCACGGTGGTGCGCAGTATCCAATGTTTCGCTCCGGTCTCCGTGATATTCACGTACAGGCCGGGCACACCACCCACGGCATGCGCTCCCGGCTTGCTCAATCTGCGGAGCTCGGTCGCGGTCATCTCTCGGGCCTGTTTTGGCATATTTTGGCCTATAGGGATTTAAACCTCGGATTCCAAACGTGCCTGTTTTCAGTAAGTTGCTGATAAAAAAGCCAAAGTGCCCACCAACGTTTGTCACGGGAGGGAGCCAAAACCTGCTACCCACCGCTATACCCACCGAAAAAAGCATGATTTCATGGTATTGGATGGGATGGCGTAAAACAAGGTAAAATTGAACTGAGTCTACATATACAGTGTTATTCGTGTTTTATGGCATTCAATGGAATTCCAAAAAAACGGACACCCCCTCCGCCATCATTGCCGCGTCGGACGTTCTGATGAAACGAACCGCCAAAGCCGAATTGCCCGAAAAAACCTGCCCGGTGTGTCAGCGTCCTTTTAGCTGGCGCCGCAAGTGGCGTGCATGCTGGGACCAGGTGCGCTATTGCAGTGAGCGGTGTCGTCGCCAACGTCGCGGCGGTGGGTGATTCGCCTCGGTCAGTCAGTCCTGCTTATCCCAGGTGGAATCGCCCCAGTCCCTGGCCAGTGGAACCTCCAGGCTATTGTCACCCTCACGCGTCGGCTGCCCGACCATTTCATCGTAGGCGCTCTGCTGACGCAGGAACAGCGCCGGTACCGGAACGTCCGCCAGCCGCTGCTTCATGGCCGTGACATTGCGGGTTCGCAGGGCCTTGCCGTCGGGCTCGGTTACTAGCAGGGCGTCACCGCCGAAGTCGGCGTAGGCGAGATACATGCTGCAGTCCAGGGAATGGATCACGATGCGCTTGAGGCCCGTGCTTCGCTGCAGCTGTTGGAGCGTGATTTTCATGGCTGGGCCTCCGTCGCGTGCCAGCTATCCGTGCAGGTGATTATGCCGGATCCCGAGGCAGCTCCCCTTGGCGGGAGCGGGGATAAAGCTGGGCGGAGCTTAAACAGGCGATCGTGAGTTGCGTTTCGGGTGGCAGCGGTTCTGATGGCGCCAGTTCAGGGGCGGGCGCCATCCGCCGTTAGCTCCTGAACCAGCTTTGCCAGCCCGTGCACGTGCGGATCGGGCGCATCGAGTTCGTGCAGGGCGTTGGCCAATTGCAGCAGGTAGTCGCGGTTGCTGCCGCTGGGCCCGGAAGCGCGCGCGATATGGGCTGCAATCTCGTCATCGGGGGCCGGGCCCAGAAAGGCGTGATTGCCTTCGTCGGCTACATACAAAACGCCTGTCACCGCGGTGTCGGTAGCAGCGAGGGAAATGTCCACTTCGTGGCGTCGATAGCTATTCTTTTCCCGGTGATCGAGGTGCTCGAAGACCGATTCATCGATCAGATAGGCCATGCCCCTGCACACCGTGCCGGGAGAGGGCACCAGGGTCACCACGCGCCCTGGGGCTTCAACGGTACCCCGGTGGTCGTGAGAACCCTGCCAGAAGCGGCGCTCCCAACCGGATACCGCAGCCAATTCGCGTCGCAGGAACGGAAAATCCACCTTGTAGATCAATGAGCCGTAGCCAAAAACCCAGTGCCTGCGCGCCCGGGCAGTGTGCCTGTTACCCATGGGGGCGGTCATTCAACCCGGAGCGGGCGCTCGTAGACGCCCGCATTGCCGGTGCTGACCTGGTAGGCGTGAATGACCACCTCGAAATCGCCCGTGCCGGGGAGGTCCAGCTTGCCGGCGAACGCATTGTCCGTCCCGGTAAATGCCAGGGGGCCTTCGGCAAGCAGCTCATTCTCCCGGTAGAGCTGCACTGTCGCCCGAAAATCCGATGCCGGCCACAGACCCCCTTCGGTTATCGGGCAACCACAGATCATGGTCACGCTGGCGCGCAGGTCCAGCTGGCCTGCATCCAGCGTGTAATCCAGCAGCTGGGTGATCAGCCCCGGTAGGTGCAGGATGAGCGGTTGTTCTACCCGGTCCTGGCCAGGGATCATCCACAGGGTAACGGCTGTGGTCTGGATGCTCTGGGCAACCGCCAGGGGGCCGGTGACGCTGACTTCGACCCGGGTGGGGCGCGTCAGCGCCAGCTCTGCCTGGAAACTGGCGGGTTCGCCTTGCGTGGCGGTGTGGCCGCGGGTCTGGGGTTCCTGCATCAGAGCCCGGGTGTCGCCGGTAGGGCCGGTAATCGCGCCACCCGCGAGCAATTCTCCGGTGGTCGCATTGCGCACCACGACATTCAGATTGCCGACCCCGCTGCCGATGAACTTGGCATCGTTCGCCCGCACCAGAACCTTCAGCCCCGTGGGCGAGAGGGTGGCTTCTGCCGCGACCACGGGCGCGAGTATGGTTGCGGCCAGGGTGATCATGCCGACCACTAGCGCGCGAAAACATCGTTCAGTTTGATGTGGCATTCTCGACTCCCTGTTGCTTAAGTGGTCGCGCGGCTGTGGAGGCCGCTCACGCTGATTGAGGCAACCTTAGCACATCGCCGTTTGCGACCGACCTGTAGCGACGGCGACCCTGAACGGGGACGGATTGGGGCAGCCTGCGGGCCCGAGGTAGGCAGTAAGTAGGTGAAGTGTATTGTGAGGGGGCATAAAAAACCCCAACCGGGGACGGTCGGGGTTTGGGTTTTGGTGGAGGCGGCGGGAGTTGAATATAATCTACAACTTATTGATTTACAAAGGTTTTGGTCTTCGTATCTTGCGAGCATACCGTCAGATGTACCGTCACAAATGTTTCTTGCTTGGGTTCAATTGAGCAACTGTGTGTGGCGCCTGGGCCTCAAGAGTAGCAGTACCGGCAGCAACTGGCCAAGCGAGGCGGTGGCTTCTGCCGTCTTCGGGGGAGACCGTTATTTCAGAAAACCTTCCGCCCTCTCGGTACGGTATGAGGCACCCCAGACAAAGAGGCGCCGCCAAACCATGCTGATGAAGATCTTCAAGCACCCTGCCACAAAATTCACCTTCAAGTGCATCGATTTCGTGATGCTTGCGGGGGCCACTTACCTCAGCATCCACCTATTGGCTTTTGGAATCGCTCAGCTCCTAGCGTAGCCGGCCTGGACCCGCGCAGCGCAGCGGGAGCGGGGCCAGGCCGGAAACCAACAATTCCAATCTCGATTTCAGATCCTGCCTTCCCCCGGCCCGGGCTCCCGCTGCGCTGCGCCCGATGCCGGGGTCGGCAACTTTGCTGGGCAGTAGAGGGCAAATAACTCCCCCTGCGCGACAGTCCCCGCCCTGGTTGGGTATGATCACCGGTCGATCCATCGAGCCAGACAGGGACAGCCGACTTGAACACCGAGAACCACTCCCAGACCGCCGCTTTCATCTGGTCCGTGGCCGACCTCCTCAGGGGGGATTTCAAGCAGTCACAGTATGGGCGGGTGATCCTGCCTTTCACCCTGCTGAGGCGCCTGGAGTGCGTCCTGGAGCCTACTCGGGAACAGGTGCTGGCCGAGGCCAAGGCCAATGCCGACAAGACGGACACGGTGCGTGAGCGGCTCCTGCTGCGGGTCTCGGGCAAGGAGTTCTTCAACGCCTCACCACTGACGCTGGCCACCCTGTCCGATACCCAGACCGCTGATGACCTGCTCAGCTATGTGCAGTCCTTCAGTCAGGCGGCCCGGGAGATCTTCGAGCACTTCCACTTCGAGGACTTCGTCCAGCAGCTGGCCGGGGCCAACCTTCTTTACCAGGTGGTGCAGCGCTTCGCGAGCATCGACCTGAGTCCGGAGCGCATCAGCAACTTCGGCATGGGCATCATCTTCGAGGAGCTAATCCGGAAGTTTGCCGAGAGCTCCAACGAAACGGCAGGGGAGCACTTCACCCCCCGGGACATCGTCCACCTGACCACCTCACTGGTTTTGACCGGGCAGGAGCACAAGCTCAAGCCCTCCAGCATCATCACCATCTATGACCCCACAGCCGGTACCGGTGGCTTCCTCTCTGAGGGTGATGAGTACATCCAGCAGGTAAGCCAGGGGGTCACCGTGTCCCTGCACGGCCAGGAGCTGAACCCCGAGTCCTACGCCATCTGCAAAGCCGACATGCTGATCAAGGGTCAGGGCGTCGAGAATATCAAGCTGGGCAACACCCTGTCGGATGACCAGCTGCCAACCCTACAGGCCGACTTCATGCTGGCCAATCCGCCCTTTGGTGTGGAGTGGAAGAAGGTGCAGAAGGAGGTGCTCAAGGAGCACGAGGAGCGCGGCTTTGATGGCCGTTTCGGGCCTGGTTTGCCCCGGGTCTCAGATGGTTCCCTCCTGTTCCTGCTGCACCTGGTCAGCAAGATGCAGGACCCCAAGCAAGGTGGCTCTCGCATAGGGATCATTTTGAATGGCTCCCCCCTGTTCACTGGGGGTGCTGGCAGTGGGGAGTCGGAGATCCGCCGGTACCTGCTGCAACATGACCTGGTGGAAGCCATCGTGGCCCTGCCCACGGACATGTTCTACAACACCGGCATTGCCACCTATGTCTGGGTGCTCAACAACAACAAGCCAGCGGAACGCCGGGGCAAGGTTCAGTTGATCAACGCCACGGACCGCTACAGCAAGATGCGCAAGTCCCTGGGCTCCAAGCGCCAGTATGTGGACGATGCCAACAGTGAAGCCATCGTCCGGGCCTACGGGGCCTTTGCGGAAACCGAGGAGAGTAAGATTTTCCCGGTCGAGGCCTTTGGCTACCGGCGCATCACCGTGGAGCGTCCCCTGAAGCTGAACTTCCAGGCCAGCCCGGAACGCCTGGCCAGGCTGGAAGAAGAAAAGCCCCTGCAGAAACTGGAGCCGGAGCAGTTACAGGCCCTCAAACAGGCTTGTGGAAGCCTGGACCCTGAACAGGTATACAAGAGCCGGCCTGCCTTCACCAAGGCTCTGAAGGCTGCCCTGAAGCCACTGGCTTTCAAGCTAGGGGCACCGCAGCTGAAGGCGGTACTGAATGCCCTGTCGGAGCGTGACCCCGAAGCCGAGATCTGCACCGACAAGCACGGCAACCCGGAGCCAGACACCAGCCTGCGAGACAATGAGAACGTCCCCCTGGGTGAGTGCATCTACGAATACTTCGAGCGGGAAGTGAAGCCCCACGTTCCCGATGCCTGGATCGACGAAAGCAAGCGTGACCCCCTGGATGGGGAGGTTGGTATTGTTGGCTTCGAGATCCCCTTCAACCGGCACTTCTACAAGTTCGTGCCACCTCGACCCCTGGAGGAGATCGATGCCGACCTGAAGGCCTGCACGGACCGGATCAAGGCGATGATCGAGGAGCTGTCGGCGTGAGCTTTCCGAGGTATCCGGCGTACAAGGATTCTGGAGTGGAGTGGTTGGGGGAGGTCCCAGAGCACTGGTCGATAGAAAAGTTTCGTTACGTCTGCCGGGAAAGTGGAGAGAAAATCGAGGACGAAGTGATAGGGCAGATGCTTTCAGTTTCCGGCTACCGGGGTATTGAAATCAAAGCCTATGATGACGACAACAAACGGCGTACTGATGAAGAGCTTCAGGGCTACCGTATCGTTCGACCAGGCCAACTGGTAGTGAATACGATGTGGTTGAACTATGCCGGCCTTGGAGTTTCTGCGTATTTGGGGCACGTGAGCCCCGCTTATCGTAGTTACTGGGTCAATGCAGGCGTAGATCTTCGATTTCTGCATCACCTCATGAGGAGCTCCACGTATGTTCAGGGGTATTCTCAACTTCTCACTGGTATACGGCCAAACTCTCTGCAAATGAGCAGGGACGACTTAATGGCCTTCCCAATATTGTTGGCGCCCACTGATGAGCAGTCCCGTATAGCCCGCTTCCTCGACCACGAGACCGCCAAGATCGATGCCCTGATCCAGGAGCAGCAGCGTCTGATCGAGCTCCTGAAGGAGAAGCGTCAGGCTGTCATCTCCCATGCCGTGACCAAGGGGCTGGATCCCACGGTGCCGATGAAGGACTCGGGGGTTGAGTGGTTGGGGGAGGTGCCGGCGCATTGGGAAGTCAGAAAGTTATCCACCATCACAGACAAAATTACCAACGGCTACGTAGGACCAACCAGAGACTTGTTTGTCGACGCAGGTATTCGTTATTTGCAGTCGTTGCACATCAAGAATAACGAAATCCGCTTCACTCCGGAATATTTTGTACCTCCAGACTGGAGCAATGCTCATTCAAAATCTGTGCTCAAGGAAGGGGACGTACTCGTGGTTCAGACGGGCGACATTGGCCAATCGGCAGTGGTTACCGAAGAGTATGCAGGCTGCAACTGTCACGCGCTTATCGTGGTCTCACCCGTCCGGCAAGTCTTACACGGTGATTACTTGGCTTGGGTCTTGAATTCAGGATATGGCAAGAACACCCTCCTTTCGATCCAGACTGGAGCATTACATCCCCACCTGAATTGCGGGTACGTCAAAGATGTCTGGATTCCACTGCCACCGCAAAGCGAGCAGAAAGAGGTCGTCCGTTACTTGAAAGATGAGCTGGCAACATTCAGTAATCTGACACAGCAGTCCACCAAGATAGCTGCATTTCTTCGAGCAAGGCGTTCCGCCCTCATCTCCGCTGCCGTCACCGGCAAGATTGATGTCCGGAACTGGAAGCCACCAGCCGATGAGCATGCCTTCGATGAAGAAGTCCGTCAGGCAGGCCTGGAGGCAGTGTCATGAGCCAGGGCCGTAGCATCCGTCTGTTCCTGGTCGATGGGACACCCAACGGCCTCCTCACTGCCGAGATAATGAACTGGACCGGCCATGTGCTTACTGGCCCAAGAACCAAGCTGAGTGAGCTGGTACAGCGCCCTGAGGTTGGCCGCACCGGCATCTACTTCCTGGTGGGGCCGGATCCCGAAAACAGCTTTCGTTCCCTGGTTTACATCGGGGAATCTGATGACGTTGGCAAACGCTTGAAACAGCACAACAAGCCAGAGGAACAGGGTGGCAAGGATTTCTGGGAAAAGGTCTGCCTGGTTACCAGTAAGGACCAGAACCTCACCAAGGCCCATGTGAAGTACCTGGAGAGCTGGCTGATCGCCAAGGCCAAGCAGGTGGGACGTTGCCAGCTGGTCAACAGCACGGCACATGACTACGGGAATTTGCCAGAAGCCGACCTTGCCGACATGGCGTTCTTTGCTGAGCAGATCCGCACAGTACTTCCGGTCCTTGGCTTCGACTTCTTGCGTGAGACCAGCAAACCAGTGAGAACTTCGGTTAGCGGCGATGTCAGCTCTACGCTGGAGTCACCGACCTTTGCCTTAGAGATTCCCAAGCACAAAATCAGGGCGACAGCACAGGAGGTCGACGGGGAGTTCTACGTACTAGCTGGCAGCATTGCCAGGCCGATCTGGTCGAACAACAGCCATAGCGGCTACAAGGGGCTGCACGAGCAACTGCAGGAGGACGGCACTCTGTTGCCGAACGAGGACGGCACTCTGAAGTTTGCTGCTGACCAATCATTCAGCAGCCCCAGTGCCGCAGCAGCGGTGGTTTCCGGTAGGGCAGCCAACGGCCGCACCCAGTGGCGCGTAGAGGGAACTGGCCAGACCTACGGCGAATGGCAGGACCAGCAGGTAAGCTCTGTGGAGGAGCAGTAGAACGAGGTTGAGGGGCTGCTCCAGCTACCCCCAAGCCTCTATCTGCTCAGGTATTATCTTCTAATGGTGCAGTAGGGCCGTTGGTCTTGACCGATTGAATGCCGTTCTCCATGGCAGCATTGCCGGAGTACATCTCACTGTTTCCAATGATCTGGCCATTGGCAGCCTTCAGGACGAAGTAAGGCTCGTTGCTCTTCGAAACCTTGCGTTCGTAGCGGTTGTCATCTGGAGAGTTCGTGCGAACCGACTCAATGCCGTTTTCTGCCGCTGCTTTGGACTCGTAGAGTTGGCTGGTGAGAATGACCTGCCCGTTACCAGCCTTCAGGTTGAACATGTACTTGCCACTAGTGCTGGTTTTGAGTTCGTACTTGCCGGCCATCATGGTTCTCCTGTTTTTTGTTGTTGTACCACCGTGAGGTAGATACCCCGCTGAAGCATCGATTGCAAGCATAGAGTGTGACAAGAGGCTGCCAGTACTCGAGTTTCTCGTGTTTGCACCCGGTCTCTCCATGCCATACCTTTACCCGTCAGCGAAACCAGAACAATACAGTGGGGCCCAGGGATGGCAGACAGTCGGGAATCTCAATTCCAGCAGGACATCATCGATCAGATGGTGGCCAACGGCTGGCTGACCGGCCCTGCCTCTGGCTATGACCCTGCCACAAGCCTCTACACTGAGGATCTACTTGGCTTCGTCCAGGAGGCCTATCCAAACCGCTGGGAGAAGTTCTGCAAGAACAACCCCCAGGATCCATCAGCGGCACTGTTGAAGGCAGTCACCCGGGAACTGGATAAACACGGCACCCTGGAAGTGCTGCGACATGGCTTCAAGGTGCCCGGGGTCAAGATCGACCTGTGTAGCTTCCGGCCTGACCATGGCATGAATCCCGAGGCCCAGGCCCGCTATGGTGCCAACCGCTTGAGGGTGGTGTCTGAGGTTTCCTACTCGCCCCATGCCAGACCCGGAGAGTACAACCCGCGCCTGGACCTGGTGCTGTTCGTCAACGGCATCCCTACGGCCACGTTGGAGCTGAAGAGCCAGTTCAAGCAATCGGTGGAGAATGCCAAACGACAGTACATGTATGACCGGCCACCAAAGGATCCGGTAACCCGCAAGCCTGAGCCCCTGCTGACCTTCAAGCGGGGTGCCCTGGTTCACTTCGCGGTGAGCCAGACCGAGGTGGCCATGACCACCCGCTTGGATGGCAAGGGGACCTACTTCCTGCCCTTCAATCAGGGCTCACTGGAGGGCGGTGCCGGTAATCCACCGGCACCCGACGAGAACACCTACGCAACAGCCTACCTGTGGAAGCAGGTGTTCGAGAAGGATGCCTGGCTGATCATTCTTGGGCGCTTCCTGCACCTGGACCGTCAGGTGACCCAGCACTTCGACGGCACCAAGACCACCAAGGAAACCCTGATCTTCCCTCGCTACCACCAGTGGCAGGCCGTCACCCGGTTGATTGAAACCACTCGTGAAGAAGGAGCCGGCCAACGGTACCTGGTCCAGCATTCTGCCGGTTCGGGGAAGTCGAACTCCATCGCCTGGCTGTCTCATCAGCTGGCTTCTCTGTATGACGCTACCGGCGCCAACAAGCTGTTCAACTCCGTGGTGGTGGTCACTGACCGCACTGTGCTGGACAGCCAGCTGCAGGACACCATCTACCAGTTTGAACATGCCCAGGGTGTAGTAAGGCCCATCACTCGGGACCTCGGCAACCAGAGCAAGTCTGAACAACTGGCCGAGGCCCTGGCCAACCAGACTCGCATCATCATTGTTACGATCCAGACCTTTCCTGCCTTGTTCGATGCCCTGGACAAGTACCCGGAACTGGCCAGTGGTAGGTATGCGGTGATTGCCGATGAGGCCCACTCTTCACAGACCGGCTCCTCAGCAACGAAGCTGAAGGCTATTCTGGGGGCAGACAAGCCAGACAGTGATGAGGTCAGCGCTGAGGAACTGCTGGATGCCGCCGTACAGGCTCGCAAGCCGACGGAGTCCATCAGCTACTACGCCTTTACGGCGACGCCAAAGGCCAAGACTCTGGAGCTGTTCGGTCGGCCACCTAATCCGGAGCAGCCACCGAGCAAGGACAACCTGCCGGAACCGTTCCACCTGTACTCCATGCGGCAAGCCATTGAGGAAGGCTTCATCCTGGATGTGCTGAAGCGGTACGTCACCTACAGCACTGCCTGGAAGCTCTCCCATCCCCATGGGGATGACACCGAGGTGGAGTCCCGCAAGGCCTCGGCCACCCTGGCGAATTGGGTTCGCCTACACCCCTACAACATCAGCCAGCGGGTGGAGATCATCGTCGAACACTTCCGGGAACATGTGCGGCATCGGCTAGATGGTCAAGCCAAGGCCATGGTGGTAACCAGCAGCCGGCAGGAGGCTGTGCGATATGCCCTGGCAATGCGGAAGTACATCGAACAGATGGAGTACGACAATGTTCATCCTCTGGTGGCTTTCTCCGGCACGGTGCCGGCAGATGACGTGATTCCGGAGGAAGTGTCCGAAACCAGTCGGCTGCTGAATCCTGGCTTGCGAGGTCGGGACCTGGCTGATGCCTTCGACACCACCGACTACAACGTGATGATCGCAGCCAACAAGTACCAGACTGGCTTTGACCAGCCGAAGCTCTGCGCCATGTACGTCGATAAGAAGCTCCAGGGGGTGGACTGTGTGCAGACTCTATCCCGACTGAACCGGATCTTCCCAGAAAAGGAAACTTTCATCCTGGACTTCTACAACGAGCCCCAGGACATTCTGGATGCTTTTGCTCCCTACTACGGCAAGGCCGAGCTGGAGGATGTGTCTGACTCGCAGATTGTCTATGACCTGCAGCGTAGTCTGGACGCCGAGGGCATTTACCACACGGATGAAGTGACGTCCTTTGCCTTGGCTTTTTTCGATCCCAAGGTACCGGCCTCCCGCCTGAGCTACTACTGCCAACCAGCCGTGGATCGCTTCCGTGTGCGCTACCACGCGGCTCTGGAAGACATTCAGGCCTGGACCCAGGCCCAAGCCAACGCCGAAAGAAACGGCGATCGTGAGGGCTCGCAGCGTGCCCAGACAGAGCTGGAGGAAGCGGGCAAGGCCAGGGACACCCTGGACCTGTTCCGCAAGAACCTGCAGAGCTTCGTCAGGGCCTATGAGTTCCTCTCCCAGATCGTTCACTACGACGATGCTGAGCTGGAGCAGCTCTGCGTCTATGCCCGACACCTACACCCCTTGCTGCGGGTGGACCGCCTGGACGAGGCGAAGGTCGATGTCTCCGAGCTATCACTGACCCACTACCGGCTCACCAAGCGAGCTGAGCAGCAGCTGAGGCTGGCCGAGGAAGAAGGTGAGCATACCCTCAAGTCCATACAGGACGTAGGTACTGGCAAGCCCCATGATCCGGAAAAGGCCAGACTGTCGGAGATCATCGAGCGCCTGAACGACCTGTTCGGTGCCGAGGTGGATGATCAGGACAAGCTCCACTTCGCCAACGGCATTGCTGACCGGATCGAACGTGATGACGAAGTCATGGCCCAGATCCGTGGGCATTCAACCGAGAAGGTGATGCACGGTCTGTTCCCGAAGGCCGTGACTGACGCTGTGCTGGATGCTATTGGGGACAACGAAAAGCTGTCGGTGCCGGTGCTGGACAGCGAGGAGACCAACCGTAGGTTTGCGTTGTTGATTTTGGAGTTGCTGGTGGGGCGTAGCCTCTCAGGCGGGAATGCTTTTGCGGGAAGCCAACGTTAGGTATTTGCGGATATCTGGAGGCTCTGTATGTGGAAGAGCGGCACTACAGAAACCACACAAATCGGTTATGTTAACCGGCATCAACAGAAGAACCACGGGACGCGTGGTATTGCAGGAACAGACCACCTACAGCTTGCCTACAAGCTCGAATGCCTGGCGCCTGGTTGCGGCCACATCTATGGTGCAAATGGGACCGACATCTTTCAACGAAAATGCCCTGAATGTCAGGGCGGTCGTAAAGGTATTGCTTACTGAATTCTCTGACCTTGGCTCTGTTGTCGGTGACGCCGCGCAGTGCCCCAAGTCTGGACGGGTGAGGAGTGAGGACGAGACGCCGAGCCTGCACCGAGCGCGGAGGCCCTGGCCGAAGCGAGGTGCAGCGAGGCGCGAGGACGAGTGACGAGGCCGGACACGGCGCCGGGGTACGGAGGCGGTGGCGCCGACATAAGCAGTGGACCCCGAGTTACACATAAGACCAATTATGCGGCGGCAGCGGACAGTGACGTAGTCACTGCGCATAATCCCTAGTCTTATGTTCAGTCGGGTGACATCCTCATTCCTGGGGCTGGCTTCCAAGCCAGTGAAAAAAAGAGGACCGCACCGTTGCCGGTGCAGCCTCAGATCATAGGCGACGATGCTCAGCCATGGAGTAGGTGTCCTCGGTGCTGACGATGATGTGGTCCAGGACCCGTACATCCACCAGGGTCAGCGCATCCTTCAGGCGGGTGGTGATGTTGATGTCAGCATGACTGGGCTCTGTGCGTCCTGACGGGTGGTTGTGGGTGAAGATGACGGCCGCTGCGTTGAGCTCCAGGGCTCTGCGGACAACGACGCGAGGGTAGACGGCAGCGCCATCTACGGTACCCCGGAACAGCCGCTCGTACTGGAGCAGGCGGTGGCCGCTGTCCAGGAACATGCAGCTGAAGTACTCGTCCAGCTCGTTGGCCAGCTGCAGCCGGCAGTAGTTCTTGACGTCGGCGGGGTTGGTGAAGGCGTCACCCTTCTTGATTCTGGTTTCGAGGATCACCAGAGCCTCCTGGATGGTGGCCAGTTCCCTCTCCTCGAAGTCGTTGGGGTAGGTCATGGGAAAGTTCAGTTCATTGGTTTGTCTCTGTTGCATGGTGTCGCTCCTGTTTTCAACGTGCGGAAGGTGATCGGAGCAACCAGACCTTGGGCCTGGTATTGCATCCATATCGACCGCGAAGCGGACCACGCACGCTGGGAGCCACCTTCGTTGAAACCATGAAGCTGAGAGGGCAGGAGGCTATCTCCCTGTGTAACTGTGTGGTGTGTACAGAAAATGACCTGCCCGAAGGCAGGTTGAGTTTCAGGCCTGAAGCCGAGGCAGAGCCTTGAGTTCCACCTGGAGCTGCTCCAGGCGAGCAGAACGCTCCAGCTGGGTGCGCTCCTCAAAGTCCGCAGCTTCACGCTCGACCCACTTGGCACAGTGGTCGAGTGCTGAGGCGCCACGGTTCATGGCAGTGAAGAGGGTGGCCAGGGCAGTGAAGAAGTTTCCGATGGCTTTGAACATGGGTAGGTCTCCGTGGTTGAGTTGTATGGCTTTCGCCACATCAACCGCGTGAGCGGAATGCTGGCGTGCCGCTGTACCGACGCCGACGTGGTGGCACTGGGGGTGGGGTTAGCTGAAATGCGGGCTGGCCTACCCCCCGGGGGGGGGTACCTTGGAATTAGGCGTCGAAACCCTAAGTACTGCCGCCGTAGGCAGCTGAGCAATTTTGCCTAATGGCCTTCCCTGGGGCATTTAGACCCGCGGGTGTGTATCGTCGCTGAGGACTGATGTTGCTGGTTTAGAACAGCGGGAGAACCTCGGTATAGAAGTCGGAGGAAGCTCTTCGAGGAGCAGAGAAACCGGTCTCAATAAGTTGGATGATTTTTGATCACGTCCGGCTGGGCGACCCACCACGTCATGTTGCCTGCAGGGAGAACATCGGCTCTATATCGGTTCTTGCTGGCAGGAAGGTAATAGGTCGGCTGTGGTTAAAATTTATACAGCACCCCGCCGTCGCCTCCGATCGGCGCTTCGGGCTGCGCCCCGCGCCTCCGGCGGGGTGCTCAATCTGAGGAATCACCCGAAACAGCGAAACATTGCTTTAATATCAATAAGTTATGGTCTTTGAGAGCGCAACAATGCTGCCACACAAAATGAAACATGCCTGCAACTGAGCAAGGCGCGTTTCAGAAATGTTGCGGATCGATGATCCCGGAAACCCGCATGGCTCCTGGATTGTTGCGGTGTTGCGGTTGTTTCCACCGGGTAGGGGTAGGCAAGAATCTGCCGCCGGGGCCATGAGGCCCTGAACAGCAGAATAGAGCGGTGATACGCGCTTGATCAGCTCAGGTAACGCTCGAACGCATCCTCCAGCTGCGCTTGCTCATACCCCCGAAGGGTGCTGTTACCCACCCGCATGGTTTTGGGCTTGACCCCGTAGGGCCGTAGGAGCTTGCCTACGAGGTTTGGCGTAATGGGCTTGCCATTGCTGCAGGTCTTCCAGGGCCCTTCCTCGTCGCTGTTCAGGGCCTCACAGAGATCCTTTGACGTGACACGGGAGCTACCCGAGGCCAGGAAGTACTGCCGGATATCCCGCAGGAGCATTGTTTGGAGCTCGGGCTCCTCCACGACCGTGAGCTCCCGGAACGCCTTCGCACAGCGGCTGGGCCATTCTCCTCCCAACAGGGCGGAGACAGTGAACAATGGCAGCCAGTTGTCCCCGGCACGGTCATTACCCACGTCCGGCACTTCAACAGGCAGACACCTGATGTTGGTGCGTTGAGCCTCTACCCAGGCAGAGATGCGTTCACGCAGTGGCTCAGTAAGGCCCATCAGGTCGGCAGGCAACGGCTCTGTATATTCGTGGGACTTCTTCCGGAGCAGGTTGATAGTGATACTGCGGTCCATCAACGTGTCGGCCAACACACCGATGGAGGCCAACACCATGGGCATCCAGGTGCTGAACACCTTGGGCTCATAGTTCTCCCCCACGCAGCGAATCACCTTGGCGGCAGACCTCGTATGGCTGGAATTGATCAAGCCATTGATCTCTGCATCACTGTTTTTGAGGAAGGTGTCGGCCTCGTCGATGAGCAGGGTGTACTGCTTCTGCTCTGCAAGCCGGTAGATGGTGGCTGCCGACATGTTCGACACAATGAGACCGTCCTTCGCCATTGACTCCACCACTTCCATGGTGGTGGTCTTTCCACAACGCTTCTCCGGGCTGATCAAGGCCAGTTTTGGGAAGACCCGGAAATCGTTCATGGCGTAGCTAGCGAGGACCCACAAGACCATGGCGTCAATCTCCAGGTCGGTGATCACGCAGTGCCGCTTGATCAGCTCCACCATCTGGGTCGCCGGTTCCGGAGGCCCGGAGGAGAATACCAGACCTGTTGAGTCTGGCGATTTTCCTGTGGCCCCTTCAGGATCTTTGCTATCATTTGCAGGGCAAGTCTGAGGAAAGTCCTGGGTCAGCTTGCCGGCGTCCAGGGCTTTTCCTTCCTTAAATACCTCCATGTTGGAGGGCATTTCTTTCAAGTTGGCTTGATTCACTACGCGGTCTCCTTTAGGTCGTAGTTCAAGTTCGTGTTGTCGCATTCAGGGTTCCAGTACCGGAACACATACCGGGCGATTCCGGAGTGTGTCGTGCCCTTCCGTCCAGTTGCCTGGCAGTACTGGGTATCAATCACAGCCCCGAGCCTTCGGAGCTGGTAAATTGTGTTCTTGGGTGTGACGCAGCCCAGCTCAAGGAGCTCCAGGGTGGTAACACCCTGGGCTCCTGCATTGATGAGGGCTCGCAATACTCGGGCTGGTTCAGGCGCGAGATCCACATCGGGCTTCGGGTTTGGCAGGGGCACCGATTCACGCGGCTTCGACATGGGACACCTCCAGATCACGCTCGGCAATACGCTGGTCGATAAAATCCAGGATTTCGGATTCGACCCATGCCCGAGAGGTTCCACCTGGCACCAGTGCCACGGGTTGTGGCAGCAGGCGGCGTTTCACCAATTCGTAGACGTAAGAGCGTGACAGCCCCGTCAACTTCTGCACTTCGCGCAGACGAATCAGGCGGCGATCTTGGGCGGAGACTTTGTGTGGATCTTTGTCTTTCGACATGTTTGGGTTCCTCGATAGCTAGTAATGTGTCTCATGCTTTCCAGCACTCGACACTGCACATGATCCGGAACCCGCAATGCTTTTTCTGAACTTTTTACGCTATCGAGCGAAACTAAATATATGAAATCCTGTGGACACTATGATACGCGCGCGAGGACAGCTCTAGGCTGCTTCTGCTGCGGTGTTAGGGCTCGTTGCGCCTGAGTTCTGCAGCGCTTTCTCTCGCAGCTCATCCAAGTAATTGGCCCAAGCGGTCATCATCTGAGTACGCCCCTCCAGGTGCGAAGTGCGGTTGTAAGCCCGGCCATTGGGGTCCTTCACGGCGTGAGCTAGCTGGTGTTCGATCCAGTCGGGCCGGAAGCCAAGCACCTCATCGAGGAGAGTCCTGGCCATCGCCCGAAACCCGTGAGGAGTCATGGTGTCGTTGTCGTAACCCAGGGTCCGTAGTGCTGTTCGTACCCCATTTTCAGACAGGCACCGACTGGCACCGCGTGCGCTGGGGAAGACATATTTGCCTCGCCCTGTTAGCAGATGGATTTCCTGCAGGATGGCCAGGGCCTGCTCGCTGAGCGGTACGATGTGAGCCTGCTTCATCTTCATTTTCTCGGCGGGGATTTCCCAGCGCTTTTCCTCCCAGTTCAGCTCAGACCATTCCATGGCCCGTATTTCTCCAGGGCGCTGGAAGAGTAGGGGGGACAGCCTCAGTGCGGCCCTCACGACCGGAGTGCCACGAAAGCCTTCAATAGCCACCATCAGCTTGCCCACTTCCGCTGGGTCCGTGATGGCTGCGAGGTGTTTCTTGTTGGGATTCTTCAGGGCGCCAGTGAGGTCGGCGGAAGGGTCCCGTTCTGCTCTGTCGGTGACCACTGCATACCTGAACACCTGGCTGGCTGTCTGTTTGGCACGGTGCGCGGTCTCTACCGCACCTCGTGATTCGATACGCCGGAGTGCGTTGAGCAGCTCTGACGCGGTAATGCTGGTAATCGGGCGGGAGCCCAAGTAAGGGAAAAGGTCCTTTTCGAGTGCCCGCAGCGTCCTGTCCTGGTGGCTCTTGGAGCGGTTGCACATTTTCGTGTTGAACCATTCCCTGGCGATGGCTTCGAAGCTGTTCTGGTCTGTCAGGTGCTGTGTCTGCTTGGCTACCTTCCTGGTTTCTGCAGGGTTGATCCCCTTCCGCAGATTGGTCCTAGCCTCATGGTGCCCCTCGCGGGCTTCCAGCAGGGATACCTCGGGGTACACACCCAGTGCCAGTGTCTTTCGCTTGCCGGCAAATCGGAAGTCGAAGCGCCAATACTTGCTGCCGTTGGGGTGGACTAGGAGATATAGCCCGTCACCGTCGCTGAGCTTGTACTGCTTCTCGGCTGGCTTTGCGTGTTTTACCTGGGTGGCTGTCAACTTGCCCATATCTGCAGTCCTCTCCTGGTTCTGACGGTACACGGTTTGACGGTACCGAATATACCGCCACATGTACCGTCAACGGTGACGGGATCTGGTCGGATCATGTGGACGGAATAGGACGCAGTATAAACAAAAAACCCCTGATAAACAGGGGTTTGAGGACTTCCTTGGATGCTGCTGGAAGGGTGTTTGGTGGAGGCGGCGGGAGTTGAACCCGCGTCCGTCAGTACTCTGCCTTTGGCTCTACATGCTTAGTTTCCGTTTATTGATTTAGCCGCACACAGCCCAACGGTCAGGACGTGATTGGCGAGCCCTGTAAGGTTTTAACAGCGCGGCCCAGGGCGAGCTTTGCTGCGATCCAGTTCTGTATGACGGTCTTCAACGCGGTACTGGCACCTTGCTAAAGACCGCTAGCGGGGTTTATGCCGCCAGAGCGTAGTTGTCGTCGTTGGCAACTATTAAGGTACAGCTTTGGATTAACGTGATTGGCTGCCATCACGGCATGCACCGCAGGGTTCGCTACTGACGTCGAATCCGTATCGCCCCCGAGTGTTGAGCAGAGTGTACATCAATCCTGCTCGGGAAGTTAGACTGCTTTCTTTGTTAAAGTTCCCCGACAGTCATTGCCCGGGGCGCTGCTCCCGGGGTTCGCAGTGCGTGCCGCGGCGGTGTCGCGCGGTCACTGCGATCGATCAGCAAGGAGACAGCATGAGTCCTCGTTACGACCATCCCCGGCTCGCCGAGTTCGCTACCCGCCTGTTTGTGGCTGCGGGTCTGCAGGAACCGCGGGCGGCGGTACTGGCCCGGGTCTTTCTCGAGGCGGATCTGTTGGGGTTCACCACCCACGGCATGAACCGGGTGGCCAGCAACCTGCAGTGGTTGCTGGACGGCGACAGTCGGGTGGAGGGCGACCCGGAGGTGCTGGCGGACCGCGGATCGGTGTTTAACTGGGATGCGGGCTTCCTGCCGGGGCCCTGGGTGGTGGACCGAGCCCTCGAGCAAGCCCTGGATCGGGTGGCGGAGCACGGTGTGGTCACGGCGACCCTGCGGCGCAGCCAGCATATCGCCTGCCTGGCGGCCTACCTGCCGCGGGTGATCGAGGCTGGCAAGGTGGCGATAATGACGTGCTCGACCCCGGCGGAAAACACGGTGAGTACCTTCGGGGGTATCGATCCGCTGTTTTCTGCCAACCCCATTGCCCTGTGTGCGCCGGGCGAGGAGATGCCTCTGCTGTTCGATATCAGCATGTCGGTGACCGCGGGTGGCTACGTGGCCCGCGCCCGCCGGGAGGGCAAGCGCCTGCCGGAACCCTGCCTGAAGGACGCCCAGGGTCGCGTCACCGACGACCCCGCGGCACTGGAGGGCCCGCCTCCGGGAAGCATCATGCCCATCGGTGGAGCAACACACGGCTACAAGGGCGCGGCCCTGTCCATCGCCACCGAGGTGCTGAGCATGGCCCTGGGGGGCTATGGTCGCGCCGACGCCTCCGCCCGGGAGGACGGCGAGGCCAACTCGGTCTTCCTGCAGGTGATCGATCCGGGCGCCTTTGGCGACCCGGCGGCCTTCCGCCGCCAGCTTGCCGCCCTGCAGGAGCTGGTTGTTGCCAGCCGGGTTCCCGAGGGCGAATCCCCGGCACGTTTCCCCGGGCAGCGTGCCTGGGGTGAGCGGCAGCGCCAGCTGGCGGAGGGGGTGAGCCTCTACCCCAGCATCCTGGCTGACCTGACCCCGTGGGCCGAGCGTTTTGGCGTGCCGCTGCCCGAGCCGCTGGCACGTGCCTGAGCAGGGCGTTGGCAGCATCTGTCGCCGCGGGTGACCCGTGCGTGATTTGCTGGAGGCCCTGACCGCCGGCATCAGCCTGCCCGAGGTGCTGTTGCTCTGGTTGGTGGTGGTGCTGGCGGCGGTGTTGCGCGCGTTTACCGGCTTTGGCTTCGCCCTCGCGGCGATGCCGGTGTTCGCGTTGGTGATGCCGCCCACGGAGGCGGTGGTATTGAGTGCAAGCCTGACGCTGGCGGTCAACCTGCTGACGGTAAAAAGCTACTGGGGCGTGTTTCCTCTGCGCCCGTTGATGCCCATGCTGCTACTGGCGGGACTGGGTACCTGGGTGGGGGCGAACCTTCTTGAGCGTTTCTCGCCGGCACAGTTCCGCTTCTGGATCGGTGCGGCGGTGATCGCGGCCTGTGCGCTGTTGGCGTTCTACCGGCCCCGGCATCACCGGCACGGCCCCTGGCTGGGCGGGTTGACCGGCATGGCTTCGGGTTTGCTGAATGGGGCTTTCGCCATTCCCGGCCCGCCTGTGATCGTCTACGCCATGGCCACGGAGCCGCAGCCGGCGCGCAGTCGGGCCCTGTTGATGACCTTCTTCCTGGGTGCGGCGCTGATGGCGCTGGCAGCCTATGCCAGCGCCGGCTTTGTCACGACGCGGGCACCCTGGCTGTTCCTGCTCGCTTTTCCGGCGATGTTTCTGGGCGACAAGCTGGGCTTCTGGCTTTTTGATCGCTACGGCGGACGGCTTTACCGTCGGGTGGCCCTGCTGGTGCTGTTCGCTATTGGCGCGAGTATCATGTTCGCCTGAATCTGCGTCGCGGGGCCTCTGGTGAGAGCACCTCAGCCGCGCAGGATACGCGCCTTCTCCCGGTTCCAGTCGCGCTCTTTCTCGGTTTCGCGCTTGTCGTGGGCCTTCTTGCCCTGCGCCAGCGCCAGGCGCGCCTTGACCAGGTGGCCCTTCCAGTACAGCTGGGTGCACAGGCAGGTCTGCCCCTTCTGGGAGGTGGCGGCGAGGATGCGCGCCAGCTCCTTGCGGTGCAGTAGCAATTTGCGGGTGCGGGTGGGGTCGCTGACGAAATGGGTAGAGACCGTGTCCAGGGGCGTGATCTGTGCGCCCAGCAACCAGGCCTCGCCGTTCTTCATCAGCACGTAGGAGTCGGTGAGCTGGGCCTTGCCCGCCCGCAGGCTCTTTACCTCCCAGCCTTCCAGGGCGACGCCGGCCTCGAAGGTATCCAGCAGTTGATAGTCGAAACTCGCGCGCTTGTTGCGGGCGATTACGTTGTCGGGTGTCTTGGGTTTCTTGGCCATGGCCGGCATTATACGGGGGATTACAGGATTTTCCCTCTTTTCAGTGCAGTGAATCCGGGGCACTCTGCAGTCATGCAATCTGGACAAGCACAAGCGTGAGCCATTTTCCGGACAACCCCCTGGGTGAGTGGCGCTGGCGAACCACCTTCCTGCTGGCGCTGGCGTCTGCAGCGGTGGGCATGGGCAGTGTCTGGCGCTTTTCCTATCTGGCCGGGGTATACGGCGGTGCGCCCTTTGTCCTGACCTACCTGCTCTGCCTGTTTCTCCTCGCCATCCCGGTGCTGATTGCCGAACTGGTGATCGGGGGGCAGGGGCGCTCCGGGGTGGTGGAGTCAGTCGGGCGCGTGGTCGAGCGCTCGGCACTGTCGCGTATCTGGCTGCTCTGGCCCTGGCTGGCCTGCCTGACCGGCCTGTTGCTGGTGGCCTGTTACACCGTGATCGCCGGCTGGTCGCTGGCCTATGCGGCGGACAGCGTGAACGGTGCCTTCACCGCCGCGAGCGCCAAGGATGTCGGCGATTATTTTGCCGCCCTGCTGGGAGATGGGGTGCAGCTGATGCCGCTGCAGACCGGCTTTCTGGTAGTGGTGGCCCTGTTCCTGCTCGGTGGCGTGCGCCTGGGGCTCGGGCTGCTGGTGTGGCTGCTGGTGCCAGCGCTTCTGGCGGCGCTGGTGCTGCTGCTCGAATTCAGTTTTGCCGAGGGGGAGCTGCGTCAGGCAGGGGATTTCCTGTTTGCCTTCCAGTTGCTGGATTTCAATCGCGAGGCCGGCCTGGTCGCCCTCAGCCAGGCCTTCTACACCCTGGGCATCGGGGTGGGCACCGGGGTCTGCTTCGGCGCCTATGCGCCCCGCCGGGTACCCCTGGGGCGTTCCGTGGTAGCCGTTGCCCTGTTCGACGTCGTGGTTGCCATGTCGGTGGGGCTGGTGGCCTTTCCGCTGATCTTTGCCAGTCATCAGCTGCCCAGCATGGGCCCCGAGCTGCTGTTCATCAGCCTGCCCTATGCCTACGGTAACCTGCCCGGGGGCGACATCTACAGCGGACTGTTCTTCGGCCTGGTGTCCCTGGTGGCGCTGGGGTCCTGCGTGGCCATCCTCGAGCCGCTGGTCGGGGCGCTGATGCAACAGTTTCGGCTGCGCCGCTTCACCGCAGTGGTGATCGTGGGGGCGCTGGCCTGGTGGCTGGCCTGGCAGGGCATGCGCTCCCTGGATCCGGGTGAAGCCGGCGAATGGGGACGGGGGGTGCTGTTCCACGGCATGGACTGGCTCGCCGGTGCGGTGCTGCTGCCACTGTCAACCCTCTTGCTGGTGCTGCTGGTCGGCTGGGGGCTGCGCCTGCGGGTACTGCGGCGGCAACTGTCGCGGGAGCCGCGCTGGATTTTCTCCCTCTGGTACGGCCTGGTGCGGTATATTGCGCCCCCGGCGGCCCTGCTGGTGCTGGTCGCCGCGCTGTTGCTGTACTGACCCCCGAGGATCCATGACCCGCATTTATCGCCACGCCTTGTTGCCTTATCCCGCCCGCCAGATGTTCGACCTGGTCAATGATATCCCCGCCTACCCGCAGTTCATGGAGGGGTGCGTGGGGGCCGAGGTGCTGCGGGCCGACGACCAGGTCGTGGAGGCGCGCCTGGATCTCGCGCGGGGCGGCATTCGCCAGAGTTTCAGTACCCGCAATACGCTGGAGGCCCCGCGGCGTATCACCCTGGAGCTCCTGGATGGTCCCTTCGAGCGCTTCGAGGGGCGCTGGGAGTTCCTGGCGCTTGGCGAGACGGCCTGCAAGGTTACCCTGGATCTCGAGTTTTCGGTCAACAGCGTGATTGCCGGTGCCGCGGCGACGCGCCTGTTTGACCGTGTGACCAACAGCCTGGTGGATGCCCTCGGCCGGCGCGCCAGGCAGCTTTACGGGTGAGTGCCGCAAGTCACCGGCAGACCGTGTAATGGATGAGTGAGATGAGCAACGACGACAGCATTGATGTGGAAGTGGCCTACGCGCTGCCGGACAAGCAGATGATCATTCCCCTGAAAGTGGCCCCGGGCACCACGGCCCTGGAGGCCGCGCGTCAATCCGGCATCGCCGAGCGTTTCGGGGGCCTGGACCTGGAAAACGCCCGGCTGGGAGTTTTCAGCAAGGTGGTTGCCCCGAAGCAGGTGCTGCAGCCGGGGGACCGGGTGGAAATCTACCGTCCGCTCAAGGTGGACCCGAAGGAAGTGCGCAAGGCGCGCGCCGCGCGGGTCAAGGAGCGCAAGGCCAAGGCCGGCGATGGGCCGGAGGGAGGCACAGACTAGGGGGTAGCCCCTCGCGGGTCCGGTGCCGGGGGGAAATTCAGGATTCGCTGTTGGCCCACGCCGGCTGCAAGTCGCCGCTGACCCCGGTGAGCCGGTCACCGTCGAAATAGACGGTCACCTGGGATTCCCGCATGACGTCGTCGCCGCGACGCATGACATAGGGGTAGTCCCAGCGCTCGCGATTGAAGCTGTCCTCGACCAGGGGCGTGCCCATGATGAAGCGCACCTGGCGCCGGGTCATGCCGGGCTTGAGCTGGTCGACCATGTCCTGGGTCACCAGGTTGCCCTGCTCGACGTTGATGCGATACACCCCCGGGAATCCGATCCCACCACAGGCGGTGAGACAAGCAAGGGCGAAGGCGATCAGCAGAATGCGCATGGGCCAGAACTTCCACTTCGGAACAGGGAGTGGCATCATAACGCCACAGTCCTGTACAGAGAACCCCCGAGATCATGAGCGTTGAAAACCAGGAGCTGCGCAAGGCCGGTCTCAAGGTGACCCTGCCGCGCGTGAAAATCCTGCAGATCCTGGAGTCCACGGAGGAGAGCTCCCAGCATTTGAGTGCGGAAGATGTCTATCGCGCGCTGCTGGAGGCGGGCGAGGACGTGGGCCTGGCGACGGTCTACAGGGTACTGACCCAGTTCGAGAGTGCCGGTCTGGTGACGCGGCATAATTTCGAGACCGGCCACTCGGTCTTCGAGCTGGCCAAGGGTGAACACCACGACCACATGGTCTGCATGTCGAGTGGTGATGTGGTGGAGTTCCACGACGAGGTCATCGAGCAGCGCCAGCGGGAAATCGCCGAGGCCCACGGCTACGAGATTGTCGATCACTCCCTCGTGTTGTACGTCCGCAAGATCGGCGAGAAGGACTAGCTCCGCCCCCGACGGGGCCCCCCGGGTGGGTGCCCGGTACGCTTCAGGCGTCCGCCACGTCCCGGGTGCCCAGCATCTCCCGGGCGTGCGCCAGTGACTGTTCGGTAATCTTGACCCCCCCCAGCATGCGGGCGATCTCGCGGGTACGTTCGTCTCCGTCGAGGGGCGCCATCTGCGTCAGGGCCGCTTCCCGCTTGACCGTCTTGCTGACCTGCAGGTGCTGGTCGCCCTGCGCCGCCACCTGGGGCAGGTGGGTGACGCAGAGTACCTGGGTATCCCGGGCCAGGGTTCGCAGCAGGCGACCGACGACTTCCGCCACAGCCCCGCCTATCCCCACATCGACCTCGTCGAAGACCATGCTGGGCAGGGTGCTGTGGCTGGCGGTGGCCACCTGGATGGCCAGGCTGATGCGCGAGAGTTCGCCTCCCGAGGCAATGCGACCGAGGGGCTGGGGCTCCGCGCCCGGGTTGGTGCTGACCAGGAACTCCACGTCTTCCAGGCCCTGGGGGTGTGGGGCGGTGCTTTCCCGCGGGTGTAGCGCCACCTGGAAGCGGCATTGGCTCATGGCCAGGTCGCCGAGCAGCTGGGTGACCTGCTTCTCCAGCTTCGCCGAACTCTTGCGGCGCGCCTTGCCCAGCTGTGCGGCGGTTTCGCGGTAGCGATCGGCCAGCTGCTCCAGCGTGGCCTCGAGGCTGGCGAGGCGTTCATCACCGCCCCCCAGTTCGTCGAGTTCGGCGCGTAGCGTTTCGGTGAGGGCCGGCAGCTCCTCGGGCCGTACCCGGTGCTTGCGGGCGATGTCGTGGACCTGTGCCAGCCGCTGTTCCACCGCAGCCAGGCGCTCCGGCTCCAGTTCCACGCCGTCGATGTGGCGCTGGATCTCCCGCTGCGCCTCATCCAGCTGGATACCGACCGACTCCAGCAGCTCCCGCGCGTTGTCCACGGTCTTGCCGCTGTGCAGGCGGCCCGAGAGCAGTTGCCGGGCCTGGCGAATGGCTCCCGCCGGCTCCTCGCACAGTGCCAGGGCCTGGTGGGCGGCCTGCAGAATTTCCTCGGCGTTGGCCAGCTGCCGCTGGTCTGTTTCGAGCTGCTCCAGCTCATTCTCGGCCAGTCCCAGTTCCTCCAGCTCACCTACCTGGTAGGCCAGCAGCTGGGCCCGCGCGTCCTGCTCCTCTCGGGCATCGCGGAGGGCGTCGCGGGCCTCGCGGGTTTGCGTCCACTCCCTGGCGAGGTCCGCCACCTCCCGCGCCCGTGCCTCCTGGCCGGCAAAACTGTCCAGCAGGTCCCGCTGGACACGCCTGCGCAGCAGGGACTGATGGGCGTGCTGGCTATGGATGTCAACCAGGCGCTGCCCCAGGCTGGCACAGTCCTGAATGGTCGCCGGACTGCCGTTGATCCAGGCCCGGCTGCGCCCCTCGCCGGTCACCACGCGGCGCAGGAGGCAGTCGTCGCCATGCAGGAGTTCGCGTTCCGCCAGCCAGGCGCGGGCGCTGGGGTTGTTGCCAATATCGAAACTGGCGGTGATCTCCGCCCGCTCGCAGCCGGGACGGATGGCCTTTGGATCGGCGCGGTCGCCCAGGCAGAGACCGAGAGCGTCCAGCATGATCGACTTGCCGGCCCCGGTTTCCCCGGTGATCACAGTCATGCCGGACCTGAACTCCAGTTCCAGCTGGTCGACTACCGTGTAGTGGCGGATGCTGAGGTGGGTGAGCATGGCGTCGTTGGCCTCGTGAAATGCCCGCCTGTTATACCCCAGTTGCCGCCTACCATAAACAGCAGGAGTGGTCACCGGCTTGTCACTGCGCCTTCATGTGGTTATAAATCAGGCAGGTTAAACAGGCGGAGCCCAATGCGCCCAGACGAACTTTCCGAACGCGCCCGCACCGTGCTCAAGAGCCTGGTCGAGCGGCACATCCGCGACGGTCAGCCGGTCGCTTCGCGGGCCCTGGTGGAAGAAGCCGGCCTCCCGGTCAGCGCCGCGACGGTGCGCAATATCATGTCGGATCTCGAGGAGCGGGGGCTGCTGCACTCGCCCCACACCTCGGCGGGTCGGGTCCCCACCGCCCAGGGCTACCGCTTGTTCGTGGACCGCCTGTTGCAGACGCAGCCCCTGGATGCCGCCGCGCTCGCCAGCCTGCGGCAACAGCTCAATCCCGACCGCAGCCCCAGCGAGCTGGTGCAGTCGGCCTCCTCCCTGCTCTCCGCGATTACCACCCAGGCCGGGCTGGTCACCGTGCCGCGGCCGGAGGCCCGCCAGCTGCGGCAGGTGGAGTTCCTGCCGCTGTCCGGCGACCGCGTACTGGTGATCCTGGTGATCAACGAGCGGGAGGTGCAGAACCGCATCATCCACACCCGCCGCACCTTCAGCGAGAGCGAGCTGCGCGAGGCCGCGGCGCTGGTCAACCAGCGCTTCTCCGGCCAGGCGCTCGAGCATGCGCAACAGCACTTGCTGCGGGAAATGGCCGAGGCGCGCAGCCGCATCGATGACTACCTGCAGGCGACCCTCGACCTGGCCAGTCAGGCCCTGGAAGAGCCCGAGGCGAGTGGCGAGGATTATGTGGTGGCGGGGGAGTCGCGACTTCTCGACCAGGCCAGTCCCGAGGAGCTGGGGCGCCTGCGGGAGCTGTTCGATGTCTTCGAGCGCAAGAAGGACCTGTTGCACCTGCTGGAGCGCTGCTCCCGGGCCCAGGGTGTCCAGGTCTTTATTGGCGAGGAGGCGGGTTACGACGTCTTCGGTGACTACAGCGTCATTACTGCCCCCTATACCGATGGCGCGCGTATCCTCGGTGTGCTGGGGGTGATCGGGCCCACACGCATGGCCTACGAGCGGGTGATTCCGGTGGTGGATGTCACTGCCCGCATGTTGAGCGCCGCCCTCAGTCAGTGAACGCTTGAATTTCCGTTTCCAGGCCCAATATCCGCAGCAGAGATAGGGCGCGGGTCGCTTGACCCCTGCCCACGTCACTTTATTGCCGGATAGGGAGTGGACAGCGTGGCAGAACAAGACAGCAAACAGGACAAGGACCCCGCCATCGACGGCGAGTCGCCGGAAGTTGCCGAGGACCAGCTGGCCGCTGGTGAACAGGCTCCGGGCGCCGAGGACGACGAAGGCCCCACCGAGGAGGAGCTGGTCCAGAAACTCGAGGAAGACCTGCTGGCGGCCCGCGACGCGGTGCTGCGGGCCCAGGCGGACGCCCAGAACGCCCGCCGTCGCGCCGAGCAGGATGTGGAGAAGGCGCGCAAGTTTGCCCTGGAGGGCTTCTGCAAGGAGCTGCTGCCAGTCGTCGACAACCTGGAGCGTGCCCTCGAGGTGACCGCCGGCCACGACGAGTCGGTAAAACCGATTGTCGACGGTGTCGAGCTGACCCTGAAAAGCTTCCAGGATGCCCTGCGCAAGTACAACATCGAAGCGGTGGACCCCCAGGGCGAGCCCTTTGACCCGCAGCTGCATCAGGCCATGAGCATGGTGGAGAACGCGGAGGTCGAGCCGAATACGGTGATTGCCGTGATGCAGAAGGGCTACACCCTGAACCAGCGCCTGGTGCGCCCGGCCATGGTCATGGTCAGCAAGGCGCCCGCCGCCAGTTGAGGCTTTTTGCGAGGCCGCCTTGAAATCCGCCCGGAAGGGCCAATATAGAGCACAAGTTCAAGCCAAAGCCGGCCGGCGCGTACCGGCCGAAGAGGAGACAAGCACATGGGCAAGATTATCGGTATCGACCTGGGGACGACCAACTCCTGTGTCGCCATCCTGGACGGCACACAGGCGAAAGTCATCGAGAACGCCGAGGGTGATCGCACCACGCCGTCGGTGATCGCCTACACCGACGACGGCGAGATCCTGGTGGGCCAGAGCGCCAAGCGCCAGTCGGTCACCAACCCCGAGAACACCCTGTATGCGGTGAAGCGCCTGATCGGCCGCCGCTTCAAGGATGACGTGGTCCAGAAAGACATCAAGATGGTCCCCTACAAGATCATCGAAGCCGACAACGGCGATGCCTGGGTCCAGGTCAAGGACAACAAGATGGCGCCGCCGCAGGTGTCCGCGGAAGTGCTGCGCAAGATGAAGCGCACCGCCGAGGAATACCTGGGCGAGACGGTCACCGAGGCAGTGATCACCGTGCCCGCCTACTTCAACGATTCCCAGCGCCAGGCGACCAAGGACGCCGGCCGCATCGCCGGCCTCGAGGTCAAGCGCATCATCAACGAGCCCACCGCGGCGGCGCTGGCCTATGGCATGGACAAGGCCAAGGGTGACCGCACCATCGCGGTCTATGACCTGGGTGGCGGTACCTTTGACATCTCCATCATCGAAATCGCCGAGGTGGATGGCGAGCACCAGTTCGAAGTGCTGTCGACCAATGGCGACACCTTCCTGGGTGGCGAGGACTTCGACCTGCGCCTGATCGAATACCTGGCGGCGGAGTTCAAGAAGGAGTCCGGCATTGACCTGCACAGCGATCCGCTGGCCCTGCAGCGCCTGAAGGAAGAGGCGGAAAAGGCCAAGATCGAGCTGTCCTCGAGTCAGCAGACCGAGGTCAACCTGCCCTACATCACCGCCGACGCGACCGGGCCCAAGCACCTGGTGGTCAAGCTGTCCCGCTCCAAGCTGGAATCCCTGGTCGAGGAGCTGGTCAAGCGCTCCCTGGAGCCGGTCAAGGTGGCCCTGGAAGACGCCGGCCTCAAGCCGAGCGAAATCAACGACGTGATCCTGGTCGGCGGCCAGACCCGCATGCCGATGGTGCAGAAGGCCGTGGCCGACTTCTTCGGCAAGGACCCGCGCAAAGACGTCAACCCCGACGAGGCGGTTGCCATGGGCGCGGCGATCCAGGGTGCGGTACTCTCCGGCGACGTCAAGGACGTGCTGCTGCTGGACGTGACCCCGCTGACCCTGGGTATCGAGACCATGGGTGGCGTGGCGACTCCGCTGATCGAGAAAAACACCACGATCCCGACCAAGAAGTCGCAGACCTTCTCCACCGCGGAGGACAACCAGACTGCCGTGACCATCCACGTGGTCCAGGGTGAACGCAAGCAGGCGGCGCAGAACAAGTCCCTGGGCCGCTTCGACCTGGCCGACATCCCGCCCGCGCCCCGCGGCATGCCGCAGATCGAGGTGACTTTCGACCTCGACGCCAACGGCATTCTCAACGTCTCGGCCAAGGACAAGGCCACGGGCAAGGAGCAGTCCATTCGCATCACCGCGTCTGGCGGTCTCTCCGAGGAGGACATCGAGAAGATGGTGGCGGACGCCGAGGCCAACGCCGACGCCGATGCCAAGTTCGAAGAGCTGGTCACGGCCCGCAATACCTGCGACGGCCTGATCCACGCCGCGCGCAAGACCCTCGAGGAAGCCGGTGACAACGCCACTGCCGACGAGAAGGCAGCTGTGGAGGCCGCTATCGAGGAGGCCGAGCAGGCGGTCAAGGGCAGCGACAAGGAGGCCATCGACGCGGCGGCCAACAAGCTGACCGAGGCCACCGGCCCGATCGCCCAGAAGATGTACGCCTCCCAGACCGAGGCCGCGCAAGGTGCGGCGGATGACGCCGGGCAGGCGGGCGACGGCAAAGCCGCGGGTGAAGACGTGGTGGATGCCGAGTTCGAAGAGGTCAAGGACGACAAGAAGTAAGCGGCACGCGTGCCCCCCGCCTTCGGGCGGGGATCCCGATCAACCACGTCAACGCGGGCACCTGTCCCGCGTTGTCATTTGCGAATAGCGTCACCAGACCATGTCCAAACGCGATTACTACGAGGTGCTCGGCGTCAGTCAGGGGGCCGACGAGAAGGAAATCAAGAAGGCCTACCGACGGGTGGCGATGAAGTACCACCCGGACCGGAATCCCGACGACCCCCAGGCCGACGACAAGTTCAAGGAAGCCACCGAGGCCTACGACGTTCTGATGAACGCGGAGAAGCGTGCGGCCTATGACCGCTTCGGGCATGCCGGGGTTGACCCGAACATGGGCGGCGGAGGCTTCGGCGGTGGCGCCGGGAGCTTCAGCGACATCTTTGGCGACGTATTCGGCGATATCTTCGGTGGCGGCGGCCGCGGCCGCGGCGGTCCCCAGCGCGGCTCGGACCTGCGTTATACCCTGGATATTTCCCTCGAGGAGGCCGTTCGCGGCACCACGGCGGAAATCAAGGTGCCGACCCTGTCCACCTGCGAGGAGTGCGACGGCTCCGGCGCTCGCAAGGGCAGCTCGCCGGTATCCTGTAACACCTGCGGGGGCATCGGCCAGGTGCGCATGCAGCAGGGCTTTTTCCAGGTGCAGCAGACCTGCCCCACCTGTCGCGGTCGCGGCAAGATGATCACCGACCCCTGCGGCAAGTGCCACGGCCAGGGCCGCGTGGAGAAACGCAAGACCCTCTCGGTCAAGGTTCCCCCGGGCGTCGATACCGGCGACCGCATTCGCCTGTCCGGCGAGGGCGAGGCAGGGCCGGAGGGTGGGCCTACCGGCGACCTGTATGTGCAGATCTCCGTGCGGCAGCACCCGATCTTCGAGCGCGACGGACGGCACCTGTACTGCGAGGTGCCGATCACCTTCGTCGACGCCGCCCTGGGCGGTGAGCTGGAAGTGCCGACCCTGGACGGGCGGGTGAAGCTGAAAATCCCGGCGGAAACCCAGACCGGCAAACTGTTCCGCCTGCGCGGAAAAGGCGTCAAGCCGGTGCGCGGCGGCGCGGTGGGCGACCTGCTGTGCCGTGCGGTGGTGGAGACCCCGGTGAATCTCAGCAAGCACCAGAAGGAACTGCTCCGCGAGTTCCAGGAAAGCCTCGGTCAGGGCGATGGCGGGCAGTCGCCGCGCCAGAAGAGCTGGTTCGAGGGTGTGAAGGAATTTTTTGAAGACATGAAGCCATGAGCATACGAATCGGGATAACCGGCACCGCCGGGCGCATGGGGCGGACCCTGGTTGAGGCGATTGCCCAGTCGGGTGCGGACGTGGTCCTGGCGGCTGCGGTGGAGCAGCCGGAGAGCAGCCTGATCGGCGCGGACGCGGGAGAGCTGGCCGGGCTGGGCAGGAACGGCGTACCGGTGGTCGGCGACCTGGCGCAGGTGATCGATCAGCTGGATGTGCTGGTGGACTTCACCGTGCCCCAGGCCACGGTCGCCAACGCCGAGCTCTGTGCCCGACACGGCGTCGCCCTGGTGATTGGCACCACCGGCTTTACCGCCGAGCAGCAGGCGGTGATCGACCGGGCGGCGAGCCGCGTGCCGGTGTGCAAGGCCTCCAATTTCAGCACCGGTGTCAATTTGTGTTTCAAGCTGCTGGACATGGCGGCACGGGTGCTGGGCGACGACGTGGATATCGAGGTCGTCGAGGCCCACCACCGGCACAAGATCGATGCGCCGTCGGGAACCGCGCTGTCCATGGGTGGCGTGGTGGCCAATGCCCTGGGGCGCGACCTGGCCGAAGTGGCAGTCTACGGTCGCCAGGGCCAGACCGGCGCTCGCAAGCGCGAGACCATCGGTTTTGCCACCGTGCGCGCCGGTGATATCGTCGGCGACCACACGGTGATCTTTGCCGCCGATGGCGAACGGGTGGAGATTACGCACAAGGCCTCCAGCCGGATGTCTTTTGCGCGGGGTGCCGTGCGTGCGGCGGGCTGGCTGGTGGGGCGTGAGCCGCGACTCTACGACATGCAGGATGTACTGGGCCTGAGGAACAGCGCGTGAACGAGAACATAGTCGATATTGACGAGAGCAACGCCGCGGCGCTGCTGATCGAGGAGTCCCACCGGCGCCCGGTGCTGGTGGATTTCTGGGCGGACTGGTGCGGGCCCTGCAAGAGCCTGATGCCGGTACTGGAAAAACTCGCCAACGAGTATCAGGGCGCCTTCCTGCTGGCCAAGGTCAACGCCGACGAGCAGGGCATGATCGCCCAGCAGTTCGGGGTCCGCAGCCTGCCCACGGTGGTGGTGATGCAGGGCGGCCAGCCGGTGGATGGCTTCGTCGGAGCCCAGCCCGAGGCGCAACTGCGCGAGCTGCTGGAGAAGTACCTGCCGAAACCCTGGGATGCCCTGCTGGAACAGGGCCGGGAGTTGATGGCCGCGGGTGACTTCGGTGCCGCGCTGGGGCTTCTGCGCCCGGCATGGGAGGACTCGAATCACCGCCACGACATTACCCTGGCCTACGCCCATGCCCTGATCGAGTCCAACCGACTGGACGACGCCGACCAGGTCCTGTCCACGGTGCTGATGGCCGACCAGGACGCCGACTGGGAGCAACTGGTGGCGCAGCTCAAGGTCAAGCGCGAAGCGGGCAAATCCCCCGAGATCGAGGCCCTGGAGCAGCAGCTCGAGGCCGACCCCGGCAATCATGATGTCCGTGCCCAGCTGGCGGTGGTCTGCACCAATGCCGGCTATTACCGCGAAGCCCTGGAGCACCTGATCACCGTGCTGCGTCAGGACGTCAATCACGCTGACGGTGCCACCAAGAAGGCCCTGCTGGACACCATCGCCACGCTGGGCAAGGGCGACCCCCTCGCCGCCGAGTACCAGCGCAAGCTCTACAGCCTGCTGTACTGATTGCCCTCAGATTGGCCAGTTGAAGGCCAGCGCCACATGGAAGCCGTCGTCCTGGAGATCCTTCTCCGAGGGCGACGGTACATCGTCGTCGGCCACCCGCTCCCCATAGGTGACACTCAAGTAGATGCGCTCACTGGGCTCCCAGCGCAAGCCGAGACCGATGCTGGCCAACTCGGCGGCGCGATGTGTGGACAGCTGCTCATCGTGGTCCCAGCTGCGCCCGTAGTCGACAAAGGGAATGGCAGTCAGGTTCCAGCGGCTGCGCCCCGCCTGGTTGGCCAGCACCGGGATGCGCCACTCGAGTGAGCCGCTCAGTCCATTGTCCCTGACCAGCTGGTTCTCACGGAAGCCTCGCACCGAGTGCACGCCGCCAATGGCCATTTTTTCGACAGACAGCAAGGGGTCGAAGGCCTGTTGCCATGCGCCGCTTACCACCAGCTGGCTGTGTAACCACGGCAGCCGACGGGCGTACTGGAATTGGCTGAGCACTACCGTAAAGCGGCTTTCGGGAATCTCTGCACCGGTTTCCGGCTGGCGCTGTGGTGATCCACCGGGGATCGTCGTGGCGCCGAACCAGTCGACCCCGTGGCGCAGGCTGGCTCGAAGTGCCATTACGTCCTGGTCGCCACGCTCGATCCATTCGGCACCCAGGACGACATGACTGGCCGCGATCTCGCCATTGCGTGCACCCAGTGAGAAGGAAAACGGTCGCCCCAGCAGTGAGGTGTCCGACTGGCTGTGACCCACGCCGAGGGATAGTTCCACCCGGCGCTGGAGTTGATCAATGAGAGGGTGTGACAGGGAAATACCCCAGGATTCGGTGTCGCTCTCGATGTCGAGCTGCTCGAAAGGCGCCTCGACCACCTCCGACTCGCCGCGCTGGTAAATGACGCCGAGACGCGTGCCGAAATGGGTGATGGGCAGTGCGTAGTCGAAATAGGCATCTTGCAGACCCTCGCTGATGTTTGCGGCCAGGGCCAGCCGGTCACCTCGCCCGCTGAGGTTGAGGTGCTCGAGAGTGAGCACGCCGCGCTCAGCACCGACGCTGGGTGAGCGGTAGTTGTCCAGCGCCAGGCCGATACGCAGCGGACTGGCTTGCTCGACCCGCAGTTGCAGGTCCGCCTGACCGGCGTACAGGCCCGGCACCAGCGCGGCGTTGACCCGCCGGACGAGGGGGTTGAGTTCCAGGCCCCGCAGACTGTTCTGCAAAGCCTGAATGTTCAGCGGAGTATCGATATCCCGCCGTAAGCGGGCCTCCAGGAGCCGCCGGGGCAGATTGTCCGGCGAGAGCCAGAGGATATTGGTCAGCTCGCCTTCCACCGCCTGCAGTTCCAGCGGGCCCGAGCTGGGCAGGGTGTCCGGCAACAGTACCCCGGAGTTGACATAGCCCGCGTTGAAATACAGCAGCGAGAGTCGGCGGCGGAGCTCCTGCAGGTTTTCCGGGGACAGTTCGCGATGGCTGAATGGCGCGACGACGGCCTCGATGTCGCTTGCGGGCAGCACGGTGTTGTTGACCACTGCAATCGTGGTGACCCGGATATTGCTGGCTACCCCCTCAGTGCCCGTATCCCCCGGAGTGGGTCGGGGCAGGACCCGCCGATGCGTTTGTCGGCGGCTCTCTTCGGGGGCCAGATCAAAGTCGGGCTCCTCGAAGCCCGGTTCGGCAAAGTCGGGCTCCTCCGGTCCGGCATCCCTGAATCGGGGGGCGGAGCGGGAAAACCCCCGGCCGATATTTTCCCGGAATGCGGGTGTCGCGGTTGGCGAGTCGGGCGCCGCCTGGGCATGAACGTTGATCGCAACCGCGCCTGCCCACAGGTACAGTGCAAGGACTGGCAAAAGGCTCACTCGCCGGCGCTGCCGGATGTCCCCGCTCATCGGACCTGTACGCATTTGCCGCCTCCACCAGCGAGCGCCAGCCAGGCTCTCGCTGTTTCTTCCCGCCTGTCGCTGCGGACAGCCGCGGACGGCGTCCGGCTTCCGTCGGTCTGCGGTAAATCGCTGAACAGGTAGCTGTCATAGCGCTCGGACACCGCATCCTGGCCACCGATAACCAGGCTGCTTGCCTCCCCAGGAAGCACCGCACAGCGATCCTGGATCAGCGCCGTGGCGTCCAGAATTGCGACGTCGAGCTCGGCCACAGCGGCACTGATGTCCTGCTCCGGCGCGTTGATCTCCAGGCTGCCAGGTTCACCAAGGGTTGAGGTGACTTGAAAGATGGATCGGGCGTCGCGGAGGAAATGATCGGCATTGATGTTGATGCGTCCGCCGTTGCCGGCGTTGGCGCTGGCAGAGAGCCCGCTGTTGCGGACGAAAACCAGCTCTGCGGGATTGGCCGGGTCGCCGAGGGTGATGGAACCGCCGTTGCCCGCGGCGTCGGAGGACTGGGAGCTTGCGGCAATGAATACAATACCGCCGGCGCCCAGGTTGCCGTCGACCTGGATATCCCGTCCGAAGATGTCGATATCCCCGCCGCCAGCCCTCTCCGACGTGCCCTCGAGTCGTGCCAGGGTCAGGCGCACCTGGTCCGCGGAGAGCAGGATTGTGCCCGCGTCGCCCGCGCCCAGGGTGGAGGTCTGAACAAAACCGCCATCCCTGAAATCCAGGGTACCTTCAGCCAGTAGGCTGACATCGCCGGCATCGCTGTTACCCAGGGCATTGCTAAGCAATTCGGTCTGGGCACCGCGCAGCAGCAGATCACCCCCGCTGCTGAGGAGAATGCTGCCGGTGCGCCCGCGGCCCCGCGTGGCGGTCTGCAGGGAGGCGTTTTCCAGCAGCAGGTGGTTACCGGCCACCAGCGTGATCTGGCCCGCGGGGGCGAGCCCTTCGGAGTTGCTCAGCAGACGAGTATCGGTGAGTCGAAGGCTGTCTGTGGCCTCCAGGAAGATCTGTGCCGGCACATCGCCGGCGTCGTTGGCGCGGGTCGAGGTGGAGAAGTTACTGTCGTCGATGTCCACGGTGTTTCCGGAGGCAAGCAAGAAGCCGGCGGCTCCCTCCGCAGCGGCCACGCTGTCCACGTCCACGCCCGCCAGACGCAGCGTGTCGCGCGCCGTGAGTGAAATGATGCCGGCATCACCTGCGCCCAGGGATGAGGTGGAGAGTGTGACAGGTGCCTCGGATTCGATGTCGATGGTGGCCGCTTCCAAAATGACCGCCCCCGAGTTGCCGGCACTGACGGTGCCGCTGGCAAAGCTGTGTTGGCCGCGCACTCGCAGGGTCTCCGTAGCGGACAGGAAAATGGTGCCGCCGGTCCCGGCGCCGGTGGTCAGGCTGCTGACCAGTGTTTGCGCGTCAGCCCCCTCGGCTTGGCTGAAGGAGATGTTGCGCCCATCGAGGAAGACGGTTCCGCTGTCGCCGAGCTGCCCCGTGTCTCCGCTGCTGGTGCTGCTGATATCGAAACTGCCGTGGAGGCTCAGGTCCCCCTCTGCGGAGAGGAAGATGTCGCCGCCCTTCACACGGCTGCTGGTGCCCGTGGCAATCAGGGTGGGGGTGGTTCCGGACCTGAGCGTCAGGTCACCCGCCGAGAAAAGCCCGATGGAGGCACCGTTGCGTCCGCCGGTCGATGCCCCCAGCAGGGAGGTTCTCGACAGCAGCATGCCTCCCTCACCAGCCTGGAGGTTGATCAGTGGCGTTGCGTCGGCATTGAAGCCCGCCGAGAACAGGTCGCTAAATTCTGCCCGAATACGGTGTGCATTGAGCAGAATACTCCCCGATGCCCCCCCGCCGGCACTGAAGCTGGCAAGGGATGCGCGGGTGGTGGCAGAGCCGCTCAGCGCCAGCTCGCCGGCGGCATTGATAACGATGTCGCCGGCCTTGCTGTTGCCGGCGCCGATAGAAAGAATCTGCCCCTGCTCCAGCAGGAAGTTCTCCAGGGGCAGTGAACGGCTGGTGCCGAACAGCAGGTTGCCGGGAGCGCCCGTGGCGCTGTCCAGGCCCAGGTTGCGGCTCGAGACCAGGCCGCCCACCTGCCGGTAATTCCGCGTATCGACCTGGATATTCCCCGCGTCAATCCCGCTGGCGGTTCCGCTGCGGACCACTGACCCCAGCAGAGTCAGACTCTCCCCGGCGCGCAGGGAAACCGGTACCGCCCGATTGAAGGCCAGCGCGTCCAGTTGGGAATTGGCGACCACCATCTGCCCGGCCAGTGCGAAGAAGCGCGCACTGGCCCCGGCCCCGTCCGCCAGCAGCAAATTGCTGTTCTCTATCAGGATACCGCCGAGGGCGCTGTCGGGCGCTGTGGAGGGCGCGTCCAGGCCGGTGCTGTCGACGGCGACAAATCCACCGGGGCCCAGGGCGACCAGGTCGAGCAGGGTGGCCTGGAACTGGCGGCTTGCGCCGGGCGCCGGGTTGGCGGGGTCAATCGGGCCGCGGATATCCCCCGAGAAATGTACCCCGGGACGGGAGGTGACGACGCTGCTGCCCACCAGCGTCAGACTGGAGAGGAAGAGGGGGGCGTTGGCATCGCGCGGGTCACTGGCGCTGACACGGATATTTCCCGGCGTTACGCCGGTCGGCAGTGCCTGCTGGTCAAGGAAGCCAAAGCCGACCGGGTCGGCCACCGAAAGCAGCGGGCCACCGGCTAGGTCGTGGGCATGGAAGCTGTCGCCGCCGGCAAAGCCGATGCGATTCGCGGTGGAAAATACGAAGCTGCTCTGGGCGTCCAGTGCTGCGCCATCGCCGATCAGTATGCCGTTGGGGTTCATCAGCCACAGCCCGGCGCCCGAGGGGAGCAGGGTGCTACCCGCGTCCCGACGAATCCGCAGGGCGCCCCTGATCTCGGTGCTTTCGAAGCCGGTGACCCGTGCGACGATGTGTCGGATGTCCGCTGCGCGGTGGCTGAAAGTGGCTTGCTCACCAGCGTGCACATCGAAACGGCGAAAACTGTGGAATAGGTTCCCGCCGGCGATGGCTCCGTCATCCTGGGTGATCAGGAAATCGCCGCTGCGGGCGTCTCCGACGCTATTCGGGCCGATGCTGCCGTCAAAGACCACGCCCGCACAGACCGGGAAAGCCAGCCCTGCGGTGGCGACCGGCAATAGCCACCGGCGGGCGGTCGCCCACGGTCGAGGTAGCAGGTTTCGAAGACCGCGGGGAAACGCTCGATGGGATCTGTTCATGGTTCGCCTCTCCTGCCCCGGGGCACGCCTCATAGCCAGTTCCCGATCAGGAGGAACGGTGCCCACAGGCTGGGATGTGAATGATCCGGGCTGCGAATCAGGGTCAGCTGGGCCTGTTGCAGGCTGCGTGCCCGGGAATCGTGACCCGCGGTCAGCGAGCGGTAAAATGCCTGTATCACTTCCTGAGTGGCGCGATCATCTACCTCCCACAAGGTGGCGAGGGCGCTGCGGGCACCGGCCTTGATTGCCACGCCGGCCAGCCCGAGAGCCGCCCGGTCGTCTCCTGCTGCGGTTTCACACGCGCTCAGCACGAGTAGTTCCAGTGGGCTTTGCCCGCCGCCGGCGCGTGACTGGATGCTGGCACCCAGTTCGTCGATCAGCAATCGGCCGTCGTGCGTCAGCAGGAAGGAATTGTCGTAACTGCCGCGAAACTGGCCATGGGTGGCGAGGTGGACCACGCTGTATTCACCCTGGCGCAACGCCGTCGCCAGCCGTTCGCGGCTGAAGGCCCGGTTGTGCAACACGGTGGCATCTAGCAGCTCGGCCAGGAGATTCAGTTCTCGCTCGACACCGGGCAGGCCCGCGAAGCCCTGCACGGGTTCCGAGACACCGCCCGCCAGGGCTGGATAGGAGCCCCCTGCCAGGGGACGCGGTTCGATCAGCGTCAGCCCCGGTGTGGTGGCTAGTGCGAAACGCTCCACCAGGAAACGCTTGCCATCGTGCAGCGCGGCGAGAGGGATGGTGCGCAAGGGGCCGTCGGGCACGAACACCAGGGTCTGTGTCTGCTCGGACCCCAGAATGCCTTCCAGGGGTTGTACCAGGAACTCGTACAGTTGTTTGGCCTGGCGCAGGTAGGCGTCGGTTCCGGTGTTGACCTGTATGTTAAGGCGGAAGTCGCGTATCAAAGCCACCAGGGCGTCGCGTGCCACCGGTACCGTAACCTGGCGGATGCCGCCCGGGGTGGTCAGCAACAGCTCCAGTCGATCTTCAAGCAACACGGGGTAGAGTACTGCGGTGTCTTCCGCCACCTGCTCCAGCAGGACTTCCTGGTCACCCAGGCACTGCTCGTTGAAGTAGTTCTCGACTTCGGCGAGCTTCAGCGCCTCGAGTGCCGCGCGCGCCTGTCCCAGCAGGCGCTGGCGATTTTCATCACCATCCGGTTGGGTACTGTTTCGCAACATCAGGCCAGCGTATTCGTAGTAGAGAGGCTTGATGACCTCGTCCAGTGTTTCGGGGTCGAAGCGTTCCAGCTGGCTGCGTACCCGGGCCAGGCCGGCGGTGGCGCGCGCGTAAGCCGCGATGGCAGCCTCGGGCTGGTCGAGCTGGTCGAAGGCCCTGGCGAGGACCCATTCCCAGCGCCAGGAGAGGTCCGTGCTGCCCGCTCGGTCCGCGGCGTCAATGGCGTGCCGGGCGTAGCGCAGTGCAATATCGAACTGCCGGTCGTCGGCGTACAGTTCGGCGCGATAGCCATCCACCAGGGCCTGGAGCCGGGCGGGCAGTGCGGCGTTTTCCGTTTCGGGCTGGAGCAGCATCAGGGCCTGCAGGCGGTGTCCGGGGTCGGCGTCGAAGTCGTTGACTGCCTGCCGGTACAGGGCGGCCAGCGCGAGCCGGTATGGCACGCTTGTTTGCAGCGGCGTCTCCTCGATCAGTTGCCGGGTGATCTGCGCTGTCCCCAGGAAGTTGTTCACGCGGCCATCCTCGAGTTGCGCCCGCGCGGCGTTGATTCGATAGCCGATTTCCGCCGGGCTGCCCGCGGCCAGGCGCGCCGCTTCCTCGAAGCTTGCGATCCTGCGGTCCGGGGCGTCGTCTGGCTGGATGATGGCCGCGTCACTCAGCAGGCTGGCCCGAAGGGCGGGTGGCAGCTGTTCCTCGTGTTCGCGGGCGGTGTCTATGGTCTCGCGCGCCTGTGCCCCTTCGCCAGCCTGGAATTGCAAGAGCGCGCTCTGGCGCAGCATGCGCGCGCGGAGCTGTGCGTCAACCGGCCTGTCTCCCAGGTGTGCCCGCAATTGGGACAGGGCGTGCCCGGCCTGATCAAGTCGGCCCAGCCGCCGCAGCAGGTCGACCCGCAACAGGACGATCTCCAGCATCGTCGAATGATCGCCGGGCCGCGCGGCGGCTAGTGAGCCCAGGGCCAGCAGGGCACCCTGCAGATCACCGGCGTCCCGCATGGCCTGGGCCCGATGCAAGACAGGCTCGTTGGAGCTGCTTGTACCGGGCGCTGCGATTGCGGCGAGCAGCAGTAGCAGCTTCAGGGCGAATGCTCGGCCACGACGGTGCCGCCCCGGTGTGTGCTCAGGGTTCATTCAGATAGTCCTTGGCCTGGATCAGGCCGAGCTCGCCCGCGCGCTTGAAGTAGCGTCGGGCCCGTGCCGGGTCCGCCTGTTCCACGTAGAGACCGGCGTCCAGCAGCTTTCCCAGATTGAACAGGGCGTGGCGGTCCCCCTGCTCGCCGGCGGCTTCCAGCAGGGCCAGGCCCCGTGGGATGTCGCGGTCCAGCAGGCGACCTTCGAGCAAATGGTTGGCGAGCACGGTCTGGGCCAGATAGAAACCCTGAGCTGCGGACTGCTCAAGTAACTGCAGGCCGCGGCGGCGTTCACTGTCCGTGCGGGCGCCGTTCAGCAGGAGCGTGGCGTAGTGATATTCGGCAAAGGGGTTCCCGCTGCTCGCCGCCTGGGCGGCATACTCGCGAGCGCGTGCCGGATCCCGCTGGCCAGCCCAGCCGGTATCGAGAAGCTCGCTGGCGATCAGTTGGGCGCGAGCCACTCCCCTGTCGGCGTGCTGGAGCAGGGTGTCGAATGCCGCGGGGTCGCTGCGCAGCTTCAGGCGCAGAATCTGGGCCAGTGTGCTGTCGGGGTGCGCCTGGACAAAGGATTTTTCGATCTCGGGCAGACCGCTATTGACGGCATCGTAGAAGGCGAAGAATTCCCCGGCGGGCGGTATTTCCAGCGCCTCGCTGGCCGCGGGTTCAGGGCCATCGGCTTGCACCGACGGCGAAGCCGGCTGTGCCACCGCAGCGCCGGACACCTTGCTGTCGCGAGCAGGCCCTGCCGGTTCCTCTGCGGACAGGACGAGCAGCAAGGCTAGCGCGCCCAACGCAGCTGCCAGGGCGGCGCCAGACCACCGGACCGCTGGATGCCGGACCAGGGTCGCCGCCTTGCTGAGGCCAGCAACTGGCACGGTGCCACCCGGCGGCTCAATGACCGTGGTGCTGTCTGCCGTGCCGGCTTGCCTGCCCGAGGAAGCCTGTGCGGTGCTGAGTGCCGCTAGCAGGGCGCGGCAGTCCGCGAAGCGTTGCTCCCGTTGGTAGGCAAGCATGCCGTCGAGCAGGGGCTGCAGATGTGCGAGACGGGGCGGGAGTGAGGGCGGCTGGTTGTCGCGTCGCTGTATGGACAGCTCCGCCGGGGTTGGGCCGGGGAAGGGTACCTCGCCGACAAGCATCTGGTAGAGCATGACGCCCAGGCTGTAGATATCCGAACGCCCGTCCAGGGGCTGTCCCATGGACTGCTCCGGGCTCATGTAGCGTGGTGAACCGATGATGGACTCAACCTGGGTGATTTCAGTCAGGTCACGCTGGCCGTGGGCGGGCCGGGCGATGCCGAAATCCGTGAGCACCGCCTCGCCCGACTCGCGAAACAACACGTTGTCCGGTTTGATATCCCGGTGCACGAAGCCCTTGTCGTGCGCGTAGCCCAGTGCGGAGGCGAGTTGGCGGGCAATGTCCAGCGCCATCGATTCCGACAGGGGGTTGTGCATGCGCTGGCGCAGATCGCCGCCGGTAAACAGCTCCATGGCCAGGTAGAAAACCCCGCCATGTTCCCCGACATCGTAGACAGGCACGATGTGAGGGTGTGACAGGCGTCCGACAATGCGCGCCTCGCGCAGGAAACGTCGCTTGAATTCCGGGTTGCCGGCCAGCTGGCTGGAGATCACTTTGAGGGCGACCGGTCTGTCGAAGCTCAGCTGTCGGGCCAGATATACCCTGGCCATGCCGCCCGCCCCCAGTTCGCGCTGGATGCTGTAGCCGGGAATGTCGGTTGGCGTATCGCTCATGTCCTCAGTCCCGTCGCGCCCGCTGCGGGGTCAGTTGACGATCACCTCCAGGCGTCGATTGAGGCGGTGGTCGGATTCCGGCAGGTCTTCTCCCGGGTAGCGCGGTCGCGATTCGCCGGCACCGGACACGCGCAGGCGACCTCTGAGGCCGGGGAAGCGGGCTTCCAGCGTGTCACGTGCCGCTGCGGCGCGGCGCTGGGAGAGTGCGAGGTTGTAGGCCCGGGAACCCCGCACGTCGGTGTGGCCTATCAGGGTGAAAGAGCGGTCCGCGTAGTCATTGCTGGCCAGTGCCTGGCCAAGTGCCTCGATATTGTCGCGGGTGAGTTCGTCCATTTCGGTGCTGTCGAGCTTGTAATTGATGGGAATGCGGACGCGGGCACGATCGGGTTCGACCGGCTCATCGTTCGCACTGATTCGATTCAGGGCCAGCAATCCGAATTCCTGACTGGCCAGGCTGCGCTTGATGCTTTCGCTGGCGACGGGGGCTTCCGCCAGGCTGCGGTCCAGCTCTCTCGCGTGCTCCCGGATCCAGGAGGGCGGGCTGGCGTGCGTGTCGATGGCCCGCTCGAGCATGGTCAGGGCTTCGAAGCGCTGACCATTCAGTGCCAGCACCGTGCCGTAGCGGGCCATGGACAGCGCGGCCTGGTTGCGGGTTGGCGCGTGGACGACGGCCTGTTCGTAGGCGTCCAGGGATTCGGCCAGCCGACGCTGTTTCTGGTAGGCAGTGCCCAGCAGGTGCCAGGCGGCGTAGGAGTCACAGGCGGTGACGGACTTGCGCAACCAGTCACTCGCGGCCGTGAAGTCCTGGGCTGACCCCGCCTCCCGGGCCAGGGTGTAATAGCGTTTGCCGTCGTCACAGGGAATGCCCTGGGGGCTGCCCCACGCGCTGCCGGCAATCATCGTGATTGCCAATGTGAGCATGCACTCCCGCATCACCGGTCCACCCCCCTCCCGAGTGTTACTGCCAGCATGCACAGGTCGGCTGCTCAGGCACAGCTCGAAAGTCCGAAACTATGACCCAGTTCCCGTTTTTGCCAACCTCGGGCGCATCGACGTGCGCCTCGGCCCGCCCAGGTTTGTCGGGCGGCACCGGGCGGGCCCGGCTTGTCTCCGGGGATGAATCCGGCTACTGTACATGCTCCCATGATGAAAAACATACTCAGGGTTCAAATTCAGCCTGACCGCTGCCACAGGAGGACATGCCATGGATACCCGCTTCACCCCCGAGGAAAACGCCTTCCGCGACGAGGTTCGGGCCTTTTTTGACCAGGCCTGGGACGCGGAACTGCAGGCGCGCCTGCAGGACCAGGAAACCTTCAAGGACGCCGTGATCGACTGGCAGCGGCGCCTCTACGAGCAGGGCTGGATTGCGCCCAACTGGCCGCGGGAGTACGGCGGCACAGGCTGGACTGCGACGCAGAAGTACATCTACGAGACCGAGCGCAGCAGCGCCGGAATCCGCGATGTCATTCCCTTCGGCATCAACATGGTGGGGCCGGTCATCTATACCTTCGGCAGTGACGAGCAGAAACAGCGCTTCCTGCCGGGCATCCTCAAGAGTGAAGACTGGTGGTGCCAGGGCTATTCCGAGCCCGGCGCCGGTTCCGATCTCGCCTCCCTGAAGACCCGCGCAGAGCGAGAAGGCGACGAGTATGTGGTCAATGGCGCCAAGATCTGGACCAGTTACGCCCAGTACGCTGACTGGATCTTCTGCCTGGTGCGCACCAGCAGCGAGGGCAAGAAACAGGACGGTATCAGTTTCCTGCTGATCGACATGAATTCACCGGGCATTAAGGTCAACCCGATCCACTCCATCGACAACCACCACAGTTTGAACGAAGTCGAGTTCAACGATGTGCGGGTGCCGGTGGCCAACCGGATTGGCGAAGAGAACAAGGGTTGGACCTACGCCAAGGCACTGCTGGCTCACGAACGCACCGCTATCGCCGGGGTGGCGGATTGCAAGCGCATCCTGGCCGAGGTCAAACGCAGTGCCGCGCTCGAGGTCAATGGCGGCAGGCCACTGATCGAGGACCCGCTGTTCCAGCAGCGCCTGTCGGATGTGGAAATCGAGCTGATGGCCCTGGAGTTCACCGAACTGCGGGTGCTGGCGACAGTGGCTGCCGGGCACGCGCCGGGGGCGGAGTCTTCGCTGCTGAAGATCCGCGGCACCGAGATGCAGCAGTCGGTGCAGGAGCTGCGCATGGAGCTGGCGGCCTACTACCAGGGCGTGTTGCCCAACGCCCTGACCCCGGAACAGCTGGGCCACGAGTTCGGCAGTGCCGCGCGGCAATCCTACATGTACGGCCGCGCGGCCACCATCTACGGCGGCTCCAACGAAATCCAGAAGAACATCATTGCCAAGGCCGTGCTGGGCCTGTGATCCCGGACAAGCGAGGTTAGCACCATGAACTTTGATTTCACTGAAGAACAGGGGATGCTGCGGGACAGCGTGGCGCGCTTCGTCCAGGACAGCTATTCCTTCGATACCCGCCGGCAAATTGCCGCCTCCGAACAGGGCATGAGTGCCGAGGTCTGGCAGACTTTTGCCGAGCTGGGCTGGCTCTCCGTGCCCTTTGCCGAGGAACACGGCGGTTTTGGCGGCGGCCCGGTCGATACCCTGGTCATCATGGAGGAGCTGGGCAAGGGCCTGGTCCTGGAGCCTTACCTGGCGACCGTGCTGCTGTTTGGCGGCTTGCTGGAGCGTGGCGGCACGGAGGCCCAGCGCAGCGAGTGGCTGCCCAGGATCATCGAGGGCGGGTGCCAGGGTGCCTTTGCCTTCCTCGAGCGGCAGAGCCGTTTCGAGATGATGGATGTCGCCACCCGAGCCGAGCCGGACGGCGAGGGTTTCCGGCTCAACGGCGAAAAGGTCGTGGTCCTGAACGGCGCCAACGCGGACCAGCTGATCGTCACGGCGCGCACGGCCGGCGGTCAGTTCGAGCGGGAGGGTATCAGCCTGTTCCTGGTGCCGGCGGATGCCGCCGGCCTCGAGCGTCTGGATTACCCGATGATGGACGGGCAGCGGGTGGCCAACTTCGTGTTGAAGAATGTGCGTGTGCCGGCCGACGCCCTGGTGGGTGAGCGGGACCAGGCCATGGCCATCATCGACCCGGTGGTGGATACGGCCCTGGTGGCCCTGGGCGCCGAAGCCCTGGGCATCATGAGCCAGCTGAATGCCAAGACCCTGGAGTACACCAAGACCCGCAAGCAGTTTGGCGTGCCGATCGGCAGTTTCCAGGCTCTGCAGCACCGCATGGTGGATACCTTCATGGCCTGCGAGCAGGTGCGTTCGCTGCTCTACCGGGCGGTGTGTGCGCTGGAGTCGGGGGACCCCGAGGCGCGGCTGAACCTGCATGCGCTCAAGGTGATGGTGGATCGCGCCGGCAAGCAGATCTACGGCGAGGCGATACAGCTCCACGGCGGCATGGGTATTACCGACGAGCTGGATATCGGCCACTATGCCAAGCGCCTGATGATGATCATCGCCACCTTTGGCAATGGCGACTGGCATCAGGCACAATTCAATCGCCTGCGCTACGCACCCCGAGATGGAGATAACAGATCATGAAACTGGGTATTCTGCTGGGCTACTCCGGCAAGCACATCGATATTCCCCTGGAGCTGATCCGCCGCGCGGAATCCATGGGCTATGACTCGGTGTGGACCGCCGAGGCCTACGGCAACGATTCGGTGACGACCGCGACCTGGGTGCTGGCGCACACCACGAAAATCAAGGTGGGCACGGCCATCATGCAGATGCCCGCCCGCACCCCGGCCATGTGCGCGATGACTGCCATGTCCCTGGACCAGCTTTCCAACGGGCGTTTCATCGTCGGTCTCGGCGCCTCCGGGCCCCAGGTGGTCGAGGGCTGGCACGGTGTCCCCTACGGCAAACCGGTGACCCGCACCCGCGAGTACATCCAGATCATGCGCCAGATCATGGCCCGCCAGGGACCGGTCACCTTCGACGGCGAGATGTATCAGCTGCCGAACATCGGCCCTGGTACCACGGGCCTTGGCAAACCCCTCAAGTCCATTCTTGAGGGCAACCCCGACATCCCGATCTATACCGCATCCATTACACCCGCAGGCCTGCGCTGCGCGGGCGAAGTGGCCGACGGTGTTTTTCCGGTGTGGATGGACCCGAACAAGTTCGACATCCTGGGCGAGCACTTGCAGAAGGGCTTTGACAAGGCGGGCAATGGCAAGAGTCTCAAGGGCTTTGATGTCGCACCTTTCGTGTCGGTCTCCATGAACGACGACCTGGATGCGGCCTTCGATGCCCTGCGCCCCTGGCTGGCGCTGTACATCGGCGGTATGGGGGCCAAGGACAAGAACTTCTACAACGATTACGCCTCCCGCCTCGGTTATGCGGATGAGGCCGCCCGCATCCAGGAACTCTACCTAGCGGGCAAGAAGGCAGAGGCGGAAGCGGCGGTACCCACTGCCCTGCTCGACGAGGTGGCCCTGGTGGGGCCGAAGGAGCGGATTCGCGAGCGCCTCGGTGCCTGGAAGGCGGCCGGGCAGCGCGGGGAGGTGGGCACCATGCTGCTGGGCGTTCACGACCCCGAGGTGCTGGAACTGTTTGCCGAGGAGCTGCTCTGATGCAGCTGGCCGACCGCGTGGTGGTGGTGACCGGGGGCGGCAATGGGATTGGTCGTGCCCTGTGCGAGCGTTTCCACCGGGAGGGCGCCCGACAGGTGGTCGTGGCGGACCTCGAGCAGGAGAGCGCCGATGCGGTAGCGCGGGAGGTTGACGGCGAAGCCCACGCACTGGATGTGACGGATGAGGCCGCGCTGGCGGAGCTGGTGCACAGCGTCGAGGCACGCCACGGCCGCATCGATCTGTTCTGCAGTAACGCCGGCATCATTGCCGGTGATGGCGAGCCCTGGTGGGCGACATCCGCGCCCAACAGTACCTGGCAGCGCATGTGGGAGATCCACGTGATGGCCCACGTGTATGCTGCCCGTGCCTGCCTGCCGGGCATGCTGGAGCGAGGTGAAGGCTACTTTCTCAACACGGCCTCTGCGGCCGGCCTGCTCAACCAGGTCGGCGATGCGGCCTATTCGACCAGCAAGCACGCGGCGATCGGCTTCGCCGAAGCGCTGGCGATTACCCACGGCGACGATGGCATCAAGGTTTCGGTCTTGTGCCCGCAGGCCGTCGCGACGCGGATGATCGGCAGCCTTGAGGACGGCGGCACCGCCGGCGTCGATGGTGTGCTCAGTCCCGAGCAGGTGGCCGAGGCCACGATCCAGGGGCTCGCCGCAGAGCGCTTCCTGATACTGCCCCACGCCCAGGTGGAAACCTACCGTGCACGCAAGGCGGCTGACTACGACCGCTGGCTCGGCGGCATGCGCAAGCTGCGCCGACAGTACCCCCACCCCGAACTCTGACTCGGGTTGGGCCCGAAACTCCCGAATTTTCGACAGGACACCCATGGCAACGCTTTACCTGATTCGCCACGGTCAGGCTTCCTTTGGCACCGACCATTACGATCGTCTCTCCGACCTCGGCCGCCGTCAGGCGGAGGTGCTGGGGCACTATCTTCGCGACCACGGCATCCACCTGGATGCCGCCTACAGTGGCAGCCTGCAGCGGCAGCAGGACACCGCGCAGCTGGCCCTGGCCAGCCAGCCCGAGGCGCCACTCCTGCAGGTGGACGCACGTTTCAACGAGGTCAACAACGACGAGCAGATCCACTACCTGACACCGGTCGTCGCACGCCAGCAGCCGCATATCCAGGACCTGGTGGACACCGGCCTGAAGCGTAGCAAGGACTACCAGAAGGTGATCGAGGCCGTGTTCACCCATTGGACATCCGCCGAATGCAGTGAGCCGCGCATCCAGAGCTGGCCGGACTACCGCGACCAGGTGATGGCCGGTCTGCGCGAGGTGATGGCCGCCCAGGGTAGCGGCAAGACCGTGGCCATCTTCACCTCCGGCGGCACCATCGCCACCGCGGTCAGCCAGGTCCTGGGCCTCGACGGCAGCCACACCTACCGCTTTTACGAGCCCATCTTCAACGCCTCGGTCACCCAGTTCTTCTACAGCGGCGACAAGGTGTCGCTGTCCTATTTCAACGACCGCTCCTTCCTCCAGGTCCTCGGCGGCCAGCGCGGCGAAGACCTGGTCACCTATCGCTAGACGGTCTTTTTGATCGGGCCCGGGAGATACGGCTACAGGCCGGTTTGGGACACGCTGTGAATACATCCCTGTAAGCTCGACGGCGACGTCCCTGTCGCCGACGGTCCCAAACCGGCCTGTAGCCGTATCTCCCTACGTGCCATCGGTGAAACGTGGGTGCGACAGGGACGCATCACTGTGTGTCCCGGCATTTTGTCACCTACCAGTAAGGGACTTCGGGAATAGCACGGAGGGCGAGGGCGGGTAACCGTCTCTTGGGACCGTCGACCGCATGGAGAGCCCACCCCGCTTTATCGGGTGCGCGGTCGACGAGCTACAGGGACGTATTCACCGCGTGTCCCAAGAGACGGTTACCCGCCCTCGCCCGGACTATTTTCCGGATGACCGCTGGCGGATCAGGGACTCCTGGGCCACGCTGGCCACCAGCTCCCCACTGCGGGTGTAGAAACTGCCGCGACTCATGCCCCGGCCACCGAAGCTGCTGGGACTGTCCATGGCATAGAGCAGGAACTCGTCGGCGCGCAGCGGCCGGTGGAACCACAGGGCGTGATCGAGGCTGGCGATCTGCATGCCGGGACTGTGGCCGGTGAGGGGATGGGGCAGCAGAGCGGTCCCCAGCAGTGCGTAATCGGACATGAAGGCGAGCAGTGTCTGGTGACGCACGGGGTCATCGCCCAGGTCTCCCGGCCCGGCGGCGACGCGGAACCAGATGTTCTGCTCCGGCTCCTTCGGCTGCGGGTCGAGGTAGTCCCGGCGGCTTACCGAGTAGCGCTCGATCACCGGCATCATGGGTGCCTGGAAGCGGTCGGGGAAGCGTTCCGAGAGCTGCTTCCAGTACTCGAAGTCACTTTCCAGTGCCTCTGGCGGTGGCACGTCGGGAAGCGGGAACTGGTGCGAAAGCCCGTCCTCGTGAACCTGGAAAGAGAGCGAGGTAATAAAGATCGGCACGCCATCCTGGCGGGCCACGACGCGCCGGGTGGTGAAACTGCCGCCATCGCGAATCGGGTCCACCTCGTAGATAATCTGCTTGCGCGGGTCACCCGGGCGCAGGAAATAGGCGTGCATCGAGTGGCACAGGCGGTCCGGCTCGACACTGCGCCCAGCGGCATTCAGTGACTGGGCCAGTACCTGGCCGCCAAATACCCGCGGCGGTTTCTTCAGGCTGCGGCCCAGGAACAGGAATTTGTCGATACGCTCGACCTCCAGGAGGCTGAGCAATTGCTGCAGGTCATCAGTCATGTGCGCTCCCGCGGTAGCAGGCCGTTGAAGAACAGGTCGAAATAATCGATTGCGGCGTGGTCGAGGTTGTCGATACGCCGCCAGAGGTGAATGTCCATGGCGGCATTGATGGCGCCGGCGATGAGTTCCTGGGCGATTTCCGGCGCGATCGGGCGAATGCTGCCGTCCTCGATGCCGGTGCGCACCAGCTCGCCGAAGCGCCGGTTGGAGGCATCGGTGCGGCGGAGAATCTCGCGCCGCTTCGGCGCCGGCAGTGCGGTAATCGAGGTGTAGCGGATCAATGGACCTCGCTCGCTGGTCTGAACACGGAAGATGCGCCGGCACAGTTGTTCCACTTTCTGCAGCCCTGTGCCGGGGAAGGTCGCGACGTCCTGGTGCTGGGCCTCGGTGATTTCCAGGGAGTAGTCATAGCACTGGTAGAGCAGGTCTTCCTTGTTGCGGATGTGGTAGTAGAAGGCCCCCTTGGAGACCTGCAGTTGCTCTGCGATCTCATCCAGCGAGGTGCCGTTGAAGCCTTGCTTGTTGAAATACCAGGTGGCCACCTGGCAAAAGGCTCGCTGCTTGCGTCGGTTCTGCTCGCTGCGATCGAAGCCGCTGTTGAAGTCGGCTTCACCCGGTGGCGGCGGCGGGCCGGGCTGGTAATCCCCGGTTCCGGAGTACAGGCCGTGGGCCAGTATGTCCCAGGCTTCCCGGGCAATGGTCATGACCCGTTCACGCGGGTGGGCATGTAGCCAGGAAAACAGCCAGTCGAGCGAGCCCAGCAGGGCGCGGGTTGCCGAGGTGGTGTCGCAGGGGCGCGCCTGTCCGGCTTCGATCGCGCTGCGCAGGTAGCCACGCAGTCGCTTGAACAGTGCCACATAGCGGGTTTCAACCTCCCGTTGATTCTCGTCCTCCAGGGAGGCGATCTCCAACAGGGCAGCCAGATGTGGCCCGCGCTCCTCGCGGGCGGCGAGCCAGTTCTCGAACTGCAGATAGACAAAGGCCTGGATCCGCGCCATCGGCAGTGCGTGTTCCTTTTCGATACGGTCGAGACTGGCGTGCTGGTGCGCCAGGGCCGCGATATAGCACTGGTGGATCAGCGACTCCTTGGTGCGCACATAGTAATAAAGGCTGGTTTTGGTGAGCCCGAGGGACTCGGCGATGTCTTTCAGGGTGGTGGCTCGCGAGCCGCGTGAGTTGAACAGCCGCGCCGCCTGCGACAGGATGGCGGCACGTTTGGCGTCGTGCTGTGCAGTGCGGTTGAAAGGGGAGAGCTCTGGGCGCTTTTCCGTGCCGGGCATGGGGCCGTCCCCGAAAATTAATACTAAATAGTCGACAATTCCAACTTTAAGTATTTTTTTTGTCGCTGTCTACCGGAGACGGGTGGCGCCGCGCTGCCGGCAGGCCTGCCGAGGCTCAGGCCAATTGCGCGCATTCGGCGTGTCGAAAGCACTGGACAAGGTGGTCATTCACCATGCCCGTGGCCTGCATATGGGCATAGACAATCGTGGGACCGACAAAACTGAAGCCCTGCCGACGCAGATCGCGACTGAGGCGTTCCGACAGCGCTGTGCTCGCGGGCACCTCGGCGAGGCTTTTCCAGTGGTTCTGGATCGGCGTGCCGTCGACAAAGTCCCACAGGTAGTCGGCGAAACTGCCGTGTCTCGCCTGTACCTCCAGGAAGGCCCGTGCGTTCTGCCGGGCCGCCTGTATCTTGCGGCGGTTGCGGATGATGTCCGGGTTTTCCCGAAGTGTTTCCAGTTCGGTATCTGTCATGCGCGCCACTCGCTCCGGGTCGAAGGCGTGGAAGGCGTGTCGATAGCCCTCCCGCTTGCGCAGTATGGTGATCCAGGACAACCCTGCCTGGGCACCTTCGAGGAGCAGGAATTCAAATAGTTGCCGGTCGTCATGCACGGGCACACCCCATTCCCGGTCGTGGTATCGCTGGTAGAGCTCGTCGCCCGCACACCAGTCACAGCGTTGTTTCATCAGGCCTCCCGACATCGCCCCTGGTCACTGGAGTGGTCAGTATCCCGGCGCGCCGCCGGCCTGTCCATGTACTCGGTGGCCATTGTGAATACCTGCCTGCGGGAAGAGGCTGGCGGCAAATAGCCACCGGCGGTGCTGGCGCAGATCCGGAGGCTGTGCGAAACTTCCGCGCCATGAGCGAGACAATTCACTTTGAGCGGACCGGTCACATTGCCCGGCTGGTACTGAACAACCCCGCGGTGCACAACGCCCTGGGGCTTGCCGAGCTGGGTGCCATCCGCAGCCACCTTGCCTCCCTGCAGGGCGACAGCCAGGTGCGTGTGCTGGTGCTCACTGGCTGGGGCGAAGGTACCTTCTGTGCGGGGGCGTCCCTCAAGGAGCTCGGGCAGGGCAACTTGAGTGGTGAAGCCTTCCAGGAAGTCTCGGACCAGCTCGCCAGTCTGCCGATACCGACGATCTGTGCCCTCAACGGTGATGTTTTTGGCGGTGGCGTGGAGATGGCACTGAGCTGCGACTTCCGCATCGGCGTCTCGGGCATGCGGCTGCGGGTGCCGGCGGCGCGGATTGGCCTGTGTTACCCGGCCTCGGGCATCGCCCGCTTTGTCGAGCGGCTCGGGGTGTCAGCAGCCAAGCGTCTCCTGCTCGCGGCCGAGAGTTTCTCCGGTGAAGAGCTGCTGCATCTGGGTTTTCTGGATCACCTGGTACTGCCCTCGCAGCTGGATCGCAGCGCCGAGGAGCTTGCCTCGCGCCTGGCCGCCTCGGCGCCCCTGTCGGTACAGGCCATGAAGGCCTTGATACAGCAGGCAGCGCGCGGGGGTATCGACCCCGCCGACGCCGAGCGCCTGGTGCAGCGCTGTTTGAATTCCGACGATATTCGCGAGGGTTTTGCTGCCCAGCGTGAGAAGCGCGAGCCGCGATTTTCAGGGCATTGAGATTATCCGGCCGCTATGCCGGGCCAGTGCAGCCGCAGGACCAGGGTGTCCGCGCTTGTCGACAACTCCCCACCATTGCGCTCCAGGAGTTGGCGGGCGACCCGCCAGAGGCTCGCCCCTCGGCTGCCCGGGGTGTCCTCCACCTCCCGGAAGTCGCCGCTGAGATAGACCTGGCAACCCGCGCCGTCAATCGCGCTGTCGGCAAGCGGGTCGGCCGCCAGCATCAGGCAATCCCGCGCTTGACCGTCGTCCTCGCCCACCGCCCGCAATACCAGCCACAGGCTTGCTCCCATTGCCATGGCAGCCTGCCAGGGCAGCGGCAGCTCGGGGCAGTCGTTGATGGCAATCAGGGGCCCTCCGCCTGGGCCCGCTGTATCCAGCACGGTGTCGACCAGGCGGTGCAGTAACAGGTAGAGCTCTGCCTGGTGATGGAGCGTCTGCCGGTCCAGCGTCTCAAGCAGGTGCATCAGCGCTTCGCGATCCTCTTCGGGCAGCCCGGTCAGTGTGACCGGCAGTGACCAGTCCAGCAGCTGTCGCTGCTGGGTGTGGAGTGCGAGGACCAGTTGCCGATAGTGATTGTGTTCCTCTCGAAGGTTATCGGCCATGCGTCCTGCAGCCGTCTCGCTCTCCTGCACATGCCGGTGCGCCATGCGCCAACCCCGATAGAGTCGATGGAGGTAGCGCAGTATCAACCAGAGCAGCGAGGCCAGACCTGCATAGGCCAACAATGCCCAGCCGCTGCGCCACAGCGGTACCGGTACGAGCACGTCGATTGAGGTAATCGGCGCTGCGTCGAAGTGGGTTCCGCGTGTGGCCTGTACGTCAAACTGATAGGTGCCGGCCGGCAGGTTGGTATAGGTGGCCTGGCGACGGCTGCCGGCGTCAATCCATCCGGGATCCAGGCCTCGCAGCCGGTAGCGATAGCGGACACTCTCGGGGTCCCGATAGGTCAGGGCGCTGTATTCGATATTCAGCCAGTAATCATCCCGGGTCAGCGCAATGGCCGGTTGGCGATTGCTGTCTGCTTCTGGAGCGAGCGTGTGGCGACGGTTGTCAGCCAGGCGATAGCCGGTCAGGGCGACCTTCGCACGGGCTTCTGCGAGGGGAATCTGTTCGGGGTGAAAGCGGATATAGCCGCGGTTGCCGCCGAAATAGAGGAAACCCTGGGGATCCCGGTGCGAGCTGCCCAGCTCGAACTCCAGGTTGGTCAGGCCGAAGCCGCCGCCGAACTGTCGGTGGTTGCCGGAGGGCGTTCGTACATTGAGGCCCTGGTTCGAGGCATACCAGATGCGGCCACTGTCATCGGCTTCCAGGGCATAGATCGTCTGGTCCTGGATGGTGTCGCCGCCGGCGGGTCGCAGGACACCGGCGCGCATTTGCCAGAGACCCTGGTGGAGCGAGCCAAACCAGAGCTCTCCCGACGGGGTCTCTGTCGCGGCCCAGATCGTGGGTGAAGACGGGGACGTTGGCGCGTCCCCATCCAAAGTGACGCTGTGAAATGTTCCGAGCGCTTCATCAAAACGCTGCAGACCACCCTCGCTGCCGACCCAGACCTGGCCGTCGCCAGACTGGAACAGCATCAGGATGCGATCGTCCGCGAGAGTTCCGCGGGTCTCGCCTTTACGGAAGCTCAAGAGCTCTTGATCCGCGGTGAGTTGGCCCAGTCCGCCACCATACATGCCGATCAGGGTGTTCCCGGCCCGGGTCACCAGTACTGCGCTCACCGCATTGGAGGCCAGAGCAGGGCGGCTGCCTGTGTGCCAGCGGGCCGTTTCACCGCTGGCCAGGTCGAACACGTCGAGACCTGCCTCCCGGTAGGCCACAAACAGCCTGTCGGTATGCCGGTACACGCCCATGATGGCGCGGTTGTGCAAGGCCTGCTCCAGGCCTGCGCCGCGTGGAAGCTGATGCCGCGAGCCCTGTCGCAGTACCAGCCCCTCGTAGGCGCCGAGCAGAAGCTCGCCATTTGGCAGGCTGGTCATACCGGCAATCGTCTGTAGCCGGGGGTGGTGCTGAACACCCCAGAGTTCGAAGCTCTGACGGTCCAGCAGGTGCAGGCCGTCATAGGTGCCGACCCAGGCCATGCCGTCCCGGGCCGGCGCGAGGCTGATCACTTCGTTGTCGCGCAGGTGGCTGTTGTCGCGCCTCAGGTGTTGCAGAAGTTGCCGCCCGTCGGTGACCAGCAGGCCAAGGTCGGTACCGGCGAGGATCAGTGCCTCGCCGGCTGTACCGCGCGCATTGGCTTTCAAGTGGTGGATGCTGGCTTCCGACAGTGGCGGCTGGTCCATGCCCCTCGGGCGACGACAGTGTTGCCCCTGCTCCAGCAGCCAGAGGCCGCGTCCGCGGGTGCCGATCAGGAGCGTACCACCACCGAGTGGCAGGACTTCCTCGACACGGTGCAGGTCGCACCGGGCCTGCAGGTCGACCGCGCGCAACGGGCTGCCATCCGCGGCGTGCCACTGTAGCTGCCCTTTGAGTGTGCTGGTTACCACGCCGCCCCCCGGCAGGGTGCTGATGGCGCTGATCCTGCCGCTCGGCGCAGGTGGGCTGAAACGCTGGTGATGGCCGTCCGGACGCAGCGTTATCAGTGTGCCATCCTCGAGTCCCAGCCAGGTGCGCCCATCGGTGGTGACACGCATTTCCGCCACCAGCCGGTCTGTCGCACGCTGATGATCGCCCCAGTGCCAGGGCAGAAAGCGGTCTCGCTGTGGATCAAACACAAGTACCCCGGCTCCCAAGGTGGCCGCCAGTACCGAGCCATCGGCCGCCTCGGCCAGACCGGTGACCCGCGGTCTGCGCTGGTCGCCGGCGCGCCGGCTCAGAGTCTGGTAGTGGCGTGCATGGTCGCCCTGGAAGCGGGTAATGCCCTCGAGTGTGGCAACCCAGACTTCGTCACTGCTGTGGTGCAAGACATGCAGAATGCTGTCCTGATGGAGGTGGCGATTGACCGGTGTGTACCACAGGGACAGTGCTAGCTCGGGTTCGCTGGCCGCCATCAGCCGCGTGGGGAAGAGCAGGCAGCTGGCTATCGCCGGCAGGATGGCTAGACTCCAGGAAAGTGCTGCCCGTGTGATCATCCCTGCTCTCCACGGTTGACGGTCACCCCGATGGGCTGTGTGGCTAGTTCGGTAACGTAGCATCTCGTATGCCAGTCGACCTGTCCGATGGCTGCTTCTGCAGACCACTCCGCAGATTCGCTATCGTTACATTGACGATACCCGGGTCAGGGTCGATACTTCATGACTGCGTTTCTGGGGAGCAGGACTTCATGAAGACGATGCACAAGGCTTTCGCACTCGCGGTGTCGCTCGCGGGGGCGGCGTCGGCATTTTCTGTCCAGGCGGCCAACGTCGCTGTTGGGCGCGATCAGAGTCTCGAGTTCAGTGACCCGGCGATTGTGCGCGTCGAGGTCCTGGACTCGGAAAACAACCCCGGCGGCGATGCCGGCGCGCTGGTGACCGGCTTTTCCGGGCAGAATGCCTGTCTCGTGTACGTCTATGACGACGCCCAGACACTGGACCAGGATGTGCGGCTGGCGCTGTTCGACGCCAATGACAACGTGCTGGGCCTGCCCGTCGTCACGATCACCAATGCCTACCACAATACGGTCGACAGCAGTTGCGGCACGGTGCAGCCGCCCTCCACAAACAGCCCGCCGGTGGCAGTCGACGACAACCTGGGTAGCGACTACGTCGGGCGCAATGTCCTGGCCAACGACAGCGACCCGGATGGCGACAACCTCAGCGCGGAGCTGGCGACCGGACCCCAGAACGGCACGGTGTCACTGTCACCCTCGGGTGTGTTCACCTACACCCCGGCCTCCTCCTTCGTGGGTGTCGACAGTTTCACTTACCGGGCCAGTGACGGCCAGGCGGTCAGCAACCTGGCCACGGTGACCCTGGAGGTGGTGGCGGCAAACCGTGCGCCCCAGGCCGTTAACGATACCTTCGGGCCCGATTTTTCCGGTGCCAATGTCCTGGCCAACGACTCTGATCCCGATGGCGATGCGCTGCAGGCCATACTTGCCCAGGGTCCGACCAGCGGCACCCTGCAGCTCAGCCAGGATGGCACGTTTACCTATACGCCCGGCCCCGGATTCTCGGGTGAAGACAGTTTCCGTTACCGGGCCTCGGACGGTGCGCTGGAGAGCAACGCGGCAACCGTGACCCTGCGCGTCGGTCCAGCCGCGGGGGGGGCGCCCATTGCGGTCGACGACGACTTCGGCGGTGACTGGCGCAGTGCCAACCTGCTCGACAACGACCAGTTTGCCGATATCACCGGTCTGGAAATCCTGCTGGTGACCGCGCCGGAGGGCGGGACGCTGTCCCTGCTGCCGGACGGCAGCTTTGAGTATCGCCCCTTTGCCGGGTTCGTGGGTGCCGACAGCTTCAGCTACCGATTGCAAACAGCCAGCGGTCAGCAGTCCGGTATTGCCACGGTCAGCCTGGACGTGGATGGCGAGGAGTCCGGTGAAGACGGGGTGACCGGCAAGGCCGACGCCGACGGTACCAGTGTGCTCGCCAACGCGAGCCCCAACGAGTTGCGTGTGTCCCGGCGCATCGACGCGATCTGCAACCGCATTGATCCGGAAAACGAGGACCAGGCCGATCTTCTCGATCTCTGCAGCAACCTGCGGGCCCAGGGCACCACCGCGGAGCAGGCACTGGCTGCGCTTCGCGCGCTGACGCCCGAAGAGTTGGCGGTCATCGGCAAGGCCGTGCGAGTCCTGTCCTTCAGCCGTTTCCGCAGCATTGGCGCGCGCATGGCGCGTGTTCGTGAGGGCGGCACCAAGGGCATCAGCCTGGCGGGCCTCAACCTCAATTACGGCGACTCGCAGGTTTCCGGTGAACAGCTAGACCAGGTGCTGGGAGAGTCCCTGTCGTCCCTGGGAACAGGTGCCAGTGGCGACGAGCTGCTGTCGGGCAGCCGCTTGGGTTTGTGGTTGCGCGGTGACCTGAGTTTCGGCGAGCAGGACCGCACCGAGCTTGAATCAGGCTACGATTTCGACGCCCAGATACTGACAGCGGGCGTGGACTACCGGGTGAACGATAATCTGTTCGTGGGGGCTTCCCTGTCTGCGGGACAGGTCGAGGTTGAGTTCGCCGAAAGTGGTGGTGATACCAATTCCGACACCTATGCCCTGGCACTCTATGGCAGTCTCTATCGCGGCAGCAGTTATCTGGATGGTGTGGTGAGCTATGGCTGGTCCGACGTGGATACCCGGCGCAACATCCGCTACGACGATTTTGGCGGGCGGGTTGAGCGCACGGCGCGTGGCAGCACCGATGGCAATGAGTATTACCTGAGCCTGAATGCCGGCCACACCTTCGACCTCCGCGGTCTCAAACTGGATCCGCTGGTGCGCTTCTTCTACCTCGACGGGGATGTGGATGCCTTCACGGAAACCGGCGCACAGGGGCTGAACCTGCAGGTGGATGATCAGGGCTTTGAATCCATGAGCCTCACCGCCAGTGGCCAGCTTAGCTATACCTTCCTCCCCAGCTGGGGCGTTGTTACACCCTACGTCCGGCTCGAGTACACCTACGAGTTTGAGGACAGCGCAGACGGGGTCCGCTATCGCTTTGCCAATGATCCTTTCGCCGACCGCAGTGCGGAAAACAGCCTGCGCATTGATGTCGACGATCCGGATACCAGTTACATGGTCTACAGCGCCGGCGTGGCGGCACAGTTTGCCCACGGCATCAGCGGTTTTGTCGCCTACCAGACATTGGGCGGCTACACCGACCTGGATGCACAGATCGTATCGGTGGGCATGCGCTGGGAAATGGCGCTCTGACTCGGGAATTCACAGCACAGCGACGCTAGCAGGACAGAACTATGGCTTCTCTCAAGCTTTCGGATAATGCCTTCGGGACTCTCGGTCTGACGATTACCGAGTCTATCGATCTGGCGGCTATTTCCAGTGCCTTCAGCCAGATCCTCGGCATCAATTACCTGTTCGACAGCCTCGATCTGTCTGCGGTCACCCGGACGGGGCTCACTGCTGCGGGTTTGACTGTCGACGGTCTGCCACTGGCCCAGAGCACACTGACGGTTGGCGGTTTTGCCGGCTTCGATCCGCAACAGACTGCGGTGACCAATTTTCGCACCTTGAAACTGAGCGAGGCCACGACGCTGGCAGAAGGCAGCCAGGACGGTCTGACCTTTCTCGATTTTGATATTCAGCCGGGCACACTGTTTTCCTTCGGCAGTGACAGTAGCCTGAGTTTCGACAACCAGCTGCAGACTTTTGACTTTTCCGGTATCGGCACCGGCGACATCGCACTCTCGGTATCCCTGAATGCCGTCGCCGACTTCGCCGACCCCCAGGTACCTTTCTCAGGCTACCAGCTGATCGCCAGTGCCAATGACGACGAGGTGTTCGGCTTCAATTATTTCGGCGATTTCCCGCCCCCGGGTCAATCTGCCGGCAGCAACACCTACCTGCTCGGTGCGGGCAATGACCTCTTCCTGGGCGGGGAGGATGTGGCGCGGGTCGATGCCGGTGATGGCGATGATGTTGTCGAGCTGAATATCGAGCTCGGGCCGGGTGGCAATGAAGTCGCGGGTGGCGCAGGTCGCGACCTGTTGATTGGCTCGGGTGCAGCCGACCTGCTGGATGGCGGCGATGATGACGATGTCATCGATGGTTTCTCCGGCGACGATCTCTTGCTGGGGGGAGGGGGCAATGATCTGCTGCTGGCAGGCTTTGGCTCGGTGCAGCTGTCGGGCGGCGCGGACAACGATACTCTGATCGCGGGCGAAGGCGACAGCACCCTGGTCGGCGAAGCCGGCCAAGATCGCTTCGTCGTCGCCGAACTGGCGGAGGTTTGGGCCCGCATGGACGTGGCTGACCCCGGTCTCAGCGAAGCCTTCCTGCTCGGCTTTACCGGGCAGGTCTCGGCGGGCTCGGTCGTGATCGAGGAATTCAGCGCGACCGATGATCTCCTGCTCTTCGGCCTTTCCGAGGGCGATATCGCGAGCCCCTTCAGTAATTTTCTGCTTGAGGGTTTTGAGGACGAGGGCGGCGCGACGTTCTTCGAGCTGGTCGATTTCTCCCAGGAGGGCGGAGTCAGTTACCAGGTGGCAGACACCCAGGGCAGTATTTCCTGGAATAACGCCGTGCTCCAGGTAGACCAGACTACCAATACTTCCCTGACCCAGTTTCTGGACACGTTTGTCTTTGTCGATTCCAGCCAGGAGCTGTCGGTGGATGCCGCCTTTGAGGTGCGCTATCACCAGGGGGTCGAGTCCACCTGGGACAACTACGATGTGTTTTCCGGCCTGTCGGTGACCCGGCAGGGTGAAGCCGGGCCTGTCAATGGCCAGGACAAGATCAATCTCGCGCTGCTGGGGCTGAGTGACCACGACCTGCAGGGCAATGCCACCGGCGAGGTTGCCGATATCCTGTTCAGCACGATCGACTTCCAGCAACAGGAAGGTTTCTCGCTGAATGCACTGTCGGAACAGAATCCCGAGCTTACCGACTTCTTCCGCGACCCTCTGGCCGAATTCTATCGGCCGGTGCATGTCGAATATCTGCCCGGCTCTCTGAACGACGGTATCCACACCGCCATGACCTATGTGGACGTGGATGGTGATGGATCTTTTAATGTTGATCAGGATATGGTGTTTCTGCTCGAGGATATCCGACCCTCGGAGGCACTGGTGGATCTGGAGGCTTCAGATCTCTATAACCCGGGTGGTGGCACGGGCATATTTGTGTTCGACACCGCACAGGAAAGCTTCTGGTTTAATGACCCCGTAAGCGAAGATATCCTGGCCGGCTGAGGTCGTGCTGTCTTCCATGCGTCTCCCTGCCCGGGCGGCGGGCGGCCCCGTGCCCGAGGAGCTGCGGGATGCCCTCGCTTCCTGCCGCCGCGCGTTGTGGGTGGTGGGTGTTTTCAGCGGGGGTATTAACCTGCTGTTGCTGGCACCCGCCATCTACATGCTGCAGGTCTACGACCGTGTGCTCACCAGCGGCAGCCTGCCGACTCTGGTGATGTTGACGCTGGTGGTGCTGCTGCTTTACCTGGCCATTGGCGGGTTGGAATGGGTGCGCGGTCAGATCCTTCTGCGCAACGCGCTGCGGCTTGATCTGGAGCTTGAGCCCCGGGCCTTCGATATGGCGTTTCGGGAGTCACTCTACGGTGCCGGTAAAACCTCCCCCGGGCAGGTCGTGTCCGATCTGGCGGGCCTGCGCCAGTGGCTCGCCAGTGGCGGCCCGGTGACACTGCTGGATGCGCCGTGGTTGCCCATATACCTGCTGGTCCTGTATCTGCTGCACCCGCTGTTTGCCCTGGCGGGTGCGCTGGCGGCCGCGATTCTGATCGCGTTGGCGGTATTGAATGCCAGGCTGACGGGAGAGCTGGGGCAGCGCGCGAACATGCAGTCTGCACAGAGCCACACGGCCCTGCAGCGCAACCTGCGCAATGCGGAAGTGGTGGAAGCCCTCGGAATGCGGGGCAATTTGCACCGACAGTGGCGGGAGCGGCACCTGAATGTCCTGGCTACCCAGGCACGTGGTAGCGGCCGGGGGCAGGCACTGACGACCCTGGCCAGGGTTTTTCGGCTCTCGGCGCAGTCACTGATTCTCGGTCTCGGTGCCTGGCTGGTGATCGAGCAACGTGTCACACCGGGCGTCATGATTGCCGCCTCCATATTGTTGGGCCGCGCACTGGCACCGGTGGACGGGCTGATCGGCGGTTGGCGCCAGTGGGTGGACGTCCGGGAGCGGTACTGGCGTCTCGTGTCGGCCCTGGAGCGGATGCCGCCACGCCCGCGCAGGATGCCGCTGCCGCCCCCGGAGGGGCGGGTGGATGCGGAGGGAGTATCTCTTGCGCCGCCAGGTGAAAAGCGCCTGGTCCTGCGTCAGGCCAGTTTCCGTATTGAGCCGGGGGAGGCGGTGGGCCTGGTCGGGCCCTCTGGCTCGGGTAAGACCAGCCTGGCCCGCGCGCTGGTCGGGGTCTGGCCGACAGTGGCCGGGACACTGCGGCTTGACGGCGCCGAGATATTTCAGCGCGACCGCGAGGAGTTGGGGCCACACGTCGGATATCTGCCCCAGGACGTCGAGCTTTTTGATGGCTCGGTGAGTGCCAATATCGCGCGGTTTGGGGACATTGATCCCCAGCGCGTGGTTGCCGCGGCGCAGTTGGCGGGAGTCCACGAGGCGCTCTTGCAGCTGCCCTCGGGTTACGACACCGCCATTGGCGAGGCGGGTGCTACCCTCCCGGCAGGGCTCCGTCAGCGCATTGCCCTGGCGCGTGCGCTCTACGGTCGACCCCAGCTGCTCGTGCTCGACGAGCCAAACTCCAATCTGGATGATGCCGGAGAACGGGCGCTGATCGACGCGCTGCGCCGCGAGAAGCAGCGGGGGGCGACCATCGTCATCATTTCCCATCGCAATACCATTCTCGCAGTGGTGGAGCGCCTGATGGTGCTGAAGGAGGGCGCCCTGGTCCTCGACGGTGACAAGAAGGAGGTCATGGCACGTTTGTCGGGCCCGCGTCCCGGCCACAGTGCGGGAGGCAGCGCATGACGGGCGCTGGGGCCGCAAACCCGGATTGGGTCAGTGATCGTCGCTATCGGCGTATTGGCTGGATGATTGTGCTGGTTACCTTCGGCCTGTTCGGAGGTTGGGCGGCACTGGCACCCCTGGACAGCGCCGCGCTGGCCCCGGGCGTGGTCACTGTCGAGGAGGCGCGCAAGACCATCCAGCATCCGGAAGGCGGTATCGTCCAGACCATCCATGTCAGCGAGGGGGCTCGCGTAGCGGCCGGCGACCCCCTTATCAGCCTGGATGCCACGCAGTGGCAGGCGGAGCGGAGCCTTCTGCGCGGCCAGTATGCCAGCCTGCTGGCCGAGGAGGCCCGGCTGCAGGCCGAGCGGCAGCAGCTGGAACGGATTGTCTATCCCGAACCCCTGCGTGGAAGAGAGGATCGCCGGGCCCAGAGTGCGATGACTAGTCAGGAAGCCCTGTTCCAGGCGCGGCGGGATGCCCATGCCGGCGAGAGGGCCGTTCTGGAGCAGCGCATTGAGCAATTGCAGGCGCAAATTGCAGGCATCGAGGCGGTTCGCGAGAGCAATCTCAGTCTGCTGCAGTCCTTTGACCGGGAACTGGCGGACCTGCGCCGCCTGCAGGAGCAGGGCTATACCGGCAAGCAACGCATTACCGAGCTGGAGCGGGAGCGCTCACAGCTGATTGGTGAAAACGCCGAGGCGCTGTCGCGCATGTCCGGTAACCAGATTCGCATTGGCGAGACACGGCTGGAGATTATCCAGCTGGAGCGCCACCGGCAGTCCCAGATTGCCGACGAGCTGGAAACGGTGCAGGCGCGTCTGTATGACGTCGAGGAACGCCTGCGGGTGATTGAGGACCGGGTCGAGCGAGCGGTGATACGGGCTCCGGTGGCCGGTCTGATACTCGGTTTGCAGGTGACGACAGTCGGCGGCGTGATCTCTGCGGGGACACCGTTGCTGGACATCGTACCCGACTCGCGGCGGTTGATCGTCGAGGCGGAGGTCTCACCGGTAGATATTGATCGCGTGCAGGCCGGCGTCGATGCGCGCATTCGCTTCACCGCCTTCAAGGCGGCCACCACGCTGGTGGCAGAAGGCACGGTGGAGACGCTGTCCGCGGATCGCCTGCTGCGCGAGGACGGCTCTCCCTACTACCTGGCGAGAGTGGCGGTGGAGCTCGAAAGTCTCAGTGCACACGATCGCGGTCGCCTGGTTCCGGGTATGCCCGCCGATGTGTTGATTACCACCGGTGAGCGTACGCTCCTTCAGTATCTGCTGCAGCCGGCGAGGAATGTCATGGCGCGGGCCCTGATCGAGGACTGACACGGTGCGCTTTCCTCTCGCCTTTCTCGCTGTGATGATCCTGGTGGCGCTGAATTTTCGACCGGCGCTGTCCTCTCTGGCGCCGGTTCTATTGCGCCTGCAGGAGACCCTCGGGCTGTCTGCCGGACAGATCGGAGCGCTGACGACGCTCCCGGTTTTCTGTCTCGGCCTGTTTGCTCCCCTGGCGCCGCGGCTGGCGCGGCGGCTTGGCTACGAGCATACACTGAGCTGCGCATTGCTCCTGCTCCTGCTGGCCCTGTTGCTGCGCAGTGTGCCGGTGGCTATCCTGCAGTTCCTCGCCACGGCACTGGTGGGTGCGGCGATCGGTGTCGGGGGCACTGTCCTGCCTGTCCTGGTCAAGCGGGAGATGCCGGGTGCCTCCGACCTGGTGACGGGTGTCTACACCATGGCGCTTTGTCTCGGGGGTGCGCTGGGGGCCGGACTGAGCATTCCGCTGGCGGATACGCTCGGCGGGTGGCCTGCGGGGCTGGCGAGCTGGGCCTTGCTGGCGCTGGTCGTGCTGCTCGCCTGGCTGTGGTTCTACCGGGGCAGAACTGTGTCTGACGGTGCCCTGGCCGAATCCGGGGCGGGGCTTCGCCCACGGCTGCGTCGCTCTGCACTGGCCTGGCAGGTGACCGTGCTGATGGGGGCGCAGTCGGCACTCGCCTACATCGTATTCGGTTGGCTGCCCACGCTGCTTCAGCAGCGCGGCGTGTCCGAGGCACTGGCAGGCTGGATGATGGCGGTTTCGGTGTTTGTGCAGCTGTTTGCCGCCCTGGCCGCGCCCTGGCTGGCGAGACTGAGTGCCGACCAGCGTCCGGCCCTGGTCGGCATGTTGGCAATGATTGCGCTGGGCTTCACGGGCCTGCTGCTCGCGGGGGCCGAGTGGCGCTGGGCCGCGGTAGTGGCCCTGGGGGTCGGTCAGGGGGGCAGCTTCAGCCTGGCACTGACCCTGCTGGTGCTGCGTACTTCGACGCCTGCCCTGGCGGCGCGGCTCTCCGCCATGGCCCAGGGTTTCGGCTATTGCCTGGCGGCGCTGGGGCCCCTCGGCGTCGGATTGATGCTCGAGGCCGGTGTTGGCATGCGGGGGCTATGGCTGGCGATGATGGCCCTGGTAAGCCTGGCACTGGTGGCGGGTCTGCTGGCCGGCCGCGATCTGTGTCTGCACCACGAAACCGGCGAGGCATTGCTGCGGGTGAGGCGCGGCGCGCGGCACTAGTCGGCTGAGCGGCTCAGTTGACTGGCTGGCCGACGCTTGTCAGTCATCCGCGAGGGGCCCGCCCTCGTCACTTTCATCGTCGGCGGATAGTTCGATGTGGTTGCCGTTTTCGGTCGCCTCGGGGCTGCTGGCAGCGTCGCCGCTGGTGGTAGAGAGCTCGGTCTGTGCCTCTTGCTCATCCACCAGTTCCTCGGGAACCTGTCCCCGCGGCGCAGCGATACCGATGTGGTGGGTGGCGAAGCCTGGCTGAACCACCTGGTTCAGGGCCATCCCGATCACCCGGCCGGTATGACTGGATACAATCCGCGTGCGCACGTTGGTAATCGGGTTGGTTACAGTACCCAGAACCTCGCCTTCGCGGACATTCTGTCCCAGGCTGACTCGGCTGAAAACGATGCCACCCACGGGCGCGCGCTGCCACACCGAGTTGTAATAGACCGGCTCGGGGTCGCCCCACAGACTGAAGCGCGAGGTCATGCCCAGGTGGTTGAGCAGAGTTCTGACACCCTTGACGCTGTGCCCGACCGCGGTCTCCTCGAGCACCGAGGGGCCTCCCGCTTCCAGGGTCACCGCGGGAATGCCGGCGGCTACGGCAGCGTGGCGCAGGGTGCCTTCGGCGCCCTCGCTGTGCAGTACCACGGTAGAACCAAAGCCGCGTGTAAGATCGACGACTTCGGGTTTGCTCAGGTCGCCCCGCAACTGCGGGAGGTTGGTGCGGTAGAACGAGCCGGTATGCAGATCGACGACCGCGCTGCAGTGTTGAATGACCTCGTGGAAAAAGGAGTAGGCGATTCGCGAAGCCGAGCTGCCGCCCGGGTCGCCGGGAAAGTAGCGATTGAGATCGCGGCGGTCGCTGAGATAGCGCGAACTGGCGTGGAAGCCCTGCAGGTTGACGATGGGCACACCGATCACGGCGCCCTTGAGGCGCTCGGGTTCGAGGTTGTAGAGCACCCGCCTGACCGTTTCGATCCCGTTCAGTTCGTCGCCGTGGATGGCGGCCGTCAGGCACAGGGTCGGTCCCGGTTCATGTCCATTAACCACCAGTACCGGGGTGGCAATATAGATGCCCTCGAAGGATTGTTTGGGCGCCCAGGCCAGCCGCGTGGAGGTGCCGGGGGGCACGTCCACCCCGAGCAGGAAGAGGTGGCCGGAGGGCTCGGCTGGCGGCTCCGCGGCTGCGGTGTCCGCCGTTTCCGTCGTGTTAGTGGCCGCGGGTGCGGCTTGCGTGTCGGGCGTCGTTCCAGCGGAAGTCGTTTCAGTGGAACCGGAAGCGAGGTCGCGGGCTGTCACTGTGGGAGGCGCTGCGCTGGCTTCAGCAGGCGCGCCAGCGCCTTCGCTGTGTCCATCGCCTGCTGTCGCTGGCAGCTCACTGCCCGGGCCGCTGTTACCCGCCTCATCGCTGGCAGGTGGCGGAGCGGAGACTGGGACCGGGGCGGGTGCTGCAGTGGTACCTGGCTGGTGCGGTTCCTCGGGGGCCACGGGCTCCTCGAGGGACACGTTGGTCGCCATGGGAAGTTCGCCGCGGCTTGCTGGTGCTGTCGGGGGTGCGGGGTCCACGGCCTGGCGGTTTGGCGTCACCGTCGACAGGGAGCCCCCCTCCGGCCGGTCCTCGCTTTCGGTGGCCGGGACCAGCGGGGCCGCCGGCAGGAGTATTGCGCTCACTATGCAAATGGCGAGGAGTTTCCTGTGCAGCCTGTCGGTCATTGCTCGCGCTGTGCCCTCGATTGCCGCGGGATGGTTGGAGTCCGGCATTCTAGCAGAAAGCAGGCCCGGCCGAATTTGCCATTGACTTGTTTTTCACGCGACGAGGTGCACAATGCCGTTATAGACAGTGCGTAGCGGGTGAGGAGCAGTTTGCGTGGGCAGTTCGGCGACCGAGACCACCTTGACCATGCTCCTGATGGCCATGGCACTGTGCCTGCTGGTGGTCCTGCTGCTGTATCGACGTCAGCGCAAGTTGACCGAGTTGCTCCGGCAGGAGTCACGCACCGATCACCTGACGGCCATTCCCAATCGTCGCTGCTTCTTTGAAGTGCTGGATAATGCCGTTGCGGTGGCGTCGCGCTACCAGCAGCCGCTCTCCGTACTCGCGATGGACATCGACCACTTCAAGCGCGTCAATGATCGCTACGGTCACGGGGGAGGCGACCGGGTGCTGGTCCGGGTGGCGGGCGTACTGCGGGATGAACTGCGCAAGGCGGACCTTGTCGGCCGCCTCGGGGGTGAGGAGTTTGGTGTCCTGCTGCCGATGACACCGCTGCCTGCGGCGGAAGCAATCGCTGAACGTCTGCGCCAGACTGTGGAACGCCTCGAATTTGGCGGCATGTACCCCGGGCTGGGGGTGACCTGCAGTATCGGTGTGGCGGAACACAGAGCGGGCGATGGGGGTGATGCCCTGTTGCTGGCGGCGGACCAGGCGCTTTATCAGGCCAAGTCCGAGGGCCGCAACCGGGTCTGTGTCGCTGCAAGGCCGGTGCTGGAAGACGACGCCGCCTGATTCCGGGTTCTTCAGCCGGATACCGCTATCAGTGGCAGATCCAGGCGGCCCCGCAGCGTTTCACCGCGGTTGCGCACCAGCTGCTCCAGGGAAATCGTGTCGAGTGTCGCGAAGAAGGCCTCCGTGGCACGCCGCAGTGCGCCCGCCAGAATGCACTGGCCGTCGATCGCACACTGGCCCGGGTCGTGAAAGCATTCCACCATGTGATCCGCGGGTTCCAGGGCGCGGGTGACGGCCCCGACGCTGATGCGGGCCGGCTGCATGGCCAGGCAAATACCGCCCCCCTTGCCCCGGATGGTATGCACGAAACCGTGGTGCTGAAGTTGCTGTACCACCTTGGTCAGGTGGTGATGGGAGATGCCGAACGCCGAGGCGATGGCCTGTATGCGTGTTCTTTCCTCGGTGTTCACTGCCAAGTAGATGAGTACCCGCAGGGCATAATCGGTGTGTAGTGTAAGGCGCATCAGCCCGGCTTGCCGTCAACGCGGGGCGTGCACAGTATCCTTGTGTAGCGCCAAAGGAACAGGCCAAACGCCGCCGACCAGGCGAGGCTGGAGAGGGTGACGCCGAGTTGCCAGTCGAGGGTATTCAAGGCCGTGAGGATCCGCAGCAAACCAGCTGCCAATACTAGCCAGAATGCGGTCAGCATTCCAGCGGGTGGGCGCAGGGGGCGCCCCGTGTGGCCCAACGCCACTCGCGCCATGACCCCAAGTATCATGGTGCCGATGGCACCGCTGCCCAGGGCATGCAACCAGACCGTATCGCTGACCCACCCCAGCGCTGCCGCTCCCCGCAGCAGGAGTCCGACGGATACCCAAAGTAGCCCGGCGTGGAGGATCCACAACAGGGGCTCCTCACGTACCAGCCAGCCGCGCCAGGTCGCCAGGCGCCACAGCGAGGCCAGACCGGCAGCGGCGGCAACCGCCGCGATAGCAAGCGGAGAAACCGCAGCCGGCCATAGCATGGTGACGACGTGCAGGACGAACAATGTCAGGCAGGAGATCGCCGTGACGCGCTCGAGGCCGGGAAATTCGGCGATCCCTGCGGCTTCGCGACCCTGACGCTGCAGCCAGTTGCGCGAAAATGCCGGTGTTATCCGACCTCCCACCAGCAGGATAAGCAGAGCGGTTGCCAGCACGGTGGCATGCAGCCAGCGCACCTCGGCGCTGAGGTGGAAGCCGAGGTCCGTACCCCAGAGCAGGAGCAGCAGTGCGACCAGGGGCAATTGCCGCCACTGCCGGGCGGGCAGGACCCGCGCGGTGACGATTGCCGCGACCACTGGCAGGAAGACGAGGTCCAGCACAAGGCTCAGCGCGGGCGCCAGACCCAACAGCAGTGCGACCCGGGGCAGCAACCACAGCAGCCACAGGGCAAGCAGCCAGGTGCCCCGCAGCGGCGGGCTGCCGGTCCAGGCGCAGACAGCCGTCAGCACAAAGCCCGCAATGGCGCTGTAGAGCATGCCGGCCAGCATCTCGTGCTGGTGCCAGTGCAGCGCTGGCAGGCCTGGGGACAGCGCGATGTTGCCACTGACCATTAATACCCAGAGCGGCACCAGCAGTGCGGCCGCCCAGGCGCAGGACAGGAAAAACGGTCGAAAGGGAAAGGCGAGAAGGGGATGCCGCATTATTTGACCTGTATCAAGTCGTGTTCTAAAAGTAGTACCGTCAAAAGATGAAACGCCCCTTTCACACGGTCGGGCCTTGACCCTGCCGAGGGGCAGCTGCACAATCAAAACAAGTATAACACATGCATGAATTGGCGCCGGCCAGGCAGGCCTGCAGCGTCGCCTTCAGCCACAGGGAGACACCGCATGGTGGAATCACTGACTCGATCGGCAGCCCGCAACATCTTCTTTGGTGGCTCGCTGTTCTTTTTCCTGGTCTTCGCGGCGCTCACTGCGCACAGCCACTGGTACATGGTCAACGTTTCCACGGACCGCGAGGGGCTGACCGAGAGTGTGGCCGCCGGCAAGCATGTCTGGGAAAAACACAGCTGCATCAACTGCCACAGCCTTCTCGGCGAGGGAGCCTACTTTGCCCCGGAGCTTGGGAATGTCTGGCATCGCTACGGCGGTCGCGAGAACCCCGAGGCCGCGCGTGCCGGCATCAAGGGCTGGATTCGTGCGCAGCCGCTGAATGTCCCCGGGCGTCGGCAGATGCCCGCTTTCGATCTGAGCGAGGAGGAGCTGGACCAGCTGGTGGATTTCTTCCGCTGGGCGGACAGCATCAATACCCAGGACTGGCCGCCCCACCCGGTTGGCTGAGCGCGTTCGCCACATATCTGAAAGGCAGGAGAAGAATTCATGAAATATGCTACTCAGCGGGTCGCCTTGCCCTTTTTTGCCCTGGCCATGGCCCTGTTTGCCCTCCAGGTGACCTTTGGCATTCTGGCCGCCATGGTCTACGTGCTGCCGGAATTCCTGGTGGATGCGGTGCCCTTCCACATCATGCGCATGAGCCACACCAACCTGCTGATTGTCTGGTTGCTGATGGGCTTCATGGGATGCACCTACTTCCTCCTGCCGGAAGAGGCCGAAACCGAGATTCACAGCCCGATGATTGCCTATGTGCAGCTGGCGATTTTCGCGGTGGCCGGTGCGGGTGCCCTGATCAGTTACCAGTTCGGTATCCACGAGGGGCGCGAGTTCCTGGAGCAGCCGCTGTGGTCGAAGATCCTGATCACCGTCGCCTTCCTGATGTTCCTCTACAACACCAGCATGACCCTGTGGAAAGGGCGCAAGACGGCGATCAACTCCATCCTCATGCTGGGCCTGTGGCTGGCGGCGGTTTTCTGGCTGTTCGCCTTCTACAATCCGGCCAACCTGGCCCTCGACAAGCTCTACTGGTGGTGGATCGTGCACATCTGGGTCGAGGGTGTGTGGGAGCTGATCATGGCCTCTCTGCTGGCCTACCTGCTGATCAAGCTGACCGGGGTGGACCGGGAAATCATCGAGAAATGGCTCTATGTGATCATCGGCCTGGCGCTGTTCTCCGGCTTGCTGGGCACCGGGCACCACTACTACTGGATCGGTGCCCCCGGTTACTGGCAACCCATAGGCAGTATTTTCTCGACACTGGAAGTGGCGCCCTTCTTTGCCATGGTGATGTTCGCCTTCTTCATGTTCTGGAAGGGGCGGCGCAACCACCCCAACAAGAGCGCCATGCTGTGGACCCTGGGCAGCGCCACGGTGGCCTTTTTCGGCGCCGGTGTGTGGGGCTTCATGCACACCCTGTCCTTCGTCAACTACTACACCCACGGCACCCAGGTGACCGCTGCCCACGGCCACCTGGCATTCTACGGGGCCTACGTGATGATGGTGCTCGGCGTGATCACCTACGCCATGCCGCAGCTGCGAGCCCGGCAGCCCTACAACCAGGTTCTCAACATGTGGAGTTTCTGGGTCATGACCTCGGCCATGTGCTTCATGACCTTCACGCTCACCTTTGCCGGTGTGGTGCAAACCCACCTGCAGCGGGTGCTGGGCATGAACTACATGGAGGTGCAGTCGCAGCTCGACCTGTTCTACTGGATGCGTCTTGGCGCAGGGAGCGTGGTGGCCGTGGCTGCCGTGATGTTCCTGATTGCGATATTTGGACCGGCCCGGGAGGAAGTTCCCGAAGGCTCCGGTACCGCCCTGACTCAGCCCTGATCCGGGGGTGATTGATCGCTCCCGGCTTTCCACCGCAAGAGGTGTTCCTTGACAGACGCAGCTCCGGAGTCTGGCGTGCAGGGTGAGTTGCCCTGGTACGAAAGCGTTGGCAATGAGTGCGAACTTTTCGAATACGCCTGGCGGCACCACTTGCCCCTGCTCCTCAAGGGCCCCACCGGTTGCGGCAAGACGCGCTTTGTCGCCCACATGGCGGCGCGGCTGGGCCTGCCCCTGTACACGGTCTCCTGCCACGATGACCTCGCGGCCGCGGACCTCACGGGCCGACACCTCCTGCTCGAGGGCGAGACCCGCTGGGTGGACGGTCCCCTGACCCGTGCGGTTCGGGAGGGGGGCATCTGTTACCTGGACGAGGTGGTGGAGGCGCGCAAGGATGTGACGGTGATTCTCCATCCGCTCACCGACGATCGACGCATGCTGCCCCTCGAACGCACGGGTGAAATGCTGCAGGCGCCCCCGGGCTTCATGCTGGTAGTCTCTTACAATCCCGGTTACCAGAACCTGCTGAAGAGCCTCAAGCCGAGTACCCGCCAGCGCTTTGTTTCCGCCAGTTTCGATTTTCCTCCGCCCGGGCAGGAGCGGCGCATCGTCGCCCGGGAGAGTGGTCTGGACGGGCGGCGCTGTCATACCCTGGTCAACCTGGCCCAGCGCCTGCGGGCCCTCAAGGGGCAGGATCTGGAGGAGGGGGTGTCCACCCGCCTGTTGATTTACTGCGCTATCCTGATAAAGGCCGGTCTGCCCCTGCTGGAGGCGGCTCGGGCAACCCTGGTGGAGCCGCTGACCGACGAGCCCGATGTACAGGAGGCCCTGCTGGAGATTGTCCGCATCGGCTTCGGCGAGGACTGAGTCGCGGTGTGGGAGTGGCTGGAAATCGAGGAGGCCGCCGGCCGCTTCTGGCACCGCTGGGCCTCCCGTTCGGCGAGCTGGCAGAGCTTCCCGCAAGCGGCGGTGAGCCTGGACAGCGTGCGTCCGGTACTGGCGGTGTTTTTCCGCGCCGCGGGGGGGGACCCCGCCCTGGGGGTCAATGCGGTGGCCGCCGAGGAATCGGCCCATCGTCTCAACTTTCGCCAGTGGCTGGGGCAGTCCCGGGAGCGACAGGTGGTCAGCCGTCGCGACCAGGAGAATCTTCTGTTGCCCGCGGAGCTGTCGGTATTTCCCGATCAGACACTGAATCGCGATCTCTATTTCTGGTTGGCGGCCCACGCCGCCTGTCTCCCCGTCGTACCTTCTGTCGAAGACCCGCTGCATTGGGATGTTCTGGCCCTGCAGGCCGCCCTGGAGGGAGTGGATAGGGCCCTGGCACAGTTTCCCGGACTGGCGCCGCGCTACCGTCGTCTCGCCGGGGCCCTGCTGCCCCTGCGCCCGCAGCGCTCGCTGCCATCCGTGGAGCAGGCGCTCGAGGCGCTGATTGTCGCGGCACTGTCCCAGGGGGCAGGCGCCGACATCCCGGAGCGCTGGCAATCGCTTGCCCGCGAGCCGCGTTTCCCGCCGAGTGCTCCCCGGGGTTATCGGCCGCCACTCCCGGTACCCCTGTGGGCGACCGCCTTTGCCGTCCAGCCAGGCGGGGTGGTGCGGCCGGATGCGGAGCCGGAATCCACCGAGTCCGCCGCAACCAGCGACCCGGCCCGTCCCGGGCGACGCAAGGCGCAGCGCCGGCGTCAGGACCAGGCCGAGCGGGAGGACCCCCTGGTGTTCAACCGCTTTGAAAAACTGCTTTCCATGGCCGAAATGGTCAATGTGAATCGCCTGGTGGATGACGAGGAAGACGAGAATGCCGCCCGCAATGCGGAACAGCTGGAGGAGATCACCCTGAGTCCCCACCGCCAGCAGGCGGCGGCCAAACTGCGCCTGGAGCTGGATCTGCCGGCGGCTGAGGCAACCGGGGCACCGCTGGCGGCACGCCTGAGCTACCCGGAATGGCACTACCGCGAGCGTCGCTATCTGCAGGACCACTGTGTGGTCCTGGCGGGAGTCCAGGAAGGCGAGGGGGAGCGCTGGCAGCCGGACCTGGCCATGCGTCGTCGAATCCGCCAGGTGCGCCGCCAGTTCGAGGCCCTGCAGCCCCGGCGCGTGCTGCTGCGCGGCCAGCCCGACGGCGACCAGCTGGATATCGACGCGGTGGTGCGCGCGGCGGCAGACCAGCGCGCCTGTGGGCAGAGCAGCGACCGGCTCTACCAGGCGACCCGCGAGCAGGATCGCGATCTGGCGGTCTCGGTGCTGGTGGATGTGTCCCTGTCGACCGAGGCCTGGCTGGAGGATCGCCGGGTGCTGGATGTCGAGAAGGAGGCGGTGCTGGTGCTGGCTCACGGCATCGCCGCCTGCGGCGATGCCTTTGCCATCCACAGTTTTACCTCGCGTCGTCGGGAAAAGGTCTGGGTGAATACCCTGAAAGACTGGGCGGAGGGAATGGACCGTACTGTGGAACAGCGCATTCACGCCCTGCAGCCGGGCTCCTACACCCGCATGGGGCCGGCCATCCGCCACCTGGCTGCGGGGCTGGCAAAGCAGCCCCAGCGTCACCGGCTACTGCTGCTGCTCACCGACGGCAAACCCAACGATACCGACTATTACGAGGGTCGCTATGCGGTGGAGGATACCCGGCGCGCGGTGCTCGATGCCCGGCAGAGCGGGGTGCGGGTGTTCGCGGTGACCATCGACCAGGAGGCCCAGCAGTACTTCCAGCGCATGTTCAGCCGCGGCGGCTACAGCATCGTGCAGCGCCCCGAGCACCTGGCGGTGGCTTTACCGGCCATCTACCGGCAGATCATCCGTCACTGAAGGCCGGGCTCACCCCGCCAAACAGCAGGCTGTCAGGGCGCTCGATGGGGCGGTTGGCGGTAAGGCGATGAATGCCCACGCCACAGCGTCCAATCATCCAGCCTACCGCCAGGGTGAAGTAGAGGTAGCCGAAGGCCCAGGCGGACATTGGCGGCGCCGCCATCTGGCCGAGCACGCGCCACAGCAGCAGCGCGGCGATGCCACTGGCCGCGAGACCGGCGAAGGTCCACAGCTGGAAGCGCAGGTGGGAGGCAACCCAGTCGGCGCTGTGTCGCAGCCGCCACGCGGCCAGCAGCGCGCCCAGGGGCAGGGTCACAATGGTCATGATGGCTCCCAGGTACAGGCCGTAGACGATGACGGCGACGCCGCGGCCCGGGGCATCCTTGTTGCGCAGTTCATTCATTTCGCGGTTCCAGAGTCGGCTCGATTCACTTGGCGTCAGCGGCCAGAATAAAGGCCTCGAGATCCTTGTCGACCCCGAAAACATGGCGCTGCAGCCACTCGCGAAGGAATATGGTTACCGCGTTGCGGAAACCGGGTTCGTCGATACCCCCCTCCAGCAGGCAGGCGATCTCTTCCCGGAAGCGGTCGTGGGATTCCCGGTGCGTCTCCAGGTCGGGGTAGTCCAGCGCCACCATGTAGTACTCCTCCAGACGGAAATGGATCTCCGTATACTCGTAAAGTCGCTGCAGCACTTCATTGTCGGAGTCCGGCTCCGCCAGCAGGTCGAGGATCTCGAACAGGGCCTGGTGCTGGGCGTCCTGCCAGAGTATGTCACTGGTGCGCGGGATCATGCCGGAAGTGTAGACCAGGCTGCGTCCGCTTGCCCGTGCCGGAAGGCCCAGTCCGGCTGTGGTATAAAGTACTGAATTGCAGCAAGTTTGGGGGGGTATGTGACGCTGTTTGTCGAATCGGCTCTGGAAGCGGTGTCGGTGATCGGTTCCGGGGAGAACCTGTGGTGCCACTCCATGGCGGCCACACCCACGGTGCTGCTGGAGGCACTGGCAGAGCATGCGCGGGCGCTGCAGGATGTGACTATCATGCAATTGCACCTGGAGCATGCGGAGGCCCTGGCGGATCCGGCACTGGACGGGCACCTGCGCAACCGCTGCTTTTTCGCCGGCCAGGTGACCCGAGACCTGATCAACCAGGGCCGCGCCGATTATGTGCCGATTTTTCTCTCCGAAATTCCCAAGCTGTTCCGGCGCGGTGACGCCCGCGTGGATACGGCCCTGGTTCAGGTCTCCACCCCGGACCGTCACGGCAACTGCTCCCTGGGGATCTCCGTCGAGGCCAGCAAGGCGGCCTGCGATGTGGCCGGACGCATTATCGCCCACATCAACCCGGAGATGCCGCGGACCCATGGCGACAGCTTTATCAACCTGCGGGACATCGATGTGGCCTACACCGCGACGGAACCGCTGCTGCTGCACGGCGAGCGGGAGATTTCCCCGGTGGAGCGAACCATCGGCGAGCACGTGGCCAGCTTGATTGAGGACGGCGACTGTCTGCAGATGGGCATTGGCGCCATCCCCGATGCGGCGCTGGCCTGCTTGGGGGATCGGCGTGACCTGGGTATCCACACCGAGATGTTCGCCGACGGCGTGCTGCCGCTGTTGCGCAGCGGCGTGATCAACAACGCGCGCAAGAAGATTTCCCGGGGGCGCACGGTCACCTCCTTCGCCATGGGCAGCCAGTCACTCTATGACCATGTCAATGACAACCCCGAGGTGGTGTTCCTGGACGTGGAGTTCGTCAACAACCCAGTGGTGATTGCCAAGAATCCCCGGGCGACCTCGATCAACAGTGCACTGCAGATCGACCTCACTGGCCAGGTTTGTGCCGACTCCATTGGCCACCGGATTTACTCGGGCGTGGGCGGGCAAGTGGATTTTGTGCAGGGGGCAAGCTATTCCGAGCGGGGCAAGTCGATCATTGCCCTCCCCAGTACGGCCCGGGGCGGAACCCTGTCGCGTCTGGTGCCCCATTTGGCCAGTGGTGCGGGCGTGGTGACCACCCGGGCTCAGGTGGACTACGTGGTGACGGAATACGGTGTGGCGAGACTGCGCGGCTGTTCCATCGCGGAGCGGGTCCGGGCCCTGCTGGCGGTGGCACATCCGGAGTTTCAGGAGTCCCTGGCTCGGGAGGCCCGGGACACCATGGGAGTGCGGGTATAGACAAGGACCGGAGCTGCGGCAGGTAAGCCCGCCGCAGCTCGTCCGTGCCGATCAGCTGTAGGCGGCGAGAATGCGCTTGATGGTCGGTTCGATCTGCTGGCGATCGAAGCTGCCCAGGGCCTCGTGGTCCGCCGGGTCCACCTCGTAGGACACCGTGGCTCCCGGGCCAGCGAACATGATCGCGTCGGGGAACAGCGGGTGGTCGTCCTTACGTACCTCGATTTCCTGCGGGTTGCCCGCGAGGCGGAACCACAGCTCCAGGTATTCCTTCCAGGTCAGGTTTTCATCACCCACCAGGTAGGCCTTGCCGCCTTCGCCATTAGCCAGGGCGCCGGCCACGGCCTGGGCCACCGAGCGCGAGCTGATGTGGTTGGTGCCGCCCTTGGGCGCAAATACCGGCACGCCTTCGAGTTGGCCGCGGGCATAGGCAACCACCGCCGCAATGTAGTCCACTTGCGTGCCGTCGATGTGTCCCAGCACGAAGGGGCAGTCCAGGCTCACGACGCGGAAGCTGTCGGTGCTCATGGCGCGTATGGCCTGGTCGGTGTTGTGTCGAGAGGTAACGTAGGGGCACTCGCCGACGCGGTGGGGGGCTACCTGGGAGTAGAAGGAACCGATGTACACGGCGCTGCGGATGCCGGCGTCCCGGGCCGCCTCGAAGGCGCGCGGAACGGCGATGTCGTTGGCCTGGCGGTAGAACTCGGCGGGGTCGACGGAGCCGTCCTGGGGCACGTTGCGGATGTCCGCAGCGGCGGCGAAGACCATGGCGTCGAAGCCCTGCAGGCGGCCATCGGCGAGGTCATCGTTGATGTAATCCCCCTGTACCCAGGGCAATGCGGCGAGGGCTGGGGCCTCGGGGCGCTTGCGGGACATGATGGTGACCTCATGCCCCTGGCTTTGCAGTTCCAGTGCGGCATCGCCGCCGATCAGGCCGGATCCGCCAATCACGATCACTTTCATGGGTATCTCCTCTAGGGTGGGGGAGCGCAGGGCTCCGTCCGTTTATTGCGGTGGCCGAGCATACTATAGTCGTGGCGCGGTGCCTGCCGGGCGCTGCCACATCCGGCGAATGGGTATACCTATGCAGCCTTTGGCGGTAAGCTGCCAGAACAATAACAGGAGGCTTGCAATGAGCGGCAATGTCGACCCCACCCGCGAACAATTCGATCACTTCAAGTCCCTGCCCCGGGATACCCCGATCTGGATGCTCAATCTGATCCGGCTCAATGCACGCGTCCGCTATCCGGACGGCGAGGAGGTTTCGGGCGCCGAGGCCTACACCCGCTACGGTCGCGACAGTGGCCCCGTGTTTCGACGCCTCGGCGGCAGCATCGTCTGGCGCGGGCGACCGGAAGCCATGGTGATCGGCCCCGCCGACGAGTACTGGGACATCGCCTTTATCGCCCACTATCCGAACGCCAGGGCTTTCATGGCCATGGTCACCGATCCGGCGTACAAGGAGGCAGTGCGGCACCGGCAGCTCGCGGTTGCCGACAGCCGGTTGGTTCGCATGGGCGAGGCGGTCGGGGGCGAGGGTTTCGGCGGCTAGCGCGGAAAGTGGGGCGCTCAAAGGGAGCCGCCGGTAACGGCAACCATTTGAAATCAGGAGAAGATTGACGTGAGCTGGATCGTGCAAGAGTGTTCATCTCGGGAGGCCATCATGGCGCGGCTGCCACAGCTGGGTGAACCCTTCCTGGCCATGTTCGAGAGCCTCTGGGAGCAGCCCCATGTGCCCGGACCGGTGCTGGAGCTGTGCCGCCTGCGTATGGCCCAGTTGCATCGCAGCGAGGGTGATCAGGCCCAGGCGGTGGTGCCGGTGGACGCCGTGCGCCGCGCGGCCCTGCGCGACTGGCACCGCTCGCCGCTGTTTACCGAGGCCGAGCGGGCCTGCCTGGAATTTACCGAAATCTATGCCATGGATGCCCTGGCGATCACGGACGCACAGGCGGAAGCCGTCAAGACACACTACGGCGATGTCGGCCTGGTTGCGCTGGTGCAATCCCTCGGCGTATTTGACGGCCTGCAGCGCCTGGGTCTGATCTGGCGGACATCGAAACAGGAGGCGTGAGATGAGCAGTGTGGCGAGAGTGCAGGTCCCGGAAGGGCAGGGCGGCAGTGGTAACGTGATTCGCGACTCGGCCCTGGGCATGGTGCCCGAGGTGGTCGAATCCCTGATTGCCCTCAATGGCGCAGTCTGGGACGCGGGCGAACTGTCTCCCGCGGAGGTCGAGCTGGCGCGCCTGCAGAACGCGCAGTTCACCGGCTGCGTGATGTGCCGTGCGGTGCGCTATGACGTCGCTGTGGCCGACGGCTTCAGCGAGGAAAAGGTGGCCGTGATACAGGAGGGTGCCGATGAGGCGGTCCTGAGCGAGCGGGAGCGCCTCATCGTGGCCTTCACCCGCCAGTTCCACCTGGACCCGGCGGGCATCCCGGCCTCGCTACAGGCTGACCTGAAAGCAACTTTCACGGAAGCCGAGCTGCTGCATCTGTCCATGGCGGTAGCCTACTTCTGCGGCAGCTCGCGCTGCGCCGTGGCGCTGGGGGGGATGCCCGAGAGCATGCCCCGCACCGAGATCGCCATTACGCGCTAGCTGTTTCCCTCCAGGAAGTGGCCATACTTCTTCATGGCCGCTTCGCGCTGGGTGTGGGTGTGGTAGCTGGGGAACAGTGTCTGCACCGGCTCGTAATCGCGCAGTACGGTCCGCGCCACGGTGATCTTGTGGACTTCCGAGGGTCCGTCGACGATGCCCAGCTCGGGGATGTTGGCCCACATGGTCATCAGCGGCGTTTCATCGGATACGCCGATGCTGCCATGCAGGTGCATGGCCCGGTAGATCACTTCCTGGAGCACCTTGGGCGTCGCAGCCTTGATCGCGGCGATCTCCTTGCGCACCTCGCGGTTGTATTCCTTGTACTTGTCGATCAGCCACGCGGTGTACAGCACATGCAGGCGATACTGCATGATCTGCGTGTAACTGTCGGCGACTTTTTCCTGGGTCAGCTGTTTCTTGGCCAGTTGCTCGCCCTTGGTCGTGCGGCTGACCACGCGCTCGCACATCATGTCCATGGCTTTCTTGAGCACGCCCACGCTGCGCATGGCGTGGTGTACGCGGCCGCCGCCGAGGCGGGTCTGCGCCACTAGGAAGCCCTGACCTTCTTCTCCCAGCAGGTTGTCGGCGGGCACCCGGCAGTTGTTGAAACGGACATAGGCGCGCACACCGTCGCCCTGTTCGACAAAGGGGCCGACGGCAGAGTTGCGGATGATCTCCATCCCCGGCGTGCCTTTCTCCACCAGGATGATGGAGGCGCCTTCGTGGATGGGCACTTCCGTATTGGTGACCACCATGACCAGCAGGAATTCGGAGAAGCGGGCGTGGGAGGCAAACCATTTCTCGCCGTTAATCACCCACTCGTCACCGTCGCGGGTCGCGGTGCAGGTGAACTCGGCGGGGTCGGCACCGGCCTGGGGCTCTGTCATGGAATAACAGGAGGCAATCTTGCCATCCAGCAGCGGCTGTAGGTACTTGGTTTTCTGCTCGGGGGTGCCAAAGTGGGCGAGAATTTCGGCATTGCCGGAATCGGGGGCCTGGCAGCCGAATACGCTGGGTCCGAAGCGGCTGCGCCCGAGGATCTCGTTCATCAGGCCGAGCTTGACCTGGCCGTAGCCTTCACCGCCGAGCTCGGGGCCGAGGTGGCAGGCCCACAGGCGTTTTTCCTTCACGATCTGCTTGAGGGGCTCCATGGCTTTCGCCGCCGGGGAGTCCGGGTCCCAGGGATCGCCCGGACCGCGGAAGACCAGGTCCAGGGGTTCGATTTCTTCACGGGTGAAAGTAGCGATCCAGTCCAACTGTTTCTGGAATTCGCTGTCGGTTTCAAAGCTCCAGCTCACGGTGACACCTTCTTTGTTTGATAAGCAATGCGGTTTTGGTTTCGCTGTCTTGCCCGCCAACACATGGTTTTGCTTGACTTCGGCGACGCCCAGTTTAGACTTGTTAGATGCAAACAAGCAAATAATTCTTTACTCACCAACCAGCAGAAGTGAAATCATGGCTGATCAGAAAGTTTGGATTGTCACCGGCGCTTCGCGGGGCATTGGGCGTGCCATTGCCGAGCAGGCGCTGGCGGCGGGTGACCGGGTGGCGATCTTCGCCCGCAGTGACAGTATAGAAGATCTGGCGCGGGAGCTCGGTGATGCCTGCCTGGCCTGTCGGACGGACGTCTGTGATACGGCGTCGTTGCAGGCGTCGGTGGATCGGGTGATCGCGCACTGGGGACGGATCGATGTCCTGGTCAACAATGCGGGGCTGCACCGTGGCGGTCGCATCGGTCGGATCTCCGCAGAAAACTGGGATGCGGTCCTCGCCACCAACCTCAAGGGTGCGGTGAACGTGATCCGCGCCGCCGATCCGCACCTGCAGTCCGGTGCGGCCATTCTCAACGTCGGGGCGGTCGTGGGCTTCCGGGGCTTCCCGGGGGACTCCGCCTACGCCGCTTCGAAAGCCGGCTTGTCCGGCCTGACCCGCGCGCTGGCCATCGAGTATGCGGCACGGGACATTCGCGTCAATCTGGTGATCCCGGGCCTGGTACTGACCGAAATGACCGGCGGTCTGTCGGAGAAGGCCCTGGAAGGTATGCGCAAGACCATTCCCCTGGGGCGCTACGGCCGTGCCGAGGAAGTCGCCGAGGTGGCCTTCTGGGTGGCCAATTCGACTTACATGACCGGCGCCTTTATCCCCGCCGATGGCGGCCTGATGAGCAGTTTCGGGGTGCCGGGATGAGTGATGCGCTGGATGCCATGAATCCGCCACTGGCCCGCTGGCTGGCGGAGCACGCGGGGGTCTCGGGCGTGCAGGTAGCGCGCCGCCTCAGTGGCGGTAATGCCAACCTGACGCTCCAGCTGGACAGTGACAGCGGTCCCCTGGTGCTGCGCACCCCGCCGGAGAACGCGATCTCGCCGACGGCACACCGCGGCATCGAGCGGGAGTCCAAGGTGCTCAGGGCACTGGACGGTCGGGCCCGGGTGCCGAAAATGGTGGCCTGGTGCGAGGACACAGAGGTGATCGGGCGCCCCTTTCTGGTGGTCGGCCACGTCGAGGGCGTCTCCATTACCGATGCGCTGCCCGACACCTACCCGGATACCGCGCAAACCGTCAATCGTCTGGGCGAGTCGCTGGTCGACGAGCTGGCGGTGGTGCACAGCCTGCCCTGGGAAAGCCTGGGGTTGGAGCGCTTTGGGTGCCCCGAGCAGTTCCTGGAGCGACAGATTACCCGCTGGCGGGACACCCGGTCCAAAGCACCGGTGCGTGAGTTGCCCCTGCTGCATGAGTTGGCCAGCTGGTTGCTGGACAACCTGCCGGCGGAGACCCACGCCAGCCTGATCCACGGCGATTATCACCTGGACAACACCCTGTCGCACCCGCAGCGACCCGAGGTGGCGGCCATCATCGATTGGGAACTGGCGACTATCGGCGACCCGCTGGCGGATCTCGCGCTGCTGTTGATGTTCTGGGGGCCGAGAGAGCTCGATCCCCCGGGTTTTCGCCATATTCAGGCGGTTAGCCGACGCCCCGGTGCGCACAGCCGCCGCGCGCTGGCAGAGCGCTGGTCGGCGGCAACCGGGCTGCCGCTGCGCGATATGGATTTCTACATGTGCTTTGCCTTCTGGCGATTGGCGGCCATTGTCGAGGGTGCCTGGGAGCTCTACTGCGCCGGCAAGGTCGACTCGGACTACGCCCGGGGCCTGGAATACGATGTTCCCGCGTTACTGGAAGAAGCCGCCGCGGCCGCCAAGGGAAACTGGTAAGGAGACAATAATGGATATGCACGCCACCATGATGCACATGCCGATGACTGTGCGCATGCTCATGGAGCACGGTCACGCGGTGTTCCCCGATAGCCGTATCGGGGTTTTTGACGGCACGTCGACCCACTATACCCGCTACAGTGAGACTGCCCAGCGCGCTGCCCAGCTGGCCCATGTGCTGAATGAACTGGGTGTGCAGCAGGGCGACCGGGTAGCGACCTTCAGCTGGAACAACCAGGCTCACATGGAGGCCTATCTGGCTGTGCCCTCCATGGGGGCGATTCTGCATACCGCGAATATCCGCCTGTCGGTCGAGCAGGTGGCCTATATCCTGAACCATGCCGAAGACAAGGTGGTGATTCTCGATGCCAGCCTGCAGGAGATGTTCGCCCCGGTTGTGCCCCTGCTCAAGAGCGTGACGCATATTCTCCTGGTGGGTGGTGAGAGTGGCCACCTGGAGCAGCTGCCGGTGGTCGGCTACGAGAGCGCCCTGGACGGCCAGCCGCATCACTACGACTGGCCCGACATCGACGAGACGCGCGCTGCGGCCATCTGCTATACCAGCGGCACGACCGGCAATCCGAAAGGGGTGGTCTACAGCCATCGCACCACCTTCGTGCATTCGCTGGCTTCCCGGGCCACGGATACCTTCGGCATCAACGAACGCGACCGCATACTGCTGCTGCCGCCCATGTTCCACGCCAATGCCTGGGGCCTGCCTTATTCCGGCTGGTTCAGTGGCAGTGACTTCATCATGCCCGGGCCCCACCTGCAGCCCGCGGGCATCGAGGTCATGATTCGCCAGGAGCGCCCGACCTTCACTGCGATGGTGCCGACCATCCTGGGGGATCTGCTGCGGGTCTCGCAGCAGCGCGAGTTGGACTTGGGCTGCTTCCGTATGCTTGTATCGGGGGGCGCGGCAGTGGCGCCGGCCATGATTGACGCGGTGCGTGAACGCTGGGGCGTTCCGGTGCTGCAGGGCTGGGGCATGACCGAGACCAGCCCGCTGTGCCACCTGTCACACCCGCCCCGGGACCCCGGTCCCGGTGGCGAAACGCCCTGGCGGGCCAAGAGTGGCCGCCCGGTGCCGGGGGTGCAGGTGCGAGTGGTGGATGGCGATGGCAATCCGCTGCCGCACAACGGCCAGGACGTGGGTGAGCTACAATTGCGCGGTCCCTGGATTACCGGGGGCTACCACGGGGGTGAGTCGCCGGACTCGTTCACCAGCGACGGCTGGTTGCGCACCGGTGATGTCGGGCATATCGACGAAAAGCATTTCGTGCAGCTGACTGATCGCACCAAGGACGTCATCAAGTCCGGGGGTGAGTGGATTTCGTCGGTCGACCTGGAAAATACCCTGCTGTCACACCCCGATGTGGTGGAGGCAGCGGTCATCGCCACCCCCGACGAGCGCTGGCAGGAACGGCCCCTGGCTATTGTGCTGGCGGGCAAGGATGCCGTGGGTGGAGCTGCGCTGCGGGAGTTTCTCGAGGACAAGGTCGCGCGATTCTGGATTCCGGAATACTGGGCCTTTGTTGGCGAGATACCCAAGACCAGCGTGGGAAAAATCGACAAGAAACGTTTGCGGGTGATGCATGAAAGCGGAGAGTTCGACGTACAGCACATCAAATGACAGTGCCGCGGGGGCGCCGGTAAAGGCTGCCGAGGCGCGCACTGGGGCCAAGAAGGGCGGGAAATCAGTGCCCAACCGGCGCCGTACCCAGGCAGAGCGCACGGCTTTGTCCGACAAGCGGATGTTCGAGGCGGCGATCAAGCTGATCATCGAGCGGGGTACCGAGCGTACGACCCTGAAGGAGATCGGCGAGATGGCGGGCTACAGCCGGGGGCTGGCCCACTCGCGCTTCGGCTCCAAGGCGGGCTTCCTCAACCAGATGTTCATCCGCTTCGATGGACGCTGGAAGTCCCACCTGGGGGAGTACGTCGGGGGCAAGACCGGTATCGAGGCGATTATTTCTGCCCTGCACGCGGTGCGCGATTTCCTCAACACCGAGGCCAGCTACATGCGTGCGATGTACATTCTCTGGTACGAGTCACTCGGACACGACTCGGAGATCCGCGACAAGCTGGCCGACCACCACCGCATCTACCGCGACGATGCCGCGCGCTGGGTGCGCCTGGGGATCGAGGCGGGGGAGATTGATCCGGAGGTCAATCCCGAGCTCTTCGGGGTCAAGTTCAACTCCTTCATTTTCGGCACCATCTACCAGTGGCTGGTCAATCCCGGCGCGCTGGATCTGATGGCCGTATTCGACGATTACGAAGCAACCATCCGGCGGATTCTGACCAGGAGGTAAACATAACATGGCATACATGACGACCGATTGCGGACGGCAGGTGTACTACGAGAGCCACGGGCAGGGCAGCAGCGCCGTCGTGCTGGTGCACGGCTGGGGCATGAACGTGCGGGCCTGGGACAACGTCCTGCCGGCCCTGCGGGACGCTGGCCACCGGGTGGTGATGCTGGATCACCGCTGCTGCGGCCAGAGCGACAAGGACTTCGACGACCCGGGCATCTCGGCGATTGCCGGCGACGTTGTGGCGCTGGTGAAGCAGTTGGGTCTGAGCAGCGTTGTGCTGAATGGCTGGTCCCTGGGCGGAGCGGTCGTCGTGGAAGCGGCCAGCCGCCTGGGTGAGTCATGTCGTGCGGTCGTGCTGACTGGTGGCGCTTCGCCGATCTACATCCAGAAGCCCGATCTTCCCCTGGGCGGGCAGCCGGAGGATATGGCCGCGACTGTGGCGGGGCTCAAGGCCGACCGCATCGCCTTCCTTCACGGGTTGTCCCAGGCGGTCTGTGCCAAGGAGGTGCCGCCCCCGGTGGTGGAGTGGATATGGCAGGTGTTCTGCCAGGCCTCCCCGCGGGCGATAGAGACCATTGCCCAGCTGGAGCCCCTGGATCAGCGCGAGATGCTGGCCTCCCTGCCTTGCCCGGTACTGTCCTTTGTGGGCTCCCAGGACGCCTTTGTCGATCCGGCGATCGGGCGCTGGGTGGGTGATAACCACCCCCGAGCCACGGTGATCGAGTTCGAGGGTGTCGGGCACGCGCCTTTCATCGAAGTGACTGAAGACTACAACCGGGAGCTGTTGCGGTTCCTGGCCACCCATTCCTGAGTTGTCCGGGAGGCAACATGCGCCAAGATGTTAATTACGGACTCTGGTACGACTTTCGCAATCCGGCGCAGTGGCGCCAGGATTTCGAGGAATTCTATCGCGAGCGCCTGCAGCAAATCCGCGAGGCCGAGGACAAGGGCTTCAATTCGGTCTGGCTGACCGAGCACCACTTCTGCGACGATGGCTACACCCCTTCGCCGCTGGTGGTTGCCAGTGCCATTGCCGCCCAGACGCGCAAGATGCACCTGGGCACCAACCTGATGCTGCTGCCCCTGGCGGACCCGATCCGGGTCGCCGAGGACGCCGCCACACTGTCGCTGATCAGCGGCGGGCGCTTCGATCTCGGGGTGGGCATTGGCTATCGCCAGATGGAGTTCGATCAGTTCGGCCGCAAGCTTTCGCACCGGCCCAGCCTGATGGAGGAGGGTATCGAGGTGCTGCGTCGCGCCTGGTCGGGCAAGCCGGTCAACTTTTCCGGCAAGCGCTTCGAGGTGGGCGACCTCTGTGTTACGCCGGCGCCGGTACATACCCCGGGGGTCTATCTCGGGGGCATGGCGCCGCCGGCGATCGAGCGCGCCGCCCGCGTGGCCGATGGCTTCCTCTCTACCGGGGGCATCGGCATGGACAGCTACTGCGAGTTTCTCGACAAGCAGGGCAAGGCCGACCAGGGGCGCATCGTGCTGGGTTGCTGGGCGATCATTGCCGAGGATCCGGAGCGCGAGGCGGCCCGCATTGGCGACCACCTGATCTACCAGACCAATGCCTACAGCCAGTGGGGCGCCTTCGGCCCCCCCGATCAGGCGCCGGTCTACGACAACTGGAAGGATGTGGTGGAAAACGGCCTGTACGAACTGTGGGATGCCGATACCGCGGTGTCGCGGCTGACGGAGATGGTCAAGACCTATCCGCAGATCTGCGATATCCACTTCTGGGCCCAGTTCCCCGGGGAGTCGGTTGCCTCGGGCAATGCACGGCTCGATTACATCGCCGAGAAGGTCCTGCCGAGGCTGCGTCAGGCAGCAGCCTGACGGCTGAGACCGCTCATCCTGAACAGCGCCTGCCGGAACAAGCGGTGGGCGTGCTCCAGGGTGATGTCATCGTCGAAGTACACGGCCGAGCGCAGGCCAATCATCATGGAATAGGCCAGCTCGGCGGCGTCACGGCTGTTGGTGAAAAGACTTTCTCCGGCGCCGTCGAAAAGGTCCACCAGGTAAGCCTTGCAGCGGGCATCGAAGTCCGCCTTGGTCACCTTGAGCACATCGTCATTCACCGCCGCACCGAAACACTCCAGCATGAAGCCGATCTCCTGCCGGGTGCTGGTCTCGCCCTTGAACCAGAAATCGGCCAGCAGGTCGATCTGCTCCTCGGTATCGTGTCCACCGAAGGTCTCGATGCGCTCCAGGAAGCGCACTGACACATTCTGGAAGTACTGCTCCAGGATGTCTTCCTTGCCCTTGAAGTAGTACAGCAGGTGGCTGGCGGTCATGTCCGCCCCCTCGGCGATGTCCGCGAGGGTGGTCTTCACATAGCCCTTGCGAATGATGCAGTCGTGCAGGGACTTGAAAATCTTTCGCCGGCGTCGCTCGCCGCGGGTGTCGCCCCGCGGCGAAACAGTGCTCTTCGCGCGAGAGGGTTTTCTGTGGGAGCTGCCGGCCCGGGATTTGGGCGAGGATTCGGATGATTTCACAACTTAAACCATATTCAGGTTCTTCCAGACTAGTTGTACGACGTTAAGGGGGTGTCTGTCCAGTTTTGGACAAAATTTAAAAACTTGTTTGCAACAACTTGAGGGAAGTTCAAGTTGCGACTACAATGCAATCCTGTCGATAACAACAGGCACCCCGAGGTGCCACGAGAGCAGGACATGACCCAACACGTTTCGGTGGAAGAAAAACTGGCGGTCCAGGAGCTGCTGTCCCGGGCAGCCTACGCGCTGGACGAACACGCGATGGAAGATCTCGCCGGCTTGTTTGCCGAAAACGCCCGTTTTTCGATGCGCATCGCCGGCGGCGAGCTGGCGGGTCCCTTCGAGGGGCGGGCCGCAATCATGGACATGATGAACGCTGCGGTGTCCGCCCAGACCGACAAGCGGCGGCACGTGGTTTCCAATGTTTTCTTCGGCGAGCGGGATGCCTCCGGGGTCGTGGAAGTCACTTCCAACCTGACCCTGCTGGCGACGGAGGACGGCGAAATTCGCCTGCTGACGGCGGGTGTCTACCACGACCGTGTCATACAGCAGGGCGGCGACTGGCGGTTGCTTGGCCGGCATCTGGAACTCGACAAACCCTACTAATAAGGAACACGCATGAACCTGGGAATGATCCCGGCCAAGACCGCGCGTCTCGCGCCCGGCCGCGAAGCCCTGATCGATATCCCCAACGATCGGCGCATGACCTATGGCGAGCTGGACGAGCGCGTGCGCCGGCTGGCCAACGGCCTGGTCGGTCTCGGACTGGCCAAGGGGGATCGTGTGGCAGTGCTCTCGCGCAACTGCATCGAATACATGGAGCTCTATTTTGCCTGTGGCCGCGTGGGTCTGATCGCCCAGCCCCTGAACTGGCGTCTCGGTGAGGTCGAGCTGCAGCGCATCTTCGACGACGGTGAGCCCGCGGCGCTGGCATACTCGGCAGAATACGCCGACCAGGCCGCCGCACTGGTGCGGCAGGCCAGCGATGTGCATCTTCTGAGCTTCGGCGTCGACAGTGACGGCAGTTACGAAAAGCTCCTGGCGGGGGCTGGCACGGAGGAGCCTGCACGCTCCGCGGAGGTGGGCGGCCACGATCCGATGCTGATTCTCTACACCGGCGGCACCACCGGTCAATCCAAGGGCGCACTTCACACCCACCATTCGCTGTTCGCCGGCATGATCAACCAGACTGTCGCCGAGCGTGTGGTGCCCACGGACGTATACATGCTGACCGGCCAGATGTTCCACATTCCGGTGGGGCTGGCCATCAATTACATGGCCCACGGCTGCCCGGTCGTCCTGATCAACTTTGACGCCAAGCTCGCGCTGGAAGTCATCCAGCGCGAGCGTGTATCGGCCTTCCTCGGCATCACCACCATGCTCAACTGGATGATGGCGGTGGACAACTTTTCCGATTACGACCTCAGCAGCCTGCGCAATATCCAGTACGGCGGCGGACCCATGCCCCACAGCGTGGTACAGGCGGCCCTGGCCTCGCTGCCCTGCACCCTGATCCAGGGTTACGGCCAGACCGAGGGTATGACCATGAGCTTCCTGTCCCAGGAGGACCATGCCCGTGCGCTGGAAGGCATTCACCCCGAACGCCTGGATTCCTGCGGGCGAGAGGGTTTCATGACCACCATCAACGTGGTCGACCCCGAGGGCAAGCCGGTGCCGCGGGATGGCAAGACACCCGGGGAGATTGTGGTGCGCTCCGAGGCCAACATGATCGGCTACTGGCGTCGACCCGACCTGACCGCGCAAACCCTGCGGGATGGCTGGATGTGGACCGGGGACGTCGCGGTGTGGGACGAGGAGGGTTACCTGTTCATCGTCGACCGCGCCAAGGACATGATTATCAGTGGTGGTGAAAACATCTACAGCACCCAGGTCGAGGCGGCCATCCACGAGCACCCCGCCGTACTGGAATCCGCGGTCTTTGGTGTGCCGGACCCCGAGTGGGGGGAAGCCGTAAAGGCCGTGGTGGTATTGAAGCCGGGCATGCAGGCCAGCGAGGCGGACATTATCGCCACGGCGGCACAGCATCTGGCCTCCTACCAGAAACCGAAATCCGTGGACTTCGTGGACAGCCTGCCCAAGGCGCCCACGGGCAAGATTCTCAAGCGCGTGTTGCGCGATCCGTATTGGGACAAGGGGGAACGCAAGGTATGACATCTGTGCTCAACGATGCACTACTGGCCAATATTGGCCGCCAGAGCGAGCCGGTGAGGGAGCTGGTGACGCGTCGCGAGATTCGCAAGTACGCCATTGCCACCGGCAACCGCCAGCGCAAGTACCTGGATGGTGACCAGGCGCCACCCATGTTTCACGTGGCCCTGTTCTGGGACGTGGTAGAGCTGGACGAACTGAGCCCCGACGGGGTGTCCATCGATCGTCTGCTGCCGAAGTTCCCGCTCGAGAAGGCGATGGCGGGGGGGCTGCATATTGAATATCACCGGCCCGTCCGTCCCGGAGACTGGCTGACCGCGACCCGGACCCTGAGCAATATCTACGAGAAGATCGGTCGCTCCGGCCCGCTGATTTTCTACGAGGTGGACATGGATATCGTCGATGACGACGGCAACCTGGTCATTCGCGAGAAAACCACCCGGATTCTGAGGTAAGCAAGGTGCAACAGAAACAGGTAAATCAGCAACGAAGTGTCAGTGTGGGCGAGGCGTTGCCCGAGCGGCAGTTCACCCCGGACAACGTGCAGCTCTTCCTCTACAACGCGGTTCTGTTCAACGCGCACCGCATCCATTTCGACGCCCCTTACGCCAAGGAGGTGGAAGGCTACCCGGGTCTGGTTATCGCCGGGCCCATGCTGGGTGACTGGCTCAACCAGTGCGTCGAGGAGTGGCTGGGGGACGACGGCCGGCTGGTCTCCATTGATTACTCCAATCGCCAGGCCTCCTATATCGGCGAGACCCTGACCACCGGTGGCAAGGTACTGGCTTTCGACCCGACCAGTGGCGAGATTGAGCTCGAGCTCTTCGTGCGCAACGAGGCGGGCGATGTGATTACCCCCGGTACCGCCGTGGCGGTATTGAACACGGCAGGATAAGGAGACGACTGCATGGGGGAGAACCTGCGCGGAAAAGTGGCGATTGTCGGCGCGGCGGATACGCCGGTGGGCAAGGTGCCGGAACTCAATGCCTTCGAGCTGTGCGCTGACGCGATTCAGCGGGTGCTGGCGGACGCCGGCCTGCGCAAGGAGGATGTCGACGGCCTGATTACCTGCAACAGCATGTCAATGCCGCTGCTCTACCACGCGGAGGCAATGGCCGAGTACCTGCAGATGTTTCCCCGTTACTGCATGGCGGTGGGTGCCGGTGGCGGCACCACTTTCTCCATCATTCACCACGCGGCCTCGGCTATTGCCACCGGCATGGCCGATGTTGTCGTAGTGGCCATGGCGGACAGCCTGCGCAGCGGGCTGTCGCGCCAGCAGGCGATGCTGGTCCAGTCATCCACCGGCCACCCCCAGTACGAGCAGCCCTGGGGGCTGACCGTGCCGGCCTACTATGCCCTCGCGGGTCAGGCGCACATGGCCGAATACGGGACTCGCCCGGAACACTTCGCAGAGGTCGCGGTGGCCTGCCGTGCCCACGCGGCGCTCAACCCGGCGGCACAGAAACGCGACCCGATCACCGTCGACGACGTGCTCAACTCGCGCATGATTGCCGACCCGCTGCACCTGCTGGATTGCTCCCTGGTGTCCGATGGCGGCTCCGCCATTGTGCTGACCTCCGCCGAGCGGGCAAAGGACTTCCCCCACGCCCCGGTGTATCTGCTGGGCATGGGCGAAGGACACAGTCACGAGCACATCAGCCAGGCTCGCAACCTGACGACATCGGCGGCAAAGGAGGCGGGGGAGCGCGCCTATGCCATGGCCGGTCTCGGGCCGCGGGACATGGATTTTGCCCAGCTCTATGACTGCTTCACGCCGACGGTGCTGATAGAGCTGGAGGACCTGGGCTTCTGTGCCAAGGGCGAGGGCGGCCCATTCATTGTCGACCAGGGCATTGGCCCCGGTGGTCAATTGCCGGTGAATACACACGGTGGCCTCTTGTCCCACTCGCACCCGGGCAATCCGGGTTCGATGTTTGCGCTGACGGAATCGGTCTGGCAGTTGCGCGGTACCGCGGGTGAGCGGCAGCTGGGCAAGGCCGATGTGGGACTGTTGCACGCCCAGGGCGGCATCCTCTCCAGCCACTGCACACTGATTCTCGGGAGGGAGGCCAACTGACATGGAGCGCACGTTTCCGACATCCTCCGCACTTTCGGATGCTTATTACGCGGGCTGCCGCGAGGGCAAACTGCTGCTCCAGTATTGCAGTGACTGCCAGCAGCCACAGTTTTATCCGCGGATACTCTGCAGTCATTGCGGCGGACGTGAGCTGGCCTGGCGGGAAGCGAGCGGCAAGGGGCATATCGCCACTTTTACCGTAGTGCGCCAGCCGGTGTCGCCTGCCTATGAGGCACCCTATGTGGTTGCCCTGATTGATCTTGAGGAAGGGCCGCGGATGATGAGTCATATCGTCAACTGCGACCCGGAGGCCGTGCGCGTCGGGCAGCCGGTCCAGGTGAGTTTCGAGAACTGGTCCGAGACCCTGACCATGCCAGTGTTCCAGCTTCAGGGATGAACGCTGTGGATTGAGTCGATTGACAGACACGTTGTTGCATCTATAAAGCTTATAAGGAGAGTCGACATGAATGCCAAAGGTGTACCCGTAGCCATCATCAACCCGGATGCCCCGCCGGAATCCCTGGAGGCCAAGCAGCCTGAGGTCGACAATGGCGTGGACGTGGCAGCCAAGGATGGCTACTTCAGCCGCGAGTTCATGGCGCTGGAGTGGGAGAAGATGTGGACCCGCAGCTGGCTGATCGCGGGTGTCAGTTCAGATCTGGAAAAGGTCGGCGATTACTTCCTGTTCAATATCCGCGAGGAGTCCATCATCGTGACCCGCACGGAAGAGGGCGTGAAGGCCTTCTACAACGTCTGCAGCCACCGCGGCGCGCGACTGGTGCACGAGGAGCGCGGTAATCGCAAGGTCTTTGTCTGCCCCTTTCACAGCTGGAGCTTTCACCATACGGGCGAGCTGCGTCGGATCACTGACGAGGAGTATTTCAAGCCGGAGGTGATTGCCCACCGGCCGGGCCTCAAACCCCTGGCCTGCGAAGAGCATGCCGGTATCGTTTTCGTCAACATGGATACCAATCCCCCGCCCCTGAAGGAGTCCATCGGCCTGCCCGAGGGATATCTGGAAGCCTACAAGATCCAGGACATGAAGGTCGTGCGCCATGTGCGCAGCGAGTGGGGTGCCAACTGGAAGGTGGGTGTGGAGGCCTTCTACGAGAGCTATCACCTGCACGCGGTTCACCCGGAGACCCGCGGTGTGATGGGCGACCTCAATGTGCAGTACGACCTCTACCCCAATGGCGCCAGCCGCATGATCGTGCCCCTGGGGCAGCCCTCGCCGCGGGTCGCCGATCAGAAGACGGTGAACGAGGGCCTCAAGGCCATGCTTGAGGATGCTGGTGTGGATCCCCAGGGCTTTGACGGTACCGCCGAGGACGTGCGACGGGCCATTCAGGAGGGCAAGCGCGCCCGCGCCGAGCGCCTGGGCCTGGATTACTCGCGCTTTACAGATGGACAGTTGTCGGACAGCTGGGCCACCGGGATCTTCCCCAACGTGCAGATTGGCTGCCATCCCGAGGCGGTCTTTTTGATGCGCTTCCTGCCACACGAGTCGGACCCGGAGCGCTTCTACTACGACACCATGACCCTGGTGTTCCCGGTGGAGGATCCCAATTACTGCCCGCCGGACTGGATGGGGCTGCCGGAAGATACCGACATGACCGCTGCAGTACGGCCCAAAATGGAGTACTACAGCATCGAAGAGGACGCGGGTCTCGGCCTCGTGCTGAGCCAGGATGCTTCGCTGCTGCCGGTGGTTCAGCAGGGCATGCGTTCCCGCGGATTCGACGGCCAGCTGTGGAGCGAGCAGGAGCAGCGCCTGCGGCATTTCCACGTTGAACTCGAGCGTCGTCTCGCGCAGTGAGGTGAAAAAAAGTAACAGTGAACTTGCTTGACATAAACAAGTTCACTGTTTACATTTTTGAAGCACTTTCAAAATACTTATAACGCTTCGGAGAACAGCCATGATTCCCTTTGCACGTAATCGCAGTGTCACCCGCTGGCAGCGCTTCCGTCAGTCCCTCGGCCTTGGCCTGACCCCGGTTTTGCTGGCGACGGGGATGCCCGCGGCGATCGCCCAGGACCGCCCGGCGCTGGAAGAGGTGATGGTGACGGCCACCCGCCGTTCCGAAACCGATATCCAGACCACCGCCGTGTCGGTCAGCGCCATCACCAGCAACGACATCGAGCGCATGACGCCCCGTGACTTGGGTGACATTGCCAGCATGGTGCCCAACTTCTCCGCGGCAAAACCGGCCGGTTTCAACGCCGCCTCCTTTGCCATGCGCGGCGTGGGCCAGACCTCGATCATTGTCTACCAGGATCCCCAGGTCGGTGTCACGGTGGACGATTTCGTCATTCCGAATATCCAGACCCAGTTGCTGGAGATGTTCGACATCGCGCAGATCGAAGTCCTGCGCGGCCCCCAGGGCACGCTGTTCGGCAAGAACACCACCGGTGGTGTGATCAACGTCAAGACGCGGCGCCCCGAGTTTGACAGCAACTCCCTGGAGGTCCAGGGCAAGGTCGAGAACTTTGGCCGCTTCGAAACGCGGGTCGCTGCCAACCTCGCGGTCAGCGACACCTTTGCCCTGCGCGCCGCCGGGATGTACATGGAGTCCGACGGCTTCTACCGCAACAACGCCGAATACGGCCCGGTTACCGCGTTTGATCCCACGCATCCTTCCCTCGGTACGACCGGCAAGGGCGACGGCAGCAAGCAGGGCGGCGACGATGTGATCTCCGGGCGCATCAAGGCCCTGTGGGAACCCAACGAGAATTTTTCGGCCCTGCTGCAGTACGAGATTATCCGCGACAACGGCGATTCCCCGCCGGTGGTCAACGGCACCCCCGCGGACGCCCCGGTGGTCTTTAATGCACTGGGTCTGACCAACGACGGCGGCAGCGATCCCTACAAGCGCGCCGGCATCACCCTTCGCGATGACCTGTTGATGAACATGTCCGACGGCCACCAGGTGGATGTCGACGGTTACTACCTCAACCTCGACTGGACCGTGGGTGACTACACCATCAGTTCGGTCACCGGCCTGCGCGAGCAGGAGAGCCAGCTGCCCTCCACCTATACCGGCGAAGTGGGCCCGGTCTCCCTGTTCGATGCCAACCGGCTGGATGACCGGGAGACCTTCCAGCAGGAGGTACGCATCGCCTCCGATTTTGCCGGCCCCTTCAACTTCGTGGCGGGCGGCTTCTACCAGGAAGACGAAACCACTTTCTGCGTGGTGCAGGTACTCGGTTTCCTCGACCTGCTGGGCGTGGGCACCCAGGCCTTCGGCGACCCCACCTGGTGGAACAACAACCCCCAGGTCATGTGTAACGCCCAGGACGCGGAAAACTGGGCGCTGTTCGTCGACGGCAGCTACGACATCGACGAGAAGTGGACGGTCTCCGGCGGCTTCCGCTACACCAACGAGGAGAAGAGCTGGATTGGTCGCAACCAGGTGTTCTTCCAGCAGCTTACCGGTGGCTTTGACCCCAACCTGACCTGGCGTGACTTCGGCAGTGGACTGGATGCGGCCAACTTCAACACCTACTCCACGGGTGTCTTCGAGGACTCAGAGACCTGGAAGGAGCCGACCTGGCGGGTCACGGTCAGCCACACCTTCTCGGATGACCTGTTCGCCTACTTCAACTACTCTCGCGGTTTCAAGAGTGGCGCCTACAACGATCAGACCGGTACCTCGGGCTCGCCGATTACCGCGCGTTCGGCGGCCCCCACGGACCCGGAAATCGCCGACTCCCTGGAGCTGGGCTTCAAGGGCGATTTCATGGATAACCAGTTGCGGGTGAACCTGGCGACCTTCTACGTCGAGTATTCCGACGCCCAGAGGGACCTGGTGGCCCAGTTCAGCAATCCCTTCGGCGGCAACTTCCAGGAAACGCGCTTCTTCAACGCAGCGGACATGACCTCCTACGGTCTCGAGGCGGAAGTCTCGGCCGCCCTGACCGACCGGCTCACCGTTCGCGGTAATCTCGGCTACCTGAACAGCGAGTACGACGAGTTCGTTGCCGACACCGACTTCGACGGGGTCACCGACGTCGATCTCAGTGACGAGGATGTCAACCGGGCGCCCGAGTGGCAGTGGAGCGTGGACGCGATCTACACCCACAACTTCCTGCAGGGTGACCTGTCCTGGGTGGCGAATGTGGCCTATGAAGACGAGGCGATCTTCGTCTACTCGCAGGTCGGTCCGGAATATCACGGCAAGACCGACGACCGCACCCTGCTCAACGCCAGCGTCACCTACACCGACGCCAGCGAGAAGTTCTTCCTGCGTCTCTACGGTCGCAACCTGACCGACGAGACCTATCGCATCGGTGAGCTGCCGGTGGCCGACCTGTGGACCATGACCTACTACGGCCAGCCGCGCACCTACGGTCTCGAGGTCGGCATGACCTTTGGCGGTAACTGAGTTTCTCGACGTGCTGTGACGTCTCCTGGGCCGATTCTGTCGGCCCTTTTTTTGCCTGACGCACGGGGTTCACATGGATCTTATCCTGCATCACTTTGACATCTCGCCGTTTGCCGAAAAGATACGTTTGGCGCTGGGGCTGAAACAGCTGGCCTGGCAATCGGTACAGATACCCATGGTCATGCCCAAGCCCGATCTCACGGAATTGACCGGCGGCTATCGCAAGACGCCGGTGTTGCAGGTCGGGGCCGATATCTATTGCGATACCCAGCGAATCGCCCTGGAGCTGGAGCGACGCTTCCCCCAGCCCACTTTGTTTCCCGGGCAAAGCCGGGGCCTGTGCCTTGCGCTGGCCCACTGGAGCGACGTGGCCTTTTTCCGGTCCGGGGCGGCGCTGTCATTGGGAACCAACGATGCACTGCCCGAGGACATCTTGCGCGACCGCCGGGCCTTTTTCAGTTTTATCGACTTTGAAAGCCTGCCCCAGTCGATTCCCGATTACCTTGCGGAATTTCGCAGCCAGTTGGCGCTGCTGGACGACATGCTGTCGGACGGGCGTGCCTTCCTGCTCGGTGAGCAGCCTGGTTGGGCCGATATCCTCGGGGTTTTCCCGGTGTGGATGTGCCGGGGGAATATCCGCGACGGCAACGCGTTGCTGGCGGAGTTCGCCCGGCTCTTCGCTTGGGAGAAGCGGGTCAACGCACTGGGTCACGGCAGCCGGCAGGAGCTGAGCGCGGAGGAAGCGTTGGCCATCGCCCGGAGCGCCGTGCCGGCCAGTGGTGGAGAGGTCGATGAACGCGACCCCCTGGGTTTGCGCCGGGGGGACCCGATACGAGTGACATCGCGGGATTATGGCGCGGTGCCCGTGGAGGGCGCGCTGGAATCACTGACGGTGTCGGAGGTCGCCCTGCGGCGACATGGAGAGCGAGTCGGCGAGGTGATTGTGCACTTTCCTCGCACCGGCTATCACGTGGAGAAAACCTGATGAAACATGCCGCGTTGCGTTGTGTCGCGCTGCTGGCCCTGGTGGGGCCGTTGGCCTATGCAGATGATTTGCCCGACGGCGAACAGCTTTACCAGAAGCATTGCGAGGCCTGCCATGGCGGCGGGGTCTCCAAGGCGCCGCAAATGAGTCTGCTGGAGATCATGTCGCCCCAGTCCATCCTGCGCGCCATGCAGTCGGGGGTCATGCAGGTTCAGGCATCGGCGATGTCGGCGCGGGAGCAGGAGATTCTGGCAGAGCACCTGGCGGGGCAGTCACTGGACGCTCACGCGGTCAACCCGGCCCCGGTCTGTAGCGGTGCGGCTGCCGAGTTCAATGCCGCTGCGCCGCCCAAGACCCGGGGCTGGGGCGTGGATCGGGGCAATCAGCGCTTTTTTCCGGCGGAGGTCGCGGGCATGACCGCCGCCGAGGCGCCGGGCCTGGAACTGAAGTGGGCCTTTGCCTTTCCCGGCGCGGTGCGCGCACGCTCCCAGCCCGCTATCGCCGGCGGTGCGCTCTACGTCGGCAGTCAGGACGGCACTCTATGGGCGCTCGACAAGAAGACCGGCTGTGTGCGCTGGACCTTCTCCACGGTGGCCGAGATTCGCACCGGTATCGTGGTCGAGCCCTGGGAGGCTGGCGCCGAGGTCGAGCCTCTGCTGTACTTCGGTGACCTTATCGGCAACGTGTATGCGGTGAATGCCGTGACGGGGGAGCTGGTCTGGCGCGATCGGCCGGATGATCACCCCAGCCTGACCATCACCGCAGCGCCAGCGCTGCACGATGGGCGCCTCTATGTGTCCTTGTCTTCGCTGGAAGTCACCGCGGCCGCCGACCCGCAATATGCCTGTTGTACCTTCCGCGGCGGGGTGGCGGTCTACGACGCCCACAGCGGGGAGCACCTTTTTACCAGCTACACCATCGACGAGCCGCCAACCGTCGTGGGCCGCAATGCCATCGGCACCGAGCGCATCGCGCCCTCGGGGTCCCCGGTCTGGAATACGCCGGCACTCGACCCTGAGCGCAAGCTGATGTTTGTGGGCACGGGGGAGAACTATTCCTCGCCGGCGAACGAAACCAGCGACGCGGTGCTGGCCCTGAGCATGGAGGACGGTCGAATCGTCTGGAGTCAGCAGATGACCCCCGGTGATGCCTGGAACATGGGCTGTGAAACAGAAAAGCGCATCAACTGCCCGCCCGAGGACGGTCCCGACTACGACTTCGGGGCGGCGACGATTCGCATGACCACCAGCGAGGGGCGCGACCTGGTGCTCGCGGGGCAGAAGTCCGGGGAAATTTTCGCCCTCGATCCCGACAGCGGCGAGTTTGTGTGGCGACGCAAGCTGGGTCGCGGCGGTATCCAGGGCGGGGTGCACTTCGGCATGTCGGTACAGGGGGACACGCTCTACGTACCCATGTCCGATTTTGATGGTGGCCCACGCTGGCCGGGTAAAGCCTACCCGGGGATGTTCGCGGTGGATATTCCGACAGGAAAAGTGCGCTGGTATACCCCCAGTCCCGAGGATGTCTGCGCGGGTCGCGAGTTCTGTCAGCCCGGCCTGTCGGCCGCGTCCACAGCGATTGACGGCGGGGTCATGGCCGGCGGCATGGACGGTGTGCTGCGCCTCTATGATCGCGCATCCGGCGAGGTGTTGTGGTCATTTGACTCGGCGCGGGAATACCCGGTCCTGGGCGGAGGAAGCGGCCGCGGTGGTTCCTTCGGCGGCGGTGCCGGTCCGATCTTTGACGACGGCATGATGTATGTGAATTCCGGCTACGGCATCTACTTCCACATGCCCGGCAACGTGCTGCTGGCCTTCGGGCTCGAGGAGGATTCGGCCCCCTGAAACCTCCGGGCCCGGGTGCAAAATGACGCCCGGGCCTATTGACTCACTGTCAAAAGCCACTACACTTGCTAGACGCAAACAAACAAAGTGTCTGGCGGCGAATGCGGCCGACACCGACAAATAACAAGCAGGTGTCAACATGAGTAACAGCGCTGCAGGCAGTGAGTCTCTGGCCGCACGGCTTGACCAGCTCGAAAGTCGCTTTGCCATCATCGACCTAACCACCGCCTACTGCCATGGCTTCGACAACCGGGACTTTGATCTATTCCTGTCGATCTGGAGCGAAGATTGTGTCTGGAATATTGGCCCCCCTTTCGGCAGTTTCAGTGGGCACGCCGGCATCCGCGAGGCCGTCCACGACGTGCTCTGGCCGGCCTGGGCGGAGTCCCATCATCTCAGCACCAATCACCTCGTCGAGTTCCAGGGTGTCGATGATGCCACCTGTGTCTGTGACGTCGATTGCATCGGGACCCTGACCTCGGGTCCGGAGTGCCAGATGGTGGGTGCGACCTACAGTGATCGGCTGCAGCGTCGGAACGGTCGGTGGCAGATCGTGCAGCGTGACGTGACTATCCATTATTTCAATGCAGTGGCCGGTACGGTACTGCAGGCCCCAGCCGACTGAAGGCGGCCAAGGCCACTCTGCGAGAAAAGCCCGACAACAAAAAACAGGCAAGTCTTCAATAACCATTAGTGAAATCCGCAGGAGACGCACCATGAAAACCCAACGCAGCAAGATGTTTGCCGCTCTCGCCGCCCTCACGGTAGGGGCCTCCGTGCCCCAGGTTGTATCGGCCGCGCCGGGTGTGCTGGAAGAAATCACCGTGACCGCGCGCAAGCGCGAAGAAAGCATGCAGGATGTGGGTCTCGCGGTCAGTGCCCTCAGCGAAACCGAAATTCAGCGCCAGTTTGCCCGTGACATCCAGGATCTTGCCAACATTTCCCCCAACACCATCATCGATGACACCGGACAGGGGCCGGGCGGTACCGCGGCGATTTACATCCGCGGCGTCGGTGTCGCGGACCTTGAAAAGAACTTCGACCCCGCCGTGGGCGTGAGCGTCGACGGTGTGTTTATCGGCTCCACTGCCGGTGCGCTGCTGCGCGGCATCGATATTGCCCGGGTGGAAGTGCTGCGCGGGCCCCAGGGCACGCTGTTTGGCCGCAACACCGTGGGCGGTCTGATCAACATCACCCGCACCCAGCCCACCGGTGAACTGGGCGGTCGCTTCCGCGCCGGTGTCGAGAACTACGACACCTATTACCTGGATGGCATTTTCAATTTCGCGGTGACTGATGATCTCGCGGTGAAGCTGACCGCCGCCAAGCGCGAGCAGAAAGAAGGTTACTACGACAACGTGACTGTCCGCGGTGACCAGGGGCGCTCTGACTTCCAGGCCCTGGGCGCCAACTTCCTGTGGAATGCCACCGACACCCTGGAGCTGGAGTACACCTATCACCAGGAAGACCTGGATCAGGACACTCCGGCGCTGGTGAATGCCACCCGCCCGGACCAGCTGTTCTGTGTCGCCTATGGCTACTGTGCGGACAACCTGGATACCACCATCACCGGGGATCGCTGGGGTGTCGCCGGTGGCGGTGGCCGTCCGCCGGCCCCGCCAGCTTTCGAGACCAATATCACGACGGTGGATCAGATCGAACCGGCCTTCATGGACGCCTTCTTCGACACCAAGACGCATATCCTGGAGGCCCGCTGGGAAATCAATGACGCCCTGCGTTTCGACTATATCTACGGTCGCTGGGAGTCCGACGAGGACAGCCTTCAGGACTGGGACGGCACCCCCGAGCTGCTCTACCACACCCAGCGCCCCGGTGAGTGGGAGCAGGACAGTCACGAGTTGCGTCTGACCTACGACAATGGCGGCGCCCTGAACGTGGTCGGTGGTTTGTTCTTCTGGGATTCCGAGTATGAGAGCCGCATGCGCAGTTACATCGGTTTCGCTGTGCCTGGACTGATCCTGGACATTCCCCAGACCACCAATCAGACCACCGAGTCGGTGGCGGCCTTCTTCGAGGCAGACTACCGTCTGAACGACCAGTGGACCCTGACCCTGGGTGGTCGCTATACCGAGGACGAGAAGGAATCGCGCCAGTTTGGTGAAGTGAACACCCTGGACCAGGGGCGCACCACGCACCCGAGTGACGAGTGGAGCGAATTCACTCCCAAGGTTGGCGTGCGTTACAACATGAGCGATGACGTCATGTTCTACGCGACTTATTCCAAGGGCTTCCGCGCGGGTGGTTTCAACGGCCGCGTCGCCAGCCTGGAGGAGGCCATACAGCCCTACGACCCTGAAACCATCGACAACTACGAGATTGGTGTGAAGTCCGAATTGCTGGATCGCCGTCTGCGTCTGAACGCCACGGTCTTCCACATGCAGTACAAGGACAAGCAGGAAGAACTTCAGTTGCCTTCCAACCAGACCGATACTGGTCAGAAGACGGTGGTCATCAACCCCTCCGAGGCCACAATCCAGGGTATTGAGCTGGAGCTGCAGGCCTACCTGAACGAAAACTTCAGCGTGCGTGCCAACCTGGGCTATCTGGACTCCGAGTACGACGACTTCGTCTACACGGATGTCGAGGGATCGGTCACCGATCTCAGTGGTCTCGAGTTCCGTCGTGCGCCGGAGCTGACCGGGACCCTGGACGCTACTTATGAATGGGAGATGGCCGGCGGTACAGCGTGGATCCGTGGTGGCTATCGCTTTATCGATGACCACTTCACCAATGCCACCAACAATACCGAGCTCGCCAACGACGCCCAGCACCTGGTGGACGCCTCGGTGAACTATTCGATCAACAACCTTCAGTTCAGCCTGTTCGGTCGCAACCTCACCGACGAGGACGCCTACACCCACGGCTACGAAGTGGCCGGGCTCTGGTCCTACGCGGCAACCCGTCCGCCGCGGACCTACGGTTTCGAAGTCGTTTATAACTTCAATAACTGAGCCGTGGACGCTGTTGAGGAACTGCTGGCGAAGCAGGCGATCACCGAGGTGATCGCCCGCTACGCCCGCGCCCTGGACCGGATGGATGAGGCACTGTTGCGCAGTGTCTTCCATCCGGATTCACGGCATCAGCATTTCTACCAGGGGCCGTCGTCCGCCCCTGACGCCCCGCGTCCCGCCGACGGCGGCCCGCGGGATTTCGTCGAATTCGCCCTGGGCGTTATCAGCACTCACACCAGGACGCATCACCAGCTGGGCAATATCCTGATTGAGCTGGAATCGCCGGAGCAGGCGGTGGCGGAAACCTATTTCACGGCATACCACCGGATGCGACCGATTGGTGACCCGAAGGCGGCACCCAATGCCTGGGATACCGAGATGGACTATTTTGTGGGTGGGCGTTATCTCGACCATTTCGAGAAACGCGAGGGTGAGTGGCGTATTGTTCGCCGCACCGGCATGACGGACTGGACCCGGCTAGAGACGCCAGCGACCCAGGGCTTTGCCGATATTGCCGCCGAAACTGTCGGCCAATACTACCCTGACGACCTGTTGTACCGTTGGAAAGACCAGCCATCACAGGGGTGAGGCCGCCGTTGGATCATGATTGCAAGGAGAGTTTCATGCGTTTGAAGGGCAAGGTTGCCTTGATTACCGGTGCCGCGAGCGGCATTGGCGCCGCCGCGGTAGAGCGGTTCCTGGCCGAGGGTTGTTCGGTTTGCCTCTGTGATATCCAGGACGACGCGGGCGAGGCACTGGCGGAACGTCTTGGCGAGCAGACCATGTATGTGCACTGCAATGTCACCCGGGAAGACAGTGTGGCCGCTGCCATCGACGCTGCGATCGAGCGTTTCGGTCAACTGGATATTCTCTTCAACAGCGCAGGTATTGTCGGCGCGGTGGGGCCTGTGGCAACGACGCCGGGTGACGAGTGGCGCTTCAGTATCGAGGTGTTACTCAACGGCGCGTTCTACTGCACCAAACACGCAGCGCGGGTCATGCAGCCGCGGCGCACGGGCTCGATTATCAACATGGCGAGTACGGCCGGTCTGATGGGAGGACTTGGCCCCCATGCGTATACCGCGGCGAAGCACGGTGTGGTCGGTCTGACCAAGAACGTCGCCTGCGAGCTGGCGGGCAGCAATGTCCGGGTCAATGCCATCGCTGCGGCGTCGATGGCCACACCCATGGTGGCCAACGTGCTTACCGGCGATCCCGGCAATATCGAGAAAGCCAAGGAAATGCTGGGAGAGGCGTCGCCGCTGCGCGGTCGGCCAGGCCTGGCCGAAGATGTGGCCAATGCCGCGTTGTGGCTAGCCAGTGACGAGTCGGGGTACACCACCGGGCATACTCTCACCACCGATGCCGGCTTTACCATCGGTGCCACCACGGAAGGCCCGGCGTTTGCGGAGTACCAGCCGATGATTCGGGAGGCCGGCCAGGCGGGGCTGCCAGATCAGGACTAGCTGGCACTGTCTTCAAAGGCTTGGACAAAAAAGGGCGACTGATGGCCAGTCGCCCTTTTTTGTTGGTCAGCTGAATTGACCGAGCTGCATTTGACGTGTCGGAACGCGGTTTGATCCACGCCCCGGTCAGGGTCAATCCAGCGCGAACACGTACAGTGCCTGCCCACCGGTCGGCTGGTAGATTTCGGGGCTGACCACGGCGGTCATGGCGCGGAACACGCCGATGCCCGTGGGGACCGCAATGTACTGTTTGCCGTCCACGGCGTAGGTGATCGGATAGCCGTGCAGGGGCGCTCCCAGGCGTGTTTGCCAGCGTTGCTCCCCGGTTGCGACATCAAAGGCCTTGAAGTAGCGGTCCAGGTCGCCAATGAATACCAGGCCGCCCGCGGTGGTCAGGGCGCCGGTGAGGAACATGGCGCGTTGCTCGTGGGCCCAGCGCTCTTGCAGCGTGCGCACATCCCAGGCCGCCAGACGGCCCAGCATGCCGTTCACGCCGGGCATGGGGTAGGTGCGGGAATCGGCGCCGTAGCCGCCCGAGCCGGGCTCCTGGGGTACCGCGCGACCGACCATGTCCGAGCACAACTGGTGCAGGGGAATGATCAGGCTGGTCGTCTCTGGGCTGTAGGCCATGGCCTGCCAGTTGTGGCCGCCGTATATCCCCGGGCAGGCTTTGATCGTGTCGCCGACTTCCGCCGCGATGATGTCTTCGCGATAGTGCACCCGGCCCCGCACCTTGTCGATCTCGGCGTAGATGGTCTGCTCCAGCGTTTCCACCACGTTGATGTACTCACCGGTGGCGCGGTTGAGTTTCCACAGCAGACCGTCCTTGCCGATGGTGTAGAGGAGCGGTTCTCCGTCCACGTCCAGCAGCACGCGCTCAAAGCCGATTTCCATATCGATGGTTTCGCCGGGTACGTGCTGATAGTGCCAGACCAGCTCGCCAGTATCCGGACGCAGGGCCAGGGTGGCGTTGGTGTAGAGCGCCTCATCGGTGGCCGACATGCCCCGGCTGGCGGCGACCCAGGGTTTGGCCTGGGAAGTGCCGACGAAGAACAGCTTCAGGTCGGGGTCATAGGAGCCGGCGATCCAGTTGTCACCGCCCGCGCGCATTTCCGCGGGCAGGCCGGCCCAGGTGTCGCCGCCTGGCTCGCCGGGCAGGGCGATGGTGGAGGTGCGCCAGAGCTCCTCGCCGGTGTCGGCGTCGTGGCCGGTGATGAAGCAGCCATCCTTCTTGTACCATTCGCAGCCGTTGATGCCGCTGAGTACGACACCGTCGCCGATGATGGGGCCGGCGGTATGGGTGTAGCCCTGTTCGAAGTTGGCCTTGGGCGTGCGCCAGACTTCTTCGCCGTTGCGGGCGTCAATGGCGACGATGGCGGCATCGTAGGTGGCCATGTAGAGCTTGTCGCCGTAGATGGCAATGTTGCGGGTGGGGCCGCCGAGGGTGCGCGAGGCCTCCGGGAAGCGGTAATTGTATTCCCAGATCAGCTCGCCGCTGGCCGCGTCCAGGGCCTGGATCACATTGCCCGGGTGGGTCAGGTACATGATGCCGTCGTTGACCAGCGGTGTGGCCTGGTTACTGCCTTCCTTCATGGTCAGGGACCAGGCCAGTTTCAACCCGCCGACGTTGTCGCGGTTCATTTGCTTGAGTGGACTGTAGCCCTGGCCGTCCAGCGTGCGCCGCCAGCTGAGCCAGTCGGCGGCGGGGGGCGAGGCCAGCAGGGCATCGGTCACCGGGCGGTAATTCTCCACGCGGCGATTGGCGAAGCCCCCGCGGCCCCGCGCGGCCTCGTCAATCGAGCCCGCCTCGCCCCAGTTTTCCCATTCGACATCGGCATCCGCGCCTACCGCCTGTGACAGCCCTTCCGCCGTCGCGAAAAGCGGGGCTCCGCCATCGCCGGCGGCGCGATTTTCTTCAATGATGTAGGCTGCGATGGCAGCCTGCGCGGCATCATCTAGTGCCGCGTTGCCCCCCGGGGGCATGTTGGCCCGATTCCAGGCGAGGAGGGCCATGGCTTCCTGGGCGGCCCATTTGTCCAGGAAGGCGGCGCCCCGCAGGGTGCTGCCATGGGCGGAGCCGCGCAGATTGAGGGAATGACAGACGGCGCAATATTCGCCGTACAGCGCCTTGCCGCGGGCGGCGAGTTCGTTGTCGGCGGTTGCCGACAGGGGCGACATTGCCGCACCCAGGGCGACCCATGAGCCGGCGAGAGCCCGCCAGAATTTGAGACCAGTGAGGGGCTTCATGCGCTGTATCCTCCATCGATACCGATGATCTGACCGTTGATGTAACTGGCGGGCTCACTGAGCAGAAACGCCGCCAGTGCGCCCACTTCCTCCGGTTTGCCCATACGGGGCATCGGCGTGCGCGCCAGGCATTCGCTGATCACGCCTTCGGCGACCGGGTCGGTGGTAAAGGAACTGTGCACGATACCGGCGTCGATCACCCCGGGGGCAATACCGTTAACGCGCACATTGGCGGGCCCGAGCTCGCGCGCCAGCTGGCGCACGAGGCCCATGGCGGCGGTCTTTGGCACCCCGGACATTGCGTCGTTTTCCAGGGTTCGCAGGACTGCCGTGGTCAATAACTGCAGCAGACTGCCACCGCCGCTGGCAGCGAGCTGCCGGCCCGCCGCTGTGAGCAGGTTGAAGGCGCCCTCCACGTCGCAGCGCAGGATTCGCTGGAATTCGGCCGCTGGGATCTCGGTCAATGGCCTCAGGGGAATGGCTGGCCCCGTGGCATTGACAACAGCGCACAGTCCGCCACTGAGGGCGGAGGCTTCCTCCAGAAAGCGGTCGACACTGGCTGCATCCTGGAGGTCGACCGGGCAGGTTGCGACGGGCGCCCCCAAGGCTGCCAGCCTGTTGCGCAGTGTTTCGGCCTTGGCGGCGTTGTGGTGGTAGCCCAAGAGCAGGGGGCTGCCTCCCTGGGCCAGCGTTTCGCAAATGGCAGCTCCCAGGCCGCCGGTAGCGCCGGCCACGGCAATGGTGCCTCCAGGGGCTCGTGGAGTCGAGGCAGGTGTCATACTGTTGTCCTGTGTCGCGGGCATTTTTTATTTAGCTTGCTTGCGTCGAACAAGTAGTATGATAGCGACTAGGGGGGCGCGTGTCACGCCCCTGATCGTGTCGGTTGGCTGTTGGCGCGGTGCGCCTAGAGGAGTTCCGGCACCTGCTCAAACCAGGGGCTGGCCTGTTCCACCTGTCCCGCCAGCTGGTACAGGAGAGCCTCCTCACCGTAGCGTCCGGCAAACATCACGCCTACCGGCAGGCCCTCCGCGGTCCAGTGCAGTGGCAGGGACATCGCCGGTTGCCCGGTACTGTTGTAGAGGCTGGTGAAGGCGGAAACGCTGATCGCTTCGCGCTCGTAGGCGGCCTTGTCCTGGTTCAGGCTCAGCTTGCCGATCTCCACCGGCGGTTTGGTCAGGGTGGGGGAGAGCAGAACGTCGAAGCGCTGTTGCAGCAGGGCGATTTCCCGGGTGATCTGCTCCAGCGTGCGCTGTGCCCGGTAGTAGAGGGCGGCGCTGTTGTCTTTGTCCGCCTGGTAGCGCTCCCAGATCAGCGGCTCCAGGTCATTCTCGGTGACTTTTCGGCCCAGCTCCCGCTCCCGGCTCTGGATGCGGTGTACGGTGGAGGCGGCGATCACCGGCCCGAAGGCACCAAAATATTCCCGTGGGTCGACGGGCAGCTGGATTTCCTCAATGCTGTGGCCTAGATCCTCACACAGCTTTGCCGCCTTGCGGGTCGCCGCCAGGCACTCGGGATGCACCGGCGTCTGGGTGATGGGAGTGGTCACCAGGCCGATGCGCAGGGGTCGCGGTGCCTGCCGGCTGGCTTCAAGGAAACTTTGTGCTGGCCCCGGCGCGATCAGGGTTTGTCCCGGCTCGGCGCCGTGGGTGGCATCCAGCAGTGCCGCGCTGTCGCGGACGCTGCGGGAGACGGCGTGGGTGACCGACATTACCGAGGAGAGCGCTACCGGGCCATGGGGCACGCGGCCGCGGCTGGGCTTCATGCCGAACAGGCCGCAGGCGGAGGCCGGGATACGAATCGAGCCGCCGCCGTCGGTGGCATTGGCAATCGGCAGGATACCTGCCGCCACGGCTGCCGCGGATCCGCCGGAAGAGCCGCCCGCGGAGTGTTCCAGGTCCCAGGGGTTGCGGGTATCGCCGAACAGGATCGACTCGGTTGTACCGGTGCCGCCGAACTCGGGACTGGCACTCTTGCCGAAGATGACCAGGCCCGCCTGCTGGTAGCGCTCGACCACGGTGCTGGTGTGATTGGCGACGGCATCGCGGAAGAAGCGCGACCCTTCGGTGGTCACGGTACCTTCCAGCATCATGCCGAGGTCCTTGAGCAGGAAGGGGACACCGGTAAAGGGCCCCTCGGGCAGCCCCGCCCGGACGCTGGCGCGGGCGCGATCGTACAGTTTCTCGACCAGGCAGTTGATCTTGGGGTTGACCGCCTCGGCGCGGGCAATGGCAGTTTCCAGGACCTCCAGCGCGGTGAAATCCCCGCGGCGGACGTGTGTCGCAAGGGCCAGCCCGTCGAGGCGACGGTAATCCTCGAAGCTCAGCCCCTTGGCTGCGCTGGCAAGCTGGCCCGAGGCGCCGGCAACAGCGAGGGCGAGACCACTCTTGAGTACGTCGCGTCGATTCATTTCACTCATGGAACACTCTCCAAAATCGGTGCTTGTCACCGCTCGCTGAAGGCGACCGGCATGTGTTTGAATCCGTCCATGAAGTTGGAGCGGAAGTGGGTGGGAGGCGCCAGCTGGCGGAAGTCGGTCAGCCGGGCCAGCAGCTCCCGCGTCATCATTTCCAGGTTGAGCCGGGCCTGGTGCTGGCCCAGGCAGACATGGGGGCCAAAGCCGAAGCTGCGCAGCTTGCGGCGGGTGGCCAGCGGGTCCCGGGTGATGTCGAAACGGTCCGGGTCCTCGAACAGGGCCGGATCCCGCGCCACCGAGGACAGCAGGCAGACCACCTTGTCCCCCTCGCGCAGGGTCTGTCCCGCCAGTTCCACGTCGCGGGTGGCCGTGCGCCGGGTGTAGACCACGGTATTGCGGTAGCGCAGGATTTCCTCGACCGCGGCCGGGATTCGCTGCGGCTCGGCCTGCAACAGCGCCATTTGCTCTGGGTGGCGAATCAGTTCATGGAACAGCCAGGAGAGGGTGTTGCGCGTGGTCTCGGTACCGCCCACCATGACGCCCTGCACCACGGCGCCGAAGGCCTCGTCGGAGAGACGCTCGCCATCAATCTCAGCCTCCAGCAGCTGCTGCGTCATGTCGTCACGTGGCGCCTCGCCGCGGCGCCGGGCGGCCCAGGCCGCCGCCCACTCGATCAGCCCGGCGGAGGCGGCGAAGCCCTCCTCCCGGCTGCCCGCATAGTCGGGGTCATTGGCCAGGGTCATGCTGTTGACCAGGTCGACCAGGTGCTTCTGTTCGCTGTCGGGGAAGCCCAGTAGAGTGAAGATGACATGCACCGGCAGCGGCATGGCCACCTCGCTGACAAACTCGCACTGGCCCCGCCCGGCGATGGTGTCGACGATCTCCGTCACCTTGCGCTGCATCATGTCGCGCCGTGCCTCCAGCACGTCGGGACGGAAAGCGTGGTCGACCAGGGCGCGCTTGGCCCGGTGGGCGGGCGGGTCCATGAAGGTCATGGCCTGGCGCAGGTTGCTCAGCAGCGGCTCCGGTATGTCTTCCAGCAGGGGACCGTTGCGACTGGAGAAGGTGGTCGGGTCGCGCAGTACCTGGTCGATGTCCGCCTTCTGCAAAACCAGCCAGTAGCTGTCACCGGAGGGTGATTGCTGGTGGGCCACCCGCTGCTCCGCCCGCAGCGCCGCGATGGCGTCCCGGGGCGTGCCCTGTTCAAAATTGCCCAGGTCGAGAAGGTCGTTCTGGAAGGGGCATCCTCGCATGGCGGCATCCTGCTGTTATTGTGGGTCGATGCCCATGATACCGCTGCCCCCGGGGATTTCGACCGGACGCGGAACAGGGGTTTGTACCGCCGGGCGATGACGCTCAGGCTTTTGCCATCTCGGCGAATCCGGGATTGCGCGGTCGATAATCGGGGTCGGCGCGACAGCGTTCCAGGACCGAGGGGTGCAGGGTGCTCGGAAAACCGGGTTTCTGCAGTTCCCGTACCCGGGGCCCTTTCAAGCGAAAGACATGCCGGCGGGAGTTATGCAGGGACGCTGTCGGGTGGGGCTTGAGGGACTGTTTCAGGTGGACTTCCAGCGCCAGACCGGCCGCTTGCGCCTCGTCCATCATCCACTGCAGCGGGTAGTCCGAGGCCAGCTGCCCGCCTGAGTCCGGCGGGTAGCTGCCGCCGATGTCGCTGTGGGAGCCGGCAAACCACACCTGCTGCAGGTCCAGCCCGTCCCGGGGCAGCCACAGGGTGGGCTCGAAATCCAGACGACGCTCGTCGATGGCGAGGGCATGCCGGGCGATGCGCACATTGCTGCCCAGCTTGGTGTCGTAGAACTCGTCCTTCTTGTCGAACAGTCCCATCAGGGAGAAGGGAATGCCCAGGGCCCCCACCGTGTCCCAGGCGCCGACGAAGTGGACCGCCTGACTGGCGCTGTGGCTGTGATCACGGCGGAAGGCCCTGGCGCCTTCGCCATGGGGTGCCCAGGCCTTGCCCGGGCGTTTGTAGATGTCAAAAGCCTGCTGTATCAGCGGAGCGTCGGGACGTTTGACCAGGCCGCAGTTGTTGAGCAGGCCACACAGGCAGCGCACGGTGTAGGCGCCGCGGGAGAAGCCGAACAGAAAGATACGGTCACCCGGGCTGTAGTTCTGCACCAGGTATCGGTAGGCGTCGAGGATGTTCTTGTGGATGCCGCGGCCAGTGATACCGCCAATCAGGCGGTCGTGCCCCGCGCCGATGCCCCAGTCGTAGAATATCTGCTGCGCCGTGCCGTCGCGGTGGCGAGGGCGAACCGCTCGCGCCAGGCGCAGCACATTGGTAGGGCTGTCGCTGGCCAGGTCTTCTTCCGGCCGGTTCCAAGTGCCGTCGGCACAGATGACCAGATGCTTGCGGGGGCTGCTATTGGACTGCCTGGGCATGCTCGTCTCCTGCGGTGTGCTCCCCGCAGTATAGACCTTGCTTCGGGCCTGGCTGGCGGCGCCCCGCAGGAGCGGGCCGCCGAGTCGGCGTCAGGGCCCCAGCTGTGCTGGCCCAATCGCTTCAATGCACGAGGGCGGCGTAGATGGCGCGCACGGCGCCCGGGTAATCCTCGGGGGCCACGCCGACAATGATGTTGAGCTCGGACGCACCCTGGTTGATCAGGCGGATATTGATACCGTCGTTGGCCAGGGCGCCGAAGACCTTGGCCGCGATGCCGGGCGTGCGAGCCATGTCCTCGCCGACGATGGCAATCAGGGCAATGTCGGGCACGAAATCCAGGTCGTCGGGCTCCAGTGTCCGGCGGATCTCGCCGAGGATCTCCTCCACACGGTCTTCGAGCCAGCGGGACTCGACGATGACACTGACACTGTCGATGCTGGAGGGGCAGTGCTCGAAGGGAATGCCGTTGTGCTCCAGCACCCCCAGCAGCCGGTAGACAAAGCCGACCTCCCGGTTCATCAGGTTCTTGCCTACGGTGATCATGGAAAAACCCGTCTTGCCGGCAACACCGGCGATCTGGGTGTTGTGAATCACCGCGTCGGAAAGCCGCGCAACGATCCGGGTGCCGGGGTGATCGGGGGCATTGGTGTTGCGGATGTTGACGGGAATGCCCACCTCGCGAACCGGTGCCATGGCCTCGTCGTGCAGGACACTTGCCCCCATGTAGGCCAGCTCGCGGATTTCCGCGTAGGTCACTTCTTCCATCGGCCGTGGATGCTCGACGATGCGCGGGTCCGCCATCAGCAGGCCTGAGACATCGGTCCAGTTCTCATAGAGGGCGGCACCGGCCGCCCGGGCTGCTATTGCGCCGGTGACATCGGAGCCCCCGCGGGAGAAGGTGCGCACATGGCCCGCGGCGTCGCGGCCATAGAAACCGGGTACCACGAAGCGGCGATCTTCTGCGGCCAGACGCTCGCCCAGCAGGTTCCAGGTGTGCGGGTCCACCACACCATTGCTGCCTATCACGATGCATTCGGCCGGGTCGATGAAGTCTGCATCCAGCCAGGCGGCCAGCAGCAGCCCGTTGAAGTGTTCGCCCCGGGATGCTGCATAGTCCGGGCTGACGCCATCAGCCAGGTCCGCGCGAAAGCGCTCGAGATGTTCCGCGATAAAAGGGGTGATGCCCAGCTCGGTTTCGATGCCGGTGAAACGCTCGACAATCTGGCGGAAGGGCTCGCTGAAGTCCGCGTCTACACTGGCGGCGTGCTGACAGAGGTAGAGTAGGTCGGTGATCTTGGTGTCCCTGCCATCCCGCTTGCCGGGGGCCGAGGGCACGATAATGCGCCGCTGATCATTCGCCTCGATGATCGCCCGGACCTTGCGCAACTGCTGCGCACTGGCCAGGCTGGAACCGCCGAACTTGCAGACAATGCGCTGCCCCTGTCTGGAATCACTCACCCGCTTGTCTCCTGAATTGTCGCGCCGGGACTGGCGCGGCAGTGTACTGAATTCACAGCCCTCTTGAGAAGCGACTTTGTGCCGCCTGTGCTAGCCTTGGCAGCCTGATTCTCCACAACAGGTGAAGGTCGCATGACTCAGCAGAACGATTCCGACGCGCAGACATACACGCCGCCGCGGGTGTGGAGCCCTGACACCGAAACCGGTGGCCGTTTTGCCAGTATCAATCGCCCCGTCTCAGGCGCCCGCTACGAGCAGGAGTTGCCGGTGGGCGAGCACCCCCTGCAGCTGTACTCCCTGGCCACCCCCAACGGGGTCAAGGTCACCATCCTGCTGGAAGAATTGCTAGCGGCGGGTCACGATGCCGAATACGACGCCTGGCCGGTCAATATCCTCGAGGGGGAGCAGTTTTCCAGCGGTTTTGTCGCCGTGAACCCCAACTCCAAGATTCCAGCCCTGCTCGATCGCAGTCTGGAGCCGGCGGCGCGGGTCTTCGAGTCCGGCGCCATCCTGGTGCATTTGGCGGAGAAGTACGGAGCCTTCCTTCCCACCGAGGCAGGCCCCCGGGCGGAGTGCCTGTCCTGGCTGTTCTGGCAGATGGGGGCCACGCCTTTCCTGGGCGGAGGCTTCGGGCACTTCTATGCCTACGCGCCAGAGAAGCTGGAGTACCCGATCAACCGCTACACGATGGAAGTGAAGCGCCAGCTGGACCTGCTGGACAAGACGCTGGCGGAGCGCGAGTTCCTCTGCGGCGACACCTATACCGTTGCGGACATGGCGGTCTGGCCCTGGTACGGCGGGCTGATTCTCGACAACCTGTACGAGGCGGGGGAATTCCTCGATGTCGCTTCCTATCGGCACCTCGACCGCTGGACGCGGATGATTGCCGAGCGCCCGGCGGTGCAGCGCGGCAGGCGGGTCAATCGCATCTGGGGGGACGAGGATAAGCGCGCCCCCGAGCGACACAGCGCCAGCGATCTCGACTAGACCGGGTCGCTGCCCGAGGTGCCCGCCGGGCGCTCCGTGTCGCTCGTGCTGGAAGTCGCAGGGGCGCTCTCGGTCGCCCCGGGGTCCGCAGGCTTCCTGTCCCCACGCCCGAGGGGAACCCAGTCCCGCGCCTTCTGGCCCATCTCGCGGAACTTGTCGCTGGCGCTCTCCAACTTGGCGACCCACTCGGGGTTGGGTTGCTGGCCGTCGACAACCTTGAAATAGGCCTGCAGCAGCGAGGCCATGGCAAAGGGATCCACCAGTGCCGCTTTCAGGGCCAGGGCGAAGACCAGGGCGACGACCACCGTCCAGAAGCCGGCCAGGCCGGCGAAGGCGGTGACCAGTGCCGCCGCCGGGCCCAGTACCACCAGGAAGAGGACGAATGTCACCAGCCAGACAATAACGGCGAGGAACAGGGCATTCTTGACCATGCGCCCGTAGTTCTGGGCGTAGAGCACCAGGGCGTCGCGGCCCGAGGCCCAGGGGTTCTCTGATTGCGTGCGGATATTGTGGGCGAGGATCGCCTCGTCAACATACGTCAGTGACAGCTCCACAACACGGTTTACAAAACGCAGTACCGGCTCGAGGCCGGGGATGGGCAGAAAGCGGCCAATGGTCAGCAGCAGGCCATTGACCGTCTTGATGACACCCTTGATGACCTGGTCGATGGCAAACAGCGTGGAGCTCTCGGCGAAGCGCGACTTCACTTCTGCCGTGGCAAAATCAATCTGACTGCGCCCGCCAGGGATCGGCTTGCCGTCGATCAGGTGGACCAGCACGGCAATATGCCCCGCCTTGACCAGGTACAGCAGGTATTCCCGGAAAAAGTAGAGGATGCCCGAGACCAGGCCGAAGCCCCCGAAGGCGCCCCAGAACGCGAAGCCCCCGGGATTGTCGCCCACCTTGCCCGCCAGGTAGCCCACGCCGGCGCCACCACCGGTGCCGATCACGTAGGCGAGGGTAATGCCGAAGTAGATGAGCAGGCGCAGGCCGATGAAGGGAGCCGTGCGAGTCAGCAGCGAAAAGGTTCTGGTGAGGCTGAAGTCCATGATGGCGGGTTTCTCCTGGGGTTCTGCTTGTTATCCTCTCTGTATACCCTAGCCGCGATCCGCCGGAATGCAATGTTTTGCCCGGTGGTTTGTAGAGTAAAGTCCAGTAATAGGAGGCGGCTGATGGCGCGATTGACCACTTGGACCAACCATGCGGCCAACCTGCTCTGGGCTTTGGCCCCGGGCTCCGGGACAGAGCTGGGCGGCGGCGCGGTCAAGCTGGTCGCGCATCGCGGTGCCCACGGGCCGGGGGGGGAAGTGGAAAACACCCTGCCCGCCATCCAGCGTTGTGTAGCGCTCGGTGTCTGGGGCGTCGAGCTGGATATCCGCCTCACCGCGGATGGCGAAGCGGTGATTCACCACGACGCGGATGCCGGTCGGCTCTGGGGGCGCCCGGATATTGTCATAGAGGAGACCACCTTTGCGTCCTTGCGGCGCGAGCTGCCAGAGATTCCCCATCTCGAGGAGGTTCTGGCCTTGGCGGCGGGCAAGGTGCACTTGATGCTCGAGATCAAGGAGTCCTGGCGCGAGCGCCCCGCAGTGCCCGCGAGGGTGTCCCGGGCGCTTGCCAACCTTGAGCCCGGCGAGGATTATCACTTGCTGTCCCTGGTACCTGATCATCTGGAGGGCTTTGCCGACATACCGCGTGCGGCCTTCGTCGATGTTGCCTGGATGAATGCGACGGAGATCATTCGCGCCAACCTGGCCCTGGGCCACGGCGCCGTGGCCGGCTCCTTCCTGCTCTTTGGCAGGCGCCGGCTGCAACAGCTGAGGGATGCCGGCCGCCAGGTGGGTACAGGCTTTCTGGAGAATCCGCGCGCCCTGCGGCGGGAAGTCTGGCGCGGTGCGGACTGGCTGTTTACCGACAGGGTCGTGACGCTGCAGTCCTACCTGAATGGCCTCGAGCCTTGCCGCGAAGCGCGCTGACTGTACATGCCATGCGGTCTTGCTAGACTGCGACTTATGCTCGCACCCTCGCAGCGGGCCCCGCACAGGAAAGGAAAACGGCATGTCAGTCAAGGATCTGGAAATCGGCCCCTATCTCGCGGTCATGGTGAAGAAAGGCGGCGAGGACATGTACCTGCACACCGGCGCACGCATTTTGTTCAAGGGGCCCGGTGGTTTTGCCTGGATGGGCGATGAGCTGGAGCCCGGTCATGTGGAACGCATCTTCCGGTCACTGGCCAACGACCGCAAGATCGCCGAGTTCGAAGCGAGTGGTGAGGTGGATTTCGGTGTCAGCATTGCCAAGGTGGGGCGCTTCCGTGCCAACGCCTTCCGGCAGCGCGGGGAAGTGTCCCTGGTGTTCCGCCACGTCCACAGTGAAATCCCCACGATTGAATCGCTGAACCTGCCGCAGATTCTGCGCGACCTGGTGATGCAGAAGAACGGTCTGGTACTGATCGTGGGGGCCACCGGCAGCGGCAAGTCGACGACACTGGCTGCGATGATTGATCACCGCAACGAGAATGCCGCCGGCCATATCCTGACTTTGGAAGAGCCTATCGAATACCTGCACCACCACAAGAAGTCCGTGGTGGCGCAGCGGGAAATTGGCGTGGATACGGAATCCTTCAGTACCGGCATGCGCTCGGCGATGCGCGAGGCACCCAACGTGATCCTGGTGGGGGAGGTGCGCGACACCGAGAGCATGGAATACGCGCTCAAATTTGCCAATACCGGTCACCTTTGCCTGAGCACCTTGCACTCCAACAATGCGATTAGTGCGATCGAGCGCATGATCAGTTTTTTCCCGGTGGAAACCTACAGTCAGGAGCTGCTGCGTATCGCCGACAACCTGCGCGCCATCGTGTGTCAGCGCTTGGTACCCACGGTGGATGGCAAGAAGACAGCCGCCACGGAAGTGTTGATCAATACGCCGAGAATCAAGGACCTCATCGAACGACATGAATTTGGCGATATTCACGATGCCGTCAAGGCCGGGCACAGCTACGGCATGCACACTTTTGATCAATCACTGATCGAACTCTTCGAGCAGGGGCGCATCAGTGCCGAGACGGCGGTCGAGTACGCGGACTCACGCAACAACGTTTCCCTGCACATCCGCATGAACCGCAACCAGGACCTCGGCGGGCTGGGAGACGTCGAGCTGGAGAGGATCTGAGGCATGAGTCAGCTCCGCCCGCCTGCTCTGTCGTGCCGGTGGGCAACGGCGAATACGCCGAGACCGGTAATGATCCCGGAAATGCCCTCGTAATAGGCACTGAGGAGCGGCAGGCGCGTCCACAGAAAGACCGCCGCCAGAGCCGAGAGCAACATCGCAATGGCCAGTTTCTCCGAGGGCCGGTAGCCGAGGATGTAGACCAGCAGAAGCGGGCCAAAGGCGGCACCCAGTACCCCCCAGGACACGACGACCAGGTCGAACACACTTTTCGGGCCGGCCAGGGCGAGTGCCACCACGACGAGGGTCGCGGATTTCACGCGCCAGAGCGTCTGTGGCTTGCCCATGGCGTCCTCTGTGACCGCTGCCGAGCAGGCCAGTACCAGTGAATCGCCGGTGGGACAGCATGCCAATGATGACAAAGCCCGCCAGGCAGGACAGAAAAGCGACAACCGTGGCAGTCATGGCGTGGCCCTCCTCGAAGCATGCCCCTTAGGCTACCCCTGCTGGCGCTGGGCTTCAAAAGGGCTTTTCGCCCTGGGCTGCCGCAGGGGCCCCCGCCGAGCGCTGGTCCGGCTTACTCGGGGAGAGGCCGGGCGCCCTCGCGGGGCAGGAGTGCGAGGAAGTTATCGCGCGCGACTTTCCGCGCCGTGTCGGCGGGCAGTGCGTTGAGAAAGACGTCAAAGCTGTGCAGTTTCTCGTTCAGCTTCGCGTATCTTCCCAGAAGATCGGAGCCGATCATGAAGCGCGTCGGGTAGCGATCGACCAGGGCGAGCCAATCCGGATCGGGCTTGCCCTCGGCGTCCAGCAAATAGGTTTCCAGTACTGTCCAGGAAAGATCAATGCTCAGGTTGGAATGTTCTGACAACAGGCGAGTGACCTCCGGCAGCAGAAAGTCCATTTTTCCCTGGAATCGGTGCAGCGTCTTGCTGGTACCGGCGTGGGCCCAGATGAAACGCACCTCCCGGAATTCTGACAGGGCATCTTCCAGCTCCTTCACGTAGAGAGGATTGCGCTCGCGTTTGGATGTGATGTTGCTGTGCAGCTGCACCGGCAGCTTGTGTTTTTCTGCGAAGGCATACACGCGGAACATGGCTTCACTGTTGGCCCGGGGCACTTCGCCCTCAGTCAGGGCAGTCAGGTCATCGTGGCGAGTAATGATCTCGCCGATACCCCGCCACAGCCCTGGATGCAGGGTGATCATTTTCTGCAGATGCAGGTCGGCATTCTTGTCGGTGGGATTGAAGCCGCTGAGGAAAGGGTGCATGCGCTGCCGTTGAGCGGGGTCTAGCGCATTCAGGGCGGCTGCGAGATAAGCGTCGGTGGCGCTGAACCAGTACACCGCGGCGTCATCACCGGCGTAGGTGTCGGGTCGTTTGGGTTCGTCCTCCTGCCATTTTTTCATCAGCGACATGCCGCTGATCATGGCGTGGTCCACGCCTGCCGCGTCCATCGCGCTCAGCAATTGCGACAGGTCTTCACCCTGCTGGAAGAAATCGACACTGTGCAGGTGGGCGTCGCTGTAGCGGTAATTGCGCTTTTCTTCCGCGGCGTTAATGGCGACAGACGCCAGGGTGGCGCCGACTGCCAGGCAGCGCACCAGGCGGGCGCGGCGGAATCTTGCCGGTATTGGCACGAGGTCGATAGCTCCTGAAAAGGGATTCGGCAAAGTGTAGCAGCGAAATCTCACAGCCTGAATCAACCGCGGGCGAGAGCCCCCTCGCCGGTATCCGACGTGTGCCCGTGCTGTCGCGGAATTGACAAAATAGGCTTTGACCGGAAGCGCCGGATGGCCCAGTCTGTTAAATGAATCGGTCGCAAACTGCAGAGGGTTAAGAAATGGACTTGATACGTGTCTTGTTGTCGATCCTGTTGCCGCCGCTGGGGGTGTTTCTTCAGGTCGGTATCGGTGGTCATTTCTGGCTGAATATTCTCCTGACCCTGTGTGGCTACATCCCGGGGATTGTCCACGCTGTCTGGATTATCGCACGGCGCTGAGGCGTGTCGGTACCGGCCCGTCGCCAGCGGCTGCAGCGTCTCGCCAAGCTGCTGGACAATGCGATAGAACTGCCGGGCTCTCGGCGCTTCGGCATCGGGCTGGACGGCCTGCTGGGCCTGATTCCGGGTCTGGGCGACCTTGCCGGGCTCGCCCTGTCGGGCTATATCATTATCGAGGGAGTCCGGCTCGGCGCACCCCTGAGCCTGGTATTACGCATGCTCGGCAATGTCACCATTGATGCGGTGGTGGGGCTGGTCCCGGTGGTGGGGGATATTTTTGACTGTGTCTGGCACGCCAATCAGCGCAACGTGGCGCTACTGGATCGCTATTTGGACAATCCGGGCGGCGAGAGCTGTAGGTCGAAGCTCATGGTGCTTGCGGTGGTGCTCGCGCTGTTGGGCTTGATCGCGATCATCCTGTACGCGGGTATTGCATTGCTGAAGGCCGTGCTAGGGGCTTTCTGAGCGCCGCTTTTGGCTCTTCATCATTAACGGGATTGGTGAATATCGGTGCGTTCCTCCTCATGAAGCGAATCATGATGTGCGGTTGTCCGATAACGCTGAAACCGGCAAATAACCAGCCCACGATGAACAGCATGGGTCCCCAGGGGCTCGCCAGGCCCTTCACCGCGCTCATGTAGCCCGGTGATACCGCGTTGAGCTGCCGCCAGGCTGCCGCGGGCCCTCCCAGATGCTCAATGGCGACCCCCAGCATCAGGAACATGGCACCACACATGACAAAGGCCTGGGCGGCATCGGTCCAGATGGCGGCGCGAATGCCGCCCGCGAAGCAGTAGGCAACGACGATGCCGGCGCCGATCACGGCACCCAGCCAGATGGGCCAGTCGAATAGCACGTGCAGGGCCTTGCTGCCCGCGTTCAATTGTGCGGCCGCGTACGCACCCAGAAAGATCAGGCATACCAGGCCGGCGAGCCGCCGGTAGTTGCGGAAAGGCCTGCAAGCCAGGGCTTTACTGAACTGCTGGCGACGAGGTAATCGCTGGAAGTGCCCCGGGAGTAGCGGTGGGACAGCATGCCCACTAGCACGAACCCTCCCAGGCAGCCCAGGAATGCGATGATCGTGGCGCTCATCCGGGTTCTCCTGCCAGGCAGAAAAGGCCTGTCTACAGGCTAACTCAGGAAACGCGCTGCTTCAAAAGCCTTCACGAGCGGGCAACCGCCGACTCCCCGGCCAGTCCGCGGATCAAGTGGCAGGCAACTAGCGGGTTGGCCCGGTGGGACAGTCTTCCGGCGCATCTGGCTGGCCCGGTCGAAAATGTGCGGCTTCGGGCGTATCCATGGGGCGTGGACGCAGGCGGGCATAATCGAGTCGCACCAGGTTCATCGCGGTGACGGCATCTGTATCGAGGTCGCCCACGATGTACTCCCTGCCGCTGAGACCGTCGATCATGCGTCGCTCAGGGGTGGAAAAGTAGAGGATATCACTGGCGTAGGACATTACCGTGCCAAGTTGTTCCGGGTCGCCCGGTGAGGACCAGCCATAGCCGAAGGTAAAAGTGGGTGTATTGGTGCGATTGGGGCGGTCGTGGGCCAGGCCCAGGCTGTGTCCCAGCTCGTGGGCAAGGATATGCGCGAATTTTTCTCCCTCGGTCCGGAAACATGCAGTGGTCCCCACGGCGAAACGATCGTCCCAAGTGATGATCCCGGAATAGGAGTAGCCGCAGGATGCGCCATCGAACTCGTAGTTGAGCAGTGTATGCACCAGGTCCGCCTGGTGACGATTCCTGTCGTTGGTGATGTTCTCGAACGGTGCCACCGCGTCTCGCATATCCTCCACCACGCCCCTGGTGCGCGTCTGACCGGTGGACGGGAGATCCACGGGTATTACCCCGGCCACTTCGTAACGCAGTTTCGCACCGGAACGACTGAGCGCGCCATTCTGCAGTTCGACCTGTTCGTTGACGAATTGCTCGGCGCTCATTTCCAGTAGCTCGGGGCGGTTGATGTCCACATAGAACAGCACCGATACTTTGTGTGTCACGGGAACATCGAGCACGTCGGCAAAACTGTAATTGGCCCGCTGGCGTTGCCCGCGGCAGTTGACCCAGCGGTATTCATCTTCCGCGTCCGCCAGGCGATCTGCGCGGCACTCGGGGATGAAAACCGGCTCCAGGTAAAAGGTTTCATCCGGCAGGGGCGCTTCAAGGTCTGAAGTATCCAGACGCAGACTGACGTCCGGGTTTTCCCCGAACAGATAGCGATGGTCCTTGCGCCAGTGACTGAATGTATAGCCGGCTTCAGGTACCGCGGTGACGGTGTAGACATCGCCGGCGGCAAAGTTCACGACGAAATCTTCGCAATTTAATGTCCCGTCCAGCCGGATACAGCCCTGGCTGCCGTCCACGGCAACTTCCACGCGACAGCCGGCAAGCAGCAGCAGCGCGAAAAACAGTAGTGTCCGGGTCGTCATGGAAGTGGTGCTCCAGTTCAGGGCACAGCGTGTGTGACAACAGCCGCCGTGGCAGGTGCATGGGCTTTAGGCTCTTCATCATAAACGGGGGACACCGGTGTTCACTGAACTGATGTTGCGACGGTCTCTTTAATGGAGACCATCGAGGGCCCACGCAGAACGTATGTTAGACCTTCTGGCGCTGGAGGTCGAACGGCTCTGGTCATTAAGTGGATTTAGGGCTCTTCATCATTAACGGGGGACACCGGTGTTCATTAAACTGATTTTGCGACGATCAATTTAATGGAGAACACCGATGCCCCACGCAGGACTTATCTT
>NZNC01000016.1 GCA_002692965.1 Haliea sp. | reverse complement strand
CCGACCTCAACCAGCTGGTGCCCTTCAAGTACGACTGGGCCTGGCAAAAATACCTGGACGGCTGCGCCAACCACTGGATGCCCCAGGAAATCAACATGACCGCCGACGTCGCCACCTGGAAGAGCCCCGACGGGCTGAGTGAGGACGAGCGGCGCATCGTCATGCGCAGCCTGGGCTACTTCTCCACTGCCGACTCCCTGGTGGCCAACAACCTGGTGCTGGCGATCTATCGCCTGATCACCAACCCGGAGTGCCGCCAGTACCTCTTGCGCCAGGCCTTTGAGGAGGCCATCCACACCCACGCCTACCAGTACTGCATCGAGTCACTGGGCATGGATGAAGGCGCAGTGTTCAACATGTACCGGGAAGTGCCCTCGGTGGCGCGCAAGGCCGCCTGGAGTCTCAGTCACACCCACCACCTCTCGGATCCGACCTTCCATACCGGCACCCCGGAAACCGACCAGACCCTGCTGCGCAACCTGATCGGTTTCTACGCGGTGACCGAGGGCATCTTCTTCTACTGCGGTTTCACCCAGATCCTCTCCATGGGCCGTCGCAACAAGATGACCGGGGTGGCGGAGCAGTTCCAGTACATCCTGCGCGACGAGTCGATGCACCTGAACTTCGGCATCGACATGATCAACCAGATCAAGCTGGAGAACCCGCACCTGTGGACCGAGACCTTCCAGCAGGAGGTAATCCAGATGATCCTGGAGGGCACCCAGCTGGAGATCGAATACGCCCGGGATACCATGCCCCGGGGTGTACTGGGCATGAATGCCGGCATGATGGAGGAATACCTGCACTTCATCGCCAACCGCCGCCTGGTCCAGCTGGGCCTGCCCGAGCAGTTCCCCGGTGCCCAGAATCCCTTCCCCTGGATGAGTGAAATCATGGACCTGCGCAAGGAGAAGAACTTCTTCGAGACACGGGTGATCGAGTACCAGACCGGTGGGGCGTTGAACTGGGATTGAGAAGCCGGCGAAATCACGTGTTTTGGCTTCATACCTGCTGGCCCCGAGCCTATACTTGAAGCAATGCAATCCAGGGAGAGGTGACAACATGCTGAAAAAACGTCTGTTCATTCTGCTGCAGGCCCTGGCCCTCGTGGTGGCCGGCACCGTCGGCACCGCCCAGGCCGCGGTGATCAGTTCCGCCGAGCACTTCGGCACCGCCGCGACCCACGAGGCAAGCGACCAGCTGCAGCAGGCAATGGCCTCCGACGCGGTGCAGGCCAAGCTGGTGGCACTGGGTGTCGACCCGGCTGATGCCCAGGCACGCATCGACGCCCTCACCATCGAGGAACAGCAAATGCTCGCCGAACGCATGGATCAAATGCCCGCGGGCGGCATCCTGGGCGTGCTCGGGGTAATCTTCGTGGTTCTGCTGGTACTGGAAATCGTTGGCGTCACCAACATCTTCAACAAGCTTTAGGTTACCGCTACTGCTGTTGCTCACCGCGTGGCTCCAGGGCTGCGCGGTGCTTCCTCAGCCACCCGGGAACGCGCGCGCTGTCGAGCTGGACAGCGTTCCCTTCTTCCCCCAGGCCGACTACCAGTGTGGCCCCGCCGCGCTGGCCACGGTCCTGGTGCACACAGGTGTCGACACCGATGCCGACGCACTGGTGCCCCAGGTGTACCTGCCCGGCCGGGAGGGCAGCCTGCAGCCGGAACTGCTTGCGGCGTCCCGTCGCGCAAAGCGCATTCCCTGGCAGCTGGAGGGTGGCAGCGAGGCCCTGTTCGCCGAGCTTGCCGCCGGCAACCCGGTGTTGGTGCTGCAGAATCTCGGCGTTGCCGCCCTGCCCGTGTGGCATTACGCCGTGGTGGTTGGCTTTGAACCCGACACCCGGCGGGTAATCCTGCGTTCGGGACGGGAGAGGCGCCGCGAAGAGCCCTGGGGGCGCTTCCTGGCCAGCTGGAACCGCGGAGAGCTATGGGCCATGGTCGCAATGCCGCCGGGGCAGCTGCCCGCCTCCTGGACCGACCCGGAGGCGCTCTCCCGGGTCCTGGCCAGGCAGGAAGCCTCACTCCCGACGGGGATTGCCGTGAAGGCCTGGGAAACCGCGCTCGAACGCTGGCCGGATGCCAGTGCACCCCTGTTCGGCAGCGCCAATGCACTACAGGCCAGCGGGCAGCATGCCGAGGCCGCGGCGCGCTACCGGTTGCTACTGCAAAGGGAGCCCGACCACCTCAGTGCGCGCAACAACTTCGCCGACCTGCTGCTGCGGGAGGGCTGTCCGGGTGCCGCCAGCGCTGTGATTGAACCCGCCCTCGCCGCGCAACCGCCCGAACCACTGTTGTCAGTCATCCGCCAGACCGCTGCGGAAATCAGGCAGGCCGGTACACAGGATGCCTCGCACTGCGGGTTATTGGTGGCTCCCTGAAGCCAGATGGTCCCTGGCCGTTACCGCGATATCGGGAAACTCCCTGAGCAACTTCCTGTCACCCGTTACCAGCTTCAGGCCCAGGGAATCAGCAAGAGACACGAACTCACAGTCGTAGGCAGAGCAACCGGATCTCTCGGCCAGCGCAAGCACATCATTGGAGTTGACAGTATATTCCTTGTCTTCGAACTGGCTTTCGGCTTGCGACTGCATCGCCATTGCGGTGTCCAGGCCAATGATGTTTTTCCTGACATACAGGGCCAGCACGTTTCGGAACTCACTGCGCCACAAAAGCGGCGCGATCCAATGCGGCTCCTTGAGCAGCAGCGCAACAACATCCTCGGTCTGCTCAGTTGGCAGATACAAGTAGGCGATAGTGTTGGTGTCAGCGACAATCACGCTCTTCCCTGTTCTATCGCGGCGTTGATCTCATCCACCTCAAGTCTGGTTGCTGCCACTCGACCGCGCAGTTCCCGGGCCTTTTCAGCCAACGCGCTGGCGGATACCGGGCTGGGCTTGAAGGTCTTTTCCAGGCAGTGTATCAACTCACTATTGACGCTTCTGTGGTGCGCACTGGCTGCTTGCTTCAGCTTTTCGTACAGATCGTCCGGAATGTTCTTGAAAGTTACGGTAGCCATGCTCAGCCCTCCAGCGACTGCATAATGGTTTCATTATGGTTCCACTGATGATACCTTTCAACCCTGCCTGCCAGACCTGACCAAATATAAGAAGCCCCCCCCATGAACCCATCAGTACTCCGCACCCCCGAAACCTGCTTCGACAAGCTGCCCGACTTCCCCTGGGCGCCCAGCTACATCACCGTTCAGCACCCCGAGCACGGGCCGCTGCGCCTGCACTATCTGGATGTCGGCCCCGCCGATGGCCCGGTGGTGTTGATGCTGCACGGCGAGCCCACCTGGTGCTTCCTCTACCGGCACATGATCCACGCCTTGAGCCGGCAGGGCCTGCGCTGCATCGCCCCGGACCTGATCGGCTTCGGCCGCTCCGACAAGCTGGCCCGCCGCCGGGACTACAGTTATGCCGCCCACGTAGGCTGGATCGTCGACCTCGTCACCGGCCTGGACCTGCGGGAGATAACCCTGGTCTGCCAGGACTGGGGCGGCCCCATCGGTCTGTCGGTGCTGGCCCGCGACCCGGCGCGCTTCGCCGCAGTAGTGGCGGCCAACACCCTGCTGCCCACCTGCGAAGCGCCCCCGAAGGGGATACCCGACTGGCCCGGGGATATCGTCACCCAGTGGGTCGCTGCGACCGCAACGGCGGAGGACCTGCCGGTGGGGGACACCGTGGCGGCGGTCTGCGTCAGCCCGCTGCCGGATGCCGTGCGCGCCGCCTACGACGCCCCCTTTCCGGAGCCGCGCTACAAGGCCGGTCCGCTGGAGTTCCCCTCACTGATCCCGATTCGGGCGGACATGCCCGGCACCGCGGAAAACCGCGCCACCTGGCGCCTGCTGGAGGCCTGGGAAAAGCCCTTTGTTACCGCCTTCAGTGACAGCGACCCCTCCACCGCGGCCTGGGCCGAGGTGTTCCGGCAACGGATACCCGGAGCCCGTGGGCGGTCACACCCGGTGATTGCCGGAGCCGGACACTTCCTGCAGGAGGAACAGGGCCCTGCTCTCGCCAAGGTGGTGGCGCAGCTGGTGGAGCAGCTGCGCTGATCCCGCCGCATCAGTGCAGTGAATACCCACCATCCGCGCACCCGCTGCGCCCCCGGTTCACCTTGCTGGACCAGGGGGCTACAATAGCCCCCCTTTACCCTTACGTCGCTGCCTCGCGCGCCGACATTTCCAACAACCCACACAGGAACGCGACATGATCTACCAGAGCGACGCGCTCACCGTGACCCGCCTCGACGGGGACATCGCCGAGCTGCACTTCGACCTCCAGGGAGAATCCGTCAACAAGTTCAACGCTGCCACGGTGCAGTGCCTCAGCGAGGCCCTGGATGCCCTGGAAGCCGAATCCGGCCTCAAGGGCCTGCTGGTCACCAGCGGTAAACCGGTCTTCATCGTCGGGGCCGACATCACCGAATTTACTGGCCTGTTTGCCGCTGGGAAAGACAAGATCAGCGAATTTACCGGCCCCAACAACATCAACTTCAACCGCCTGCAGGCCCTGCCCTACCCCAGCGCCGTGGCCATCAACGGCTACGCCCTGGGCGGCGGCTTCGAGGTCTGCCTGGCCTGTGATTTCCGCGTCATGAGCAGTGCCGCCAAAGTGGGCCTGCCGGAAACCAAGCTGGGCATCCTCCCCGGCTGGGGGGGCACGGTGCGCCTGCCGCGCATCGTCGGCGTGGACACGGCCGTGACCTGGATCGCCACCGCCGCCGAGCAGCGCCCCGATGCTGCCCTGAAAGCGGGCGCGGTCGACGCTGTCGCCGCCCCCGAGCAGCTGCGCGAGGTCACCCTGACCACCCTGCAGCAGGCCATTGACGGCAAGCTGGACTACCAGGCCCGCCGCCAGGCCAAGAGCAGTGCCCTGCCCCTGAACGACACCGAGGCCACCATGGCCTTCTTCACCACCAAGGCCATGGTCCAGCAGCAGGCGGGCCGCAATTACCCCGCCCCGGTCAAGGTGGTCGAGGTCATGGAACAGGCCCGCAACATGGGCCTGGAAGACGCCCTGAAAATCGAAGCGGAGGGCTTTGCCGACCTCGCGGTCAGCCCCCAGGCGGCAGCCCTGGTCGGCGTGTTCCTTTCCGACCAGCTGCTGGGCAAGAAGGCCAAGGGCTGGGAGAAGCAGGCGGACCGCAAGATCCGTCGCGGCGCCGTGCTGGGCGCGGGCATCATGGGGGGTGGCATCGCCTACCAGTCCGCCTACAAGGGGACGCCGGTGCTGATGAAGGATATTGCCCAGGAGGGCCTGGACCTGGGCATGGCGGAGGCCGGCAAACTGCTGGCCAAGCGCGTCGACCGCGGCCAGATGAACCCGGGCAAAATGGCCGAAGTGCTCGCCAGCATCACCCCCACCCTGGACTACACCGGTTTCGAGGAAGCCGATGTGGTGGTGGAAGCGGTGATCGAGAACGAGAAGGTCAAGCGCTCGGTGCTGGCGGAGACCGAGGGCAAGGTCACCGAGGACACCATCCTCGCCTCCAACACCTCGACCATTTCCATCACGCGCCTGGCGGAGGCCCTGAAGCGGCCTGAAAACTTCTGCGGCATGCACTTCTTCAACCCGGTGCACGCCATGCCCCTGGTCGAGGTCATCCGCGGCGAGAAAACCTCGGATACCGCGGTCGCCCGCACCGTCGCCTACGCCAACAAGATGGGCAAGAAGGCCGTGGTGGTGAAGGACTGCCCGGGCTTCCTGGTCAACCGCACCCTGTTCCCCTACTTCGACGGCTTCTCCAAACTGCTGCGTGACGGCGCCGACTTCCAGGCGGTGGACAAGGCGATGGAGCGCTGGGGCTGGCCCATGGGTCCCGCCTACCTGCTCGACGTGGTGGGTATCGACACCGCCGTGCACGCCGCCGAGGGGATGGCCGAAGGCTTCCCTGACCGCATGAAGCTGGACTTCAAGACCGCCACCGAAGTGATGTTCGAGAACGAGCGCTACGGCCAGAAAAACGGCAAGGGCTTCTACGACTACAGCCCCGACAAGCGCGGCAAGCCGAAGAAAACCCCGGTGGACGAGACCTACGAGCTGATCGCCCCGGTGGTCGGCGAGCGCGTGGAGTTCAGCGAGGAAGACATCGTCTTCCGCATGATGCTCCCCATGGCTACCGAGATGGCCCGCTGCCTGGAGGACGAGATCGTCGGCACCCCCGCCGAGGCGGACCTGGCCCTGCTCTACGGGCTCGGCTTCCCCCCCTTCCGCGGCGGTATCTTCCGCTGGATCGACAGCATCGGCATGGACAAGCTCGCCGAGGCCTCCGACAAGTTCGCGGAGCTGGGCAAGAGCTACGAGCTGACCGAGGGCATGCGCGAGATGCTCTCCAGCGGCAAGACCTACTACTGAAACCGGGTGAACGAGAGGAGAACCAACGTGAGTCTGAATCCGAGAGACGCTGTCATCGTCGACTTCGCCCGCAGCGCCATGGGCCGCTCCAAGAACGGCTGCTTCCGCAACGTGCGCGCCGACGACATTTCCGTCGGGGTGATCAAGGGCCTGCTGGAGCGCAACCCCGGCCTGGACGTGAACGAGATCGACGACTTTATCTGGGGCTGCGTACTGCAGCGGGAAGAGCAGGCCTTCAACATTGCCCGCAACATCCTGCTGCGGGCCCAGCTGCCCTTCACCATTCCGGCGCAGACCGTCAACCGCCTGTGCGGGTCCTCGATGTCCGCCCTGCACACGGCCAGCGCCAATATCATGGCCGGCCTCGGCGATGTCTACCTGGTGGGCGGTGTCGAGCACCTCGGCCACCTGCCGATGATGGAATCCCTGGACCCGAACCCCAGGCTCGGCCTGAACGTGGCCAAGGCCGCGGGCATGATGGGGATGACCGCCGAGTACCTGGCCCTGATCCACGGCATTGGCCGCGAGCAGCAGGACCAGTTCGGCCTGCGCTCCCACAAGCTGGCGGCGAAGGCCCGGGACGAGGGCAAGTTCGACCGCGAGATCATCCCCATCGAGGGCCACGACGCCAACGGCGCCCTGGTGCTGGTGGATCAGGATGAAACCATCCGCGGTGACAGCACTCTGGAAGGCCTGGCCTCCCTGCCCCCGGCCTTCAACCCCAAGGGCGGCACCGTCACCGCCGGTACCTCCTCGCAGATCTCCGACGGCGCCTCGGCCATGCTGGTGATGTCCGCGGAGCGGGCCAAGGCCCTGGGCCTGGAGCCCATCGCCCGGGTGCGCGGCATGGCTGTGGCGGGGGTCGATCCCTCCATCATGGGCTACGGCCCGGTGCCCTCGACGCAGAAGGCCCTGAAGAAGCTGGGCCTGAGCATCGAGGACATCGAAATGGTGGAGCTGAACGAGGCTTTCGCCGCCCAGGCCCTGCCGGTACTCAAGGACCTGGGGCTGCTGGATGTCATGGAAGACAAGGTCAACGTGCACGGCGGGGCGATTGCCCTGGGCCACCCCTTCGGCTGCTCCGGTACGCGCATCACCGGCTCGCTACTGAACGTGATGCAGGAACGCGACCTGACCCTGGGCGTATCCACCATGTGCATCGGCCTCGGCCAGGGTATCACCACGGTGATTGAGCGGGTCTGACCCGCGAGCCTGTACTTCAACGGCCCTTGCCCGCCCGGGCAGGGGCCGCTTACTCCGCGGTCAGCAGGTCGTCCATGCGCTGCAGGGCAGCCAGCAGGTTGCTTGTCGCGAGCTGCGAGCCGCGGAAGTATTCCTCCGCCATGGGCGTTATTGCACAGCGCTCGGGCAGCGCTGTCTCCTCCTCCAGCAAACGATAGAGCGTGGGCAGGAACACGAACTGCAGCCACTGGGGCAGGCTCAGGGTATCGATGCAGAAAGGTTCGCTGGAGGCCAGGGCACTGGCCGGCGGCGGCACCCGCTCCCAGAGGGCGAGCTGACGCAGCTCCGCCTCGATGTCGATCAGCAGTTCCGCGACTTCGGTGCGCATTGAACTAGCTCCGATCGCCGCCTTCTTCCAGTCCCAGCACCGCGTAGAGTGGCTGCAGCTGCTGCTGCAGGGCCGCCGGGTCGTCGGCGCACAGGGTCACGTGGCCCAGCTTGCGGCCGGGCTTGGGCGCCTTGTCGTAGCAGTGCAGATGCACACCGGGCACTGCCAGCAGGGCCTCCACCGGGGGAATCTCCCCCAGCAGGTTGATCATGGCACTGTAGCCGCGCGGCGCCGTGTCGCCCAGGGGCAAGCCTGCCACCGCCCGCACATGGTTCTCGAACTGGGAGGTCACCGCCCCCTCGATGGTCCAGTGGCCGCTGTTGTGGACCCGCGGGGCAAATTCGTTGGCCAGCAACTCGTCGCCCACCAGAAACAGTTCGAGGGCAAGCACGCCGACATAGTCCAGGGCCTCCATCAGGCGGCGCAGGATGTCCTCGGCACGGCCCTGGAGCGGGTGGCCCGGGCGGCTGAAGGAGATGTGCAGGATGCCGTCGCGGTGGGTGTTCTCGGACAGCGGCCAGAAACGGCACTCGCCGTCGTCGCCGCGCACCCCGATAATCGACAGCTCGCAATCAAAGGGCACCATGCCCTCCAGCAGGGCCGGCCGCCCCGCCAGTTCCCGCCACACCGCATCGAGGTCCGAGCCCGCATCCAGGCGCCATTGCCCGCGGCCATCGTAGCCCGAACGGCGGGTCTTCAGAATCGCTGCATTGCCGGCCTCCGCCATGGCAGCACGCAGATCTTCCAGGGAGTCGACCACCCAGAAGGACGCCGTGGCAATATCCAGACGCCGCAACAGGGTCTTCTCGTCCAGGCGGTCCTGGGAAGCAGCCACGGCCTGTAGCCCTGGCGCCAGCAGTTCACGCGCCTGCAGGGCTTCCAGGCTGGCCACCGGCAGATCCTCCTTCTCCACGGTGACACGCTGCGTGCCCTTCGCCAGGGTGTCCAGGGACTCGCCGTCGTCGAAATGCCCGCAGACGGTCTCGCCCAGGTTGCGGGTGCAGGGACTGACTTCATCGGCATAGAAAACACAGCCGACACCCAGCGGACGGCCCGCCAGGGCCAACATGCGCGCCAGCTGGCCGTTGCCCAGGATACCGATGTTCACGCCGTCGCCTCCCGCGGGTCGGCGTTGGCCAGCACCCGCTCGGTCTGGGCCGCGCGCCATTGCTTGAGCCGCTCCCGCAGGGCGGGATCCTCCACTGCCAGCATGGCAGCCGCCATCAACGCGGCGTTCACCGCCCCAGCCCGACCAATGGCCAGGGTGCCCACGGGTACGCCGGCGGGCATCTGGACAATCGACAGCAGCGAATCCATGCCGGAGAGGGCGCGGGACTGCACCGGCACGCCCAGCACCGGCACCCAGGTTTTCGCCGCCAGCATCCCCGGCAGGTGAGCAGCGCCACCCGCGCCGGCAATGATGACCGCCAGCCCGCGCGCCTCGGCCTCTTCGGCATAGGCAAACAGTTTGTCCGGAGTGCGATGTGCGGAAACCACCTCAACGCTGTGGGGTATCTCCAGGGCTTCGAGAGTTTCCGCGCAGCCGGACAGTGTCTCCCAGTCCGAGGTGGAACCCATCACGACGCCCACCCGGGGCAACTCATTCGCTCGCGAGGCTGTGTTCGCGCTCATGGCAACTCCCTTGATGCAGGAACGGGCACGCCCGTGCCCGTCAGTGAATGCATGAATTCAAAATGACCGGTAATTATATGCCAAATTCCCGCCGGAAGGGCGGCAACGAGTCGAGAATGGCGCGCCCGTAGCGGCGGGTCAGCAGGCGCCGGTCCAGCAGCGTGACGCGGCCGCTATCGGCCTCGGTGCGCAGCAGCCTGCCGCAGGCCTGCAGCAGGCGCAGACTGGCATCCGGGACACTGATCTCCATGAAGGCATTGCGCCCGCGAGCCTCCACCCATTCCGCCAGGGCGGCCTCGATCGGGCTGTCTGGCACGGCGAAGGGAATGCGCGCGATAAGCACATGGCGACAATAGTGGCCGGGCAGATCCACCCCCTCGGCAAAGCTGGCAAGGCCAAACAGGATACTGCCCTTACCGGCATCCACGGCTTCGCGATGGCGCCGCAGCAATTCCTGCTTGCTCGCCTGCCCCTGCATCAGGATCTGCTCACCCAGGCGATCCGCCAGCCCTTCATAAACCGCCTGCATCTGACGGCGGGCGGAGAACAACACCAGGCTGGCCTCCGTTGGATCCAGCCAGCCGGGCAGGCCAGCCACCAGCGCGGCGGTGTGTGCCTCGGCGTCTCCGGGATCGCAATCCATGGCCGGCACCGCCAGCGTGGCCCGCGAGTAGTCGAAGGGGCTGGTCACGACCTGAAACTCGGCTTCCCGGGGTACACCGGAATGCAGGATAAACCGCTCGAAGGAGGACAAGGCCGTCAGCGTCGCCGAAGTGACCACCACGCCGGCGGCGCGCGACCAGAGCACATCCTGCAACAGGTCTGCCGCCAGGATAGGGCTGCAGCGCAACTCGAAGCCCGCCTGGCCACCGCTCTCCAGCAGGCGTGCCCAGCGCGCCCGCGGCGGCTCTTCGCGGGAGGTGTCCGCGGCGAAATCCCGCCACAGCTCAAGCGTCGCTTCCGCACGACCCAGCATGCCGCCCACCGCCAGGTGCCAGGATTCCGCATCCTCGCGATCGAGCTTGCTGTCGGCGTCATCCAGGGCCGCCTCCAGCTGGTCCGACAACCGTGAGAACACGGATTGCAGTCGATCGAACTGGGCCGCCAACCCGGTAGCCAGCCCCGACAACGACTCCGGCACCTGACCGTGGGGAAAGCGCAGTGTCTGACCCTCGGGACTGCCGCGACCATCGGGAGCCGGGAACAGCGCCGCCACTGCCTGTTCGGCAGTCTGCAGGCCGGCGCGGGCCTCCTCCAGGATCGGCGGCAGGCTCTCCAGCAGGCGCTTGCCATCGGGCAGCTGTGCCAACAGCTTCGCACCCTGGGCCAGCTGCTTGCCGCTGTCCTGCAGCCACTGTTGCGTGGTGTGCAGGCGACAGAAGCTGCTGAAATGCGAGAGCGCCTTGTCGGGGAGGTGGTGCCCCTCGTCGAAGATATAAATACTGTCTTCCGGCGGCGGCAGGATGGCACCACCGCCCAGCGCCAGGTCGGCCAGCACCAGGTCGTGGTTGGCCACGATCACATCCGCCTGCTGCAGATCCTCCCGGGCCTTGAAAAAGCTGCACTGACTGACATTGGGGCAGCGGCGCCCGCTGCACTGACTGTGATCGGACGTCGCCGCCAGCCAGGTCTCCTCGGCCATTTCACCCGGCCAGTTGTCGCGATCGCCGTCCCACTCGCCACGGCCCAGGGCATCCAGCATGGAGGAGTACAGCGGCAAGGCGTCGGCCGGTGTGCCGGCCGCCTGTTCGTCCGGGTAAAGCGGCAGGAAGTCGCCGGCACTGCCCTCCATCAGCAGGCGGTCCAGCTTCGACAGACAGACATAGCGGCGACGCCCCTTGGCCAGGGCTGAAGAGAAAGCCAAGCCGCTGTGGCGTCGGATATCCGGCAGATCCTTGTGAACGAACTGCTCCTGCAAGGCCACGGTCGCGGTCGCGACCACCAGGCGCTTGCCACGCGCCTGGGCCAGAGGGATCGCGGCCAGGGTATAGGCAATGGTCTTGCCGGTACCGGTGCCTGCTTCCACCACGCAGATGGGCGGCAAACCGGCCTCGTCCGGGTCATCCGCCGGGGGAATGCGCGCCAGGGTATTGGCGATGGTGGCGATCATCTGCCGTTGCCCCCAGCGGGGGCTGAGGTCGCGGGCGGACTGGATGGCCGCATAGGCCTCCCGGATCCGCGCCTTGAGTTCCTCGCTCAGCACCCCCGGGCCTGCAGGCGGGCCAGCTTGGCGGAGACCACGTTGGCGTAGATCCCCAGGGCCTGCTCCCGGTGTGCCTCGGGCAGCGCCTCGATACGGGCATCAAACGCGGCCCGGCTGCAGCTGCCCTCTTCGCGGTGAAGATCCGGCGGCAAGGTCGCCGACTCACCCTGCAGGCGGCGCCAGGCGTAAAGGTTGGTCGGATGCAGGCAGTAGAGCGCGACCACCTGGTCGTCGACCGCCGCCGCCACCGCCTCGGGGGACTCGAAGTCACCGCGCAGGGGCTCGCCAAAGGCGACGTGGACCCGGCCCTTCTGACCGGAGATGCCGCGGGCGATGGAGGCGACATCCTCCTGCTCGGCCTTGGCATAATGCCCCGTGGACTCCCGCAGGTAGAGTTCCCGCGCCTTGAGCCCGTCGCAGGGATCGAGCTCGTAGGAAATGGAGACGGGCACGATACCCAGGGCCTCGACCAGCTCCGACAGGGACTCCCGGGACTTGTCGCGGCTCATCGCCAGCATCTTGATCACCGCCGGCTCGGTGCGATCGATACCGTTCTTGGCGCGGCCTTCACGCTGGGCAATCCAGACCGGCGCGCCCTCTTCCTGCAGCGAGTGGCGGATATAGGCCGCGAGCTGGCGCGAGGCCGCCAGCAGCTCCCGCGGGCCGCTCACCGAGCGCCGGACAATGAAGCTCTTGTTCAAGCGCATCAGGTCGGAAACCCAGGGCTTGGTCAGCAGATTGTCGCCGATGGCGATGCGCAGGGTGGGAAAGTTGTTGCAGTGGAGGGCGTAGTTGGTGAAGGCCGGGTCCATGACGATATCGCGGTGATTACTCATGAACAGCCAGGGCCGCGAGGGGTCTAGCCGATCGAGACCGGAGACGCTGAAACCCGCCGTAGTATCCTTTATCACCTGCTCGACATAGGACTTGATCACCATCTGCATGCCGTGCACGTCGTTGACGCCGCGCAGCTGGTGGCGCAGGAACCAGCTGACGGGGAGGCGGCACAGGGCCGGCGCGGCCGCCCCCAGGCGCCCGAGCTTCAGGCGCCCGATGGCATCCAGCAGCTCGCGGTCCGAAAGCAGGCGACGCAGCACCGCCGGCACTTCCGCATCGTGGTAAGGACGGATATCGGCAAACGGATCACTCAACCAGGAACCCTCCCCGGGGAAAGCGGCACACGATACCCAAAAAGCCCGCGCCAGTCATCCGCCGGATGTGGCCGCAAGCCGCTCCGTTCCCCCCGCGAGCAGGCAACGGGCGGACAATCGGGCGCTGACAGGCACCCCGCCTTCTGCTAACCTGCTGCCCGCTTCGACCGCGCGCCGCGCTTTTTGGAGGAATCATGGAAGCCACTTCTGCCACTCTGCTGACCTTCGGGCTGGCGACCCTGCTGGCCAGCTGGGTCATGCTGCTGATCCAGTCCTGGAAGAACGACTACGCCTGGGGCCTGTGCGCCCTGATCCTGCCGCCCTTCGCCTACCTTTACGGCCTGTTCCGGCTGGACAAGGCCGGTCAGTCGATCCTGCTGGCGCTGATTGGCCTGGTGCTGGTCTGGATGGCCTGAATCCGGCTAGCAGTGTTACGCAACAGCGGCATTACGCTTTCTTAATGCTGCTGTTGCAATATCTAAATATCCCCTAAAAACAGAGCCTTAGAAAGAGGGCAAGCAACAGAGAGCAGATCTGTTACCTGTCAGGCGACGAATCTTACCGATTTGTAACGTTTCTACACAGCTCCCGGGCGCGTATAATCCCCGCATCCACGCTTATGCCATGGAATGTGGCCCGCCCCGTCGACCGTCGATACCGGGCCAGGATGAACCTACCGAGGAGTTTTCAATGACTTTCGCCAAGCTGATCACCGCATCTGCCCTGCTCGCCGTTTCCGCCGCGAGCTTCGCCGCCAAGCCCACCAGCATCGTTTTCCAGAGCAACGAGGAGAGCGCTGACGGCCAGGCTTACTCCGTCTACCAGGTCAAGTGCTCCAACGGCAAAAGCGCCACCATGAGCGCCTGGGAAAACCGCCGCAAGTGGTGTGTCGGCACTGAGCTCAACGACGAGTGCGAAAAGAAGCAGATCAAGGCCGCCAAAGAGGCCTGTGACGCGGTGTAACACCGGCGCCACACCCCGGGCACTGCGCCCAGCGAAAAACCCCGGCCCGTCCGGGGTTTTTTTTTGTCGGCACGCCGTCAGCCGGGTGCTTCCAGGTAGCGGCGCCGCAGGGCTTCCCGCTCGGCCCCACCCAAACCCATGACCTCACTCAAGTAGCTGTCGAAGTCACCGTAGTCGTCGATCGACTGGAAGGCGCGGGACAGATATTCGGGATGAACCTCGAGCATGGGCAGAATTGCCTCATCGGCCACCCCCTCCAGCCCGTATTTGCGACGCAAGCGATCAATTTCCTCCGCGGGCAGGAAGTAGCGCCCGGTCAGCAGGTAGTCCTGCATGACATCCTCCCTCGACACCCCCAGGGCCAGCAGGATAATCGCCGCCGCGAAGCCGGTACGATCCTTGCCCGCGGCGCAGTGAACCAGGCTGCGGGACTCCGGCTGCTCCAGCAGTTCCCGGAACATCGCGCCAAAGGCAGCGCCCTGGTTCTCGGCAAAGTCCCGGTTGATCGCCACCATGAAATCAAACATGGCCTCGCGCCCGCCGAGATCCAGCGCGCCACTGGCGAAGACGGCGTCATTGCTGCCGGGTGTAATCGGCAGACTGACGGTGCGGGGAGGGCTGCCGGCCGGCAGGCGGTTGGGGGCCAGCCGCTGCTCGTCCTCGCGGCGAAAATCGCAAACCACATCCAGGCGCAGGTGCCCGAGCGCGGCCAAGTCATCCTCGGTAAGGTGCGCCAGCTGACCGGAGCGAAACAGCAGGCCGCGCCGCACGCGCCGACCGTCGCCGGTGGCATAGCCGCCGAAATCGCGGAAGTTGGGGGTCCCCTGGAGCACCAGGCGGCGCTCCTCCCAGGTCAGTCCAGCCGCTGATGGTGTCAGGCCGGATACAGCAGACATTGGCATACTACCTCTTCTCATCAATCCCGGAGGGCGTCGGCGACGGCGGATATCCCGCACCCGCGGCGCCATCGAAGCGCAGGACCGCCAGCAGGAGCGTCCTGACCAGCGCCAGCTGACGCTCCAGGGCTTCCTCCCCAAAGGGATCCTGGCCCAGCAAATCGCGGTACATCGGGGCCATGGTGACATAGGACATCACCAGGTTGTTGAAGGCCATGACAGCCCAGGGCTGCAGGCCGGATTCACCCAGCGCCCGCAGGCCCGGCTGCTCCAGGCGCGGGTCACGCATCATCATCGGACGAAAGAAGCGTTCGATCAGTTCACCGGTGCCCGGCCCACCCGACAGGGCGGCATGCTGCAGCAGGCGCGCCAGGTTGGGGTTGGCGTGATGCATGCGCACGATCGTATCCAGCCAGTCCAGCAGGCGCTCCTCGGTGATCGGACCGTGGGCCAGCGCTTCCATGGGCGCGGCGAAACGGTCCAGCAAACGCTCGAGGACAGCCCGGTACAGGGCTTCCTTGTTGCGAAAGTGGTTGTAGAGACTGGGAGAGCGGATGCCCACGGCGCCCGCCACCTCGCCGACCGAGGTGGCCTGGTAGCCCTTGCGGGCAAACAGGGCCTCGGCAGCATCCAGAATACGCTCCTGAGTATTGCCTGGGGCCCGGCGACGACTGCGGGATGCGGTGTTCACCACGGCTGCGCTGACACGTCCTGATGCATAAGAAAGAAACCGGAGTATACCTGCCCGGCGCCCGGCTGACACCCGAGCCGATTCGCAACCCGGATCAGGGGCCGGGCAGGCACTTATGGTTGACAAGCCAGGGCCAAGTGTGAATAATCGCGCCTCTTGAAATTTCAGCTCACACGAGGACGTCAACCGTGGCCAACTCACCGCAAGCAAGAAAACGCGCCCGCCAGGCGGAAAAGCGCCGTAAGCACAATGCCAGCCTGCGCTCGCTGGTGCGCACCCAGATCAAGAAAGTGGTTGCCGCCATCGGCAGCGGCGACGCCGAACAGGCGCGCCAGGCTTACAGCCAGGCGGTACCAGTTATCGACCGCATGGCCGACAAGGGCATCATCCACAAGAACAAGGCCGCGCGTCACAAGAGCCGCCTGAACGCCAAGGTGAAAGCCCTGGCCGCCTGATACGCGACGCTCACGACACAACGAAAAAGCCGGCTTGACGCCGGCTTTTTTGTGCCTGAAAAACGGCCAGTCCGACCCCGGCGGCCAGCGCGGGTATCCTCGACAACGAGGTACCCGCAATCCATAGCGGCTAGCTGGCCAGGCGCTCGTCGCCCTCCGCCTCCTGCTTCTCGGCCACTTTCTGGAACTCCGCCAGCATGCTCTGTTCGTAGCTCTGGGCCTCCTGGGTATCCAGGGGGCGCTCCAGCTGGGCCCAGTTGATATCCCCATCCGTGGTCAGGTTTTCGAAATCGAGGATGCCCAGCTCCTCGAACTTGGGCCGAATGCGGTCGGTCAGCAGGCCGATCCGCTTGAGGTTGGGGATCACGCGCTGGAACAGCAGGTTGCGGAAGGTCGACATGACAAAGCCCTCGAGCACCTGCTGCCGCGCCTCCTCCACGTCCCAGCCAAAGTGCCGGAAGACATCGGTGGCCACCAGGCGCTCGCGGCTGACGACGCAGGCCTCGTAGGCAAACTGGGCGCGCTCCTCGCGCTCCTCCTGGGACAGTGTCTTGACGAACTCCTCCAGGTAGTTGACCCCGAAGGTCACGTGCCGCGCCTCGTCCCGGGTAACCAGGTAAACCACGTCCTTGAGCACCGGGTCGGGGGTGGTCTCGCGGGTGGTGTTGAAGGCGGACAGGGCCAGGCCCTCGATCACGATCTGCATGCCGATGAATTTCATGTCCCAGCGCGGATCGGTGAGGATCTTGTCGATGATCGCCTTCAGGTGGGTATTGATCGGGTACATCACCCCCAGGCGCTTCTGCAGGTACTTGTTGAACACCTCGACGTGGCGCGCCTCGTCAAAGGTCTGGGAGCCGGCGTAGAGCTTGGCGTTCAGGGTCGGGGCACAGGAACACAGCTGCGAGGCCACCAGCAGGGCGCCCTGCTCACCGTGCAGGAACTGGGACAGGCTCCAGGCATTCATGTGCAGCCAGAACTTCTTGCGCGTAGGCTCGTCCATGTCCAGGTAGGGCTGGTAGGTATGCAGGTTCATCATCTCCGGCATCCGCTCCTCCTCCGGCCAGGGGCGGTCCCAGTCGATGTCGATCTCCGGATCCCAGTTCAGCTGCTTGCCGAGGTCGTAGAGCTTCTTGATGCGGTCGTCCTGCACCTGGTAATCCCAGTTGTAGGAGCCGGTGAGCGGGGTCTGGAAGATTTCCGCGATGTGGTCCACCTGCTCGCTGGTCAGCAGGTCCTCCAGATCGGGGTTGTCGCGCGGGAAGTCGGCACCGGCGAAGTGCTGGATCTTGCGGGGGGTCTCGGTCCACTCGACTTTCATGACAGTGCTCCTTGGGCGCTGTGTATTTTCTGAACAGTCACTATGGAACATCGCCGATACCAGCAACAGGTAAAGCCTTGCCAAAATGTGGTCATTTGTGGCCAAATGCCAGGCATGCCCAGAGCCAGTACACCCGCGCAGTACCTGCTGATCCTCCTCGACCTGGTGGAGAGTCGCGGCTATCAGCGCCGGGCACTGCTGGCGGGCACTTCCCTGGAGCACGGTCAACTGGCGGGGGTCGGCGCCCGCATCAGCGAAGAGGACTTCAGCCGGGTGGTCAGCAACGCCTTCGCCTTAACCGGCGACGAGGGTCTCGGCCTGGAGCTCGGGCTGCGCCTGAACCTGAGCGCCCACGCCGTGCTGGGCCAGGCCTTCATGACCTGCCGCGACCTGCGCCAGGTCCTGGAACTGTTCCTGCGCTACTATCACCTGCTCACCTCGCCGACACTGCACCTGGAGCTGGATATCGACGGCGGTCGATGCACCCTGACCACACTGAGCCCGCCGCGGGAAAACCCGGTGGAGTTCGCCTGCGAAGTGATGTACGCGGCAATCGCCAACACCCTGCGCGGCCTCCTCGGCCGCGAAGACCTCGACCTGCGGGTGGAACTGCCCTACCCCGCGCCGCCCCACGCCGCGCGCTACCATGACGTGTTCGGCCCGGACGTGCATTTCGACGCCGTACTGGGACGGCTGTCCTTCGACGCCGCCCTGCTGGACAGCCCTCTGCCGCTGTCCAATCCCGCCCTGCGCAGCCTCTACGAGGCCGAATGCGCCCGCCTGCTGGCCGACCTGGAGGACGAGGAATCCGTGTCCGAACAGACCCTGCGCCTGCTGCGCAAGCTGGAGGGCCAATATCCACAGATGCCCCAGGTGGCGCAGATGCTCAACCTCAGCCCGCGCACCTACCGACGGCGCCTGGCCGACGAAGGCGCCGCCTACCAGGTCCTGCTCGACCAGGTGCGGGCGGAGCACGCCACCCGCCACTTGCAGAACAGTCGCCTGCCCCTGAACACCATTGCCTGGCTGGTGGGCTTCAATGACGCCTCCAACTTCCGCCGCGCCTACCGCAAATGGACCGGGCGCAGTCCCGGCGCGGTTCGCCGTGGTCATTGAGTCAGGGTTGCCGGGATGGCGGTGAATCGCGCACTGCAGGTACTGGCGGGTCGCCGCGCCGCCGAGCGGCTGGCGGAGCGCGGCTGGGACCCCGACCTCTTCCCGCTGCTGCTGGGCGCCTCGGGGGGCCCCAAATGGCTGGTGCTCGGGCAACTGGACCGCTATCTCTTCGGTGAATTCCTCGCCCGGGGCCGACGGCCGCTCTCGGCCTTTGGCTCATCCATCGGCGCCTGGCGTCACGCCTGCCTGGCCCAGGACGACCCGGTCGCCGCCCTGCAGCGCTTCGAGGACGACTATCTCGATCAGGATTACACCCGGCGCCCCAGCCCGGCGGAGGTGAGTGCCGTGAGCGCGCGCATTCTGCGGGCGCTACTGGGGGATCGCGGCGCGGAGGCGATCGTCGGGCACCCGCGGATCCGCAGCCACATCGTGACCGCCCGCGGCCGGGGGCCGGCGGCCAGCCCGGCGGGCCCGCTGCTCGGCGGCGCCATGGCCGCCGCGGCCATCGGTAACAGCCTGCACCGCCGACTGCTCCACCGCGGCTTCCAGCGCGTGGTTTTCCACAGTGGCGAGAACCCCGATGAAAGCCTGCCGCTGCCGGGCTTTGCCACCCAGTTCACCCCACTGCGCGATGAGACCGTGGCCCCCGCCCTGCACGCCAGTGGCGCGATTCCCTTTGTGCTAACGGGCGAGCGCGACATTCCGGGGGCACCCCCGGGCCAGTACTGGGACGGCGGAATCATCGACTACCATTTCGAACCCGGGCACTACCGCGGCGACGGCCTGATCCTCTATCCGCACTTCCGCCCGGACCTGACGCCAGGCTGGTTCGACAAACTGCTCCCCTGGCGTCGCCTGCGCGCGGAGCAGCTCGACCACCTGGTGCTGCTCTGTCCTTCGGCGGAGTTCGTGGCCCGGCTGCCGGGGGGCAAGATCCCCGACCGCAGCGACTTCCAGCGCCTGTCCAACGCGGACAGACGGCACTACTGGCGGCGCTGCATCGCCGAGAGTGAGCGCTTGGCGGAGGAGTTTGCCCGCCTGGTCGAGGGACCCGATCCGTTGGCGGGCGTCGTCCGGGTCAGCTGATCATTTCGTCGAGATAGCGCTGTACCTCGGCCTTCAAGGGCCGCTGGAAAGCCGAAGCCAGTAGCCCCAGTTTCACCGAAACATCCACCACGCCGCCGTCGAAGCTCAGCTCCCCCTCGACACCGTGTCCGTGCATCCGCACCCGGTCCCCCTGCCATTGCGCCTTGATCCCGTGCTGCTGTTCCAGGCGGCTGGCCAGGCGCTCGGCGGCGGCGCGCAGTTCCTCCCTGGGCATGGTGTAGGGTTTGCTGAGGTGAAATCCTGCCATGTTGCTGGCTCCCGGCTTTGATGCGACAAGGTTACGCGGGTCGCTGGCGCATCACCAGCCAGTTACCCAATAACACCAGCACAAACCCGCCCAACCCCAGCAGTGTCCACTGGTAGCCCTCGACCAGGGTCGAGATCAGCAGGGCCACCACCGGAAACAGCAGCGAGGAGTAGGCCGCCCGGTCGGGCCCGATATTGCCGATCAGGGTGACATAGGCCCAGAAGGCCACCACCGAACCGAATACTGCCAGGTAAGCCAGGGAAATCAGGTAGTCCGCCCGCCAGTCGACGGTGATCGGCGTGCCGCTGAGCAGCGCCGCCGCATACAGGGCCAGTGCGCCGTAGAGCATGCCCCAGGCATTGCAGACCAGCACGGGCAAACCGTGGCGGCTATTGCGCGCGGCGAAGATATTGCCCAGGGAGGCACAGAAGGTGCCAGCGAAACACAGCAGCAGGGCACGAAAGCTGGCGTCCGAGAGGTGGAAGCGCGACAGCTCGGGCAGGAAGACACCGACCATGCCCAACAGCCCAACCAGTGCCCCCAGGGCGACCAGGCGATTCAGGGGCAGCCCGAGAAACAGGGCGCCATTGAGCATGTTGAGCACCACCATGGTGGAGAAGACCACCGCCACCAGGCCGCTGGCCAGGTGCTCGGTCGCCGGGTAGATGAACAGGTAATTGCCACTGAACAGGCACAGGCCCTGCAGCGCCACCCAGACGTGGTTGGCCGGGGACAGCGGGCTCAAGCGCCGGCTCAGCAACAGGAAAATGAAGATCAGCGAGGCGGCCAGAAAGGAGCGATGGGCAATCGAGACCATCGGCGACACGGCGCCGAGCTGAAACTTGATGGCGATCCAGGTCGACCCCCAGATCACCACCGTGGTGAGATAGAGAAGCGCGTTGTTCATGGGCCGCCCCACAAAAACGCGCACTCTAGCGGAAAACGCGCCTCAGCGGTTGATAAACTCGTTGGCGTACCACTGCAGCTGGGCGATTTTTTCATCCAGCGGGCTGTCCGGCTCCATCTCGTAGACATTGCGGAAGCCGATGATGACATCGGTGACGCCGATCGCTTCCAGCTTGGCGATGCCGGCGTCGGTAAAGGCATCCTGCCCGGTGGTGTAGATGCGGAAGGGACGATCGGCAGTCCCGTACTCCTCGCGCAGCTGGTTGATGCGCTTGATGTAGCCCTCCAGCTGCTCCATGTCGGCACCGGCGCACATCCAGCCATCCCCGACCCGGGCGGCGCGCTTGAGCGCAGCCTCGGCGTGCCCGCCAACCAGCAGGGGCGTGGGCTTGGTCGGTGCCGGGCACATCTTGTTGGCGGGCATCTTGATCAGCTCGCCGTCGTAGCCGAAGAACTCTCCGGTCTCCAGCCCGCGCAGCACGTCGATCTGTTCGTCAAAACGCTTGCCGCGCTTTTCCCAGGGCACATTGCAAACCGCAAAATCCTCTTCCCAGGGGCTGATACCGATGCCGAAGTCGAAGCGGTTGTTCGACAGCGCCTGGATGCTCTGCACCTGCTTCGCCACCACCGCGACCTGGCGCACCGCCAGCTTGTAGACAAAAGTGGCAAAGCGGATTTTCTCGGTGACCGCGGCCATGGCGGCCACGGCAATCAGGCTCTCCATGAAGGGGACAGCCTCCAGGAATTCGCGACTGCCATCCTTGTTGTAGGGGTACTTGGAGCTGGCTTCCTTGGGGTAGCAGATGCTGTCCGGAATGGTGATGCCGTGGAAACCGGCGGCCTCGGCTGCCTGTACCAGCGGCAGGTAGTGGTCGGCTTCGCACATGCCGATCTGGTAGCTGAATCTCATGGGGGTGCTCCTGTTTATTGCTCGTCAGGGTAATGAATGTTGCCGCAGAACTCTTGCGGACGACATGGTGTCACGCACTGTACCGCGCGCCAGGGCCGCGGGTAAGCGAGGGCTTGAATTTAGCCCGGTCCGGCCTCAAATACTGAACCTGCCGTCCGGGAGATACGTCACCCGTCCGCACCAGGATCACGCAAATCGATTACAATGACGCCATGACAACATCCCCCGACAGTGACCTCGCCCTGCGCTTTCTTTTTGAGCAGGCAGATATCCGCGGCGAACTGGTCCAGCTTGACCACAGCCTGCGGGACATTTTTGCCGTCCACGAATACCCCGCCGGCGTGCGCCGCCTGCTGGGGCAGTTCCTCGCCGCCGCCACACTCCTGAGCACCAACCTGAAGTTCCAGGGCAAACTGGTGCTGCAGGCGCGCAGCGAGGGGCAGATTGCCCTGCTCATGGCGGAGTGCGACAGCGACCTCAATATTCGCGCCATCGCCCGCGGGGCCGATCAGGCGCGGTCAACCGAGTTCGCCGACCTGCTGGGCCGAGGAGGCCACCTGGCCATCACCATCGATCCCGACCAGGGCAAGCGTTACCAGGGTATCGTCCCGCTGGATGGCGACTGTCTGGCCCACAGTCTGGACCAGTACTTCGAGCAGTCCGAGCAGCTCAGCACCCGCTTCTGGCTCGCCTGCGACGGCGAGCGCGCAGCCGGGATGCTGCTGCAGCAGCTGCCCGCCCAGCAAAACCCCTCGGCCGAGGAACGCGATCAGCAGTGGGAGCACGCCTGTACCCTGGCTGAAACGCTGCGCGAGGACGAACTGCTGTCTGTCTCCCCCACCGACCTGCTGTACCGCCTTTACCACCAGGACCCCGTGCGACTGTTCCCCGGTCGCCCGGTGCGCTTCCACTGCAGCTGTTCGCTGGAGCGCAGTCGCAATGCCCTGTCTGCGCTGGACGCCGCCGAACTGCTGGACATTCTGCGTGAACGCGGGGAAATCAGCGTCGACTGTGAATTCTGCAACCGCCAGTACCGCTTCCAGCGGGAGGACCTGGCCGAGCTGCTTCCCGGTAGCGGCGAACGCACCCTGCACTGAGCGGCGGCGGTCTCGCGACCGCAAACCGCCGGCCCAGCAAGGGCGTTAGCCACCAGAGTCGATCGGAACGCCGCCACTCGCCGCATTTCGGCGAAATTTTCCGCAACACGTTTCTCTGCTACGGGTGGATCTGGCATAATACGCGCCCCCATGATAGCCACACGCCGCCAGCCCGCGCAGGCCACCGCCGGCAGCACCAACCACAGGACGCGACATGACCGTTGACACCAAGATTCCCCAGGAGTTGATTGACCTGGGTTCCGCGCAGCTGATCGAAGAATCCCTGAAGCGCAACGAGGGCATCCTCTCGGACACCGGCGCCCTGCTGGTCACCACCGGCAAGCGCACCGGCCGCTCCCCGGCGGACCGCTTTATCGTCCGCGAGCCGAGCTGCGAGGACAGCGTCGACTGGGGCAGTGTCAACCGTCCCTTCGACGCCGGCCAGTTCGACGCCCTGTGGAAGCGTGTGGAAGAGCACCTCGAGGGCCGCGACCGTTTCGTCTCCCACCTGCATGTCGGCGCCCACAGCGATCACTACCTGCCGGTGAAGGTGGTTACCGAGACCGCCTGGCAGGCCCTGTTCGGCCGCAACATGTTCATCCGCCCCGAGCGCTACAACCTCGGCGACAAGCCCGAGTGGACCATTCTCAACGCGGCGAGCTTCGTCTGTGATCCCCAGCGGGACGGCACCAACTCCGACGGCACGGTCATCATCAACTTCGCCCAGCGCAAGGTCCTGCTGGCCGGCATGCGTTACGCCGGCGAGATGAAGAAGGCCATGTTCTCGGTGCAGAACTACCTGCTGCCCGCCCAGGGCGTGATGCCCATGCACTGCTCCGCCAACGTGGGCGAGGCCGGCGACACCACTCTGTTCTTCGGCCTGTCGGGCACTGGCAAGACCACCCTCTCCGCCGACCCCAACCGCTACCTGATCGGCGACGACGAGCACGGCTGGACCAAGGGCTCGGTATTCAACATCGAGGGCGGCTGCTACGCCAAGACCATCAACCTGAGCCAGAAGAACGAGCCGATCATCTGGGACGCCATCCGTTTCGGCGCCATCATCGAGAACGTGGTGCTGGACGAGAAGCGGCACGCAGACTACGACGACACCAGCCTGACCGAGAACGGGCGCTGCTGCTACCCCCTGGAGCACGTGGCCAAGCGCACCGAGACCAATGCCGGCGGCGAGCCCCGCTGCGTGATCTTCCTGACCTGCGACGTGTCCGGGGTACTGCCGCCGGTCTCCATCCTGTCCAAGGAAGCGGCGGCCTTCCACTTCCTGAGCGGCTACACTGCCCGGGTCGGCTCCACGGAAGTGGGCGCCGCGGACGGCATTCACCCCACTTTCTCCACCTGCTTCGGCGCCCCCTTCATGCCGCGCCCGGCCAATGAGTACGCCGAGCTGCTGATGGAGCGCATCGAGGACTACGGCAGCCAGGTCTACCTGATCAACACCGGCTGGACCGGCGGCTCCGGCGCGCCCGGCGGCAGCGGCGCACGCTTCCCGATCCCGGTCACCCGCGCCGTGGTCGCTGCGGCCCAGAGCGGCGCCCTGCTCAACGCGCCTACCGAGCACCTGGACATCCTCAACCTGGACTTCCCCACGGCAATCCCCGGTGTCGATCCCAAGTACATCAACCCGCGCAACAACTGGGACGATGTCGCCGCCTATGACGAGCAGGCACGCAAGCTGGCCGCGCTGTTCCAGGACAACATCGGCAAATTCCGCGTCAGCGACGAGATCATCGCCGCCGGCCCCAAGAGCTGACCGCAGGGCTGCGCGCCCTCCCCGGGGCGACCGCGGCGAATAGCAAAAGGGGCTGCTACCCTAGTGTGCGGGTAGCAGCCCCTTTTTTTGTGCCTGCAGCCAGGCCCGCACATCCTCGCCCAGCAGATAGAGACAAGGAACCAGCAGCAGGGTCACGCCCGTGGCGAAAAGCACGCCGAAGGCCAGCGAGGTCACCATGGGGATCAGGAACTGGGCCTGCACACTGGTCTCGCTCATGATCGGCAGCAGGCCGACGAAGGTGGTCATCGAGGTCAGCAGAATGGGGCGGAAGCGCTCCTGGGCCGCGCGCACCAGGGCGCGCCGGGAGCGATAGCCGGCCTCGCGCCACTGATTGACCCGGTCGATCAGGACCAGGTTGTCGTTGACCACGACACCGGCGCAGGCAATGACGCCCAGCAGCGAGAACATCGAAACCTGCCAGTCCAGGATCAGGTGCCCGAAAATGGCCCCCATGACCCCGAAGGGCACCGCCGTGAGCACCAGCAGGGGCTGCACATAGGAGCGGAAGGGAACCGCCATCAGTGCGTAGATCACCAGCATGGACAGGAGCATGTACTTGAGCATCGCATCCATGAAGGCCGACTCCTCCTCCAACTCGCCATCCAGCGCCAGACGCAGGCCCGGATAACGCTGTTGCCAGGCCGGCAGCTGCTCGCGCAGGATCGCATCCACCACGGCCCGGGGCGCGGCACCGCCGGGCGCCACCTCGGCGCTGATCTCGGTGGTGCGCCGACGGTCGAGACGCTCGATCGCCAGATAGCCGGGTTCCCAGTTGATCTCGGCCACACTCTCGAAGGGCACCTCGACGCCGCCGGGGGTGCGCACGCGCATGTCCCGGAGGTTATCCACGGACACCCGTTCCTCCTCCGGGTAGCGCACCATGACCCGGACATCCTCGCGGGTGCGTGGAATGCGCTGGGCCTCGGCCCCGTAGAAGGCCTGGCGCACCTGCCGGGCCAGATCGGCCAGCGTGATACCGTAGTGCTCGGCAGCGGGCTTCAGGGCCAGGACGATCTCGTCCCGGGGTGCCTGCAGGGTGTCGAACACGTTATAGACCCCGGGATAGCGCAGCAGCACCTCCCGCAGTTCCGCCGCGACAGCCCGCAGGTCCTCCAGGGAAGGTGACGAGGCGACCAGGCGAATCGGCTTGCCCACCTCGTTGATGGTGTAGTCCAGCCGGAAGTCCTGCACGCTACCCACATCGCCAATCAGGGTCCGCCAGCGGGCGGCCAGCTCACCGGTATCGATGTCGTCGGAGACTGCCTCGACCGTCACCTTCACCTCGTGCTCCCGGGCGTGGCTGTCGATATTGCCCAGCGCGGGGCCGCCGGCGAACGCCGGGCGGGTATTGTATTCGCGCTTGAGCTGGATGGCGGCCGCCTCCACCTGGCGCAGCACCGCCAGGGTATCGGCAAAGGCACCCCCTTCGGGCAGGTCGATTTCCGCCTCGACGTAGTCGGAGTTCACCGCCGGGAAAAAACCTGTCCGCAGCCAACCCCCGGCGTAGAGGGCGAGGCTGGCCAGCAGGACCACGAAGAACAGCACCGACACCAGCAGGTGATGGCGCAGGCAGCGAACCAGGAAGCGCCGGTAGCGCGTGCGGGCGAGATGCACCATGCCCTGGGCGCAGCGCTCGCGCAGCCCCTGTAACCAGTGCAGGGGAGCCAGGCGGGACGGGCGCTGCGGCGGCATGTGGGCGAGATGGGGCGGCAGAATCAGCAGGCACTCCACCAGGGACATGGCCAGGGCAATGATCACCACCGTGGGAATGGCGTAGGCGGCCTGGGCCATGTCGCCCGGCATGAAATACATCGGCACGAAAAAGATCATGGTGCTGATTACAGCGTACATCACCGGCTTGATCACCGCCCGGGTACCCGCCAGGGCCCCGGCGCTGCCGGGCATGCCGCCGCTCTGGAAGGAGTGCACCGACTCGCCGACGATAATGGCGTCGTCCACCACGATGCCCAGGATCAGGAGGAAGGCGAAAAGGGAAATCATGTTCAGGCTAACGCCGGTGTACTGCAGGACAAACAGCGTGCCCACAAAGGCCACCCCGATGCCCACCGAAACCCACATCGCCAGGCGCGGCCGCAGGAACAGCACCAGGACCAGGAAGACCAGCACCAGCCCGCCGATACCGTTCTTCAGCAGCGTGTCCACCCGCGCCTTGAAAGGCACCGAGGAGTCCCGCCAGATTTCCAGCTCGACCCCCGGCGGCAGCCCCGGACGCACCCGCTCCACCCAGCGTTTTACGGTATCGCTGGTCGCCAGGGTATCGGGATTGGCGGTGACGAAGACATGCAGCGTGTGCGAGGGCTGGTCATTGAAGCGAGTGCGCACATCGACGTCCTCAAAACCGTCGACAATGCTGGCAATGTCCCCCAGCAGCAACTGCGTGCCGTCGGAGCGGGTGATCACGGGAATCTCCGCAAAGTCCGTCCGCTGGTAGGCCTGCCCGCGGGTCTGCAGGCGGATATCCCCCTCACTGGACTGGATCGCACCGGCCGGCAGGTTCAGGGAGGAAGCGCGGATGGCAGCCACCACCTGCTCGAAGGTGAGCCCGAAACGGCGCAGGGTGTTCTCCGCCACCTCCACAGAGACTTCGTAGGGGCGCGGGCTGGCAATCTCCACCACCGAGACATTCGCCTCGGCAGCAAGATCGTCCCGCAGGCGCTCCGCCAGCTGCTTCAGCGCCGCCTCGCCGATGTCGCCGGCCAGGGAGATCGCCGCCATATGGTGGCGAAAGGCCAGCTCGGTCACTACCGGGCGCTCGGCCTCCACCGGGAAGGTATTGATCGCATCCACCCGGGTTTTCACTTCCGCGGTCAGACGCTGCATCGGGTAGCCGGGCTCCGCCTCCACCAGCACGCTACCCAGCCCCTCCCGGGCCGTGGCGCGAATTTCCTTCACCCCGTTGAGGTCGTGTATGGCCTCCTCGATGCGGATGCAGATCTGCTCCTCGACCTCCCGGGGGCCGGCACCGGGATAGGCCAGCGTCACGCTGACCTGGTTGATCTCGAATTCCGGAAAGAACTGCTTATCGAGGGCGGGAATACCCAGCAGACCGGCAACCAGCAGGAAAATCATCAGCAGGTTGGCGGCAATCGGGTTATCGATGAACCAGCGGACCGGGTCACCCATCACCCGGAGACTCCGTCCACGTCAGCAGGGACTTCCCGGGGAGTGACGGCCATGCCGGCCACGGCGACTGCAGGCTCGCGCAGCAGCACGCGCTCACCGGGGCGCAGGCCGCGCACGGTGGCGCCGCTGCGGCCACTGTGCAGCACACTGACGGCCCGTGGCTGCAGGCGGTCCTTGGCATCCACCACCCAGACGCTGTCATCGTTGCGCAGGGCGCTGCGCGGCAACGTCACGACATCGGCCAGGGGGCGCCCGGGAATCGCCGCCTCGACGAATACACCGGGCAGCAGCGGGAAAGGCGCGGCCAGGGGCTCGGGTACCTCGACGATGGCGTACAGCACCCGGCTCTGGGGGTCGACACTGGCCGCCGTCCTGACCAGCCTGCCCCGCCAGGTCCGGCGCTCCCCGGCGAGGGTCGCGGACAGCATCACCTCGGGGCCCGCCTCCTCATATCCCCCCAGGGGCAGGTCGACCAGGGCCAGCTGCCGATTGGTCAGCGGCAGCTGTACTTCCACCGCGGCGCTGGCGTAAACCCGCGCCACCGGCGTGCCGGGGGTGATGTATTGGCCGATATTGACCCCGCGGCTGAGAATGCGCCCGGCAAATGGCGCCGAGATACGCGTGCGCGACAGGTCCAGCCGGGCGCGGCGAAGCTCGGCGGAAGCAGCCTCCACCGCAGCTTGCGCCGCGGCCACCTGCGGCTCGCGCAGGAACAGCGCATTTGCCTCCAGGTTGCCCAGGTCCCGCCACTCGCGACGCGCCTGTCGCGCGCGCCCCTTTTCCTCCGCCAGCAGCCGCTTGGCCTCGGCGAGACGCGACTCGGCCGCCGTCACGGCAATCTCGTAGTCCACCGACTCCAGCGTGACCAGGGCTTCCCCGGCGGCAAAGGCGGCGCCATCGGCAAAACTGTCAGCCACGGTGTCCACCGTGCCAGCCACCCGGCTGACCAGGTCGATTTCCCGCTGCGCCTGCGCGCTGCCCTGGGAATAGACAGTCAGCCGCCGGCTGCCGGGCTCGGCGACGAGGACATCGACCTGTGGTGGCGGGGGCGCTGCGGGGATCTCGGGCGCCGGCGCTGGCCTGCCAACCAGCAGTAGCCACGCCAGCGCCAGCCCTGCGAGCAGTGCCACAGCGGCAGCCAACACCGGGCGTCGTGTCAGAATGGAAGCGGATGTCACGCGGCGCACCTCTGCAACCGGCTGCTAGAGCCCCCCATGATAGCGCCGCTCAAGCCCTGCCGCTGTGACGGAATGCCGCCCGATCGATGCTCGGTCTGTGCCGCCTGCAGGCTCAATAATGCAGACTCCGACGCCACATCATCGGCCGCCGATGGGCCCGCGCTGGGGGGCGCCATGCACGCCATGGTATACCGGTAGCCCACAACAACAATCAGGAGAGAGGACAGCGCCATGAACGACCTGGATTTCAGTGGCAAGTGCATACTCGTGACCGGCGGTGGCGCCGGCATTGGCCGCGCCATCGCCGAGGCCTTTGGCCAGCGCGGCGCGGCGGTCGCGATCGCCGAGATTGACCCAGAGCGCCTGCGCGACACCGAACAGGCGCTTACTGCCCGCGGTATCGAGACCCTTGCGGTGCAGGCGGATGTCACCCGTCGCGCGGATGTGGACCGCACCCTGGCCGCGGTGGATGAGCGCTTTGGCGGTCTGGACATCCTGGTCAACAATGTGGGGGATTTCCTGGGCATCGTGAAACCCTTCGAAGACCTCAGTGACGAGGAGATTGAACAGGTTTACGCAGTCAACCTGAAATCGGTCTTCCTGGTCAGCCACGCCGCCATCCCGCTGCTGCGCAAGCGCGGCCGCGGGGGCAGCATCATCAGCATTTCCTCCATCGAGGCTTTCCGCGGCATCCCCAACGTCACCACCTACTGCGCCTGCAAGCATGCCATTACCGGCTTCACCCGCAGCCTGGCACTGGAACTGGGACCCGCCGGCATTCGCGTGAATGCCATTGCGCCGGAGACCACGGAAACCGCCCAGGTGCGCCCCTCGGAGCTGATCGCCGAGGAACACCAGGCGCATACGCGCCGCTGGATCCCGCTGGAGCGCTTCGGCCGTCCCGAGGACGCCGCAGGTTGCGCTCTCTTCCTGGCCTCGGAGCTGTCGGCCTGGGTCACGGGTGCCACCATCAACCTGGACGGCGGCGCCCTGGCGGCGGCGGGCTGGTACCGCGACCCCAATGACCTGTGGACCAATGTGCCGGTGGTCACCGGCAACGGCTTCAATTTCTGAAGCTGCCCCGGGTCGCGCGCGACTGGCTCGGGGCCGCCGCCGGCTCAGGCTGGCGGCGGCTTGCGCAGCAGCAGAGCATCGGCGGCGACAAACTCCGCCACCGTGCCCTGCCGTGCCGCCCACCACTGCCAGGTCTGGCGACTGAAAAAGCACACATGGGTCGGGTCATTCTTGTAATGCCAGCCGGCGAAGGCCTCGCGGTCGCGCACCAACTTGGTCATGACGCCCAGCCACCCCCCCGGGCGCAGGTGTGCCCACAGCCGATCGAGTTCCGCACCCGGTGCATGCAGGTGCTCCACCACCTCGGTGGCCGTGATGAAGTCGTAGCACTCGCGCCACACCGCAATATCAGCATGATAGAACAGGTCGTAGAGCGCCACCCGGTGTCCCGCCTCCTCCAGCATGGCCGCCAGCGCCGGGCCGGGACCACAGCCAAAATCCAGGCCTGCGCTGGCCGCTGGCAGGCGTTGCAGCAGGGGCGCCGCCAGGCGCGACAGGAATCTGCGATAACCCGGGTCGTCCACCGCGTTCCGGTGCAGGTCGTACTCCGCCTTCTCACCCTCTGCACCCAGGAGCCAGGCCGGCGGCACAAAGACCAGCTGGCAGGTCCCACACTGTCGGTAGGGGCGGCGCCGGTCCCGGTGAAAGTCCCCGGCGCTGGCCCCGCCACCGCAGAGAGGGCAATGCAGGGCTTCATTCATCTGCTATCATCCGCTGACAGTTCCCAAGACAGCAAGGAGCACCACATGAGCATCAAGGTTGGCGACAATATCCCCGCTTGCACCCTCAAGACCATGGGCACGGAAGGCCCCGTGGACATCACCACCGACGAGATTTTCAAAGGCAAGAAAGTGGTGCTGTTCGCCGTTCCCGGCGCCTTCACCCCGGGCTGCACCATTACCCACCTGCCCGGCTATGTGGTCAACGCTGACAAGATCAAGGCCAAGGGTGTGGACACCATCGCCTGCATGGCAGTGAACGACGCCTTCGTCATGGACGCCTGGGGCAAATCCCAGAACGCCGAGGAACTGCTGATGCTGGGCGACGGCAACGCCGAATTCACCAGGAAGCTGGGCCTGGAAATGGACGCCAGCGGTTTCGGCCTGGGCACCCGCAGCCAGCGCTTCGCCATGCTGGTGGAAGACGGCGTGGTCAAGCAGCTGAACGTGGAAGACGGCCCCGGTGTCAACGTGAGCTCCGCCGAAACCATGCTCGAGGCCCTGTAACTCCGGCCGCAAGGCAGGGCCCATGGCGACCCTGCCTCCCCTGCCCGCCGTCGCGCGACCCCCTTTCAACACGCCCCTTCCCCCGCCTCGTGCCTTACAACATCAGCCAGCACAGACTGGCAATGACCAGGGCACCCAGCAGATTGATCAGCAACCCCTCGCGGGCCATCTGGGACGTGGTCACCATGCCGCTGCTGTAGACCACCGTATTTGGCGCCGTGGCCACCGGCAGCATGAAGGCACAGCTGGCACTCATGGCCGCCGGCACCATCAGCAGCTCTGGCGGCAGATCCGCCGCCAGGGCCGCCGCCGCCAGCACCGGCATCAGCAGTGTCGCGCTGGCGGTATTCGAGGTGGTCTCGGTCATGAAGGTTACCAGCAGGCAAATGCTCAGCAGCAGCCAGAAGGTGGGGATATCGGTGACACCGGCGAGGCTGTTGCCGAGGATCGTGCTGAGCCCGGAAGACTCAAAGCCACGGGCCAGACAGATGCCCCCGGCGAACAGCAGCAGCACGCCCCAGGGAATACTGCTGGCCCGCTCCCAGTCCAGCAGGCGACCACCCCTGCCGTTGGGAATGACAAACATCAGCACCACCGCCAGCAGGGCCACCGAGGCATCGTTGGCCTGGGGCAGGCCCAGCCAGGCCTGCCAGCCACCGAAGGGCTCGCCGCGGGTGATCCAGGCCAGGGCCGTCAACGCGAAGACGACCAGTACCCGGCGCTCCTCGGTGCGCCACCGCCCCACCTCGGGCAGGTCCACATCGATGCGCCCCGGCAGGGAGCGGGTGAGGAAGACTGCCATCAGGGGAATCAGGACCAACACCACTGGCAGCCCCCAACTCATCCACTGGCTGAAGGTCACCGCCTCTCCGGTTGTCTGCTGGTAGATCTGCATGAAGATCAGGTTGGGGGGCGTGCCAATCGGTGTGCCCAGGCCACCGACACTGGCCGCGTAGGCCATCCCCAGCAGCAGCGGCACTGACAGCGCGCGCCGTTCCCGGGTGGCCTCGAGCACCACCAGCGCCACCGGCAGCAGCATCAGGGTCGTCGCGGTATTGGAAATCCACATGCTCAGGGTGGCCGCCGCGACCATAAAGCCCAGCACCAGACGCCGCCCGCTGTGGGCGCCGATCACCCGCACCAGCCCCAGGGCAATGCGGCGGTGGGCGCCCGAGTGTTCCATCGCCTTGGAGAGCAGGAAGCCCCCCAGCAGGAGCAGGATCAACGGCGAGCCATAGGCCTGGCCGACCTCCGCGGGTGTCAGCACCCCCAGCAGGGGCAGCAGGGCAATCGGCAGCAGCGAAGTCACCGGGATTGGTACCGGCTCGAAGACCCACCAGAGCACACACCACACCGCCACCATGGCGACAATCGCAATCTCGCTATCGTGCCCTGCCCACAGCAGCAATCCCGCCAGTGCCAGGGCAGCCGGGGGAGTGCCGTACAGCAGCGCGCTGCGCCAGCTGCTCATCGGCTAGCCGCCGCGGGGCTTCGCAGATAGACCATGCGGTCACCCACATAGGACCCAATGTACAGGCTATCGCCGCGCTCCAGAGCCACGGTGCCGGCCCCCATCGGCGCGCCCTCGTGCTCCAGCAGCACCCGGGATTCCCAGCCCTGGACGTCGACCTCACGCACCGAGAACGGCAGCAGGCTGGGCTGATCGTGGCGCTGTTCCAGGCTGCGGAAGAGTTGCCACAGGGAGGCGTGGTGGGATGCCACCAGCAGGGTGCCCCGGGGTGACCAGCTGCTGTTGTCGGGCTTTTCCACCGGCAGGCTGCGCAACAGCTGGCCATCGGGCAATGCGTGCTCGCGCAGTTGATTGCCGAAATACACATTGAGGTAGAAGCTGTGCTCATCCGGCGCCAGCAGGATGCCGTTGGGGTGCTCCCCTTCGGTGCCGGGCAGAGCCCGGAAACCCTGTTCCGGCGACCAGTGATAGACAAAGCCGGTATCGACACCCAGCACCGACTTCACCACCGTCCAGAATGGACTGCGCCGGTCGGCCATGTGGGTCACCAGCAGGCTGCCATCGGCCAGGCCCGCCACGTCGTTCAGATTGCCCTCGGGGGGTGCCTCGGCACAGCCGCGCCAGAGGACCAAGGGACGATCCGCTTGCGCGTCCTGCAGCTCGTAGAACTCCACTGACTCGCGCAGATGGTGATTGACCACCAGCAACTGCCAGCGGCCATCCTCCCGCTGGCGCAGATCCAGGCCGTGGGCGTGTATCTCCTCGAGTGGCGTACGGCAATTGTCGGCGCCCCACCACTCACCGTCATCCGGTGTGGAAGCTTTGCCCAACAGCGCATGCACACTGTGATCGCGTCGGTCGAGCAGGAACAGACCACCGGGGGCCGCCATCTGGCCGAAAATGATGTCGCGCCCGTTGGGCGCCGGCACCAGATCCTCGGGAGCTGCCAGGCCGCAAACCACCTGCATGCCCGCGGCAGGCTCGCAGGGGACGCTTTCGGCCCCTGCGGGCAAACATGTAACAAGCAGACTGAGGCAAAGCAGGCGCGTTATTGTCATGGATTTTCCTCGGCGCGGGGGCAGGCTCATCCTGCCCAGTGCCAGGGCAGCTGTAAAGACCCTGGCGGCGCCTCGGAATGACGGATTGTCAGACTGGTGGAAACGCCCCCGGGGCCTGACACCCCGGGAGTGAAGGGAGGGAACCTGCCTTACCAGTTGTAGGCAGCGGTGAACATGTAGGTGCGCGGAGCCTGCCAGGTCCCGTTCATGAACATGCTGAAGTCGATGCCCTGGATGCGCTCGTCCTCGTCGGTGAGGTTGCGCACGAAGAAGGAGAAATCCATGGTGCCATCACCCACCTGGACATCCGCCAGCTGCAGGCGCATGTTCAGATTCTGGGTGGAGGGGACTTCATCGATTCCCTTCACGTAGCTGCCGCCAGCATTCGGCGCCGAAAGGTCCTTGTTCACCGCATACAGATACATCATGTCGGTGTAGCTGTAGTCCATCAGCAGACGCAGCTCACCAAAGTTCAGCTGCGCCAGGGTACCTTCCAGCTGCACCGATACCGTGTTCTCCGGTGCATAGGGCGCCAGACGGTTGGAAGCGGTATCAATGATCGGCCGGCCCGGTGCGAAGGAATTGTCCAGATACTTGTCGAAGCTGGTATCCAGGTAGCCGTAGTTGCCCGCCAGACGCCAGTTCTCGGAAAGCTGATAGGCAAACTCCATCTCGAAGCCCTGGTAGACCGCCTCACCGGCATTGGTCAGCAGGGACTGTGTGGTACCCGGCAGTAGCTGGGAAATCTGCAGGTCGTCGATGGCATTGTGGAACACCGCCAGGTTCAGGCGCAGCGAGCCATCCAGCCACTGGGACTTCATGCCAATCTCCTTGGACAGGGAAGTCTGCGGCTCAAAGGGTGTGCTCACCGCCGGATCAGCCACTTCGGAGCTGAAGCCGCCGCTCTTGAAGCCGCGAGCCACGCGGGCATAGAAGTTGATGTCCGGTGTCAGCTCATAGGCCAGGGCCGCCATGGGCGAGGTGTCATCGAAGGTCTCGCTGTAGCTGACATACGGCAACAGGCCGGGCCCCTGGTCGCTGACGAAACTGCCGCCAAAGCCATCGGTCAGGTAGCGGTGGGAGAAGCCGCTGCGCTTCTCTTCCGTGTAGCGGGCCCCCAGGGTGGCAGTCCACTGCTCGGCAAAGCGCCAATCCACCTGTCCGAACAAGGCCCAGGCTTCGGTGTCGGCCCCGTAATTGACCTGCTGTGGCGGCTGGCCAAACAGGGTAAACAGCTGGCTGCCCAGGGTCTCGCCATCATCCTCGAAGTAGTAGGCCCCCAACACCCAGTTGAGGGTGTCGCGGTCGGCGATCCACTGCAGTTCGTGGGACGTCTGGTCGTACTCGGTATCGCGGTTGTAATTGGTCGACATACCCCAGGACAGGGCGCCTGGAATCACCTCAATGGCATCCAGTGGCATGCCGTCGATATCCTGGCTGTCATTGAAGGTCATGGTGCGATGGGCACCGATATACTTGAGCTGATCCTGCTCGGTCAGGTCGTACTCCAGAGTCAAGGCATGGGAGCGCGTGCGGCTACGCTCCAGGGGGCCGTCCTGTCCCGGAACCGTGTTGGTGGAAACGCGATCGGGACGCTCGGTAGTCACGTAGGGGCGCGCCGCCTGCTCAATCGCGCCCCCCAGGAACTCGCCAAACACGCTGGGGAAGCTTCCAGTCCAGCCTTCGAGGGCCGTCAGCGAGGTCGGCACCGGGGTCTGATCCACATTGGAGTAGTCGAAGTCATATACCGCCACCAGGCGATCACTGGGTTCGAGCATCAGTGACAGGCGGAAAGCCTCATTGTCCTCGGAGCCCATGTCCGGACCGGTACGGTTCTTCGCCCAGCCATCTGCGCGCTCGGTGCGGGCACCAATACTGGCCGAGGCAATGCCGAATTGCGGCGTATCCATCTGCACCCGGGCGACCCGGCGATCGTAATTGCCCACTTCCCCGCTGAGGGTGCCACTGAATTCACCCGAGGGCCGGCGGGTCACGAAGTTGATGGCGCCCCCCTCGGTGTTGCGCCCAAACAGGGTACCCTGGGGGCCGCGCAGCACCTCCACGCGCTCGATATCCACGACATCAAACACCGAGCCCTGAGTCTTGCCCAGGTAGATGCCGTTCAGGTACAGACCGATGGGAGAATCGACCCAGATCGCCGGCTGATTGCTGGCACTGCCGCGAATGGATACGGAGGAAATCAGTCGCGCCCCCGGGTTCTCCCGGAACATGACATTGGGGGCAACTGCGTTGAGGTCCGCCAGCCCCTCGATATTGCGCATCTCCAGTTCAGCGGAAGACAGTGCAGTAATCGCCAGGGGGACTGCCTGCAGGTTTTCCTCGCGTTTTTGGGCGGTAACGATGACTTCTTCCAGGGCCGCACGTTCCTGGGCAAGGATCGAGCCGGACGCGGTTGATGCCAGTGCCAGGCACAGGGCGGAAGCTAGTTGACGTCGCTGATTCATGGTTCTCGGACCTCTTCTGCTTATCGGCAATGCAATTTATGGTTATTCACCACGATCGTGGAATCAGCTTAACGTTACCTAGGTCAAAAAATATATTCCAGTGATTTTTCAAGCCCGGCACGGGAATGCCAGTCACTCGGAAAACGGCGGCGTGAAATCCAGAATAAGTGTTTATTTTCGTAAGCTTGGGTAACCCGCCGAGAAAACCCGAATGCAAGTTGCCGAGGTTTCCCGCACCGGGATACCTTCACCCCTCAGACATTACTTGCCAGATTGGCCCGCGCAAAGGGATTCCGCATGTACAGACCCACCGTCAACACCGTTACTGGCCCCCTTCCCGTGGATGAGCTGGGCGTCACCCTGATGCACGAGCACCTGGTGATGGGCATCCCCGGGTGGCAGGCAGATACCCTGCATCCTGGCCCGACCCGACGCCGGATGCTGGACATCTGCTGCGATCGCATTCAGGCCATGCAGGATCGCGGCATTCGATCCCTGCTGGATCCCTGCCCCAACGACATGGGTCGTGACCCGCAGCTGGCCGCAGAGGTGTCGGCGCGTACCGGCTTCAACATTATCTGCGCCACAGGCCTGTTCACCGAACACGACGGTGCCCCGGCATATTGGCTCTATCACCGCAACCTGGGCAGCGCGATTGAAGCCATGGCCGAACTCTTCATCCGGGAATTGACCCGGGGAATCGGCGACACCGATATCAAGGCGGGCATCATCAAGATAGGCTCCGGCGCCGGACAGATCACCGAGTACGAGCAGCTGGTACTGGAGGCAGCGGCGATTGCCGCGGTGGAAACCGGTGCGCCCATCACCACCCACACCGACCAGGGCAGCATGGGGGATGTCCAGCAGCGACTACTGATGGAGCGCGGCGTCCCCGCCCACCGGATTCTGATCGGCCACAGCTGCGGCAGCATTGACAATGCCTACCACTCAAGGATTGCGGAGGGCGGATCCTATCTGGGCTTCGACCGCTTCGGGCTGGAGCTGATCCTGCCGGATGAGCAGCGCATCGATGCACTGATGGCCTTGCTGAACCAGAGGCGCGAGCGCCAGCTGTTCATCTCCCACGACTCCGTGTGGTGCTTTCGCGGCCAGCCCTTTCCGCCCGCCTTACTGGCCCACGTGGACCCGGCGAAATTCTTCAACCCGACTCACATTCACGAACACATCATCCCGGCCCTGCTGGGCGAGGGGATCACCCGCGCACAAATTGAAACCTTGCTGGTAGACAACCCCCGACGTTTTTTCAGCGATACGCCACCCGGTTGAGCGCCTTGCCGCGCCGCGCCCACTGGCGGCGCTTACGGCTGTACCACATGGCCACGCCGGTCAGGGGCAACGCGACCATCGCCAGGCCGCCCAGGGCCCAGACAATTTTCGACGGCAGGCCGGCGAAGTGGCCAAAGTGCAGCTTGCGGAAACTGTCCTCGGCGCGCGCCAGCAGGGACTGCTCGCGCAGGTCGTAAACCACGTCCACGTCGCCGCTGTGGGCATCGTAGGTCACCACCGACCCGTACTCGCTGGCCAGGATACTCATCCCCGGCACCTGCCCGAACACGGTAAAGGGCTGCCCGGGCTCGAAGGGAAACAGCAGATAGGTCGGTTCGAAGCCGGCGATCTGGCGGCGGCTGTCCGCCAGCAGGGCATCGAAGTCCAGGCGCTCGTTGTAGAGGCGGGTCTGCATGATGTGATGCCCGCCCTCGGCGTGTTCCTCGGCCTCTTCCAGGTAGGCGGCGGCATTGAAATAGAGCCCGGTCAGCCCAACCAGCAGCAGGACCGGCGAACTCCAGATACCCAGCAGTCGGTGCAACTGCCGCGTCACCACCATCGGACGGTGATCGCGGCGGAAACTGAAAAAGTGCCGCCAGAAATGCCGGTAGAGAATCAGCCCGGAGATACCCAGGGCACTCAGGCAGACCGCCGCCAGCAGGCCGACAATCAGGCCGAGATGAGGCGCCGACTCGAAACGCTCGTCCAGCAGCAGAGTGTAGTGTAAATTGAGCAGCCAGTCGGTCAGGGCGTGGTGCAGCCCCACTGGCTGATCCAGCAGTTCCCCTGTGTAGGGGTTCAGGTGCATCTTGAACCAGTCTTCGGTGCCCCGGCGGATCAGGTACACGCGATCCGCGGTATGCCGGTCGTCAAACAGCTCCCAGCTGCCCAGCTCGTAGTCCGGCCGATCCCGATTGACCCGGTCGACCAGCTCATCCAGGGGCAGGCGCTGCGCGCCCGCGGGGGGCTGCACCAGCACCTGTCCCGGCATCAGCAGGCTGTCGATCTCGAACTTGAACACCAGCAGGCTGCCGGTCAGCACGATCAGCAACAGCGGAATCAGCGCCAGCAATGCCAGCGCGCTGTGCAGCTTGAAGACCCAGCGGCGCATGGCGTCAGAAGCGCGCGTTGAGCACCGCTTCGACCCGGCGCTCGACACCCATCCAGCAGTTGCTGGCGTCGTAGCAGGCGCCGACATAGGTCTCGTCGGTGAGATTGGTGGCGCTCAGGCCCAGCTCCCAGGTGTCATCAATGGCCCAGGAGAACACCAGGTCGTAGAGCGTGTAGGACGGCAGGGTGTCGCTGTTGGCGGCATCCAGCTGGCTCTCGCCCACATAGCGAACGCCGGCATTCACGGCAATCGACGGCAGCGGCTCCCAGCCCAGCCACAGCGAGGCCTGCTGGTCCGCCACCCACACCGGGGTCTTGCCTTCGAGGGCCGGGTTCAAGGGGTTGTCGGTGACTTCCACGTCCAGCCAGGTAGCCGTGGCGTCCAGGGTCCACTGTTCCCCGAGGCGGGTACTCAGGGCCAGCTCCACACCCTCGGACTTCACCTCGCCGTTCTGGGTGTACTGCATGAAGTCCGGGGTGTTGACCACCACGTTCTGCTTGCGCAGGTCGAACCAGGCTGCGGTCAGGGTCAGGTCGCGGGCAGGCGCGCGATATTTGAGGCCCGCCTCCAGCTGCTCCGCCGTAGTCGGCTCGAAGGGCTGACCGGTCAGCGAATCCTGGCCGGAGGTCGGCTCGAAGGACTCCGAGTAGTTCGCGTAGGGCGCCCAGCCCCCGTCCAGGTTGAGCATCGCCGCAAGCCGGCCGCTGACCTGGTCCTGATCGATGTCAGTGGTGCTGCCGTAGGCAGAGCCCAGGTAATTGTTCTCGGCGACATCGCTGCTCTGGTAGTCATCCCAGCGCAGGCCGGCGACCACGGTGAGGGCCTGCCAGCGTATCTCGTCCTGCAGATAGACACCCAGCTGCTCCTGCTCGATCCGGTGCGCCTCGGTGTAGCTGTCCAGGGGCAAACTGGCCGCATCAAACAGGCTGTGGTTCGGCGCTGCCAGGTCGATGGCCGGGGTATCAAAACCCAGGGTGTCGCCGTAACGGATATCGGAATCCAGTTCACGGTACTCGACCCCGAAGAGCAGGCGGTGGGAAGCCCCGGCCAGTTCAGTGCTCCAGGCCAGCTGGTTGTCGACGACGAAACCTTCCTGGGCCTCGTCGGTAAAATAGGCACTGCGGGTCAGGGTACGGCCGTCGGCCTGCAGCCCGAAGTTGTAGGTGTTTTTCTGGAAGGCTTCCGCGTCGGTAAAGCGGAAGTTCTGCAGGAAGGACCACTGCTCATTGAATTCGTGGTTGAGCTTATAGCCCAGCATGGTGACCTCTCGCTCCATGCCCGACCAGGCGCGATCCCCGGCAAAGGCATCGGCGTCCAGACGACCGTAGTCCGCGCGATAGAGGGTACCCAGGGCCGGCAGCGGCGTGGAGGGCACCAGGGCTGGATCGTCCTGGTAGTAGAGATTCAGGTTGAGGCGGGTGCGCGAGGAGATATCCCAGGTCAGTGAAGGCGCCAGGGTGCGGCGCTCCTCCTCGGTGGTGACTTGCTGGCCGTCGCTCTCGCGCCACAGGGCAATCACACGGTAGTTGACACTGTCACTGGCCGGGCCGGTGGTATCCAGGCCGATCTCGCGCAGGTCGCTGCTGCCGCCGCGCAGGCGCAGCAGGGTCTGCTGCTCGCCCAGGGGCTGCTTGGCAGTCTGGTTGACCATGCCCCCCGGAGGCGCGGCACCGTAGAGTACCGAGGTCGGCCCCTTGAGCACCTCGATGGTCTCGGTGGCGAAGGCGTCCACCTGGGGCACCAGGTTCCACAGGCTGTTGTACTGCAGGGGCAGGCCATCGTAGTAGTTGTAGTAGCTGTCGAAGCCGCGGATGGTGTACTGGTCGAAGATGGTCACCGTGCCGCGGTTCTCGGGGGTGATGCCGGGTACGTAGCGCAGGGCTTCATTGACGGTATCCACCTGGCGCCGCGCCAGCAGCTCGCCGTCGTAGATCTCGTAACTCATCGGCGCTTCCAGGGGCAGCAGGTCCGACTTGGTGCCGGTAGTCCGATAGCCGGTACCGTAAACCACCAGCTCTTCCAGCGCCGGGGCCTGTGAACCCTCAGCAGCCATCGCCGTGCCCTGCCACAAGCCCAGTGCCAGCGCACCTGCCAGCCACTGTTCGCCCGATCCCGCCTTCATTGCAACCCCCAGCCTGATTGAAAAGATGCCACGCCCTGCACAAGGCCATGGCACAAGACTTTTAATGATAGGCATTATCATTTGCTTTAGCAACAACTCAGCGACGCCACGACGACAGTTGGAGCTGCGGGTCCACAGACAGTACACTCGGGGCATGAGCGACCGCTTTCCCCCCGCCCTGGTCGACCCGTTTCAGCGTCGCATCAACTATCTGCGACTCTCGGTGACCGACCGCTGCGACTTCCGCTGCGTCTACTGCATGGCGGAGGACATGCAATTTGTGCCCAAGCCCCAGGTGCTGACCCTCGAGGAACTGGAACAGGTCGCAGCGGCCTTTGTGGCGCTGGGGGTGCGCAAGATTCGTCTCACCGGGGGCGAGCCGCTGGTGCGCAACAACCTGATCGGCCTGGTGCGCCAGCTGGGACGACTGGAGGGGCTCGAGGAGCTGGCCCTGACCAGCAATGGTTCTCGCCTGGCAGAGATGGCGCGTCCCCTGCGCGAAGGCGGTCTGACCCGGGTCAATATCAGCCTGGACAGCCTGCGTCGGCAGCGCTTTCGCGAGTTGACCCGTTTCGGCGACCTGGCGCGGGTCATCGCAGGTATTGACGCCGCGGTAGGCGCCGGTTTCCGCGGCGTCAAGCTGAACGCTGTTATTCTCAAGGGCCGCAACGACGACGAAGTCATCGATCTGGTGGCCTTCGCCCGGGAACGCGGCATCGACATCGCCTTCATCGAGGAAATGCCCCTCGGGCAAATCGACGAGCACAGCCGCGCCCTGAGTTTCTGCAGTAGCGACGAGCTCCGCCAGCAGATCGCCGCCCACTGGCCCCTGGTTGCCGAGGGCGAACCGGAAGGGGCCGCCGGGCCGGCCCGCTACTACCGCATGGCCGACAGTGCCAGCCGGGTTGGTTTCATTTCCCCCCACAGCAACAATTTCTGCCACCTGTGCAACCGCGTCCGGGTCACTGTCGAGGGGCGCCTGCTGCTCTGCCTGGGCAACGAGCACTCGGCGGACCTGCGGGAGGTCCTGCGCGGGGAGGACGGCAGCCAGGAAGCCCTCCAGAGCGCCATCGTCAGCGCGATTGCCCGCAAGCCGGAAAAGCACCATTTCACCCACGACGAGACGCCCGAGATCCTGCGTTTCATGAACATGACCGGCGGCTGAGCCGCGCCCGCAAGGAGAGCCCGTGCACAGCCTCGACTTCCCGCAGCTGGATTCCGTCGCCGCTATCCAGGACGGCTTTGAGCAGTTCGGCTACATCTGCAGCCCGAAGATCGCGACGGCGGTCTACCTGGCCTTTCAGTTGCGCAAACCGGTTCTGGTGGAGGGCCCGCCCGGGGTGGGCAAGACCGAGCTGGCCAAGACCACCGCGGAACTGCTGCGGGTGCCCCTGGTTCGTCTCCAATGCTACGAGGGGCTCGATGAAAGCAAGGCGCTCTACGAGTGGAAATATGGCAAGCAGCTGCTCTACACCCAGGTCCTCAAGGAAAAGCTCGGCGACCTGCTGAAGGGCGCGGAGGGGCTCGCCGCCTCCGTGGAGCGGCTGCACCAGTTCGGCGACATCTTCTATTCGGAGGAATTCCTCGAACCGCGCCCGCTACTGCGCGCCATGCAACAGGAGCGCGGCGCCATCCTGCTGATCGACGAAGTCGACAAGTCCGACCACGAGTTCGAGTCGCTGCTGCTGGAGATCCTCTCCGACTACCAGGTCTCGATACCCGAGATCGGCACGGTCAAGGCCCGGGTCGCCCCCATGGTGTTTCTGACCAGCAACAATACCCGCGATCTCAGCGATGCCCTCAAGCGCCGCTGCCTGCACCTCTACATCCCCTTCCCCAGCGTGGAACTGGAGGAGCGCATCGTCAGGGCCCGCGTGCCGGACATCGATGCTCGCCTGCGCCACCAGCTGGTGGCCTTCGTGCACGCGCTGCGGGACCTGGACCTGAAAAAGACCCCGGCGATTTCCGAGACCATCGACTGGGCGCGCAGCCTGTTGCTCTTGCACGCCGGCTCGCTGGATGCCGAGCTGGGGGAAAATACCCTGAACCTGCTGCTCAAGTTCGAAGAGGACATCGACACCGCCGGCGCCAGCCTGCGCGAGCTGCTGGGCGCGGCCAGCGCCGCCTGAGGAGCCGGACATGCCCGCGGAACTGGTGCGCTTCATCGAGCTGCTGCGCAGCCACGACCTGCGGATATCGCCCGCCGAAACGCTGGATGCCATGGCGGTAGCGGACAGCCTGGGTTACCTCAACCGCCAGCAGCTACAGGATGGCCTGGCCATGGCCCTGGCCAAAACCCCGGAAGAGGACGCGGTGTTCCGCCAGTGTTTTGACCGCTACTTCAGCCAGCAGTTGGCGCAGTTCGAGAGCCGCCGGGAGGACCGGGAAGCGGCGGCCGAGGACGACGGCAGCCACCTCCCGGCCCCCCCTACCGGGGACGACCGCGAAGTCGCCGCGGACCACCCTGACGACAACCTGCTGGCACGCGCCGCCGAAGACGACCCACAATTGGCAGCGCTGCTGCAAACGCCACTGATGCGCCAGCTTCAGGGCAATCAGCGCAGCACCCTCAGCCTGGCCATCCGCGCTGCCGGCGAGGACGTCGGGCTGCGCGATATCCGCATATTCACCCAGAAAGGGCAGTACACCCGTCGCATGCTGGAGGCCCTGGGGGAGACACAGCTGCGAGATACCCTGCTGGACCTGGATCAGCGGGGCAGCCCGGCAACAGAGGCGCTGCGGCGCTACCGGGATATCCTGCGGGAACAGGTGCGCGAGCATGTGGAACACGAGTACCTGCTCCACGCCGAGGGCCACAACCGGCGCTTCATGGACGAGTTGCTGACCAAGACCCGCCTGGGCAACCTGGAACAGCGCTACCTGGACCGCGTGGAAACGCTGGTGCGACGCATGGCGCGCCAGCTGGCCGATCGCCACGCCCGGCGCCAGACCCGTTACCGCCGCGGCCGCCTCGACATGGGGCGCACCCTGCGCCGCGGGGTGGCCAGTGACGGCGTCCTGTTCGAGACGCACTGGCGGCGGATAAAGAAGCAGCGACCGCAGGTGCTGGCGGTCTGCGATGTCAGCGGCTCAGTCGCCGCCTACGCCACCTTTCTGCTGCTGTTTCTCTACAGTCTGCAGGACATCCTGCCGCGGGTGCGCAGTTTTGCCTTTTCCAGCCGCCTGGGGGAAGTCAGTGAGCTGTTCCGGGAGCACCCGGTGCAGCGGGCCATCGAACTGGTCAACTGGCGCTACGGCGGCGCCACCGACTATGGCAACAGTCTGCTGGACTTTGCCCGGCTCGCGATGGAGGATATCGACAGCCGAACCACCGTCATCGTGCTGGGTGATGCCCGCAACAACCACGGCGATGCCCGCGTGGACATTCTGCGGGACATCGGGCAGCGCTGCCGACGGCTGATCTGGCTCAACCCCGAGTCGCGGCGCGCCTGGGGAACCGGGGATTCGGAAATGCTGCGCTACCGCAGCGCCTGTCACGTGGTCGCGCCCTGCAGCAATCTGGCACAGCTGCAGCGTGCGATTGATCAGGTTCTGCGCAGCACGCGCTGAACCGCGCCGGCGCGGTCGGTACCGGGCAGCGGGGGCTCACAGGGGAGAACAACACCATGCGCTACCAGTGCAGGGAGTGCAGCTATCGCGGGGAGCGCGCGGGTCAGGCCGGCAGTTGTCCGGCCTGCGGCTCCTTCAATATGGCGCGGGAGGGTAGCGGCGACGAGGACCAGGCCCCGCCTAAGCGGACCTGGCAACTGCGCCTGTTGATTGGCCTCTGGGGCCTGCTCGCCGTGCTTATCCTGCACAAGCTGTTGAGCTGAGGTCTTCGCCGGCCCTCAGAATACGCGCGGTGGCGCGTCGTCCTCGTCATCACCTTCAATGCTCAGATTGAGGCTGCCGTCGGGGCCGCGCTTGCTGCCCTCCCGGGCAAACTTGATGCGCAGGCGCAGGTTGTTGACCGAGTCGGCGTTGCGAAGCGCTTCCTCTTCCGAAATCAGGCCCTCTTCCCAGAGCTCAAACACCGCACTGTCGAAGGTCTTCATGCCCTGATTCTCGGATTTCTTCATCACTTCCTTGATGCCGTCGATCTCCCCCTTGAGGATCAGGTCGGCCACCAGCGGGGAGCCCAACAGCACCTCGAAGGCACCGCAGCGCTTGCCGTCCACGGTGGGGATCAGTCGCTGGGAGACGAAGGCCTGCAGGTTCAGGGACAGGTCCATCAACAGCTGCCCGCGGCGCTCCTCGGGGAAAAAGTTGATGATCCGGTCCAGCGCCTGGTTGGCGTTGTTGGCGTGCAGGGTGGAAATGCAAAGGTGCCCGGTCTCGGCAAAGGCGATGGCGTGCTCCATGGTCTCGCGATCGCGGATCTCGCCAATCAGGATCACGTCGGGGGCCTGGCGCAGGGTGTTCTTCAGCGCGTTGTGCCAATTGCGCGTATCCACGCCCACTTCCCGCTGGTTGACGATGGATTTCTTGTGGTTGTGGATGTATTCCACCGGGTCCTCGATGGTCACGATGTGCCCGGCACTGTTGCTGTTGCGGTAATCGATGAGGGCCGCGAGCGAGGTCGACTTGCCCGAACCCGTGGCCCCGACGAAGAGCACCAGACCGCGCTTGCGCATGATCACGTCGATCAGCACCGGCGGCAGCCGCAGGTTCTGCCAACTGGGAATCTCCGCGACAATATTCCGGGCGACGATACTGACCTCGTTGCGCTGCATGAAGATATTGACTCGGAACCGCCCGTGGCCCGGCAGGGACATCGCCAGGTTCATTTCCAGCTCTTCTTCAAAGGCCGCCCGCTGGGTGGCATCCATCACCTCGTTGGCGATGGCGCGGATCTCGCCGGGCTTGAGCACCTCGCGACCAATCGGGCGCAACTTGCCCTGAAACTTGGCACAGGGGGGAGCCCCGGTACTCAGGTAGAGGTCCGAACCACCCTCGCTGGCCAGAGTCTTAAGCCATTCACTGATGCGCACCGTGTCGTTTCCTCCATGTTGTCACTGCGGGGCCGCCGAGCGCCCTACTCTAGCACCCCGTCGGACGGCGGCAAGCCATGCTCGCGGAAATCGGCACTTCGCGGGTCAGAAACGGTCGCGGATGGTGAACAGGACCTGGGTACTGCTGACGTCATCATCGGTGACGAAGGGAAAGGCCACGTCGATGTGAATCACCGCGCTTTTTTCCGCGCGGCTGGAATTCAGACGCACGCCGAAGCCGGCGTTGCCGAGGACGCCGCCATTGTCACCGTTGTCGCCGTTCTCGAACCAGGCGCGACCGACATCGACAAAAGCGGCAAAACCCACCCGGAACAGGCGGAACGGGTGCCAGTTGGAGTAATAGCGCTCTTCCAGGTTGAGCAGAAAGGCCCGGTCGCCCACCTGGTAGTGCTGCTCATAACCGCGCAGGCCGGTGTCGCCACCCAGCGTCAGCTGGCGCTCACCGGTCAGCCCGTCGGTGTAATCCAGGCGCAGGCGGGCGAAGGCCGCCCACTGCCGAGCCTGCTTGTGCAGGTAGCGGGTCTCGACGCTGGACTGGAGATTCTCGAAGTCGCTGCCATCCACCCCCCAGAAGCCATTGACCCGCGCATCCAGCGTCCACAGGCGGCTCTCGTCCACCAGCAGGGTATTGCCGTAACTGGCGCCGAAGACCAGCTGGTCCTGGCTGCCGCCCAGTGCCTCGCCGGACCAGCCCAGGGTCCAGCTGTAGCGCTCGCCGACGTAGACATCCTCGGTGCGGGCCATGTAGTTGAAATTGTGCAGCTCGACATACTCATCCTCGGTGGACTCGTAGCCGACCCAGGGATAGCTGTAGTCGCGATCCTCGGGGAGCCTGGTCGGGGGAATCGGCGAGTCGCTGAAGTCGAAGGCATGGGTTTCCACGGTGTAGCCGAAGCGCCAGCGGCCGACACGGTAGTCCTCCCGCGTGGGCGAGGCGAGGCCGCCCCAGGCGGACAGGTGCTCGACCTCGTGATCGAACTCGGCGACTTCGTCGCCCCGGAACCAGAGCTTTTCCTCCAGCTCGCTGCGATTGAGATCGCCGCCGGCGGCCCAGGGCTCAAAAACGGAGAAAAACGGCCGCTCGAGGCGCAGGCCGTGTTCGTAACCGTCGTCGTTCTCGGTGATCGACAGTCGGCCGCGCCAGCGGGTGCCATTGATGTTCGGGTCGACGTAGCGAACGGTATTGCCGGAGCGCTCGTCATCACTCTCGTGCATCAGGATGATCTGCTTGCCGGTGCCGAGAAAATTGGCATCCCGGAAACCGAAGGCATACTTGTTCTCGCCGCCGCTGCGGCCGACCGACAGCATCGGCGTGAAGGTCCAGATATCCCGGGTAATCACTTCGAGATCGACCGCGTCGCCACAGACCCGCCAGGGGCGAACCTCGGCGTCGTAGATAAAGCCCAGGTCGCGCAGTATCCGCTCGGACTCGTCCACCCGCGCCTGCTCGTAGACCTCGCCCTCTTCCACCAGCAGGTGATCCTCGATCACCCAGTCCCGGGTCACGCTGTGCAACTGGTTGGCCCAGCGGTAGAGGGTGACGTCCTCCGCCGGGTCATCCAGGTTGAACACGGTATGCCGCTGCTGGCGAATACTGCGGATTCGCGCATTCTCGGGAATCGCCTCGGCCAGAGCCTGGTGCGCCGGGGAAGGTCGGAAGCGGAAGCTCTCCGTGGTGTCCTGGGGCGGCGCCTCGCGACACGCTGTCGCAGGGGGGGCGACGGGATTCGCCGACAGGGCCAGCGGCGCCAGGGGCCCGATCAACACACACAGCAACCAGCGGCCTGCGCAAGGGCTCCCCGGGGGACTGCGACGCTGCCGGAACACGCTACTCATGACTCTAAGATAGCTGGCCCGACGCCTCGGGACAATCGCCGGCTGCCTGTACTCGTTCACATTTGACAGCTACACTTGCCCCGCTCTGGAAGCGGGATGCGGCCCTTCCGGTGTGCCCTCTCGACCTGCAAGGAGTATTGCTTGGCTTCGCACCTGCAACAGCAGCTGGCGGTTCTCGCCGGCCCGGACTACCCGGCACTGCTCAGGAACCTGCAGCGCGGCATCGAGAAAGAGAGCCTGCGCATTACCCCGGAGGGGCGCCTGGCGCAGACCCCGCACCCGGTGGCCCTGGGTTCCCCGCTCACTCACAGCGCGATTACCACGGACTATTCCGAGGCGCTGCTGGAATTCATCACCCCGGTGAGCACCGGCATCGACGATTCCCTCGACACCCTGGCGGACATCCACAGTTTCGTCTACCGGCACCTGGACAACGAGCTGCTGTGGTCGGCCAGCATGCCCTGTATCGTCAACGGCGACGACAGTATCCCGGTGGCCCTGTACGGCAGCTCCAATGTCGCCCGCATGAAGACCGTTTACCGTTACGGGCTCGGTCACCGCTACGGGCGTCTGATGCAGACCATTGCCGGCATTCACTACAACTTCTCCCTGCCCGAGGCCTACTGGCAGCGCGCCTGGGAAGACGCCGGCAGCCCCGGTGAGCGGCGCGATTACATCACCGAGCGCTACCTGGGCCTGATCCGCAACTTTCGCCGCTGGTCCTGGCTGCTGATCTACCTCTTCGGCGCCTCCCCCGCGGTATGCAGCAGCTTCCTGCGCGGCCGCGAGGACCACGGGCTGGAACCCTTTGACACCGCCGGCAAGACCCTGCACCGCCCCTGGGGCACTGCCCTGCGCATGGGCGGCCTGGGCTACAACAGCGAGGCCCAGAAGGGACTGAATGTCTGCTACAACAGCCTGGACAGCTACATCCATACCTTGCGCGAGGCGATTCTGCAGCCACACAAGGCCTATCGCGCGTTTGGCAATGGCCGTGACGGCGACTACCAGCAGCTCAATGACAGCCTGCTGCAGATCGAGAACGAGTTCTACAGCACCATTCGCCCCAAGCGTGTCACCCGCAGCGGCGAGACTCCGCTCAATGCCCTGCACCGGGCCGGCATTGAATACATTGAAGTGCGCTGCATCGACGTCAACCCCTTCCTGCCGGTGGGCATCGACGCAGAACAGATCCGCTTCCTCGACTGCTTCCTGCTGTACTGCATGCTGGAGGAAAGCCCGGCCTGCGAGGAAACCGAAAAGGCCCTGCAGGCCAGCAATCTCGAGAAGGTCGTCAACCAGGGGCGCGAACCGGGCCTCGAACTGGATACTCCGGAGGGCCCCCGCAGCCTGCAGGCACTGGCAGAGGAGCTGCTGCAGCGCATGACGGGCATCGCCGATCTGTTGGATACCGCCCACGGTGGCAAGGCCTACCACGCGGCCCTGAATGCCCAGCGCAGCAAGGTGGCGGATGCGGAACTTACCCCCTCGGCCCGGGTGCTGCGCGAAATGCGCGAGGCGGATTTGCCTTTCTTCCGCCTGGCCATGGGCTACAGCGAACGATGGGCGGCGCACTTCCGGCAGCGTGGGCTGTCGCCCGAGGCGGAGCGCGCCTACGCGGCGGAGGCCTCCCGCTCCCTGGCAGCCCAGCGAGCGGTCGAGGCCGATGACCAGTGCAATTTCGAGGACTATCTCGCGGCCTACTACGCACAGTACCGGGCACTTTGAGTGCACTGGGGCACTCCTCGGGCCGCCAGTGGTCACAGTAGCTGCCTTTTTTCTCACTCGCTTATCATCAGGGAAGCCACGACATGCAGCACCTAATGAAGCCCCGATGGGTATTTTTTGGCCTGGCCCTGCTGGCCGTGGTCGCCATGCTGTTCGCCGCCTGGCTGGAACACGGTGTGGGCCTCAACCCCTGCCCGCTGTGCATCACCCAGCGCGTTTTCGTGGTCGCCGGCGGTCTGGTCGCCCTGCTCGCGGCCCTGCACGGCGCGGGCGCCCTGGGACGCCGGATCTACGCCGGCCTGGGGGTCCTGCTGGCCATTGGCGGAGGGGCTGTCTCCGCCCGCCACGTCTGGCTGCAAAGTCTACCCGAAGACCAGGTTCCGGCCTGTGGCCCCAGTCTCGAGTACATGCTGGAGACCCTGCCCTTCCGGGAAACCCTGAGCATGGTGATGATGGGTGACGGTAACTGCGCGGATGTGCACTGGACCTTCCTGGGCATGAGCATACCGCTGCAGACCCTGCTGCTGTTCGCTGCCATCGCCCTGATCAACCTCTGGCAATTGCTGCGCCGCGCATAACGAAAAACGGGGCCCGCAGGCCCCGTCAGCATCGGATCGCCGGAAGGCCTCAGCCCTCGCTGTCGGACCCGGCTTCAGCGTCCCCGGCTTCCTGGCTGGGTACGGAGAGCAGCTCGACGTCGAAGATCAGCGCGGAGTTGGGGCCAATCACGCCACCCGCACCGCCTTCACCGTAGGCCAGCTCGGAGGGAATATAGAGCTTGTACTTGGCGCCGGGAGACATCAGCTGCAGGGCTTCGGTCCAGCCGGGGATGACTTGAGTCACGCCAAAAGTGACCGGCTCACCGCGCTTGCGGGAGGAGTCGAACTCGGTGCCATCGAGCAGAGTACCGGTGTAGTGCACCTCCACGGTATCCTCCGGCCCCGGGCTGGCGCCCTCGCCTTCCTCGATGACTTCGTACTGCAGCCCCGAGTCGGTGACAATCACGCCTTCGCGCTCGGCGTTCTCGGCCAGGAACTTCTCGGCTTCGGCGCGGTTGGCTTCACCCGCGGCGGTCAGCTGGGCCTGCTGCTCCGCCATCGCCTGCTCCTGATAGGACTGCATTTCCGCCTGGATTTCTTCGGCGGTCATGCGCGGCTCGCTGCCGTCGACCGCATCCTGCAGGCCAGCGGAGAACGCAGCGATGTCCAGCGGCACCTCATCCGAGGCCAGGCGCTGACCCAGACCGTAGGCCATGCCGTAGCTCAGGCGCTGGGTCTGGTTGTCGAGGGCGACTTCAGCCGCGCCCGTATCCGCGCTGTCCGCCCCCTCCTGGGCAGACTGGTTACAGGCCTGCAAAGCCAGGGTCGAGGCAATGGCCAGCGGCAGTGCATATTTCTTCATAGAGAACACTCTGTGGGGTTGGGTGAATGTAAAGACTCCCGATCATACTACCCTCGCCCCGGCGAGTACCAGCCCCGCCCGACGCGCTTACGACACCGGTTCGAGGCAGGCGACCAGGTCCGCGATCAGCTCGGGGCATCCCTCCAGCGCAGGCACCAGCCACAACAATTGCCGCCGCAGGCTGTCCGCCTCGGCCCGGCTCGCCGGCCACTGCCGGTGCCAGTCGTGGATCATCGCCAACTGCAGCTGCTCCAGGGACAGTTCGCTGGCGCGCAGCTGAGCCAGCAGTTCGGCCCGTTCGGGATCCGCCGCGCGGGATACTCCGCGGCGCAAGCGCCGCACAGCGCTTACCGCCCGCCGACAGTCACCGAGCTCGCGCACCAGTTGGTCCCACTCACTGCGCGGGCGGGCCAGGCCCTGCCGCTGTAACCAGGCCAGGTAGAGCAACAGGTTGACGTCGGCCCCGCAGCGGTCCTGGGCCGACAAACAGGCCGCTTTAACGGCCGCACGCGCATAGTGCGCCAGCGCAAACTCCCACAGGGGATGGCTCACGACTGGCAGCCCCCCGTCGGGTAGCAGGACGGCACACGCGGACACACCGCGCCCCGCGGGCAGATCAGCTGGGCATCGACCTCGGCGCTGCGGGCAACCCAGGCAATGTTCAGAATTCCGGCGATGCGCTGCAGTTCGCGGCGCACCGCACCGGGCACCGGTGCCGAGCCGCCCGCCGCCACACAGGCCCGCTGCACGGCCTCCGCCAGTTCGGCCGGCTCGCGGCCCTGGGCCTCGATCGCCGGATTGAGATCAACCCCCGCGCAGAGGACATGGCCATTGCCCGCCATGTCCTCGACCCGCAGGGACTCACAGGCGTAGAGATGCCAGGCATCCTTCACCTGCATCACCGACAGCTGCGCCGCGGTGCCCGGCTCGCGGCGGTTGAGCTGGTTGAAGACCGACCAGTGCTGACAGGGGTCCTCGACGTGACGCATGTTGCCCCAGGGCAGCGGAATGCCGTTGGCGCGGTAGACCGCCTTGAGGGTCCCCGGGGAATAGGCGTCGAAGTAGTGCCAGTGGGGATAGGGGGAGACCGCAGTCATCCGGCGCATCACCACTGACGCGGACACCTCGATCTGCTGACTGATGGACACCTCGTGGCTGTTCCTGTCCAGCAACTGACGGAAGGGAACCCGGGGGCAGAGCAGTGCGCCGGCGAAGAAACTGCACTCGAAGTCCCGCCAGGCGTAGAGGATGTCCCGGGAGTCCACCATGGAGGAGCGGTGAGGCGCCGCCGGGTCGCGCAGGTTGACGTTCATGTCGCGGCCGGCATACAGCACACTCTTCAGGCCGTCGCGGTTGTGCAGCACGCAGTGGGCGATGTGGATCGCCAGGTCGTACTTGAGCCGCGCCGGCTGCGCCTTGAGGCTCTCGTTGAGCCAGATGGTGCCCGGCGGCTCGAAGTAGGAGCGCACGATATTACCACGGTGGTAGTCGGCGGAGGCCTGCAGGGCCTCCGGCGCGCGCTGGAACCAGCGCAGGTCGAGATCCATGTGCCGCAGGATTTCCAGCAGGTCCTCCACCGTCAGCGGCAGCCGTTTGCCCCCCACCTCGTCGGCGGCCCGCTCGAGATCCGGAAAATGGTTGCGGTGGTGCTCCTGGTGCGCCCGGATCAGCAGGTGGGCGAACTGGCGGCCGGTGGTGCCGGTCTGCGCCAGCAGCTCGGGAATGGCAATCTGCAGGATATCGCTGGAAAACAGGAAGCCCGGCTCCAGGGCCATGCCGTCAATGCCCCCGCGACCCTGTTTGACCGGTGCGATGTGCTCGTCCTCGGGGGCGTCGTCCAGGAACCACTGCACGTCCTTCTGGAACACCGCCGCGATCACCTCGAGCATGTCCGCGCTGGGGACCCGCTTGCCGCGCTCGATCATCGACAGGTAGGACACCGAGGGGGCGTGGTCTGCATCCACTTTTATGCAGCGCGCAGACAGGTCTTCCATGGTCAGGCCCACGCGCTTGCGCAGGCTGCGGATCTTGGTCCCGAGGAAATGGGACTTGCGGGTCAGGGGGCCGGTTGTCTTCATTTTGTGAAATTCACACTGTCAAATTTCTTTTGTGAAATTTTAATCATGACTTTTATACACTAGCTTCGCCGTCGGGGAAAGCCCGCGGCCTCATTCACGAAGCAGCGCCCGAGAAGGCGACACGAGGTAAGCCCATGACCACCGCAACGCAGAGTCAGAGCCAAGCACAACAGCCCCACCCTGCGGCGTTGCACACTGCTGTGCAGCCCGCCAACGGCGCCAGCTACTGGGTGGACATGAACCGCCTGCTGGGTCGCCTGGAAGAGCGCGAAGCCCCCGCGCGGCAGGCGATCCTGCAGCAGCTGGATGCGCTGTGTCCGCTCAAATCCGGCTCCCACGGTGAGGTGTGCGAGTACCTGGTCTACTACCACCAGCTGCTCGCGCTGTTCCCGGATGGCAGCAGCAGCGGCCTGCAGCAATCGGGCCAGCTGGTGGCCCTGACCGGGTCGCGGGAAAAACCGAGCTCGCTGCTGCTGAAGACCGGAGAACTGCACATCGAACTCGAGGTGGACAGCTCGGGCTGCGAGAACGGCGCTCGGGCCCTGCAGAATCTGCAGATCGAAGCGCGGGTGGATGAAGGCGACTGCCAGCCGCACACGGCACTGGCCGCAATCGATACGCTGCTGGACAGCACACTGACCCTGGCGGACGCCCTGTCGCCGCGCCTGCACCGCCCGCGCAGCGACCGCAGTTTCCGCACCCCCGGTGGCGAGGACTACCTGACACAGAACCGTCAGCTGGTTTGACGGCCACCGCGGGCCGACCCGCGCAGGCACCCGATCCCGCCTGTGCGGCCGGCCCGTCCTGTCGGCCCGTGCAGCCACGCTGACGCTGGCGGGCGCCGTCCGGCCGGCGTAGAATCGCCGGCCTCATGATCATACTCCGCGATATCGAATTGCGCCGGGGCAGCAAGTTGCTGCTCCACGGCGCCAACGCCACTCTGCAACCCGGCCAGCGCCTGGCGCTGATCGGCGCCAACGGCAGTGGCAAATCCAGCCTGTTTGCCCTGCTGCTCGGGGAGCTGCCCGCCGACGCCGGCGACATCGAGGGTCTCGGCAACCTGCGCCTGGCACACATGGCACAGGAGGTCGCCGCCACGGACCTCCCCGCGGGCCGCTATGTCCTGCAGGGGGACGGTGAACTCTACCGTCTGGTGACGGCGCTGGAAGCGGCGGAGCAGGCCGGTGATTTCGCCCGCGCGGCGGAGATCCACAATGCCCTGGAAGCCTGCCAGGGCTACGACGCCGAGCGCCGGGTGGAGCGGCTGCTGCAAGGCCTGGGCTTCCCCGATGGCGCCGCCGCGCGTCCGGTCAGCGACTTTTCGGGTGGCTGGCGCATCCGCCTGAACCTGGCCCGCGCGCTGATGACACCCTCGGACTTCATGCTCCTCGACGAACCCACCAACCACCTGGACCTCGACGCCACGCTGTGGCTGCAGAGCTGGCTGCAATCCTACCCCGGCACCCTGCTGATGATTTCCCACGACCGCGATTTCATCGATGCCACCTGCGAGCGCATCCTGAGCATCGAGGGCGAGCAGCTGCTGACCTGGAAGGGCAATTACTCGGACTACGAGCGACTGCGCGCCGAGCATCTGGCCAACCAGCAGGCCAGCTTCGAGAAACAGCAGCAGCGCATCGCCCAGATCGAGGACTTCGTGCGCCGCTTCCGCTACAAGGCGACCAAGGCGCGCCAGGCACAGAGCCGACTGAAAGAGCTCGAGCGCATGCAGCAACTGGCGCCGGCGCACATCGACTCGCCCTTCAATTTCGTCTTTCCCGAGCCCGGGAAAAGTTCCGACCCCCTGCTGCGCCTGGACCATGCGGACCTCGGCTACGCCGACACCACGATTCTGCGTGACGTCAGCCTGATGCTGCGCCCCGGCAGCCGCATCGCCCTCCTGGGCCGCAACGGCGCCGGCAAATCGACCCTGCTGAAGAGCCTGATCGGCAAATTGCCGCTGCTGGCCGGGGAGCGCCAGACCGGCGAGCACTGCCGCGTCGGCTACTTCGACCAGCAACAGCTGGAGGCCCTCGATCTCGAGGCCAGCGCGGCACAGCACATCCTGCGCCTGAGCCCGGACGCGCGGGAACAGGCCGTGCTCGACTTCCTCGGCGGCTTCAACTTCCGCGGCGACGCGGCCACCTGCCCCATCGCACCCTTCTCCGGCGGTGAAAAAGCCCGTCTTGCCCTGGCACTGGTGGTCTGGCAGCGCCCCAACCTGCTGGTGCTCGACGAGCCCACCAACCACCTCGACCTGGACATGCGCAACGCCATGGAGATGGCCCTGCAGGGCTACCAGGGCGCGCTGGTGCTGGTCAGCCACGACCGGCACATGCTGCGCAATACCGCCGACGAATTGCTGCTGGTCCACGACGGTCGAGTCGAACCCTACGAGGAAGACCTGCGCGCCTATGAGCGCTGGATTCTGTCGGGCCTGCGCGAAAACAGCGGCAGCCGCAGCGGCGAGCCGGAAGCGCCGTCCGAGAGCCAGCCCGCTACGCAGCAGCCCCCCGGGGACGACGCCGGCAGCCGCAAGGAGAAGCGCCAGCAGGCCGCCGCGCGCCGGGAAAAACAGCGTCCCCTGCAAAAACAGCTCGCGCGCACCGAAAGCGAGATGGCCAAGGCCGAGGAAAATCTCAGCGCCATTCGCGCGCAACTGGCCGACCCCGAACTCTACAACGGGGACAACAAGGAGCGGGTGGCGACTCTGCTGCGCGAGGAGGGCGAGCTCAAGCTGTTGAGCGAGAGCCTGGAAGAGCAGTGGCTGGCACTGCAGCAGGAGCTTGAGGACCTGGACGACTGAGCAGGGCCAGCTTCGCCGTGCGCGACAGGCGCTTGATCGCCGCTTCCCGGCGCTGCGCCGCGGAGCGGTCGGCCGCGGGCTCGAACCAGCACAGCGCCACCGGCCGTCGGCCACGCGTAAAACGCGGCCCCCCGGGGCACTGGCCGTTGTGCTGGGCCAGGCGCCGCCCCAGGTCCGTGGTCACACCCGCGTAGAGACTGCCATCGGCGCAACGCAGCAGGTAAACCCACCAACCGCGGGCTGCTGCGGCCGGGGAAGTGCTGGGCAGAGGTCCCTCCGACATCGATTCAGGCCACTGGTAGGAATAAGGTCATAACGAAAAACTCCAGACGCGCCGGTTGTGCGGTCGAGTCTCGATGGTATCATTGCCGCTTCGAGCCGCCCACGCGACTGTCGACACCCCTGACCACGCGGCACTGCGGCCAACACCATTTTCCAAGGGAGATCACAATGAGCGAGAACATCGTACACGTCAGCGACGCCAGCTTCGACGCGGAAGTCCTCAGCGCCGAGCTGCCCGTACTGGTGGACTTCTGGGCAGAATGGTGTGGTCCCTGCAAGATGATCGCGCCGGTACTGGACGAAATCGCCGAGGAATATCAGGGCAAGCTGAAGGTGTGCAAGGTGGACGTCGATGCCAATCCCGACATTCCCCCCAAGTTCGGCATCCGCGGCATCCCCACGCTGATCGTGTTCAAGGATGGCAATGCCGAAGCCACCAAGGTCGGCGCCCTGTCCAAGAGCCAGCTGATCGATTTCATCAAGGATGTCATGTGAGATCCGCCCTGCCCGGTCCACGGCGACCGGGCCCGCACTTCCTGCCAGCGACGTCAAGAATGTGTAGACGCCCCACTGGAGGCGTGCTAAATTTCCTACTGCCACCCATCTCCGGGTGTCGATAATAACTCTGCCACTCAACTATCCAACGCTGCATTCAACTGCCCGACGCGGGTCCTGCCCGGCCCTGTTTCGCCTGTGTGCACCGTGGAATTCCCTCTTCCCTGAAAACAGACCCACTCACACCCTATGAATCTGACCGACCTGAAGACCAAATCCACGCAAGAACTCATCGATATCGCCAAGGAAATCGGGCTGGAGAACATGGCCCGCTCCCGCAAGCAGGACATTATCTTCGCTATCCTGAAGCGCCACGCCAAAAGCGGCGAGGACATCTACGGCGACGGGGTTCTGGAAATCCTGCAGGACGGTTTCGGGTTCCTGCGCTCGGCAGACAGCTCCTACCTGGCGGGCCCCGACGACATCTACGTCTCCCCCAGCCAGATCCGACGCTTCAACCTGCGCACGGGCGACACCATTTCCGGCAAGATCCGCCCCCCCAAGGACAGCGAGCGTTACTTCGCCCTGCTCAAGGTCGGCGACATCAACTTCAACAAGCCGGAAAACGCCAAGCACAAGATTCTCTTTGAAAACCTCACCCCCCTGTTCCCCAACGAACGCCTCACCCTGGAAAAGGGCAACGGCAGCACCGAGGATCTGACCGGGCGGGTGATCGATCTGGTCGCGCCGATCGGCAAGGGCCAGCGCGGTCTGCTGGTGGCACCGCCCAAGGCGGGCAAGACCATCATGATGCAGAGCATCGCCCAGGCCATCATCAGCAACAACCCCGAGTGCTACATCATCGTTCTGCTGATCGACGAGCGCCCCGAGGAAGTGACCGAGATGCAGCGCTCGGTGGGTGTGCGCGGCGCCGAGGTCGTGGCCTCAACCTTCGACGAGCCGCCGGCCCGCCACGTGCAGGTCGCCGACATGGTGATCGAAAAAGCCAAGCGCCTGGTGGAACACAAGCGCGACGTGGTCATCCTGCTGGACTCCATCACTCGCCTGGCCCGCGCCTACAACACCGTGGTACCCAGCTCCGGCAAGGTACTCACCGGGGGTGTCGACGCCCACGCGCTGGAACGTCCCAAGCGCTTCTTCGGTGCCGCGCGCAACATCGAGGAAGGCGGCAGCCTGTCGATCATTGCCACCGCCCTGGTCGACACTGGCTCGAAAATGGATGAAGTCATCTACGAGGAGTTCAAGGGCACCGGCAACATGGAACTGCACCTGGACCGCAAGATCGCCGAGAAGCGTGTCTACCCGGCGATCAACATCCGCCGCTCCGGCACCCGTCGCGAGGAGTTGCTCACCGGTGAAGAAGAGCTGCAGCGCATGTGGATCCTGCGCAAGCTGCTGCACGGCATGGAGGACCTGCCGGCGATCGAGTTCCTGCTCGACAAGCTCAAGGACACCAAGACCAACGACGAGTTCTTCATGTCCATGAAGCGCAAGTAAAACCTCCCTCGGCAGGCGCGCTGTCGATTGCGCGCGCCTGCCGCCCCGTGTACTGTCGCCCTTCCCACCGCAAGACAGGCACCGCCATCGTGAGCTACACCGACCTGCGCGCCTTTATCGCCGACCTCGAGCAGCGCGGCGACCTGGTACGTATCCGCGAGCCCATCAACCCCAACCTGGAAATGACCGAGATCGCCGATCGCACATTGCGCGCTGGCGGCCCCGCCCTGCTGTTCGAAAACCCGACCGGCTACGATACGCCAGTACTGGCCAACCTCTTTGGTACCCAGGAGCGGGTGGCCCTGGCCATGGGGGCCGAGCGCATCGAAGCCCTGCGCGAGATCGGCGAGATCCTCGCCTACCTGCGCCAGCCGGATCCGCCCAAGGGCCTGCGGGACGCCTGGGACAAGGCCCCCCTGCTCAAGCAGGTGATGAACATGGCGCCGAAGGTGATTCGCAATCCGCCCTGCCAGTATCACGCGAAGAGTGGCGACGCGGTGGACCTGCACCAGCTGCCGATCCAGACCTGCTGGCCCGGCGATGCCGCCCCCCTGGTCACCTGGCCCCTGGTCATCACCCGCGGTCCTGAGAAGACCCGGCAGAACCTGGGCATTTACCGCATGCAACTGATCGGCCGCAACAAGCTGATCATGCGCTGGCTGTCCCACCGCGGCGGCGCGCTGGATTTTCGCGACTGGCAGCTCAAGCATCCCGGCAAGCGCTACCCGGTGGCGGTTGCCCTGGGGGCGGACCCCGCCACTACCCTGGGCGCCGTGACACCGGTCCCGGACACCCTCTCGGAGTACGCCTTCGCCGGCCTGCTGCGCGGTGGCAGGACCGAGCTGGCCGAGTGCTACACCCCGCTTTGCCGGGAGCACGGCCTGCAGGTACCGGCCCACGCCGAGTACATTCTCGAAGGTTACCTGGAGCCCGGGGAAATGGCCGACGAGGGCCCCTTCGGCGATCACACCGGCTACTACAACGAAGTGGAGCGCTTCCCGGTGTTTACCGTGGAGGCGATCACCCACCGGGAAAACCCGATCTACCACAGCACCTACACCGGCCGCCCGCCGGACGAACCGGCCATCCTGGGCCTGGCCCTGAACGAGGTCTTCGTGCCGATCCTGCAGAAGCAGTTTCCGGAAATCGTCGACTTCTACCTGCCCCCGGAGGGCTGCTCCTACCGCGTCGCGGTGGTCACCCTGCGCAAGGAATACCCCGGACACGCAAAGCGCGTGATGCTCGGCGTGTGGTCCTTCCTGCGCCAGTTCATGTACACCAAGTTCGTGATTGTCACCGACGACGACGTCAACGCGCGGGACTGGCGGGACGTGATCTGGGCCATGAGCACGCGGATGGACCCCCAGCGGGACATGGTTTTCGTGGACAATACGCCGATCGACTACCTGGACTTCGCCTCACCCGTGGCGGGCCTGGGCTCCAAGGTCGGCTTCGATGCCACCAACAAGTGGCCGGGGGAAACCAGCCGCGAGTGGGGCGAGCCCATCCGCATGAGCGAGGCGGTTAAGCAGCGGGTCGATGCCCTCTGGGACCAGCTGGGCATCGACTGAGCTCAGAGCCGCTGATCCACCAGCCGGGGTGCTGCCTTGAGGTCGGGTAGCGGCAGGTGTGGCAGGCTCTTTTCCCGCAGCAGCAGTCCCTCGCGGAAGAAGGCCGCACTCTCGCGTTCGGCCCCCTGGGCGTGCAACAGACGGCCAAGCTCCGCACACAGTTCGGGGCTGGGTTTCAGGGTGTAGGCGGCCTCGAAATAGTCGCGGGCCTGCTCCCAGAGCTGTTCCCGGCAAGCTAACCGACCGAGGCTGAGGAGCAGCTGCGGATCCTGGCGATGCCCCTCCAGCCAGCCCTCCGCACGCGCCAGTTGCCGGGTAGCATCGGGCATCTCCACATAGCCATAGAGACGCGCCAGATCACTGTCCCAGGACGACTTGAGACGCCGCTCGATCAGCTTGCCCGCCACCTCGTGCGCACCGGCACGTACCAGCGCGGCCAGATAGGCGAGCAACAATTCGCGATCCTCGCGCTGGGCCTTGGGCACGCGTTGCCAGTACTGCTGCAATGCCTCGCCCGCCTGCTCGCCGCGCGCCAGGCAGGCCTGCAGGCGCTCCTCGAGAATTCGCTGCTGCAGCGCCTGCAACTCCTCCGCAGGCAGCACATGGTGCTTGCGCAGGTCGGGTAGCAACGCCTCGAGTTGTTCCCAATCCTGCAGGCCGAGATAGGCCCGGTGCAGCAGCTTCAGCACATGCGGATGACGCCCCGCGTTGCGACGCGCCCGCTCCAGGGTGGCCACCGCCTGCTCGTACTGGCCAGACTGCAGCTTGAGCTCGGCCTGGGTCAGCTCCACGGCGATCCCAGCTTCGGCATCTGCCTGCTCGGCGGCACCGAGGTATTCGCGCATTTTTTCGTTGTCGCCGAGAGCATGACTGGCCCGGGCGGCGATCAGGTAGTTGAGAAGCGGGGCATCGCTGTGGGGGGCAGCCCGCAGCAGACGGCGCCGCGCCGTGGACCAGTTGCCCTCGATAAAATCGATCAGACCGCGACTGGTAATCCGCGAGGCACGGCGGGCCCGGCGCCCCCCCAGCCAGCCGCGCAGCTGGCGCTGGCCGCGCCACAGGCGCCGCAGCAGACCCACCGCGGCGTACAGGAGAAGAACCAGCAGCAAGAGCAGGGCCAGGCCGACCCAGATGCTGGTTTCCACGGTGTAGTGCCCCCAGGCCAGCAGGACATAGCCCGGATCGGTCTCGATCAGGGCGATCAGACCAACGCCGGCCAGCAAGCCGAGCAAAGCCAACAGCAACAGTCGACGCATGGGCCTTACTCCTCTTCCTGGCGCAGCAGACGCTGATCCTGCGCGGCATCGAGGGCCTGCAGCGAGTCTCTCAGATCCGGCAGGGAGACCGCGACCACCTCGTCCGCCAGTGCATCGAGTTCCCGCAACACCGATTCGGCGACGCGCTCATCGAGCAGGAAGAACTCACTGATCCAGCGGCGGGTGCGCTGCAGGCTCTCGTCGTACAGCCGCTGGTTGCCGGACATCAGCGCAATCTGCGCCTGCTGCAGCAGCATGGCGGTATTCTGACGCATCAGGTCCTCCAGCTGCGGATCAACCAGCGCCTCGACCGGCGCTTCGCGACGCCGAATCGCAATGTAATCGGACAGTTTGGCCAAAGCCTGCTGGTAGCCCTGCTGCAAGCGCGCCTTCCAGCCATCGCCGCCTTCCTGCGTCGGAGTTTCCTCGCGCTGGGGAAGCTCAAAGACTTCCAGGCCGGCGATCTGATCCACCAGTGCCGCCAGGCGCAGGTAGATGCCCTCGACATCCACACTGGGGACCGCGCGCAGGGCAGCACGATCGGAGGCCACGGCCCGGCGCACGGCGTGCAGGCCGGCGTCATCCAGTTGTCTCAGGATACCGTCGGCACTGGCGAGCAGACCGCGCGCCGATGCCACGTCACCGGTCATCAGCAGGCGCTGATTGGCCAGGCGCAGCAGGTACTCAACCTCCGCCAGCAACCAGGCATCGCGGTCACTGCCGGTCATGGCACCCAGGGCGCGACGCTGCTCGCTCAACTGCTGCTCCAGGGAGCGCAGCTGCTCCGCCTGCCGTTGCTGGATCGGCTGCACCTCACCGAGCTGCTGGACACGCTGCTCCACGCGGTTCAGTTCCTGCTCCAGGGACTGCTCCAGCTGGTCCAGCGACTGCCGGGTTTCGGGCGACATCCCCTGTGGCTGGGGGGCCGTTTGCGGTGCCTGCTGTGATGCCGAAACCGGCTGTTCCTCAAGCGACTGCAGGCGCTGCTGGACCGAGTGCAGCGACTGCTCGCCCTGCCAATAGAGCCAGCCGGCACCGCCGGCGGCGGCCAGGGCGAGCAGCAGGGCCAGCCAGGCAGGGCCACCGCCACGACGGGCCGGCTGAGCGGCCATCTCGGCACCGGAGGCCTTGCCATCATCGCCGCTCTCGGCCCCGGTGCGCGAGGTCTTGTCCGAGGGCACCCCGCCCAGCACGTCACCCGGGTGATCGCCCGCTTCGGCTTCACTGTGATCCGGTGCTTTCCGGGAGGGTTCTTCCGCGCCGGCCGTATTCTTGTGCTGATCTTCGCTCACCGTTTCTCTCCGCTTCGTGCATACCAGTCGCTCAGGGCCGCGAACATGGCCCCGTCGGAGGCATTGTCGGCCACTACGCAGTGCCGTAAACCCGCAGCGGCAGCGGCTTCCGCCACCCGCTCGGAAGGCAGAACCAGGGTCATGCTCTCTAACTTAGAGCTTTCCGCCACCCCGGGCAATGCCAGCAGGTTGGCCAGACCCTCGCCGCTGCTGATCAACAGGACTTCTATGCCCCCGGCGTCAAGTGTCTCCTGCAGGGCGCTGGCGGGCCAGTCGGGGGGACAGCGGCGATAGCAGCGCAGGGCATCCACGCGGGCACCGCGATGCGTCAGCGTCTCCGCCAGGGTGTTGCGGCCGCCCTCGCCCTTCACCAGCAGTACGCGCTGTTCGCGCAGGTCAGCCAGCCCCGGCAGGCGCAACAAGCCCTCGCTGGTCATGTCACGTCCGGGGGTTTCGGCCTCCACCCCATGGGTGCGCAGCGCCCGCGCCGTGCTGTCACCCACGGCGTACCAGTGCAAGCCGAGGGGCAGCTGTGGCCAGTAGTTGTCGATCACCGCCATGCCGAAACGCACCGCGTTGGCACTGATGAAAATGACGTGCTGATAGAGATCGAGGTCCAGTACCAACTGCCGCTGAGAGGCCGGCAGTGGCTCCACCGGCTCCAGTGTCAGTAGCGGTAGCTGCGAGACCGGCCAGCCATCGCTCCGCAGGCGTTCGCACAGCGGGCCACCCTGGCCCTCGGGCCGGGTGACCAGCACCCCCGGCTTAGCGGCCATAGACCGCCGCGAGTATCTCGCCCGCGCCCTGGGCCAGCAGCTCCTCGGCCAGGCGGACACCCAGGGCCTCCGCCTCGGCAACTGGCGCACGCCCTTCAACGCGCAGCACGCGGCTGCCATCCGGCTCGCCGACCAGCCCGCGCAACCAGAGCTGACGCCCGTCATCCACATGCTGCGCATAACAGGCGATCGGCACCTGGCAGCCACCTTCCAGGCGCCGATTGAGAGCGCGCTCGGCGGTGACACACTGCGCGCTGGGCTCGTGATGCAAGGGCGCCAGCAACTCCAGCAGCTCGCGGTCGTCGCTGCGCAGCTCGATGCCTACGGCACCCTGGCCGCCGGCGGGAAGTGATTGCGTATCGGGAATCCGCTGGCGAATGCGCGCGTCCAGCTCCAGTCGCAACAAGCCCGCCGTGGCCAGGATGATCGCGTCATATTCGCCCTCGTCGAGCTTGCGCAGCCGGGTTTGCACATTGCCGCGCAAAAACCGTACCGTGAGATCCGGCCGAGCCTCGCGCACCTGGCATTCCCGCCGCAGGCTGGACGTTCCCACCACACTGCCGGCAGGCAGGTCATCGAGGCTTTCATAGTGGTTGCTGACGAAGGCATCACGGGGGTCCTCCCGCTCACAGATCACCCCCAGGCGAAGCCCCTCCGGGAAGGTCATGGGCACGTCCTTCATCGAGTGCACGGCAATATCCGCACTGCCATCCAGCAGGGCCGTTTCCAGCTCCTTTACGAACAGACCCTTGCCACCGACTTTCGCCAGCGGCACGTCGAGCAACTGATCGCCGCGGGAGGTCATGCCCAGCAGACGCACCTCAAGGCCGGGGTGGACGCGCTGCAGCTCACTGCGGACATACTCGGCCTGCCAGAGGGCGAGCAGACTTTCTCGGGTAGCAATGGTAATGGTGCGGGACATCGGCGATTCCTTGTTGAGTAAAGGCGATGATACCAGCCGCAGGGAGCACCCGCGAACCGCTGCTTCAGGCCCCTGGCGGCCACTCACAGGGACGCCCGCCAGGCAGAAGCCGGGCAGGCAGGGTGGTATACTCATCAGCCTGAGTCCGCGGCATCAAAGCCCCGGACACGACAACCAACCCCCGCCCCACCGGGACGGACAAGCGCACAGACAGGACAGCATGAGCACATCAGATCAGGACACCAGCAAACTCTGGGGCGGCCGCTTCAGCGAAGCCACCGACGCCTTCGTGCAGCGCTTCACCGCATCGGTGACCTTTGACCAGCGCATGGCCGAAGAGGACATCCGCGGCTCCCTGGCCCACGCCGACATGCTCTGCGCCGTGGGCGTGCTCAGCGAGGAAGAATGCGCTGAGATCCATCGGGGCCTGGAACAGGTTCGCGCGGAAATTGCCGCCGGCGAGTTTCCCTGGTCGGTGGAGCTCGAAGACGTGCACATGAATATCGAGTCCCGGCTTACCCAGCTGATCGGCAGCACGGGCAAGAAGCTGCACACGGGCCGCTCGCGCAATGACCAGGTGGCCACCGACATCCGCCTGTGGCTGCGCGGGGCAATCGACCGCATCGCCAGCGAACTGACGCGACTGCAGCGCGGCATGATTGGTTTGGCGACGGAAAACAGCGACACCATCATGCCCGGCTTCACCCACCTGCAGTCTGCCCAGCCAGTCACTTTTGGTCACCACCTGCTGGCCTGGAACGAAATGCTGGAGCGGGACTACGGCCGCCTGATGGATTGCCGGGCACGCATGAACCAGTGCCCCCTGGGCTCCGCGGCACTGGCCGGCACCACCTACCCGATCGACCGCGCGATGACCGCGGCCGCCCTGGCCTTCACCCGCCCCACCGCCAACTCCCTGGACTCAGTTTCCGACCGGGATTTCGCCATCGAATTCTGCAGCTTCGCCGCCCTGTTGATGACCCACCTGTCGCGGATGTCCGAGGAGCTGGTGCTGTGGACCTCCGCCCAGTTCCAGTTCGTGGAGCTGCCCGATCGCTTCTGCACCGGCTCATCGATCATGCCGCAGAAGAAAAACCCCGACGTCCCGGAGCTGGTGCGCGGCAAGACCGGCCGGGTCAACGGCCACCTGGTCAGCCTGCTGACACTGATGAAGAGCCAGCCGCTGGCCTACAACAAGGACAACCAGGAAGACAAGGAACCTCTCTTCGACGCCGCGGATACCGTGCTGGACTGCCTGCGCGCCTTCGCCGACATGGTGCCGGCCATCCGCCCGCGCAAAGCCGAGATGCGCGAGGCGGCCCGCCGCGGCTTCGCCACCGCCACTGACCTGGCGGATTACCTGGTGGTGCGCAAGGGCCTGCCCTTCCGCGATGCCCACGAAGTGGTCGGCAAGGCCGTGGCACACGGCGTGGAGAGCGGTCTCGACCTCTCGGAGATGTCACTGGAAACCCTGCAGCGCTTCCACCCGGAGATCAGCGACGATGTATTCGAGATGCTGACCCTGGAAGGCTCGGTCGCGGCGCGCAATCACCTAGGTGGTACGGCGCCGGAGCAGGTGCGAACGGAAGCCGAGGCGGCGCTGTCGCATTTGCAGTTGCGGGATTCCGCACAGCCCTGAGGCCGGCCATCGCCCGCCCTGTTTGCCTGGCGCTCAGGGTCGATACCGCAGTCCGGCCTGGAACACCACGTCCGGGCCACTCTCCACCTGCACATCCTCGACCACACTGAGTTCCAGAGCCCAGTGTGGGTTGATGCGCCAGCGGGCGCCGGCGCTAAGCAGAACCGCGGTGTCACCCAGGGCCGTCAACTCGCTGTTTTTCAGCGGTGCCGCGTGACTGTCGACCTGCAGTAGCAGGGATACCGTCTGCCAGGCCTGCCACTCCAGGCTCGCCCCGGCGAACCAGAGGTCTCGCTCACCGCCACTTTCCATGACTGCGATTTCGCCGGCGAGCAGATAACCCAACTGCGCCGACCAGCGCCAGTCGCCCTCCCCCGGCGCCCAGAAGCCGCGCAGAGCGACAAAGCCATCCTCGCTGCCGCTGCCCAGGAAATCCTGCTCTTCCCCGGTGGGGAGCTTGACCCCAAGCGCGGCGTCGAGCTGCCCTTCCCTGCCCGACCACAGCCTGCGCGAGAGGGACAGGCTGATATCCCCCGGCCCGCTGGCGCTATCCGCGAGATTAAACGTGCCTTCGGGGCCGGCATAGCGATAGGCCAGGCGATCGGCGGGGGCACCGCTGCGCCCGCCATCGGGCATGCCCCACAGGTCGTGCCAACCATCAATCAGGCTGTCTAGGCTGCCGCCTGTATGTTGCAGCCATGGGAGCTCAAGCTGCAGCTCCCAGCCAGGTGCGGGGGCATAACGCAGGTCCAGGGCCAGGCGGCGGGTTTCACCGTCCAGCAGCAGGGCCTCGCGTCGACTGTCGTCAAGGACGAAATGGCTGGCCCAACTGGCGTGGGTGTCAATCTGCCAGACACCCGCTTCCGAAGAGGCCCGTCCCCGCTGGCTTGGCAGCCCGAGCAGGCCGGCGATGGGGCTGAGGTTCTTCACCTGGAGCGGTTCCGACAACGCCTGAGGAGAGACCAGACAGGTCGCAGCAAACAGGCAAAAAGCTTTCCTGTAAGTCACACCGCGACTCTCACGGCTCCAGAGACGCCAGGTACTCATTCGGCGTGAGCGCCGGTACGGGCGACCGCGCAAAGTCACTGATGTTTCGTGTAATGATGAATTCACACAAACTGGACTCTGCAGCTGCCGCAACCACCGCATCCTCAAAATCCCCCCAACCCAGCGCCCTGGCCCGCAAAAGTTCATCACCGGCTATACCGGCTATCGAAAAGTGCTCAAGCAGCCAGTCTATCGCGCTGTCTGCAGCTGCTGGTGTGTTGTATCGCGCCACCAGGTAATGAATGGTGGTCAAGGCGTGGGCCGGCACACAGGCGGCTACATCCCCGGAAATGGCCTTGTCCACCACCGCCGCGGAGGCCGGATAAAAAGGCTGACGGGCCTGGAGGACATCCAACAGAATATTGAGGTCCAGCAAAATCACCGACTGTGCTTCGCACGCCGCGACTCATGGTATTCCGCCACGACATCGATATCGGCGGGAATTAAGCCAGTGATGCGCCTGACCTCGGTACTGGGGGAATAATTGGCGTGTCTCTGCATGTTCCGCAAGTAGCGATCAAACAAGGCAGTGACCGTCGTACCATGATCCTTGGCATAGGATTTGACGAAGCGGACATCCTCAGCAGGCAATCGAATCGTCAACTTGGTCGTCTCTGTCATGGCACCCTACTCCATACGGCTGGTTTTCAAGCCTAGTACGGCAATCCCGCCCTGTCCACTCGTTCAGTCGTCGCGCGGATAGTCCGCCGAGACCGTCAGTGCCTCCCAGCGATCCAGGTTCTCCAGCACCTGCCGCAACTTGTCGCGGTAGGTGGCCAGCACCCCGGCGCCCAGCAAAAGCTGCACCGGTGGCTCGTCCATACTGTACAAATCGACGATGATCTGGGCGGCACGCACCGGGTCGCCCGGTTGCTTGCCATCCATCTCCGCGATCATGTCCAGCCGGCTGTGCACCTGCTCCTGGTAGGCATCCAGACGCAGGGGGCTGCGCTGCATGGAGCGGCCAGACCAATCGGTGCGGAAAGCCCCCGGCTGCACCGAGCTCACCTTGACGCCAAGCGGTGCCACCTCCTTGGCCAGGGCCTCCATCAACCCTTCCAGGGCGTGCTTGGAGGCACTGTAGAAACCGGTTCCCGGGTTGGCCATGATACCGGCCTGGGATGAATTGTTGATGACATGCCCCATCCCGCGCTCGCGCATGTGTGGCAGCACTGCCCGGGTCAACCTCAGGGCACCGAAGAAGTTGGCCTCGAACATCGCGCGGACGGCGGCTTCCTCGCCCTCCTCGACGGCAGCCACATAGCCATAGCCGGCATTGTTGACCAGGACGTCGATATGACCGAAGTGCGCCAGTGTCTCGGCCACCGCCCGGTCGACGGCTGCCTGGTCAGTCACATCCAGGGTCAGCGCCAATGCCTGACCCGGGTAGGCATCACAGAGATCCTGTACCGATTCGGGCTTGCGCGCAGTGACGGCGACTTTCGCCCCCCCGCCGAGGGCGGTGCGGGCGATCTCGCGACCAAATCCGGTAGAGCATCCGGAGATCAGCCAGACAGAATTTTTCAGTTGCGGCATGCTTATTCCTCCAGTCGCCAGGCATAGCTTGCAGCGCGCTCATGAAGCTGCTGTACGCGTTGCTCAGGGCTGATCCGCTGGTTCGCGGGCACGTGGTCGAGTACCTCGGAGAGCGGAACCAGTTTCTGCTTCACACCCAGGTCGGCGCCCGGTTCACCGCCGGCAAATTCCGCCCAGCGCAGTGTCAGGATACCCTCCTCCAGGTCCGAGGGATCCAGCCAGTTGTGCACACCGGGGTCGCGCATACTCAGCACGAAAGTGAGGGTGCCATCCGGGTTGGCCAGGGCCTGGTGCCGGTTCATGCAGCCGGTGCGGTCGGTAATCTGGTTGGTGGTGCCCCAGATATTGGTGATCGGGGCGATAAAATAGTCGGCACCGCCGAGATTCACATCCAGCACCATGGCGGTATCGGCATCGGGCAGCTTGAAATAGCTCATGATGTAGATCTGGTTGCGCAGGGCACCGTCGCTGTCCCGGTCGATGGTGAAATCGAAGCGATTGGCTGGCAGATCCATGGCCTGGCGATTCCAGCGCGTGGTCTCGGTCGCCCAGCGCTGCATGTAGCGCTTGATGCGCTCGAGATTCTCCGCCTCGCTGAAGGGCGGGCGCGAGGGCGCAGGGCCCAGCCGCTCGATCGACAGCTCATTGACCCGGTCCTCGCCCCAGCGGGCAATCACATCGCGGATGTAGAATTCGTGACTCTCCGGCGGTGCCTGGACATGGTTGCTCCGGCCTTCCGCCGGGCTGCCATCGACCGTAATCTCGAAGCAGCCGTGTTCGTCGACCTGCAGATCCTTGCCGTTCAGCAGGCCCACGGTTTTCATGCTCGGATCCCAGAGCGTGAAGTAGTTCTCCACCAGCCGCGGATCGGACACACGCCCGCGAATCACATAGCGCTGATCGCCGCTGATGGGAATCACGCGGTAAACCGAATCGGGATTGTCGATACCCCAGCGGCTGCCGGGAATACGCTGGTCCGCGACCGTGTGGGGCAGTCGGCTGATGGTGATCACCTTGGGGTAGAGCGGGTCCTGGTTGAGCGCCCAGACCGTCGCCCCGAACATGACTTCTTCAAAGGCCCACTCGAAGGCGCGACGCATGGAATCACTGGGCGCTGCATGCTCCAGCCAGAATTCCCTGATCTCTTCCCGGGCACGCACGATTTCGGGGTGTTGAAAGTAGCCCAGGGCCAGCAGCTCATGGGCGCGCTGCTCCTCGGTGCTGATGGGATTGTTGGGGCGTTGTTGCATTCAGCCTTCTCCTCGCCGGGGACTCTCGCCCCCTTGTTATGGTTAGCCGGACAGCGGCACCGGCCCGGGGCATTGCCGCCGTCCGGAAAGCCGTCTGCCTCGGGCTGCAACAATGTAGCACCGCCGGACTGCGAGGCATCCCCGGTGCCGGTATGCTTTCTTGACCCGCAATGCACGCTTTTGGTGCACGACTGCCGTGAGGATTGTCGCGCCTCGCGCCATGGGTCTGAATAGACTCGGGCCACCTGAAGCGTGCCGCCCGCAAGAATAATAGCTTCCCCCGGAGGAACCATGTCACTGACCGCACGCCGCGTGTTCGCAACCCTTCCCCTTGTCGCGACTCTGCCGCTTTCAAGCCCCCAGGCACTGTCACAGCCAGCTCTGGAAGAGGTTATCGTCACCGCACAAAAACGCACTGAAAGCCTGCAGGACACCCCCATTTCCATCGCCGCTCTGGACGCCGAGGCACTGGAAACACTGGGTATCGACGACCTTGTCGACCTGCAGGGAAAAGTACCCAACCTGCAGATTTCGCCCCATCCCAACAGCATGAGTACCCCGCGCATTTTTATTCGAGGGGTCGGCAACTTTGACGACCAGATCACCCAGGATCCGAGTGTCGCGGTGTACATGGATGGCGTCTATGTGGCACGCAACCAGGGCATGGGCCTGGAAGTCGCGGAACTGGAACGTGTGGAAGTCCTGCGGGGCCCCCAGGGTGCCCTCTACGGCCGCAATGCCACTGGCGGGGCGATAAATTTCATTACCCGCCCGCCAACACTCGGCGAGTGGGGCTTCAGCCAGACCCTGTCGGGGGGCGACCGCGACCTGTTCCGCAGCCGCAGCATGGTCAACGCCCCGCTCGGGGACAGCGCTGCCCTGCGTCTCGCCTACCTGGTCACAGAGCAGGACGGCTTCGTCCGCAATGCCGGCACCGGTGAGGATCACTTCGGCAGCGAAGATCGGGAGGCCATGCGCGCCGACCTCTTCTGGCAGGGGAGTGAACAACTGGATCTGCGCTACAGCTATGACCGCTCGCGAATCGAGGACACCCCCTATTACCTCAATGCACAGCCCCCAGGGTCCCCCTTGAACCTGCCGGACTCGAGCAACCCCGCTGTCAGCGACCTGCAGGCTCACGACGTCACCATCGAGGGCCACCAGGTGACCTTGCGCTGGACCCCGACCCCGGACCTCGAGGTGAAGTCCATCAGCGCCTACCGCGAAGTCGACAGTTTCCTCTACCAGGACTACCTCAGCGGTCGCTTCGGTCCCGTGGCTTCCCTCATCACCCGTGACACCTTGACCCAGGAGCAGTGGAGCCAGGAATTCCAACTGCTCGGCAGTGCCCTGGATCAGCGCCTGGAATACGTCATGGGTGCCTACTATTTCCGCGAGGACGGGGAATGGCAGAATCGCAACAACCTGCCGGCATTCGGCGCGGCCACCGCAGACAATGCCGATGTGGAAAACCGCGCCTTTGCTTTATATGCCCAGGGCACCTGGACACCCGCGAGCTTCGAGCGTCGTCTTCACCTCACGCTGGGTGGTCGCTGGTCACGCGATCAGCGCGACGCCAGCCTGGGCAAGTTTGCGCTGGTGGACGGCGCGCCCATTCCCCTGGGTAGCGGCACGGGAGACAAGACATTTACCGACTTCAGCCCGAGTCTGACCATCGCCTGGGACATTGACGACGACAGCCGTGTGTATGCCCGCGTCAGCAGCGGCTACAAGACCGGAGGCTTCAACGTGCGGCCCTCGACCATCGCCCGCTTCGAACAGGGCTTCGACGAGGAAACCCTGGTTTCCTGGGAGGCCGGCATCAAGTCCCAGTGGTTCAATAACCGCCTGCGGGTCAATGGCGCCGTGTTCTACGCGGATTATGACGATATCCAGATCAATGCCTCGTCAGACATCAACGACCCGACCCGGGCAGATATCCTCAACGCCGGCGAGGGCACGATTCAGGGGCTGGAGCTGGACGTCACCGCCGCGCTCCACCAGCGCCTCAGGCTGGGTCTCAGCTACGCCTATCTTGACGCCAGCTACGACGAGATCATCGACGGACTCGGTAACGATGTCACCGACAACTACACCTTTATCAACGCGCCCGATCACAGCCTGATGGCCAGTCTCGACTGGGACGTCGCGGCTCTGTCCGTCGGGCAACTCAGCTTCAACCTCAATTACAGCTGGCAGGACGAGAAAGCCATCACCACCAGTACCACCCAGGGCCTGTTTACCGTCGAGGATTACGGCCTGCTCAACACCCGCCTGACGCTGGCCGAGATCCCGGGGCTTCCTGCTGGCTCCCTGCGTATCGCCGCCTGGGGCAGAAACCTCGAGGACAAGACCTGGGCCTTCCTGAACGCGCCGTTGTTTGGCGGCTTCCGCGCCTACGGGGAACCGCGCACCTGGGGCGTGGACATAACCTGGGAATATTGAGCCGGGCCTCGGTGTCCCGGGCCTGCTTCAGGCGGGTCCGGGCACCCCCTCTCCCGCCTTCTCTTCCGATAAGGCAGCACGATTCAGGTATACTGGGCGCTTTGCTCGTAAGGCCCTGACATGCGTACCCTAACCGCCCTGTTCCTGCTCTCGGCACTGACCAGCTGCGGCCAGACTGGCCCGCTGCAAATGCCCCCCGCACCCAGGGAAGCGCCCCCGCCGCCACCGGCGGTAGCCCCGCAGGTCGAAAACGGCGAAACCAATGACAACAGCGGGGAGTAGCGGCGTGGACGTATTCACCTACCGGGATGGGGAGCTGCATGCCGAAGGCGTACCGGCACAGGCCCTCGCACGGCAATTCGGCACCCCCTGCTACGTTTACTCCCGCGCAGCGCTGGAGCAGGCCTTCAAGGCCTGGCAGGCCGCGCTGGGGGACTGGCCTCACCTGATCTGCTATGCGGTCAAGGCCAACTCCAACCTGGCGGTGTTGAACCTGCTGGCCAGGCAGGGGGCGGGCTTTGACATCGTTTCGGTGGGAGAACTGGAGCGCGTGGTGGCCGCTGGGGGCGATCCGGCGAAAACCGTGTTTTCCGGTGTCGCCAAAACCCCGGCGGAAATGGCCCGCGCCCTGGAGCTGGGCATCCGCTGCTTCAACGTCGAGTCCCCCGCCGAGCTGGACGTGCTCAACCGCGTGGCCGGTGAGCAGGGCTGCGTGGCACCGGTTTCCCTCCGTGTGAACCCGGATGTGGATGCCCGCACCCACCCCTACATTTCCACCGGGCTACGGGAAAACAAGTTCGGCCTGTCCATGGACGAAGCGCTGGCGACCTACCGGCGCGCCCGGGACCTGCCCAACCTGGCCATTCGCGGGCTGGACTGTCACATCGGTTCCCAGCTGACCGAGATCGCGCCCTTCATCGACGCCCTCCGGCGCCTGCTGGGCCTGGTGGATCAACTGGCCGCCGAGGGCATCGCCATCGAACACCTCGATCTCGGGGGTGGCCTGGGCGTGCGCTACCGCGATGAAAGCCCGCCCGCAGTTGCCGATTACATCGCCGCGGTCAAGGCCGAGCTGGGCGAGCGGCGCCTGCCGCTGTTCTTCGAGCCCGGGCGCTCCATCGCCGCCAATGCCGGCATCCTGCTCACGCGGGTCGAATACCTGAAACAAACCCCGGACCACCACTTTGCGCTGGTGGATGCGGGTATGAACGACCTGATCCGCCCCTCCCTCTACCAGGCCTGGATGGACATCCGCAAAGTCGACGACAAGCAGCGCGGGAAACGCGCCCCCTGGGACGTGGTCGGGCCGGTGTGCGAGACGGGCGACTTCCTCGGCAAGCAGCGCGACCTGACCCTCGAGGCCGGTGACCTGCTGGCGGTCTTTGGCGCCGGCGCCTATGGCTTTACCATGAGCTCGAACTACAACAGTCGCCCCCGCGCCGCGGAAGTCATGGTCGATGGCGACCAGTTGCACCTGGTGCGGGAGCGGGAGACGATTGCCGATCTGTGGCGCGGCGAACACCGCCTGCCAGACTGAGACGCGGAGCCCCCATGCAACTGAAATTCACCAAGATGCACGGCGCTGGCAATGACTTCGTGGTGATCGACCTGGTCACCCAGCGCGCCAAATTGCGCTCCCGGGATATCCGCGCCCTGGCCGACCGGCATTTCGGTGTCGGTTGCGACCAGGTGCTGCTGGTTGAGCCACCGGACCGGCCCGACGTGGACTTCCGCTACCGAATTTTCAACGCCGACGGCGGCGAAGTGGAGCAGTGTGGCAATGGTGCCCGCTGTTTCGCCCGCTTCGTGCGGGAGAAACAACTGACGGCTAAGTCGGTGATCACCGTCAGTACCGCTGCGGGGGTGATCGAGCTGCGTGTTCGCGACCGCCGGCAGGTGCAGGTGGACATGGGCGCCCCCGAATTCGAGCCCGGCAGAATCCCCTTCCGCGCCGCCGCCAGGGCCGATAGCTACCCGCTGACGGTAGACGGCAGGGAGCTGCAAATTGGGGCCCTCTCCATGGGCAACCCCCACGCCGTCCTGCGCGTCGACGATGTGAACAGCGCCGGCGTGGAAACGCTGGGCCCGACCCTGGAGCGCCACCCAGACTTCCCCCAGCGGGTCAACGTGGGCTTCATGCAGGTCCTTGACGCTCACGCGATCCAGTTGCGGGTCTACGAGCGCGGCGCCGGCGAGACCCTCGCCTGCGGCACCGGGGCCTGCGCGGCGGCTGTCTACGGCCTGCAGCGCGGCTGGCTGCAATCACCGGTGACAGTGCAACTGCCCGGGGGTAAGCTGGAGATTGAATGGGCGGGCCTGGGGCACCCGGTTCTCATGACCGGCCCAACCGCCGTGGTTTTTGAGGGCAGCATACGCCTCTAGGAACGACCGGCATCAGCTAACAGGAGAGAACAAGGGCATGTCAGCCAATAATGAACCCCTGGCCGCAGCAGACGACGACAACATCAGCGCCGAGCAGGTGCGCGACTACCTCAAACGTCACCGCGACTTCCTGGAACGCTACCCCGAGCTGCTGGATGACCTGCATGTCACCCATGCCAGCGGGAGCGCCGTCTCCCTGGTGGAGAAGCAGGTCAGCGTCCTGCGCGATCGCAACGTCGACATGCGCCAGCGGCTGACCGCCCTCACCGACAATGCGCGGCACAACGACCGCCTCTATGAGCAGACCCGGCACCTGGTCCTGGCCCTGCTGGAAGCCGACAACCTGGCCGCTATGAGCGCCGCCTTCCAGCGCAGCATGCAGGAAGACTTCGACGTTGAACACGCCAGCCTCATCCTGTTCGGCGAGGGGCGCGGCGAAGAGGGTGTTCGCCTGGAAACCCCGGAGCGCGCCCGTATCGAGATCGGCGGACTCTTGCGCAGCCGCACCCCGCCCTGCGGCGCCCTGCGACGGGAGGAGCTGCGCTTCCTCTTCCCCAAGGCCGGCACCGTGGGCTCAGCCGCCGTAGCACCCCTGGGCGAACAGGGCCTCATCGCTGTCGGCAGCTCCGACGCCAATCGCTATCACAGTGGTATGGGAACGCAGTTTCTCCAGCATATTGCCGATGTCATCGAGCGACTCCTGCCGCGTTTGGCACGGCTCGACTGAGGCCATCGCGATGCCCCTCCTGCAACAACAGGTAGACGCCTTCATCGCCTGGTTGCGGGACGTGCGCGCCTGCTCACCCCACACGCTGGCGGCCTACCGCCGGGACCTGGACAGTTTGCTCGCCTGGTGTGAACAACATCAGTACCAGCACGCGGGACAATTGCACGAAGCCGACCTCAGGACCTGGCTGGGACAACTGCATCGCCGAGGCCTGGCCAGCAGCAGCCTTCAGCGCAAGCTCTCCGCAGCGCGTTCCTTCTTCGCTTATCTGGACCCGGCGCGCAATCCCGCCGCCTCGGTGCAGGCACCGCGAAAGCCGCGACGCCTGCCCAAGGCACTGGATGCCGACCAGGTTGGGCAGTTGCTGGACCACCCCGGCGACGACAGTCCAACGGCCCTGCGCGACATCGCCATGGCGGAGCTTTTTTATTCCTCGGGCCTGCGCCTGGCAGAGCTGGTCGCGGTAGACATCGATGATATCGACCGCCACAGCGGGCTGGTCACGGTGACCGGCAAAGGCAGAAAGACCCGCAGCGTGCCGGTGGGGGGCGCCGCCCTGAAGGCACTGGAGGCCTGGCTCGCGGTACGCCCGGAAGTCGCCGACAAGGCCCTTTTCACCAGCCAGCGCGGACGCCGCATCAGTGTGCGCAATGTCCAGGAGCGCCTGCGCCGAATGAGCCGCGAGGCAGGCCTACACCAGAACGTGCACCCGCACATGCTGCGCCACTCCTTTGCCAGCCACCTGCTGGAATCCAGCGGGGATCTCCGGGCCGTGCAGGAACTACTGGGACACAGCAATATTTCCACCACGCAGATCTACACCCACCTCGACTTCCAGCACCTGGCACGGGTCTACGATGCCGCACACCCGCGTGCGCGCCGCCGCAACAAGGGCTCCTGAATGCCGATCAGCGTTGTTACCTTTGACCTGGATAATACCCTGTGGGATGTGGAGCCGGCCCTGTTGCGCGCGGAGCAGGCACAGCGCGACTGGTTGCTGGAACACCGTCCGGGCAGTATCGACCACCACGACCACGAGAGCCTGTGGGAATTCAAGAAGCGCATCTGGAAGCAGCATCCAGAACTGGCGCATCACATCAGCCAGATGCGCATCCGCATGCTCGAAGCGCTGCAGCGGGAAGCCGGTTATGATGAAGAGGCGGCGTTGACAGGTGCCCGGGAGGCATTCTCAGCCTTCCTGATCGAGCGTCACAAGGTACAGCTCTACGAGGAGGCTCTGGAGGTTTTGCAACAGCTCGCCGGTCGTTACCGGCTGGGCGCCCTGACCAACGGCAATGCCGACATCTACAAGACCGACGCCGGCGAGTACTTCGACTTCGCCTTCCTGGCCGAAGAGGTCGGCGCCAGCAAACCGGCACCCGACATGTTCCAGGCCGCACTGCAGGCCACCGGGGTGGCACCGGAAGCGATTGCCCACGTCGGCGACAGTGCCGAACACGATGTGGCGGGCGCCCGGGCCCTGGGCATGCGCACCGTGTGGGTCAACCTGCGCCAGCAGGCCTGGCCGGGTGGCCCGCCCGCGGATGCGGAAATCCACAATCTCAGGGAACTGCCCGAGGCGCTGAGAGGCCTGGACAGGAGCGCCTGAGACCCGCTTAGATGGCCTGTTCGCCGGTCTCGCCGGTGCGGATCCGGATCACCTGCTCCATCGCGGTCACAAAGATCTTGCCGTCGCCGATCTTGCCGGTATTGGCCGATTCGATGATCGCCTGAATCGTGGCATCCACCTGCTCGTCACCCACCGCGATTTCCAGCTTCAGTTTGGGCAGGAAATCCACCACGTACTCGGCGCCCCGATAGAGTTCGGTGTGCCCGCGCTGGCGACCAAAGCCCTTGACCTCGGTAACCGTGATCCCCTGGACACCGATGTCGGACAGCGCGGCGCGCACGTCGTCCATTTTGAATGGCTTGATAATCGCGGTAACCAGTTTCATGGCAGGAGCTCCCCACTGACAGGCAAAAGGTCATTATACAGGCAAGCCTGCACCGCGACAGTGCCCGACCCTACGGGTCCGGGGAATAATCCAGGGCCTCCGCCAGGCCGGGGATCGGCTGCCAGGTATCCGCGCTACCGTTGATCGGGGTTACCGTGACGAAGCCCGCCTGGAACAGGCTGACGTCGTCACCGGGCACGGGCGTCCCGGCCTTGCCGAAGCCGATCCGCAACTCGCCTCCGTCTTCTCCGAAGGGCCGGTCGCCAACTTCCCAGTGCATGTCCACGCTGGCGGCCGCCGACAGCGGTGCGAGGCGAATCCCTCGCTCTACCACCCAAGCAGCAGGCACGTTGATGTTGAGCGCCACGCCGGGGGGCAGGAGTGCCGGCTGGCCGCTCGCCTCGAGCCCTTCGAGCACCGCGCTCACCAGCCGCGCCGCGGGGTCGAAGGTGGCCAGCGTGGAGGGGAAAGGATGGGGCTTCTGGTCGTGCTCCTGGAACTGCACGCCGACACTGATGGCAACCGCCGGCACCCCGAGAAAGGCGGCCTGCAGGGCGGCATTCACGGTACCCGAGTGGTGCGCGCCGGCGCGCCCGAGGTTCTGCCCGAAGTTGCTGCCGCTGATCACGACATCCGGCGGATTCTCGCCGAGTATCACCTGCAGGCCCGCGCGCACGGCATCGGTGGGGGTTCCGTCCACCGACCACATGCGCTCACCCTCGCGCTTGACCGCCACGTAACTGCCCACGCGGGTATTCATGGCACCGCCGCGGCCACTCTGGTTTTTCAGGGGCGCCACCAGGGTGACCCGGTGGCCACTCTCACTGAGCACCCGAAAGGCCGACTGGATGCCCGGCGCATCCCAGCCGTCGTCGTTGACCAGCAGGATATCCAGTGCCAGCGCCGGCGTCGCCAGCAGGGAGGCAAACAGTGTAATAATCAGTTTTTTCATGCCAGTGTCCTTTCCAGGATTTATTGTCTACTCCGCAGCGAGCCACGGCTCGCCACCTCAATCTTCTGCGCCGCGCCTTACCAGCGGTAACTGGCGGTCACGCCGACACTGCGCGGATCGGTCAGGCGCACGGCGCGATACTGTTCGGGGAAAGCCGACACAAAGCTGCTGTCTATCACCGCGTCCTGGTCCAGCAGATTGCGCGCCCAGAGTGACACCTCCCACAGGCCCGCACTGTTGCGCAGCCCGCCGAAGAGGTCAACGATGCCGTGCCCCGGCAGCTCACCGGGCGCACCGGGGTCGCGAACGCTGGCCTGAACATTGACCAGGGCACGCAGGTACCACTCGGCACCCGACAGCAAGCCCTCCAGGGGCCGCGCGTATTCGCCACTGAATACACCGCTCCAGTCCGGCGCGACGCCGATATCTTCACCGCCGAGATCACAGGTGGCAAAACCCAGTGGCGAGTTCGGTACTGTGCCGGCATTACAGGGGGCATTCGCAAAGGACTCGAATTCCGTGCTGTTATAACTCACCGCGGCAAACAGGGACCAGTTTTCTCCCAGCAGCATACGACTCTCCAGCTCAAACCCGGTAGAGACGACCTCCTCGGCGGGTACGACGGCACTGAAGTCAGTGATTTCCTCGCAGGCACGCTCCCCCACCGTTTCACACACGGGAATGTTGTCTGCCTGATACTGGAAATCGTCGTAGATCTGATAGTAAACCGAGGCACTGAGTTCACCCGCGCCGTCCAGGAAGCGGGTTTTCAGTCCCGCCTCGAAGCTGTGGCTGGTCTCCTCGTCGAAGAGGGTGAACTGCGCCGGGAAAATGCCGCTGGATACATTGCCCGAGCCGGCACGGAATGCCCGGTCGTAGCTGACATAGCTCATCAGGTCGTCACTCCAGTCGTGCTGCAGCTTCAGCGTTCCGGTCCAGGCGCGGAAGGTGCGCTGGCGCTTGTCCGGGTCGTCAGCGGGAATCGGCAGGGTCAGCCCGAGCGAGGGAATCGTGACCAGCAGTTCGGTGGCGTTGTAGCGCCGTTCACGGGTCCAGCGCAGGCCCGCGGTCAGCGTGGTGTCATCGCGCAGCTGCAGAACGTGGTGGCTGAAGACACCCCAGTCCTCGGAACGAATATCAATATCGATATCCAGCAGCTGTGAACCGCCACCCCGGGTGCGATCAACCGTGGTGCCCACATCGCTGTTGGCGTAGTAAATGCCGCCGACATGATCCCAGCGTTCACCCAGGCTAGTGGCAATTCGCACCTCCTGATTCCAGTCTGCAGCGTAGTTGCTACGCACCTCCTGCCGATCCGCCTCGGCCGGGGTGACATCCCGGTCATCCAGGCGCTCGGTATACTGCTCCTGATAGAAGGTAATCGCCGTGATGTCGTGATTGCCCAATGTCAGGCTGTTTTCCCACACCGCATGTTTTTCACGGATATCGGTATAGCCGCGCACATTGCCGGCGGCCTCGCGGTCGGCGGCATCGAAGGTACCGATCGGCCCGGCTCCCGCCAGCGCTTCAAAGTAGTCCTGTGCGTACTCCGTATACTGGTAACTCAAGCGGCTGGTGAAATGGTCAAAGGGCTGGTAAAGCAGAGTAAACCGACCGCTGGAGGTCTGTTTGCTGGCATCCTCGTCAAGGAATCGGTTACTGATATCCGCATTGCGGTTGTCGTCATACACCCCGGCGACGCGGGCACCGAGCACCCCCTCCACCAAAGGCGCCGAAAGCGCAAACTGACTGTTGCTGCCATCGCGGGAAAACCAGCTCTGGCGCAGATAGCCTTCCACGGTTTCCAGCGAAGGACTGGCCGTGCGGATTGTGATTGCGCCCGCCGGTGAAGCCTTGCCGTAGAGCGTACCCTGGGACCCGCGCAGGACTTCGAACTGGGCCAGATCGTACTGCGCCACGTAGATGCCGCTGGTGGAGTTGAGAAAGGCGCCATCCAGGTAGGCGGTCACCCGCGGGCTGACTGGAGCCGAGAGGTCGGTACCGACCCCGCGCAATACGATATCCGTGTCGAAACTGTCGCCGCGGACATCGAGGCCCGCGACCAGACGGTCAATATCGGCGAAGTCGAAGCTCATGCTGTCCTGAAAGTCACGGGCGGAGACCACATTGACCGTCATCGCAACATCGCGCAGGGTCTGGGAACGCTTCTGTGCGGTGACAATGACCTCCTCCAGAACCTGGCCCTGACCGGTCTGTGCGACGGCAGTACCGCCGGCGACCAGACTGGAAAATACGCCGGTAACGATACGCGACCAGAGGGAGGGAGTTGGGGCTTGACCTGACATGGCAATTTCCTTGTCTTCGTTATTGTCTTCTCGACGCACCACGGCAATCACACCGCGAGCCGTGGTGGTCGCTGTCAGGACGGTTCCTTGCAACATCTCGCCAATCGCCTGCTGCGGGCTCATCAGGCCCCTCACTGCTCGCGTACGCACGCCAGCAACATGGTCGCTGCGGTAGAGCAGCTGGCGACCGGTCTGCTGGCCGAAACGCAGCAGTGTCTCCTGTGCCTCGCCGGCCGGTAGCGCCACAGGCATCCAATGCACCCCCGGATCGGCGGCAGTGGTAACTGGACTGCTGCAAAGCAGCAGGCCGGCAACCAGCGCACGCGCGAATGACCGCAGAATGGCATTCGGCAAAAGGCTGCAACTCGCCATCCCACATACAAAGACAATTGACTGCCTGGTTTCCCCCATACCCCTCCAGATTTTTTTCCGGGCTTGCCCGCTCGCGACATCTCGGCGATGATGGCCGACTTTGAGCGTCCACCACAAGACCAACAGGCAGCTCCTTGACCATGCGCAACGACTCCGGGGACAGATCCAGGCCCACCGACCCTGCGGTGGGGGAAGCCCTGTTGCGCCATCTGCCACTACTTCGCCGCTTCGTGTCACGCTTTCTCAGCCAGCACCAGGATATCGAGGATATCGCCCAGGAAGCCTACCTCCGCGCCTTCCAGTCCGGCCGCGAGAACCCCCCTCGCTCCCCGCGCGCTTATCTCCTGCGGGTGGCACGCAACCTGGCACTGAATGAGCTGGCGCGAAAATCGCGCTGGATGAGCGAGACTATCGAGTCTGCCAGCCTGGAACCGCAGGTCGGTCGCGAACTGGAAGACGACCTGCACAGCCAGCAGAGGCTCTCCCTGTTCTGCGAGGCGGCCAGCGAGTTGCCCACGCAGTGCCGCCGGGTTTTCCTGATGCGCAAGGTCTACGGCTACACCCACCGCGAAATCGCCCGCGAGTTGGGTATTTCGGAAAAAACCGTGGAAAAGCATGTCGCTACCGGCCTGTTGCGCTGCAGTCGCTTTCTCGAGGCCCGGGAGGCGGGCGCGCTGGAGCCATCCCGGAAGGCCAGGACGGCCAGTCATGACTGAGCGCGTAACGCCCCTGCGCGGCGAATCCGCCATCGAGGCACAGGCAAGTGCCTGGATTGCCCGCATGGACGGCGAGAACTGGAGTCCGGCTGATCAACGCGAGTTGCTGGCATGGGTCGAAAGCGACCCGGCCCACCGCGATGCCATCCGTCGCCTGGCATCCCTCTGGGGCGAAATGGATGCCCTTACGGCACTGCTGGAACCCGCCCCGCGGCAGCCCCGGTCACGCCCTCGCCGGGCCTGGTTGCTGGCGCCACTGGCGGCGGTGACTGCTGCGGTGGTATTAGTGACGATCCCGCCGCGCCTTGCGGACAACAGCCAAATTGCCGCGCCTTCCGATCTCTATACCACCGCCCTGGGCTCACAGCGCGAAGTCACGCTCCCGGACGGCTCGCGAATGCACCTCAACACCCGCAGCTACGCCAGGGTCGACTTCGGCGACACTCATCGACGCGTCGTACTCCTGGCCGGTGAAGCTTTTTTCCAGGTGGCCCATGAACCCGACAGGCCCTTTCTGGTCGAGGCTGGCTCGCGGGTGGTCCGCGCTGTGGGCACGGCGTTTTCAGTCCACATGGATGCCCGTGAGCTCGAAGTGCTGGTCACCGAGGGGCGGGTGGAAGTGCGCGAGCCGGCCTCGACCGGAGATGATCTGCAAGCTGTGGCACTCAAGGCGGGGCAGCGGGTGCGGGTATCAGACAAGGCGCCGCAAATCGAGGTGCTCGCCGAGGAGGACATCGAGCGACACCTGCTCTGGCGCCAGCAATTGCTGGGTTTCACGGATACTCCGCTGCGCGAAGTGATCGCCGAGTACAACCGCTATGCGGACAGGAATATCGTGATTTCCGACGACAGTCTGCGCGACATGCGTATTGGTGGTCAGTTCCGAACGGATGACCCCGAAGGTTTGTTGGAGGCGCTGGAGACCGGCTTCGGCGTCCGGGTGGTCCGCAGTGCCGATGTCATCCTGATCTCGCGACTCGACGACGAACCATAAAAAAGGGGGCCCGAAGGCCCCCAAAGCACGCATTGCATCAATGCGCCCGCATACTCATTTCTGGGAAACAAACTCCGGGTATGCTTCCATGCCACACTCGGAGAGGTCGACACCTTCGTACTCTTCCTCTTCGCTGACACGGATGCCCATGACCGCCTTGAGGATGCCCCAGACAATCAGGCTGGCAACGAAGACCCAGACAAAGATCACCAGCATGCCTACCAGCTGCCCCATGAAGGTGGCGTCGGCGTCGGAGAGCAGTACCGCGAAGATGCCCCAGATACCCACCACACCGTGGACGGAGATGGCACCGACCGGATCGTCGATTTTCAGCTTGTCCATGGCCACGATGCTCAGGACCACGATGATGCCACCGATACCGCCGATGATAGTCGCCAGCAGGGGCGAGGGGTCGGCGGGTTCCGCGGTGATCGCTACCAGACCAGCCAGGGCGCCGTTCAGAGCCATGGTCAGGTCAGCCTTGCCAAACATCAGGCGAGCCAGGAACAGCGCGGCGATCAAGCCACCGGCAGCAGCCGCGTTGGTGTTCAGGAACACGTTGGCAACCTCGTTGGCAACCCCGATACCGCCCAGCTTGAGGGTCGAGCCACCGTTAAAGCCGAACCAGCCCATCCAGAGGATGAAGGTCCCCAGGGTCGCCAGCGGCATGTTGGCACCGGGAATGGCGCGAACAGAACCATCGGCGGCATATTTGCCTTTACGCGGACCCAGCAGCAGAACACCTGCCAGGGCTGCAGCTGCACCGGCCAGGTGCACGATGCCGGAACCGGCGTAGTCGCTGTAGCTCAGCTCACCGATGAAAGGCACAGCCTTGCCACCCCAGGTCCAGCCACCCTCGATCGGGTAGATGAAGCCGGTCATGACCACGGCGAAGGTGAGGAAGGCCCAGAGCTTCATGCGCTCTGCCACGGCACCCGAGACGATCGACATTGCCGTCGCCACGAAGACCACCTGGAAGAAGAAGTCGGAGGCACCGGAGTACTCGCCCATGTCGGCAAAGCCGGCTTCCTTCGAGGCATCCAGTACAGCGGTGATAGCCGCGTCATCCATCTGCGCCACGGTAGTCACGCCGGACAGGAAGAACCCGCCGTCGTACATGAAGTGGTAGCCGCAAATCAGGTACATGGTTGAGGCCACTGCGAACAGGGCCACGTTCTTGGTGAGGATTTCGGTGGTGTTCTTCGCTCGCACGAGGCCTGCCTCGAGCATGGCAAAGCCCGCCGCCATCCACATTACCAGTGCGCCACACACCAGGAAATAAAAGGTGTCCATGGCGTACTGCAGTTCAAAAATGTTGTTTTCCATAGCAATCACTCTCGTCTGCTGGTTGCGTGGCTTCAGATCGCCTGCTCGCCGGTTTCACCGGTGCGGATACGAATCACTTGTTCCAGCGGCGACACGAAGACCTTGCCGTCGCCAATCTTGCCGGTATTGGCCGCCTTGGTGATCGCCTCGATGGTCTTGTCGACGTCGCCGTCGGCAACTGCCACCTCGATCTTCACCTTGGGCAGGAAGTCGACGACATACTCGGCACCGCGGTAGAGTTCGGTGTGGCCTTTCTGCCGCCCGAAGCCCTTGACCTCCGTCACGGTGATGCCCTGCACACCGATCTCAGAGAGCGACTCGCGCACATCGTCCAGTTTGAATGGCTTGACGATAGCCGTAATCAGTTTCATGCGTTTCTCCTGGTGTTTTCAGGGCGCCCCGCAGGGCGCCATCTTGGTTCGCCGGGATTACAGGCTCTTGGAAATGGAGAACACAACGCGATCGTCCGCGGCCTCCACGTCATCCAGATCGGTCCCGATCAGTGCCAGGGCGAAATCGACGCCGGCAGTGCTGTAGCCCAGGGTCACGCCGTAATCCATGTAGGTATCGGCACCCTCTTCCCAGTAGTCATCGATATCGGTATCGGTGTAACCGACGTTCAGGCCCAGGGTGAAGCCTTCGGCCAGGTCCATGTCATAACCGGCGGAGTAGTAGATGTACTCCGGACCGTCCTCACCGAACTCATCGGAGTAGTTGACCCCGGCACTGAAGCCGGCGTAGCCCAGGCTGAATGCCAGCTCGACGTAGTCGAGTTCGGACTCCCCTTCGTAGTCGTAGTAAATGAAGCCGACGTCGTAGCCGATGCCGCTGGCGGTCTCGCCGGCGTAGCCACCGTAGTAGTCCATTTCGGTGGAGGCTTCGCCGCCAAAGTTGACGTTGGAGGCCCAGATACCGGCATACAGACCAGTGTCACCGGCCCAGTCGAAGCCACCCTGGATAGCGCCCTTCTCGTCAGTCTGCGAGATACCGCGGAACACATAGTCGGTGGCCAGGGTCACATTGGCACTCACTTCGGCCTGGGTGCCGGCGGCGCCCGCCAACAGGACTGAGGCCAGGGAAGCAGTAAGCAGTTTCTTGTTGAACATGTTTCATCTCTCCATGGTTGGATGTGATTGGCTGGCAGATACTGATGTCCTGTCACAGCGTCCTCACGGGTCTCTGTCGCACTAGAGGTTTTGCAGTGCTTGTGCCAACAAATTATTTTCTTTTTATTTTCAGGAAGTTAATCGTCAAAAAAGCGAAGAGCGCGCATTTTGAGCGCGGTTTTCGAGCGCTCCCAATGCACCACCAGCGTGCCGCGCACCGAAATAGTGCGAACAGATGATCGGTGCCAGAACGGTGCAGATCCTCTACACTGGAAGCGTGAATAAACCATCAGGAGTTCCCGACATGGCACTCAAGCCACCCCCGATCGATGACGTGTTGCAACAATTCAACGCGCTGTTGGGCAACACCGGTCTGCGGGACGAAGTCGGCAAGAGCACGCGGTCGCTGGCTCAGGCCGCCCTGGCCCGACTGGAGCTGGTCAATCGCGAGGAGTTTGATGCGCAGGTAGCCGTACTCGCGCGCACCCGCGCCCGTGTCGCGGAACTGGAAGCCGAACTGGAGGCCCTGACGCGCCAGGTTGAAGCACAGACCGGGGACTGAACCACCAGCCGCCTCCAGGGCGGGCGGCGCAGATCACGCTCAAGGATGAGCCATGCCGCTTTCGGTCATCTACAGTCGCGCCACGGTGGGCGTGGAAGCCCCCGCGGTACAGGTGGAAACCCACCTGTCAGGCGGGTTACCGGCTCTCAACATAGTCGGGCTGCCAGCCACAGCGGTACGCGAAAGCCGGGACAGAGTCCGCAGCGCACTGCTTAACGCGCACTTCCAGTTCCCCGACGGGCGCATTACCGTCAACCTCGCCCCCGCCGACCTCCCCAAGGAGGGAGGGCGTTTTGACCTGCCCATCGCCCTCGGCATCCTGGCCGCCTCGGGCCAGCTGCCCTCGCAGCACCTGGCCCGGCACGAATGCGTGGGCGAACTGTCCCTGGGCGGTGAGCTGCGCGCCGTCCCCGGCATCATCCCGGTCGCCCAGGCCTGCACCCGCGCGGGTCGTCGGCTACTGGCACCCGCCAGCACCGCGACGCTGGCGTCGGTGGTGCCCGGGAGCCAGGTCATCGCTGCCTGTGACCTGCTCACTGCCTGTGCCCACCTGAATGGTCGCGAGCCCTTGGCCCCGGTGGCTTCGACACCCCTGACAGATACCGGGGAGAGCGGCCCCGACCTGGCGGATGTGGTCGGCCAGGTGCAGGCCCGGCGAGCACTCGAAGTCGCTGCGAGCGGCGGACACCACCTTCTGTTCAGCGGCCCACCCGGTACCGGCAAGACACTCCTGGCAAGCCGGCTACCGGGCATCTTGCCCCCCGCTAGTGCCGAGGACCTGCTGACCAACGCGGCCCTGCACAGCCTCAGCGACAGCACCAGCATGGCGCCACTGCGCCGGCGCCCCTTCCGCCACCCGCATCACGGTGCCAGTGCCGCGGCCCTGGTCGGGGGCGGTGGCCGCCCGATGCCGGGAGAAGTCAGCCTGGCCCATGGCGGTGTGCTGTTCCTGGACGAACTGCCCGAGTTTCATCGCAGCGTGCTGGACATGCTCCGCGAGCCCCTGGAATCCGGGCAGGTCACTATCAGCCGTGCACGGCAGCGCATCACCTACCCGGCGCGCTTTCAGCTGGTGGCCGCCATGAATCCCTGCCCCTGCGGCTATGACGGCGACCCGGAGCGGGACTGCCACTGTACCCCGGAGCAGATCCTGCGCTACCGACAGCGGCTCTCCGGCCCTCTGCTGGACCGTATTGATCTGCGTGTAACCGTGGGCCGGCTGGCACCGGAGGCCCTGCTGGAAGTCAGCGCCCGCGGCGAGAGCTCGGCGCAGGTCCGGGCCCGGGTCACCCGCTGCCGTAGCGCGCAGCTGCGACGGCAGGGCTGCGAGAACGCCGCGCTGGCCGGAGACACACTGCTGCAGGTCTGTGCCCTGGGGTCAGCCGAACGCGGTCACCTCGCCAAGGCGGCGGAGCGGCTGCAGCTGTCGGGGCGGGGGGTACATCGCTGCCTGCGGGTGGCCCGAACCCTGGCGGACATGGCCGGCGCAGCCTGTGTCGGGCGCGCCCATCTCAACGAGGCGATGGCCTACCGCCGCAACTGAGGTCCCTAGCGATTGCAGCGGTTCATGATGCGGGCCAGTCAGCCCTCTTCCAGCCGGAATTGCACTGCGGCCTGCTCGCCGTCCTGCTGGCCGAGGGTCAGGGTGCCGTCGCGCAACAGCGGCAACTCTCCCCGGTGCAGGTGAACCGGCGGTTGGCCATCCAGGGTCAGCCAGGTCCCGTTGGTGGACTGGTCGACCAGCACGAAGAAGCCGTGGCGGTACTCGATCCTGGCGTGGTGGCGAGAAACCCAGTCGCTGTCCACCACCAGACTGCAGGCGGGGTCGCGCCCGAGCGTGAAGGGCGGGGAATGCTCGGGCAGCGCCACCGGGCCGGCCCGGCTGTTGAGCAACAGGCGGCGACGGGACGTCGCCCGGGCTGCCGGCTGGCCACGGGGCATGGCCGTCAGGTTGGCGGTATCCTGCTCCCAGGCGACACTGACAATATCCAGGGTCTCGTCGCGACCGGGAATATGCGCGGCGCCCAACTCCCGGCAGCGTTCCTGCAAGGGAGCGGGCAGGCTGTCCGAGCTGCTGTGCGTCATGACGATCTGGCCGCGACCGGCCAGGTCGACCATACGCGAGGCCGTATTCACCGTGCTGCCGAAGACGTCACTCTCCTCGGCAATCACTGCGCCGTGATGCAGCCCGATGCGCAGGCCGAGATCGCAGTCGCACATCTGCCGGTCCTCGTTGGCCCAGCGCTGCATCTCGATGGCCGCGCAGAGGGCCTGCTCAACCTCGGGAAAGGTGGCCAGGACCTCGTCGCCGATGGTCTTCACCACCTCGCCCTCGTGGCTGACGACAATGTTGGCGCAACAGTGCAGGGTGTGTTGAATGGTCTTGCGGGCAGCCTCGTCGCCCCGACCTTCAAAAAGGCGGGTACTGCCACTGACATCGGCAAACACGACGGTGCGGGATTCTCGGCTCATACCATGGATCTTAGGCCATCGGCAGGCCCAGCTCCAGCAGCGACTGCACCCGTGACACGGCTCATGCCAGCCCCAGCAGGGCCGTCGCCATGCTGAAATAAATCACCACACCGCTGACGTCGGCGATGGTGGTAATCAGCGGCGTACTGGCCGTCGCCGGGTCGAAGCGCAGCCGGTGCAGCAGGAAGGGCAGCAGCATACCCACCACACTCCCAACCATCACCACCGCAATCATGGTGAGTGCCACCACCACCGCGATGCCGGGGCCCGCCCGCAGGAAGCCCACGGAGAGCACGGCGAGGGCCATGGTCAAGCCCAGGCCGGCGGCGACCAGCACCTCCCGGGATAACAGCCGGCCCCAGTCGCGCGTGCGCACATCCCCGGTGGCCAGGGCGCGCACCATGAGTGTCGCGGACTGGGCCCCGGCGTTGCCGGCGCTGGCCACCAGCAGGGGCAGGAAGAACAACAGTGCGAGATTGTCGGCAATGGTCTGCTCGTAATGGGCAATGCCCGCCCCGGTGAACAGATTGGCAAAAACCAGGATGATCAGCCACTGGATACGCGAGCGGTAGAGCGAGAAGGGGCTGGCCCGGCGAAAACTGCCATCCAGCCCTTCCACCGTGGCCCCCTTGTGCATGTCCTCGGTGGCTTCCGCCTCCGCCACATCCATGGCGTCGTCGTAGGTGACGATGCCCACCAGGCGCTGCTCCGCATCGACGATCGGCAGAGCAATCAGGTCGTAGCGGGCAATCAGGCGGGCGACCTCTTCCTGCTCGGTTTCGACCTCCGCCTGCACCAGCCCACTGGCCATCAACTCGGAGACCCGCGTCCCCGGCAGGGCGGTGATCAGGTTGCGCAGGGACACTGCCCCCTGCAGGCGGTGCTCCGCATCCACCACGTAAACCTGGTAGATGGTCTCCGTCTCCGGCGCCGTCTGCCGCAACTGCTCGATCGCCTGCCCGGCACTCATTGCGCCACCGACCGTGGCGTACTCTGAACTCATCAGGGCGCCCGCCGTGCCCTCGCGATAGCTGGCCAGACGCAGCAGGTCCTCGCGCTCCCGCCGTGCCAGCAATTGCGACAGCTGGTGCTGGCGCACCGAGTCCATCAGCAGGAAGAAGTCGGCCCGCTCGTCGGAGGACATCGCGGTCACCAGCTCCGCCAGGGCCGGCATGGGCAGGAGGGTGGAGAGCTCCGCCTGGACATCGGGCTCCAGGTAGCCGAAGACTATCCCGCGCCGTTCGGCGGGCAGGGCCCGGAAGAGCCGCAGTCCACGCCCCCCCTCGAGATTGAGCTCGACGAACTCGGCCAGGTCCGCGGCATTGAGCCCGGCGGCCCCCTCGCTCAGGGCCTGGTCGTCACCGCGCTCCAGGGCCTGCTGTAGCGTGGCGAAAGGCGCTGTGGGCTCACTGGACATCGGGACTTCCGCTCGGCTGGACAAGGGTCAGACAGCATTGTACCGGATAGCCGCGACAGCGAGCCCCCGGGAGGCGTGCCGCATTGCAGGAAACCGAGCCTCAGCAGGCAGCCCCGGTGTTCAAGCGCCCGGGGCCAGGCCCATGAACTTGCTCTGCACGATCCGAAATCGGTTGGTCACAAAGGCCAGATCCGCCAGACAGGCGCTGCCCGCCGGATTCAGGCCGGTGACATGGAAGTCGGAATAGGCCGCGGCGAAGTTGATCGGCATCCCGTGCAGATTACAGGCCACCGAGGCACCCGCCTGATGGTAGGCCGCCACGGCCCGCTCCAGAAAAACGGCATCCGTGGAGTACACGTGGGAGGTAATCGCGCCACAGTCCCGGGCGTTGCCGGTGGCGTCGTCGAGACAGGCCTCCGCGCTCTGATTGGCAATGACGAATGCGACCGGCCCGAAGACCTCCTGGCGGTACCAGTCGCGATCGCTCTCGGTGGCGGCGATCACCAGGGGCGTCGCCGTGCGCGCCCGGGGGAAGCCGGGGTTCTCGTAAGGTGCCGAATCCCGCAGGATGCGCCCCCCGGCCATATCGCGATAGCGATCAACAGTGGCCTGCACCGCCGGGTCGAACAGGGTTCCGCAGAGGGTGGCCGCGGCACGGGGGTCGGCCAGCCAGTGGTCCACCGCCTCGCAAATTGCGCGGGCGACGTCCGCGTGGCTCGCACGGCCACTGCCCACGCGGATGCCGCCCGCGGGAACGTGGATGTTCTGCACACTGGTACACATCTGCGCCGAAGCCTGGCAGAGCGAATGGGCAATCGCCCGCGCGGTCGCCGTCAGGTCATCGGTGGACTCCAGCACCACCGAATTGCAGCCAGCCGTCTCAGTGTAGACCTGCTTGCCCGGGCAGTTGCGCTCAAGCCAGTTGCCGAAGCGCGGACTGCCGGTAAAGTCGATGATCGCCGTATCCGGGTGCTGCACCAGGGGCAGAGTCGCGGGCTCGTCCCGGGTATCCGCCGCCAGCGTCACCAGGTTGGGGTCGAAGCCCGCCTCGGACAATACCTCGCGACAGACTCTGGCGACCAGGGCCACCGGCAGGGTTGCCGCCGGGTGCGGCTTGAGAATGACCGGGTTGCCGGTCGCCAGGGAAGCGCACAGGGCCGGATAGGTATTCCACAGGGGGAAGGTGGCACAGCAGATCACCACACCGACGCCGCGGGGCACCAGCCGGTAGCGCTTGTCCAGACTGGCCACGCCGTCGCGCCCGAACTGGCGCTCCCAGCGCGCCGTGGCGGGCACATCCTGCATCGCCTTGTGGGCATAGGCCAGGGCTTCCAGGCCCCGGTCGAGGGCATTGGCGCCACTGCCGGCAAAGGCCATCACATAGGACTGGCCGGAGGTGTGCATGGTGGCGTGAGCGTTCTCGAACAGCTGCTCGCCGCAGCGCTGCAGGATCTCGAGGCAGACACCCACCCGCGTCTCGGGACTGGCGATCGCCCAGTCAGGGCACGCCGCGTGAATGGCCGGAAACAGGCAATCGGGATCCACCCGGGGATAGCGCACACCCAGGGGTTCGCCGGTATAGGGCGACACCTCTTCCCCGACGCGCGCCACCTCGCCGGGTTGTTCCAGGGGAAAATCACTCCCCAGCAGCGCCTCGAAACGGGCCTTGCCCGCCGCCGGTTTTTCCTCGCCGTGGAGCTTGGTACTCGGGCTCTCCGGCCAGCCACTCCAGGCGTAGCGCTTTGCACAGGCATCCAGGGCCTTGTCCAAAAGAGGGCGGTGTTTTTCGAACAGCGTGCTCATGTCTGTCTACCGGCGAGTCTGAAAGCAGAGCCGGAACAGTGACACAAGCAGGTCTGTTTATGCAAGCCTGTGTTTTTTCGGCGGCCCGATAGTGAAATCGACGTGGTGGGCGCGCAGCTCCTCGCCGCAGTGATCGCAGACTACCTCGCCGTGCAGGTTCTCGCCGCAGAGGGTGTGAGTCAGACACATGGGGCGCCCCGCCCCTGTCGGGTCACACCACTTGTCGCCCCACTGCAGCAGGCTCAGGAAGTAGGGAAACAGGTCCCAGCCCTTGTCGGTCAGGAAGTAGGCGTAGCGCACTGGACGCTGCTGATAGGCCTCGGTGGCAAAAATGCCGTGCTCGACCAGAAAGCGCATGCGGTCGGCCAGGATATTGGTGGCCACCGGCAATTCGCGGTGAAACTCGTCGAAGCGATGCAGCCCGTGAAAGGCCAGGGCAATCACATTGGCGGTCCAGCGGTCACCCACCAGGTTGATCAGGTTGCGATAGACACTGTGCTCGCTGGGTACGTCGCTGGCGGGCAGGGAGGAGCGCCGTCGCACCTTCTTGTCGCGGGTATCCCGGGTCGCCCCCGGGCCGGGGTGGTATTCGACATCGCGGCCATCGACATCCCGCCGACAGCTGCTGCAACGCAGGCGCGGGCTGACCGGGTGGCCACAACTGCTATGGAACAGGTGAACCCGCCCCGCCGCCGGCGGCGGATGGTGCTTCTCTTCCCACTGCACCGCCATCAGTGCGAGGTGGTACAGATCAATTGACTTGCGCGTGAGATGGTAGACCTGCCGGCCGGGGTTCTCCTCGTCCGCGCGCTTGCGCAGACAGCCCACGGACTGCAGCCATTTCAGGCGGTTGGACAACACGCCGCGGGACACCCCCATGGCCTCAAGCATGCCGCTGAAGGAATTGATGCCCCAGAACACCTCCTGAATGATCAGGATGCACCACTTGTCGCCAATCTGGTCGAGGGCCCGGGTAATCGAGCTGGCCCGGGTGGTGAGGGGCTCGAGCAGCACGCCCCCCTGCTTGCGCGGAGACTGGCGCGGGCCGCGGCTTTTGCTGGGCGGCCTGCCCGTGGCGGGGCTGTCTGTTTTCGGTGGGCTCATCGCCGGGCATGATAGGCGAAAGCCGGTGGCGACTCCACCGGCCCGCCATCAGGCCTGCCGGGCTCAGAAGCTCTTGGTGAGTGTGACGCCCGCGGTGCGCGGCGGCATGTAGTACTCCGAAGTGACGCCGGTGGGGTCCACAATGCGGTTGGTCACCTGCAGCTCATCGTTGAGGTTCTTGCCCCAGACATCCACCGCCAGCGAGCCGTCGGCACTGGTCCAGCTCAGGCTGGCATCGATCAGCTCAACACTGCCCTGACGTTCCACCGGGCGGTTCTGCGGGCCGGTGTAATATTCGTCCTTCCAGCTGTAGCTGAGGCCGAAGTCCAGCGCGGATCCACCGTCGAGGGGCACTCGGTAGTTGGCTGTCGCGGTCAGCGCACCGTCCGGGGCGAAGGGCAGGTCGCGATCCGACAGATCCAGCCCGTTGGCATTGATGAATTCCTCGAAGGTGGCGTCGCTCCAGTTGTAGCTGGCACTCAGGGTGAAGTTCTCAACGGGGACCACATCGATGGAAGCCTCCACGCCGCGGGACTCCGCCTGGGCATTCAGCAGCACCAGCAGGAAGCGGCTGTTGAGCTCGAACACCTGCAGATCGTCATAGCTCATGTCGTAGTAGGACAGGTTGAACTGCAGGCGACGGTTCCACCAGGACGACTTCATGCCCAGTTCGATGTTCTCGACAATTTCCGGGTCCACCGGCTCCCCCGCCACCCCGGGCAGGTTGGTCTGGGACTGGAAGGCGCCGCTCTTGAAGCCCTCGGCGTAGGTGGCATAGAACATCAGGTCATCCGAGGGTCGCCAGGCCAGGGACAGCTTGTGGGTAATCTCCGACCAGGAATCCTCCGCCGACACCGGCGCCGGGAAGGACGGCAGGATCAAGGGCACACCGGAGGGCGCGGTACCCAGCAGATCAATGGCGTTCTGGGTGATTTCCTTTTCATCCTCGGCCCAGCGCACACCATAGGTCAGGGTGAGCTGTTCCGTCAGGTTCCAGTCCACCTGACCGTAGAGAGCATAACTGGTGGTGGTGTTGTCCTGCGTGAACAGCACGTCACCCACGGCGGCGAGGCCCAGTCCCTGCAACGGGGTACTGTACTGGGTGTAAAACTCCTCGGCGCGCTCCACGTCCTCCTCCATGAAGAAGACACCCGCCAGCCAGTTGAAACGGTCGCTGTCACCCGCCAGGCGGAACTCCTGGGAGAACTGCGAGGCATCCTCCTCGGCGCCGTTGACCACGTTCCCCGGCGCGGTGAAGAAGCCCGGCGGCAAGGGCACCCCTGGCGGCGAAGGCGCGTCCAGGTCATTCAGGGGAATACCGGTCAGATCGTCCACCCAGTCGTATTCGCTGGCGCGCCAGGCGGTAATCGAGGTCAGGGTGGACCAGTCGAGGTCGACCTCGAGGCGCGCCATCAGGCCCTCCACGGTGCGCTCCTGAGAGGTGTCGAACTGGGACGCGCAATTGCGATCATCCGACATGTATTCCTCTGACATGCCAATGCGCCAGAATGGCGCCAGACCGGCAATGGCAGAATCGACGTTCTGGATATGCCGGCAGGGGCCGTTGGTCTCGTCCCGCGCGTAATCCGCCGACAGCAGCAGGTCGACATCCTCGGTGATCTCGAACATCAGCTGGCCGCGGGCGCTGACCGCGCGGGCGTCGTCCATTTTTTCCCCGGCATTGCCGGCGCCGATGCTGCCGCCAATCAGGGGACTGTTGGAGAAATTCCCGGCGGTATTGATCTCCCCGGGGTTTATCACGTTGCGTCCGTAACCGTCGCGGTCGCGAAAGGAGTACACCAGCTTGCCGGCGATGCGCTCGCTCAGGCCACCGGTGGCCAGTGCCTGGAAATGGCGCAGTTCATCGGTGCCGGCCGAGACCCGCAGGCGCAGCTCGGATTCCTGCGAGGGACGCGAAGTCACGATGTTGATGGCGCCGCCGTTGGTGTTCTTGCCATACAGCGTGCCCTGGGGGCCTCGCAGAATTTCCACCCGCTCGAGGTCGAAAAGGTCGAAGCCAACCCCGCCCGTCCGGCCGATGTAGACCTCATCGAGAAAGACGCCGACCGCCGGGTCGCTGCCCGCGGAGTCGGAGCTGTTGCCGATGCCGCGGATATAGATACGCGGCTCACCGATACTGAACTGGTTGTAGGTCAGGCCCGGTGTGCGGAAGGCGATATCGTTCAGGCCACTGATCTTGCCCACCTCGATGTCGCTGCCCGCCAGTGCAGCCACCGACAGCGGCACATCCTGGATACTCTGGGCGCGGCGCTCGGCCGTCACCACGACTTCCTCAAGCTGAGGCTGTGCCAGGGCCAACGCGGGCAGCGCCAGCGGCATCACGGAAAGCGCACGCAGCGCACTGCGAAGGGTCTGCTGATTCATGGAAACCTCACGGGTTATTATCAATTATTGTGACTTGCATTAACGAACTTAGTGTATCGCAGAGCCGGGGAAACACAAGCGGGACCTTACCGGCCTCGCCGCTCCCCGGGATGCCCCTCAGCGGGGGTAGAGATCCTCCCCTCGGGCCCAGGTGGCGTGAAAACCAAAGGGTACCCGGTGAGGCATGCGCACTCGCGCCACCGGGCCCTGTTCAATATCCGCCGCCGCAAAGACCAGGCAGTGGGACTGCCAGGTGTTGCTGTCGGTGACCAGGGTGATGACATAGCCATCGTCTTCCCCGCTGTCCGCGCCGGCGCCGCGGCGCGGGGCGAATACCGCCTCACTGCCAAAGACGCCGCGGCCGTAGTCCCACTGCCAGCGCTTGCCGGTCTCGTTGTCGTACTTGACCAGACCGGTGAAACGCAGCGTGTGGCCGCCCTCGTGAAACAGCGGAATCCGCTGGTGATAGGCATAGCGGCTCTTGCGTCCGAGATAGAGGGGGTTGGTCTTGTTGAACTCGGTGTTCAGGTCATCGATGGGGCCTTCACGCACCTCTCCCGTGCGCAGGTTGAAGCGCCAGCGGTAATTGTTGGCCTCCAGGCGCATGTAGGCCAGCATCGAGGCCAGATCGCCCTCGCCCGGCTGGGCCGCGGGCATCGGGTTGGTGGAACGACAGCCATCCATCACCACCCAGTCACCCTCCTCCCAACAGTTGCTGGTATGCAGGATGTAGCAGGGTTCGCACTCGAACCAGCGCACCTCGTCGCCGCGTCCGTAGCGCGGAATCAGGCCAAAGCGTGTGGGTATGTCGGTGTGGAAGGTCAGCACCCGGTAGCCGTGGCGCCGCAACACGTTCATGTCGTGAAAGAAGGGCAAGTCATGCAGGATGGTGTAGTGGGTGGTCACGCCGATGTCGTGGGGCAGTCGCGGCCCCGGCAGGTCAATGGCTACCTCGTGCTTGAGCCGGCCATCGGGGCCAGCCACGCCGTAGGTCATGTAGGGCGGCTCGTTTCCATAGTCAAAGAACAGCAGCTCACCGGTCGCCAGGTCCACCTTGGAGTGTGCCGACAGCCGCCGGTGATCGCGGCCCGCCAGGTCATAGTAGCCACGGGTCTCCAGGGTCTGGGCATCCAGGCGATAGGGATGACCCGCGTTGTACCAGAGGCTCATCAGGTCGCCGTTGTAGAGAAAGATGTCGGTATTCGAGGTGTCCTTGATGCCAAAGGGCGACAGTTCGTAGTCGAAGGGCCCCATCACCCCGGGTGAAATCGACTTCCCGTCCGCCCGCTCTTCCTGCAGGGCCAGGGTGTTCACATAGCGGTTGCGGTAACCAGCCTGCCCGTCGCGGAAATAGACACCGTGCACCATGCCGTCGCCATCAAAGGGGTGATAGCGGTTCTTGGGCTTGAAGTAGGGGTTCGGGCCATTGCGGAAATAGGCACCCTCCAGATCCGCCGGCAGCTCTCCCTCGACCTCCAGACCCGACACCTCCAGCTCGTCAGCCGTGGGCGCGTAGACGCCGTGCAGGTAGGGGTTGTCCAGGGTATAGATCCAGTTGTGGGTATCCGGGAACTCGGCGACACCGCCGATACAGCGCTCCACGCTTGGGTATTCGCTGATCTTGCTGAGACTTTGCATGCTGGACTCCCGCGTTGTCGGGTGCGGAAACGGGCTTTCCGCACTGGGACTTTGCCCGGATTATAGACCTCGAGTTCTTTTATGCAAGTTTTGTATTGCGACCCACACAACAAAACCCTACACTCCAGGTCTATTTATAAAACTAACAAGAGCGAGCGTATCCAGTGGCCATTAGCGACAACAGGGCGAACGGAAAGACACAGGATCTGGCGGGCAGGACCGCCATCATCTCCGGTGCCGGCAAGGGCCTGGGCCGAGCCTACGCACTCGAGCTGGCGGCCCGCGGCGCGCGGGTGGTGGTGAACAACCGCAGCCACCCCACCGACACGGTTCGCAGCGCCGACGCCGTGGTCGACGAGATTCAGGCCCGGGGCGGACAGGCGGTAGCGGACGATACCCCGGTGGAGGACGCCACCTGTGGCCAGCGCCTGCTGGAGCGCGCCCTGGACAGTTTCGGCCGGCTCGACATAGTGATTGCCAACGCCGGCGTGTCCGAGGCAGCTGCTTTCCACAAGCAGGACATCGGCGATTTTCGCCGCGTCGTGGATATCAACCTGATGGGAACCGCCAACCTGTTGCACGCCACCTTCAGCCATCTCTACCACCAGCGCCGCGGTGCTATCGTCGTCAGCAGCTCGGCGGCTGGTCTATACGGTGAGCACGGCCTGCCCGCCTACTCCGCCTCCAAGGCCGCGGTAATCGGACTCTGCCAGGCTCTGGCCCTGGAAGGCGCGGCGCACGGCGTACGCGTCAACACCATCGCACCCTTCGCCACCACCGCCATGACCGAAGACAGCCTGCCGGCCTTACTGCGGGACAAGCTGTCCCCCTCCGCCGTGGCGCCCGTGGTGGCCTGGCTGAGCGGCGATAGCTGCCCGCTGAATGGCGAGGTGCTGGTCGCCGGAGGCGGCCGGCTGGCTCGTGCACGCACCCTGATGACCGGGCCCTGCGAAGACAAGGAACTCGCGGATGGCTGGAAGGCCCTGGGGCAACCCAACCGCGACTACCCCTCCGCCGTCGCCATGTTCCAGCAATTCATAGGGGGCCTGTAAGCATGCCAGCACTGTCCGTCACACTCTCCGAAGTCCTGCCCCTGTTCGTCCTCAACCTGGGCGTCGCGTTCAGCGCAGCAGTCGCCCTCTGGCTGTGTAGTATCCCCCTGCGCGATGTCAGCATCATCGACCGTTTTTTCGCCCTGGTCATGCTGGCCATCACGCTCGCCAGCGCGCTCTGGTCACAAGATGTCGGCCCCCTGCAATGGCTGTTGCTGGGCATGGTCCTGCTCTGGGCACTGCGCATCACCGGCTATCTCACCGCCCGCAACTGGGGCCAGGGCGAGGACCCCCGCTACAGCAAGCTGCGCAACTGGGTCGACAACGACCGCGCCTTTGTCTGGCTCAGCCTGCGCCAGGTCTTCCTGCTGCAGGCAGCCGTCCTGTGGCTGGCCACCCTCCCGGTGCAGGTGGCCATGCAGGCGGTCGCGGTGACGCCGGGCTGGCTGACCCTGGCGGGCGCCGGCCTGTGGTCTCTCGGGCTGGTATTCGAGTCCGTCGCGGACGAACAGTTGCGCCGCTTTCGCGCCGATACCGACAAGCGAGGCACCGTGCTGGACAGCGGTCTCTGGCGCTATTCGCGCCACCCCAACTACTTTGGCGAACTGTGTGTCTGGTGGGGCATCTGGCTGGTCGCCTGCGAGACCCCGCTGGGGGTGTTCACCCTGGTCGGACCGCTGGCTTACAGCTACCTGGTGATCAATGTCACCGGCCAGCGCACCCTGGACAAGAAGCTGGCGCGGGAAAAACCCGGCTATGCGGACTACATGGCGCGCACCAGTGGACTGTTTCCACTGCCACCCAAACGGCGCGGCGGAAGCGAGAGCCAGACACGCCCCTGACGACACTTGTGAGCCCGACCCTAAAGTCGTAGGCTTTAGGTCTTTTAATAAAAGTAACTATGGAAACCCGCATGCCCCGCACCCTGAAACAACTCCGCATCCCCGTCATCCAGGCCCCCATGTTCCTGCAGTCCGGCCCGGAGATGGTCATCGCCAGCTGCCGCGCCGGTATCGCCGGCTGCTTTCCCTCGGTGAATGCCCGCAGCACCGAACAGCTGGAGCAGTGGCTGCAGCAGATCACCCAGGCGCTGGGCGGCGAACATGACGGCCCCTGGGCCATCAATCTGATGATGCATCGCTCCAATACCCGCCGCTTCGCCGATCTGGACCTGGCGGTAAAGTACCGTGCGCCACTGGTGATCTCGGCACTGGGCAGTCCGCGGGAGGCCATTGAGGCTGTGCACAGCTACGGCGGCAAGGTGTTTGCCGATGTCATCGACACGCGCTTTGCCGCCAAGGCGATCGAGGCCGGGGTCGACGGGCTGGTGTTGGTCGCCGCCGGGGCCGGGGGTCATACCGGCCAGCAGTCCGGCTTCGCCTTCGTGGAGGAAGTGCGCCAGTTCTGGGACGGCGACATCGTGCTCGGCGGCGGCATCACCAGCGGCCGCGGAATCCGGGCAGCGCAGGTGCTGGGCGCCGACTACGCGTACATGGGCACCCGCTTCATTGCCACCGAAGAGAGCATGGCGGTACCCGAGTACAAGCAGATGGTGGTGGACGCCACCGGTGCCGACATCGTCTGCTCGGATGCCCTCACCGGGGTCAAGGCCAACTGGCTGCGAGCCAGCCTGCTCGCGGCGGGCTACGATCCCGACCATATGCCCGACGCCAAGGGCATCGATATCGCCGCGGCCACCAGCGACGCCAAGCGCTGGCGCGACGTCTGGTCGGCAGGCCAGGGAGTGGGCGCCATCCGCGAGGTGCTGCCGATCGCGGCCCTGGTGGATCGCCTGGAAGCCGAATATCGCAGCGCCTGCGAGGTCTGAGCCATGCAAACCAGTTCCCCCGCGCGCATTCAGGCACTGACGCAGGCCGGTTACTGGGGGCGCGAGACCCTGCACGGCATTCTCCAGTCACAACTGGCGGCACACGGCGACGCGACCGCACTGGTCGACCAGCCCAACAAGGTGGAACTCACCGACCTGCCCTGCCGCCGACTGACCTTCAACCAGCTGGACGCACTCAGCGACGGTCTGGCGGCGGAGCTGCTGGCACGTGGGTTGCGTCACGGCGAGCGACTGCTGGTGCAATTGCCCAATATCAGCGAACTGGTGCTCACCTACTATGCGGCCAGCAAGCTCGGGGTGGTGATTTCACCGATTCCGGTTCAGTACGGCAGTCACGAGATTGCCCGTTTCGCCGGGGTATTGCAGCCGGCCGCCGTACTCACCCTGGAGCGATTTCGCGAGGAGAGACTGGCGTCGCGCGCGCGGGCTGCCCTACCCGCGACCCCGGTGTGGGCCCTGGGCGAAGACCTGCACTGCGAGCCGCTGAAAGATCCGACGCGGCGCACGGCCCTTGCAAACCACCGCCGCCAGCACCCTGGCGATGCCAACGACATCCTCACCATCGTCTGGACCTCCGGCACCACCGGTACGCCCAAGGGTGTCCCGCGCTCCCACAACATGTGGCGCGACATGGCTCGCAACACCATGGCCGCCGGCGACTACCAGCCCGGGGAAACCCTGCTGGTGCCCTTCCCCCTGGTGAACATGGCGGCCCTGGGCGGCTTCCTGTTTCCCTCGGTCCTGAATGCCTGCAAGCTGGTGCTGCATCACCCGGTGGACCCGCCGCTGTTCCTGCGCCAGATCCAGGAAGAGACAGTCAATTTCACCATCGCGCCGCCGGCCCTGCTCAACCGCCTGGCCCAACAGCCGGCCCTCTGGGAGCAGTGCGACTTCGGCAGCATCCGCGCCTTCGGCTCGGGCTCGGTGCCCCTGTCGCCGAGCATGATCGCGGTCATCGAGGGCCAGTACGGCAAGCCGATCATCAATTTCTACGGCTCCAACGAGGGCATCAGCCTGTTCTCCACCCCCGAGGTGGCACCCTCCCCCGAGTACCGGGCCAGCATGTTTCCCCGTTTCGGGGTACCCGACATGCCCTGGCAAGGGCACGCCCACGAATCCATTACGACCCGTGTCATTGACCCGGAAAGCGGCGAAGAAATTACCCGGCCGGGAGAACCCGGCGAGCTGTGCATCGGCGGGCCTGCGGTCTTCGACGGCTACCTGGACCACGACGGTGAAGGGATATTCACCGCGGATGGCCTGTTCCGCACCGGCGACCTGGTGGAGATCTGCGGGGAACCGCCCAACTACTACCGCATCGTCGGGCGCTGCAAGGACATCATCAACCGCGGCGGCATGAAGATCTCCCCCGCCGAGCTGGATACCCTGCTGGAGGGCTTCCCGGGTCTGGCGGAGGCGGCAGTCTGCGCCTACCCCGACGCTGACCTGGGGGAAAAGATCTGCGCCTGCGTGGTGCCGGCGGAGAACAACCCGGCACCGGAGCTCGCGGGCCTGTGCAGCTGGCTGCAGGAAAAAGGCATTGCGGTGTTCAAGCTCCCGGAACGCCTTGAAGTCTTCGAGGCCCTGCCACGCAACCCCATCGGCAAGGTGCTGCGCCACGAGCTGCAGCAGGCCGTGACCCAACGAGGAGGCCAGCCATGAGCCCTGTCTATCTACTCGGCGGCGCGCAGACCGACTTCGCCCGCAACTGGGCCCGGGAGGGTCTGGATATCTACGACATGTTTGCCGAGGTCTTGCGCGCCGGCGTCGCCGAGGCCGGCATCGAGCCTGCCCAGATCGGCTGCGGGCACGTGGGCAATTTCGTCGGCGAGCTGTTCACCCGCCAGGGGCTGCTCAACGGTTTCTTTGGCGAGGTCTATCCTGAGCTCAACAGCCTGCCCACCGCCCGTCACGAAGCGGCCTGCGCCTCGGGCTCCATCGCCCTGCTCAGCGCCATGCGCGATATCGAGGCGGGACACTACGATACCGCCTGCGTCGTCGGCCTGGAATACATGCGCAACGTGGATGGCCGCACCGGCGCGGAATACCTGGGCGCGGCGGCCTGGCAGGGCCGCGAAGCGACCGACTGCGACTTCCCCTGGCCGCATCTTTTCGACCGTATCACCGCCGAGTACGAACAGCGCCACGGTATTCGCCACGAGCACCTGGCCCGGATCGCCGAGATCAACTTCGGCAATGCCAAAGACAACCCCAATGCCCAGACCCGCGGCTGGCAGTTCCCCGTCGGCTGCTTCAGCGAGGACGACAGCCTCAACCCGGTGGTCGAGGGCCGGGTGCGCAAGCTGGACTGCGGACAGATCACCGACGGCGCCGCCTGCCTGATCCTGGCCAGCGAAAACTTCGCGCGACAGTGGGCCAGCGACCGCGGCCTGCAACTGGCGGACATTCCCCGCATCAAGGGCTGGGGACACCGCTCCGCACCGATCCTGCTGGAACACAAGCTGCGCGCCAGCGCCGGCCAGCCACTGCTGTTCCCCCATGTGCAGTCGATGTTCCAGGACGCCCTGCGGCGTGCCGGGATGCGCGGGGTCAACGACCTGGACGGCCTGGAAACCCACGACTGCTTCTCGGTGACCGAGTACATGGCCATCGACCACAGCGGCCTGACCGCACCGGGGGAGAGCTGGAAGGCGATCGAGGACGGGCGCATTGCCCGCGACGGCGACTTCCCGATCAATCCCAGCGGCGGCCTGATCGGCCTCGGCCACCCGGTCGGCGCCACCGGGGTCCGCATGGCCCTCGATTGCGCCCGCCAGGTCAGCGGTCGGGCCGGAGCCTGCCAACTTCCCGACCCACGCAACATGGCCACCTTTAACCTGGGTGGCAGTGCGACCACCTGTGTCAGCCTGATTATCGGAGTCGATGCATGAGCGATGCCCTGATTTACGACGCCCTGCGCAGCCCGCGGGGCCGCGCCAAGGAAGGCGCCAGCCTGAATTCACTCACCCCCCAGGCACTGTTGAAGCCGCTCTATGCCGCCCTGGTGGAGCGCACCGGGCTCGCCCCCGCTGCGGTGGATGACGTGATCCTCGGCTGCGTGACCCAACAGGGGGAACAGGCGGGAAATATCGCCAAGAGCTCCACCCTCTACGCCGGCTGGCCCGGCTCGGTGCCCGGCCTCACCGTCAACCGTTACTGCTCCTCGGGCATCGATGCCATGGCCCTGGCGGCCCTGAAAATTGCCGGCGGCCAGGCCGCGGTGACGGTCGCGGGTGGTGTGGAGATGATGTCGCGGGTCCCCATGCTCTCGGATAAGGCGCGGGTCTTCACCGACCCGGAATTCGCCGCCCGCTGCCGCATGCTGATGATGGGCAACGGCGCCGACCTGATTGCCACCCTCCACGGGATCAGCCGCGAGGAAGCCGATGCCGTGGCCCTGGCCAGCCAGCAGCGCGCCGCCGCCGCTCGAGACAATGGCTGGTTCCGCTCAATCGTCCCGATCACCCTGGAGGACGGCACCCGGGTCAGTGCGGACGAATGCATCCGTCCGGACACCACCGCCGAGCAACTCGCGAGCATGCCCGCGGTGTTCGCCAAGGCCGGTGCCGCCGGTATCGACGCCTTCCAGCTCGCCGGCTACCCGGCGCTGAAACAGGTCGAGCATATCCACACCGCCGGCAACTCACCGGCCATGGCCGACGGCGCCGCGCTGGTACTGATCGGAAGCGAGTCCTGGGGGCAAAGCCAAGGCCTGCGGCCCCGCGCACGCATCATAGCTTCGGCCACGGTGAATGCCGACCCGCTGCAGGTGCTGAGCGGCTGTGTAGAGGCCACCCGCAAGCTGCTCGACGAGCAGGGGCTCACCGTGACCGATATCGACCTGTTTGAAATTCACGAGGCCTTCGCGGCGGTCAGCGTGGTCTGCATGAAAGACCTGGGCATTCCGCAAGAAAAACTGAACGTCAACGGCGGGGTGATCGCCCTGGGCCATCCCATGGGCGCCACCGGCGCCATCATGGCGGGCACGCTGCTGGACGAGCTGGAGCGGCGCGATCTGCGCCTGGGGGTGGTGTCCGCTGCCGGCGCGGCGGGGACGGGCAGTGCGCTGTTGATCGAGCGGATCGTGGGCTGATCGGCTGATCGGCCTGGTGAGCGCTGGGTTGGTGTGGGTGGCTGTGCGGTCTGGCGACCGCTGCGTTGGTGTGGGTGGCTGATCCTCCTCTGCTCCGTGGCGGGCGCATGCGGCGCGTTGGCGGGCGGGCTTCTTGCGCTGCCGTCTGGGCGCGCACGCTGTCGAGAGGCAGGACACTCGGCAAGGTTTCACGGTATTTAAGCCGGCCTGTTCCCGCGAGGGTACTGCGGGCTGGCAGACACTAAGACAGGATCGTGGACGCGCCGACGCCCTTCACTGCGCGAAGGAGGATCAGCCACCCACGCCAACGCGGGCACTCCGGCAAGAACCCTCACTGCCAGTGCCGATTAGCGGCAGATTCTGCAGCCAACTTCAATCCTCTGGCAGCGCACAGGGCTCTCGGCGCCCCACCCGCGTCGCGCGGCGCCGGGCTATGCCCATTGCGCAATGCAGGGCGTCGGTGCGCCTCCGATCGGCCCGGGCACTCCCGCTCTCGGCTGCGCCACCTACCACCACCGCCCATCACCCGTGCCTTCGACAGGCCGCGGCACCCACTCCCAACAATGCCACCGCAACATGCGCCCATTAACCACCCCGCAGGTCCACGCACCGCATGCGCCCGAAATGGAGCAAGGGGCATAGCCCGGCGCCGCGCGACGCAGCGGTCGCCAGACCGCAAGACTGCAGCCACCAGACCGCGGACCCGGGGGGCAGTTGTGGGGCCTGACCGCCACCACCACACCTGCTAGACTCTACGACCCGACAACCCAGGCAGTACCCCCGTGACCCAACTCAACCCCCGCCAGCGCGAGGCCGTCCGCTACATCGATGGCCCCCTCCTGGTGCTGGCCGGTGCCGGCAGCGGCAAGACCAGCGTGATTACCCGCAAGATCACCTACCTGGTGGAGCAGTGCGGCATCCAGGCGAAGTGGATTGCCGCGGTGACCTTCACCAACAAGGCCGCCCGGGAAATGAAAGAGCGGGTCGGCAAGCTGCTGGGCGGCCAGGCCGCCGATGGGCTTACGGTCAGTACCTTCCACCAGCTGGGCCTGCGCATTATCCGCGAAGAGCTCAAAACCCTGGAGATGAAGGCCGGATTTACCATTTTTGACGCCGAGGACAGCCGCAAGCTGATCCACGACCTGCTGGTCCAGGAACACGGCGCCGAGGGCGACCAGGCCGGGCTGATACAGCAGCGCATCTCCAACTGGAAAAACGACCGCCTGCTGCCGGAGCAGGCACTGGCCACGGCAACCAGTCCCGCGGACATCCTGGTGGCACAGGCCTACCAGCGCTACCGCCGCGCCCTGCGTGCCTTCAATGCCCTGGACTTTGACGACCTGATCCTGCTGCCGACCCTGCTCTTCGAGCACCACCCCGAGATTCTGGAGAAGTGGCAGAACCGCATCCATTATCTGCTGGTGGACGAGTATCAGGACCCCAACGCCAGCCAGTACCTGCTGGTACGGCAGTTGGTTGGCCTGCGCGGCGGGCTGACGGTGGTGGGGGACGACGACCAGTCGATCTACGCCTGGCGCGGCGCGCGCCCGGAGAACCTGGTGCAGCTGCAGGAGGACTTACCCGGTCTCAAGATTATCAAACTGGAACAGAACTACCGTTCCACTGCGCGCATCCTCAAGGCCGCCAACACCCTGATCGCCAATAACCCCCACGTGTTCGACAAGCAGCTGTGGAGTGAGCTGGGGCACGGCGAGCCCCTGCGGGTGCTGCGCTGCGTCGATGAACAGGACGAGGTGGAGCGGGTCGCCGGGGAAATCATGGGTCACCGCCTGCGCCAGCGCAAACGCTGGGGCGACTACGCCGTCCTCTACCGCGGCAACCACCAGTCGCGCCTGCTGGAAGTGGCGCTGCAGCAGAACCAGGTGCCCTACCATCTCAGTGGCGGCACCTCGTTCTTCGCCCGCAACGAAATCAAGGACATTCTCGCCTACCTGCGCCTGCTGGTGAACGAGAGCGATGACAACGCCTTCCTGCGCATCGTCAACGTGCCCCGGCGCAAACTGGGCGCTTCCACCCTGGAGGCCCTGGGCAGTTTCGCCAACGCCCGCCACTGCAGTCTCAGCCAGGCCTGCCACTTGATTGGTCCCGAGGAACTGCCGGAGGCCAGCCTGCGCCGCCTGCGCGAATTCCACGGCTGGTTCCACAACCTGCGCCGCGAAGCCGAGGGCGCCAGCGGTGTCGCCGTAGTGCGTCAGCTGATCCAGGACATCGACTACGCCGACTGGTTGCTCCAGCTGAGTTCCAGCGAGGAAGTGGCCCAGCGGCGCATGGGCAACGTCAATGTGCTGGTGGAGAGCCTGGAGCGAGTCATGCGGGACGAGGAAATGAACCTGCAGGAGGCCATCAACCGCTTGTTACTGCGCGATTTGCTGGAGCAGCAGCAGGAGGAAGAGGCCAGCCAGGACCGGGTCCAGCTGATGACCATGCACGCGGCCAAGGGCCTGGAATTTCCCCACGTCTACATCATTGGCATGGAGGAAAACCTCCTCCCCCACCGGGTCAGCGTGGAGGAGGACAACATCGAGGAGGAGCGGCGCCTGGCCTACGTCGGCATCACCCGGGCCCGGGAGACCCTGACCATGACCCACGCCCTGAAACGCCGCCAGTACGGCGAGATGGTCAGCTGCGAACCGAGCCGCTTCCTCTCGGAGCTGCCCCCGGACGATCTGATGTGGGAGGGTGGCGACGCGCAGACCGAAGCCGACCGGCTCAAGCACGCGAGCGCCACCCTGAGCAGCCTCAAGTCACTATTCGCCTGAGGCCTACATCCGCTGGGAGGAGATGTTGCCGCCGTCTACCACCAGTTCAGAGGCGGTGACATAGCTGGCCTCGCTGGAGAGCAGGAAGCGCACGGCGCTGCCGATTTCCCGGGGCTCCCCCAGACGGCCCAGCAGGACACGGCGCTCAAAGGTTCCGGGCGGCAGGGCGTCGATCGACTTCTGCATCATGGGTGTGAGGATTTGCCCGGGAGAGACCGAGTTGATGCGAATGCCGTCATTGCCAAGGTCGTCAGCCAGGGAGCGAACCACCGACAGCATGCCGCCCTTGGAGGCGGTGTAGGACGGAATCAGGGCGTTGCCCAGGGTGCCGTTGATCGAGGCAATGCCCACCACGGCGGAACCGGGATTGGCCCGAAGATCCGGCAGCAGTGCCTGGACACCCAGCACCAAGGCCCGCAGGTTGATATTCAGTACCCGGTCCCAGTCTTCCACCACGGTCGCACCCACTGGCTGCTCCTGCACCACACCGGCGGCGTGCACAAACCCGCCAATGCTCGGCAGCTTCTCGCGGGCCACCTGGGCCGCGGCTTCGATGGCGGCCGGGTCGGCAACGTCTACCACCTGGCCCACGGCGACCACGCCATAATCGGCGGCAAGCTTTGCCGCCAGGCTTTCCACCGCCTCGGCCTGGATATCCCACAGGGCGACCGGCCGGCCAACCGCGGCGAGTGCCTCGGCGCAGGCGCGCCCGATACCTGACGCCCCTCCGGTAATCACGACGCCCGTGCCGGGCTTGCCCAGATCTGCTTGCATACTGCTCTACTCCTGTCAGTCAGTGGTTTTTCTTGCCCAGTACCCGCGCCATGTCGTCTTCGCCAAACATCTGCGCCAGCGCCGGGGTCATATCCGGATGACGGCGCAGGCACTGGCCGCCATCCACGTTGAAGCATTGCCCGGTCACCCAGGCGGATTCGGGACCCGCGAGATAGCGCACCCCGTCGGCAATGTCCTCGGGCTCCCCCGCACGGTGCAGGGGAATCTGCTCGTGGAAGGCGGCCATGACCTCGGGGCTGGCAAACATGTCGCCGGTGGCATCGCTGCGGGTGAGTCCCGGCCGGATGGCGTTGATGCGGATATCCAGGTGGGCGAGCTCGTCGGCGGCGGAACGCACCAGCCCCTCGAGACCCGCCTTGCCGGCGCAGTAGCCCGACAGCCAGGGAAAGGGCATTGCCGCGGTCGTCGAGGAAATGCAGACAATGCTGCCGCCCCGGGCCATCACTGGCGCAGCGTGGCGAATCGCCAGGAAGGCCGAGGAAATATTCAGGTCCAGTTCCCGGCGCAAGCCTTCCAGGTCCTGTAACAGCAGGGGTTTGAAGCCGCCGCCGCCCACCGTCGGCACCACGATGTCCAGGCGCCCCGCGATAGCGTGGGCGGCCGCCACTGCGGCCTGCACATCCGACTCGTCGAGGGCATCACCGGGCAGGATCTCCACCCGGCCACCCGGTACCGCCCGCAACAGGCTGTCACGGGTTTCCTGCAGCAGCGCCTCGCGGCGGCCGGTCAACAACAGTGACGCGCCGTCCCGCAGAAGGGCCTGCGCGCAGGCGGCGCCGATGCCACCCGCCCCACCGCTGATCCACGCGGTCTTTCCCGCCAGCGCCTGATTCACCTGAGCCATGCGTCCTGCCTCCCTGTTATGTCGATTTATCGGACCAGCTTACCCCGCACGCAGAGGTGTCGCGCCCTGCATCTGGATGATTCGGGCCGGAAAGGCGGCGCAGTCGGTTTTATCAGCCCAGGCCGGTGACCGAGCGCAGAACCAGGCTCACCAGGGCCGACTGCTGATTGACGCCGGTTTTCTGGAAGGTGGTGCGCAACTGGGTGCGCAGGGTGTTGCGGGACACACAGAGATGTTCGGCGATTTCGTCCAGGCTCATGCCGTTGGCCAGGGCCAGGGCCAGGCGGGCCTCGCTGGGCGTGAGCGCGAACAGCTGCTCCAGCAGGTCCTTGTGGCCGGCATCCAGGGGGTCGGGAATACGGATGTAGACCACTGCCCGAGCCGCGTGTTCGTCGCCGCGGAACTCCGGGGCCAGGGCATCCTCGGCAGCGGGGGACAGGGGCTTCACCAGGAGGTGCAGACCGCTCTCCTGACCCGGCCGCGGCAAGCTGATGGCCCGCGCCAGGCTGGTATTGCCATCCCCCGCGGCACAGCAGGCCTCCAGCAATACCTGCAGGTCTCGGTTATCGGCACGACTGGTGGCCACCAGCCCCCCCTGGATTTCCCGCAGGCCGTCCCCGCGCTCCAGCAGGTGCCGGGCCACCGGGTTGCTGTAGGCCACCCGGCACTGGCGGTTGAGCAGGATGGTGCCCATCTCCAGGTGCCCGGTGATGCTCTCAAACAGACTGTGCTCCGACACCCGCTCCCGGTCCCGCTGGACCGCCCGCAACACCTGCCGCAAATGCGGCTCCAGCAGGGCAAACAGGGCTTTCTCGTCCTCGCCAAAACGCGGTGCCTGCTCACTTCGCTGCACACGCAGCAGCAGCGCCACGCGACCCTGGTCGTGGATATCCAGGCCCAACACCTGGGCGACATCGAAGGGCCGCAGGAAATCGCGGTAAAAGGCCGTTTCCCGCAGGGCCGCCATGGGCAGCATGTCCTCGAGCGTGACCGGCGTGCCGTCGGGCAGGTTGACGAAGGGGTCGAGGGCCGAATACTCCTCGGCGTAGCGGCGCAGATTCATACCCTCGAGGTCATCCCCGGTGAAGAAGGTGGCGCCGGGGTGTTCCGGATTGGGACGGCAAAACCCCAGCGCGACCAGGCGCCCGCCCGTCAGTGTCCGCAACTGCTCCAGGAAGCGCTGCCAGGGAGGCGTTTCAAAGTGTCCCGAGTACAGGGCTTCCAGCAGGCTGCTGAAAGCTGCCAGGTCGAGGTCCGGTATTGCGCGCGCCATCAGTTCAGCAAATGCCTCTCACAAGCCCCGAGGGCGCACCCACAGTTCGGGCGTCCCCCGCAGTACCGCACCGGAGAAACGCACACTGTGCGCCGGGTCCAGGCACATGCCGGGAAAGCGCGCCAGAACGCCCTTGAGGGCTGCCTCCAGTTCGCGCCGGGCCAGGTGGGAGCCGAGACAAAAATGCTCGCCGTGGCCGAAAGCGAGGTTGCGATTATCGCGGTCCGGGTCAAAGCGGCGCGGGTTTGCAAAGACCTCGGGGTCACTGTTGGCCGCGGTGATCCCGAACAGGATCCATTCCCCGGCGGCAATCGGCACGTCCGCCAGCAGCGTGCTTTTGCTGCAGCGCCGTGGCAGCAGGGCCGTGGGCGGCTGCCAGCGCAGGGCCTCCTGCACGATGGCCTGGCGATCGGCGTCGCTGCCGAGGGCACGCTCGCGCAGGGTGGGGTCGGCGAGCACAGCGTAGAACAGGCTGCCAGCCACTTTGTAGGTGGTGTCCGAGCCCGCCGGAAACAGCAGGCGCAGGAAGGCGTAGATTTCCTCGTCGCTCAGGCGCTGCCCCTCGTGCTCCGCCGCAGCCAGCAGGGATATGACGTCCTGCCCGGGCTCCCGGCGCCGCTGGGACACGATCGGCTGCATGTACTCGGCAAATTCCTGCCGCGCCTGCAGGGCCCCGGCCGGGTCCCAGGGATAGTCAATCAACTTGAGAGCCCAGTGCAGGAAACGCCCTTCGTCATCCACCGGGATACCCAGCATGCGGGTGATCACGGTGAAGGGATAGGGCCGGGTAAAAGCCTCGACAAACTCGACGCTGCCGGCGGCGGGATCGCCCGCCGCGCGGCGCGTGTCCATGCCGGCTTCCAGGCGATCCAGCAATTCATCCACGATCGGCTCGATCAGCGGCTCGATCGCCTCGCGCACCGGCTTGGGGAAAAAGGGGCGCGACACCAGGGCGCGGTTGACCCGGTGCTGATCGCCGGACATGCACTGCAGGGTCTTGCCCATGGAAGGCTCCGAATGCACCGTGTAGGCCGCCTCGGAGGCGAAGTGTTCCTCGTCGGCGAAGGCTTCGCGCAGGGTCGCATAACGGGTGATCAGCCAGACCGTCTGACCGAAGTAACGCACCGGCACCACGGGGCCCTGGGCGCGCAGCTGATCCAGCACCGCGTGCAGGTCGGGTACTTCATCCAGGGCAAAATCAATCCCGGCGGCCAGCGGCTGGCGCTGGACCGCCGAGGCGGAGATGGCATCGGATACTGTCATTATTATCGACCTCCCGAAGCGTCAGTCGGATGCGGAGCGCCCGGCATCCGGGGTGGCAAGGCCGAGGCGGCGCTTCACCCGCTCCCGGCTGCCCTGCACAATGGCATAGAACCCGGGGATAAAGAAGGTTCCCACCAGCAGTGCCGCCAGCATACCACCGAGAATGGTCAGGCCCAGGGAGCGCTGGCCAAAGGCCCCGGCACCACTGGCAAACACCAGGGGCAGTATCCCGAGAATAAACGAAACCGCGGTCATGCACACGGCCCGGAAACGCAGTTCCCCGGCACGCTGGGCCGATTCGCGCACGCCGCGGCCGTGCTCCTCCCGCAACTGGCGGGCGAACTCGACAATCAGGATGGCATTCTTGGCCGCCATGGCAATCAGCAGGACCAGCCCGATCTGCGCATACAGGTTGAGCGCCTGCCCCGTCAGCAACAGACCTGCGACGGCACCGCCGATGGCCATGGGAACCACCAGGATGATGGCGAAAGGCACCGACCAGCTCTCGTACTGCGCGACCAGGAACAGGTAGACGAAGACCAGGGCGAGCAGGAAGGCCGCCACTGCAGTGCCTCCCGCCTCGCGCTGCTGGTAGGCCGAGCCGGTCCACTCGATGCGATAGCCCGCGGGCAGCCCCTCCGCCACCTGTTCGAAGGCCGCCATGGCCTCACCGGTGCTGGCACCCCCGGCGGGATTACCGCGCACGGTGGCGGCACTGAACAGATTGTAGCGCTGGGTGATATCCGGCCCCAGCATCAGACGGGTGCTGACCAGGGTGCTGAGCGGCACCATGTCCCCGGTACTGGATTTCAGATAGAAGTGCTCCAGGCCCTCGAGGTCGGCACGGAAAGGCGCCTCGGCCTGGACAGTCACCCTGTAGGTCTGGCCGAACTTGTTGAAATCGTTGACGTAGAGGGAGCCCAGCTGGGCCTGCAGGGTCAGGAAGATCTCGTCCAGGGGGACGCCCAGGTTCTTGGCCTTCACCCGGTCCACGTCGACAAAATACTGCGGCACATTGGCCCGGTAGGTACTGAACACCGACTCCAGGGTCGGCTGCTGGTTGCTTTCCACGATGAACTGGTTGAGCACGGCGGCCAGCTCCGCGGGGCCGCGGGACAGGGTGTCCTGCAGCAGCAGCTCGAGGCCGCCCACGGCGCCCATCCCCGGGATGGCCGGCGGTGCCACGGCGAAGACCCGCGCCTCCGGAATCTCGTGGAAGGCGCGGTAATTCAGCCGCTGGACCACATTGAAGACCAGCGCTTCACGGGAGGTCCGGGCATCCCAGGGCTCCAGTACCACGAACAGCGAGCCGGCATTACTCGCCATGGCGCCGTTGAGGATGGAAAAGCCCGAAACCTGGGTCACGTTGCGCACCGCCGGGTCCTCGGCGGCCAGCGCCGCGACCTTGCGCACGGCCTCCCGGGTACGCAGCAGCGAGGCCGCATCCGGCAGCTGGATATTGACGAAAAATACCCCCTTGTCCTCATCCGGCACCAGGGCCGTGGGGGTCTGCCAGAGCCCGAGGCCGAGCGCCCCCATCCAGGCGATAAAAATCACCCCGACCACCACCAGGCGCCGCAGCACCCAGGCCACGCCGCGGCTGTAGCCCGCGGTCACGCGGCCGAACCAACCGAGGAACACCCGGTACCAGGTCATGTCCTTGAGGCCACCGCGGCGCAGCAGCAGGGCGCACAGAGCCGGGCTCAAGGTCAGCGCATTCAGGGAGGAAAAGACCACGGCAATGCAGATAGTCACGCCGAACTGCCGGTACATCTCTCCGGTAATACCGGGCAGGAGGGCTACCGGCGCAAACACCGCCAACAGGACCAGGGTCGTGGCGACGATGGCACCCCCCACTTCCCGCATGGTGATCCGCGCGGCTTCCGCCGGCTCCATTTCCGGGTCCTCACGCAGGTGCCGGTCGCAGTTCTCGATCACCAGGATGGCATCGTCCACCACGATGCCAATCGCCAGGATCAGGGCAAACAGGGTCATGGTGTTGATGCTGAGGCCCAGTGCGTAGAGCACCGCAAAGGTCGCCACCAGGGACACCGGAATGGTCACCGCCGGCACCAGGGTGGCGCGGACGCTGCCGAGGAAGACATAGGTGATCAGGATCACCAGGGCCACCGCCGCGAACAACGAACCCACCACCTGCTGCACCGCGGCTTCCACATAGCGGGTGGTGTCGAAGTTGACCTGGTGCTCCAGGTCCGCCGGAAAGCTGTCGGCCAGCTCATCCAGCAGGGCATCCACTTTGCGGCTGACCTCCAGGGCGTTGGCCTCGGCACTGCGGTAAAGGGCGACATTCACCGCCGGCCGGCCATTCAGTTCGCCGAAGAAGGCATAGCTGGACTGACCCAGCTCCACCCGGGCCACGTCCTTGAGCAGCAGCGTAGAACCGTCCGGCTGGGCGCGCAGGATAATGTTCTCGAACTCCTCCACATCCTGCAGGCGCCCCTTCACCCGCAGGGTGAACTCGGTGGCCAGGGCCTCGTCGAAGGGCGGGCCGCCGATCTTGCCCGCCGCCACCTGCACGTTCTGCTCGCGCAGGGCGGCGACGACATCACTCACCGAGATACCGCGGTTGGTCATGCGATCGGGATCCAGCCACAGGCGCATGGCGTAGTCCGCCTCGCCGATTACGTCCGCGCCGGAGATGCCCGGCAGGCGGATCAGCGCCGGCTGTACGTTGATCGTCACGTAGTTGGAGAGGAACTTGTAGTCCAGCGCTCCGCCCGGGGAGGTAAAGCTGACGATCTTGAGGATATCCGGGGAGCGCTCGACAATATTCACCCCGCTGGCGGTCACCTCCGCGGGCAGGGTACGCTCCGCCAGCTTGACCCGGTTCTGCACCCGCACCAGGGCCATGTCCGGGTCGGCACCCACCTTGAAGGTGACACTGAGGGAGTAACTGCCATCGTTGGCGCTCTTGGAGGACATGTAGATCATGTCCTCGACCCCGTTCACCGCATCCTCAATCGGCGTACCCACCGAGGCTTCCACCACCTCCGCGGACGCGCCGGGATACTGGGCACTGACCACGATATTGGGCGGCGACAGCGGCGGGTATTCATTCACCGGCAGCAGGCGCAGGGCCAGCAGGCCAAGCAGCGTGAGCACCAGGGAGATGACCAGCGCGAATCGCGGCCGGCGGATGAAAAAAGCACTGAACATGGCGGCTTACTCCCCGTCGCCGGCGCTGGGGACCTCTCCGGCCGCGGCCGATGCGGCAGGCGCCTGCGGGTCCGGCGCGGACAGATCGGCCGTCACCCGCACCGGCATGCCCGGCCGCACCTGCTGCAGCCCGCGCACCACCACGCGGTCACCGGCCTCCAGCCCGCCCAGCACCATCACTGCGTCATCGATGCGCTCGCCCAGCTCGAGATTGCGCCGCTCCACCGTGCTGTCACCATCGACCACCAGCACGAAGCTGCCCTGCTGATCCGCCTGGACCGCCGCCAGGGGGACAAAGAGGGCCTCGTCCAGTTCGGTGTCCTGCAGGGTCACGCGCACATACTGGCCGGGCACCAGCAGGCCGTAGGGGTTGGGAATACGCGCCCGGGCTTCCATCGTCCCGGTGTTGGGGTCGATACGATTACCGAAGTAATCCACCTTGCCCACTTCGGGGTAGGTGATGCCATTGCCCAGCTCGAGGATCACTTCGATCCCGCGCAGGTCGCTGGCACTGGGGTTGGCACTGACCCGCTTGCGCACTTCCGCCACATAGGTTACCTCGGGCACCTGGAACAGCACTTCAATGGGGTCGACACTCACCAGGGTACTCAGGTCGCCACTGCTGGGGCCCACCAGGTCGCCGGGGCTGACCTGGCTGCGTCCGATGCGGCCCCCGATGGGTGCCTTGATGGTGGTGAAGCCGAGGTTCACCTCGGCGCTTTCCACCTGGGCCCGGGCGGCCTCGATACGGGCATCGGCATCCAGCTTCTGGGCAGTGAGGTTGTCCATTTCCAGCTGGGAAATCGCCCCGCGGGGGAGCAGCTCTTTGCCGCGGCGGTAATTGCGCTCGGCGTTGGCCTGGTTGGCCTTGGCCGCGGACAGTTCCGCCCGCGCCTTGGCGAGGGCAGCTTCATACTCGGAGGGATCGATGGTATAGAGCACGTCGCCCGCCTCGACCAGCTCGCCCTCGGTGAACTCCCGGCTCAGCAGATAACCACTGACCTTGGCCCGCAGGGTCACGTCCTCCTTGGCAACCAGGCGCCCGACGAACACGGACTTGGGCTGGTAGGGCTCCAGGCGCACGGTATCCACCACCACCTGCGGTACCGGGGGCGGGGGCGGGTCCTCGGAGCAGGCAAACAGCCCCAGCACGGTGACCGACGCGGCCAGAATCCACAGCAGATGCTTCATGCGCCCATTCCCTCGACTCCGCACACTCGTTGCCGCCACTTTACCAGTCACGGCGCTACGCGCCATGCCTGGCGCACACAAAAAAGCCGCCCGGCTTGCGCGGGGCGGCTTTCGCGGCGGCGATATTGCCCGCTTTTACTGGCTGTTCTCCACCATGAAGTCGACCGCAGCCATGACCTCCTCGTCGGAGCAGTTCATGCAGCCCCCCTTGGCCATCATGCCGGTGCCGGGGACCCCCTTGATACCGGACTCGTGCAGCGCGTCCATGCCCTTGGCGATACGATCGGCCCAGGCAGCCGCGTCACCCACGACAGGCGCGCCGCCCGCGCCCGTGGCGTGGCAGGCCATGCAAGCCGCATTGTAGACTTCCTCACCGGAGCGCGCCTCGGCGGCGCCACCGGCGGCGGAGGCCACGGCGCAGCTGCTGTCACCCTGCAGACACACCTCGCCCACCGGCTTGATGCGCGAGGCAATTTCGTCGCGCTGCTTGTCGCTAAGTTGTACTGCGCCGGCCGCCATGGCCGCACAGAGGGTCAAAACCGTGATTACCAATCGAGTCATTTGCGGGGATCCTCCAGATGCAGGGGCGGCATTATAGCCGCTTCTGCTCTCGGGTGAAACGCAGACTGGCGGCGCGGCCGGCTTTGCCCGTAACATGGGCCAAAAACCCATCGGAGGCACCTTGCGATGAAGCTCTACACCTACGATCCGGCCCCCAACCCCAAACGCCTGCAGATGTTTCTCGACTACAAGGGCATCCAGCTCGACACCGAGCAGGTCGACCTGCTGAAGCAGGCCCAGTTCGAGGAACCCTTCCGCAAGATCAATCCGATGTGCACGGTACCGGCGCTGGTGCTCGATGACGGCACCGTGCTGACCGAGGTCATCGGTGCCTGTGTCTACCTGGAAGAGCTCTACCCGGACCCGCCCCTGCTGGGCACCAGCCCCCTGGAAAAGGCCCAGATCATCAGCTGGAACCACCGCCTCTACAACAGCCTCTTCCACGCCATTGCCGAGGTTTTCCGCAACGGCAACCCGGCCTTTGCCGGTCGCGCCCTGCCCGGCTCCCTCAACCTGGAACAGATCCCCGAGCTGGTCGAGCGCGGTCGGGTACGCATGGAGGCCGCCTGGCGCATGGTCGACCGCGCCCTGGCCAAGAACGCCTTCCTCGCCGGCCCCGCTTTCAGCTTTGCCGACATCGACCTGCTGGCCTGCGTGGAATTCGCCGCCTGGATCAAGAGCGGCGTGCCCGAGGAATGCAGCCATATCCACGCCTGGCTGCCCCGGGCGAAGGCCGCGCTGGCTCAGAAATAGCGCGCCAGCTGCAGGAACAGCTGTTCGCCCTGGCTGGCGCGCGGCCCACCGGGCAGTCGCGGCCCGCCGTATTCCGTGCCCGCCGGTCCCAGGGGCAGGCTCAGGGCAGCCAGCAACTCCCAGTCCTGGGCCAGGCTCCAGCGCAGGCCCAGCTGCAGCAGCGCGGAAGGGTCCTCCAGGTTGGCCAGCAGCAGGGGCGTGAACTGCAGCAGCGGTGTCAGCTCCACCCCAAGGGAGCCCGCCAGGTAGTGCCGCCCCAGGGTAAACAGCTCCCCGCGCGCAAGCCGCTCGCGCAGGGCTTCGGCCTGCGAGGAGCAGCGGCCGACCGCCTCGCCCGGCGCCTGGGCCGTATTCCCCAGCACGCAGGTATAGTCCGACGCCCCGAGACCGTGGCCGTTGTAGAAATACTCGAGGGTGCCAACAGCATTGTGCTTACCCCACTGCCAGGAGCCACTGAGGTTGAGCACCAGGCTGGGTACCCAGCCCTCCCCGACGGTATCGGCCAGCACCAGATCTCCCCGCAACACCGCACCGCCCAGGGAGCGGCTGCCCCCGGCCACCAGCAGCGTTTCGTCAAGGTGCCGCGCCAGCAGCAGGTCCAGCTCCGACCGGGTGCCGAAACGGTGCCATTTCAGGGCCGATGAGCTGACAGCGCCGGCGCGGCGACCGGCCTCGTCGCGCCTGACCACATGCACCGCCTGCCAGTCACTGCCGTCGGTCTGCAGGTACTGGGCGTAGAGCATGTCGTCGCCGGGTTTGTACTGGGTATCCACCGCGGCGGGGTCGAAGGGATTGAACACATCCGCCGGATTGAAGATCAGGCCATTGCCCCAGCTCAGGGCCTGCCGGCCCAGGCGGACAACCAGACGCTCGCTGCGCCAGCCGAGGGTCAGCCGATCGAGACGCTGCACACTGCCACCACGCGGGCGCGCCTGCAGGGTATCGTTTAGGGTCCAGGCTCGCCGGTCGTCGCCGGGCAAGCCTGCGGATTCGTGTGTGAAGGCCCCACCAACTGCCTCACTCAGTCTCGCCGAGCCCGCCGCCAGGTCGCTGTCCCGCCACAGCAACTGGTAATCCGCCTGCAGCTCCCAGGGCCCGTGGCTGAGACCGCCGCGCAGGCGCAGGTCCGCGGCATGGTCCTGGGGATGGGCCCCCGCGGGCTCACGCCAGAGACTGTCTGCCGGCAACCGGTACAGGGTCTCCGCCAGCTTTAGGTGCCCGCCGCGCCAGTCGGGCTCCAGGGCCGCCGCGGGCGTGCTGACCAGAATTGCCAGGCAAAGCAGAAGTGGACGACGAGCCTTCATGCCGGCTCCGGCGCGCAGGGCTCCTGGACCCGGTCCGCCACAATGCGACCGTCTTCCATGCTGACCCGGCGTGCCGCGAAGGCCATCACCCGGGGATCGTGGGTGGCCATCACGAAGGTCACCCCGTGCTCGCGGTTGAGGGTCTGGAACAGGGCCATCAGACGCGTGGCGCTGTGGCTGTCGAGATTCGCCGTGGGCTCGTCCGCCAGCACCAGACGCGGCCGGCTGACAATCGCCCGGGCCACGGCCACCCGCTGCTGCTGACCGCCGGACATGGCGGGTGGGCGGCGGTCCGCCAGCCCCTCCAGCCCCACCTCCGCCAGGATGGCCAGGCTGCGCCGGTGTCGCTCGGCCGCAGGCACGCCCTGTACCTGCATGACGAACTCGATGTTTTCCCGCGCCGACAGCACCGGCACCAGGTTGTAGGCCTGGAACACGAAACCGATCTCCCTGAGCCGCAGATCCGCCAGCTCTCCCCGGGGCAGGCAGTCGATACGCCGGCCGCCGAAGGTGATGCTGCCGCTGTCCGGGCGATCCAGCCCTCCCAGGGCATTGAGCAGGGTGGTCTTGCCGGAGCCGGAGGGGCCCGACAGGCAGAGAAACTCGCCGCTGTCGATATCGATCGAGACGCGGTCCAGGCCGGTGATGCGCTCCTCCCCCTGGCGGAAGGTCTTGCACAGTTCGCGGCAGCGGATGTCACTCATTCCGGTTCTCCTTCAATCGCGGGCCAGGGCCACCACCGGGGCCAGGCGGGAGGCGCGCCAGGCCGGCAGCAGGCTGGCGAGTAGCCCCAGGCCCACCACCACCGCGCTGGCCATGGCCATATCGCTCAGCTCCAATAATGGATAGAGGGTAGTGCCCATAGCCATCATCTCCAGCCCGGCGGCCACCGCCGACAGGTCCAGCCCGTCCCGCAGCGGCCACAGGGTCGCCAGCGCCAGGGCATTGCCCAGCGCCAAGCCAAGCAACAGAAGCCAGAGACTCTCCATCAGGATCAGCAGCAGGATCAGCCCGGGGCGCATGCCCAGGGCCTGGATCAGCCCCAGCTCCCGGGTGCGCTCGAACACCGCCATCACCAGGGTATTGACCAGGCCAAACGACAGCACCAGAAAGACCACCAGCATGAACACCAGGGCATAGCCGTCCTGCAGGCCCAGCATGCTGGCGAGAAAGGGGTTCAGGGTCTGCCAGGGCTGTACGGAAAGCGAGGCCCCGGCGGCCCGCCGGATGTCCGGCAACCAGGCCACCACCCGCCGGTAGTCGGGGCCGTTCATGGCCGCCTCTGTGACTTCCCCCTCGACCCCCAGCAGAGCCTGCAGGCTGTCGCGCCCGGTGTAGGCAAAACGCTCCTCGTCGCCCTCCAGGCGCCCGCGGTAGATCCCCACCACCCGCGCGCCGCGGTCGGCGACATCGTTGTCGGGGTCCTGGCTCATCAGCACCACCCGACGCCCCACCGCGGTTTCCAGGCGTTGGGCCAGGCTCTCCCCCAGCACCACCCCTGCATCCGCAGGCCCCTGCAGAGCGCGACCCGCCACCAGTTCCCCGGGCAGGCTGCCGAGGGCGGCTTCCGCGGCCGGGTCCACGCCCAGCAGGGTCACACCGCGGCTGGCGTATTCGCTGGCCACCACCGCAGGCACCCGCAGCCTCGCCGCCCAGGCGGTCACGGGCGGCTGCTCCAGGGCCGCCAGCAGCTCGCCGCCGGGTTCCGCGAAGCGGTTGACCACACTGGGGTCGCGAACGAAATCCGGGTGGTGGATCTGCGCGTGCCCGGGAAGCGTGGCCAGGCCGTTCTGCACCATCTGGTCGATCATGCCGCGCATCATCGCGGTCATGAAGATCATCGCCCACACACCCAGGGCGATGGCGGACAGCATTACCAGGGTGCGGCGGTGGTTGCGCCACAGGTTGCGCCAGGCCAGCGTGAGCAGGGAGGGCAGCAGCCGGAGCGAAGTGGCGATACGCATCATACGGCCCGCATCGCTGCCACTGGCTGCAGTCGGTACAGCCGCAGGGCCGGGTAAAGGGCCGCCAGCAGCGCCCCCACAAACACCACGCCCGGCCCCACCAGCAGCGCCGCCGCGCCGGGACGGGGGTAGAGCCGCGCCGGCAGGTTGAACTGCTGTGCCACCTCCTCCATGCCCGGGTAGGTGAAACCCCAGCGCGCCAGCGCCAGGGTCAGAACCGTGCCAAAGAGGATGCCCAGCACCAGGCCCAGGCCGCCGAGCAGGGCCGTCTCCATCGCCACCAGCCGCGCCAACCGACCCGGCCCCAGGCCCAGGGCCAGCATCACGCCGAACTCCCGGGTGCGCTCCAGCACCGACATCAGCTGCGTATTGAGCACACTGAAGGCCACCAGCAGCACCAGCACCCCGTATAGGAACCATGCACTGACCATGTCGGTACGGATGGCCTGGCGCAGGCCGGGCTGCAGCTGATCCCAGTCGAGGACGACCAGCTCACTGTCAGGTGGGAGCAGAGTTTGGACCCGGGCTTTCGCCGCGGGGACTGCCTCGAGGTGTGGCAGGCGCAGTACCAGGGCGTGGGCGTGATCGCCCATGGCAAACACCGACTGGAACCAGGCCAGGTCGACCTGGGCCAGGGCCCGGTCCAGCTCGGCAACGCCTGAATCCACCACTCCAACAAGCCGCGCTACCGCGGCGGCCATGGAACCGTCGCGCCCGCTGCCCAGCAGCACCACCTCGTCCCCGGGCCGCGCCTGCAGGTTGCGCGCCAGCAGGCGGCCCACCACGATCTCCTCGCCTTCCCCGCGCAGGTAGCGGCCTTCCGCCAGCATCCCCGGCAGCGTGGAGACCCCGGGCTCCCGCGCTGCCTCCACCCCCTGCAGCTGGATGCCAAAGGAACGCGCCTCGCTGGACGCGAGGGCGAAAGCCGTGCCGCGCACGCCGACTTCGGCCTCCGGCAGCGCCCGACGCAGGGTCCGCGCCAGCGCCGTGGCCGCGGGCACCGAATCGCGAATGCGCTGGTCCTCCTGGAAACCCTCGCGCTGCACCTGCAGGTGGCCGGTGACAGGGCCCAGGCTGCCCTCGATCATCACGTCATAGGAACCCAGCTGCAGGCCGATCAGGAAAATCAGCAGCACATTGCAGACCACCATGGCGGAGACCGTCAGCCAGGTACGGCGGCGGTGCCGCCAGAGGTTGCGCCAGGCCAGCCGCCAGGTGAGGTTCACTGCCGCGGGTTCCGCAGGCTGGACAGGGTAAAGAGGCTGTCGGACAGGGCGATATCGAAGTCCACGTCCCGGGTGTGCAGCTCCGTCCACTCCCCCGGTCGATCCACCCGCCCCATGCGCATCACCGCGGCCACCGGGCGGCCATCCATCACCCGGATATCCCGGGACACCAGCGTTTTCACCAGCGCCCCCGCCTGGTCGTAGAAGCGCTGCTCCAGCAGCACCCAGTCGGCGCGGATCCGCAGCACTTCCCGCCCCCAGACCACCGCGGCTTCCTCATGGGGCACCGACTCGATCACATAGACCGTCTGCCCCTCGTGACGCTCCCGATCCAGCAGGCGGTGATCGTACTCGTCCACCAGCGCGGCATCCTTGCTGACGTCCTTGTTGCTGAAGTCCGAGCCCATCCAGTTCTGGTTCATCATCGAAGAGGGGATCTTGATCACCCGGTTGATGCCCGGGCTCCAGGTCCACATGTTGCCCTCAACGGTCAGGGTGGCGTTGCCGGCATCCCGGGCCGGGGCGGTGACCCGCACCAGGGTGTGGTCGTCGCCGCGGGTCCAGGCGTCAAGGCTCAGGCTGCGCTCCCAGTCCGGCCGGTGGATGGTCATGGTCATCCGGGCGCGGGAGCTGAGACCGCGGTAATGGTCCATGGCGCGGCGGACGATGTCGGCGGCATCGAGATCCGTCGCAGTGGACGGCGCGCCGGTATCGGCCGACAGCCCTGCTGCTTCGGACCCGGTGCCCGTAGAGTCGTCGCGGCGCGCCGAGGCGTCTTCTTCGGGCGCGCCAACTGCCGGCCCCGCAAGCGACACCAGCAAGAAAACAAGGCCTGGCCATTTTGGACAAACGCGCATGGGTTCCCCCGCACTACCCGGACCGGGGGTGCGTAAGGACCCAGCTGTCCAGGTTTGATGACGACGTCGCCCCCTACTTTACGCTATAACAGGCGCATGGCCACACTGCGACTCCATACCCTTTTCCGCTTCGCCACCCCCATGCTCGCCAGTGCCCTGCTGGCACTGGCGGCCTGTGGCGACAGCGGCCCCGAAAACGCCCTGGCGGACTACGCCGAGCGCCTGGCGCGCCCCCTCGACCGCGAGGTTTCCGCGTCCGAACCCGCCGCACTGCCCCGCCCGCCCCGGGTCGGCAAGCTGCAACTCGCCCTGGAAGACGACAGCCTCGGCACGCTGGATTTCCTCTCCCTGACCGGCTGCGAGGTCCAGGTCACCATCGGCAAACGCAACAGCAGCCTGGGGCGCATGGCCGCGCCCTCCCAGCGCCTGCTGCTGGATCTGGAATACCTGCGCCTGGCTCCGGCCTGCATCCGCCACCTGCGCGGCAGCGACCGCGATGAACTGGCGAACACCCTGGAAGCCGCCCACGCTCTCAAGCAACGGCAACTGCCGGCGCGGATCTTCAACGCCACCCTGGGCAGCGAGGAATACCGCGAGTTATGGCGCGTACCCAACCGCCTGGGCGACTACCCGGCGCAAACCGGCAGTGCCGTGACCACCGCCCTGGAGGCCATCAATGACAGTACCCGGCGCTGGCTCGCCGGGGATTTTCGGGCCAACGGCAAGGCCTTCGAATTGCAGCTCTCCGAAGTCGCCCGGGGCGATGGCGGGGCCTTGCTCAAGGCCCTGGGGCTGCAGGCGCGCTGGCTGGGCGCGGCCAATGCCCTGCTGCGGCAGGATGAAGGCCCCCTGTGCGCAGGCCCCATACGCCACCGCGCCGCGGACATCCTGCCCAATGTCGTGGGCCGCCACTTTGCCGAGGGCATCCAGGCCTGGTCGGCGGACCTGGCGCGGCGGGAGCAGGCGCTGCTGCCACCCTTGCGCGAACTGGAGAAAACCCTGGGCACGGTGTTGCCCGAGGACTACCGGGCCTGGCGGGAGAGCCGCGACCGCCACCTGACCCGGTGGTCCAGCGCGCCCCGCCGCCACGTAGAGGTGATACAGACGCTGCTGGAGCCCTGCGGCGTCCTGCCGCGGGCCTGAGCAGCACTCACCGACCGCAGCAGGCAGCCCGTGGAACCCGACAGGGCCCCGCGCGGTCTCAGCAACAAGGGCTCGGGCACCTTGCCCGACTGACAAGGGAGAACCCCATGCACATATTCAGAACACACCGCCACCTGAGCCGCCTGATGTTGGCGCTGGGTGCGGGCCTGCTGATCACCGCCTGCGCCACCACGTTGCGGCCGGACGTGGACTACAAGCCCGACTACGACTTCAGCCAGGTACAGACGGTCGGCTTCTACGCCGAATCCGGCACGGTCAAGGGCGACAACCCCCTGCAGCTCAGCGACATGCAGGTGGAGCGCATCGATACCGCCATCCGCAATGCCCTGACCGCCAAGGGCCTGCGCTTCACCGAGGACGCCGCGGAGGCCGACCTACTGGTGAGCTGGCACCTGGTTACCCAGTTCAAGACCGAGGTGGACAGCTATGACACCGGGGTCTCCCTCGGCTGGTACCAGGGCTACAACCGCTACAGCCTGTACAACTGCTGGGGCTGCATCGGGCCGCGCACCGAGGTCATTTCCCGCAACTACACCGACGGTACCTTTATCGTCGACATGATTGACCCGACTCTGGAGCGCTCGGTCTGGCGCGGTGTGGTCAACTCGCGGCTCAGCGGTGAGCAGGTCCGGGACCAGGAACGCGCCAACCGAGCCGCCGAGGCTATTTTTGCAGCATTTCCGCCAGGCGCAGCCGCAGGGACATCCCCGGACCCGTCGTGATGCCGCTGGTCATGGAACGGATCTCGCCGCGGTGGACAACAGCCAGCGTCGGCGTAGCGCGCACGCCCCAGGGGGCACTGACGTGTCCCCCGGGGTCATTGACAGTGCGGAAATCCAGCGCGTGCTCGGCCAGGTAGGCGGTCACTTCCTCCGGGCCACCGGAACGCAGGGCCACGCTCACCACGGGGTGCTCCCCGGCCAGGTCGTTCACCGCCGGTGATACCAGCCGACAGACCGGACACCAGGTGGCCCAGAAGTAGACCAGCACCGGCTCCTCGGCACTGAGGGCGTGCAAGTCCAGGGCGCGACCCTGCAAGTCCTGCAGCAACTGGACCGGTGCCTGATCGGGAGCATCGCGGTGGCGCCACTGGTCGATCAGCAGTGGCACGGTGATCAATGCCAGCAACCACAGGAGCGCACTTTGCCAGCCGGGCAACCAGCGGCGAGGGGAGCCGCTCATGGTTGCACCGCCGCGGCTTCCAGCGCCAGCGGTACCAGCGCTTCAGTGCGCACCGGCGCCAACACGCCCAGCACCAGGGCCCCCAGCAACACAAAGAACGCTGCCTGCATGATTACCTCTCCCGGATTCTGCTCTGTCTGAGTGTGCCCTCGCGGATAAGTTCACGGCATGTCGCCCGGGGTGGACGCTAGCGAAGGGCGCAGCTATGGTGCAGGAAACCGGCCGGGAGCATTGCGAGCATGAGCAGACACCACCACGACCCCGATGGCACCCGCCTGCCGATCAAGCTGGACAGCACCTCCAACGGCGAGTTCGCGCCCATTCCCCTGGCGCCGATCCACCACCGCGCCAAGCACCTGGCCCTGGAAACCGCCGACCGCAACGCCCGCCGCAGCGGCCTGGGCCGCCGGGACTTCCTGGTCAGCGCTTGCGGCGCCGCCAGCACCCTGCTCGCCTTCAACCAGGCCTACGCCAGCCAGGGTCAGCGAGGCGGCTTCTTTGAACTGGATGCCGAAGCCGGCCTGGACCCGCAGCTGGCCAGCGCCAGCCTGGAGGGCAAGGAGTTCATCTTCGATGTCCAGGGCCACTTCGTGAACCCCACCGGCGCCTGGACCAAAAAACTGCCCGACGACGCCCGCCCCCTCTCCGGCTTCCCCCAGAGCGAATGCCCCGCCGGTGAAGGTCCCGGGCGGGCCTACCTGGACTGCTTCAATTCGAAGCAGTTTATCCAGGACGTGTTCATGGACTCCGACACCGACCTGATGGTGCTGTCCTTCGTGCCCTCGCGCTCCGACGCCGAACCCCTGACCATTGAGGAAGCCGCCGCCACCGCCGAGCTGGTGGAAGAAATGGAGGGCACCCACCGCCTGCTGCTCCACGGCCGGGTCAATCCCAACCAGCCGGGCGACCTGGAGACCATGGATGCCCTCGCCGAGCACTGGAAGGTCAGTGCCTGGAAGACCTACACCCAGTGGGGACCGGAGGGCCAGGGCTTCTGGCTGGACGACGAGGGCACCGGCATTCCCTTCCTGGAAAAGGCCCGCGCCCTCGGGGTAAAGATTGTCGCGGTGCACAAGGGCCTGCCCTTTGGCGACGAGTCCTACCAGCACTCCACCTGCGCCGACATCGGCCGCGTGGCCCGGCGCTACCCGGACATCAGCTTCCTGGTCTATCACTCCGGCTACGTGGCCGGCACCCGCGAGGGGCCCTACGACCCCAACCGCCACGACGGCGTCGACTCCCTGGTGAAATCCCTGCTGGAAAACGACATCGCCCCCAACAGTAATGTCTACGCCGAGCTGGGCAGCACCTGGCGCTACCTGATGCGCGATCCCGACAGCGCCGCCCACACCCTGGGCAAACTGCTGGAATACGTCGGTGAGGACAACCTGCTCTGGGGCACAGACTCAATCTGGTACGGCTCCCCCCAGGACCAGATCCAGGCCTTCCGCAGCTTCCAGATCGCCGAGCCCCTGCGGGAGATGTACGGTTACCCCAAAATGACCCCAGAGCTGCGCGCCAAGGTCTTCGGGCTGAATGCCCTGAAGCCCTACGGGGACCGGGTGGCGGACCTGCTGCCCAAGCTCGGCGTGGACCGGGTGGCGGCGAACCGCCTGGCCTACCGGGAGCGGCCTGACCCGCATTTCCGGACCTATGGGCCGAAGACAAGAAGGGAGTTTGTGAATTTGCTGCGGTGGCAGGGTGGGTGAGCGACGCGCCTAGCTTAGTACCTGGCGCGGAATTGCTCCGCCATCAACCCGAGTCGCTCCATGATGGCCGAGTTGCGGGCCTTCTGATGTGCCTCGGGTGAGAGTATTGCCATTAGCAGGTAACAGTGTTCGTCCAGCTGTCCCGTGCAGTACACGAGGTGATGATCGCTGGTCTTTCGAAATGGCGGAGCCTCGCGCTCCCAGGGTTTTCCAGGGTCAAACAGGTGCAAGTGTCGCACCTGATGGAAGAGAACCTTCCTCGGGGTATTGGCATGATCATACGCAACGTCACGCCCAAAGTTGGGACGAAAATCACCGCCGACATAGGCCTTGAAGTCGTTGACCAGCTGCTGTCTCTCTAGCTCGGAGAGAGCTTCACGCAACGCGGGCGATGTAAAAACCCTGATCACTGCTCCTCAAACTCCGCCAAGCGCTCCTCGTTCAGACCCAGCAAGACCTCGGCACTGCTCTCGCTGATCTGGCGCAGGCGATCCGCAGAGGGCCTGAACTCCGCTCTGAGCGAAGGGTCAGCTCGCTCGGCAGCTTCCACCAGCCGAGCAAACACCTCAGCGTTAACGATGTACCCAGCTGTCTCGTTGTGCGAGAGAATGGCAACAGGCCGCTTCTTCTCGAGGATTCTTGTGATCTGCGAGCGCAGACTGGTTACCGAGATGGTTTCCTCGGCGTAGATTTGGTGTGTGCTCATTCTGCCATGCCTCTTGAGAGGTAACACTAAAATGCAACGATTTTATAACATATTCATGTACAGTATTCATCCATCGTTAGTGATGGCTCTACTTCTAAGCTCTGAGTGGCACATTGGGCACTTTGCGCCCTCAGGCCTCCAGGCGGTAGTGACACGGCACTATTGAGGGGGGTGACGGGCTCTGCTATGATTCGCGCCCTTGGCCGCTATGCTTTGTATGGCGGACAGGGCAAGCCACCTTGCGTGGCATCCTACCTATATCCGCCCGTAGCTCAGCTGGATAGAGCGCTGCCCTCCGGAGGCAGAGGTCTCAGGTTCGAATCCTGACGGGCGGGCCAATAAAACCTGGGTGCATTCTGGTCACATAGGTTGCACTTTATTCCGAGCACATGGGTAACACTTTTGGAGCGAATGGGTTCTGCCCCACCGGCTCCACCCTAGACTCGGTATGGTCATACAAAGCCTAGACAGTAGCCCTTAAAGCTCGGACCCAGGATTCCAGGCAAGAACTCTCGTCCGAAATCCGCCTTGCTACCGTAAATTGACCGGCAAGCTGGCCTGTGTCGACATCTACTCACCAGGCCTATGACTGACAATCCACTTAGTTGCTACTAACGTGATTTCGTATTGAATCCAACTGCGATGACAGGCAGGAAAACCGATGGCTCCCCCCTGGCAACAGACGGACATCGTGATGCCCTTCGAGGAAAACCATTGTTTCCCCCGCACCCAGAACCTCATCGCCTTCCTCGCACAAAACCAATCCTGAGAAGCTGTCCTTCTGAAAATCCGGGTACGCGGCGACGGCATCCGCGTCAATCGTGGCATCAAAGCCGCTGTAATTGACCGTGTGCCCGATATACTTGCGCAGGGTCTGTGCGGGCTGGATTGCGGGGTTCAGGGCAACAAAGGGGATGCCCAGCGCAGCCCCGACATGACTGGCCAGCCATCCGCCCATTGACGTGCCGATGACCAGGTCGGGCTCCTCGCGGCGCGCGAAATCCATCGCGACAGCCAGGACGGTGTCAGGCCCCTGCCCGTAATCCAGATCGGGCCCAAATACCTTCCCCAACTGCGACAGGACCTGCATCTTGTCGCTTTGTGGATCGAAGCGGCTACCATAGCCGTGCAGGTACATGATCCTGATGGACTTGTCTTTATCTGCGCTAGCCATGTCCTGTCTCCTCTGCCTGCCCGGCATATCAATCAACTCTGAACCGCTCTTTCCACCCACACCATCCGCTCACTGGATAGCTCAGCATTACCATCCCAGCGATAAGCACATAGCTTCCCGCCCTTGTCAGCTGCCACACTGTAATCCAGGCAAGCGACCTTATCCGACATCGGCTTCGGCTCACCCTGCATCCAGTAATGGCCGACAAATACTGGCTTCTCATCGTGGTAGCCCGGGATCACGTCATCCGGGACCGGTTCGTGAGGAATGCGCTCGATCACCTCGCTCGGCGCAATGGCCAGCTCGCGGAAGGTCAGTCGCCGCTTCTCCCACCAGCGCGTGCGAATATCGGTTCGCACATGGCCGTCCTTGTCCTTGAAGGACACGCCTTCCGGCAGGGGAATCTCCAGGCCCTTGAGAATCACTTCGGCTGACGCGAAAGGCCCCGTATCCTTGGCGGTCAGATCCTGCCAGGCCTCGGTCTTGATCGCATTGGTCTGGTCCAGGAAGGAACGCAGGCCGGCCAGGTGTTCCTCGTGCCAGCAGGCATGCACCACGCGAAAGTCCTCCAGGTCCAGCCACAGCGGCAGGGTACGGAACCAGTCCACTATTTCTCGATGCTGGGCGCTGTCCTCTCCAACCTGGCGCAGGAACTCGCCGTGCTGCTTGCGGTTCTTCTCGGTTCGAGGGCGCAAGTACTCTCCCGCATTACGCGGATCAGGCGTGGCATAGGCCACGGCGTTGAACTCGTGATTCCCCATCACCGCCAGGGCGCTACCGCTTTCCACCATCTGGCCGGCGATCTCGACCACTTCCACTTGCTCCGGCCCCCGGTCGACGAAGTCCCCGAGAAAGATAACCTTCCGCTCCGGGTGGGACCAGCCTTCAGCTCCCTCGCTGTAGCCGAGCTTGGACAACAACTGCTTCAGCTGCGTGGCATAGCCGTGGATATCGCCGATGATGTCGTACATGTGCGCTTCCTTCTTCCGTGAATCCGTATTGCCGCAACAAAACGGGTCAGACTAGCAAAGCTCGATAGCCAAAGTCAGCCAGTAGAGGCCATTCATGGCTGACTGGTTTAACGCACCTGCCTGAAAAGGCGACAGGTCGCGCGCGGCCGCCTTGGCCACCCGCTGCGACGGCATGGTACGCTTTGGACCTCAAGGCATGCAGTTGCCTCAGACGCCCCGGTCTCTGACCGCGGGCAGGGTGATGTCATCGGACGAAGCAGTGCTTCCCGGTCCGGTGGCGGTTAATACCTACGTTCTGAGGAATTGAGCATGTCAAACTTCCCCCTGCCCCCGGGCAACCCCCAGCCCCTGCCTGCCAATCTCGCCGAGCTGCTGGCAACCCACGACTACGGACTGATCACGGCCAACCTGATGGGACCGGCCCGGCACCTGCTGCCACGCGCTCGACTGCAACGCAGCCGGTCACTGCAGGAGCGCCTGCGGGATGCACGCTTCCCCATGATCCGCCTGCCCTGCACCCTGGTCTGGCCTGCTGAACAGGGCCGTCACGAGCGTCCAGCGCAATTCACCGACGCCCTCTACATTCCACTGGACCTGGACAAGCGCGGAACCCTGCATCGCAACCTGGTTCGGCTGGCCCGCGAGTTCCAGCAGGAGAGAATCTGGGCTGGCAAGCCCGGCACCTTCCTGCGCCTCGTTGAGGTACAGGACGACATTCCCTTCGGCAGCCAATGTGTGGAAAAACCCGAATTCAGCGCTGCTGGACACCTGCAATTCCGCGACAACAACCTGCAGTGCGACGATCTGCCGGAATGGTTGATCCAGCCGGACAACTGGATCGCCCGCCTCGCTTGTCGAACCATTGCGCAAAAGGACTGGAGAGAGCTGAATATTTCCCGGGAGGACTACCGATGAGCACACGATTTGCCTGCTTTCGTTTTGATCCGCGTCATCGCCAGGCCAGTATTGTTCATCCTCTGTCAGCTGAAACCCTGGCTGTTCTCCCCTGGCAGGACGAGCGTCCTACGAGCGGGGCCTGATGCTGCACCCCGCCTCGCCCTTTTCACCCGAGCTGGCCAGTTACGTCGCGTGGCTGGCCCGATACCACCTTCTGCTCCGGTTCGAGCCGCTCGAGATCGATGGTTGTGTTGAAGAGAGTGTGGAAAGCGAGGAGGTCGAGGATGACAGCGATGCCGACTCAGGTTTCAGCGTGCAGCTGGATATCCTCGTCTTTCAGATTGACTTGCGACAGAAAGATCTCTGGCAGGATGCCGGACGAGCCGGTTTCGTTCTGCTCGACGGCATGCTGTATTCAAGCTTCTACCTGGATGTGGAAGAACTGCGCTTCTGAAGGCCATAATGCCTGTCCAGACCCAGCGTCATTGCGCCCGAAAGCCAAAACGATAAGGACCATAGCCCATGCCAGACCAGCCCCTGAGTAGCGCCGATTCGGCTAAATCGGCAACCGAGGCCCCATTGCTCCGGGATGCTGCCGAGATTCAGGACTGGTCGGATCAGTCCGATATCCTGATAGTCGGTTTCGGCATGGCCGGCGCCTGCGCGGCCATCGAGGCGTTGGAAGCCGGCGCCTCGGTCACTGTCGTGGAGCGCACATCCGGCTGCACCGGCAGCACCTCTGCCGCCTCCGGCCACTTTTACCTGGGCGGCGGTACCCCGGTACAAACGGCCTGTGAATTCGAGGACAGCCCGGAGGCCATGGCAGCCTACCTGGAAGCGACCTCCCCCACTCCCAACATGAAGAAAATCACCCTTTATGCCGAGGGCAGTGTCGCGCATTTCAACTGGCTCGAAGCGCAGGGCATTCCCTTTGAGCGCAGCTACTACCCGACCAAGAACGTCGTGCAACCGGGCCGCGAATGCCTGATCTGGACCGGCAATGAGCAGGTCTGGCCCTATCGCGACCTCGCCACACCTGCGCCCCGCGGGCACAAGGTCGCCTTCGATGGCGAGGAAGGTGGTGGTGCCCTCGCCCTGCGGATACTTTCCGAACGGGCGGAAGCGCTGGGCGCCCGGGTGATTGCGAATGCAGCGGTAGGCAGCCTGTTGCATCAGGATGGACAGATCGTTGGCGTGCAGGCGCGGCGCTTCGGCGAGACGCTCAATTTACGCGCGCGCAATGCCGTCATTCTCGCCGCTGGCGGTTTCGGCCAGAACCCCGAGATGGTCAGGCAACATGTGCCCATCCTTGAACACGCCTATGTCCAGGGCAGCCCGCATGATGACGGCGTGGGTATTCGACTCGGGCAGGCCGCAGGCGGGGCGACCGAGCATATGCAGGAAGCCTTCATCACCTCACCCTTCTACCCGCCCGAAGACTTGCTCAAGGGTATCCTGGTCAACCGCCTCGGGCAGCGCTTCGTCGCCGAGGATTCCTACCACAGTCGCAGCAGCATTCACTGCACGCGACAGCCAGGCGGCACGGTGTACCTCATCGTGGACGCGGCCATTTTCGCCTACCCCCAATTTGCCTCGCTGACCCAGCAAGCGCTGGTTGATGGCTTCGAGACCATCGAGGCCATGGAGTCGGGCCTGCAACTGCCACCGGGCAGCCTGCAAACCACCCTGGCTGACTACAACCGCCACGCTGCGCGTGCCGAGGACCCGGAATTCCACAAGCACCCCAAGTGGCTGAAGCCCCTGGATGAGGCGCCCTGGGCTGCCTTTGATTTGTCCTTTGGCCGCGCGGTTTATACCGGCTTTACCCTTGGCGGCTTGCGGGTCAATGAAAACGGTCAGGTGTTGAATGCAGATGGTAACGCTATTCCCGCGCTCTACGCCGCGGGCGCCTGTGCCTCCAACCTGGCTCAGGACAGCAATGGCTATGCCTCCGGCACCTGCCTGGGAGAGGCCTCCTTCTTCGGCCGTCGCGCCGGCAAGCATTCGGCAAGTCGCACTCACGCGAGCACTTGAGTGTAGACTTCCCAGATCGCTCTTTTGGACAGGATCATGCTTCGACACGAAACCCGGCTGTTTATCGTTCTCTGCCTCGTCGCCATGCTCTCCGCCTGCGCGACTCCCTTGCGTGACTTCGACGAGCCTGAAGTCGAACTGACCGGCTTTCGGGCGCTGCCCTCCAGTGGCATGGAGGCACGCTTTCTACTGCAACTGCGCATCCTCAATCCCAACGCCGTGCCCTTGAAGATCAACGGCATTCACTACGAACTGCTGTTGCGCGAGCAAAGGGCTCTCTCGGGGGTCAGCGCGGAGGCGGTGCGTATCCCCGCCTATGGCGAGGGCAAGCTGGAACTGGAGGCGGCGGCTGGTGTGCTGGGGTCGCTCGCGCTGGTGAGGGACCTGCTGGCTAACCCGCCAGAGCAGGGCTTGCCCTACACCCTGCGGGCCAAACTGTCGGTCGACGGTGTTCTGCGGGCACTGCGGCTTGAGCGGGCCGGGACATTGAAGATAACGCCATAAGCAGAAAAACATCCAAAGAGCAGCTTGGCACCATACTGACCCGGAGTCACGTCATCCGGTAAAAGACAAACGTCCACTTACGACGCGGACACAGTCCCATTATTATCAAGCGCTGTGGCCTCAGCGCTTTTCGCTGCCGAAGCCCTCAACGCCTCCACCAGCACCGCATCGCGACTGTAGATATCGCGACGGAAAGCAATCTCGCCGGTATCCGTTGCAAAAGCCGTCAGGTACACCAGGTAGGTGGGCACCGGCCGCTTCAGATTGATCGTCAGGGTTTCCCGGGCTAACATGAGGGCTTCAATACGTTCTGCCTGGGGGTGAGCTTCCCGGGACAGCAGCCACCTGGCCAGCTCCAAAGGCTGCTCCAGACGGATACAACCGGAGGAGAAACTGCGCTCTTGTCGCGCGAACAGCTCGCGGCTCGGCGTGTCGTGCAGGGAGACCGCGTAGGGATTGGGCATCATGAACTTGATGTTGCCCAGGGCATTCTCGGGGCCCGGCTTCTGCCGCAACAGATAGTTGAAACTGCGCCGGGTCACGGGCGTCCAGTCGATCGCGTCGACCGGCACAAACACATCCTTCGCCGGGGGACGCACTTCAAAGCCCTTCTCCGCCTCTGCCACCGCATCGGCCTGCAGCAGGGGCAACTTGTCCCGGGTCGCGATACTGAAGGGCACATTCCAGTAGGGATTGAGCACCATGTATTTCAGTGTTTCGGCAAAGACCGGCGTGCGGCGGTAGGGCTTGCCCACGATGACATTCATCGACAGCGTCGGTTCACCCTGTTCGAATGCGCGCAAGGTGTAGGCCGCGATGTTCACGCGCAAGTAGGTCTCAGGCATCTCCCGCGGCAACCAGCGCCAGCGTTCAAGATTGGCATCGATCCGGTCAATCCAGGAAACCCGGCTGGCATTCAGCACTTCGAGTGTGTTCGCTCCCACGACGCCATCGGCGTCGAGGCCGGCGGCAAGCTGAAAGGCAATGACTTCCCGGCGCAGACCCGCATCGTATTCCGGCGTGTAGTCGCCGGGGCCGAGCAGCCGGCGTTTCAGCTGCAGCACGCGTTCACCACTGTCACCCGGTCGCAGGAGCGGACCCGGTGAGACCGACACGGACTCTGCCGCCTCCATGGACAGGATCTCCGCACGGCGCTTAAGCAAAAGCGCATAGTCCGCCGACGTGGGCCACAGCGATTGCAGTACCGGGTGCACGGAGTGCCCCTCCCGCGCCGCCACCTGAAGGAGCGCAGCCGCATCGAGTTCGGTGGGCGGCAGGCGCCAGTTTTCATCCAGATCGGGAGGCGCCACGACGCCCCGCGAACGGTGCAGTGCCTGGGTTAGAAAGGCATCAGTCAGCAGGAGCTCCAGAGCCAGCCTTCGCGGCAAGTCAGTTGGCTGTGCCGCCCACAGCTGCTCGATGTCGGCGCGGTGATAGCGGGCCGGCACAAACCCGTGGGAAGCCGACTCGTCGATAGCCGCCAGCAGTCCGGGGACGGCTTCCTCCAGGGGCGCCTCGGGCAACCATACGGGTGCATGATCGCGCGAGCGATAGACCTGTGACAGGACCTCCGGACGCTCGAGGCGGCGCCCGGACACCACTGGCTCGGCACCGGCGTCGAGGCCCTCCAGGTAGGCGCGAATCGCCTCGGCATCTGCCAGCTGAGCGCGGGCCACTGCGACACAACACAGCATGAAGCATGCCAGAAGCGCTCCCGACCGCAAAATCCTGGTATTTCCCTGCATGCGGCACCTCCCGCGGAAACCTGCCTGCTGGTCGCACTCGTGCACACCACTGGCTTTGGCCGACCTCCGGCCACACCATCGCGACCATCCCGTCACTATCATATGGGCCTCTTCAGTCCCCGCAACACAATATCGATCGTGGTCGCCCCCTTGTCGGGACCGAAGTCAAACAGGGGGTAGTCCGCGACCGCCTGACGGGTAAACAGGCTGTGCAGATTTTGCAGGCTGTGCGCGGTTTCTGCTATCCCGAGATCCGCGCGCAACTCCCCCGCGTCAATCCCCCGGCGCAGGGCCCGGCGCACCCACTTCTGCGCATCGCGTATGGAACGTTGGGTGGCCTCGCGGTCGAGCAGCAGGCTCGGCTGAACATCATCCGCATAGATAATCTTCAGCAGCGGCCGGTGCACGGGCTCGGGCTCGACGCCGGTGCGCAGCCAGCACTGGAGTCCCTCCAGCGTGGAAGGCGCGCTTTCCAAAGTATCCCTGACCTGCGCCACCAGGACCTCGATCAGCCAGTGATTGAGCGCGATCAACAACTGCTCCTTGCCCGGGTAGTACTCGTAGAGCGTCGAGCGAGAGACGCCCGCGCTCCTGGCCACCTGCGCCAGTCGCGCATGGCGGTAACCCAGGCTGACAAAGCTCAGCGCAGCGGCTTCCAGGATGCGCTGTCGTGTCGTCGCGCCGTCGCGCCATGCGGCTTGATCCATGCCGGGTAACACCTTTTTGCCGAGAGCGGCAGACCACAAGGTCTGCCGGACATAATTGACGATATCTGTCCGACAGGGTAACGTCCGCGACAGGTTATTTCCACTCAGGTCGCCGGGGCGGTGAGGTTTGTGCGAAGAGCATCCCCGCTGCCCGCAAGACCAATGCAAAAGGAGAACAAGCATGTTGAACAAGGACAGTGTCTCACTCGAGGGCAAGGTAGCCCTGGTCACCGGGGGCGGCGCCGGTATCGGGCGCGCCATCGCACAGGCCTACGGTGCCCTGGGAGCCCGGGTCGCGGTCGCAGAGATCAGTGCCGAAAAGGTGAGCGCACTGCGCGAGGAGCTCGCCGACGCCGGGGTCGATGCACTGGTGTCACAGACCGACGTCCGCGACAGTGCACAAGTCGCCGATTTCCTGGCCGAGGTGGACAAGCGTTACGCGCGACTGGACATCCTGGTCAATAACGTCGGCGATCACCTGGGCATGGTCAAGACACTGGAGCAGATGAGCGAGGAGGAATGGGACCAGGTCTATCAGATCAACCTGCGCCACCTGTTCGTGGTCACCAAGGCAGCGCTGCCCCTGATGCGCCGCAGCGGCGAGGGCGGCAGCATCATCAATGTCTCCTCCATCGAGGGCTTCCGCGCCAACCCCTACAATGTCATCTACACCTGCTGCAAGCATGCGGTCACCGGCTTCACCCGCACCATGGCGCTGGAGCTGGCCAACGACAATATCCGGGTCAACACCATTGCGCCGGAGACCACCGACTCCGAACAGGTGCCACTGGAATATCTGCTGAAGCCGGGCCACGCCGGAGAGCTGCTGGGCAAGCCTGCCTACCTGACCCGCACCCTGCCCTCCAACCGCTTCGGTCGACCCGACGACCACGCCGGGGCAGCTGTCTTCCTGGCCACGGAGCTGTCCTCCTGGGTCAATGGCTCCACCATCAACGTGGACGGGGGTGGCCTCGCCGCCGCAGGCTTCCAGCGGATTCCCTCGGGCCCCTGGACCATTATCCCCGAGGTGACCGGGACGGGTGTTCAGGGCGTGGATTGACGCGCCCCGCCGCTTCGCGCCCGGCTATCCGTCCAAAGGCCAGGGCATCGGCAATGTGGAATCCCCCGTCCTTGCACCAGCTGTAGGTGGAACTCACCGAGCCCGCAGCATAGAGGCCGGGGATGACCTTGCCGAAGGTATCCAGCACTCGCGAGCGCCCGTCGCGCCGGGGCCACCATTGGTCCATCCCAGCAGCGGCGGCGCATGGAAACCGTAGTAAGGCGGCTGACTGATGGCATGCAGGGTCTCCGGGCGCCGCCCGAGCTGGTGGTCGACCCCGGTATGGCAGGCGGTGTTGTAGGCCTCCACGGTCTGCTCCAGCCGGCTTGCGTCGAGCCCGAGCAGATCCGCCAGCTCGGCGAGGGTGTCCGCGCGCTGAATCCAGCCCCGTTCGATCTCGATGCTGTTGTCGTGACTCCAGTGGTAGCCTTTCATCAGAGCCTGCCAGCCAATCGGCAGCAGGTCGGGAGGGGGGCTCAAGGGGCCCGCACTGCGCAGATTCTCGTCGAAGATCACAAACAGGCTCTGCATCGGAAAACGCTCGTAACGCCCGTGCTGCCGCACATGCCCGTGTCGCGGGCCCGCCGATTCGTCGGCAAAGCGGCGCGCATCGGGTGACACGTAGATGTAGCTGTGCGGGCCCACGGCACGGGGCATGGCCAGGTAATAGCCCGCTTCACCCTCGCCGCGAATGCCGGTGATGGTCATCGCGCTCTGCATGTGCCAAAGATCCGCGCCGATCTTCTGCGCCATGCGCAACCCGTCCCCGGTGTTGGCCGGCGTGCCCCAGCGCACGACATCCGCCAGCCCCAGATAAGTACGCACCAGGTCCGCATCGGCCTCAAAGCCACCGGTAGCCAGTACCACGCCACCGCGGGCCAGGAGGCGCTTCTCGGCGCCATTGCGCTGCACCACAAGCCCCCGTATCTCCGCACTCTCGGGATCCTCAATCAGCTCCCTGGCGGGCGAGTCGTAGCAGACCTCAATCCCTCTCGCCCGGGCCGCATTGTGCAAAAACGTGTAGAGACGCTCGCTGCCCAGTACACCGTCGACCGTATCCATTCCGGCGTAGCAGTCACTGCCGTCGAGCTCGGGATACTCGGGCACGGTGTGCACGCTGTCGCTGGTTTCGATTTGGGCACCCAGCCCACGCAGCCAGTCGGAATTGAGGGCGGTTTCCCGCGCCCAGGTGGCCACGACATCTTCGGGCAGGGGAAACCCCTCGCTCAGGGCGCGAAGATAGACCGCGGCCCGCTCCGGCGAGCGACTGACAAACCAGCCGCCCCCGGACAATCGAGTGTTGCCACCCGCGCTGTCCGGGCCACACTTCTCGATCAGCCGCACGCTGGCCCCCGACTCATGGGCCGCAAGGGCTGCCGCGTAGCCGGCAGCGCCGGCACCGACGACGATAACGTCGCAGCTTTCCTCATCATCCTGGCTCATTATTCTGTTTCCTTTGCGAGTGGATCAGGTCGCCGCTGGCGAAGCACTTGCGACAAAAGGTAAACGAAGGCTGCGTGCCTGTCACTCCACAGGCTAGACTGGGGAACGTTGAACGGATTCGGGAGCTCCGCCAGTGTCAGCTCGCCACTTCGGCGTGGATGGTTGCCGTGCCGGCTGGTTCTGCGTAGGCCTGGAGGGGGGGAAACTGTCGGGCGACCTCTACCCGGGCCTCTCGTCCCTGGTCGAGGCTACTGGCCGGGCGGGCAGCGTATTGGTCGATATCCCGGTCGGTCTCAAGGCCGGTTCGGAGGGGCCGCGGCAGTGTGACGTGCTGGCGAGACAGCACCTGGGCAAGCGGGCATCCAGCGTATTCAGCGCGCCCATTCGCGAGCTGCTGGAGGCCGGGTCCTATGCGGAAGCCAACGCCCTGAGCCGAGCACTTAGCGGCAAAGGGCTGAGCAAACAGACCTGGAACATCTGCGGGAAAATCCGGGAAGCGGATCGACTGCTGCAGACCTCCGACAGCGCCCGCCAGCGTCTCCGGGAGGCACATCCGGAACTCTGCTTCTACGGACTCAATCACGGCCGCCCCATGCAGCATGCCAAACGCAGCCAGGCGGGCTTCGAGGAGCGACTTGCACTGCTGGCCCGTCATCTGCCCGATGTGAGGCCTTTCCTGGACAACATGCTGATACGCTATCCGCGATCGCAACTGGCCCGCGACGATGTACTCGATGCAACGGTCTGCGCGCTGACCGCATCGCTACCTGCAAGCTGGCGGCACATCCCTGAAAACGGCGAAAGGGACCGTACTGGCCTGACCATGGAAATCATCTTTCCCGACCTCAGCAGTACCTGACGACCAAACGAAATGGCCGGGCACTCGGCCCGGCCAAGGAGGTCAGTCACCAGACTGACGCTTGTCGCGCTTCTCCCGGCGCTTTTCCTTCAGGCTTTTTTGCGGTGCCTTTTTCGGCTTCTCCTTGCTCATAACATCACCTCCAGAGAATCAAATCACCACCGGGCTGCCGCGCTTCCTCCCGGTATCACAATGTTGTGTGCGGCATAGAAAGGACTTCATGGCGAATGCACCTCCTTCTCTCGAGGAAATTGGGTCAAGTCTCGTCGCGAATATCCACCAGCAGAAAGCGGTGCGACTGCCCGCCCAGGTCAACCTGCGCGATATCCCCCAGACGGGCACCAATCAGGGCAGCCCCCAGGGGTGAAAACACCGAGATGAGCCCTCGCTCGGGATCGGCCTGCTCCGGGGCCACCAGGGTCAACTCGGCCTGTTCGCCATAGCGCAGATCATCCAGCAGGAGGCGGCTGCCCAGGCGCGCAACCCTGCCGCTGTTCGCCGCCCCCCTGCCGTCGAGTTCGAGCGCTTCGAGCTGATCGAATACCCGGGACAGCTCGACCGGCTGACTGTAGACGCGGACACGGTCACAAAAGGCCCGCAGTGAATTCAGGAAAATGGCTGACATCATCAGACTCCCACGCAGCAGCGCACAGCCGCAGAGACACGCGCGGCTATCGCCGTAATGTGTTTTGGATAAGGACACTCAGACTGCCAGGCGCCCGCGAGCGCCTGGCTTAACAGGGGAAGGTGGGGGCCTTGAGGATTTGTACAGAGTACGCCCGAGGACGCATGGAAGAGCTCCCGCTATAAGCACGAAAACCTTGAACGACGCTGGACCATAGCCCTTCCCCGCAGGGAAAGCAAATCACGACGATCGCGACGCCAGACCCTCTAGTGTGCCGCCTCTCCACCCGACAGCTGCATCAGTAACAGACCCGCAACGATCATGACGGCGGCGAGCATTCGTGTACCGTTCAGCGGCTCACCAAATACCAGGGCTCCGACCAGGAAGGTGCCCAGGGCACCGATGCCAGTCCAGACGACATAGGCGGTACCCAGGGGAAGGTAACGCATGGCGATAGCCAGCAGCCAGAAACTGGCGAGCATGGCGGGCAGCATGATCAGCGAAGGCAGCAGGCGGCTAAAGCCCTGGGACTGCTTCATGGCAGTGGCCCAGAGTATTTCGAGCAAACCGGCGACAAAAAGATAGATCCAGGCCATCTGACCCTCCTTGTACTGTCAGGGCCAGGCCGTCCTGGAAGTGGAACCCCGCAATGGGGCAGGAGGTCGTCCTCCTCGGTTCCGGATTGTAATGCGCACCTCGCAGCGGGTAAACAAAGCCAGGGACCCACCTGCAGGCCGCGGCGGAATTCCGTTGAAAACTGCCAGGGTCGTTGGCAGTTCCGCATGATTGCTGCCACTATCTGCTGCATGCCGCACAATCCTTCACCAGGCGCTCAAGACCGCGGAAGACCGCAGGAGCCTCCTCTCGCGGAGCGCCCACTGTTCGTGGTGCTGAATAACGGCTCCGGACAGCAGACTGGCGCGCCTGCAGGTGAGCGTATTTGCGAGCTGCTGACCCGGGCTGGTCGCTCCGCCAAATTGTTGCTCGCGGATAAAGGGCAGCTCGACAGTGTCGCGCGGGAGGCGGTGCAACGCGCGGGTGCCCAACACGGCATCGTGGTGGGCGCGGGTGGCGACGGCACACTGAACACGGTCGCCCAGGCCCTGCAGGGCTCAGGCATACCCTTCGGCGTGATCCCCCTGGGAACCTTCAACTACTTTGCGCGCAATCACGGCCTGCCGCAGAACCTGGAGGCCGCCACGCGGTGCCTGCTGGACGCTCGTGTGCAGCCGGTGCACGCCGGTTTTCTCAATGGTCATATCTTCCTGGTGAACGCCAGCCTGGGCCTCTACCCCAACCTTCTGGAGGATCGCGAAAGCGACAAGGCACAACTCGGCCGCAGCCGGCTGGTCGCCCTGTTTTCGGCGATCAAGACACTGGCCCGCGCGCACCGCGTTCTCGACGTCGACCTGGACCTGGAGGGCCGGACACGGCACCTGCGGACCGTATCCATGGTGGTGGGCAGCAATGCACTGCAACTGGAACACATCGGGGTGCCGCTGGCGGCGGCCGTCCGGGAAGGTGAGCTCGCCGCGATGCTGGTCAGGCCGATGGGCAAGCCGTCACTCTACGGGCTGTTGCTGCGTGGCCTGGTGTCGCGACTCGGCGAGACAGAGAACCTGCATTGCTTCAGTTTCTCCGAACTGCAGGTACACCGCCGGCGCCGCCGGCGCATCAAGGTGGCCCTGGACGGGGAAATCCGACGCCTGTCACTGCCCCTGACCTTCACCGCCGGGCGCGAATGCCTGCCGCTATTGCTGCCTCGCGACCCCGCGCTATTGGTGCGCCAATGACGACGCTTCTGCACATTTCCGATACGCATTTTGGTACCGAGCGGCCGTCTGTCATGGAGGCGCTGGTCCGCTTCGCGCAAAGCGAGGCGCCGGACTGTATTCTCTTCACCGGAGATATCACCCAGCGTGCCCGCCGACACCAGTTCGCCGCGGCGAGACGCTTTATCGGGCGCCTCTCCGCACCGGTCATCGCGGTGCCAGGTAACCATGATATTCCCCTGTTCAACCTGCCGGCCCGTCTACTGAACCCTTTTGGCAACTACCGCCGTTACATAGGCAGATCCCTGGAACCACAGTTCGAGAGCCCTACCCTGCAAATCCTTGGCGTCAATACCACCCGCCCGTCGCGGCATGTCGACGGTGCCGTTTCATCCCGGCAGATAGCGCGTGTGAGTGATCAGCTACGCGCAGCACAGCCAGGGCAATTGCGGGTCGTGATCCAGCACCACCCGGTGCGCGCTATCGAACAGTCCGACTTGCACAATTTGCTGATCGGACACGAGGCTGCGGTACCCGCCTGGGTCGATGCCGGCATGGACCTGTTACTGGCGGGACATATCCATTTGCCGTATATCCGCCCCCTGCAGGGGCACAGTGGGCGCCAGGCCCTGACGGTCCAGGCCGGTACAGCCCTGTCGAGCCGCACTCGCGGCGAGACTGGCAACTCGCTCAACCTCATTCGGTACACGCCACCCCGCGAGCAACAAAACGTCACACGACGCTGCATGGTGGAACGCTGGGACTTCGAGGCTGATCGGGATGCCTTCTGTCTGGCCGACCGGCAGACACAGGTTTTCACTTGATGGAGCGCCGACGCGGCGCGACATGATGTGGTCCAGCGGCGCTTCCGCAGCGTATCCGGGACAAGCACTCCACTAGCGCAACTGTGATGCCAGACACCCTGTACTACGATGGCCTGTGCGGCCTGTGCACCCGTGAAATCCGGACATTGCGCCGGCTGCAGCGCGGACAACTGGACTTTGCCGACATCCACCAGCTCAGCGCCGGGGACTCGCTCCCATCGCGCGAAATACTGCTCAAGCGGCTCCACCTGCACACCTCGGAAGGCCAGTGGCTGGTCGGCCTGCCGGCGACCGTTCGCGCCTGGTCACACACCCGCTGGGGCTGGCTGTTCAGACCCCTGCTGTGGCCCGGCCTTCGCTCGCTGAGCGAACGCATCTATCGCAGCTGGGCAGAGCGCCGCTACCGGCGCCTGTATGCCTGCTCGGTCTGCATGGGAGCGGAAGAATGAACGTCCTCATCGTGGGTGGCAACGGCGGTATCGGCCGTGCCCTGATCGAACATCTGCTGGCCGACGAGCGTGTTGAACGCCTGGATGCTACCTGGCGCGCGAGCACGCCACCGAAGATTGACGACCCGCGTGTCCACTGGCACCAGGTCGACCCGGGCCTGGAAAGCAGCGTGGCCGAACTGGCTGCCGGTCTGCCACCGCTGCATCGCGTGATCGTCGCGGGCGGTCTCCTCCACGATGCGAAACACGGCCCCGAAAAAACCATTCGTCGCTTCGACCCGGACTTTTTTCTGGACAGTCTGCGTGCAAACACCCTCCCCGCCCTGCTGCTGGCCAAGCACCTGGAGCCGAAACTGCGACACGACCAGCACTCGGCATTCGCCGTCCTGTCGGCGCGCGTGGGCAGCATTGGCGAGAACCATCGCGGCGGTTGGTACAGTTACCGCAGCTCCAAGGCGGCCTTGAACATGGCCCTCAAAACGCTGGCCATCGAGTGGCGTCTGCGCTTGCCGCATTGTTCGGTGGCAGCGCTGCACCCCGGGACTGTCGACACCGCGCTCTCGGCTCCCTTCCAGTCACGTGTCCCGGAGGGCAAGTTGTTCACGCCGGAATACGCCGCTGGCAAACTGCTCGCCGTGGTCGACCAACTTGGCCCTGAAAACAGCGGGCAGTTCTGGAGCTGGGACGGCACGGAGCTGCCCTGGTAATCATCGGCTCGCCGGGCTGCGCCGCGGTGGCTCAGCGAAACAGCTGACTCTGGCGCGCGACACGTCGCTCTACCGCCTGGCTGAATACTTCGGCGGACGCCGCCAGCAGGGTGAAATGCTCCCGCGCCCGGGTCACCGCGGTGTAGATCAGCTCCCGGGTCAGCACCGGCGACACCGCGTCCGGCATGACCAGTGCGGTGTGCCGGAACTCCGAGCCCTGGGACTTGTGCACCGTCATGGCGTAAACCGTCTCCACCTGTTGCAACCGGCTCGGCAGCACCCAGCGGATGCCACCCTGTCCATCACCGGCGGGGAAGGCAACACGCAGAATCGTGCCGCGCTCGGGCTTGCCAAACTCGAGCGGCACACGCAGGGCGATCCCGATATCGCCGTTCATCAGGCGCAGGCCGTAGTCGTTGCCAGTCACCAGCACGGGGCGCCCCTCGTACCAGCGCGCATCGGAGGCACCGTGGCGCGGGTCCGGCAAGCCCTGCACGGGCGCCGGTCCCTGCAGGACACCTTCGCCCTCCACGTCCCCGCGTATCAGTCCGGCTCGAGCCAGCGCCTGCTCAATTTGCTGATTGAGTGTCTCGACCCCGTAGTCCCCCTGGCGCAAGGGTGTCAGCACCTGAAACTGACCGTGGGCCCGCAGGATCTCCAGCGCCCAGGCATCCCAGTCGGACCTTGGATCGCCGGGGCCCGGGCGCGCGACCGGCCCGTCGCCGATGCTTTCCAGGTAGTGGCGATAGCCGCGCAGCGCGGCGCCCGCGCCACCCTCGACAGCCAGGGCTGTCAGGGGACGCCAGTCACCCACGGGCAAGCCGACTACCTCCAGGTCATCGAAACCGCCGTCAGCGAGAAGCGCTCTCGCTCGCCGACTGTCCCCGGCATTCACTGACCGGGCCAGCTCGCCAATACCGCTGGTGGCATCGAAACGGAAAGACTCCCGCAGCATCGCCACCGCCTGGTCCAGTGGCCGCCCCTCGCGATCCTGCAGGGGCTGCTCGATCGCGTAACCGGTCGCGGCCTCCAGCCAGTCCGCCAGTGCGGGATGATAGTGCGCCGCTTCGGCGCGGGCGCAGAGACTGCCCAGTACTGCGCCCGCTTCCACGGAGGCGAGCTGGTCCTTGTCCCCCAGCAGCACCAGGCGGGCGTGCTCCGGAAGCGCCTCCAGCAACAGCGCCATCATTTCAATATCCACCATCGAGGCCTCGTCCACCACCAGTACGTCCAGGGGCAGCGGGTGGAAACGGTGGTGCCGGAAGTGCCGTGTATCCGGTCGCGCACCCAGCAGTCGGTGCAGAGTCGTGACTTCGCTGTGAATGGCAGCGCGCACGCGCTCTGCCTGCGGCAGATCAAGCTCCGACAGCGAGCCGATCTGGCCGCTGATGGACTCATTGAGCCGCGCCGCTGCCTTGCCCGTCGGTGCCGCCAAGCGAACACGCAGTGGCTCGCCTCCCGACTGCATCGCCAGTACCTGCAGCAGGGCCAGGAGACGAATCACCGTGGTGGTCTTGCCGGTTCCCGGCCCGCCGGTGATCACCGCAAAGCGCGAACGGGCCCCCAGGGCACAGGCCAGCTTCTGCCAGCGGGCGGGGTAGGCCCGGGGATCCCCGGGCGGAAACAGCCGGTCGAGCACCGATCGCAGGGCGCCGGGCTCGGGTGCTTCGCCGGCCACCAGGCGCCCCTGCACACCGCCCGCCACCTGCGCCTCATAGCGCCAGTAACGGCGCAGGTAAAGATGGTCGTCCTCCAGCACCAGCGGCTGATTCCCCGCGCCACTGCCGACCGCGCTCCACCCCCTTAGGTGTTCCCCCCAGTCGTCACCCATTCGCGACATCAGCTCATCCGGCGCAAGCGGCAGCTCCCTGTCGTACTGGCCCCGTCGTGGCGTCGCCGTGATCAGCTCGCGAGGCTGGCTACGCGCCTGCGTCAAGTCGAGCAGCAGATGGCCCTGGCCGGCCTGATGGCTGACCAGCATCGCCGCCAGCAGGCCCGCAGGCTCGGCATCCGCCGCCAGTGTGGCGAGGCGATGGGCCAGGGCGACATCCAGCTCGCGGACCCAGCCCTGCTCGGCCCAGGCAAACATCAGGCGCAGCAGTGCCGCCTTGTCAGCCAGCGCCTCCTCTACCCCGGGCAGGTTTTTCCCGCTGTCGATCATGCCCGCTCCTCCACCGTGCCGGCAGCGAAGGATTCGCCTGCCAGGCAGTCGTCCCAGGCCTCGACCACCGCACGGGGCGGCTTGATCCGGACCACGCCCCGGGAGGGGGCGCGAATGCCGCGCAGGAAGACCAGCATCGCGCCGCCGACATGGCGTTCGTAGTCGTAGTCTGCGCCCAGGCTGTGGCGCAGGTGCCGGTGCAGAGCGACCAGATAAATCGCCAGCTGCAAGTCATAGCGCTTGTCCAGCAGCGCGCGCTGCATGGCCGGCATCTGGTAGGCACTGTCGTCTGCCCCCAGCCAGTTGGACTTCCAGTCAATCACGTAATAGCAACCCTCGTGCTCGAGCAGCAGGTCGATAAAACCTTTCATCAGGCCATTCAGTTGCTGGCGGCGCAGCGCCGGCCGCGTTTCGCCGGGAAAAACCCCCTCGCTGACCCGCTGGTCCAGATCTGCGGTAGAGGCCCGGGTGGTGGCAAACCAGAAGTCCGGCTCGGCGCGATAATGTCGCAGGCTCTCCAGCGTCGGTCCATCTTCCCCCTCGGCGGCCAGGGGCGTGGTCAACCAGTCCCGCATACCCGACTGCAGGGCCGGGACATGCAGCTCCCAGCCGCGTCGCCGGCAGCGCTCCAGCAGCTGCTCCTGCAATCCCGCATCCCCCAGCGCCTGCTCGAATCCGGCATTGGCCAGGCTTTCCAGCACACCGTGCAGAAAGGTCCCGGGCTCAGGCCCGCGGGGAAAGGCATGCAGGCTGCCGGGGCGCGGGAGGGCCTGCTCAGCAACAATGCCAGCCCGAGGCTCGTTCAGCCGGTGCTCCTCGTCGCGCACCTCGGCTTCGAAGGTTTCCGGTGTTGCCCCAGCGCGCTGTTGCAGAGCGGAATAGCTGGCAATCCACCAGGGGCGGAAGCTGCGGTGGCTCGGGCTGCGAGCCGGCTGTTTTGCGACGCACTCCGGGATCAGCTGGTAGCGGATATCGCGACTGTCGCTGTCGTCGAGCACGATATCGCGGCAGCTGTGGCCGAGACGCTGCCAGCACCCGCGCAGGGCCTGCAGATCGTCGATCTTCTCACTGCCCGCCAGCAGATAGCCCAGCGCCGACTTGTGCAGCTCGGCGGACTTCGCGGTGCCGGTTTTCAGTGCGGCCAGCCCCAGGAACGTCGCGTGACGGGCACGGGTCAGAGCCACGTAAAGCAGACGCACCTCTTCGGCAAGCCGCTCGTCATCGGCCGCTTCGAAGCTGTCTCGCGCCAGCTCCTTCTTCGGCGCGAGCTCCAGCAGAGGCATGTCGCCGCGATGAAACAGGGGGCGTCCAGACTTGGCAGTCACCTCCCGGAAGGTGCAGATGAAGGGCAGCACGACCACCGGGTACTCCAGTCCCTTGGACTTGAAGATGGTGACCACTTGAATCAGATCGGCGTCACTCTCCAGGCGCAGGATCTGCTCATCCTGCCCCGGTTCTTCGATGTGTTCCGCCAACAGGCGGACCAGGGCATGATCGCCATCCAGTGCGTCGCTGGCCTGCTGGGCCCATTCCGCCAGGTGCAGCAGGTTGGTCAAGCGTCGTTCACCCCGCGGCCCGGCCAGCAGGTGCTCGGGCACCCTGTAGTCGTGCAGCAGCTGGCGCAGGGCAGGCAATACACCTTGCCGCTGCCAGCGCTGCCGGTAACCGACAAAGCCTTCCTGGGCGCGTTCCCAGGCGGCCTCATCGCGCTGCAGCAGGTCCAGCTGGGACAGCGACAGGCCCAGGGTCGCGGTGGCGAGGGCCGAGCGCAGAGTGGAGACTGACTCGGGGCTGGCCATGGCGCGCAGCCAGTGCAGCAGGTCGCGCGCCTCCGGGGAATCGAACACGCTGTCGCGATCGGATAGGTAGACACTCGCCAGGCCACGTTCCGCCAGGGCTTCCCGGATGGCCCTGGCCTCGCCGCGATCGCGCACCAGGATGGCGATATCCCGCGCTCGCAGGGGCGTCGGCGCGCCCTCCCCGGGCCCGCCAAAACCGCAGGCTCCCTCCGCGGCGAGATTCAGCCAGCCGGCAATCCGGTTGGCGCTATGCCGGGCGGCCTCGCGCAGGTAGTCGGTCTTGCCCAGCAGGCCGCTGTCGCTGTCCCCCGGCAACAGCCAGCCGGTAAGCGCCGCGACCGGCTGGTCCCGCAGCAACCACTGCTCGCGGCGGCCCCGGGCCTGTACCTCGTGGAAGGGCAGCGGGTTGTCCTCCGCATGCCCGGAACGGGCAAAGCGGAAGGCGCCCCGCTCGTGGGTCTCCTCGGCCCGCAGGAACAGCTGGTTGACCGCGTTCACCGCCGCCTGACTGGAGCGGAAGTTGGTATCCAGGCTGTAGTGGCTGCCCCGAGTGGCGTGGCGCGCCGCCAGATAGGTGTGAATGTCCCCCCCGCGAAAGCCGTAGATGGCCTGCTTGGGGTCGCCGATCAGGATCAGCGCGGTATCGTCGTCGACCCCGGCGGTGTCCGCGGCCGGCTCGCGCCCGGGCGCCGGGTTACCCACCCCGTAGATCGCGGGGAAGATCCGGTACTGAGCCGGGTCGGTGTCCTGGAATTCGTCGATCATCGCCACCGGAAACTGGACGCGAATACGCTCCGCCAGAGTCTCGCCCGCGGGGCCCTCTAGGGCTTCCGCCAGACCGCGGATCATGTCGTCAAAGCTCATCTGCGCCCGTGTTTCCAGCTGCTCGGCGAGGCGACGGGAGACCCAGTCGCGGGCATCGGCCAGCACCAGGGGATAGAGCGACTGCTGCAAGTCATCCGCCTCGGTCCGGGCACGATGCCAGCTGTCGAGATGTTCAAACAGCGGCAGGGCGGGCGGCTCCTCGCGCTGATTCAGTTGCAGCTGGCTCCGCGCCAGTTTTTTCACGAAGGCGGTGTCTTTCAGCGACAGCTCGCCCCGCCCCCAGCGATGCAGCTCTTCCAGCCAGCCGGCGAAGGTCGCGTCGTCATTCTTGCCCCGGAAGCGGGTGCCGTTCAGGCGCGGCCGCAGGTCCTGCAGCGTCTCGTTCAGCTGGGCGGCATCGCGCGCCCAGGCCTCGCGGGCCCGCACCTCGGATGCATGCAGGCTTGCGCCGCAGGCGCCCAGGCGCGCCAGCGGGGCGCGATAGTCTTCACCCTCGAGCGGCTCGCCGGCGTAAACCAGGCTGGCATCATCGCGCTGCAGCAGGCCGCGCAGGTCCCGGTAGAGTCGCTGGGGCGAGGGGAACAGCGCGAGCAGGGCGGCGGCCTGTGCCGCATCCAGGGGGTACACCCGTGTTCGCCAGTAATCGGCGACCGCCTCCAGGGTGGGCTCGGTCAGGTCTTTGACCAGCTCCTGACGAAACAGGCGTCCGCTGTCGAAGGCGTGCTCCCGGAGCATGCGCTGGGCCCAGCTGTGGATGGTGGAGATGGCGGCATCGTCCATCCACTCTGCGGCCAGCTCAAGGCGGCGGGCGCAGTGGGGCCAGGTCTGCGGCGGAAAGTCCGCGCGCAACTGTGCCAGCAGGGGGTCGCGCTCCCCAAGGTCGTCGCCCTCCTGCGCCCGGAAGGCCTCGGTCGCCTCCACCAGGCGATGGCGGATGCGGTCGCGCAGCTCGAGACTGGCGGCCTCCGTGAAGGTCACCACCAGAATCTCCGGCGGCACCAGGGTGCGGGAAAAGCCGTTGTCGCGGCCGGGGCTCTCCCCCGCCGGCTGACCGTGGCCAAGTACCAGGCGGACATAGAGCAGTGCAATGGTGAAAGTCTTGCCCGTGCCGGCGCTGGCTTCGATCAGACGCGTGCCGCGCAGGGGCAGGTCCAGGGCAAGGTTCTTGTGAGTATCCGGCGCCGGGCTCATGACTGCTCCTCCCTATCAGCACTCACCCACCCATGCAGGTCGGCATACAGTCCCAGGCTCGCGGCGGCAAAATCGGGCGCCGCCAGCAGGGATTCCAGACGCGGAAACTCGCGAAGCAACAGGGGGTTGCGCTGTTCCAGCCGCTCCCAGGCTCTGCGCCACTCATCGCGCAGCCTGCGGTCCTGCCAGGCTTCCTCCGGCGGCCAGGCGGTCGATTCTGCTGTCACGGGGGGATAGTGGCCCAGGGCGGGCAGTGCCAGCTCCGGGTGAGTGGGTGTCGGATGGTGCATGCCCCGATGCCAGGCCCGCAGCAGCCGGGTGAGCCACGCGCGCGCCGGTTCGGCGGACATGCCGGGCAGGGTCAGGGTCCCGCTCGGCGACACCAGGTAGCTGGGCGCACCCGCCTGCAGCAGTTGCAGGGCGAGGTGGGCCGGCCAGTGACGCAGCAGTTGGCTCCAGCGCCACTCCTTGCCCTGGTGAACGGGGCTGGTCAGCAGCACGATACGCGCCAGGCGAGGGTCGCCCGCGGAGGTCTCTCCCTGGTGCAGACTGTCGAGGCTGTCCTCCAGGGCCAGGCCCGCCGCTTCCCCCACAGCTTCTGTGGCCAGTGTTACCTGGGGGGCCACCGACAGGCGCCGGGGATACTCCCGCAGCAGCTCGCGGTAGGCCTCCAGGGTCGACGGCAGCGGCTCGAGCAAGGACTCGCGAACGATGGGCCCCACGGGCTGCGGCGGATAATCGCCGGCCCGCTGACGCTGCGCGACCCGGGCCGAGAAAACCTCTGCCAGGTTCAGCCCGGGTGTCTGCGCCAGCTGCTGGCCGAGAGGTTGCAGGAGAGCGTCCCGCTGCTGCCAGGTGGCCAGGCCATCGAAGTCAAAAGGCTCATCGTCCTCACCCGCAAGGTCAGCCTCGCTCAGTGATATCGACAGCCGCTCGCGGAACAGGGCCGCCACCGGGTCGCGCAGAAAGCGCTCCAGTTGCGCCAGGGTCACCGCGGCCTCCGGCTGCCAGGGCGGCAGCGATTCAGCCGCTTTCACCGCCGGCGCGGCAGGTGTGTCGACAATGCCCTGCCACTCGCTGGCGTAGGTAAACAGGTCTTCCTCGCCACGGAAATAGTCCGCACCGAAGGCTTGCAGGGGGTGCTCCGTGGTCAGCGCCGCGAGGACCGCCTGCATCGCAGCACCGGCCGCGCTGGCACCCAGCGCCTCCAGCGGTGGCTGCCCCTCCAGACGCCAGCCGCGCGCGAGGTGGTCCCGCAGCTGACCGACCAGGACACTGGGGGGCTGCTCGCTGTTGTCCTTCACGCTGCGGCCACACCAGCTGATACCCAGGCGCCGCCGCGCGGAGAGCAGTGCCTCCAGGAAGAGATAGCGGTCGTCATCCCGGCGCGAGCGGTCGCCCGCGCGATAGTGGCCGCGCAGCGCCATGAGATCGAAATCCGGGGTATCCACCCTGCGCGGGTAGGCCCCGTCGTTCATGCCCAGCAGATGAATATGCGCAAAAGGTATGGCTCGCATGGGCATCAGGGTGGCAAAGGTGATCCGCCCAACCAGAAAATTCTGGGACAGGCGCGGCTCATCCAGTCGCGCCAGCCAGCTTTCCCGCACAACGGCGAGGGGCAGGGGCACCGCCAGGGCGGCGTCCTCGATTTCCTCCAGCCAGTCCTCCAGGCTCCCGCGAATCATTCCCAGGAGGCTCTCCTCCGCGGGCTGGGTCGCTTGCAGCGTGGCATCCAGCATGGCGGCCAGAGTCTCCCCCCACTCGGCGGCCGTCCGCGGCGCCTGCAAGGCACCCCGGAACTCTTCCAGGGTCAGCACCAGGCGGTAGAGCGGGCCCACCAGGGCCGCATCCAGCCCCGCAACCTCATCGTAGGGCACCACGCCCTGCCAGTCGTCGCCATTGCTGTCGGGCTCGCCCACCGCATAGCCCATCAGCATACGTTCGAGGCCGAAGCGCCAGGTATGCAGCTCATCGTGCAGGGGCAGATCCAGGTCGCTGCGCTGTTCGGCGTCCAGCCCCCAGCGGATATTGGCACCGCGTATCCAGCGCTGCAGTATCGGCAGGTCGCCTTCCGCCAGGCCAAAACGCTCCCGCAGGGGCGGGATTTCCAGCAGGTCCAGCATCTCACTGGCCCGGAATCGCAGCTGCGGCAGGGACAACAGGGTATCCACGGCCACCAGCATCGGCTCACGGTGGCGCTGTCGCTGGTCGGCAACGTGGTAGGGCAGATAGCGCGGCTCTCGGGGCAGGAACTGCCCGAAAACCGCATCGATGTAGGGCGCGTAGTCGTTGATGTCCGGCACCATGACCATCACGTCCCGCGGCTGCAGGTCGGGGTCGGCGGCAAAGGCATCCAGCAACTGGTCGTGCAGGACCTCCAGTTCCCGCTGGGGGCTGTGACAGACATGGAAGCGGATCGACCGGTCCCCGCCCGGCACCAGCGCCGGCCAGTGCGCCTGTGTTTCTGCCAGGGGTCGCAGGGCAAGAATGTCCGCCTGCAACTGCCCCAGCAGCGTTTCGGTATCCGGCGGCGTAAAGACATCCACCGGTTGCTGCAGAGCCGCCAGGGCCTCGGTATCAGTGGCGTCGTACTGTCCCAGCAATTGCAGGTAGTCGCGCCCCTGCTTGCCCCAGGCCGCCAGCAGCGGGTGGGCATGCAGGTGCAGCAATTCTGGGTTGAGATGCAGTGCCGCCGGCATGCCCCGCCGACGCTGCTGGCGATGGTAGCGGCGCAGGGCCTCGCGGGTCTCGATGATCTCGCCCCAGTCGTGCTCACAGGGGTTGAGCAGACACAGGATCACCTCGCTGACCGCGGCCACCCCCGCCAGCACCTCGAGCATCTGTCGGGGCAGCGAGGAAATGCCGAACACCACCACCCGCGGTGGCAGCGCCGCGGGCCGGGAGGGCAACTGCCCAGCGGCCGCCAGGAAGCGCCGGTGTACCGCGCCGCGGTGACTGCCGCTATCCACCGGCGCCAGGGATTCGCCGATATGTCGCCAGAGCGCTGGCTGCCAGCACTGGTCCGCGGGAACTGGCACCCGCTCCCCCGTCGGCAGCACCAGCTCGTCGCGACCCGCCTCCCAGGCGCTCAGCCAGTCGGCCCGGTAAACCTGGTACTGGTCGAAGAGGTCAGCCAGGCGCTCGGCCAGCTGGTAGTGCTTGCGCAGCGTGTCGTCTCCCGTCAGGTAGCGCTCCAGGGGCGCGTACAAGGTGTCCTGCCGAAGTGTGGGAAGCAGCCCCAGCAGGCGCCAGCGCAGACGCGTCTTGTCCCAGGGGGAGGTAGCGGGTACGCGGCCGGGCCCCTCGACAGCCTCGATCACGCTGCGGTAGGCCTGCCACTGGAAACGGGCCGGGAGCATGACGTCAGTGCCCAGGCAGATGCCGCGGCCCGGCGCGCCCTGCTGCTCGGCGATCGAGGTCTTCAACCACTGGGCGATGCCGTTGCTCTGGACCAGAAAAGCCGTCCGTTCCAGTGGATGCAGCGGCGCCCGCGCCAGCCACATCAGGGCCAGGTCGCGCAGATCCTCCATGCGATTGCCCTGCAGCACGACCAGGCCCTGGGCGTGCGATGGGGGCGATTGTGTCATGCCGGTCCCTCCCTGGCGTCGACTGGTGCGCGGCGTCGGCGACAACTCTACGCCATGCCGCGGCGCGGCGCAGCGCTGTATGCACGAACAGGCCGATTTTTCAGGCAGATGCGCGCGACATCTACTACGGGGTGTTCGATTCGCGGGCAGAACCAGTTGGCCTGTCGCGGCGTATCGATCGGGGTGGACAGCGCAATTGCGCCTGTGCCCGAAGCCGCGACCGTTGGCCAAGGGGATTATGCGCCAGACTCACTATTTTGTGGACGGAGAGGCTGTCGATCAGCTTCCCAACAGCCCCGGGGTCTACCGTTTCTACGGCGACGGCCCGGTTCCGCTGTATATCGGCAAGAGCCTGAACATCGCGCGGCGGCTGCGCGAGCACACGCGCGAGGCCGCCGCCTCGGCGCGTCAGCGCCGCTTGATGGACAGCACCCAACGCGTCGACTGTACCCTGACCGCCGGCGATATCGGCGCCCAGTTACTGGAGAACCGCGAAATCAAGCGCGAGCTTCCCCTGTTCAATCGGCGCCAGCGCCGGGCCCGACACCCGGTCACCCTGCACCTGGTCGATGCACCGGGGGGCGAAGCGGGCTTCCTGCGCCCGGAAGTCAGGGCACTTTCAGCGGGCAGCCTGCCGGACACTGGCGCCCACTACGGCCTGTTTCGCCAGCGCCGGGGGGCGGAGGACTACCTCATTGATCTCTCGCGCCGCTGCGGGCTGTGCCAGCGAGTACTGGGTCTGGACCGCGGGCGCGGCCCCTGTTTCGCCCATCAGCTCGGGCAGTGTCGCGGCGCCTGCGTGGGGCGCGAGCCCGCCGCGCTGGACCTGGACGCCTACCGGATCCTGCTGCGCGCCTTCCGACAACCGGACGCTCAGCTCTATGCCTACCGACCCGGGGGCAAGCCACGCGCCGTTCCTCTAACTTCCCCGACATACTCTGTCTGGAGAGCGCCAGCCACCGGGTCCGGTGGGGGCGCCGGGCGCACTCGCGCTGTTGAATAAGCCCCGCAGGCAGCTACACTGGAGCAGAGCACTCGACAACGGAGGGATCGCTATCATGTCCAGCGTCTGGGTCGTCTCTGCCAATAGTTCCCGCGCCACCCTGTATACCGCCAAAAGCCCCGTCGCCCCCCTGGAGCAGCAATTCCAGCTCAACCACCCGGATGCGCGCAAGAAACCGTCGGAACTGCTCACCGATCGCGCCGGCCGGGCCTTCGACAGCCACGGCCAGGGCCGACACGCGATGGACCAGCGAGTGGATGCCCGCGAGCACGAACGCGAGGTCTTCGCCCGGGAAGTCGCCCAGGAACTGGAAACCCTGCGCGAACAGCACGATATCGACCAGCTGGTTCTGGTTGCCGCGCCGGCCTTTCTGGGGTTGCTGCGCAGTGCCTTGAGCGGTCCGCTCAAGAGTCTGATTTCCCTGGAAATCGACAAGGACTACACCAGCCTGGACGCGAGCGCGCTGCGCGCGCGCCTGCCCTGAGCCCCTCCACCCACTGGCACAGGGGCGGGCACAGGCCGCACAGGCACTGCCGCGAACATCCCGGGCAATACGGCGCTCGCGGAATAATCAACACTTGACCTCGATCAAATCTCCCGCTAAAAACTCACTCCTGGCAACTTGCTTGTTTGCGCCTAGCAAGTATAATTAAATCGAATTCAAAAATAGGCTGCAAGAGACTACTATCAAACAGCCAGCTTTCCGGATCCCTGACCTGAGTAAATATAAAGAGGCACACCCGCTATGAGCAGCAAGCAGCAACCCGACTTCGACGTCATCGCCATCGGCGCCGGCTTTGCCGGTCTGGCGCTGATTCACCACATTCGCGAGGCGGGCCTGTCCATCCGCGTCTTCGACAAGGCCGACGACGTCGGCGGCACCTGGACCTGGAACCGCTACCCCGGCGCCATGACCGACAGCGAAAGCTACTACTACTGCCTGACCTTCTCCAAGGAGCTGCTGCAGGAGTGGTCCTGGACCCGCCGCTATCCGGACTGGAAGGAAACCCACGACTACTTCCGTTTCGTGGCCGATCGCTGCAACATGTGGCCGGATATCCAGCTGAACACCGAAATTGTCTCCGCCGAGTACCAGAAAGACAGCGCCCAGTGGAAAGTCACCACCAAGGGTGGCGAGTCCTACACCTGCAAATACTTCATCAGCGCCATGGGCATGATTTCCGAGCCGGAGATCCCGCGGATCAAGGGCATGGACAGCTTCAAGGGCCCCCTCTTCCATTCCGCGCGCTGGCCTGAGGGTCTGGACTACAAAGGCAAGCGGGTGGGCATCATTGGCGCCGGCGCCACGACCGTGCAAATGCTGCCGATCATGGCCCAGGACGCGGCAAGTGTCACGGTCTTCCACCGCACCCCCAACTTCATCATGCCGGCGATGCAGAAGCCGATGACCCCGGAATGGGAGGAAGAGATCAAGGCCAACTACGACGAGATCATCAACAAGTGCCGCAACCACATCTTCGGCATGGCCTTCGACACCGCCGAGGGGCGCAGGGCCGCAGAATCGTCGCCGGAAGAAGTCCAGCGCATCTTCGAGGAAAAATGGACCGGCAGTTTCCGCTGGGTGTTCGAGACCTTCGAGGACCTGCTCTCCAACCCCGAGGCCAACCGCATGGCCTCACAGTTCATCATCGACAAGATGCGCGAGCGGATTGACGATCCGGAAATCGCCGACATCCTGGTACCCAAGCTGGAAGACTACCCCCTGTTCGCCAAGCGCCCGCCGCTGGATCACGGCTACCTGGAAGCCTACAGCCGCGATAACGTGCACCTGGTGGACATTAAGGACAAGGAACCCATCGTCGAGATCACCGAAACCGGCGTGCGCACCACCGAGAACCTCTACGAGTTCGACATCATCGTGCTGGCAACCGGCTTCAAGGCCTACACCGGCGCCCTGGAAGCCTTCCCGATTCGCGGCGCCGCCGGCCAGACCCTGTCCGAGAAGTGGCAGGAACAGTCCAAGTCGATCATGGGCGTCTGCGTGGCGGACTTCCTCAACATGTTTATCGTCACCGGGCCCCAGGCACCCTTCGCCAACCTGCCCACCTCCATCGAGCAGAATGTGATGTGGATCACCAACTGCATCAGGAAGGTGGAAAGCGAGGGCTACGACGTGGTCAAGCCGCGGCATGACGCCGAGGACGAGTGGACCAAGCACACCGCCGAGATCCACGACCAGACACTGATGGCGGAAGGCGACAAGGTGCACTCCTGGATGATGGGTGCCAACCGCGAGGACAAGCCGCCGCGGGTACTGATTTACTTCGGTGGCGCCAACGTCTACTACGACCTGATGGACGAGTCGGCCAACCAGGGCTACCCGGAGCTGGAGTTCGAAAAGCTGGCCTCCTGAGCCCACCCTTCAGAGCCCTCCCCCGGAGGGCTCTCACACAATCCAGGACCTCTCCTTGCGCCCCGCCCCACGGGGCTTTTTTGCAGGGCCGGAAACAACCGGCAGCCTTGCCTTATCCAACACAAAGACATATTCTGAAAATGTTGGCTTTTTTGTTGATTTTTCGATTTGGGCGTGCATGGCCGCGCAGGCGAGATTTCCGCCAACGTGTATCAACAATGCGGAAAACCTGAGGGGATACCATGGAGAAGCAAAACAGAATTGGCCTGGCGCTGGCTTGCGTGGCGTGGCTCGGGGCCGCCGGCGCCCAGGCTCAAACCGTAACGACTGCGCTCGGCACGGACTGGTTTTTTACCACCAATGGCGGGACAGACGCCGGCGCCTTCAGCGGCAGCTGTTCCGCCTCGGCCGGCGTGTTACTGAGCGACGCCAACACCGCGGATGGCGATGGTGACATGTACGACAATGCCTGGGGCATCTGGGTGGACGGCACACCGCTGTCGGGAGCGCTCTCAATCTCTGGCTCGATTGCCACTGTCGCCCCACAAACGCTTTCGGGCCTGAGCGTCTCGTCTGAATACCGGTTCTCGGATACCATCGAGGCCTTCCGGCTCCTGGCCAGTTTCACCAACCCCACGGGCAGCCCGATCTCCGTCACCGTGGAAGTACCAGCCAACTTCGGCTCTGACAGCAACACGACCCTGGTCTCCACCTCTTCCGGCGATGCCACCTTCGATCTCGGCGACAACTGGGCCCAGACCTGGGACGCCAGCAGCGAGATAAACACCTCAGTCTTCTATCTCCCCGGTGCGGGCCTGACGCCCTCTTCCTACACCCAGACGGTCTTCAACTGCGCGGGAACCCAGGGCCTCGGTGCCACCTTCGCGCTCACCGTGCCCGCCAATTCCACCCGGCGCCTGATGTTCTTCGCCGGCATTGGCGAGATTGATGGAAGCGGTAGCACGGATACGGCCAACGCCACCGCAAATGCCCAGCAGTTCAACAGCTTTGAAACCATCGACAGCAGCCTGACAGCCGGCATCTCGCCCGCCGAAGCGAGCGAGATCGTTAACGCCACGGCGACGGCAACCGAGCAGCCCGCCGCACCGATCCCGGTGCTGCCTCTGCCCCTGCTGGTTCTGCTGGCCGGTGGCCTGGGGAGCCTCGGACTTCGCAGGCTTTCTATACGCAGGTAGTGTCTCCGTAGCAGGCCGCCCCCGGGGGCTGGCGCCCTGCTACAACAGCACGTCGATCAACCTGGGTCCCGGGGCAGCCAAGGCCTGCTCCAGGGCCTGTTTGAACTCGTCGATCGTGGCGACGGTCGAAGCCGACACCCCCATGCCCCGAGCCATGTCCACAAAGTCCATATCCGGGCTGCCAATATTCAGCGAGCTTGCGGCCTTGGGGCCCGGTGTCCCACCGCGGGCACCCGTGCGCTGAAATTCCAGCTCGAGAATGCCGTAGCGGCGATTGTTGAAAATCACCACGGTAATATCCAGGTGCTCCCGAGCCATAGTCCAGAGTGCCTGGAGGGTGTACATGGCGCTGCCGTCACCCTCCAGGCAGATGACCCGGCGATCCGGGCAGGCCAGCGCGGCGCCCACCGCAGCCGGAAGGCCCCAACCAATCGCGCCTCCGGTCTGGTTCAGCCAGTCATGGGGCTGGGCACAGGCGGTCATGGGAAAGCAGGCCATGCCACCGGTAATACCCTCGTCCACCACAATGGCGTTTTCCGGCAGGTAGTGCGCCAGTGATTGCGCCACGCTGTTGGCATCGAGCTCTCCGCTGGGCAGCTCGGGCAACTCCAGGGGATACACGTCAGGGGAGACATTGACCGCATCCAGCAGCTCCAGCAGACGCTCGAGGGCCTGCTCGATATCCTCCCCGGGCTGCGCCAGGACCAACTCGTCACAGCCCTCGGGTGCCAGGCGCCCCGGCAAATCCGGGTAGGCGAAGAAGGAGACCGGCGACGCCGCCCCGACGAGTATCAACTGCTCAAGCCCCTTGAGCGCATCCAGTGCGAATTCCGCCAGGTAGGGCAGCCGCTCGACTCGACCGGTGCCGGCACCGCGGCGCACTCGTGTGGGGAAGGTGTCGGTAAACACGCGGGCCCCGGTGGCCCGGGCAATGCGGCTGGCCAGCAGGGTTTGCTCTCCGCTGACATCGCGCCCACCCAGCATGATGCCGGTGCGCTTCCCGGCGCGCAGCATGCCCAGCGCTTTCTGCAGGCGCTCCGCCGGCACCGGAGCCGATCCTGGCCGTGCCACCACGGGGCCCGCGCCGCCCGGACTGTCGCCCCAGGAGACGTCTGCGGGCAGTATCAAGGTGGCAACCTGACCCGCCGCCGCTCGCCGCACCGCCTCTGCCGCGTCCTCGGCTATATGCTCCGGCCGCTCGCAGGTATGTACCCAGTGGGACACCGGCCCGGCAATGCCGGCGATATCCGAGCTCAGCGGGGCATCGAACTGGCGGTGCGTGGTGGCGTGATCGCCGATGATATTCAGCATGGGCACGTGCCCCTTGCGGGCGTTGTGCACGTTGGCCAGGGCATTCCCCAGCCCCGGCCCCAGGTGCAACAGGGTCGCCGCCGGCTTGCCCGCCATGCGCGCGTAGCCGTCCGCGGCACCGCTGACAACGCCCTCGAACAGCCCCAGCACACAGCGCATGCCCGGGACCTCATCCAGCGCCGCGACGAAATGCATTTCCGAGGTGCCGGGGTTGGTGAAACAGAGGTCGACGCCATTGGCGACCAGTGTGTTGATCAGGCTCTCTGCTCCGTTCATGGCTCGACATTCCTTTTTGTGTGTAGCTTGAGCTGCAGCACTGCACGAACACAGTGTGTGACCCCCTGCACCACAGTATAGTTGCTGGTGATAGCTGCTAATGTTGAATCGAGCCGCCGGATGGCGAATAAGCATTTCTGCCTGGCGCGTGTATCAACGACAGCTTGCCCAGGCGGTCAGCTGCCGCTAACGTAGGCAATACCGTCGACGCCCGAGCTGCTGCATGCACCCAACCATTTTCGTGAGCCCAGACCGTATTGTCGCCAACCTCCGCCAGCAACTCCCTGAGCTACTCGCGGTATACGCATTCGGCAGCCAGGTAGCGGGGACCGCGGGGCCTGACAGCGATCTGGACCTCGCGGTTCTGATCCCCGGCATGGTGGACCCTTTGAGACTCTGGGAGTTGGCCGGTGAACTCTCGGAGCAGGTGAACTGCCCGGTGGACCTGGTGGATCTGCGGGCTGCCTCCACGGTCATGCAGTACCAGATCATTACCGGTGGCGAGCGCTGGTGGGCGCGGGATGCCCAGGCCGGTATTTACGAGGCTTTTATCCTCAGTGAAAAAACCGCGCTGGACGAGGCCCGGGCTGGCCTGCTGGTGGACATTCACGCGCGAGGCAGTGTGCATGGTTGATGATGTACTGCTCAACAAGGCCGCCAGCATTGAGCGCTGTGTGGCCCGGGCCCGGGAGGAGTACCAGGCCAATCCCGATGGCTTCGCTACCGACTACACTCGTCAGGACGCCGCCATCCTGAATATACAGCGCGCCTGCGAAGCCGCCCTCGACATGGGCCAGCACCTGGTCCGCCGGGACAAGCTGGGCGTCCCCCAGGGCGCTCGCGACGTCTTTGCGCTGCTCGCCCGAGCGGGCATTATTGATCTTGAGCTTGCCGAATCCCTCAAGCGCATGGTCGGCTTCCGCAATATTGCAGTTCACGAATACCAGGCGCTGCAGCTACCGATCACCGTGAATATCATCGAGCATCGCCTGGATGACTTTCTGGCGTTTTCGAGGGCGGTGTTGCTGGGGGAGCGGTAAACACCCCTCCCAAATCACACCGCGGCCTGGAACCACTCGCTCATCTGCCCGTAGCCAAACACCCAGGCCAGTTTGCGGGCGCGGGTGAGGCTGACATAGACCAGTGCCCGCTCCTCGTTCTCCTGCTGCCGGCGAGTCACGGGATCTCCGGCGCTTTCGACCACGAAGCGCAGGGGCACCAGGCCCTGGTTGGCAGAGGCGAGAAACACACCGTCAAACTCCAAGCCCTTCACCCGGTGCATGGTGGCCAGATTGAGGGCGCCCTCGGGCGTTGTCGCACTGCGACCATCCAGGGTGTGACAGAGCTGGCCGGCGGACTCCAGGCTGGCACGCAGGCTCTCCAGCTCCTTGCGGGTACGGGCGATGACGCAGCAAGCCTCGGGAGTAAGCGCGTGCTCCTGCAGGGCACTGAGGATCGCCGCGGCCTGTGACTGCAGGGAATCGAGACATCGCACCTCAGGCACGGGGCCATGCATGAGGGAGTGATAGAAGGCCTGGGTATCCTCGCCGCCATCCAGATCATCCACACCGACACCCTCAAGGATGCTTACTGCCAGCTTGCGAGTCTCGTCGGTGGTGCGGTAATTGACCTTGAGGCGCGCACTGCGGCCGCGAATATCAATGCCGCACTGACCCAGAACGACCTTGTTCTTGCCATAGATGCGCTGATGACCGTCGCCGACGATAAACAAGTCATTGGGTCCCGGCGGCACCAGTGCGCGAATCAGCATGAAGGCCTGGGTGCCCATATCCTGGGCCTCATCGACAATGACCGAGCACAGTGGGGGGCGCAGATCGGGCTGGCGCTCCAGCAGGCTGCGGGCATCGCGGTAGGCGTCGTCCGTCTCCTTCAGGTAGTTGCTGACCAGCAGGTGGCGGTAGCGCTCGAATACCGGCCAGATCTCGACGCGTTGCTGGCGGTTCAGTCGCGTGCCGCGGCCGATACGCGAGGCCTTGCGGTATTCCAGCTCACTACTGACGGACTGGGGCTGAATCACCCGCGCCCACTCCTCCTGGAAGAAGGCCAGGCTGAGGTCGATACCTGCAGGTTTCTCCGAGTAGGCCTGTTGCCAGAGGCGCCTTTCCTCGCCGCTGTCCATCAGCAGACCGTAGTCATAGCCGTGCTTTTTCAGAAAGGCCAGCACCCAGGCGTCGAGATTGATGACCTCGACGTTCTTCAGGGCTTCCTGGGAGCAGATCTTGTTCAGGTTCTGCTGGATGTCACTGGCCAAGTTGCGGGTGAAGGTAGTAAACAGAACCTTGCAATCCGGGCGGGCAACATGCTCGGCCAGCCATTTTGCACGGTGCATGGCCACGACTGTCTTGCCGGTTCCTGCCCCACCAAGCACACGCACCGGGCCGTTTTTTTTGCCCTCGGCAAGCCGGCGCTGGGCCGGGTGCAGGAATACCCGCCACTTCTCGATGGACTGGTTGAGTACCGCCTGCAAAGCCTCCTCGTTGTCAGCCACCGCAAAGTGCGCCTGTGTCTCGGGCCGCGCCAGTGCCGCGGTGAAATCTTCGGTATCCACTGACGCGGGTTCCACCGGAACCACTTCGTTAAAGGCTTCCTCGAAGCTGGCACCGGCCATCAGCATAAACAGGCCTTCGTAGGCATCCGGGGGTATCTGCTCGCGGTCGCGGGCGTTTTCCAGATCGGCTTCGATACGCATGGCACGCACCAGCGGCAGGGCATCTTCGGGAACGCCGAGCTGTAGCAGCTGGCGATCGCGCAGCGCATCAAACAAGCCGGGTTGCTGCTCTGGGGCCACGGTGTTTGCCGCAGGCTCCAAGGTCTCTGCGAACGCCTCCTCGACCGTAAATACCTGCAGGGTACCGGTGTTTGGGTTGATCTCCACCTTACGCTTCGCCGCCCACTGGTAGGCGGGCTCGTGGTGAGCCACGTAAAGCATCAGGTAGAGGTCTTCCTTTTCCGCTGCGGCCAGGATGATGCGCACATCCTGGTTGGCACGTATCGAGCGCAGCTTGCTGTCGCGGAAAGCCGTGAGCTTTTCGTAGTGCAGGCTGCCGTGCTGCGGATCCTGCTGGAACTGCATGACCGCCTTGTTGGCCTGACTCTGCTCGTTGGGGCTCAGCTTGAGCAGGCTGCTGAAATACTTGTCGGAGAACGCCACACTGGCCATGTCAGGTTTCCCAATTCTCGCTAATGGTTGGCATCAAGAGCTCCCTGTCCCTGCAAACACCTGCAGCAAGGCCTCGGCAGAAGTACAGACCTGCCAGCCCTGTGCCTCGAGGTGCGGACGGGCTGCTAGCTGATCCGGCTCCTCCTCCAGAAGAAACGCAACCCGGTTTTCCGGGAACAGCAATTCGGCAACGCCGATCGCGGCCTCGCTGGCATCCAGCACATCAACTCCTACTTCCGGTTCCTCCGGCCAGTCGATCTCCTGTGCTCGCAGCGCCTCGGCGATAGCTTCGTCCAGCTGACCGTACCACGAGGGTTCCACGCCGACGACAAACCGATGTGCTCCCGGGCTTGTGGCCGTTGCTCGCATGGAGGAAGCAGCCGAGGCCCCCGACTCAGCCAGCGGCGCCTTGCCGGACGGGGAAGCAGGCATGGGTGCCGAGGGCGCCGGCCACAACAGCCCGGCGGCAGTGCCATCGTGTTTCGATTGCGGGGTGTAGGCGTAGAACACCGGCAGAAACTGCAGGAAGTTCACCGCCATCCAGAAGCGCTGCCACGTGTAAAGAGCGGCCTTTTCAGCGCCGGGTTTCAGGTCGTAGGAGAGCGTGACCATCGCCTGGCGCAGGTCGAAGTGGCTCAGCAGCTCCGGGCCGGCCAGCAATTCCAGGCCGATGGCAGCCGGCGCCGCACTGCCTTCATCCTGCAGGGACACTGCACCAGCCATGGCCACGGACGCAGGCTGCAGATCAGTAAAGGCGGCGGGCAGGCCGCCCAGGTTGTCCAGTACCCGCTGCTTGACCGCCGGGTCTGCCAGGGCCGATGCCGGCAGGCACTGCAGCGCGAAAAACAGCGCCTGGGCTGCCAGAGCATCGGCATCCTGATTGGCGAGAAAGTGCATCAGCAGCTCAAAACTGCTGTGCCCCAGAAAGCGGGCGTGATGATTTACACCAGCGCGCTCGGCCAGCTTCGCCACGGCAGCGTGGTTGTGCTGCGGTGAAGTCATGCCGGTGGGCAGCGGCACCTCCATGGCCTTGTCCCCCAGCACCCGGTTGACGTCGTACCAGTTCAGGCTCCACACCACAAAGCCTGCATGCATCAGGCTCTGCCGTTTGAGCAGGTCCTTGCCGACGCTCTTGTCGTGGTACTGGTAGCCGTCCAGAAACACCGCCACCGGCCGCTGCCCGCTGCGCGCGGGCCAGAGCACGAAGTCCGGGGTACAGGCGAACTGCACCCCATCAGCCTGCGTCAGGGCCACCTGGGGTTCGCCCTGGTAACCCAGCGGGCCAATGGTCAGATGAAAGCCGATCTTGCCACGCACCACGTCCTGGTTGGCCCGCACCGCCTGCCCGCCCACGCAGTCGGCGCCGGAGAAGCGCCCCATGGCCTCGGCCAGGCGGGCTTCCAGTTCGCTGTCCAGCCAGGGGTTGGCCTGCAGGGCACTGAGGGACTGCTCGCGCACCACCCAGGGTGCCTCGCTGTTGACGATGTCCCGCAGCATCTCCAGCGCCAGGGACTTGCGGGTGCTTTCCATGCCATAGGCGTTGCGGTACTCCAGCAGGCAGCGGTAGCAACCGTCTATGCTGTTGTCGTAGCAGTCGCAGGCAGCCATCACATCGTGGGCCATGCGGAACACCGACTGCATGTGCTCGGCCTTGCTGAGCAGTTCGTGCAGGTAGCCCGTGCCGCCGGGGACGGAATCATAGAGCACGATGAAATGGCGGCGCTGGTCAGTCTGCCCCACCGGCTCGCTCTGGTAGGCCACCCGCAGGTGGTCCACCTTGCCGCCAAAGCGCCGCTTGAGGCCCAACTGCAGGGCCGCCACGAAGGAATTGACCTGCTCCTCGGTCCCGCCGGTGGACAGGCGCGGCAACAGGATGCGCAGGGCCTCGGAGCTGAACTGCCGGTACAGGTAGAGGCAGTTCTCGATGCCGCCATCCTCAGCCCCGCCGGGCAGCTTGCGCGGCCCGCGGGAAAAACTGCAGCTCTTCAGGTGCTCCGCTTCGCTGCGACGCTGCTGCACCGAGCCGCACTCCCGGCAGATGGGGAAGCCGGCCCGCTGCAGCTCGTCGCCGGCCACCTCGAAGATCAGGTCCTCCCCCTCCCGGCGCCCGAAATTCACCTCGAGGAATTTCGCCGAGCGGATGAATTCGAAACCGAAGGGACGGTCCTGGTCGTCCAGCACCCAGGTGATGTCGACGGCCGAGGGATCGAAGTCGATCAGCATCTGCTTGTTGAAGAAGTCCGGCTCGCGGTCGTCGGAATTGTCGTCCAGTTGGGCGTCCTTGGCGCTGGTGAAGGCGTAGACCTGGGTCATCTTGAGCATTTTGGTGCGGGCACTCTCATCGCCCCAATGGGGCGTGAGGCAGCGCGGACAGACCTTGTCGGCGTAACCGGCCTCGGGGTCGTCCGCCGGCGCCGAATAGTGGCAGCGGGGGCAGAAGCGCCAGTCCTGGACGTTGCGGCCGCGGGCGGTTTCCACCCGGGAAATCTGCACCTTGCGGTTGCCGGCATAAAACACCGACTCCGGCGCCAACTCGGTAAGGGCCGCCTGGGCGGGGCGCTGGTACTCGTACTCGCGCTTGATGAACTCCCGCTCTGCCCCGTCCCCCGTGCTGCCGCGCTCGCTGCGGAAAATCACCGAGTGCAGGGTGGTGCCCTCCTCCGGGAAGGCGTAGTTGGGCAGCAGGCCCTCGTCGGTAAAGAAATTCAGGGTTTCCCGGCGGTTAAGGCGAATGCGCAGGCTGCGGTAGCCCGCCACCTCGCGCTCCAACTCGAGGATTTCCGCCTGGGTGTGCTCGTCCTGGGGCTGCTTGCCGAGGGCGGCGATCTGCTTGTCCAGGGCCTTGATGCTCTCGGCCATGCGCTGACGTTCGTCCGCCACCAGTTTCAGCCGGCCCAGCACATACAGCTGCAGGTGGTTGTCCGGGTGCTGGGGGCCGCCGAACAGATACTGCCGCAGCAACTCGCTATCGTCCTCGCTCAGCTCGGTGGCCACATGGGCGCTGAAGCCGTCCCAGATCTCCTGCATGTTGTGCTTGATGTAGTGCAGCAGGGTATAGGGGAAGCGGTCCTCCTGGGACTTTTCCACCGCATCCAGCACCGGCTGCATGGTCGCGGGTATCTGGTTATCGCCCCGGGCAAAGCGGGTCCAGCAGTCCATGGCATAGGCCAGAAGCTGCCGGCGCAGTACATGGCGGGCCTTGAGGAAGACCGCGGGGGGCTCCACCGGGGTATCCAGCATGCGCCCGGGGTCGGCGTAGAAGACCAGGTCGTGGGGCCGGCCATTGGCCACGGTCAGCACGAAGGAATTGCCGTCCCGCCGCCCGCCGCGGCCGATCCGCTGCAGGTAATTGGCCTGGGCCGGCGGCACCGAGCACAGCAGCACGCTGGACAGATCGCCAATGTCGATGCCCATCTCCAGGGTCGGCGTGGCGGAAAGCAGGTTGTACTCCCAGGGCTTGCTGCCCTGGATAAAGCTCTGCTCCACCCGCTCCCGCTCGGAGGCGGCCAGCAGACCGGTGTGCTCGTGGGCAATCACCCGGTGGATTTCTCCGTGGCGGTAGAGATTGCGGTACAGCGAGTCCCGCAGGGGCACCCGGTGCAAATAGCGCCGATCGGGGTTGGCGGCGCTCAGCATCGGCAGGTCCAGCCAGTGCTCCGCCTGGGAGGCCGGCACATGCAGGGGGCGATAGCCGGGGCATTCCAGTGCCTCCAGCTGCGTGGTGATGGCCAGCTGCTCCGGCGGCAGCACCCACAGTGGCTGGCCGCGCTCGGTCAGCTCCTGCACCAGCAAGCCGACATCGCACAGGGCCTGCATGGCCGCTACCAGCACTTTTTCCAGCTGCCCGCGATCAACCAGGATTGCCGGATTCAGGCAGGCCAGCCAGCGCTCGAACCAGCCGGGGCCGCGGTTGCCCACCAGGGGTTCCAGGCCCTCCCCCTTGCCCAGGGAGGGATAACGCGGGCGGGCCGAGCCCGGGCCCAGGGCCGGCGCGAAACCGAGAAAGCTCAAAAGGTAGGCCTTGCCGCCCTTTTCCCGGTAGGCGCGCAGGGCTTCCAGGCCAATGGCACCCAGGCCCACCAGGTGACGCAGCAGGCCAAGCAGGAAGGCTTCGGCGGCCTGGTCGTCAATCCGGTAGCCCAGGGTATTGTCCACCGTCACTGCCCAGTCGCGGGCCGCCCGTTGCAGCGGCGGCAAGGGCCAGTCCAGGGCTGCGACGCCCACCCGATACAACGAGCGCCCCACCGGGGCCCGCCAGGCAAGATCCTCCAGCGCCTGCCAGAGCATGCGCTCGCGAATCAGCTTGAGCAGGGGGGCAGGATCCGGCACCAGGCCGGACTGCTCGAAGTGCTCGAAGTCGGCCCGGAAGCGCTTGTCCGGGGGCATGAACTCGCGCAGATAGGCGGCCAGCGACAGCCGGCCCGACCGCCCCGCGTGCTGCAGCCAGAAGGCCTCGAAGCGCTCGGGCAGCTCCGGCAGCGGCAGGGGCTCAGCCTGGGCTTCCAGCAACTGGGCCAGGGCCATGCGCACGTTGTTCTGCCAGGTGCGGGCAGCAAAGAAACCTGCGCGGTGGGTGGCATCCTGCACCGAGTCGCTGAAGGTGAGCAGCTTGCGGTCGTCGTTGTCGCGGCTGCTGAACAGGCGGTGAATGGCCACGGCACTCAGGCTGGCGGCCCGAGCACCGAAGACCACCAGGGCGGACCGGGCGGCGCAGTAGGGGCAGTGGTGTTCGTGCTCCACCCGGTTCACGCCGCCGCGGCGCACGGATTTCAGCATGTGCGGTCGCGATACCCGTACCAGAGCCTCGTTGCCGGCCTGGCAGCGACTGCAGGTGCCACTATAATCCACCGCCGCCGTCTGTCCGCAGTCCCGGCAGACGCGAAAATGATCCAGCACAAAACCGCCAGAAGACTGCGCGTCCGGTCCCTGCCAGGGCATCAGCAGTGCGGTCTCCGCATGATTGCCGAAGAACACCGGGTAAATGGCGGCGATCTCGGTTTCGATCTGTTGATCCGCCGGATGCCCCTGCTCCATCCGCGTCAACCAGGCCGTGCCCCGGCACTCCCGACACTGCACCAGCGGCAGGCGGATCTGCGCCTGGTCCTTCGGCGGTTGGTCATCGCCGAAGGCCAGCAGGGGTGGCAATCGTTCTGCAGCGTGGCCATCCAGCTGCTCCAGGGCCTCGTCCACCACCCGCGGCTCGCGCAGGGTACCGACGATGCGGCGCAGCTCTCGGGACCACAGCTGCAGGCGCAACTGCACAAAGGGCTGGCCGGTTTCCGCCCGGGCGTGGGCCAGCAGCGCCAGCAGGGCAACCAGGGCCTGCTCCGGCTGGCGCTGAAAACGCCGGGAGACCTGCCCGGCGAGGCGCTGCACCAGCTCGGCAAAAGTGGGCGTGTGCTGGCTGAGCTTGAGCTGGCGCAGCAGGTTGGCCAGCTGGCCGTGCTGCTTGAGGGCTTTGCCCAACGCGATGCGCCCTTCCTTACTGGCCAGATCCACCGCTGGCGGCTCGCTGAAGTACAGCTCCCAGGCCAGCTGCAGATAGTCCTCCAGACCGCGCTGCAGGGCCGCGGCGAGATCCTCCGGCCCGACATCGGGGTTGGGGTTGAGGTAGGCGATATTGTCCAGGAAGTCGCCGTCGCTGACCCGCTGCTCCCCTACCACGGCGTCCCGGCGGAAGGGGCTGGCAAACACGTCCGAGGCATAGGCCAGCAGGCCGGCGACGCTGTCCTCGCCGCCCAGGGTGGCAGAGGTGCCCACGCAGACAAGCTGCTGGGGGTCCAGACTGAAGCGGGCGCGCAGACGGCGAATCAGCAGGGAAAGGTCCGTGCCCTGGGCGCCATCGAAGGTGTGCAGCTCGTCCACCACCAGGTAGCGCAGGGTCTGGGGGCCATTGTGCGCCCACAGCGGCTGGTCCTTCGGCCGCATCAGCAGGTAATCGAGCATCTTGTAGTTGGTGAGCAGCACATCCGGCGGCGAGGCGCGCAGGGTCTCCTTGTCGGTAATCACCGCCTCCGGGCCCATCACCTTGGTACCCAGGGCATCGCCACCGACGAACAGGCCTACCCGCAGGCCCTTGAGGGCCGGCTGGGCGTGAATAATCTGGGCAAAGCGTTTGGCCTGGTCCGTGGCCAGGGCATTCATCGGGTAGATGACAATCGCCTTGATGCCCGGCGTGGCGGCCCGCTGGCAGTGGTCGAGGATGGGATAGAGAAAACACTCGGTCTTGCCCGATCCGGTACCGGTGGCCACCAGGGTATTGGCCGCCTGGCGGCTGGAGGCGAGGCGCTGCCAGGCCTGTTGCTGGTGGGCATAGGGCGGAAACTCGGTGCGCAGCTCGGGGAAAAAGTCGCGCCCCGCGCTGCCCGGCAGAAACGGCAGCCCGATGGACACATAGGGCCCCTTGATAAAGGCCTCGCCATTCTGCTGTTCCTCCACCAGGCGGCGGAACTCGCCCTTGAAGGGCGCGGTTTCCGTCTCGAAGCCGCTGACGATGAACTCGCGCAGGGCGGCGGAGACTTCGTTGGCGAGGAGGCCGGGGGTCATGAGCGTGCCTTAGTGACGGTATACCGCAATCAAGCTTGCCAGGCTCTGGGCAATCACGCCCCCTGCCTGAAGTGCCTGTCGCGTGGGTTCGGCAATCTCTGGCGCAATTGCCGCATAATCTACCTGCCATTTGGCGAAGCGCTTCTGCGCCGACAGGAAGCGATGAGACGCTGCCTTGAGGGAGGCAATCGATCCAGGCAGCTTTTCCGCATTGCGCTTGCAGGTAACAAAGCGTATGCGGCACTCATCTTCGTTGAGTGCCACCAGATCGATTTCAACGTCGGATCTGTCCCAGTAGCCGGACACACGGTGCGTCAGTGCAAAGTCACCGAGACCCAGTCGGCTGTGTTCTTCATAGATCGTCGCCGCCAGGTCCTCCAGTGCATGGCCCTCAACAATCTGGAGTTGCTGATCCGCCTGAGCAATCAGTTGACTCATGGGACGAAATGCAGAGGCAGACACGGGCTTTTGCAACGCACCCAGCCACGCCCGCAGAAAATTGTCCTTGATGTAATAGCGACCAGAGCGCGCTGTAGCTTTGGCAAAGATAGGCAGACGCCGCTCGATCATCTGGTAGCGCTCGCTCAGAACCTTCAGGTAGCCACCCACCTGCTTGACTTCTCCAGGACCGGAAATTGTTGCCATGGCCCCTTCTATCTCGGCATTGCTGCATCCCGGGTGGGTCGCCAGGTATTGCAGCAGCATGTCGTAGCGGCCACGCAGCTCTCGAAGGAACCAGTTGTCCGCCTCGTTTCTCAACGGCGAAGAACTGGCGAAGAAAAGCCTTTCCAGCAAGTCATGTCTGGAGGCATCCAGCACCCCCTGCTCATAGGCGTCGCGGTAAAACTTAGGCACGCCTTCAAAAAGATTCCACAGGAACAGCAGCCGCTCCGGTGCCAGATCAGCATAGTTTTCGAGAATGTCCAATACGGACGCAACATCAAGGTGCGAGAGCTCTATCGTGTCCGTAGTGCGGTTGAACAGCGGTGCATCGCGGTCCTCTAGCAGCGCCGTCATTTCTGCATGTAATGACCCGAGCACGATCAAACCGCCCTTCACCTCATGGCTGACTGCCGACAGTTCGTCCACGACAGCCTGCAGATAGGAGCAGAAATCGCTGAGCTGCTTGCGATGAAAGTACTGGAACTCATCCAGGGCAACCACGTAATCCTGCCGCACCAGGTCGCCAATGAGCCTTGCCAGACCATTCAGGCTGGAAACCCGCTGAGGCAGCCCGAAGGTTTCGAGATAGCCATTGCAGGCCGCGACCACCCCTACTGCGTCGGAGTCAGGAATCTGGATGTATAGCGTCTTGTCGTGACGGCGAGCCTGCAAGGCCTGCTGGATCAGTGCCGTCTTGCCAATACGTCGCCTGCCGGAAATCTGCAAGAAGAACCAGCGCTCCCGAGCCAATATCCGCTGCATCTGATCCAGCTCCAGACGCCGCCCATAAAAGTGCCAGCCTTTGCCCTGAGCCATGCCGAATCCGGTTTAGGTAAAAATTTTTAGGTTACGGCATCCTAGCATGTATCTTATTGTTTTCAAGAGGATATTTTCAGATTAGGCCGGTGACCATGCGCGGTCCTTCTGCAAGGTAGAGGACAAATGACGCAGCTGATGGAACTGCATCAAAGGCAGCTTGAGAAGCTCCGCTGCCTTTGACTCACCCAGAATGCCCTCACCCAGGCCGCGGTACACCAGCTGCTGAAACAGGCGCGTGGTTTCCTTAGGGACGGGTTCCCCCGGCTCCTCTTTTCGCCAGTCCTGTGCCGAAAAGCGCATCATCATCTTCTTGTAAAGGCTGTCTTTGATGATTCCGAGGGCCTTCAGACGAAACAGGCCTGCCTGCATGCTTACGCCAAACTCGTGCTTGAGCAGGTAGAGTTCGCGAAGCTCAATAGCGTGACGCTCCTGCCCAAACTGCCGACGCATGGTCTCTGCCGGTAGAAGCAATGCAGTCGCGAAGTGGTTGCAGGCCTTTTCCTCGTCCAGATCGGCGCTCAGGCGACCAGCCAACAGCAGATGCCCCAGTTCATGGGCCAGCGTGAAGCGCTGACGATCACCGTGCCAGTGGCTGGACACGACGATGACCGGTTGCCCGGCAACCGTCGCCTGCAGTCCATCGAACTTTCCTTCGACCTGAACATCAGTGACTATCACGAGGACGCCCTGGCCCCCAACGGCATCAATCAGGTCGGGCAAGGGGTTGATGCCCAGCTTCCATTCCCGCCGGACCTGCTCGGCGGCGGTTTCAACTTCCACCAAGCTGCTGACTTCGCTGGCCAGCGGGGATGGAGGAGAAAACCGCGGGACCGGAAAATCCGGCCACAAATCGGCCAGCTCCTGCCAGCGCTCGGCTTGATCCAGCACATCCGCCTCTACCCGCTTGAGCAGGGCCTTGCTGGCGGTGGCCCGCTTGCGGTATTCGACCCGACCCAGTGACACGCGGGCCGGACGAAAGAAGTACTCGCTGCGCACCCCCAGCGCCCGCGCGAGCTTTAGCAGCACCCCCGAACTGGGCATGCTGACATCATGCTCATACTTCTTGATCATGTTGGCACTGACCCCAACCTGCTCGCCGAGCGCCTTCATTGACAGCCCCGCGGCAGCTCGAGCCCGCTTCAGTCGCTCACCTATCATGGAGCCACCGGTTTATGTATATTGGTTTTCGAAAGACATTGTAAACCACAAGTAGCGGTCCTTCCACGCAACCGCTGACAGCCCGAAATCCGGCCAACAAGCAGAACCAAGATAAGGTAAAAACTTTTATCTTAGCGACAAACGACTTCTATCTTATTGTTTTATAAAGACTTTACGGGTCAATCTTCATCGTAGGCTCCCCCCTGGATGCTCCTTATCTCCAAGCGCTGCCCTCCACTCAAGAACTATGCGCCTGTTCTTTCGAGCAAGAGCCACATCTGCCTGTTCGCTTCCGCAGCTATCGCACTGCTGGTAGAAAAAGGGGACAGTGCTGGTGACACCCCGAAACTCGACCTCATTCCGCTCCTCCCTAGTATTCAGGGTGCCTTCCTCGCAGATTGGGCAGATCTTGTGTTCTCCAGGTTCCATATCAGCACCTCATAAGCCCATGGAGCTCGCAAGCTCCTGCTCACTCACCACATCCGTCGTCACCACTGCGTCCTTCAGATCTATCTTGCCGCGCAAAAGCCGGTCCAAATGAACGTCGAAGGAATCGTACTCAGGGTGATGAATTGCCGGCAAATAAACACGCACATCCTTCTGCTGACCGATCCGGTAGACACGATCACTGGCCTGCGCTTCTTTCGCGGGATTCCAGTGCCGCTCCACATGCACCACGTGGTTGGCCCCAACCACCGTCAGGCCAACACCTGCCGCCACTGGCGACATAATCAGGATGTTAAAGCCCTGCTGCTCCTCGAACCGGGTAATAAGCTGTTTGCGTGAGAGAACATCAGACTTTTTTGGCATGGCCGCGGTGTCGCCATTGATGATGGCAATATCCAGCCCATATCGCATGTCGAGCCAGAATTTGAGAAGGCGCTGCAGCTTCTTGGTGATCATGAAAAGAATCACCTTTTCACCCCTGTCACGAATTCTGTCAAGAGTGGAGACAAGGGTCGCGAGCTTGCCACTTTCCTCGAGGACAGCGGCAACCTCCCTGGGCTGAAGCGTATAAAGACCGGCCTCCTCATCCAGCCTGGGATGAAGCGAAATCTTCCGCATGGCTGCCAGTGTTCTTAGCGCCACTCCGCGCCCGTCACCCTCCAGCGCAGACCTGCGGTGTTGCTCGATGACCTCATTATAGGCCTTGAGTTGAGAGCCGTTCATCACCGAAGATAAGCCTGCGTCGAACTGCTGGACCGAGGCTTCACCGCCATCAACACCGGAGAGCACCGTCTTGGCAGGCAGGCCCTTGAGCTCATCCTCCTTGACACGCCGGAGCATGAAAGGCCCCACCGCGTCGCGGAGCGATTTTCCGTACTCCACACGAACAGCCGTCCGATCCTCCTCGGAGGCCTGTTGAATGGGCTTGACCCAGCGCTCGCGAAAGTAGGGCCAATCGCCCAGCAATCCGGGCTGGGCCGTATCCATCAGGCACCAGAAGTCGCCCAGGGAATTTTCTACCGGCGTGCCTGTCGCCAGCAGTTTGAAGTCGGCCCTGAGCCCCTTGGCAGATCGAGTCTGCAAGGTGTTGGGATTCTTGATGTTCTGCGCCTCATCAAAAATCACCATACCCCACTCGATACTACACAGTGAGAACTGGTAATCGCGCAGCACCTGATAGGTGGTGAGAATGAGTCGGCGCTCTTGATCCAGACGTTTCGCACCTGCATCAGGACCGATGTGCAGGGCGTAGCGAATCGCACCTGTGCTCGCGTGATCTACCGGCTCATCAATCTCAGCAACCTGCTGGGACTCGCGATCAACTCCCTTGACCCTGAATCGATTGAGATCTGCCCGGGATTGCAGGACCACCACATCCTTGAAGGGAGACTTGGCAAATGTCAGGTCAACCTCATCGCGCCAGTTTTCCAGAAGAGACAGGGGTGCAACCACCAGCGCTGGACGCATCTTGCCCTGGCGTTCAGCCTGCATGCGGTAATACTCGCTCATGGCGACGAGGGCCATAAAGGTTTTGCCCAGCCCCATGTCATCGGCGAGCAAACCACCCTGGAGTCGATACAGGTCATCGGGATCACCGGAGAGCGCCTCGTGCAGTAAACCCGTGATCCAGGAAATACCGTCCTCCTGATGGGGAAAAGGCTTGCGCAGCAGAATATCCGTATCGCAAGCTCGGCCACCCTGACTTGTGGCTCTGCTCGCCTGCTCAAGAAGGTTCAAGTTTCGCTGATCCGCCTCCCTCAACAGGAGAGACAAGCGCTCAGGTGAGTGCTGCTCGATTGGTGACGATGGTGACTCAGGCTCATCTTCCAAGACGTCGTCATGCAGCAAGTGGTTGATACGACCCCGGATGGCGCTCTGGACCGTTTCATGATCTTCAATATCGATGTAGTGGCCACGAAAATTGATTGAGCTGGCACCCTGGCCTACTGCCGAGTCGACCTGCCGGAGCAGCTCTTCACCGTCCTCTTTAGACTGGATCGTCTCGCGGACAACACCCATCAGCTCTCTGGTCTCCGCTGCGCGAAACCAGTCAGCCTTGTAATCGCCACCGCTCTCGAAATCCATGTGGACGAACTTGCCCACACCTTCGACTCGCACGGAGAAACCGAGATCCAGATTGACTAGCGCAGCATCCAGAAATGCCGAGGGTGAGCGAATGAAGTCCTGTACCTGATCACGTGGTATGCGGCGGTTCTGCAGCACCTCCCGCACTGCCTTGATGCGTTCAGGCTCAAGGACAACGATGCGGTTGTTGACCCGCATGACCCCCGTATCATCCTCGTTGAGGTCCAGCTGATTCCACCGGCTTTCCAGTTCTTCCTGACTGGAGCCATCACCAAAGCTGGGAAAGAGCGTCCAACTTCCATCGGGATCCTGACGGGCGGTCACCCCTACCGACTCGGGCGTATGGACTTCCAGACTGTCGAAATGAGCCAGCTCAATGGGCATGCCACTGCGCTGGGCAGTCTGCAAGGCAGCCGCCAACTTCAGGTTCTCCGATTCTGTGCGCTGCTCTGGATCAAGTGACTCGTGCCGCCTGTGGGCCGCCAGCGCAAAGTACATGGCTGGTGTCAGGCGGTAGTGCTCCCGCTCCGAAAGATAGATGAAAGGCCCCTTGGTCTTGAAGGGCACTATACTGCCCTCGAGACTGGCGGTGAGCCGACAATGGAAGGCACTCTGCCCTGTTCGACCTGTAAAATCCGCCTTGAACTTGCCGGAAAAGTAAGGCGGTAACTGCAGGATGCTCGCGGCATCGTCTTCCAGGCCGGCTATTGCCTCGGAATTCAGATAGAAGGAATTCGGGAATGTTTGCGCGATGCCCTGCTCGCGGAGCATGGTGAGTGTAATGTGCTGCATACGCGCGAGGGCCGGACCTTCTCCCTTTTCCAAACCGGGCGCAAGTGCAGGATCTACCCGAAAGTGCACTCCCTCACTGTCCACCACCTGCGCAAAGCCGGCACGCTGGTTGTCCCCCGACCTGGACGCCCCAATCAAGTTTTCAAGCAGAGTGCGCAAGCTCATGGCGGGTCCTTCCGGCTTTAATTCGGTGCGACGTAGGGTAACCCAAAGCGGGACAGATATTCTTTGTAGTCCTCCGGCAGCAGAAATGTCTCGATGGGGAGCCCAATGCCATGGTCACCCAGGAATTCAAACACACGGCGTTGCCAGACACCATGATGTGGCACGTCCAGATATCGCAGCGAATCATTCTGCTCACTATATTGTCTGGGTACCAGCTTAGTCAGGTCTGGGTGGCTGAACTCAGTCTTAGTGGGGTCAGTAATAAGTTCACCTGGCCTGGCCAGATAAATCCAGAGTTTGAAGTTGTGGGACCCCTCAACGAGATGAAATCTGCCACAGTCGATATAAATGACGGCCTTGTCGGCCATACCACCACTCAATTTTGCGTAGTTAAGCCCGCTGTTTTCGCCAAGAACACGCTTGATGATGCGCTCTGCTTGCCAACCCAGCATCAACCGGGTTCCGGCGACCAAGCCCTCTTTCAAGAGGCCTTCAAGAAAGCGTTTTCGAGCAGGGAACATGCGCTGCAGCGCATGATCGCCAGCCTCAAACCCATATTCCTCAACCGCGTCAAGGAAAAGCTTGAGGTCAAGTTTTGACAGCCAGCCTCGAACCTTTTCGATCCGGCTCTGACCCAGCGCCTGCCACCATTTTCGATAACGGGCGGACGCACTGGCAACCCTCGGATCACCGGCTATATCCAGTACAAAGTTTTGCCATGCCTCAGGCACGTCACCTTCAACCCGATCAATAATGATCTCCAGGGCAGCGTGCCCGATCAAGGTTTCCCCTTCATAGGGCGCATCGTGAACTGATGGCTTGCGCAACTCGTCCATAACGGGGCTGGTTTCGCCATAAGGCAGCTCTTTCAGCGCCTTGAGGTAGTAAAGTGCACGACAGACATCGCCGTATCTGCCTCCGAGGTAGGCGGTCAGCCCCAAGCGACGGAATTCAGACTCAAGCTCTCGCCCCTCGGCTACTACCTTGTCCACCAACTGCCGGGGCCCGTTGTCACTGAAGACCCAGGGGTAATCCTTGGCCACACGCCAGACATTGTCGACATTTCGATCGTCCCGGGACGGAATACGCTCGCAGTGCTGCGTAATCAGGCGAGAAAGCTCGGAGCGGAATTCCAACTCCAGGTTGTCGAATTCGACCAGGTAAAGTTCACAGAGGTTGGAGAGCGTCAGACGCGACAGTCTGGGACGATGGGCCTGCTCGATCACTTTTAGGGCGGCTTGCTTACAGGTTAGTGAACGAAATCTTCGGTCCTCCAGCCAGAGTCGGGTACAGGCGCGGGCGCCGGAGCGCGTTTTCAGCACTCCGCCAAGACCACTGAAATTATTCTCTCGCAGCATCCGGAGCAACGATGCCTTGACGTCTTGTAGATGACGGCCTTCTCCCGCCCGAGCTGCCTTGTCGGTCGCATCCTGAATCAAACGTCCCCAAACCCGCATGCTGGTGTCGGGCCAGGAAAACGTCAACTCAGGGGCCGACGGCAGTCGCATCAGCGAATCTCCTCAACCAGGTCACGAACGGCTTCCAGCTCGGCGCTTTCCGGTCTTCGGATAGTGAAGCGCAGGTCGATACGCCGGTTTCTGCTCAGGTCCTCTTCGCTGACCTCATGCTCCACCAGTGGCCGTGATGCCGCGTAGCCACTGACAGAGAACAAGGGGCTGCCGCCACGGTTACGCATGCCGCTCAACTTGCGCTCATCGGGTAAGGCCTCCTCCCAGTATAACCACAGGGAAATCGCCCGAAAGGCCGAAAGACACCAGTTGCCCTTGGCTTCGCAGGGCGCGCGGTTGAAGGGTCGACTATCTGTGTGGCCTTCGATGAAGACAGTATCGAGATAGGATGCACGGTCATCCATGGCGATACGGCGCTGAAGCACATCACCAATGAGATAGGCCGTGTCCTGGTATTGCGGCTTGATCTCATCGGAGCCGGAATCGAAGCCCAGCCGTTCATTGGAGATATGCAGTACCGAGGCGTTGGCATTCATCTCTACCACCACGCCTCGCCCACGAAGATCGGCGACAATTTCCTCCAGAATGGTCCGCCTGACTTCCTCGGCGCGCTTGAGTGCCTCGATCTCGTCTTCAAATTTCACGCGAGTCTCATCAAACTCCTTCTGCTTGAGCATCAACTGCAGGATCAGGATAACCGAGGCAAGAATAAAGATAACCAGCAGGCCCGACATGATGTCGGAGAAAGACATCCAATAAGGGTTTTCCTCGTCTACTGCTGCCTTGAGCCGCCTGTGTCCCAGCTTCATTTGGTCCTGGCCTCCAGTTCATCCAGGACGCTGGACAGGGAGTCGCACAAGCGGTTCATTTCAGTGGCGTACTGAATCGACTGCTTGTT
>NZNC01000015.1 GCA_002692965.1 Haliea sp. | reverse complement strand
CCCAAGACCGCCGGGGCCTTGGTTTTCCCTGTGAGCCTTCGCTCAACCGGGGCTGCGCATTCTACTCTGGAATCGCTCTTTGTCAACAGGTTTGTGAAAATGTTTCCGCTTCACTTCCCTGCGAGAGCCTTCCGGCCTGCGCCCGACTAGATACACCCAAGTGATTGAATCACAAGGCTTTCTAGCCGCCCCTCTCAGCGCCGTTTTGCGTGTCGCCTCAAGAGGACGCGAACTATACGCAGCGGCCCGGGGGTGCGCAAGCCCTTTTTTGAAAAAAACCGCCAGAGCCCGAAAACTGGTCAAAAAGCGGCCGAAAACGCCCCTCAGGCGCTCGCCGGCACTTCAAACAGGTGGTACTTCTTCTTGCCGAGACGAACAATAAAGAAACGCCCGTGCATCGCCTCGTCTGCACGCAGGCAGTCTGCCACCCGGCCATTGTCGTCCCAAGTGAGCGCGCGGCCATTGACCAGCACCGCGCCGCGGCCCAGCGCATCTTTCACCTGCTTCCCCGAGGCAGCCATGCCGGCCTCGGTCAGCAACTGCGTCACCGTATCCGGGAACGCCGACCGCTCCAGACTGCTCGCCGGCAGCCCATCCTGACGCAGCTGCTGCAGGTCACTCTCCGACAGGGATTCCAGCGACCCACTGAACAGGGCCTCGGTGATCCGCCTGGCCGCCTGCAGCCCGGGCTCGCCATGCACCAGGCGAGTCACCTCTTCTGCCAGCACTGCCTGAGCCTCGGGGCGCCCGGCACGCTCGGCATCGGCGCGCTCCAGGGCGTCGATATCCTCTACCGACAAGAAGGTAAAGTACTTGAGGAAGCGGTAGACATCAGCGTCCGCCGTGTTCAGCCAGAACTGGTAGAAGGCATAGGGCGAGGTGCGGGCCGGATCCAGCCAGACAGTGCCGGCCTCGGTCTTGCCGAACTTGGTACCGTCCGCCTTGGTAATCAGAGGCATGGTCAGACCAAACACCTGGCGACTGTGCAGGCGCCGGGTCAGGTCGATGCCGCCGGTAATATTGCCCCACTGATCAGAACCGCCGATCTGCAGACCACAATCGTAGCGCTCATTCAGCTGAGCGAAATCCCAGGACTGCAGAATCATGTAGGTGAACTCGGTGAAGCTGAGGCCGCTGCCTTCACGCTCGATGCGCTGCTTGACCGACTCCTTCTGGATCATGGCGTTGACCGAGAAGTGCTTGCCGATATCCCGCAGGAAAGTCAGGACATCCACGTCGCGGGTCCAGTCCAGGTTGTTCACCACAACTGCAGCATTGTCACCACTGTCGAAGTCGATGAAGCGCGAGACCTGGGCGCGAATCTTCTCGACCCAACCGCCAACCACCTCCGGCGTATTCAGCTGCCTTTCCTGAGCCTTGAAAGAGGGGTCACCGATCAGGCCAGTGGCACCGCCCACCAGCGCCAGGGGGCGGTGCCCCGCCAGCTGAAAGCGGCGCAGCATCAACAGGGGAACCAGCGAGCCGATATGCAGGCTGTCGGCGGTGGGATCAAACCCGCAATAGAGCGTACGCGACCCAGTGTCCAGCCAGTTCGGGAGATCCTGCTCCCCGGCTATCTGGAAAATCAGGCCGCGGGCCCGCAGGTCCGCCAACAGTGCAGTGCTCATGTCGTTCTCCCGGTACTGGGACCGATGGGCTAAAAAAGGGGCGCAAACCTTACAACACCCCCCCAAAAAAGCAAACTGCTCCCCCTTGACGAATGCGTCGAGACGGCTGTCTGGATGCCGGAAACTCCTATATACTCCGTCGAAATGCCCCAGCAAAATACCGGGAATATGACCAGACAGCCCCCCTCAAAAGGCATGGCCGCAGCGGCACTCAATCACGCCCGGGCACACCGCCATCACTTGATCGCCATCGTCGCCCTGTCCGTCTTCGTAGCGCTGACCACCGCATTCATGCCCTCGGGGGACGTCGAGGCCAACCGCCAGGAGCCCCCGGCAGCCGACCTGCACCTCGACGCCGACATCCTAGCCCCCATCGAAGTCGCGGCGGTCCCGGTGGATACTGATCTGGGCCTGCTGATTGACACACCCCAAGCGCGCTGGTCCGAGCAACGGGTCCGCTCCGGGGACAACCTCTCCCGGGTCTTCTCCCGCGCCGGCTTCAGCGAGACCGATGTCTACCGGGTGGTCAACGAAGCCCCCGGCGGCAAAGCACTGGGGCGCATCTTCCCGGGCCAGGTCCTGGCCTTCCAGACCGGTGAATCCGGCCAGCTGCTCGCCGTCCGACATGTCATCTCCCCCCTGGAAACCGTCACCTACCGCGACAGCGAAGACGGTTTTCTGACCGAGCGGGACATCCGCGAACCCGAACCCCGGGAGACCTGGACCAGCGCCGAGATCTCTTCCTCCCTGTTCATGGCGGGCAAGGAGGCGGGGCTGTCCAATGCACTGATCATGGACCTGGCCAACATCTTCGGCGGCGTGATTGACTTCGTGCAGGACCCCCGCAAGGGCGACACCTTCCATGTGGTCTACGAAGAACAATATGTCGACGGCAAGAAGTACCGGGATGGCGCCATTGTTGCCGCCTCCTTTACCAACCGCGGGCAGACCTTCAGCGCCTATCGCTACCGGGACAGCGAGGGCGATGTCGGCTACTACAGCGAAGATGGCACCAGCATGCGCAAGGCCTTCCTGCTGGCCCCCGTCGACTTCACCCGCATCAGCTCCAACTTCAACCCGCGCCGCCTGCATCCCATCTACAAAACCACGCGCCCCCATCGCGGCACGGACTACGCGGCCCCCACGGGGACGCCCGTCTACGCAGCCGGCGATGGCAAGGTGATCAAGGCTGGCTACACGCGCGCCAATGGCAATTATCTGTTCGTCCAGCATGGCGACCGCTACATCACCCGCTACCTGCACCTGCATCAGCGCAAGGTCAAACAGGGGCAGCGAGTGGCACAGGGCGAAGTCATCGGCACCGTGGGTTCGACCGGCTCCGCCACCGGGCCGCATCTGCACTACGAGTTCCTCATTGATGGCGTGCACCGCGACCCGCGCAAGGTCCACCAGGAGCTGCCCAAGGCCAAGATGCTGGCGGCAGCCGAGCTGCCCCGCTTCCAGTCCCAGATCGCGGGCGCCTCGCGCCAGCTCGCCTCGCTGCAAGCCGGCACCACCCGTCTGGCCATGAACCAGGCCGACGACAAGCTCTAACCCTGCGCATGCCGGACTCGCCGCTCTGTATCGGGCTGATGTCCGGCACCAGCCTGGACGGGGTCGATGCCGTGCTGCTCCGCTGCGGCCCCGAACCGAACCTCCTGACAACCCTGGAGAGCCCGTTGCCGCCGGACATCAGGGCGGCAGCAGCAGCACTCTGCCGGGGCAGCGAGGGGGAAATCGAGCGACTGGGTGTGCTGGATCGGCAACTGGGTGAACTGTTTGCCGAGGTAACACTCGCGCTGCTGGCAAAGTCCGGGCACGACCCAGAAGAGATCCGCGCCATCGGCAGCCACGGCATCACCCTGCGCCACCGACCCGCCTCGGGGGGGCATCACACTCCCTTTACCCTGCAGGCAGGGGACCCCAACACCATTGCCGAGAAGACCGGCATCACGACTGTGGCGGATTTTCGCCGGCGCGACATCGCGGCAGGCGGGGAAGGCGCCCCCCTGGTGCCGGCCTTCCATGCGGCCGTCTTTGGCAGGGTGAACGAGACCCGGGCGGTGGTAAATATCGGTGGTATCGCCAACCTCACTTTACTCCGGAACGACCAGGTGCTCGCCGGCTTTGACACCGGCCCGGGCAACACGCTGCTCGACTTCTGGGCACAAAAGCATCTGGGCACCCCCTGCGACCGCAACGGCGCCTGGGGCGCCGAGGGGCGCGCCCACCAGCCTCTGCTGGAGCAGCTGCGCGCCCACCCCTGGCTGAAGCGCACCGGCCCGCGCAGTACGGGCAAGGAGATGTTCAACCCGGAATGGCTGGAAGGCCAACTGCAGGCCTACCCCGGTCTGTCGGCCCGGGACGTGCAGGCCACGCTGGGGGAGCTGACCGCAGAGTGTATCGCGCTGTCCTTGCAAGCTTGCGATACCGACGGGATCGACGCGGTCTATGTCTGCGGAGGCGGCGCCTACAACAGCGACCTGATGCGCCGTCTCTACCGCCTGCTATCGCCCACGAGGCTGGAGACTACCGCCGCACTGGGCGTCGCACCGGAGTGGGTGGAGGCGGCTGCATTTGCCTGGCTGGCCTGGCGAACGCTGGAAGGCTTGTCAGGCAATGCACCCGAGGTCACCGGAGCGCACGGAGAGCGCATCCTCGGAGGCATTTACCCAGGAAGATTGCGAGCGCGCAGAAGCTGATCAGATGGAGAAAGAAGCGCCACAGCCGCAGGTGGTGGCGGCGTTGGGGTTGTTTATGACAAACCGGGAGCCCTCGAGGCCCTCCGTATAATCCACTTCGGAGCCCACGAGATACTGGAAGCTCATTGGATCCACGAGCACCTGTACACCACCGTCCTCGATCACCGTGTCATCCTCCGCCGGAGTTTCCTCGAAGGCGAAGCCGTACTGGAAGCCGGAACAGCCACCACCGGTGATATATACACGCAGCTTGAGGGCGGAATTGTCTTCCTCCTCCACCAGCTCGCGCACCTTCTGGATGGCTCGCGCGGTCAGATTGATGCCTTTCGGGTTGAACGCTTCAGCTACCGCCATGGGATACAGTCCACTCGTCATTACCACCGGCAAACACCGGTGGCCCATTATGGATAAATCCGAGTAATTTAGTCAACTTTAGTTCCCCCTCGGCAGTTCGCCTAGCGCAGGCCGCGGGTGAAATAGCGCTGCAGCTTCCAGGGGTAGCTTTCGCTGACCTCCGCCGCCTGGGGCGACTTGATGGTGGCCACGACACTGACCGCCTCCGGCTGGAAGCCCTTGGGAAGCTGCAGCTCGCCCTCAATGGACTGGAAGTAGCGAAAACGCAGGGGAACGACCCGCGATGCGAGGTCGGGAGAGAGCTCGGCCAGCGGCAGGACCTTGGCCTCCCCGCCCTGGGAACCGCGGACCTCGGCATACAGCTCTCCCTGCAACAGATGATGCTCGCTGGCCTCCTGCTGGGCGACGATGCGATAGGCATAGCGTCCCGCGGTCTCCCTGGGCACTAGCTCCAGCCCGCGCAGACTGAAGCCTTCGGAAAGCTCCCCCGGTGCCATCAGGCCGCGGTAGAAGCGAACCCCCTCCTCCAGGCTGGCGATACGCTCATTCTGCCGGGCCAGCTCCCGGCGGACCATCTCGAGAGCTTCCCGGTCCACATCGCGACGGACTTCCGCCATATCGAGCTCGCGCCGTAGCACCTCAAGCTGCTGGCGGGCCTGCTCCAGGGCCACCGCCTGCGCCCGGTGACGGGCCGGGTCGATACCGTAGCCGCTGTATACGGCGGCCTGTCCCAGCCAGAAGCCGCAAAACAGAACCAGGCCTGCCAGCAGGAGTGCCAGCACGACCTGCAGGCGCCGCTCCCTGCGGAAACGGGCAACCAGCCCTGCAAGACGATCCGGCTGCGGCATGGGCTCAGGGCAGCAGGCCCACCTGGGCCAACCCCGCCTTCTCGGGCAGACCGAACATGATATTCATGCATTGCAGGGCCTGCCCGGAGGCCCCCTTGACCAGGTTGTCGATAGTACTCATTACCACCACCGTATCCCGGTCCTGGGGCACGCTGATACCAAGCTGGCAGCGATTGGCGCCTTTCACCGTGCGGGTCTGCGGGTAGACACCCGCGGGCAGCACATCCACGAAGGGCTCGTCGCGGTAATGATCCTCGAACAGGCGTTGCAGGTCGGCAGAGCGGTCGGTCAGGCGCGCGAACAACGTGGCGTGGATACCGCGAACCATGGGCAGGAGGTGGGGCACGAAAGTCAGCGAGACGGCTTCCCCCGCCGCCTCGGTCAGCCCCTGCTCGATCTCCGGCAGGTGGCGGTGCCCACTCACACCGTAGGCCTTGAAGCTGCCCGCAGTCTCACTGAGCAGGTTATCGACCTTGGCCTGGCGGCCGGCACCACTGGCACCGCTGGCGGCACTGGCAACCAGGCCGCGGGGCTCCACCACACCGGCCTGCAAGAGCGGCAGCAGCCCCAGCTGGATCGCCGTGGGATAGCAGCCGGCACAGGCGACCAGACGCGCACTGCGCAGCGACTCGCGGTGCATCTCGGGCAGGCCGTAGACCGCCTCGGCGAGCAGTTCCGGGCTGGCGTGGGGCTCCCCGTACCAGCGCGACCACAGCTCGGCGTCGCGGATCCGGTAATCCGCCGACAGGTCGACTACGCGGGTGCCCGCGGCCAGCAGCTCGGGCACCATCTGCATGGCCACATTGTGGGGCGTGGCGAAGAACACCACGTCACAGGCCGCCAGCAACTCCACGTCCGGCTCCTGGAAGGCGAGATCATAGACTCCACGCAGATTGGGAAACAGTTCATCCAGACGACGGCCGGCCTCGCCGCGGGAGGTGATGGCTACCACCTCCACCTGGTCGTGCTGGGCCAGCAGACGCAGCAACTCTACCCCTGTATAGCCGGTCCCGCCGACAATCCCCGCCTTGATCATGGGTCCTCCTGCTCTGATGGTTGCCCGGAGCTTCCTGGCCGCTCCGGAAGTAAACGGCGTAGTATAAACAAACTGACGGGTAAACCCTGTTAAAATTGCCCTCTTTCGAGAGAGACACCCGCCATGTACCTCTGGCTGAAAGCCTTTCACCTGATTTTCATGGTCTGCTGGTTTGCCGGCCTGTTCTACCTGCCGCGGCTGCTGGTGCACTACGCCGACTCCGAACACCCGGATACCCGCGCCCGCCTGGCCCTCATGGCGCGCAAGCTGTACCGTTTCGTGACGCCCTTTCTCTATCTCACGGTGGGCTTCGGCGTCAGCCTGCTGGTACTGCTCCCCGGCCATCTGCAGACGGGCTGGCTGTGGCTCAAATTGGCCGGGGTGGCTTTTCTGATTGGCTACCATATACAGTGTGGACGCTATGTCCGGGCAGTCAATGAGAATCGCGACCGACACAGCCATGTGTACTACCGGTTCTTCAACGAAATACCGGTCCTTTTCCTCTTCGCCATTGTCCTGCTGGCCATACTCAAGCCCTTTTGACGCCAGCATCCGGCAGGCGATAACCTGCCGCAAAATCTGACAGGAGCCCCACATGAGCACTTCTCCCCAGCTGTTCGAACGCGCCCAGCGGCACATCCCGGGCGGGGTGAACTCCCCGGTTCGGGCCTTTCGCGCCGTGGGCGGCACCCCGGTGTTCATCGAGCGCAGTGACGGTGCCCGGGTCTACGACTGCGAGGGCAAGGGCTACATCGACTACGTGCTGTCCTGGGGCCCCATGCTGATGGGGCACAACCACCCGCGGGTGCGCGAGGCTGTGGTCCGCCAGTGCGAAAAGGGCCTCAGCTTCGGCGCGCCCACCGAGCTCGAGATCCAGCTTGCCGATCGCATCTGCGAGATCATGCCCAACATGGACCTGGTGCGCATGGTCAACTCCGGCACCGAAGCGACCATGAGTGCGATCCGGCTGGCTCGGGGTTACACCGGCCGCGACACCATCGTCAAATTCGAAGGCTGCTACCACGGCCACTCCGACTCGTTGCTGGTCAAGGCCGGTTCCGGCGCCCTCACCCTGGGCGTCCCCAGCTCACCCGGTGTCCCCGCCTCCCTGGCGGACCACACCCTGACCCTGACCTACAACGATCCGCAGGGCTTGCGCGAGGCCTTCGCCGAGCACGGTGATCGCATTGCCTGTGCCATTGTCGAGCCAGTGGCAGGCAACATGAACTGCATTCCCCCCGCGCCCGGTTTTCTGGAAACCCTGCGCGAAGTGTGTACAGAGCACGGGGCCGTCCTGATCATGGACGAGGTCATGACCGGTTTCCGCTTTGGCCTGCAGGGCGCCCAGGGCTTTTACGATATCGAGGCGGACCTCACCTGCCTGGGCAAGGTCATCGGCGGCGGCATGCCGGTCGGTGCCTTCGGTGGCAAACGCGACATCATGGAGCACATCGCACCCCTGGGGCCGGTGTACCAGGCCGGCACTCTGTCGGGCAATCCGGTGGCCATGGCCGCCGGCCTGGCAACACTTGAAGTCATCAGCGAACCGGGGTTCTACGAGCCACTCTTCGCACATACCCGGTCACTCTGCGAAGGCCTCGAAAAAGCCGCCGCCGATGCCGGCGTGGCCTTCACCACCAACCACGCCGGTACCATGTTCGGCGGATTCTTTACCGACGCCCGCGAAGTCAGCAACTATCAACAGGTCATGGCCTGCGACACCGAAGCCTTCAACCGCTTCTTCCATGCCATGCTCGATGCGGGGGTCTATCTGGCACCGGCGTCCTACGAAGCCGGCTTCATGTCCTCCGCCCACAGCGACGAGGATATCCAGCTGACCATCGACGCGGCGCGGCGCGCCTTCTCCCAGCTTTGAGGCAGGAGTAAAAACCATGTTCCAGACCGCCCGCGGCCCCTTCCCGACCACCCGCATGCGCCGACTACGCGCCAGCGACTTTGCCCGTCGCCTGGTGAGCGAAAATATCCTGAGCCCCGCCGACTTCATCTTTCCCGTCTTTGTCCTGGAGGGTGAAGGACAGCGGGAATCGGTGGCTTCCATGCCCGGCATTGAACGCCTGAGCATCGACCTGCTGGTGCAACAGGCGCGGGAAGTGCAGGCCCTCGGCATCCCTGCCCTGGCCCTGTTCCCGGTGGTAGGCGCCGAGAAGAAGAGCCTGCGCGCGGAGGAGTCCTGGAACCCGGACGGCCTGGTGCAACGGGCGGTCAAGGCACTCAAGGATGCCCTTCCGGAGCTGGGTGTCATCACCGACGTCGCGCTGGACCCCTATACCACCCACGGTCAGGACGGCATCATCGACGACGCCGGCTATGTGATGAACGACATCACCAGCGACGCCCTGGTACAACAGGCCCTCTCCCATGCCGATGCGGGAGCGGACGTGGTCGCCCCCTCGGACATGATGGACGGACGCATCGGCGCCATCCGCCACACCCTGGAACAGCACAGCCACCCCAATACCCTGATCATGGCCTACTCAGCCAAGTATGCCTCGGCCTACTACGGCCCGTTTCGCGATGCCGTGGGCTCGGCCGGCAATATCAAGGGCGGCAACAAGCGCAGCTACCAGATGGACCCTGCCAATAGCGACGAGGCTCTGCACGAATGCGCTCTGGACCTTGCCGAGGGGGCCGACATGATCATGGTCAAGCCCGGCATGCCCTACCTGGATGTGGTGCGCCGGGTGAAGACGGAATTACAGGTGCCCACCTTTGCCTACCAGGTCAGCGGTGAGTACGCCATGCACATGGCCGCCTTCCAGCAGGGCTGGTTGCAGGCGGAGCCGGTCATGCTGGAGTCCCTGCTGGCCTTCAAGCGGGCGGGCTGCGACGGCATCCTGACCTACTTCGCCCTGCAGGCCGCCCGGGCCCTGCAGTAGGCAGCCGCGATGCGCAGGTCGATCGTGCTGCACTGGCTGTCGAGACTGTTGCTGCCAGTCTGCCTTGCACTGCCCGCAGCCAGTGCCCTGGCGGAGCAGGCTGACGAAGAGACGGATCCGGGGCCCGAGGCACGCTGCAGCTGTCTCTGGCAGGGGAGCTTCAGCGACGTCCAGGCCGGCGCGGACCTGGTAATCAGCGGCGAAGTGGTGGCGCGCAAGGGCAACTCCATCGATCTGGAGGTGGCTGACATTCTCCGCGGCACGGAATACCAGAACCCCGTTCGCATCTGGCTGCGGGCCAGGAACTACTGTCGCCCCGACGCCGACGACTTTCCCCCTGGCAGCGAATGGGTCATGGCCCTGACGCGCATCGAGGAGGTGCCCCCCGGCGGCTTTGACCCCGCGACTCCCAATATCAGCTATGGCCGGGAACGCGACTACTACCTGCCCGACTGTGGCGGCTACTGGCTGCAGCTGCGGGGTGGCCGGGTCACCGGCAACCTGGTGGACGCGCCGCGCTGGGACCACCAGCCCAAAATGACACCGGTGCTACTGGACCTGGTGGCGGCCTTTGTCGCCGGTGAAGTCGGCGCAGACGCCCTGCTCGAAGCCAGCAAGGCCGACCCCGCCCTGCGCGAGCTGATGCTGGATACCCGACAGTTCCTGCGTCACGGCGAAACCCCCTAGGGAGCTACTTCAGTACCACGATCTGCTCCGGCTGCTGCTTCTTCGCCGTGTACATGGCCTGATCGGCCCGCTGCAGAAGCGTCTGCAGGGAGTCTTCCGGACGGGCCTCGGTCAACCCCAGGGATACCGTGACCTCGACTGGACGACCGTCGTCGTTGAAATTGCGCGCGGAGACCAATCTGTAAATATCCCTCGCCAGCGCCTCGGCACCCCGAGCCGGCGTATCCGGCAGCAGCAGCACGAACTCGTCGCCGCCATAGCGGCAGACGAAATCGGAACTGCGCGCGCGGGACACCAGCACCTCCGCCACGGTGTTCAGCACCAGGTCGCCCGCTGCATGACCAAACGTGTCGTTGATCTGTTTGAAACGGTTGCAGTCGACAAAGCCGACCGACAGCGGCATCCCGCGCTGACGACATTCCGCCAGCAGCCCATCGGCCCTTAGCTCGAACGCCGTGCGGTTGTGAACCCCGGTAAGCGGGTCGCGCATGGCAAGCTCGGTTTTCTGCTCGACCTCGGAGCGCAACTGTGCGGACTCTTTCTCCATGTCCTGCACCTGCCGCGTGAGCTCGCTGAGCTGCTGTTGAGTTGCCTCGTGCTGCCGGCGCTCTTCTGCGAGGTAACGCAGGAGGTTTCCCCGTATGCTGCTGATGCGCTGCTCCACCATTTCGCGCAGGACACCGATATCTGCCCCGGGGGCCGCCTGCCCGAGGTCAGAGACATCGGTGTCGACCTCCCGTGTCAATTGTTCAGAACGGGAGTAGGCTTCGCCTGAGGAGACCTGCAGACCACTGAGCGAAGCTTCAAAGTTGTCCAGTTGTGCGCTGAAGTGGTCCAGTACACTGGTCGTGCGCTGAGTGTGTTGCAAGGCGGCATGCTCGACCGCATCCAGCTCCGAGATCAAGCCGCTGCTGAGGATTGCCAGGGAGCCGTCGTGATCCAGTCCCGCAAGCAGACCGCGGATGCGTGCCGCCCGGTCGGGCTGACCATGCAATCGCTCAACCTGGACTGCAATGCGCTCGACCACGGGAGCCAGGCTCTGAAGTGCCGGTGGCTCACGTGCATCTCCCGCGCGACGGCCGAAGAGACGGCGCAGTCCACGCGGCGAGGCACCTTCTGCACCGGATGGCACAGCTCTGTGCTCGCCTTCTCCCACCCTTGCCAGGCAGCAGCGAGTGAGCTCGTCAGCCAGCAGCGCCTGTTCGCGGTCATCCCCCTGTTTGATAGCAGTCCGGGCCCTGGACAACAGCAGGCGAACCTCCGCGTCGTCCGACTCCACCATCAGCGCCAGGCGCAAAGCCAGACGAACCAGCCCCCTGTTTTCCACCATTCCCCTTCCCTCGTTCAACGACCGCCGGTCAAGCAGAGGCATCCAGTCCCTCACCGACCAGGAAAACATACGCGAGCACCTCGGCCACCGCCAGATAGAGCGCTTCGGGAATTTCCTCGCCCAGGGGTATCTGACTCAACAAGCCGATCAGTCCGTAGTCGGTCACCACAGGAACCCCGTGCTCCCGAGCCAAGGCGGCAATGCGTTCGGCCAGCGCGTTCTCACCCGAGGCGACCACACGGGGCGCTCCCTCACCGCTATAGTCCAGAGCGACCGCCAGGAAAGATGACTCGCCAGCAGGCGCATAGGCGTCGCCACGGGTTGCATTTCCGCTCACGCCTGACCTCCCACATGTTGGTCTCGCGTCAGCCGCAGTGTTTCCAGCTGAAGGCCCGCCGCATCCAGGCACTGCGCCAGACGCTCACGCCCACCGGCGAGTCGAGACAAGCCTGCGTCGGAGGGGCTATTCATACTGACAGTCACCCGATCTCCCTGCAGGCGAAGGTCTACGTCCAGCTTCCCGAGCCGAGGCAACTCAAGCTGCAACTGGACACGCCACAATGCGCCCTCCGCCCGCTCCTCGGTCGAGGATCCGGGCTCCTTGTGACTTACCGTCATTTGCAGGGACCGCGCCTCTCCGTGCAGGCCATAGGGCAGGGTCAGAATCCAATTCTGCGCCTGCCCCGGGTCGGGAGGTAGCGACTTGAGCTGGTTCGCGTTCAGCGCCAGCAATGCACTCTCCAATTCCTGGAACAATGCCGGGGAGGATAGTTGCGCGCCACTGGAGAGTGGCTGCCGGCGTCGGAGATCCATCAGCAGGTTCGCCAGCAGCGCCTTCAAATCGCCCTGTGGAACCGCGGCGCCGGAAAGTGCCGCGGCCAGGCTGGCTTCGAGCCAGAGCCCGGAGGAACGCAGCGCTGAACGCAAGCCATCGGGACGGACAAGCTCATCCGCAGAGGGCAGCGCACTGCGCAGGGCTGCCGCGACGGGGCTGTGCTCGGCTACCGGCGAGAGCAAGGTCTGGAAAACCCGGGCCAGGGCGAGTTGTGGGCTGGCAAGTGCAGCGGGCAGGCCCGAGAGGCTGCGCTGTGCTGTCGCCGTCACTGGCGCTTCGACTTGCAAGACCAGCCTGGGCCCCACTTCGATGACACGCAGGGCCAGCTCCGTCCCCGGCGGATACCGGCCACTGATTGGGGCATTGATGCGCAAGCCCCGCACCAGCAGGGGAACCAGGCCCTCCCTCGGCTCGCCCAGCACACGCCCCACGAGGCGATCGCCAATCCGCAGCTGTTGCAGCCACCCGCGCTCGGTGGCAACGGCGTTGGCTGGTTTTTCGAGGGACAGCTGGATCGTGGCCATGAGGGGGACACCGGAATTTGCCCGAAACATAGCATGCGGCATCCTGCATGTCTCGCCCCCCGGTTCATGTCCGCTGTGGTGACGGCCCACTAGGTCAGGGAAGCGAGCTCCAGTATACTCGGAGCGCAGGGGCCGGGCAGCGAAAAGGACTTCGAAAAAATGGATCTAGCGACTTTACTCGGGCTGTTGGGCGCCATCGGCGTCGTTCTGGCAGCCATCATCACTGGCGGCTCCCCAATCATCTTTGTCAACGTCCCCTCCATTCTCATTGTCCTCGGGGGCACTGTGTTGGTGGTGATGATCAAATTCACCCTGGGCCAATTCTTCGGCGCCTTCAAGGTGGCGGCCCGGGCTTTCATATTCAAGCTGCAGGACCCGGAACAACTGATCGAGCAGATCGTCGAGCTGGCCACCGTGGCCCGCAAGGACGGCATGCTGGCGCTAGAAAACGTGGAGATCCAAAACGAGTTTCTGGCCCAGGGTGTGCGCATGCTGATCGATGGCAACAACCGGGAAGTGGTCAGCTCGGTTCTGCACAAGGAACTGCAGCAGACCATCGACCGGCACAAGTGGGGCAACAAGGTCTTCACCGCCACCGGGGACGTGGCCCCGGCCATGGGCATGATCGGCACGTTGATAGGCCTGGTTCAGATGCTGTCGTCCATGGATGACCCCAAAGCCATCGGGCCGGCCATGGCCATTGCCCTGCTGACGACGCTCTACGGCGCCATCCTGGCAAACATGGTGGCCATACCGATTGCCGACAAGCTCGAGTTGCGCAAGAGCCAGGAAGGGCAACTCAAAGCCCTCTGTATTGATGGCATCCTGGCTATCCAGGAAGGACAGAACCCCCGTGTCATCGAGTCGATGCTCCAGGCCTACATCGACCCGCGCAAACGCAACCGCGAGGCCGAACCCGCGGTATGATCGACTTCGAGGACGAAGAGGAGGTCAAGCCCGGGGCACCTCCCTGGATGGCGACCTTTGCCGACCTGATGTCATTGTTGATGACCTTCTTCGTACTGCTGCTCTCCTTTTCCGAGATGGACGTGGAAAAATACAAGCAGATCGCCGGCTCCATGAAAATGGCTTTTGGGGTACAGGACGAAATCAAGCTGGAAGACATCCCCAAGGGCACCAGCATAATCGCCCAGGAGTTCAGCCCCGGAAAGCCGCAGCCCACCAATCTCGATACGGTTCGCCAGGTCACCACCGACCCCACCCGCCCCTCGCTCGAGGTGGGCACACCGGGAGGGCAGGGCGCGACCCAGAAGTCCACTCGCGAAGCCCTGAAAGCCGAGCTTCGAGAGCTTCTGGCACGGACACAGGAAGATGCCAGGATGCTCGAGCAAATCCTGCAGAATGAAGTCAGCAACGGAAAAGTGGATATCGAGATAGAAGGCCGCTCGATCACCGTACGCATCCGCGAAAATGGCTCTTTCCCCTCCGGCTCCAGCGTGCTGGACCCCGCGTTCCTGCCCACACTGGCAAAACTCCGGGAAGCGCTCCGGGACATACCCGGCAAAATTTCCGTGGAGGGCCATACCGATAACGTACCCATCTCGGGAGGCCAGTTTTCCTCCAACTGGGATCTGTCCGCCTCGCGCGCACTGTCGGTGATGCATGAGCTGATGCAGGAAGGCGGTCTGGATGAAGAGCGCCTCATGGTAGTCGGTTATGCCGATACACGGCCCTTTACCAGCAACGAATCTCCGGAAGGCCGGGCCCTCAATCGCCGCGTCGAGCTGGTCATACGCCAAGGTGAGGACCGTGCTGCATCGGAGTCCCTGGAGGGACTGCTTGAGGACAATCCGGAAGCCCTGGATATTCTCGGCCTGCAAGATGACAGCTAACCCCTACGGTGACACCTATGCAGAATAATCGACGTGAGTTCTTCCGAATCAACGACGAAGCGCTCGTGGTCTACCACAAGCGCCGCGGCCATGCAGAGCCGCGCGATGCCACCCTGGAGCAGCTGGATACGGCCCTGAACACGGCTATCAATTTGGCCTGGCGTGACAACCCGACGGCCGCCCAGGCACTAGGTCTGCTCAACCAGAAACTCAACTACCTGCGACAGGGCTCCCTTTCGCTGCCCCCGGGCCTGGAACCGATCCCTGTCAACCTCAGCGGTTCCGGCATTGCCTTCACCACTTCCGAGCGCCTGGCACACGGCACCCCGCTGGAGCTGGTGATTGGCTTGCTACCCGCGCACAGTCTGGTGACCGTCCACGGCCAGGTCGTGGCGGACAGCCGCCCAGTTCCGGAGTGTCCGGGCCGCTGGTATACCCAGGTGGCCTTTGAAGGTGATGAAGCGCAGCGGGAAATCCTCATCCGCCACGTCGTACAAAAACAGCAGAAACGCCCTCATTCCAACTAGCGCTGGATTCCAGCAGGCGCCAGCAATACCTCGGCCAAGGCGGGTGTCACACTACCTTGCCGGGGCTCGGCCAGCACACTCACCACCACCCGCCGATTGCGGGCGCGACCCGTTTCGGTGCTGTTATCCGCTTTCGGGCGTTGCTCGCCAAAAGCCTCCAGCGACAATCGAGGCGGCGCCACACCGTAGGAAGCCAGCGTCCGCACCACGGACGCAGCCCGGGCAGCAGACAACTCCCAGTTGGAACTGAACTGGCGATTGCGTATGGGTATATTGTCAGTGTGTCCGGCCACCTTTATGCGGTTTGGCAGTGGACCCAATGCGGCGCCCAGTTCCTGCATCAAGGGCATGGCCGCCGCCAGCATTGCCGAGCTGCCTCGAGGAAACAGGAGAGTGGCATCCAGGTCGATATCCAGGCGACCGTCCACGAACTCGACCCGCAGTCGGTCCAGGGAGATACGCTGCAGGTTGCGCACTTGCATGACCCGCTTCGAAAGCTGCTCCAGGGATCGCTCCGCGTGCTCATGCGGTGCGCGAAATGGCACCTGGACCCGCGAAGGTTCTGGCGCCCCCCCGCGATTCCCTTCGAGCACGGACGTCGGTACGGGCCCGGCTGGCTGTGAGCGGGAAAAGGCACTACTGATGGAGTTCGAGAGTACCCGGTAATCGCCGTCACTAGCCTGGGCGATGGCATACATCACCACAAAGAAAGCAAACATTAGCGTGAGCAGGTCCGCATAGGATACCAGCCAGCGATCGCGACTGGCCTGTGGCAGATCGAGCTGACGCGAGTAGTACCGCACTAGTGCAGGTAACCTTCCAGCTTGCTGCGAATGGCGCGAGGGTTGTCGCCCAGGGCTATCATGGCGATGCCTGCGACCAGCAAATCTTCATAGCGCGCGCGTTCGTGGGCGATCGCTCGCAACTTGTTGGCAACGGGAAGAAACAGCAAATTGGCAAATCCCACGCCATAAATGGTAGCCACGAAGGCCACGGCAATCCCCTGCCCCAGTGCTGCGGGGTCGGCCAGGTTCCGCATCACCTGGATCAATCCGAGCACAGCGCCCAGAATGCCGATTGTCGGGGCGTAACCGCCCATCGCCTCGTAGACCTGTGCATAACGCATCTCGGAAGAGAGACGGCTCTCCACGTGCACCGCAAGTGTGCTGCGGATATCGTCGGCGGAGAAACCATCAATCACCAGGCGCAGGCCTTTGGCCTCGAAGTCGCTTGCGCCCGATTCCAGCTCGGACTCGAGGGCAAGCAGGCCGTCGCGGCGCGCCCGCCGGGACCAGCTCAACAGCCGCTCTACAGCTGCCTCCCGGCTATCCCCGGGCGGCAGAAACACATAGCCTAGGCGCGCTATGGCCATCCGGAAGTCCGCCAACGGCGTTTGCAGCAGCACGGCCCCGACCGTGCCGCCGACAACGATCACAAAGGCCGTCAGCTGCAACAGGGCAGCGGCACTTCCACCTTCCAACAGGTTGCCGGCAAAGACTGCGCCGATCGACATCGCCAGCCCAAGCAAAGCCAGAATGTCGAGAGAACGCAGCTTTCTACCCACAGCAGACATCCTTTGTCCCCATTATGCCAGCCAGCCACGCAGGGCACTGCGCAACCTGGCCAGGGCCTGGCCATGCAACTGCGAAACGCGGGATTCCGATACGCCCAGCACCGCGCCGACCTCTTTCAGATTGAGCCCCTCATCGTAATACAGCGCCATCATTAACTGCTCCCTGTCCGGCAGCTCCGCCACGCAGATTGCCAACTGCTCCCGGAAACGCTGGCTGTCGGCGAGGCCGGCGGGATCCTCCCCCTTCGGCAACAGCTCCAGATCCTCCTCCCCGAGTGGCAGCATGCGTGCGCAAGCCAGTTCCCCCGCGAGGGCCTGATAGTCTGCCAGCGACATACCGAGAGTCTCTGCAATATCTCGCTCGCCGGGCTGGCCACCGGTGCGGGCCCCCGCCAGATCGACGGCTTCGGCGACACGCCGCAGTTCGCGCTGGATGCGCCGAGGAAGCCAGTCGCCGCGCCGCAATTCATCCAGCATCGCACCCTTGATCCGGATGCCGGCGTAAGTACGAAAACTCGCGCCGGCCTCGGCGCGGTACTGCTCACAGGCATGCAGGAGGCCCATCATGCCCGCCTGCATCAGATCATCCAGCTCGATACTCGCGGGCAACCTGGCCGAGAGGTGCAAGGCTATCTGCTTCACCAGCGGCAAGTACTCACGCAGCCGCCGGTCGAGTTGCGCCGGATCGGGCTGCTGATAGAGGGTATCGGATAGCGTCACCGGGGGCTCCTCAAACAGGTGACACCGGTGAAGCAACGATGCGCTCCAGGAAGAACTTGATGCCCCCCGTCTCCATCGTCGGCTGTGGCCGCCGCGACAGACTCTCTGCCAACTGGGTAAAGGCCAGCGACGCGGGCGCCCGCGGATAGGCAAGGGACACCGGGACACGCCGCTGTACCGCCTTGCGCAAATAAGGGTCCAGGGGAATTGCCCCCAGGTAGTGAAGACGCGCGTCGAGAAAACGGTCGGTGACACTGCAGAGCTTGGCAAACAGTCGCCGGCCCGCCGCATCCCCTTCAACCATGTTGGCGATCACCTGAAACTTTTCCACCGCCCGGGTCTGGTTCAGCACCTTGATCAGCGAGTAGGCATCGGCAATCGACGCGGGTTCATCGCAGACCACCACGACAACCTCCTCCGAGGCGGCACAGAACATCAGTACCGAGGGATCCAGGCCTGCTCCCGTATCCACTACCAGTACGTCAGAGCTGTCTTCCAGCTGACTGAACTCGCGCACCAACCCCGCCAGCTCCAGCTCCCCCAACCGGGCCATGCGTGCCAGGCCCGAACTGGCGGGTACCACGCGAATACCCGCGGGGCCCTCGACCACGACTTCATGCAGGTTACGTTCACCCGACAGCACGTGGCTGATATTCCAGGACGATTGCAGCCCCAGTATCAGGTCGACGTTGGCCAGGCCGAGGTCGGCATCAAACAGAAGGACCGAGCGGCCCAGTCGGGATAGTGCAACCGAGAGATTGACCGCGATATTGGTCTTGCCGACACCGCCCTTGCCACCGGTTACTGCAATGACCTGAGTGGGAGCATGTTGATTCATGACAGGTGTTGTCCGCAGAATTCGCCCAATCAGGCGTAGGCCAATGAAGGTACCGCAGGCGACCGCATCCCCGGCTCCACCTGGCGCAGCCGCTGGGCCTCGGCCAGGGCAACCAGTTCGGCGGGAGCCGCTGCTTCCAGCTCAGCGGAAGCGTCCCCGCTGCGACTGAAGCCGAGCAACTGGATGCCGGCACGCACCATGGCATCCAGGACACCACCCAGGACGACGGCTTCATCCACCTTGGTGACAACCGCACCCAGCAGGGGTTTGCCCTTGAGCAACTGCAGCATTTCGCGAATCTGCGCCGGCTGCGCTGCCGCCGACAGTACACAGCACAGAGCGATACCGTGGTCGATCCCGATCAGTAACTCAAGCTGTTCCTGCCAGCGCGGGTCGCGCTGGCCGTAGCCAGCGGTGTCGATATAGACACGGCGGCAGTGGGAAAGCTGGCGCAGGGCCAAGCGCATTTCAGCGACAGACCCCGCCTCGCGGTACTCGAGCCCGGCCTGCTGTGCAATTTCCGGCAATGGCCCTGCCTGAACCGGACGGTGGCAGTCGAAGGCGATCAGACCGACGCGCCCACCGGCGCTGCGCTGCTGGTCGCGCAGCGCCAGCCTGGCCGTCGTCACCGTTTTTCCAACCCCGGTGCTACCCACGCAGGCGAGCAGTTTCTGCGCGGGCAGTACCGCCGGGGCCGCGGGTCGACGAACGCGCCTCGCCAACAATGACAGCAGGTGTTGCCATCTCGTCTCCAGGGTACCGTCTGCTTCGCCCACATCCAGCAGGGCACCCCCCAGAACTCGGGAGATGCCAAGCTGAAGCAAGCGCTGCTGCAGGACCACCTCCACCGTAGGGCCAAGCGCCACATCCCGCCAGCTGCGCTGCTGCAACTCGCGCTCTACCATCCCCCTGAGACGGACCAGCTCGGACTCCAGCCTGGCCAGCTCCTCGGGTGGTGTCTGTGCAGGTTGACGCGGCGGCGTCGCCGCTGCTTCCGCAGAGCCAGTCTGGTCCGCTGGAGCCGGCTCCATGACAGCGCTGAGATCCGTCGCGACCAGCAACTCCACCTGTTCACCAACGCGGCGATTGGAGAGAATCACCGCATCGGGACCCAGACTCTCGCGCACCAAGGCCAGTGCCGCCCGGCTGCTCTCTGCAGTAAACCGCTTGATCACCGCAATCTCCCTCTAAGCTCCAATAACTATCCGCGGGCCTGTCCGTTGCTTCCGCCAATGGTCGCCAGGACCTTGATTGACTTGTTCTGGGGTATCTCTTCGTAGGCCAGAACGTAAAGGCCGCTAACCCTGCCTCGCAACAGCCGCGCCAGGAACAGACGTATGGCTGAACTCACCAGCAATACAGGCTGCGCACCCTCGGCTTCCAGACGCTGACAGCCGGCGGCCAGCTGCTCCAGTACCGTATTGAACAGCGAGGGCTCCAGGCCACCACCCGCGCCCTGAAGAGCGTTCTGCAATATCTGTTCCAGCTGACTGTCCAAAGCGATGACCCGCAGCTCTGATGCGGTCCCGGCGACGATCTGATAAATCGAGGCACCCAGCGCGACACGCACCTGGGCCAGTAAAGCGTCAGAATCTTGACTGCCCGACTCGGTCGCCGCCAGCGTTTCCGCTATCGTCCGCATATCCCGCACCGGTACGCCCTCCTCCAGCAGCGACTGCAGGACCCGGGTCAAGGCTCCCAGGGACATGCTCCCCGGAACCAGGTTCTCCACCAACTTCGGGGAGCTCTTCGCCAACTTGTCGAGCAACAGCTGCACGTCATCCTGGCCCAACAGTTTGTTCGCCTGGTTCTTCAGAATCTGGCTCAGATGCGTGGCGATAATGGTGCTGTTGTCGACCACGGTAAAACCGCGCGACTGCGCCTCGCCGCGCTGCGACGGGTCGATCCACACCGCATCGAGCCCAAAGGTCGGGTCGCGGGTGCGTATCCCCTCCAGTTCCGCATTGGCCTGGCCGGGGTTGATCGCCAGCTCGCGGCCCTGCATGCACTCACCTTCGCCGACCACGACGTCGTGCAAGGTGATGCGATAGGCATTGGGAGAAAGGTCCAGATTGTCGCGAATATGTACCGTCTGGACCAGAAAGCCCAGCTCCTGTGACAGCTTCTTGCGCACGCCCTTGATGCGCGGGAGCAGATCACCGCCCTGGTTGCGGTCGACCAGGGAAATCAGGCGATACCCCACCTCGAGCCCGATTTCATCGACTTCGCCAACATCGTCCCAGCTCAGCTCCGCCGGTTCACTGGTGGTTGTCGGCGGCGGCACCTGCACGGCTTCGCCCGAATCAACCGCCTGTTGCCGCTGCCAACGCAGATATCCGAGCGCGATCAGCGCGCCGCCGATCGGCAGGAAAACCAGCACCGGGATCCCTGGAATCAGCCCGATAAGCCCCACAATACCGCCTGCCACCAAGGGGATCCTCGGGTTGTCCGTCAACTGGGCGGTCACCGCACCGCCCATATCCTGGCTGCTGGACACCCGGGTGACGATGATGGCCGCCGCCGTGGACAGGAGCATCGAGGGTATCTGCGCCACCAGGCCGTCGCCGATAGTCAACAGGGTATAGTTCTGTGCGGCATCGGCAACGCTGAGACCGTGCTGCAGCGTGCCGATGGTAATACCGCCCAGTATGTTGATGACAAGAATCAGGATACCGGCCACGGCGTCACCGCGGACAAACTTGCTGGCACCGTCCATGGCACCGTAGAAGTCCGACTCCTGGGCAACTTCCTCGCGCCGGCGCAGGGCCTCTTTCTGATCGATCAGCCCCGCGTTGAGATCAGAATCAATCGCCATCTGTTTTCCGGGCATGGCGTCCAGAGTGAAGCGCGCCGTGACCTCTGATACACGACCCGCACCCTTGGTCACCACCACGAAATTAATGATGACGAGGATCAGGAAGAGCACCAGACCCACGGCATAACTGCCACCAACCACGAACTCCCCGAAGGCCTGGATCACCTGACCTGCCGCACCCGTACCGGTATGTCCATCGAGAAGCACGACTCGTGTTGAAGCCACGTTGAGACCCAGACGCAGCAGCGTGGCAATCAACAGAACGGTCGGAAAGGCGGCAAATTCGAGGGGCCGAACGGCGTATACCGCCGCCAGCAGGACGACCACCGCCAGCGCAATGTTGAAGGTAAACAGCACGTCCAGCGCCAGTGGAGCCAGAGGCAGGACGATCATGACCAGCATCATCAACACTACCAGCGGGGTGCCGGCACCGTTGATCAAAGCACTCAGCAAAGTGCTCCGTAGTGGCCGGGCATCCAGTGCTGCAGTGTCGTCAATCGGCATCGACAGGCTCCTCGTCTCGACGGTATTCCGCTGGAATGCTCAGGTCATCCGGGCGGGGCACATAGTCTGTCGGGGCCGCCGTACGCAGCTGGTACACGTAAGCGAGGACCCGCGCCACAGCCAGATACAAACCCTGGGGAATTTCCTCGCCAATGTCGCTCGCGGCATACAGGGCACGCGCGAGTGGCGGCGCGGAAAATAGCGGGATGTCGTGGCTCTGAGCCAGCTCCCGGATATGCTGGGCAACCAGGTCGCGCCCCTTGGCCACGACCCGGGGTGCCCCGGGCCCCTCCTGGCTGTAGCGCAGCGCCACCGCATAGTGGGTCGGATTGGTGATGACGACGTCCGCATGCGGCACGTCCTGCATCATCCGACGCTGCGCCGCCTCTCTTTGCAGGGTCCTGATCCGTTGCTTGACCTCGGGCCGGCCATCGGTTTCCTTCAGCTCGTCGCGGATCTCCTGCCGTGTCATGCGCAGCTGCCGGCGGTGATTCCAGCGTTCAAAGGGCACATCGATGGCGGCCACCAACAGCATCGCGCCACTGAGGGCCAGGAAACCCCACAGCATGAGCGAAGCGGCGCGTCGCATTGCTTCGTCGATGGCGAATTGCGACAATACCAGCATATCGGTGTGGAACATATAGAAGAGCAGGAGTGTCACGCCGCTCAACAGCAGGAACTTGGCGAGCGCCTTGAGCAGCTCCATCAGCCCCTTGATGGAAAATACCCGCGCCAGCCCTTTCACCGGATTGACCTTGCCGAGGTCAAAAGCTGCCGCCTGGGTACTGAACGACCAGCCGCCCATCAGCAGTGGACCGAGAAAGGCTGTGACAATGGCAATCAGCAGCAACGGACCCAGGGCTAGCAGGGCCTGCAGCACCGCCGCGGCCAGATGCTCGGTCATGACAGCACCTTCGCCGAGACGTGCCGGCTCAACCCGCAAACCCGCCTGCAGCAAGTGTTGCAGGTCGAGCAGCCACACGGGGCCCAGGGCGAGCAAGGCAATTGCACTGAGGAGGAGGGAAAGCAGCGTATTCAATTCCCGCGAGCGCGGAACCTGGCCCTTTTCCCGGGCCTGGTCAAGCCGCCTTTGGGTAGGCTCCTCTGTGCGTTCCTGACCCGGCTGCTCCTCTGCCATCAGAACAGCCCCACCGACTGCTTGATCGCCAGCGACAAGGCACCGCCAAAACGATCCAGGAAGGCGGGAAGCGCCAGCATCATGAATACCAGGCCGACCGCGATGGTCACTGGAAAGCCAACCGCAAAAATGTTCAGTTGAGGCGCCGCGCGAGTAATGACGCCAAAGGCGATGTTGGTCATCAACACTGCGGTGAGCGCAGGCAGAGCAAGTGCAACCGCGGTGGCAAACACCTGGGCAGCCAACTGGAACACATCCAGAAACAGCCCCGCCTCCAGGCCTACGGGCTGCAGCGGCAGCAGCTGAAAGCTATCCGCCAGCGCACCCAGCAAAAGCAGATGGCCATCTACCGCCAGGAACAGGAGAGTAGCGAGAATAACATTCAGCTGACTGACGACAGGCACCTGAATGCCATTCTGCGGGTCCACCGAGAGAGCAAACCCGAGCCCCATGGACATTGCCAGTGTCTCACCCGCGACAATTACCGCAGCAAAGGCGAGCTGCACAACAAACCCCATCATCACCCCGATGATGATCTCACGCGCGGCCAGCAACAGCCCGCTGGCACTAAGCGTGTCCACCGCCACCTCCCCGGCGACCAGCGGCGCCAGGAGCGCGGCCACAGCCAGCCCGAGAATGACGCGCACCCGCACAGGAATATTGGTGGCACTGAATACCGGCGCCACAAGAAACAGCGCCGACACCCGTAAAAATGGCCACAGATAATACGGCAGGCTATCGAGCAGCTCGGAGGCGGCGATCATCCCAGCAGACCCGGAATCGCCGTATAAAGGCGCTGGGTAAAGCCCACGATCACCTGCAGCATCCAACTGCCTGCAACAAAGAGGGTGATGATTACCGCCAGCAGTTTCGGGATAAAGCTGAGGGTCATTTCCTGAATCTGCGTGGCGGCCTGGAAGATCCCCACCACCAGCCCCACGGCCAGTGCAGTACCCAGCAACGGGCCGGCCAGCAAAACCGACACCCAGAGTGCCTGCATACCCACATCGAGGACTTCTTCCGGCGTCATCTTTCCCCCGCTAGACCGTGAAACTGGAGACCAGTGTCGTGGCCACCAACGACCAGCCGTCTACCAGCACGAACAACATCAGCTTGAAGGGCAGTGAAATCAGCATGGGGGACAGCATCATCATCCCCATCGACATCAGGACCGAGGCCACCACCAGGTCGATGACCAGGAAGGGCACAAATAGCAGAAAGCCGATCTGGAATGCGGTTTTCAACTCACTGGTCAGGAAAGATGGCAGCAACACGACGAGGGGGACTTCGTCCCGTGAAGCGAAGGGTTCGTAACCGCCAAGCTGAGCAAACAACAGCAGGTCGTTTTCGCGGGTCTGGCCAAACATGAACTCCCGCAGCGGCCCCTGCGCAACGGAGAGCGCCTCCTCGAAGGCGATTTCCTCGTTCAGAAGGGGTACCAGAGCCTGCTGGTGGGCCTGTTCCAGCACCGGGGCCATAATGAACAGGCTGAGAAACAAGGCCAGGCCCAGGATGATCTGATTGGAAGGGGTCTGAGCGGTGCCAAGGGCCTGGCGCAGGATGGCCAGCACGATCAGGATTCGGGTAAAGGAGGTCATCGTGATCAACGCCGCGGGGAGCAGCGTGAGCAGGGTCATCACAATGAGAATCTGTATACCCAGAGAGTAGGTACTGCCACCGCCAGGCAGTGGCTGCACCTCGAGCAAGGGAATCGACGCCTGCGCCAGCGCCAGCTCGGGCCAGAGCATCAGCGTCATCACGGCGGCCAGCAGGACGCGCACGCTCATTCGCTACCTCCACCCAGCAGTTTGCGCAATTCATCGCGAAAATCACCGCGGCTGGCAGTCTCAACATTGGGCTCCCCGTCCAGACGATGAAGTAGCCTGACCCCACCGGGGCTGACACCCAGCAGCAGGAGCTCTTCGCCCACCTGCACCAGCACCGCCTTCTCCCGCCCCCCAAGACTGATCGAGGCGCGCACGCGCAACAGGCCCACGCGCCCCACACCGCCACCGCTGAAGCGTCGCAGCAGCGCCATGACCGCAACCAGCAACAGGATGACCAGCAGCAGGGAACCGATGACTCGCAGGGTATAACTGGCATCCATCAGCGGCGCGAAACCGCCGACCGCCTTGTCTGCGGCATGGCCAGTACTGCTGAGTAGAATCAGCAGGGGTGCCAGGAGAGTGGGCGACCGAGCTCTCATTGCAATTTCTTGAGGCGCTCCGAGGGACTGACCACGTCCACCAGCCGCAGACCGAACTTGCCCTGGCTTTCCACCACCTCACCGCGGGCGATCAACATGCCATTAACCATCAGGTCCAGGGGAGCACTGATGTCGCGATCCAGCTCCACCACCGAGCCCTGGCTCAGGGACAAGAGTTTGCTGATGGGCACTCGGGTACGGCCGATCTCCACCGATAAGGTAATGGGCACATCCAGTAGCAGGGACAGGTCCACTTCACCGCCGGTTCTGGCGCCATCGCCCACGGACGCAGTCGCAGCGGCCTCCTGCTCCCCATCCGCGGCCCTCGTTTCACCGTTGACGCCGTTGCCGGATGTCACATCGTTCATGCTTGTTCCCCGTTCAGGCCCCGCCTCTAGTGCGGCTGCCAAATGATTGAATCCGAACTGCCTTGCGATTGTTATTGCTGCCGTAAGATCCCTCCCCGACGGCCAGGTCCTCCAGGTAGACCGCCACGTTGTCGGGCATCTCGAACGGCAGAGTCATGCCCTGCTGCAGCCGGAGTATTTCGCCCAGCGTCATATCGAAGCGAATCAGCTCAGCCGTCAAACCGAGCGGAACAGCGGGCAGGTGCTCCTCCAGCGCCGCGCGCCAGGCACCGCCCGCAGCGGGCTCCTGCCGTGCGGGCGCCTTGGCCAGGCGCTGCTTGAAGGGCTCGATGGCCGGAAAGGGGATCAGCAAACGCAGGACTCCGGACCAGTCGCCGCTGTCAGTGAGGTTGATCTCCAGGTTCACCGCCTGATTGTCGGCGGGTTCCGCAGCAAGCTTGTCGATATTGGGCAGTACAAGGAGATCGGCGGGTTCGAGTTCCAGGCGCTCGCTCCAGGACTCGCGCAGTGACTCCAGTATGCGCTGACCGAAGAGCACTGCCATGCGCTGCTCCCCCGGTGACAGATTCTTGCGCCGGCGAGCCACTGTAGGCACATCCGCGGAGCCGCCGAAGAACTGGTTGACCAGCACCGAGAGCAGGCTCGCCGGACAGGCCAGGTAACTGGTTCCACGCAGAGGCCCCAGCCGGAAGCTCATCAGTGCGACATCGTCTTCCAGCGACATCACCAGGTCGCCATAACTGATCATCCGCGGCGCGACTGCAGTGGCACTGAAGCGCAGTCCAAAGGCTTCGGCCAGGGAGACTCCCAGTTGCTCGGCATGCCGCTGGTGCATCGCTGGCAGGAGCGACATCTGGCGCAAAACTCCCGCCTCGCGGGCGGCAAAATCAAAAACTCCGTAGTCACCGTGGTGACCCGGCGGCTCTTCAAACTGCTCGGCTACCGCGGACAGAGCGGCAAGTTCGCTGTCGGAGAGAACGCTCTCAGTCACAGTCCGTTCCCGCCCTACTGCAGCACAAAAGAGGTGAAATACACCTCGTCGATAGCACCAGACCCGCGCTCTGCGAGCTCCTGGTTGAGCGCCTGTCTGACCGCCTGCCGCAGCGCTTCCTTGCCCTCCACCGTGCGCAGCGCGGCAAAGTCCTGATCACTCAGCAGCATGATCAGGCGGTTGCGCAGTGCCGGCATGTTGTGTGCTGCCGCCTCGAGCACGCTTTCATCGTGAGCCATGAGCTGCATCTCGGTCTGCACATAGCGCATGGACCCCTGGTAGTCGAAATTGACCAGCAGCTGCTGCATGGCAAGATAGTGTGACTCCGGCGGTTCCTGCGCTTCGGCAACGGGAGCCTTGGCATCGGGCGCGTTCTGCGCGCTGTCCGCTTCATTCGCGACAAGGAACCACCAGGCCACGCCAGCGCCGCCGAGAACAACCAGGGCCAGCACAACCCACAAGAGCTTGCGTCCTTTGGGGGACGCTGCTCCGGCATTTTCGCCGCCACGCAGATTCAGGTCCTTGTCGTTTCCAGCCATATCGTCGATTCCCCATGGTTCAAGGCGCATTCAGACAGCAAAGCCGCCCGGCACAGAGGCTTTAGCAAGCCTCATGCCAGATCAAAAAAGGCTTTATTTTCAGCGAGATGAGCGCGGTGTGATGCGGTTTCGTCAGGATTTTGACGGACAGCTCAAGCGTAGTAATCGAGCAGCCGTGTTGCTGCCACCCGGGTTTCACCCATCGGCTCGGCCGCTTGCTCTGTGCTGCTCTCGAAGGGGATATTCGCGGCCAGCGCCGGCGCCGTGTCGGGGTCGCGACCACTCGATTGCCCCTGGTGACCAACCTCCGCCTGAACCAGCTGCAGTCCATCCTGGGCCAGCAGGTCGCGCAAGCGAGGCAGGGAGGCTTCAATGGCATCTTTCGCCAACGGATTATCAGCAGTAAACACCACGCGCGCCTGGTCGCCCTCGGCATTGATGGTGACCTGCAGGCGACCCAGCTCAGCGGGATGCAACTGCAGTGTGGCTTCGTGCAAGCCACCACTGGCACGCGCGGCGGTTCGTACCTGCAGGACAATTTCCCCGGGGAACTCCTCGCTGCCGGGTTCCAGCCCCACGTGAGGGTATCCCGCCACAGCAGCTTTCGCGGTACTCGTGGTGAGCGGTGTCGCCTCCGCGAGGAGCGGCGCGGGCTGCGCCCCCGGCTCGGTTACTGTGCCCTGCAGAGCTGCCAGACGAGACAGGTTATCCAGTGCCGAGAGCTCGGATGGCAGATCGGCACGTGCCAAGGCATGGCTAGCACGCACCGGGATATCCAGCTGCTCCGGCAGACGAGTGCCCTCGGACTCCAGCCCAGGGGGCTCGCCAGTAACGGCCGGCGACCGCGCCGCCGCAGTGGCTGCGCCCAGCTTGTTCCGTATCAGGGCCGGCTCCCCTGTCACGAGGCCTGCGGGCGGTAGTGCCGGTGAGGCGATGGACAGTGCCTCCATGGGCGCCGGCAACCCGTCCCCCGCAAGCCCGCCCACGCGCGCGGACGATTGCTGAAGACGCCCGCGCGAGGCCTCACTCAGCACCTTGGCATCCGACTGGCCGGCCATAGGCTGCGGCGCCGCCAGCAGAGCCGCGCTCATCTCCAGCAGACTGTCCAGGTCACCGACTGCAGGTGTCTCGACCTCCGCGGTATCTGGAGCTACCGGGCCGGTGTGCGGGCTTTCCGGGACCTGCGTCACCGCCGGCATGTGCCCCGCGGTAGCAGGCGGCAATATTTGCCCCGTCGCAGGCAAGGCCTTGCCGGGAGGCGCGCTGGTGACGTCTCCTGCGGCTGGCGGGCCAGCGGGCAATACCGGCGAGTGGGCACGAGAGAGAAGCTCGGCAAAGGGCAGCTGCCCCGAAGCAGCTCCGGGGGTTTCGCGCGACAAGCGGCCGCCCTCACCACCTGTAGAGGGCGGCGCTATCGTGGAGGACATGAGCAGCAGGCTTTGCATAGAGGACAGACAGCAAGATCTGCGCCAACCCCGCACCACCGGTGCCAGCCGGCACTGGTCACCTCAGCCGCGCGGCTTCACCTGCGGTCCTTGCACGGCGAAGCGCTCATCGGCCATGCGCTGGTCGCGCTTTTCCCGCTCGCGTATTTCGTCCTGCCGCAGACGCTGCACCAGACCATCGATGCGATCCTGCTTGCGGTGATGATCCTGGAGTTCCTGGCGTCGAGTCGACAGTGCCAGGTCAGCCTGCTCGACCAGTCCCTCCTGCTGCTGGATCGCCGCGGTGAGTGATCCGAGGAAGCGCCGGAACTCACGCAGCTGGACGGCGGAGATGCCCGCGTGGGAGTCCCGGGTCAGCCGCTGTTCGTATTCCTCCCGAAACGCGAGCAGCTGCCGGAGTTGCGACTCCGCGGCACCCTGCCGGGCCTGATCAGCGCGCAGACGCTCGGCAGCCTGGTCGCGCTCGCCTGATGCCAGCTCCGCGAGACGCGTATAACGTGTTACCCGACCTCCACTCACCGGCCGGCCTCCAGTCCGGCTTTCCCGGCCAACTGCAGGAGCCCCTGCAGGCTCTGCACCATGTCTACTTGCTGCAGGCGATCCTGCCGCACAAACTCACGGATGGGCTCAATCGCGGCGATAGCCCGATCCAGCGCCGGATCACTACCTGCCTTGTAAGCGCCGATGGCCAGCAAATCACGGTTGGCCTGGTAACTGGCGTAGAGACCCACGATACGTCGAACCAGCTCGAGCTGGGCCGGGTCCACCACCGCCGGCATGTTGCGGCTGATGGAGGCCTCGATATCGATCGCGGGGAACAGGCCGCTGTCAGCAATCCTGCGTGACAGGACCAGGTGTCCATCGAGCACAGCCCGGGCAGCATCAGCGATGGGATCTTCCAGGTCATCCCCCTCGACCAGGACGGTGTAAAACGCCGTCAGGGAGCCGCTGCCGACATTCCCGGCCCGCTCTACCAGAGCGGGAAGCAGGGAGAAAACCGAGGGGGGATAGCCCCGGGATACCGGCGGCTCGCCGGCGGCCAGTCCGATCTCGCGCTGCGCCTGGGCAAAGCGCGTGAGGGAGTCCATCAGCAGCAGGACGCTGCGCCCCTGCTGGCGGAAGTGCTCGGCAATCGCCGTGGCCCGCCAGGCACCGTGCAAGCGCATCAACGGCGGATCGTCCGCGGGCGTTGCGACAATGACAGCCCGGGCCCGCCCCTCGAAACCGAGGACATCCTCGATAAATTCACGCACTTCGCGGCCGCGCTCGCCAATCAGGCCGACTACGATGACATCCGCAGCACAGTGACGCGTCATCATGCCCAGCAGGGTACTCTTTCCCACGCCACTCCCCGCAAACAAGCCCATGCGCTGACCGCGCCCGACAGTGCACAGCGCGTTGATCGCCCGCACGCCGACATCGAGGGGCTCCCGGATAGGCTCCCGCAACATGGGGTTGATGGCATCGCCCCGCAGGGCGCGGTAGGTGGAGAAATGCAGCGGCGAACCGCCATCGATAAGGTGGCCCGCCCCGTCCATCACGCGACCGAGCAGGGCATCGTCTACCGCCACGCGATGGCTGAAACCCAAGGGCTGCACCGAAGCCCCGGGCATGATGCCCTGCGTCCCGCCTTCGGGGGTCAGAATCAGGCGGCTGCCGGCAAAGCCGATGACTTCCGCCTCGACCGTCCGGCCATCTTCCGCGGCAATGCGGCAGCGACTGCCGATGGGTGCACGGCAACCCTCCGCCTCCAGGCGCATGCCGACCATTTGAACGATCCGCCCTTCCCGCACGATCGGCGCCTGCACCACCCGCGACCGGTGGCCCTGCAGCCGCTCCAGCAGGGCCGTCATCCGCGCCGACCTCAGCGCGTTGGCGTCATTCACAGCGTCCCCCCGGAGCTCGTCTCACTCTCGACATCAACCACCGCTGCCAGGGTGTCCGCCAGTCGCTGCTCCAGTGTGGCATCGAGAAACCAGCCCGGTGCGTCCACCCGGCAGCCACCGCGGGTGATCGCGGGATCGTCCCGCAAATGCACCCGGGGTGAACGGGCGGTCAGCAAGTCCGCGACCCTGGCGCGATCCTCGGGGTTGAGAAAGACCTCCACCTCACCGCTGCTGCCTTCCAGCTGTTCCAGAACTTCTGGCACCACGGCATCAATCAGCCGCGGGTTACTGCAGGACTCGGCCCGCACCACTGCAGTCACCAGGGCCCGCACCAGGGCATCGAGCTCTGCCGCCAGACGCGCAGTCTGGCCCTGGTAGGGCGCCGCCATGCTCGACCAAAGCCCCTGCAACTGCGTCACCAGCTCCGCAGCCTGCTGCAGACCCGCCTCGCGCCCCTCCCGCAGTCCATCGGCATAACCTTCATCCCAGGCGGCCTCATGCAGGCGCTGCAGACGTGTATCCGCATCCTGATTGAGCGGAGGCTCAACCGCCTCTGGCGGCTTCCCGTCCAGTCGCGGTGGATGCCAGGCGGCACGAGGCTCAGACAAAGCCTTCATCCCCGCTGCCCAGCATGATTTCACCCTCGTCGGCCAGGCGCCGCGCGGTTTCCAGAATTTCCCGCTGGTGCGATTCCACCTCCGCCAGCCGCACGGGGCCCTTGGCCTCGATGTCCTCTCGCAGCATATCCGCTGCTCGCGCGGACATGTTGGCGAAGAATTTCTGACGCACCGCCTCGTCGACCCCCTTCAGGGCAATAACCAGACCATCCACGGCAATTTCGCGAATCAGCCGCTGCATGCTGCGATCATCCATGGCCAGCAGGTCTTCAAACACGAACATCAACTCAGCCACTTTGCTGCCGAGTGCTTCATCGCGCTGTTTCAGGGCATCCAGCAGCTCGCTTTCGAGCTGGTTGTCGAGGCGATTGAGGATCGCTGCCGCGCTGCCCTTGCCGTCCACCGGCCGCGCCGGGGAGGCCTGCCGCTTGCCCAGCTGAGACTCCAGAATGCCGTCCAGTTCTTCCAGAGCGGCGGGATCAATCTGCTCCAGTCTGGCTATGCGAAACAATATCTCCTGGCGTAGCTCGGCAGGCAGCTGGCGCAGAACCTGGGCGGCATGATCATCTTCGAGCGTGGAGAGAACCGTGGCAATGATCTGGGGGTGCTCGTCGCGAACCAGGTCGGCCACCGCCGACGACTCCATCCAGCGCAGCGCATCCAGTCCCGTACTGATGACATCCCCCGGCATGAACTTGGAGAGCATTGAGCGAGCGCGGCTCTCCCCCAGGGCATGGGTCAGAACCCGGCGGGTAAACTCTGTGGCTCCCAGTCCCAGGGGGTTGAGGTTGGCCGCCTGACGGTGAAATTCTTTCATCACGCTCTCGACCTGGGCATTGGTCAGTGACGTCAGGGAGTTCATCGCCTCTCCGATTAACTGCACCTCGCGCGGCTCCATGTAACGCATGACCTCGGTGGCAGATTTTTCACCCACCCCGAGGAGAAAAACAGCGGCACGCTGCGGCCCGCTCAGGCCTGTTCCCGACTGCGCCTCAGCCATTTTCGGCTACCCATTGTTTCATCACATGTGCCGCTCGCCGCGGCTCCTCGTCAACCACATTGCGGGCTTTTTCCAACTGACGCTGGTAACCCTCGTGGCTCAATGCCAGCGTATCCCCGCCGAGAGTAACCCGGTCATCCGCCAGCTCTCCTTCCACGCCACCCGGTGAGGACTGGTTCTCGGCAGGCAGCGCCCTGGCGCCGCCAGCAGACGGCAACGATGCCTGTGCGCTGGTGGAAAACCGGATCAGCGGGCGAATGACGAACACCATCAGCAGGACCAGGCCCACGGCAACCGCCAGCCACCGGGCCAGATCCCACACCCAGGGGCGCTCCAGCAAAGGCGCGCTCACCACGGGCTCGGGTGCCGCATCCGTCTGCACGAAGGAGGCATTGATCACACTCACTGTATCGCCACGCGTAGCATCGAAGCCGATCGCGTCCTGTACCAGTTCGGAGATCTCCGCGAGGCGCTCGTCGCTCAAGGGCACCCGGGCCACGCTGCCGTCTTCCGCAGTCTGCTCCGCATAGTCCACCACCAGCGCAACCGACAGCTTGCGGATCGAACCCGGCGTCTCGCGAATGTGGCTGATAGTCCGGTCAATCTCGTAATTTCGCAGGACCGAGCGATTGGTGTTGGCGGTCGCGGTCTCGGATGCTGCGGTACCGGGTGCCACCTCGAGTATCTCGGTCTCTGCGGGTGGCTGGGTCATCAGCGCGCCGGGTATACCGCCCTCGGGGGCGGCACCGGCGGTGACTGCCTCGCTGGTCTGTTCACTGCGAACCACGGTCTCCGGCGCGTACTCCTCGCGGGTGCGCTCGACACGGGTAAAGTCGATGTCCGCGGAGACCTGAGCGCGCACCGCGCCGGGCCCAAGAATGGGTTCGAGAATACGGGAGATACGGTCGCTATAGCGTTGCTCGATAAGCTCCGCCAGCTGAAATTGCTCCCGGGTGTAGCCAAATTCCGTGTCCTCACCCTGGCCTGACAGCAAGCGACCCTGCTGGTCGACCACAGCGACACTCTCCGGCGCCAGGTTGGGCATACTGGAGGACACCAGATTCACGACCCCCGCCAGTTGCTGGCGCGAGAGACTCTGCCCGGCATAGAGGTGCAGGACAACCGAAGCCGCCGGGTTATCTCGCTGGCGCAGGAATGCCGACTGTCGACCCTCGGCCAGGTGCACCCTGGCGCTGCGGACACTGTCCAGCGCGGCAATCGTCGCCGCCAGCTCGCGCTCCAGTGCACGGTGAAAACGGGCCCGCTCCATGAAGCTGCTAACGCCGATTTCCTGCTCCTGATAGAGGCTCTCGAAGCCGCTCGCTGCATTCCCCGGGAGACCTTCGCTGGCCAGCAATATCCGCGCCCGCTGCACCTGATCGGCGGCCACGGCCAGCAGGCCGCTGCGGTTGTCCAGACGGTAGTCGATACCCTGGCTCTCCAGGCTGGCAATCGCCCGGCTGGTATCCTCGCCCGCCAACGCGCCGAACAAGGGCTTGTAGGCCGGGGTACTCGCCCACTGTACGAGACCAAACCCCACCGCAATACTCGCAGCCAGCCCCAGCAGCAACGCCAGCTGCCGGGTACCCGGCTGATTGCTGAAGGCCGCCAGGCGGGTGGACAGTGGACTATCGAGCACGGCCACGGGATTTCCTCATTGATTGCATGTCGCGGCCGGTCAAACTTGCATCCGCATGACTTCCTGATAGGCGTCCAGCAGCTTGTTGCGGACTTGGGTCAGGGCCTGGAACTCAAGGCTGGCGCGCTGGGCGCTAACCATCAGCTCGGTCAGAGAGACCTCGCTGCTTCCCGACTCATAGGCGTCCGCCATGCTGCGGGATTCCTGCATGGCCTGGTTCACTTCGTCGAGGGACTGGCGCATCAGTGAGGAGAAGTCCTCGCCTGTTGCCGAGGGGCCGGCCGCGGTCTCTCCTTCACCAGGGGCGCTAGCGCGGGCAGCCATCGAGCGCATCTGCGCCAGCACCTGATTGATCGCGACATCACTCATCATCTACTCCTACCCTAAAGTTAAACGGCATGCCCCATTTCGCGTAATCGCGCCAGCTTGTAGCGCAACGTCCGCGGGCTGATGCCCAGCTGCTCGGCGGCCTTCTTGCGGCTGCCATTCACGGCTGACAGCACGGATACGATCATCTCCCGCTCGTGCGCCTTGAGACGACCGTCGAGCTGGGGCACCTCGGTGCTCGGCAAATGCTCGGCTTTCGAGTCGGGCGTCACTGCCTGCGCGACCGTATCGAGCCCGCCCAGGTCGAGGGCTTGTCGCAACACAGCCTCGCTGACCTGGTCACCCTCTGCCAACAGGACTGCACGCTGTATACAGTTCTGCAACTCTCTGACATTTCCCCGCCAGGGCTGCGCCTGGAGCCGGGCCAGTGCTTCGGGCGAGAAGCGAAGCGGGCGCCCGGCGGTGAAGCGTGCCAGGAAGGTTCGCGCCAGCGCCGGAATGTCTTCCGCGCGATCGCGCAGGGGGGGCACCTGGACCGGTATCACGTTCAACCGGTAGTAGAGGTCCTCGCGGAACTCGCCGGCCGCCACAGCTGCTCCCAGGTCCCGGTTGGTGGTTGCCACCACCCGCACATCCAGCGGAATGGGGGTATTTCCCCCCAGGCGCTCGACTTCGCGCTCCTGCAGCACCCGCAGCAATTTTGCCTGCAGGCCAAGATCCATTTCCGAAATCTCATCCAGCAGCAATGTGCCGCCATCGGCTGTCTCGAACTTGCCGGGGCGGGCCTGGTGGGCGCCGGTGTAGGCACCCTTTTCATAGCCGAACAACATGGCCTCGAGCATGTTCTCGGGAATCGCTGCGCAGTTGATGGCAACGAATGGACCATCAGCGCGATCCGAGCAGCGGTGCAGGTAACGCGCTACCACTTCCTTGCCGACACCGGACTCGCCGCTGAGAAGAACGGTCGCATCGCTGCAGGCGACCCGGGTCAGCAGCTGGCAGATTTTCAGCATCGCCGGTGACTCCGCGACCATTCCCTCGACAGAGGGCGAAGGCAGCCGGAAACGCTCCAGCAGGGACAGCAGCACCTCGGCCTCGAAGGGTTTCAGAAGGTAGTCACTGGCCCCTTCCTGCATCGCCTCGACTGCCTGACGGACGCTGCCGTGGGCAGTAATCATGACCACCGGCAGTTCCGGACGGTCGCGGCGCAGATGGCGCAGGAGGGCTGCGCCGCCCATGCGGTCCATCTGCACATCGGTAATCACCAGGTCCGGTTCAGCTGTGGCGAGCACGCGCAGGGCCTGTTCCCCGTCGGCAGCCTCCAGCACCTGGTCACCAGCCAGCCTGACCGTGTCACACAGTGCCTCGCGCAGCGTGGCGTCATCCTCCACGATCAGTACGCTCAGACGATGTTGCATCAAGATTCCCCGTCGTAGTTCAGCAGCGGTAGCGTGATCACGAACTCGGCGCCGCGGGTCCGCCCAGGCACTGCGTGTACCTCACCCCCGGTGGCGGTCACCACCCTGTCGACCACCGCCAGACCCAGCCCCACACCACGTGCCCGGGTAGTAAAAAAGGGGTCGAAGAGGCGTTCGACAATCGCCGGGTCGATACCCGGGCCGTCGTCGCTTACCCGCACTTCCACCCAATCCGGACTGATCGCAGCTACCCGGACATCCACTACCAGCGGCTGACCCGAGGCGGCATCCAGGGCGTTGCCCACCAGGTTACAGAGCACCGCCACCAGGTCGTCGAGCACCCCGCGAACGACCAGACTGCGGTCGAGTGGCGTCATGCTCAGGGTCACCGCGGAGGACGCCAGTCGCGGCTGCATGATCTCCTCAAACTGACGCAACACATCCTGCAGACACACCGGTACTGCCGGAATGTCGTCTCCGCGCACAAACCCCAGAACACTGTCGATCAGGTTCTCCATCTGGGCCAGCCGTTGAGTCAATTTGTCACAGACCTCCGCCCGGCGTGATGCGGGAGCATCCGGGTGACGGAGTTGCGACAGGTATAGGGTGACGGAGGCCAATGGTGTGCGAATCTCATGGGTCATCCTGGCAGCCATTTCCCCCAGGGCGCGAAGACGCTGTTCGCGCCCCAGCTGGGACTGCAAGGCATGCAGCTCGGTGGTATCGGTGACCAGTACGACCTGCTCCCCGGTACTGTCGAGGTGACGGCTCGCCACCGAAACGCGACGCTCGCGTCTGTCCGGTGCCGGCAGCGGCGTGCGCTCCGCGACCTCCGCCCAGGGCTCGCCGACCAGAGGGTCGCCATATATCCCCCGGGCCTGGGGGTTGATGTCACGGACGATACCAGCCTCATCCACCAGCAAGACCCCACCGGGCAATACCGCCATCAGGCTGGACAGGCGTTCCAGCAGGCGCTCCTTTTCCGCCAGCTCGCGCATGCGCGCGGAGCGACTGGCCGCGAGCTCCTCGTTGAGGCGGGCCACCCGGGTCTCCAGGCTGCGGTAGGAGGCATCGAGCTCCCGGGATACGCGCTCCAGACTGCGGAAGGCGGCTTCCACATGGTCGCTGGGCTGAGCGCTGGCTCTCTGCATGAAACAATTCCCTGGCAATCAATAACCGGCAAGTGCTTGCTAGCACGCTCTGTGCCAAGGAACGTTTATTCAATAAAAACAGTGATCTGTAGAGACAGGGGGGCGACCAGCGTCAGGATTCTGACACCGCCTCGGCGCGACTGATGCCGAGCTTGCGCATCTTCTCCACCATGGTGGTCCGGCGCAGGTTGAGGCGCTTCGCGGCCTGGGCAACCACCCAGTCACTTTCCTGCAGGGCCTGCAGCAACAGACTTTGCTCAACGTCGGCCAGGTAGGCCTTGAGGTCGTCGACCTGGCCCAGCGATGCCTCCGTCGCAGTGTCCGTCAGACGCGACCGAACCGGGCCGCCGCTGTCGACACTTGCCACCTCCAGTGCCTCCAGGCTGCCATCGGGCAGCCCCTCCAGCAGCCGGGCAGGCAGCTGTGCCAGCCCGACGCCGCCATCCTCGTGCAGAATCGCCATGCGCTCGACCAGGTTGGCCAGCTCGCGGACATTGCCCGGCCAGTTGTAGGCCTGGAGCGCCCGCCGCGCCGCCTGATCGAAGTGCACCGGCTGCAGCCCCGACTCGGGCAACTTGTCGCAGAAGTGCTCAATCAGCAATGGAATGTCATCGCGCCGCTCGCGCAGCGGGGGGATATCGATGGGAAATACCGCCAGGCGGTAATACAGGTCCGCCCGAAAGCGACCATCCTCAACCCGGGTCTCGAGGTCCTGGTGGGTGGCCGCAACGATGCGCACGTTACTGTGCCGGGTCACTGCGCTGCCGACTCGCTCGAAACAGCGCTCCTGCAGAACCCGCAGGAGCTTGACCTGCATGGGCAAGGGCATGTCGCCAATTTCGTCGAGAAACAGGGTGCCCCCTTCCGCCAGCTCGAAGCGCCCCTGTCGGGCGCTGAGCGCCCCGGTAAAGGCACCCTTCTCGTGACCAAAGAGCTCGGACTCCAGCAGGTCGGCGGGAATGGCGCCGCAGTTGACCGGAACAAAAGGTCCGTCACAGCGATGAGACCGCAAGTGCAACTCCCTGGCCACGATCTCCTTGCCGGTCCCCGACTCCCCGAGAATCAGTACCGAGGTCTCGCTCGTCGCGACTTTCTTCACCAGGCGACGCACCGCGGCTGCGCTTGCGCTCTGACCAACAAAGGCAGAGATACGGGACTCGGCTTGCGGAGGCGTTGATCGGGAAAACCTTGAAGAGGGCATAGCGGCAGTGTACCCGTCATCCTTGACAGCCAGTGGAGGCGGACAAGCATGCCCAGTCATCGGCGGGGCGTCAACTCCTTGACGCCCGGAAGCCGGTCAACGCGATGGTGTGGCGTTGGCGGCGTAGGTGTCCACCGCCCGCAGCGAGCGCCGCTGCTGGCTGCCAGCCCGGCTCAGCTGCAAACGGGCCTCGCCCAGCAGGCTGACCAGCTCTTCATTCAACTGCAGAATCGCCGCCAGCGCATCCGCAATCAGCTCACCGTGGCGGGTGTCATGCCCCGCGTCGAGGGCGACCGCGAGGTAACTTCGGCGCTGCGACTCACAGCGAGCCACGGCATCCCAGTCACCCTCGTGCGCCAGGGACAGCATGTGCCGGCTCAACTCCAGCGCCCGGGCCAGGGCATGACAGCCGCCTGCCGCGACATCACCATCCTGATCCGACGCAGTGCCTGGAAAAGGAATCAGCATGCCCGAAATCAGCGCGCGGCCCCGGGCAGCTGAATCCAACCCTGGTGCAAGGTGGCCAGCAGGTCCCGTACCTCCTCCAGCACTTCGGGATCCGAGGCACTGTTGGCCTCGACCAGACGCTGGGTCATGTAGACATACAGGTTCTCCAGGTTACCTGCCAGCTCGCCCCCCTGACCGTGGTCCAGGCACGCACGCAGGTTGTCGACAATCGATATCGTCTTGCCGATCAACTCGCCCTGGCGCGCGCGCTCGCCGCGACTCATGGCACCCCTGGCACTGGCCAGACGATCCATGGCGCCCTCCATCAACAGTGTGATGAGTTGCGCTGGCGAGGCGTCGACGACGCTGGTCTGGGTGCCCACCGACTGGTATGCGCTGAGAGCCTGTTGTGCATTCATCGGAAAATCCTAGTTGTTGGAAGAGTTGCCGGGCAGCGGGATGCTGGCCAGCTGACGATTCAGAAAATCACCCGTGGACTGCAATTCCGCGAGCAGGGAGTCCAGTGCGTTGAACTGGCGCAAGTAACGCTGCTCCACCGACTCCATGCGCCGGTTGAGGCTTTCGCGACCGGCTTCGATGGACTGGATGCGCTGACTGAGACTGTCGGTGCGGGTCGTCAGCAACCCGGTATCACCGAGAAAGCCGGCCACCAGTTGGTCCAGGGCAGGCGCCAATCCCTGATTACTGTCGGAGAACAGATTTGCCACTCGCGTCGGCTCGGCATCCAGCACACGGTTCAGTTGTTCGCGATCGACCGACAGCGTACCGTCAACCGCGGTCTGAATACCCAGCTCGAGCAGCGAATTGACCCCCTCCCCGGTGAGCCCCACCTCGCGCTGCAGAGCGCTGCGCAACTGGCTGGTGACAGCCCGCGCCGAGAAATCACCCTGCAGGGCACCGGCCCGGCCACTCTCCGGGTCGTATCGGGTCAGGTTACCCGCAACGCCGACAAACTGGTTGTAGGCGTTGACGAAGCGGTCAATGGCCTGGGTCACGGCGGCGCGATTGCGGCTGACATCCACCGTGACCGGTGTTGCCACCTCGGACTTCAGCTGCAGGCTCAAGCCGTCCACCACGTTGTTCACCTGGTTGCCGGCGCTGCTCAGGGACAGCCCATTGAGCGTAAAACGCGCGTCATCACCGGCTACGGTCTGCTCCAGGTTGCTGGCAGCGGTGTTGAAAGCAAGCCGGGACAGGCCGGACGAATCGCCGTTCTGGCCATCCCCCGAGTCACTGACTTCGACCACGAAGCCGTTGCCGACACCGGTATCATCACTGCTGAAGAGCAGGCGCGCCCCACCGGCATCGTTGACGATCGTCGCCGTGACCCCGGCCTCTAGGGCATTGATGGCATCGCGGATACCGGCGAGGCTGTTGTTGCTGCTATCGACAGTCAGGGTAAGCGGGTCGCGCGCTGCATCCGGTGAAAAACTGTCCACGCTCTGCGCCGCGCCGCTGCCACTGGTCACCAGACTGCCGAAACGAAAGGTCAGTTGCCCCTCGCCGACCGGGGCGTCGCTGTCTGCAAAAGCCTCCGAGGCCAGGGACTGGGCGCTGGCAAGATTCGCCACCGTGACGCGATAACTGCCCGGGGCCGCTTCTGCGCTGACCGTGGCGGCAACTGCTGCCGAGTCACTGGATTTTACGCTGCGACCGACAAATGTCGCTGGCTGGGTCAGGGCTTCCAGTGCACCTTGCACAGAGCCCAGCGCGCCCTTCAGGGCACCAAACGCCGACAGCTCACTGGTCACCGCGGCCTCGCGCCGCAACAGGCGATTCTCCTGCGGCGCCCGCTCCGCCGCCACCAACTGAGACACCAGGCTGTCGATATCCAGCCCTGAGCCAATTCCGGTCACAGATACCATGTCAGATCTTCACCTCGCGCCAGTGGAGCCTATCGAGATGCGAATCAAGCAAATGTGGTGCCAACAAGAAGGAGGCCACGCCGGAGCCAGCGCGATGCAGGCCACGAGCCAGTCAGCCCTGACCGTCGAACAACAGTCCGCGGGTCGACTCACCCTCAAGGGAGGCCAGCTGCTCTGCCATGAAACGGGCCAGGGCCAGCACTTCCTCGCTGGGTATCTGACGCACGACTTCATCGGTGGCCTGGTCCACTACGGTAATTACGGTGGTGCCCGCTTCGTCGTCGACGGAGATCCTCAGGGAACGGCTGACACTCTGGAAGTAGGTTTCCAGGGTGACTACCGCCTGCTCCAGCTGTGCAGAGGCCGGGGGCGCGGCGGCACCGGTTTCCTGCGCGGCAGCCGGCAGCACTTTGCCGCCCTCGGCCTCGGCTTGCCGCGCCGGCGCGGCCTGTGCGGGTTCGCGCCGGGGCAAGGGGGCGACACTCTGGGGGCTGTTCGAGTTGTTGACAGGGCTTGCCATCGCTCGTTGTCTCGTCAGCGGGGGCTGGAGTCAGTCACGCGAGCCCTGACTCCAACCGACCGGTTGCGCTTACTGCAGCAGCGCCAGCACACTCTGGGGCTGAGCATTGGCCTGGGCCAGTACCGAGATACCCGCCTGCTGCAGGATCTGGGCACGGGTCAGCGCCGCGGTCTCGGCCGCGAAGTCGGCATCGCGGATCCGCGAGCGCGAGGCGTCCAGGTTTTCCGCCTGGGTCTGCAGGGACGCCACCACCGACTCGAAGCGGTTCTGTACCGCACCCAGGTCGGCGCGCGCGGCGTTGATCGAGGTCAGCGCGGCGTCAATGGTGGTAATGGCAGTATTGGAGTTACCCACGCTCAGCAGGTTGATGTTGCTGGTGGCGAAGAAGCTGCCGGCGGTCAGGCCAGCCGCAGCAACGTTGTTGCCGGCAATGGTCAGGTCCTCAGTCGAAGTGAGTGTCAGCCCACCCTCGACAGAACTACCGCCTTCAAGTGTCGCGGAGCCGCTATCCCCTGAGCCGCCTGCAGACACAGCGAAATTGTTGACTGTTACGCTGGAACCCGTTGCGTCGGTAAGAACAAGGTCGGTACCCGATTCAGAGGCCGTTACGCCGGTGTTGGCAGTGGCCCCGCTGGCATTGATCGCACTTACCAACTCGGTGAGTGTCACTTCGTCATCATCCGCACCTGCGGTGATGGTAATCGTATCGGTTCCTGCTTCGGTCACAATGTCAAAGGTGAGCGTGTCTTCGCTGCCACTGGTTGAGCCATCGGCAAGAACGCGCGTATCAGAGTAATCCACCGTATAGCTGCCACTGGTCGCCGTGGCACTGACACCACTCACGCTGGCGTCGTTGATGGCGGTAGCCAGGGCCGTCACACCAGCGGCGGCAGACCCGACATCGGTGCCGTTCAAGGTCAGGTCACCAGCAGACAGCGCGCTGGTGGCACCCGTGACAGACTGGCTCACGGTATTGGAGCCACCGGTATCCAGCCCCAGCCCCAGCGCCGTGGCATTCACTACGGCGCTCAGGTTGATGGTATCGCCGACATTGGCGCCGACCTGGAACTGCTGGGAAGAGAAGCTGCCGTCCAGCAGCTTGACGCCGTTGAAGTTGGTCTGGGTCGCGACGCGGTCGATCTCCGCGATCAGCTGCTGCGCTTCGGCATCCAGGGCCGCGCGGTCGGAGCTGTTGTTGGTGGCGTTGGCCGACTGTACCGCCAGCTCGCGGATGCGCTGCAGGTTGTTGGTCACCTCGGCCAGGGCGCCCTCGCCGGTCTGGGCCAGGGAGATGCCGTCATTGGCATTGCGCACAGCCTGGTTCAGGCCGCGAATCTGCGCGGTGAAGCGCTCGGAGATGGCCAGGCCGGCCGCGTCGTCCTTGGCGCTGTTGATACGCAGGCCGGAGGACAGGCGCTGCAGCGCGGTGGCGACATCATTCTGTGTGCTATTCAGATTCCGCTGTGCGGTGAGCGAGAGAATGTTGGTGTTGATGATCTGTGGCATGGTCTCTTCGTCCTTCTGTGTCGCGCCATCAGGCGGGTCGCCCGGGCGGGCTGTTCCCGGCGGGGCCGTGCCCTGCCAACTGTTCCATCAGTGTTAGCGACCAGTGCGAACAGAACTTTAGAAAAATTTTCAGCCACCAGGGCGCGCGCGGCAGGGGCGCCACGGCGCGGTGGGCACCGCGCAGCAAAAACCCGTGTGCCGAAGGGAGAGGAGTGTCAGAGGTAGTCGAAAAGCGAAAGCCCCTGTAGCGCCACATAGCTGCGCTGGGCTGCCTCAAGGGTCGTCAACTGCTGCTGCAAGCGGCTGATTGCCTCGGCGTAGTCGAGATCGCGCACTTCAGAGAGGGTGGTCTGCAGCCCCAGGGCAAAAGACTCATTACTCGCGGCCACCGACTCCACCTGGGCCATGCGACTGCCCAGGTCGGTCTGCCGCTCCAGGAAGTTGCCTAGCGCCCCGTCCACCGTACCCAGTCCACCGGCCAGCAGAGTATTCAGCGAAGCCCGCGAAGCCGGCGTATCCGCCACCCCTTCGAGACCGGCGATCACCCCGTCCAGGGCGGCGAAAATGCTCTCGCGGGAGGCCGGGCCCACGCTAAAGCTGTCTCCGTCAGCCGGCTGCCCGGTAAAGCTGAGGCGCGCACCGTTGAAGGCAATTTCCGATGACGCCGTGTAGTTGCCCGAGGCTACCGTGCTGCCGGCACCGTCGACGACGCTGTAAGTCAGTGGATCTGCCGGCGTCGCCTGAGTGAAAGTCAGCGTATAGGTATCCCGCTGGTAATCGGAGCCGGTACTGCTGCTGTTGAGCACTGCGGTACCGGTGTTGCCGGCATCGGCCGCGACCGCAAAGCTGCCGTTGCCGACCGGCACGGCCATGAACAATTCCCGCCCGCTGGCCCTGATGGCTACCTGCACGCCGTCGGCCACTGCGAGTTCGCGCCCGCCTTCATCGCCACGGAACACCACTCCGCCGGGGTTTTCCACGAAGGGCTGCCTGCTCGAATCGTACCCGGCAAACAGGTACTCACCGGATGCGTCGCGGGTGTTGGCCAGGGACAGGAGCCGCTCGCGCAGCCCGCGCAATTCATCGGCGGTCGAGGACCGAGTCTCGGCCGTCTGGGTGGCGTTGTTTGCCTGCAGCAGTAGCTCGCGAACCCGCTGAATGACATCGACCGCGTCCTGTACGACAGTTTCCTCGCGGGCCAGCGCTCCCATGGCGAGCTCGGCATTGCGCTGGTAGCGGTCGAGACGGGAGAGCCCAGTGGAGAGATCCAGAATCTGCACCGCGGCCACCGGGTCATCCGCGGGCGTGGTAACGCGCAGGCCGGTGGCCAGCTGCCGCTGGGTGGTCTGCAGCTGGGCCTGCTGCTCCAGGATTGCGCTGATGCCCTGTTGAAAGATCTGTGACGTGGATATCCGCATGTCTGTCCGCCTCCGCTATCGCCGGGTGGCCGCGAGCAGTGTCTGGAACAGCGTGTCGGCAACCGCGATCACCTGTGCCGCTGCCTGGTAGGCCTGCTGGTAACGCAGGAGGTTGGCCGCCTCCTCGTCCAGGTTCACGCCCTGCACACTCTCCCGGGCACTGACGGATTGCGCGAGCATCACCGACGCAGTATCCGCTTCGCTTTGTGCCTGCCGACTGGCAACCGCGACCCCGGATACCAGGGTGCTGTAGGCGTCCTGGTAACTGGCTGTACCGCCGGCGAGTGTCGGCGCCGCCTGCAACTCGGCGAGGGCCAGCCCGTTGCGGTTGTCACTGCTGCCGGCGGGCGTATCCCGCAGACTGAAGCTGTCGCCCGCAACCGGCTCACCCGACAATCGAAACTGCAGATCGCCGAGACTCACCACCTTGCCTGCGGCATCCACCGCCGGATCGTAGGCCAGCGGCCCGCCCGCGGCACCACTGACCTGGTAGCCAGGCAGGCCTGGCCCCAGTGCGTCCGGATCGAAGGTGAGCACCACAGGGGAGCCCAGAGGCAAGGCGGCACTGGCCCCCGCACTCACCGGGCCCAGGTTCGCGCTGCCGAGATTTGCCGGGTCAGCGGCGACCTGCAATGGCCCGGCCACGGCGATCCCCGCGGGTGACGACAGCGCCAGGCCAAAGCGGCTGGCCGCCTGTGCAGTTGGCTGCACCAGAAAGCTGTCCCCGGCCACCGCTGCACCGGGCAGGTCGAAGCGTACGCCGTCGACCACGCTACTGCCACTTGGCAGCGCCTGTGACGCGCCGGTTTGCTGGTTGCGCAAAGTCCACTGGCTGCCATCGTAATCCAGCCGATAATCCGCTCCCGTGAGTGCCGCGGCATCCACCAGCTCAGCCGTCAAGGTAACCCCGGCACTGTTGCTGCCAGCGGGCAGCACGACGGGCTCCGGTGGTGCAAAAAAGTCACCCCCCATCTGCCCCTGGAGATCGACTCCTGCGCGATGCTGGGAGTTGAATGTCATCGCCAGGCCTGTCGCCAGCACGCCCAGCTCCCGGCGCGCCGAGTCCAGTACCCCGCCGCGGAAGCTCAGGGCAGCGCCCAGCTCACCGCCGCTGATAAAGCGATCGATCGGGCCCTGGGCCGGCGCGTCGGCCAGTACCACATTGAGCCGCGTGGCATCAGTGGGATCGCGGCTGATGGCAAGCTCGGTCACATCACTGCCCACCACCAGGGACTGACCATTTCCGATCATGACATTGACCGCACCATCATTGCGCGGTACTACGGTGACCCCCACCAGCGACGAGAGCTCTTCCAGGGCGCGATCGCGGCTGTCCAGCAGCCCGCTGGATGCCGAGCCCGTGGTCGCAACCCCGAGGGAAATCTGTTCGTTGAGTGATGCGACATTGGCAGCCAACGTATTGATTTCGCGTACCCCGGCCTCCAGGCGGGTACCGATCTCCGCGCCGAAATCGGACAGCCGCCGGTCCAGGCCCTGTATGCGCTGGGCCAGCACCTCCGCTTCTCCCAGCAGCACCTGGCGAGCGGGCAGCGATGCAGGATCGCTGGCCACGCCCTCGAGGGCACCGAAGAGGTCATTGAGCGCCGGCGAAATACCGACATCGGCATCGCCGAGCAGCGCATCCAGCCGCGCACTGAAGTCACTCAGCAGGTTGAGCCCGCTGCTGGCCGATGTACGGCTCTGTACGTCACTGGCGAGAAATTGGTCGAAGTTGCGACGCACGGCGTCGATACGCACCCCGGTACCCAGGTAGCTGTCGCCCTGCCGTTCAGCGGGCGTGGCGGCAAACAATACGTCCTGGCGGGTATAGCCGGGGGTGTTGGCGTTGGCGATATTGTTCCCGGTGGTGCTGATCGCCCGCTGCAGGGACAGCAAGGCGGAGGCACCAATATTCAACAGGTCAGCCACGGGGCACCTCGACCGGAACAGAGGAAGGAAGCGGAACGTCTCATGAGGAGGTTAGCGGCCGATCCGCCGATCTGTTTAGCGCCACATGGGCGCCGTCCAGCCCAGCCCCCCGGGCCAGGGCAATGATCTTGTCGGCGTAGGCCGGGTCGGTAGCGTAACCCGCGGCCTGCAGCCCACGCACATAGCCCGCGCCATCGGGGGCTCGCGACAGGGCGTCCTGGTAGCGTCCGGAGCCCGCTATCAGGGCGGCGTAGTCATCGAAGGCCTCGGCCAGGGACGGGTAGGCGCGGAAACGCGAGCGCTGCAGGACCGGTGCGCCCTCCACATACTCAAGCGCGGTGACCTCGGCTACCGGACCCCGCCAGTGCGCGTTGGCCTTGATATTGAACACATTGAAGCTGCTCGCCTCCCCCCGCTTGAGGGTGTGCTGCCCCCACCCCGTCTCGAGGGCTGCCTGCGCCACCAACCAGCCGGCCGGCACGCCGAGTCGCTCCGCCGCCCGCTCCGCGTGCGGCAGCAAATCGCGCACAAAGTCTGACTGACCGGCGGGCGCCCACTCTGCCGGGCGCACCAGACGCGGCGCGGCGATACTGCCCCACTGGGGCATGTTCAGGCCCTCGCCAGCCTGTGCGGAACCAGAGGCAGAATCGGCACCGCCGACCCGGCCCGCCGCGCGCAACTGCTCAACCAGCGACTCCGCCAGCCCCACTCCGCCCTGTTGCGCCATGTCGAGAGCCAGCTGCTGATCGTGCATCTCGCGGTAGCCCTGCATGCGCTGGCTGTCGAAGAGGCCGCCCTGGGGTACCGCCTCGCGCATGGACTTCAGCATGCTCTGCAGGAACAGTGCCTCGAACTGTGAAGCCACGGCTTCGAGCGTCGCATCAGCGTCCCGGCGCGCCTCGAGACGCAGGCCGGCCAGGCTGGAAAAATCGTTGTAGAGCGACGCGGCCTGCATGCTCAGATCACGATCAGTTGCGCGCGCAGGGCGCCCGCCTGCTGCAGCGCTTCCAGAATGGCAATCAAATCACCCGGTGCTGCCCCGACATTGTTTACGGCGGTCACCAGCTCCTGCAGCGTCACACCCGGCTCCAGCAGGAACATGCGCGCATCTTCGGTCTCGACCGTCACTTCCGAGTCGGGCACCACCGCCGTGGCCGCGCCGGGGCTTCGGGTAAAGGGCGCCGGCTGGCTGACCTCGAAATCCTCGGACACTGTCACCACCAGGTTGCCGTGGGCAACCGCTGCCCGCTCCACCCGCACCTCGTTGCCGATAACAATGGTGCCGCTGCGGGAATTGACCACCACCCGAGCGGGCGCCGCATCCGGGCTCACCTGAAGATTCTCAACGATCGACAGGAAGGCGATGCGCTCTGCCCGCCCTTCGGGCGCACTGACTTCCACCGAAGTGGCGTCCACCGGCGCGGCGGTGCCCGGCCCGAGATGAGTGTTGATGGTGGTCGCGACCCGCTGCGCCGTAGTGAAGTCCGGCGCGTTCAGGTTAAACATCAGTGAGGGCGCCTCGGCAAAGGTAGACGGGACCGTGCGCTCAACCGTGGCGCCATTGGGGATTCTGCCGGCACTCTGAACATTCACCGTCACCCGGGAGCCATCGGCACCCTCGGCGCCAAACCCGCTCACCAGCAGGGAGCCCTGGGCCAGCGCATAGATCTCACCATCCACTGCTTTCAGGGGCGTCATCAGCAGGGTGCCGCCACGAAGGCTGTCAGCATTGCCCAGGGAAGACACCGTGACATCGATCGTCTGCCCGGGCTTGGCGAAGGGCGGCAGCTCAGCGTGGACCATCACCGCCGCAACGTTCTTGAGCTGGGCATTGACCCCCTCAGGCACATTGACGCCGAGATTGGTCAACATGCTCTTGATACTCTGTATGGTAAAGGGGGTCTGCGTGGTCTGGTCGCCCGTCCCCTCGAGACCGACCACCAGGCCGTAACCAATCAGTTGGTTACTGCGCACTCCACTCACCGAGGTAATGTCCTTGATGCGCGTGGCCTGCGCCGGCAGGGCCAGCAGCAGACAACTCAGGAGCAGAACAAGATGTCGCATGGTTCGGTCCTCAAAAGGGCATCAGCGGGCTCAGGAAAAAGCGCGTAAGCCAGCCTGGCGTATTGCTCTCGTTCCCCGCCCCCTTGCCGGCATAGGAAATCCGGGCATCGGCGATACGAGTGGAGGCAATGGTGTTGTCGGGACCAAGATCCTCGGGACGAATAATGCCGCGCAAGCGGATGTACTCGTCGCCCTGGTTGATGCGGATCCATTTTTCACCCTGGACGTAGAGGTTGCCATTGGGCAGCACCCGGGCCACCTGCACGGCGATGGAGCCCTGCAGACTGTTGCGCTGGTTGCTCGAGGCTTCCCCCTCAAAACTGCCGGATGTAGCCACATCCACCCCCAGATCATAGCGGCCATTGATGGTCACCGGCTGACCGAACAGCGTGGGGCTGGGCATATCCAGGCCGCTGGCCTTGTCCAGGGCAGTATTGGCACTCTTGCTGGCATCGGTGGCTTCCACCAGCACCACGCTGACAATGTCGCCGACACGGTGTGCACGGGTATCGCTGAACAGTGACAGGTGGCCAACCGGCTGAAACACACCGCCCTGACTCACCGCCGGTGCCGCATCCGGGTAGACGATGGGTTCGATCGGCCCATAGAGGGGGTGGCTGTCCTCGGGCACGCCGGCACAGCCCGCAAGCCCCAACACCCCAAGCATCAACCCAACGCGCCACATCATGCCGCCACCTCCATCATCACAGGTTGTTGGACACGAACTGGAGCATCTGGTCGGCCGTGGAAATGGCCTTTGAGTTCATCTCGTAGGCGCGCTGGGTCTCGATCATGTTGACCAGCTCTTCCACCACATTGACGTTGGAACTCTCGACGTAACCCTGCACGACGGTTCCCAGGCCATTGACACCGGGGTTGCCGGGCTGGGGGGCTCCGCTGGCTCCCGACTCCACAAACAGGTTCTGGCCGCGCGCCTGCAGGCCCGCGGGATTGATGAAGTCCACCAGCTGCAGCGACCCGACTTGCGTGGCTGCGGCGGTGCCCGGCACCGAAACAGACACCGTACCGTCACCCCCGATGCTGACCGAGGTCGCATCCTGGGGGATGGTGATCGGCGGCTGCAGCTCAAAGCCGCTGGAGGTGACAACCACCCCCTGGTCATTGATCTGGAACGAGCCGTCGCGGGTGTATGCCTGGGTACCATCAGGCAGCAGGATTTCGAAGAACCCCCTGCCCTGGATCGCCACATCGAGGCTGTTGTCAGTCTTGTTCAAATTGCCCTGGGTAAACAGCTTCTCGGTGGCGACAACACGCACCCCCGTGCCGACCTGAAGCCCGGAGGGCAGCAGGGTGTCCTGCGAGGTCTGTGAGCCGACCTGCCTGACATTCTGGTACAGCAGATCCTCGAAAATGGCGCGACTGCGCTTGAAACCCGTGGTGCCGACGTTGGCCAGGTTATTGGCGATGGTCGACATGCGCGTCTGCTGCGCATCCAGACCGGTCTTGGAAATCCACAGTGACTGACTCATGACGTTTCTCCTGGCGGCCTCACTCCACGCTCATCAGGCGGGCTGAGGAGGTATCCATTTCACGGGCGAGACTGATCAATCTCACCTGACTTTCAAACTGGCGGGACAGCTCTATCATCCGCACCATTCCCCCAATGGCGCTTACGTTGCTGCCCTCCAGGGAGCCCGGTGTCAACGCCACTGCCGCGTCCGCCTGCAAGGGTGCGGGGCTGCGAAACAAACCGTCCTCGCCCTTGACCAGATCCGCAGGATCGGGGTCGACCAGGCGAATGCGGTCCACCGCCACCTGGGTGTTCGGGTCGCCCCCCTGGGGCACGATGGAAATCGTACCGTCCGTGCCGATGGCGACGGCATCGTAGGGTGGCAGGGCCACTGGTCCCGCGTTGCCCAGCACCAGCTGGCCGGCACCATTGGTCAATTGACCGAAGGCATCCACACGCAGGTCACCGCGACGACTCAGGGCCTCGGTGCCATCCGCACCGAGCACGGCGATCCAGCCACGCCCCTCCACCGCCACATCCAGGTCCCGGCCAGTACTCTGAACCGGGCCCGGCTCGAGATCGGCTCCCTGGCGAAGGCCGCTGGCAAAGCCACGGCTGGCCAAGCCGCCACCGGCCAGGTAGCGGCTCTCCGCGCGCACCAGGTCTGCCTTGAAGCCAGGCGTCGAAAGGTTCGCCAGGTTGTGGCTGACTGCTGCCTGCAGCTCGCCCACGGTGGCCGCGCCCGAAGCTGCCAGATATACCAGATGATCCATCGCGACGGGCCCTCAGTAATCAGCGGAGATTGATAACGGTCTGGGTGATGGCGTCCTCGGCCTGGATCACCTGGGCATTGGCCTGGAAGTTGCGCTGGGCCACGATCAGCTCCACCAGCTGCGCGGTAATCTCCACATTGGATTCCTCCAGCGCGGCGGACTGCACCAGGCCAAGACCGGAGGTACCCGGCGTACCGACATTGGGCACGCCGGAGGAAAAGGTCTCGACCCAATTCGAGTCCCCGACCGACTGCAGGCCGTTGACATTGTTGAAGTCCGCAAGGGCAATCTGCGACAGGGCACGCGACTCGCCGTTGGTAAAGCGAGCGAACACGACACCGCTTTCGTCGATTTCCAGGCCGCGCAACTGGCCCGGGCCAAAGCCATCCTGGACGATGCTGTCTACCGCGAACGCAACTCCGAACTGGGTGGTATCCGACAGGGAAAGCGTGATGTCCTGGGCAGCGGCGCCGGTGGATGCGCCGGCAGCGTTCAGCGGCTGCCAGCCGGTGATGTTGATGTCAACCGGCAGGGAGGCGGGATCGAACTGCCCGTTGGACTGGAAGGTCAGGGTGTCCGGGCCCGAAGTGGTCACCCCGTCAATCATGGAGTGCACTTCCCACTCGTTGGGGTTGGCGGTCTTGACATAGTAGAGGCTGAGCACGTGGGCATTGCCCAGGCCGTCGTAGACCGTGGTAGAGGTCGTGGCGTTGTAGGACGCGGGGTCGGGCGCGGTGGGTGGCGAGGCGAAGGCATCAAAGGGCCCCCCAAAGGGCGTCGACGGTTGCGCCTCGCGAGAATCCAGGTTGGCGGAGAGATCCACCAGGGCGGTGGGGTTCGGGTCGATCAGCGAGGTATCGATACGGATATCCCCGACCTGCCCCGTCACCTCGCCGCTGCGGCTGACCTCAAAGCCCTGCAGCCGCGCACCCTTGCTGCTGACGACATAACCCTGGCTGTCGATCTGAAAGGCACCGGCCCGGGTGTACTGCTTGGCCCCGGCCTGACTGACCTGGAAAAAGCCACCGCCGTTGATCGCCAGGTCCAGGGCATTGTCGGTAAAGCTGATATTGCCCTGACTGAACTCCTGACTCACATTCACCAGACTCACACCCTTGCCCACGGCGTTTGCCCCTCCGCCCAGCAGGCTGCTGGCGTAGACGTCGGCAAACTCCGCACGGGAGCTCTTGAAGCCCACTGTCGAGGCATTGGCGATATTGTTGCTAATGACGTTCAGGTCGGTCGTCGCCGCATTAATCCCGGAAATTGCTGTATCGAAGGCCATCTCTCATTCTCCTGACTGTAACCGTACCGGCGTACGGCAAACCCTGCTGTTCGGCGCCGCCCTCAGAGGAAGGCCCGCACCTCATCGACTTCCACGCTCTGCCCGTCCGACAGCTGCAGTGTCGCGCCACCACCACCGGCAGGCAGTGACACCGACTCCACCCTTTGGTGGGCGTACACACTCAAGGCCTGGCTCTGACCGTTGACCAGAGCCGCAGCCGAAACCCGATAGAGCCCCGGGTCGACCGCTTGGCCACTGCTGTCGAGACCATCCCATCGCACCGGCAGCTCTCCTCCCCCCTGGGGCAAGGCGCCGCTGTACACCAACCGGCCCGCCATGTCGGTGATATACAGGGTGGCGGCACTGCTGCCCGCCGGCAGCTCGACAGTCGCATCCAGGGCCAGCTGCGCGTCTTCGGCGGCGCCATCGACCTGCCGCAGCAGCCCCACATTGGAGTCCACCATGACATCGCGACCAACCATGCTCACAGCCTGCAGGTTCTGGCTGGATGCCAGCGACCCCGCCAAGCCATTGAAGCTCTCGTTGAGTTCCTGGATACCGGATACCGTGCCGAACTGCGCCAGCTCACTCATGAACTGCATGTTGTCCATGGGACTGGTCGGATCCTGGTTCTGCAATTGCGCCACCATCAACTCCAGGAAATCCTGCGAGCCCATGTCTTCCACCGAACGCGCCGCGCCACCCGCCGAGCGCGCGGCGGCACCGTACTGATCCAGAGGGTTGATCGTCGTCATGTCCGGCTTCCCTGTCAGCGACCCAATGTGAGTGTGCGCAGCGCGAGCTGCTTGGTGGTCTCGATGACCTGCACTCCGTTCTCGAAAGCCCTGGCGGCGGCGGTCATACCGGCCATCTCCTGCACCTGGTCAATGGCGGGGCGGTAGATGAATCCGCCGGGGTCCGCCAGCGGATGACCGGGGGCATACTCGCGCACGGCAGGCAGCGTCGACTCCGCAATTCCCGCGACACGCACACCCCGGCTGGCACCATCCACCTCTGAAAGTACCGCGGAAAATACCGGATGACGGGCACGATAGACCTGCTCGGCACTTCCAGACACCACATTGGCATTGGCCAGATTGCTGGCGATGGTATTCAGCCGAATACTTTGGGCGTCGAGGGCAGAGCTGGCGACACCCATGGTTGCAAACAGCGACATGGCTTACTCCCCTCTCAGCGCGGAGCGCACGCTCTTGATGCGCGAATCCAGAAAACCCAGGCTGGCCTGGTAGCGGATAGCGTTATCCATGAACGCGAGCTGCTCCCGGTGCACTTCCACGGTGTTGCCATTGACGGAGGCCTGCAACGGCTGGCGGTACATCACTTTTGCCCCGGTCGCGGAGGCACTATCCAGGTGGCGGGCATCGGTACGCCGAACCGCCCCGGATAGCGCGACTTCGGCACCGCGCATGGCGGCGGAAAAATCAATGTCCCTCGCCTTATAGCCGGGGGTATCGGCATTCGCCAGATTCGCGGCCAGCAGGGATGAGCGCTGGGCCCGCAACATCAGGGCCTGGCTGGATGTGTCAAAAATCCGGTCAGTAAAACTCATCGCCGTTTTCCTCCGTCTCTCGCCGGCCCAAGCCGCTGGCCGGGCAAAAATTCTCGCTAGCCAAAGTGAATACAAAATTCATGCCACATAGATAACTCTTTAAATTTCAACAGGATATGCAATAAGCGAAGGCAATGGCGGCAAGCTCCGGGCGCAGCCGGCGCCGCTCGGGCGGCAAATGTTGCCACCGCTGTTCACCCCCTCCGGCACCTGTGGCACAAACCCTGCATCGATCCTGTGGAGCGACGGATTACTGTCGCCTGGCGAGGGAGGCGAGAAAGGTATGCGTATCAGCCCGCGACAATGGCTGACCTGGGGGGCCCTGATCTGGCTTTGCGGCAGCGCGGTGACCGCCAGTGCCGGGGCCACGCAGGACATACAGGACCTGGGCCAGGTCGCCGAAGCGGCACGGGAAACCGCCCTCGCGGCAGCCAGGGCCGCCGGTTACCGCCGGGTCGCGGCCCGCGCGCGGCCCATGGACCCCAGGCTGCGCCTCGCCGCCTGTGACCAGCCCCTGAAGACTGAGATCAACGCCAATGCACCCGTGCTGGGCAACACCAACATCGGTGTGCGCTGCACCGGCAGTGTCCCCTGGGCCATTTATGTGCGCCTGGAGGTCGTGGCACAGGTGGACGTGACGGTGCTCCGCACCAATCTGCCCCGGGGAACCGTGCTCTCTGCCGGGGACCTCCGCCAGGAGAGCCGGCCGCTGTCCAGTGACCACGGCAGCGTGATCCGCGATCCGGCACTGGCGGTGGGCAAGGCCCTCGACCGCGACAAGCCAGCCGGGGCAGCGCTGAACCATCACGATGTCAGCGCACCCCGGATCATTGAGCGGGGCCAGACCGTGACGCTGGTCAGCGGGAGAGCGGGGCTGGAGGTCCACATGCAGGGCAAGGCCAGCAGTCACGCCGCCGTCGGCGACCGCCTGGTGGTCATCAACACCCGCACCGGTCGACGGGTCGAGGGCGTGGTGACCGATAGCGGTGCCGTGCGGGTCGACTGATGGCCTTTTACCCCTGTGCTAAACTTTTCGTGACAGCGGTCGCTAACTCTCCTGTACGCAGGATCGCGCAGAGAAACGAGCAGGTAAGCCCCCATGAACCCCATTGACCAAAGCGCGGGAATAAAAGCCCAACTGGATACGGTACGCCCCGGTAGCGGAACCGCGCCCGTCGCTGCGGAAGCCCGGGGCAGCAATACCCAGCGCGCAAACAGCCGGGGCGACGAAGCCGTGACGGTCACTCGCACCGCGAGCGAGCTGATGCGCCTGGAAGAACAGCTCGAAACCCTGCCGGAGGTGGATAGCGAACGCGTTGAGGCTTTGCGCCAGGCCATTGCCGAGGGGCGTTACGAGGTCAACCCAGGGCGTATTGCCGACGCTCTGATTCAGGTGGAGCGGGAGCTCTACTGACATGCAGGAGGAGCTGGCGGCACGGGACTGCCTGGGGCGGCAACTGACAGTACTGGAACAGCTGAAGCAAGCTCTGACGCATGAAAACCAGGCCCTGCGCGACAACGATACTGCCGCTCTGGAAAGGTGGACCCTTGAGAAGCAGGCCCTGCTCGAGCACTACAACGCCCTCGAAAGCGAGCTGAACCTACTCCTCCCGGCGGGGCAGAGTCCGGCCCAGTGGCTGGAAACGCTGCCGGCACACAGTCGACAGCTGCGTGAGCGTGCCATCGAACTGGCGCACGACTGCCAGGAATACAACCGCCAGAATGGCCAGATCATCCAGGGCCTGCAGGCACGCACCCGGGAGGCGATCAGCATCCTTCGCCACAACACCCGGGAAAAAAGCCTCTATACCAGCGACGGGCAGGCCAGCTATCGGCCGGATACGCGTTTCCTGGGCAAGGCTTGAACCCCCGCCCCGGCAGTCGATGAACGCTCCGCCGCAAGCAGCGCCATCAGCTCATCCAACATCGACAGTGACAGCCCCCAAATCCGCCGCTCGCCCCAGAAATAGCAGGGCATCTTGAGCGTCAGTCGCCGGTGCTGCCAGCGCATACTCTGACGATTGGCGTCGTCGAGCAGGAATTCCAGCGGCACCCACACCACCTCGGCCACCTCGTGATTCAGGTGCAAAGGCGGATGTTCGTCCGGGGCCAGGACAAACACGAAGGGGCTGACCGCCATGCCCAGGCGACGCCGCCTGCCCGAGCGTGCATTGACATCGGACAGGCGGCCGATACAGCGACCGTGGCGCCTGAGGTCGAGGCCGATTTCCTCCCGGGTCTCGCGCAGGGCGGTGTCATACCCGTGGGCGTCGCCGGGCTCACGGCGTCCGCCGGGGAAGGCCATGTGACCCGACCAGGGATCGCCTTCCCTTTCCGCCCGCTTGATCATTAGAATATGCAGCTCCCCCGTCCTGACCTGCAAAATGATGGCGACCGCGGAACGCTGCATCAGCCGGCGCAGCCAGGGCCGCCCGGGGCGATGCGCGGCGAGGCGCGTCTCGATCTGTTCCAGCAGGGGTAATGACACGGGGATACATCCAGGGACTTACAGTCCCGATTAAGCCATCCGCGACTCGTCATCGCAAGCCGACAGGACAGACAACATGGACCAATCTCCCCTGCTGGAATGCCGGGGCACCGGCCTGGTGTATCGCGCACGCCCGGCGCTGCAGCCACTGGACTGGGCGATCCGGCCCGGCGAACAGTGGGCCTGCATCGGCCCCAACGGGGCCGGCAAGACCAGCCTGGCCCGCATTCTCAGCGGCCAGGCCAGCCACCACAGCGGTGAGCTGGTGTTGGCCCCGGCGCTGGCCAGCGCCGGGGTGGCCTATGTCTGCTTTGAACAGGCCCAGGCGCTCTGCGCCCGGGACCGCAAGATGGACGACTCCGAATTTCGCGCCGATGCCTCGGACCCGGGCACCCGGGTGCGCGACGCCATCCTCGCCGGGCGCGCGGCGGATGCCCGCTTCGAGCACTGGGTCGAGCGCCTGCGCCTGGCGCACGTCCTGGAGCGTGGTCTGCGCTTTATTTCCACCGGGGAAATGCGCAAGACCCTGCTGATCCGGGCCCTTCTCAGCGAACCCGGGCTGCTGATCCTCGACAGCCCGCTGGATGGCCTCGACGCCGCCGCCCAACAGGCCATGCTCGACGTCATCGGCCAGCTGCTGGCGGCGGGACAGCCCACACTGCTGCTGTGCCGGCAACTGGAAGACATCCCCTCGGGCATCACCCATGTGCTGGTCCTGGAGGAGGGTCACCCGCTGGCCACTGGCCCACGGGCGGAGGTCTGTGCCGACCCGGCGGTAGCGACCCTGATGGACCCGCCGCAGCCGCCCCTCTCGGCACTGCCGTCACCGGCGGAACGCCCCTATTCCGTTCCGGAAGGCCCGCTGCTCGAACTGCACGATGTGCAGGTCAGCTACGGCGAGCTACAGGTGCTGCGCGACGTCCACTGGACCCTCGAGCGGGGGCAGCACTGCTGTGTGGCCGGCCCCAACGGCTGCGGCAAGACCACGCTGTTGAGCCTGATCACCGGCGACAACCACAAGGCCTACGGACAGGACATCACCCTGTTCGGGCGCCGCCGCGGCAGCGGCGAGAGCATCTGGGACATCAAGCAGAAGTACGGCCAGCTGGACACCCAGCTGCAGCTCAACTTCGCCCGCAACATGAAAGTGGTGGAAGTGGTTGTATCCGGCTTCTTCGACAGCATTGGCCTCTACGATGACTGGGGCGATGTGCAGAAGCGTCGCGCCGAAGCGTGGCTGGAGGCACTGGGGATGGCGGCCTACAGCCGCGCCCCCTTCGACACGCTGTCCTTCGGACTGCAGCGCATGGTGCTGCTGGCGCGGGCGATGGTGAAATCGCCACTGATCCTGCTGCTGGACGAGCCTACCCTGGGGCTGGACGGCTTCCACCGCAAGCTGCTGCTGCGGGCGGTGGATCACATCGCGGCCAACAGCGACACCCAGGTCATTTTTGTCAGCCACTCGGCGGGGGACACCCCGGCCTGCATCAACCAGTTCCTGCGTTTCGAGCCCGGCGAGAGCGGCTACCGGGTGGTGTGCGAAAACACGCCTTGAACAGGCTCCGTTCGCGCGCTCTACTTCAGCGCAGAAACGCCCGCAGGGCGTCGCATTCCCGCTCGCCGCGGCAGTAGAGCAGGCCCCGTTCGGCCATGTTGCGGGCCCGCTCCGGGCGCCCCTGGGCGGCGTAGGTGCGCGCCAGCTCGAGGTAGATGCGCGCATTGTCCGGATCGATGCGCTGGGCCCGCTCCAGCAGGCTCAAGGCCTGGTCGTAGTCACCCTGCCCGGTCGCAGCCTCGGCGCGCGCCAGGAGCGGCCCATAGGCACGCGCCGCGGCAGGCTCCGGCGGCACCTCGTCGGGAACCGACGGCCGAGGAGCGGGGCGGGTTTCCACCTCGGTGCCGGGCACGCGGCCGTCGCGTGTCTCCACCGGCGCGGGCGTGTCCCGCCCCTGGGGCACCAGGGTACAGCCGTGCAGGAACACCATTCCCGCCAGCGCCAGCAGGCGCAAGAAAGCACTCAGGGACATGACTTATTCTCCACGGAACAGGGACTGGAACCAGTCCCGAATGCTGGAACCACTGCGACCACTGCAATTGCTGCGCTGACGCGGCTCGGAGCCCTCGATGAATGGCATCAGCCTCGCATTGGGACAGCCCTCGCCCGTCAGAAACCCGGTCTCGCTGTCGACCCAGTGGGTCTGCACGCGATCCGGCATGCGATAGCTCAGGGAGCGCTGGCTGGCCCGCGCCATGAAGTGGCCCCAGACACGCAGCGCCCCGGTACTGCCGGTCAGGCCGGTGCCGCCGTTGTCGTCACGGCCAATCCAGCTGACTGCCAGTAAGTCACCCGAAAAGCCGGCAAACCAGGAGTCGCGGCCATCGTTGGTGGTGCCTGTCTTGCCCGCCACCTGGAAGCTGTCGGGCAGATAACGATATACCGGGCGGCCGGTACCCTCGCGCACCACCTCCCGCAGGGCATAGTGCAGCAGGTGCACGGCCTGAAGACTCACGGTACGGTCGTATTCCAGGGGATAGCGGCGCAGGGGCTCACCATCGGCGTCGACGATATCGCGAATGGTGCGCAGGGGCATGCGGAAGCCCCCCGAGGCGATGCTCTGGTACATCGCGGCCATGTCCATGGGGGAATACTCACCGGCCCCCAGGGACAGTGCCGGCACCTCGGGGATATCCCCCTCCACGCCGAGCCGGCGCATCATGTCCGCCACACGCTCCAGGCCCAGCTGCATCCCCAGGCGGGCACTGGCCAGGTTGTAGGAGCGCGACAGCGCGTGGTGCAGAAGCACATCGCCGTGGGGCTGGCGGTCAAAGTTGCGCGGCTCCCAGACATCGCCATCGTAGCCCTCGACCCGAACCGGCCGGTCGGAAAGCACACTGGCCAGGGTATAGCGCCGGGGTTGCTCCAGGGCGGCCAGGTAGACCGCCGGCTTGAGCAGAGAGCCAGCGGGGCGGCGGGCATCCAGGGCGCGGTTGAAGCCGGCGTAGCGCGGCCGGCGCCCCCCAACCAGGGCCGCCACTTCGCCACTGTCGAAACGGGTCACCACCGTCGCGGTCTGCAGCTGCTTGCCGCCGCTGTCCAGCTGGTCCAGCACGGCTTCACTGGAGGCTTCCAGCTGCCGCTGCAGCAGGGGGTCGAAACTGGTGAAGATGCTCAGGCCCAGGGTTGCAAGATCCTCTTCCCGGTACTCCAGGCGCAGCTGTCGGCGCACCAGGTCGAGGTAGGCCGGGAAGGTGTCACGAATACTGCCGCGGGTACTGACACCGAGGGGCTGCGCCTTGCCGCGCTGGGCGGCTGCGGCACTGATCACGCCTTCCGCCGCCATCACGTCCAGCACCAGGTCGCGCCGCTCCCGGGCCCGCTCGGGGTTGCGCAGGGGGTTGTAGAGCGAAGGGCCCTTGACCATGCCAATCAACAGCGCCTGCTGGTGCAGGGGCAGCTGCTCCAGTGGCGCCTGGAAATAGTGCCGCGCCGCCAGGGCCAGACCGTGGATGGCGCGCGGCCCCTCCTGGCCCAGGTAGACCTCGTTGATGTAACTCTCGAGGATCTGATCCTTCTCGAAATGCAGCTCAAGGAGGACCGCCATCAGCAACTCGTTGAGTTTGCGGATATAGCTGCGCTCCGGGGTCAGGTAGTAGTTCTTGACCAGCTGCTGGGTGATCGTGCTGCCCCCCGCGACCACACCACCGGAACGCAGGTTGCTGATCGCTGCGCGCAGAATGCCGGTAATGGAAAAACCCCAGTGCTGGTAGAAACGCTGGTCCTCGACCGCCATCAGCCCCCGGCGCAGGGTTTCGGGAACATCATCCAGCCTGACCAGCAGGCGATCTTCGCCGTGCTGGGGGTAGATACCACCGATCTGAACCGGGTCCAGGCGCATCAGGCCCAGCTCGCGACCACCACTGCTCAGCGACACCACGCGGTTGCCCGAGAGTTCCAGCCGCACCCGTCGCGTGGGTTCGCGCTCACCGGGGAAGTCGAAGCCGCGCGCATGCAGATCGAAGCGGTTGCCCGCCCGCGCCACCTGTCCCGGCGCGGTCGCCTGGGCCACCTTGCGATAGCCGAGGATCTCCAGCTCCCAGGCCAGGTCTTCCGCGCTCAGGCTCGCCCCTTCATACAGCTCCAGGGGACGGGCATACACCTTGGCGGGCAGCTCCCACATCTTGTCGGTAAAGGTGGAGGTGATGCGCACATCCAGATAGACAAGATACAGCACCCCCACGGCGGCAAGGGTGAAGAAAAGCTTCAGAAAAGGTCGACGGGTTCTGGCCATGGCCTCGCAGTGTAACGCAGCGCCGGTTGCAATGGGTCAGGGGGCCGCGATAATAACGCGCTGAATCCTGAAGGGCGAACAGAGAATGACGAAATACGCGGTCTACGGCATGGGCGCAGCCCTGGTCGATACGGAAATCCAGGTCCAGGACCGGGAACTCGCAACCATGGGTGTGGACAAGGGCCTGATGACCCTGGTCGATGAAGCCCGACAGGCGGAGCTGCTCGACCACCTCGAGGGGCACCTGGTGCACGCCAGTCACGCCAGCGGCGGCAGCGCCGGCAACTCGCTGATAGCCGTGGCGCGCTTCGGAGCGCCGGCCTTCATGACCTGCAAGGTGGCCGATGACGAGTATGGCAGCATCTACGTGGACGACCTGGCCGCCTCGGGTGTCGATCACTGCATGGACGGAGAGCGCCCCACCGGCACCACCGGCAAGTGCCTGGTATTGATTTCCCCCGATGCCGAGCGGAGCATGAATACCTTCCTCGGTATCAGCGAAACACTTTCCACCGAGCAGCTGGACCCGGCGGCACTGGCCCGCTCCCACTGGCTCTATGTGGAGGGCTACCTCGTCACCTCCGATTCCGGCCGCGCCGCCGCCATCCGCGCGCGCGAGCTGGCGGAACAGGAGGGTGTAAAAACCGCCCTGAGCTTCTCCGACCCCGGCATCGTCGAGTTCTTCCACGAGGGCCTCCAGGCGATGCTCGGCGAGCGCGTCGACCTGGTCTTCTGCAACGCGGAGGAGGCCCTGGCCTGGGGCCGCACTGACGACCTGGGGGTGGCCATGGAGCGTCTCAAGCCGGTGGCCCGACAGTTTGTCGTCACCCGCGGCGCCGAGGGCGCCATCGCCTGGGATGGCGAGACCCTGCACGAAATCCCGCCACACCGGGTCCAGGCGGTGGACAGCAACGGCGCCGGCGACATGTTTGCCGGCGCCTTCCTCTACGCCCTGCAGCGCGGTGAGGATTTCCCCAGCGCCGGCCGCTTCGCCTGTCTGGCCGCGGGCCGGGTTGTGGCCAACTACGGCCCGCGCCTGCCGGCGGCGGACTACCCGGCGCTGCGCGCGGAGTTCTTCGGCGACTGACCCGCCGGCTCGCCCATCCGTCGGGACGCATCGGGAGCAAAGGGACTGGGTGGCTTTCCTTGGGGACGCACCGGGGATGTGCAGGCGGTGTTGGGGCACGCTGTGAATACGTCCCTGTACGCTCGTTGGCGGCCTTCCTTGGCCGCCGACGGCCCCAACACCGCCTGCACATCCCCGGCGCTACGAGGTAAATCCCGCCCTAGGCAGATCCTGCTCGTGTCGGCACCCGCCAGTTAAGCTCCCAGCAGGAGGGAACCGAGTGCATGTAGATCACTCCCGGCGGGCCAATGCTCCCTCAAGCGCGCACTGAAGCGACCATCTCACGCCATCGTAGCCACTGAAGGCTGACCATACCGCGGAGCCCCGAGCCAGGTTCTCCCCCTTTCAGGACCGTCGGCGGCCAGGGAAGGCCGCCAACGAGCGTACAGGGACGTATATACAGCGTGTCCTGAAAGGGGAAGAACCTGGCTCGGGGCGGGCTAGAAGCGGGCTGGGTGACCCCGGGTCAGGGCACGGAGACAGCTGGCGTTCAGACCGGGAACGATGGGCGGGACAGGTCAGAACAGGTCGAGCTGCCGCCCGGCGACAGCGGCGAAGGAGGTATCGAGGAACCCCAGGATGCCATCCGCCACCGGCGCCAGCTGCCGCTCCAGGTAGTGCTGGTAGTCCAGCGCTGCCGCCGGTGCAGCAGCGGGCTCCGGACCAGCCGTGGTAATCACATACTCCACCCAATCGCCGCGACCTGGCGGGGGCAGGCCGCGCTCCTCGAACAGGCGCGCCGCCTGCACATGGGGCGGCACATTGCGCTCGTAGTCACTCAACCGTCGGCGCAAGCGCTTGCGATAGATCAGCTGGTCATCGCACTTGCCCGCCAGCAGGTCGGCCACCACCCCGCGCAGATAGTCCTGCCACGACTGCTCCAGGAAGATACGCCGGTACAGCTCAGCCTGGACATCCCGTGCCAGACGCGTCCAGTCCGTGCGCACGGACTCGAGGCCCTTGAAGACCAACTGGTCGCCACCATCGCGACGCACCAGTCCTGCGTAACGCTTCTTGCTGCCTTTGTCGGAGCCGCGGATAGTGGGCATCAAGAAGCGCCGATAGTGAGTTTCAAACTCCAGCTGCAGGGCGCTATCAAGTCCGAAGCGCACGGCAATATCCCCGCGCCACCACTGGTTGAGGTCAGCTTCGAGGGCACGGCCCGCCGCCTCTGCCTCGGCATCGTCGCGGGCGTTTGCCACCCAGACAAACACCGAATCCGTGTCACCGTAGATCACCTGGTGACCTCGGGCCTCTATCTGCGCCCGGGTGCACTGCAGAATCTCGTGACCGCGGCGGGTGATCGACGTGGCCAGACGGGGGTCGAAGAAACGGCAACCGGGGCTGCCCAGCACGCCGTAAAAGGAGTTCATGAGGATCTTGATCGCCTGGCCCAGGGGAGCGTCGCCAGCGGCACGGGCCAGGTCCCGCTTCTCCCAGAGTGACTGCAACAAGCCCGGGAGTATGTGACCCGTCCTGGCGAAGCGCGCCTCCAGGAAACCGGGCACGGTGTCGCTTTCCGCCAGTTCCCCCGAACCCCCCAGGGCCAGGCCCAGGGGGTCGACGCAGAAGGTGCGGATGATGCTCGGGTACAGACTCTTGAAATCCAGTACCAGCACGTGGTCGTAGATGCCCGGGCGGGAGTCCAGCACGTAGCCGCCGGGGCTGTTCAGGCTGGTGCGGCTGGGGTTGGGCGCCACATGGCCGCTGCGGTGCAGGCGCGGCAGGTAGAGGTTGTCGAAGGAAGCCACCGAGCCCCCCAGGCGGTCGGGGTTTAGGCCGGTCAGGCTGCTGCGCGCCAGGGCGAACTCGAGTAGGCGCGTGTGCCGGAAGATTTCCGTCACCAGCTCACAGTCGCGCAGGTTGTAGGCCGCCAGTGCCGTCTTGTCCTCGCGGAACAGGCGGGCGATCTCGCCACCCCGGTCACTGCCATGCAGCAACTTGCTTTGCCCCAGCAGTTCACCGGCCACGGCCTGCAGGGAAAAGCTCTCGAAGCGGTAGAACGCCGCGCGCAGCCATTCGATACCATCCATGAGCAGGCGGCCTGGCACGCGCGCCACGCGGCGCTCCGCGTCGCCGTCGCGCTCCCGCCAGACCAGGGTCGCGCCAGCGCGCCCCATCCCCAGGGGCACCCCCAGGTGATCGGCGAGACGCTGCAGGAACCAACAATCAAATCCGACGACGTTCCAGCCCACCAGCACATCCGGGTCATCCTCCCGCAGCCAGGCCAGGAAGGCCTGCAGCAGTGCCTTCTGGTCGCTGCAGGCCTGGACCCAGGGTTGCCTGGCCCCCTCACCGAGCATGAAGACCCGGCGTACCTCGCCCCCCCGCCCCGTCGCGTGGACCGCAATGGAGAACAGCTGCAGGCCATCCATCGCTGTCTCGATATCGAAGGACAACAGCCGCAATTTGGGCTCGAAGGGCGCCGGCCGCCACTGGGGGTTTCGCATCTGCAGCACCCCGTTACGGCGCTGTACCTCGCCATGCAGCTCAGCTCCACCCGCGATAAAGCGCTCCATCAGGAAGCGATCGGCAGGATTGATATCGGCCTCCAGGGGCTCGACGCCGCGCGTGCGCAAGGTCTCCGCGAGCTGGCGCGCCTGCCGATACCCGCGGCAGTAGACCGCAACCACCGGGTGCCCGGAAAAATCGCGCAACTCGAGGGGGCGGCACTCGATGCCCGGTGCGGAGAACAGAGTAGCGTGGAGCCGGGCGTCGGTAACGGTCAGAAAGAACACGCTGCGCTCGCCGCTGACCCGCACCTGCACCGGCCCCGCCTCGCTGCACAGCCAATAGTGCAGCTCGATACCGTCGCGGCCATCGCGCCAGTCGCGACCCAGGAGAAAGCCGCGAAGAGTCTCGCCTGGCGTACCCCCGCGGCTAGGCACAAGCAGGCCTGTGGCTTAAGCTAGTCCAACGCCCCAGACGCCCCGAAGGACAGCCCATGAGCAAACCCGAAATCAAACAGGACCCGCTGTACCAGCTGCTGCGCCAGGAGCAGATCAAGGAGTTCAACGAACAGCGGGACATTCTCGATACCAGTGAACTGAAAAGCGGCGACTACCGCGGACGGGACCTGCGCAACATGAACGCCCGCAGCCTGGATTTCAGCGACGCCTACTTCCGCAATGCCGACCTCAGCGGCATCGACTTCCGCGAGACCAACCTGGAAGGCGCGTCGATCCTGGACGCCAAGCTTTCGGGAACCTATTTCCCCGAGGACATCAGCGCCGCCGAGATCCGCCTGTCACTGGATACCGGCACGCGCCTGCGCTACGACCGCAAGTAGCAACCGCCAACCTGGGGCCCACCCAGACCCTCAACCCTGGGAGAGCAGATCGCGCAGGTCGATGATGGCCGCGTTCGCCCGGCTGATGTAGGAAGCCATCACCAGGGAGTGGTTGGCGAGAACCCCCATACCCCCCCCATTGAGGATGACCGGGCTCCAGACTGTCTGCTGGGTCCCCTCCAGCTCGCGGATGATCTGTTGCAGGCTGACCGCTGCGTTCTTGCGCTGCAGCACTTCGGCAAAATCCACCTCCATGGCGCGCAGAAAATGCAGCAGCGCCCAGGCCGAGCCGCGCGCCTCGAAAAAGACATCATCGATCTCGCTCCAGGGCGTACGCACCTCGACCTCGCGCGGGGCGGGCGTGGACTGGCGCGCCGCCTCCTCGCCCGCCAGGTCCGTATTCAGGCGCCGCTGCCCGACGCTGGCACTGAGGCGCTGGGACAGGCTGCCAAGGCGGGAATCGACATTGGACAGCCAGTAACGCAGGTTGTCGGCCCGGGCGTAGAACTGGGCATCGGAGCGTTCATCATCCTCAAGCCGAGCCAGGTAGTGCCGCGTATAGCCAATGGCATCGCGGTACTCGCCCTCGGCCGAGGGCAGGATCCAATTGTCGGCAGTAAAATTGAAGCGCGGCTCCGCCAGTGCCAGGTCCTCGTCCTCGGTGGACTGCGACTGCGAGCGACTGAAGGACTCGCGCATGGCGCGGGCCAGATCGCGGGACTGGATCAGGGCGCCGTATTCCCAGGCCGGCACATTATCCAGCCAGAGGCCGGGCGGGAAGCGGTCGTTATGCAGATAGCCACCCGGTTTTTCCAGCAGGGTCTCCATCACGCCAATCAGGGCTGCCGTGGTCGTCGAGCCGGTGGTCACCTCGCGGCCGCCCTCCGCCGCCAGCTCCCGGGCCTGTTCTCGCACATCGAAAGGCGCGGGGGTACGACTCCAGTAGATCCCCAACAGGACGGTAATCAGCAAGTACACGCCCAATGTGCCCAGTATCGCTGCGGCACGACCACCGAGTGCCGGCAGGCGGTCCCGCAGTGCCGCCCATTGCTCGCGCATTGCCTTCATACTCTGCTCCTTTCAGCCGCCCGGCTGATTCTCAGTGGTGGCCGTGGTGATCGTGCCCACCGCCCGCCTGCCGCCGAACCGGCGCGTCGATACAGTGTTCGCGCTCACTACTGTGCAGGCACAGGCGCACAGTCTCGCCTTCGCGCGGCATCGCCTCCAGCTCCAACAGCATCAGGTGCAGACCACCGGGCTGGAAGCGCAGTACCTCCCCCGCCGGGACCGTAACCTGGTGACGCTGGCGCATGCGCGACATGCCATCTTCCTGCAGAGTGTCGTGCATTTCCACGCGACCCGCACCCGAGGCGCTGGCAGCGTCAACGGTGACCGGCTCACTGCCCGTATTGTGTACGACCAGGTAGGCGGCGGTCGCCGGCTGCCCCGGCGGCAGTGCGCGCACCCAGGCATCGCTCAGCTCCAGTGCGCCCTGCGCCATTGCCGCCTGCCCGGCCAATGCCAGAACACCTGCACCCAATCGTGCTGCCCATCGTTGCATGCCTGCCTCCCTGACCGTGGAAACTATTTGCCGTTTTCAGCGTCCGACCACTATACCATTTCCCCGGCACCCTCACGGTAGGCGAGCGGCGACAACTGCTACAATGCCGCCCCGTGTTAAGCCCCCTGACTCGAGGAACCCCCATGCGCGTCCTGCTCGCCTGCCTGATCCTGCTGTGCAGTGCCCACGGCCTGGCACAATCACCGCTGGCGCTGAATGGCGAGCGCGGCCTGTCGGCGGGGCCCGGTATCAACCGGGGCGGGCCGGATTTCCTGCCCGTGGAGCAGGCCTACCAGCTGGACATTCTTCCTCGCAACGACGGTACGCTGCAGCTGCACTGGGAAATTGCCGAGGGCTATTACCTGTACCGTCACGCCCTTGAATTCAGCCTGGTGGAGACCGCATCCGACGGCCGTTCCGCGCCCACTGGCAGCAGCGTGCCCCTGTCCTTTGACCTGCCGCCGGGGATCGCCAGTGAGGACGAGTTTTTCGGCGAGGTGGAGATCTACTACGACGAACTTAACTTGCGGCTGAAACCTGCCGCGACCCTGGACACGGGGCACCTGACCGTGCGCTACCAGGGCTGCGCCGACGCCGGGCTGTGTTACCCGCCGCAGATACAGAGATTCCGCCTGGATTTTGATGCGGGCACGGCAACCCTCCTGACGACGCCGGAACCCGCAGGAGCAACCGTACCAGGGGCCGAAAGCCCCGGCACCGGCACCCTGCCGTTGATGCTGCTGCTGGCCTTCGCCGGGGGCATCATTCTCAACCTGATGCCCTGCGTGTTCCCCATCCTGTCCCTGAAAATTCTCAGCTTTGCCAGCAGTGACAGTGGCGAAAGCACTCGCCACGCCTGGCTGTATACCGCCGGGGTGATCGCCAGCTTTCTGCTGGTGGCGGCAGTGCTGCTGGCCCTGCAGGGTGCCGGACGCGCAATTGGCTGGGGCTTTCAGTTGCAATCCCCGCTGTTCGTGGTGTTGCTGGCCTGGCTGTTCCTGGTCATGGGCCTGTCGCTGTCCGGCATGCTGCAGCTCGGGGGCCGCCTGATGAATGCCGGCAGTGGCCTGGCGGCCCGGCAGGGACCCGCGGGCAGCTTCTTCACCGGGGTCCTGGCGGTGCTGGTCGCCAGTCCCTGCACTGCGCCGTTCATGGGCACCGCCCTGGGGTTTGCCATCACCCAGCCAGCCTTCGTGGCACTGCTGGTCTTTGCCGCCCTGGGCGCCGGCATGGCGGCCCCCCTGGTGCTGCTCAGCTATAGCAGTGCCGCGCGTCGCTGGATGCCCCGTCCGGGCGCCTGGATGGAGAGCCTCAAGCAGTTCCTGGCCTTCCCACTCTACGCCAGCGCCATATGGTTGCTGTGGGTCGCTGGCCGCCAGGCCGGAGTGGACGCCATGACGGCGGCCCTGGCCGGGGGGCTACTGATCGCCCTGGCGCTCTGGCTCTGGCGCGACACGCTCTGGCGGCGATTGCTGGCGGTGGTCGTGCTGGCCCTGGGCCTGGCGGTCGGCCTCAGCGGTGTCAGCGGCCAGAGTGGGCGCCCGGCAGCGGGTCTCGCCGAGGCGACTCACGCCGCCTGGTCTCCCGAGCAAGTGGCGCGACTGCAACAGGCCGGCCGCCCCGTGTTCGTCGACTTTACCGCGGACTGGTGCATTACCTGTCTGGCAAACGAACGCACGGTGCTGGAAACCGCCCCGATCCAGGCCGCCTTCGCGGCACGCAATGTCGCCTACCTGGTCGCGGACTGGACCCACGAGAACCCCGCCATTGCCGACTTCCTCCGCCAGATGGGGCGCAGCGGCATCCCCCTGTACCTGCTCTACCCCGGCGAGCCCGGCGCCGAGCCCAAGGTACTGCCGCAACTCTTGAGTCGCGGCATGGTACTGGATGCACTGCAAAGCCTACCCAAACCTGCCGCCGGCACCGCTGAAACAATCCCGGCACGTTAGGCGACGTTCATTACATTTACTCGAATCGCGGCAATCCGGCACCGAAGCGTGCCGCCGCCGCCGCCATTTCCCAAAAAACTGCTAACTTCCTGCAACTCGCAGCGAACTCGCGTGATATAACCGCAAAAGGGATTGTCGTGGACAGCGGCAAGGATTTGCGCGAGAATCCGCCCAACAGCTCCGAGCCGGAAACCGACCGTTATGGCCACGATTCTCGTTCTGCACGGCCCCAACCTGAACCTGCTGGGCACCCGCGAGCCCGGGGTTTACGGGCACACAACGCTGGAAGATATCAACCGCCGCCTGTCGGAAACCGCGCGCGGGCAGGGTCACCACCTGCTGGCCATGCAAAGCAATGCCGAATACGAGCTGATTGAACGCATTCAGGAAGCGCCCCGGGAGGGCGTCAACTTCATCCTGATCAATCCTGCCGCATTCACCCACACCAGCGTCGCCCTGCGGGATGCGCTGCTGGCGGTAGACCTACCCTTCATTGAAGTCCATCTGTCCAACACCCATGCCCGCGAATCTTTCCGACATCACTCCTACTTCTCCGATGTCGCTGTGGGCGTGATCTGCGGGCTGGGAGCGGACGGCTATGAATTCGCACTGCAGGCGGCCATGCGGCGCCTGGCACAGTCATAAACGCAAAACCAGAGAGGCCCGACATGGATATTCGCAAAGTCAAGAAGCTGATCGAGCTGTTGGAGGAATCCAACATCGATGAAATCGAGATCAAGGAAGGCGAGGAATCGGTGCGCATCAGCCGCAACAGCGCACAGCCCATGATGACCTACGCCCACCCGCCGGCACCGGCACCGGCGCCACAAGCGGCCGCCCCACAGGCACCGGCACCGACCGCACCTAGCGCGCCAGAGCCGGCAGCCGAGGCACCCGCGACTAGCGGCAAGACCATTAATTCGCCCATGGTCGGCACCTTCTACCGTGCACCGTCCCCGACCTCCGCGGCATTTGCAGAAGTGGGGCAGACGGTGAAGGTCGGTGATGTGCTGTGTATTGTGGAAGCCATGAAGATGATGAACCAGATCGAAGCCGACAAGGCGGGCACCATCGAGGCCATCCTGGTGGAAAACGGCGAGCCCGTGGAGTTCGACCAGCCCCTGTTCTCCATCGTCTGAACCCCGACCGCTGTATCGACCAGAGGAACAGAACATGGCCAAGCTGAACAAGGTGCTGATCGCCAACCGCGGCGAGATCGCCCTGCGCATACTCCGCGCCTGCAAGGAGCTGGGCATCCATACGGTGGCAGTGCACTCCAAGGCTGACCGCGAACTGATGCACGTACGACTGGCGGACGAGTCGGTCTGCATCGGTGCCGCTGCCTCCACCGCGAGCTACCTGAACGTCCCCGCCATCATCAGCGCCGCGGAAGTTACCGACGCCGACGCCATTCACCCCGGCTATGGCTTCCTGGCGGAAAACGCCGATTTTGCCGAGCAGGCGGAAAAGAGCGGTTTCATTTTCATCGGCCCGAAGGCCGACACTATCCGCTTGATGGGGGACAAGGTGTCTGCCATCGAGGCGATGAAGAAAGCCGGGGTGCCCACCGTACCCGGCTCCGACGGCCCGCTGAATGACGATCACGAACGCACACTGACGATCGCCCGGCGCATCGGCTTCCCCGTCATCGTCAAGGCGGCCGCCGGTGGCGGCGGGCGCGGCATGCGCGTGGTGCACAACGAGGCAGCTCTGCTCAACTCGGTGCAGCTGACCCAGTCCGAGGCCGCCGCAGCCTTCGGTTCCGGTGTGGTCTACCTGGAGAAGTACCTGCAGAAGCCCCGCCACGTGGAAATCCAGGTACTGGCGGACGGCCAGGGCCAGGCGATCCACCTGGGCGATCGCGACTGCTCCCTGCAGCGCCGTCACCAGAAGGTCCTGGAAGAAGCGCCGGCCCCGGGCATCCCGGACGACAAGCGCCGCGAGGTCGCCGAGGCCTGCGTCAACGCCTGCCTGGAAATCGGCTACCGCGGCGCGGGCACCTTCGAGTTTCTCTACGAGGACGGTGAGTTCTACTTCATCGAGATGAATACCCGCGTCCAGGTGGAGCACCCGGTCACCGAGATGATCACCGGCGTCGATATCGTCAAGGAGCAGTTGCGCATTGCCAGCGGCGAAGCCCTGGGCATACGTCAGGAAGAGGTGCGCTTCCGGGGGCACGCCTTCGAGTGTCGCATCAACGCGGAAGACCCGCGCAGCTTCATGCCCTCCCCCGGCAAGGTAACCCACTTCCACTGTCCGGGCGGCCCGGGCATCCGGGTGGACTCACACCTCTACGACGGCTACACCGTACCGCCCTTCTACGACTCCCTGATTGCCAAGGTGATCAGCTACGGCGAGACCCGCCAGGGCGCCCTGGCGCGCATGCGCTCGGCGCTGGACGAACTGGTGATCGAAGGCATTCGCACCAATACGGCCCTGCACCGGGACCTGGTGCGCGATGGCGCCTTCGCCGAAGGAGGAGTGAGCATCCACTACCTGGAAAGCCTCCTGGACGAAGGCGCGTGACCTGGCTGCAACTGCGCCTGGACACCGATCCGGAACACGCCACCACCCTGGAGGACGCCCTGCTGGAAGCCGGGGCGGTGGCGGTTACCCTGGAAGACAACGCCGATGAACCGGTGCTGGAACCGGGGGTCGGGGAAACGCCACTCTGGCGCCAAACCCGGCTCACGGGACTGTTTCCCGCCGACACCGACATGCAGGCCGTACTCGGCATGCTGCCGGAGGCCCTCCTCGCCGACTGCAACCAGCGGGTGGAAATCCTGGAAGACAAGGACTGGGAGCGGGAGTGGATTCGCCACTACCAGCCGATGCGCTTCGGCCGCCGCCTCTGGGTCTGCCCCAGCTGGCTGGAGCCGCCGGAACCGGAAGCGGTCAACCTGCTGCTCGACCCTGGCCTGGCCTTTGGCACCGGCACCCATCCCACCACCGCCCTGTGCCTGACCGAACTGGACAGCCTGGACCTCGCGGGTGCGGACATCGTCGATTACGGCTGCGGCTCCGGCATCCTCGCCGTCGCCGCCCTCAAGCTGGGTGCCCGGCAGGCACTGGGCGTGGACAACGACCCACAGGCTCTGGACGCCAGCCGCGACAATGCGGCCCGCAACGGCGTCGCCAGCGATGACTTCACTGTGGTCTTGCCGGGAGATGGCGCTATTGGCGCGTGGCGGGGGCGGGCCGATGTGGTGGTGGCGAACATTCTGGCGGGGCCGCTGGCGGCGCTCTCAGAGGAGCTGCTGGGCCTGCTCAAACCGGGGGGCACACTGCTGCTGTCGGGCCTGCTGGACACCCAGGCCGAAGCCCTGATCGCACACTACCAGCCCACACTGCAGCTGGTCGTTGCCGGCGAGAAAGAGGGCTGGGTCTGCCTGCGGGGTGAAACGCCCTAGAAGTGGTAGCTGCTGCGGGTCATCACCCGGGCCACGGCACTCATCACATCCTTCACCGGCTGCGGGAAATCGGCACCGCCGGCATCCAGGGCATTCTGGCCGTGGCGCTCTTCATCCTCCAGCATCTGCTGCAGAATCAGCTGTGACTTGCGGTCGTCGTCGGGCAGCTGGCGCAGGTGGTCACGCAGATGGCGACAGACACGTTCCTCGGTTGCGGCGACGAACCCCAGGCTCCACTTGTCACCTACCGCCCCGGCGGTGGCCCCCAGCAGAAACGAGAGGCCGTACCAGGCAGGATTGAGCAGGCTAGGCTGACTGTCCAGCTCCCGGAGGCGCTCCGCGCACCAGGCCAGGTGATCCCCCTCCTCCCGTGCGGCCTGGCGCATCTCCTCGCGCACTTCGGCCAGCTTCGCCGTCAGTGCCTGGCCCTGGTAGAGGGCCTGGGCGCAGACTTCGCCGGTGTGATTGACCCGCATCAGGCCGGCCACATGGCGGCGCTGGACCGGAGACAGATCGCCATCGCTGTGCCCCTCGGCCGGGGAGGGACGCGAGGGAGCCTGGGCGCGACGACTCAGGGTACGCAGCACCGTGTCAGCCTCGCCAAGCAGGCGATCGAGGGGATTGAGTTGTCGCGTCAGAGCCATGCTGTTACCTCGCTGCCTCAACCGGGCCGGCGAAAACCGCCGTAAGCCGCCACCTCAATGATAGCGAGCCACTGCACGCCAGCCAATATCGTGGCGCAGGGTCATGCCGTCCCACTGGATCTTCGCCACCGCCTCGTAGGCGTGGCGCTGGGCCGCCTCAATGTCGTCCCCCAGGGCGGTCACACAGAGCACGCGCCCGCCGCTGGTAACCACCGCGCCATCCTTCTCCGCTGTTCCCGCATGAAAGACCTTGACCGTCTCCGGTTGCGGCGCATCCAGACCCGAGATCGGCGTGCCCTTGTGGTAACTGCCGGGGTAACCCTGGGCCGCCAGTACCACGCCGAGCGCCGGGCGCGGATCCCATTTGGCAATGGCGGTATCCAGGGCGCCATCCAGGGCGGCGTTGCACAGTCCGACCAGGTCGGACTGCAGACGCAGCATGATGGGCTGGGTCTCGGGATCGCCAAAGCGACAGTTGTACTCGATCACCTTCGGCTCACCCTCGGGGCTGATCATCAGGCCGGCGTAGAGAAAGCCGGTGTAGGCATTCCCCTCCGCGGCCATGCCCTGCACCGTGGGCAGAATCACCTCGTCCATGATGCGCTGGTGCACCGCCTCGTCAACCACCGGGGCCGGCGAGTAGGCGCCCATGCCACCCGTGTTGGGGCCAACGTCGCCCTCGCCGATGCGCTTGTGGTCCTGGCTGGTGGCCATCGGCAGCACATGGCCGCCGTCGACCATGACAATAAAGCTGGCTTCCTCGCCCTCGAGAAACTCCTCGATCACCACCCGGCAGCCGGCGTCACCAAAGGCGTTGCCCGACAGCATGTCGACCACGGCGGCTTCCGCTTGCTCGAGCGTCTCCGCCACGATCACGCCCTTGCCCGCGGCCAGGCCATCCGCCTTGACCACGATCGGCGCGCCCTGCTCGCGCAGGTAGGCCAGGGCCGGCTCGACCTCGGTGAAGTTGGCGTAGGCGCCCGTGGGAATGCGGTGACGCGCCAGGAAGTCCTTGGTGAAGGCCTTGGAACCCTCCAGCTGGGCGGCCCCCTTCGAGGGTCCGAAGCAGCGCAGGCCGCGCGCCTGGAAGAAGTCGACAATGCCTTCGACCAGCGGCGCCTCGGGACCCACGATGGTCAGGGCTACACCCTCGCGCTCGGCAAAATCCGCCAGCCCGGCAAAGTCCATCACGTCGATGGCCACATTCTCCAGCCCGGGCTCGCGCGCGGTACCAGCATTGCCCGGCGCCACAAAGACGCTCTCCACCTGGCTGGACTGGCTGGCCTTCCAGGCCAGGGCGTGCTCGCGGCCACCGCTGCCGATAACAAGTACTTTCATCTGCTGACTCCGGGAACTCAGTGGCGGAAATGGCGCATGCCGGTAAACACCATGGCCATGCCGTGCTCGTCGGCCGCCGCGATCACTTCCTCGTCACGGATCGAGCCACCCGGCTGTATCACCGCCGCAATCCCCGCCTGGCCGGCGTTGTCGATGCCGTCGCGGAAGGGGAAGAAAGCATCCGAGGCCATGACCGAGCCGCGCACTTCCAGGCCCGCGTGCTCCGCCTTGATGGCGGCGATGCGCGCGGAATTCACCCGGCTCATCTGACCGGCACCGACACCCACGGTCTGGCCGTTGCGGGCGTAGACAATGGCATTCGATTTGACGAACTTGGCCACTTTCCAGGCGAACAGCAGGTCCCGCAGTTGCTGCTCATCGGGCTGCACCTTGCTGACCACCTTGAGGTCCTCCGGGCCGACCATGCCCAGGTCGCGATCCTGCACCAGCAGACCGCCATTGACCCGTTTGTAATCCAGTGCCGGTACCGGCGCGCCCCACTCGCCGCAGGCGAGCAAACGCACGTTCTTTTTCTCGGCAACCGCGGCCCGGGCCTCCGGGCTCACGCTCGGCGCGATGATGACCTCCACGAATTGCCGATCGACGATGGCTTTTGCCGTCTGCGCATCCAGCTCGCGGTTGAAGGCGATGATGCCGCCAAAGGCGGACTCGGGATCGGTGGCAAAGGCCAGCTCGTAGGCCTCGCGGATACTCGCCGCCACCGCCACACCGCAGGGGTTGGCGTGCTTGACTATCACGCAAGCCGGAACCTCGAAGTTTTTCACGCACTCCAGGGCGGCGTCGGTGTCGGCGACATTGTTGTAGGACAGCTCCTTGCCCTGCAGCTGCGTGGCCGTGGCAATGCCCGCCTCCGCCGGTCTGGCCTCGACATAGAAGGCCGCCTGCTGGTGGGGGTTCTCGCCGTAACGCATCTCCTGCACCTTGTGGAACTGGGTGTTGAAGGTGCGCGGAAAGCTTTCCGAGCCACCGGGTACCTGGCGGCCGAAATAATTGGCAATGGCGCCGTCGTAGGCCGCGGTGTGCTCGTAGGCCTTGATCGCCAGGTCGAAGCGGGTCGCCAGACGGGTGGCCCCCTGATTGGCGCGCATTTCTTCGAGGATACCGGCGTAATCGCTGGCATTGACCACAATGTTCACCCAGCGATGGTTCTTCGCCGCGGCCCGCACCATGGTTGGACCGCCGATATCGATATTTTCGATGGCATCCTCGAGGCTGCAGTCAGGCTTGGCCACCGTCGCCTCGAAGGGGTAGAGATTGACCACCACCATGTCGATGCCCCGAATGTCGTGCTCGGCCATCACCGCATCATCTTGTCCCCGCCGGGCGAGAATGCCGCCGTGGACCTTCGGATGCAGGGTCTTCACCCGGCCGTCCATCATCTCCGGAAAGCCGGTGTAGTCGGAGACCTCGGTCACGGCGAGGCCCTCCTCGCGCAGCAGGCGGTAGGTGCCGCCGGTGGAAAGCAGCTCCACACCGTGTTCGGACAGGCCGCGGGCAAAATCGACGATGCCGGATTTGTCGGACACGCTGATCAGCGCGCGGGTGACGGGGACGAGTTGGGGGTCGCTCATGGAGTGGGGCTACCTTTCAGCGTTTGTCGGTCAGGAGGTCGTATTGCTTAAGTTTCTTGCGCAGGGTGCCGCGGTTGAGGCCGAGCATCTGCGAGGCGCGGGTCTGGTTCTGGCGGGTGTAGGCCATGACCTCCCGCAACAGGGGGGCCTCGACCTGGGCCAGTACCAATTGGTAAAAATCCGTTGTCATCTGCCCGTCGAGCTCAGCCAGGTAGGTGCGCACGGCCCGGGTAACGGCGTCGTAGAGAGCCCCTCCCTCACCGGCATCATTGGCGGATTCAGCCATCGGGGCAAGGCTGGCCAGGGTATCGGCCTGGTTCATGCTGCTTTGTCCTCTCGTTCTGTGAGGTCGGCCGCGAGGCGGTCGATCCATTGTAGTTGTTCGCTGGCACACTCCAGGGCATTGAAGGCCCGGCGCCAGGGGGCCAGCTGACCGTGTTGCTGGAGGTACCAGCCAACGTGCTTGCGCGCGATGCGCAGGCCCATGAAGTCCCCGTAGAAGGCGTGTAGGCCGAGGGTGTGCTCCCGCAGCAGAGCAAACTGCTGCGAGAGCGACGGGTCCGCGGGGAGATGGCCGGTCGCCAGATAGGCGGCAACCTGACCACACAACCAGGGGCGCCCCTGGGCAGCCCGACCGATCATCACCCCAGCTGCCCCGGTGTGCGCCAGGACCGCCGCCGCCCGCTGCGGCGAGTCAATCTCGCCATTGGCAAGAACCGGAATATTCACCGCCTCGACGATCGCCGCAATGGTGTCGTATTCCACCTCGCCCTTGAACGCGCAGGCGCGGGTCCGACCGTGCACGGCGAGGGCCGCGATACCCGCATCCTCAGCGATACGGGCGATACTGACGCCATTGCGCTGCTCGGGGCTGGGGCCGGTGCGAATCTTCAGGGTGACCGGGATATCCACAGCGGCCACCGTGGCCACCAGGATGTCCCGCACCAGGGCCTCGTCGGCCAGCAGGGCGGACCCGGCGGCCTTGCGGCAGACCTTCTTCGCCGGGCAGCCCATGTTGATATCGATGATCTCGGCACCGAGCGCCGCATTGTAGCGGGCGGCCTCCGCCATCTGCTGCGGGTCGCTGCCGGCGATTTGCACCGATCGCGGCCATACCTCCCCGTCGTGACGCAGGCGCTGGCGGGTCTTGTTGCTGTCGCGGAGGTCGGGGTTGCTGGTCACCATCTCCGAGACCACCAGCCCCGCACCCAGGCGCGCGCAGAGGCGCCGAAAGGGCAGATCGGTCACCCCGGCCATCGGCGCCAGCGCCACGGGGTTGGACAATGTATAGGGTCCGATCTGCAGCATGGGGTCGCAGGGCAAAACGTGGTCTATGGGGGGCCAGAATGATACGCCAGTGCCCCCGCAGGGGAAAGGCCGATCGCACAAAATTTCGCCAATCCGGGACGCTTGCCCCGAAGTCGGCGCTCAGGGCGCCTCCTGCACCTCGAAACTGTGGCTCATGGCCACGCCGGCGGCGCCCAGCATGATCGAGGCGGAACAGTACTTCTCGGCGGACAGCTCCACCGCACGCTGCACCTGCTTTTCCTTGAGCGCCCTGCCGGTCACCACGAAGTGCAGGTGGATGCGGGTGAATACCGCGGGTACTGCATCGGCGCGCTCGGCTTCGATTTCCACGCGACAGTCCAGCACCTGCTGGCGGGACTTCTGCAGCATGCTCATGACATCGAAAGACGAGCAGCCGCCCACGCCCAGCAGGAGCATCTCCATCGGCCGCGGGCCGAGGTTGCGGCCGCCGTGATCCGGCGGGCCATCCATGACCACACTGTGTCCGCTCCCGGATTCGCCCAGGAACATGGCTCCATCAACCCACTTCACTGTCGCTTGCATGCCCGCCTCGGCCTCTCTGGAAAAGGGGCGCGAAGCTTAGCATAAGCCTGCACATTTGTTTTACTTGAGAATGATGTGCAGTACCATGCTGAGCTGACCCTACAGCGGAACGGAGACTGCTGTGTGCTGAAACCCCAGGTGACCCAGACCATCCCGCAGGTGGAGAGCTTCCTGCGCCACTGTGCGCGGCGGCAGTACCCCGCCCGCCACACCATCCTCCAGCAGGGAGCGAAAAGCGACTGTCTCTACCTGATCCTGGAAGGGTCGGTTTCCGTGATGGTGCAGGACGAGGCGGACAACGATCACATGATGGTGGTCAGTTACCTTAACCCGGGGGATTTCTTCGGCGAAATGGGCCTGTTCGGCGACTGTGACAATGTGCGCACCGCCATGGTGGTGGCCCGCAGCCGCTGCGAAGTCGCCGAGGTCTCCTACGAGCGTTTTCACCAGATCCGCAGCCAGTTTCCCGACATTCTCTTCGCCATTGCCAGGCAGCTCGGCAACCGCCTGCGCCTAACCACCCGCAAGCTTTCGGACCTGGCCTTCGTCGACGTCTCCGGGCGCATTGCGCGCACCCTGCTCGAGCTGTGCAAGGAGCCCGATGCCATGACCCACCCCGACGGCATGCAGATCCGCATTACCCGCCAGGAGCTGGGCAAACTGGTGGGCTGCAGCCGCGAAATGGCGGGGCGGGTGCTAAAGGCGCTCGAGGAGGAAGGGCTGATCTCCGTTTCCGGCAAGACCATCGTGGTGTTTGGTACGCGCTAGAAAAACAGCTCGCGAAGCCGCTCGCCGGGCTCCTCTGCACGCATGAAGGCCTCACCGACCAGGTAGCCATAAACCCCGGCATCGCGCATCCTGGCGACGTCCACGGCGCTGTGGATACCGCTCTCGGTAATCACCAGGCGCTCCCCGGGGATGTGCGGCAGCAGCTCGAGGGTGGTTTCCAGACGGGTTTCGAAGCTGTGCAAGTCGCGGTTGTTGATACCGATCAGCGGCGTGGCCAGCTCCAGGGCGCGGTCCAGCTCGGCGCGATCGTGCACTTCCACCAGCACGTCCAGCGCGTGCTCGGCGGCCGTTGCCGCCAGTTCGTGCATCTGGTCGTCGTCCAGGGCCGCCACGATCAGCAGGATGGCGTCGGCACCGATGGCGCGGGCCTCAACCACCTGCCAGGGATCAACCGTGAAATCCTTGCGCAGGACCGGCAGTTCACAGGCCGCCCGGGCCTCCTCCAAAAAGGCATCGGAACCCTGGAAAAAATCCACATCCGTCAACACAGACAGGCAGGCAGCACCGCCGCGCTGGTAGCTGCCGGCAATCTGCGCTGGGTCAAAATCCTCGCGAATCAGCCCCTTGCTGGGGGAAGCACGCTTGACCTCGGCAATCACCGCAGGCTCACCGGCCCCGGCACGCCGCTGCAGGGCCGCGGCAAACCCGCGCACGGGTGACTGCTCGCTGATGCGAGACTCCAGGCCACCCAGAGTCTCGCGCCGGCGCCGCTCGGCCACCTCTTCCCGCTTGCGGCCCAGAATACGCTGCAGAATGGTACTGCTCATGCCTCTTCCTCGGTGCGCGACATCAGCTGGGTGAAGTCGACGAATTCCTTGAGTTTCTCCATCGCCTGGCCGGTGGCAATCAGGTCTTCCGCCAGCGCCACCCCATCGGCAATGGTCGCCGCCAGACCGCTGACGTAGATGGCAGCACCGGCATTCAACGCGATCAGGTCCGCTGCCTTGCGCGCCAGCGGGTCGTCGTCACCGCCGAGGGCCGCCCTGATCAGGCGAGACGAGGCTTCGGCGCCATCCACCGCGAGCCCCTGCAAATCCCGGCGCTCCACGCCGAAATCCTCGGGGTTGATCCGGTAACTGGATACCGTTCCGCGCAGCAGTTCCGCGACGCGGGTACTGCCGGTGATGGAAATCTCGTCCAGGCCACCGTCGCCGTGCACCACCAGGGCGTGCTCCGCACCCAGCAGCTTGAGCACTTCCGCGATCGGCTCGCACAGAGCCTCGTCGTAGACCCCGATCACCTGACGTTTCACGCCCGCGGGATTGGTCAGGGGCCCCAGGATATTGAATACCGTTCGCATACCCAGCTCCCGGCGGGGGCCGATGGCGTGACGCATGGCCGTATGATGCGCCGGGGCGAACATGAAGCCCACGCCAACCGAGTCTATGGCACGGGCCACCTGCTCGGGACTCAGGTCCAGCGGCACGCCCAGGTTGGCCAGCAGGTCCGAGCTGCCCGAGGTGCTGGATACCGAGCGGTTGCCGTGCTTGGCGACCCTGGCGCCCGCTGCGGCGACCACGAATGTGGCCGCGGTGGAGACATTGAACAGGTTGGCGCCATCACCACCGGTGCCCACCAGGTCCACCAGGTGGTCGCCCTCGACCCTGACCGGAATGGCCAGCTCGCGCATCACCTGGGCGGCACCGGCGATCTCTTCGGCGGTTTCACCCTTCATGCGCAGGGCCACCAGCAAGGCGCCGATCTGGGCATCCCCCGCGCCCCCGGACATCACCGTGCGCATGACGCCGGCCATCTCCTCGCGGCTCAGATCCCGCCGCTCCACCAGCCGCGCCAGTGCCTCTTGCATCTCCATATATGCTCCTATTGTTCCAGGAAGTTGCGCAGCAGATCGTGGCCGTGGGCAGTCAGGATGGACTCCGGATGAAATTGCACCCCCTCCACGGCCAGCTCGCGATGGCGCAGCCCCATGATCTCATCCAGCTCACCGCTGTCCGTTTCGGTCCAGGCGGTGACCTCCAGGCAGGCGGGCAGGCTCCTCTTCTCCACCACCAGACTGTGGTAGCGGGTCGCCTCGAAGGGCTGGCTCAGCCCGCTGAACACGCCCTGGCCTCGGTGGTGAATCAGCGAGGTCTTGCCGTGCATCACCTGGCCGGCACGCACCACCTTGCCACCAAAGACCTGGCCGATACTCTGGTGCCCCAGGCAGATACCCAGGATCGGCAGCTTGCCGGCATAGCGGCGGATGGTTTCCATGGAAATGCCCGCCTCGTTGGGCGTGCAGGGCCCCGGAGAGATGACGATCCGCTCTGGGGACAGGCGCTCGATGTCATCGACGACGATCTCGTCATTGCGCACCACGGTCACATCCGCGCCGAGCTCGCCGAGGTACTGAACCACGTTCCAGGTAAAGGAATCGTAGTTGTCGATCATGAGTATTTTTGGCATTGCTAGCCCTCAGGTCCTGGAGCCGCCGTGCCGGAGAGTCATCTGCGATGCCTTGTCACCGGTTCGGCGGCAAGGCGCGGTCACAACCGCAACGACGAGCCGCTTCCTAGGGGAAGCGCCACCACATGGAGACTGTCATCGAAGCGGAACGGGCCATGGCAGACCTTGGTCGTGTTGATAGAAGGCCCGTATTCTAACATGCAGGCCCGGTTTGTCATCCGCCGGCATCGCGCCCGCAAGCGCTTTGCCTGCAGACCTGATCTCGCAAAATCAGCATGACATCAGCCCTTCCACTCGCTCAGGCAGGTTTTTCCAGCACCACCACATCCTGGAAGAAGGCACCCGGCCGTTCCTTCCAGTTGCCGGGCAGCAGATCCCGAACCCGCAGGCCACAGTCCTCGACCAGAGCCTGCCAGGCGTCCGAGTCAATGGCGATGGCCTGCTCGGGCACGTCGGCCCAGGCCGGACAACGCCAGCTCGAGGAGCCGTAGGCAGCCCGGTCAAACAGCCAGCGCGCCACGGGCAGTCCGTGAAAGCGCGAGGCAAGCCCTTCCGGCCGCGGCAGGCTGCGATGGTAGTCGTCGTCCAGCAGGAACAGGGTCACCAGGGCGCGGCCGCCCGGACGCAGGACCCGGGCGAGCTCGGCGAGGTAAAAGCGCGCTTCCTCCTCGCGAAAGTGCGTCCATACCGACAGTGCCGTCACCAGCTCGAAGCTGGCGTCATCCAGCGGCCAGGCCAGCGGCTCGGGCGTCTGCTCCGGCGCGTAGAACGGGTTGGCGGTGTCCAAGTGCAGGAAGTCGCAGGGCTGCCCGGCGTAGTGCTCCCGGCAAAACGCGACCTGGCTGGCGGAGACGTCGATACCGGTGTAGCGACCCTTGCCGACAAAAGGCTCGCTGGCGATGGCCAGCAGGCCCGACCCGCAGCCGACATCCAGCATCCGCAGGTCCTCCCGCCAGCCACACTGCTGGCCGATGAGCGCCTGGAAAATGCCGATGACATGGGCCCACTCGGCATAGCTGACCTTGCCGCCGCGGCGATGGCGCTCCGCGGGAATCCGCCCCAGGTTGCGGCTGCGCAGGACCCGTTTGCGATCGAGAGGCAGGTAGAGCGCGTCCAGTTCACTGTAGGGGTCGGCGCTGTCCGCAAACAGCGCCTGCAGCCGCTCCGGGAGGCTCATTCCTGCTCGAGCCCCGCGAGCACCATGGAGGCGGCCCGGAACATGGCCCGGGCCTTGTTGTGGGTCTCCTTCCACTCCAGCCGCGGGATGGAGTCCGCCACTACCCCGGCGCCGACCTGCACATAGAGTGTTTCGTTCTTGATCACCGCGGTGCGAATGGCAATTGCGGTATCCATTTCCCCCGCCCAGGACATATACCCCACAGCACCACCGTAGACCCCGCGTTTCACCGGTTCCAGCTCGTCGATGATTTCCATGGCGCGTATTTTCGGCGCACCACTCAGCGTGCCCGCAGGCAGGGTTGCCCGCAGCACGTCGAGGGCCGACTTGCCCGCCTGCAACTGGCCGCAGACGTTGGACACGATATGCATGACGTGGGAATAGCGCTCGACCGCCATCTGATCGGACACCACCACACTGCCGGTCTCCGCGATGCGGCCAATGTCATTGCGCCCCAAATCAATCAGCATCAGGTGCTCGGCAATTTCCTTGGGATCCGCCAGCAACTCTTCTTCCAGTGCCCGGTCCTCGGCCTCGCTGCGACCGCGGCGCCGGGTCCCCGCCAGGGGGCGCACCGTCACCTCTCCGTGCTGGAGACGGGCCAGGATCTCCGGCGAGGAGCCGACGATATGAAAGTCCCCCAGGTCCAGGTAGTACATATACGGGGAGGGGTTCAGGTTGCGCAGGGCGCGGTAGAGATTCAGCGGTGGCGCCGCGAAGGGCACCTCGAGGCGCTGGGAGGGCACCACCTGCATCACGTCGCCCGCCAGCACGTAGGCCTTGATCCGCTCTACCATGTCGGCGAACTGGGGTTCGGTGAAATGCGAGCTGGCGGCCGCTTCCAGGGCGTCGCTGTCGGCACCGTGCAGGGCCACGTCCGGCAGCGGCGGCATCGGCTCCCGCAGATGCCGGGCCAGTTCAGCCAGGCGTGCCTGGGCCGCAGACAGCGCGTCCGGCACCTCCGGGTCGACGTTGACCACCAGGCGAATGGTCCCCGACAGGTTGTCGAAGACCAGCACCTCTTCGGAGAGCATCAACAGGATGTCCGGATTGCCCAGTTCGTCCGGCGGAGCGCCGTCGCGCAGCCGCGGCTCGACATAGCGCACGGTGTCGTAGCCGAAATAACCCACCAGCCCGCCATGGAAAACCGGCAGGTCCGGCTGCGGCGCCACCCGGTAGCGCTCCTGGAAGGCCTCGACAAAGGCCAGCGGATCCTCCTCCTCGCGCGATTCCGTGACCGTTCCGTCCACCAGCACATCCACCTGGTGGCCAGTGACGCGCAAGAGAGTCCGGCAGGGCAGGCCAATGATGGAGTAGCGGCCCCACTTCTCACCCCCCTGCACCGACTCGAAGAAATAGGAATAGGGCCCCTCGGCCAGCTTGCGATAGGTGCTGACCGGCGTTTCCAGGTCGGCCAGCACCTCGATGCTGATGGGTATGCGGTTGTAGCCCTGGGCCGCCAGGGCGTTGAAGTCGTCCGGGCTCATCGATCCACCTCGGCCAGGGCGCCGCGCATCTGCTCAATGACTGCCTGGTAATTCGGCTGGTTGAAGATGGCCGAACCGGCGACAAAAGTATCCGCGCCCGCCGCGGCGATCTCCGCGATATTCTTCGGCGATACGCCGCCGTCGATTTCCAGGCGAATGTCGTAACCGGAAGCATCGATCAGCGCGCGCGCTTCGCGCAACTTGTCCAGGGTGGCGGGAATGAAAGATTGCCCCCCGAAGCCCGGGTTCACCGACATCAGCAGGATCACGTCCACCTTGTCCATCACGTAGCGCAGGACATCCAGACCCATGTGCGGGTTGAACACCAAGCCGCTCTTGCAGCCGGCGTCCCGGATCATCTGCAGTGAACGATCGACGTGAGTCGATGCATCCGGGTGAAATGTGATCCAGCTGGCCCCGGCCTCGGCGAAGTCGCCGATCAGCCGGTCCACCGGGTCGACCATCAGGTGCACATCAATCGGCGCGGTGACGCCGTGCTTGCGCAGGGCCTTGCAGACCATCGGCCCGATGGTCAGATTGGGCACATAGTGGTTGTCCATCACGTCGAAGTGCACCACATCGGCACCGGCAGCGAGCACGTTGTCCACTTCCTCGCCCAGGCGGGCAAAATCGGCGGACAGGATGGAGGGAGCGATCAGGTAGTCGCGCATGGCAGCCTCGAATTTCACGCTAGTCAAGGGGCGGCAGTTTACCGGAATGACCGCGTCGCGTCGCCTCCGGCCAGGGCCGCATCCAGGGCCGCCAGCCGCTCGGGGGTGCCGATATCCGCCCACTGCCCCGGGTACCGCTCGCCCTCGAGGCGCCCCTCGGCTATTGCGGCGTCCAGCAGCGGACGCAGCGGCCTCTCACCCGGCGCAAGACCGGCAAAAAAGGCGGGGGTGTACACCCCCAGCCCCGCGTAGGTAAACCCTGCCTGACTCCCGGCGCGCGCCTCGACGCGACCGGACGGGGACAAACGGAAGTCCCCCAGGGGGTGCTGGGGCGGGTTGTCCACCAGGACCAGGTGGGCGCGCCCTGGGGCAAGCCGCCGCCGGTCGCGCAGGCGTGCCAGCGGATAATCGGTCCAGACATCGCCGTTGACCACCAGAAAGGGCGCGTCGCCCAGTAGCGGCAGCGCGCGCTGGATACCACCGGCGGTTTCCAGTGGCCGCTCCTCCCGGGACCACTGGATGGCGACCCCCCAGGCACTGCCGTCACCGCAGAAGGCCTCCACCTGCTCCGCCAAATGCGAGACATTGATCACCACTTCGCGAAAGACCGCCGCTGACAGCCGCAGGAGATGATGCTCCAGCAAGGCCTTGCCCCCGGCCCGCAACAGGGGCTTGGGCGTATGCTCGGTCAGCGGCCGCATGCGCTTGCCCAACCCGGCAGCGAGGATCATCACCTTCATGCGCCGGCCTCGCACCACCAGTGCTGGCGCCGAGCTGAGGGCAGCACACGCCGGACGAACCAGTCCTGGAAGCGGGCCACCGCGGGCTCGTCACCGGCATGGGATTGCAGCACCGCTTCAATATGGCAGAGCACCCGCGGCAGATCCTCCAGGTAAGCGTGTTTGTCATCGCGCAGGGAAAGACGGGCAAAGGTGCCCAGGACCTTGAGATGGCGCTGCAGCCCCATCCAGTCCAGCCAGCGAAGCCAGGTACGGTCATCCACCTGCGGCAGCAGCCCCGCAGCAAAAAGCCGATCGCGATGCTCCAGGGCCCAGGTCGTCACCCGCGCCTCCGGCCAACGCAGGTAGCAGTCGCGCAGCAGGGACACCAGGTCATAGGTGACCGGCCCGACGACGGCGTCCTGAAAATCGATCACGGCGAGACTGTCATCCGCCAGCACCATCAGATTGCGACTGTGGAAATCCCGGTGCACGAATACCCGTGGCTGGGCCAGCGCACTGCCCACCAGCAGGCCATCCAGTTCGTGCAACAGGCGCTGCTCGGCGGGGGACAGCGTCAGGCCCAGCAGACGCTCGCAGAACCATGCAGAAAAGCGCGACAGCTCCTCCAGCAGCAGAGGGCTGCCGTAGTCGGGCAGGTCCAGACTGTCCAGCGGCAGTGCGGCGAAGTGCAGCAGCACCGACCCCGCCCGGGCATACCAGTCATCCACATTGCGCGCATCGAGGCGCGGCAGCAGCAAGCCGTCGCCCAGGTCCTCCAGCAGCAGGTAGCCCCGCGACAGGTCCACCGCCTGCAAGGCGGGAACGCGGATCTCCGCATCCGCCAGAAGGCGGCGCACGGACAGGAAGTCGGCATTTTTCTGCGAGTCCGGGGGAGCATCCACCAGCATCACGGAGGCTCCGCCTTCGTGCCGCAGGCGAAAATAGCGGCGGGCACTGGCATCACCGGTCACCGCCTGCACCGCGACCCGGGAGGGCTCCGCGTCCAGATGGGCCAGGGCCCAGGACAGCAGCTCCGGTGACAGCGACGCACTCGACACAATGAACTCCCCCGACAAAAAGTCCCGGACATCGACCGGGTGATGCATTATCATCGCGATTTACGCCAGAAATTGCACCCCCGGCCCAATGACACTGGACCCACCAAGCCTGCCAAGCCCCCCTGTCCCGCCCGGTCGCGGCATGACCGCGCGATGGCGACCGCTTTGTCTCGCCGTCGGCCTCCTGGCCGCCGCACAGGGCAGCGCCCAGAATACCGCCGCGCAACTCGACTGGGTCGACGCCAGCCAACTTCCGGAAGAGAAGCAGGACGCCCGCTGCCGACAGTGCGGCGGCGCCTATGTCGACCCCCTTGCCGACAGCCCGCAGGGGCCGCCAGAGGAGTCGGATATCCGTGCCCGCGCCAGCCAGTCCGAATTGCAGGGGGACGACGTCTACCTGCGCGGCAGCGTCAGCGTCGACCAGGGCTACCGTCAGTTGCGCGGAGAAGACGCCTACTTCGATCGCACGGAGCGCGAAGGCAAGGTCAGTGGCGGCATCACGCTGCGCGAGCCCGGCGTCCTGCTGCGCGGCCAGGAGGCCAACTTCTCCGCCGACACCGGTGCCGCCAGCATCCAGGACAGCGAGTTCGTCCTCCACCAGCAGCACCTGCACGGCAGCGCCGCGCAGCTGCGCCGCGACCCCGAGGGTTTGCTCAGCATCGAAGAAGGTGAGCTCTCCTACTGCGCGCCGGACGATGTCGACTGGGCCATCCGCGCGGGGCAGATCGACCTGGACCTGGAAGAGGGCCTGGGCACCGTGCGCCACGCCCGGCTGCTGGTACGCGATGTGCCGGTGCTCTACCTGCCCTGGCTGCGCTTTCCCCTGGACGACCGGCGCCGCACAGGCTTCCTGTGGCCGGATATCAGCTCGGACACCAATGGCGGGCTGGACATCGCCACACCGATCTACTTCAACCTGGCCCCCAACTACGACCTGCTCTACACCCCGCGCTTCATCCAGGAACGCGGCACCAACCACGAGCTGGAGGCGCGCTACCTGCACCCGCGCACCGGCTTCTGGAGCGTCGGCGGCAGCTACATGCCCAGTGACGACCGCTACTCCCGGGACCGACCACTGGCCAGCGACGACGAGGACCGCTGGCTGAGCCTGGTCAGGCACCACGGGCTGTTCGACGGCCGCTGGCGCTCGCGGGTCGATTACAGCCGGGTCAGCGACGTCGACTACTTCCGCGACCTGGACACCTCCAACCTGGACGCCAAGCGCCGCACCAGCCTGCTGCAGCTGGGTGCGCTGGACTACCTGGGGGAGGACTGGCTGGTGGGGGTCGAATTCCAGCAATTCCAGTCCCTGGCCGACGACATCAACAACGACTATCAGAAACTGCCCCAGATCACCGCCCGCTACCGCGGCGACAACATGCCCTTCGAGGTCGATCCGATACTGTTCAGCCAGTATTCCTACTTCGACAGCGACGAGGAGCGGGTGACCGGCCAGCGGCTCTACCTCGAGGGGGGCGCCACCTACCCGATGCTGTGGCAGTACGGCTTCCTCAAGCCCACGCTGAAATACCGTTACCTGGAGTACGAACTGCAGGACCTCGAGTCCCCGCAGGACAGCGACAGCCCGTCAGCCGGCTCCGCCCTTGCCAGCCTGGACGGCGGCCTGGTCTTCGAACGCAGCACCGAACTGTTCGACCGCGGCCTGCTGCAGACCCTGGAACCCCGCTTTTACTACCTGGCCAGCGAGTACGACGAACAATCGAGCCTGCCGGATTTCGACAGCGCCGAACTGACATTTACCTACAACCAGCTGTTCCGCGAGACCCGCTTTGCCGGCCGCGACCGTCTGGATGACGCCAATCAGCTGTCCCTCGGCCTGACCACCCGCTATATCTCCGACGAGGACGGCCGCGAGTACCTGAACGCCAGCATCGGCCAGATCTTCTATTTCAAGGACCGCCGGGTGCGCCTGGACCCGCGGGACGCAGCCCTGGATCAGTCCAGCTCGGAAGTTGCCGCGGAAGTGAATTTTACGCCCAACGACCGCCTCACCCTGCGCAACAGCCTGGTCTGGGACTCGGAAAACGGCAAGATGAACTCCGGCAACCTGCTCGCCAGCTACCAGCGGGAGGACGGCGCGGTCTTCAATGCCGGCTACTCCTACCGTCGCCCCCTGACCCTGGTCAACCGGGACCTGGTGACCGAGCAGGCCCACCTCTCCACTTACTATCCCATCAACGAGCGCTGGCGTGTGTTCGCCGCCCTGAACTACAGTGTCGAGGGCTCCACCAGCGTGGAAGACATGGTGGGAATCGAATACGATACCTGCTGCTGGCGCGTACGGTTCCTGCACTTGCGGTATTTTGACACCGCCCCCGGCCAGAATCCCGATTTCAGCGATCCGGATCTGGAACGCAAATACTCCACACAGGTCCAGATAGTGCTCAAGGGCATGGGCGGCTTCGGCAGCCGCGTCACCGGCCTGATGGAAGACATGATTCGAGGTTTTGACGACCGTGACTATTAGACAGCTTCTCTTGCCCCTGCTTGCCGCAGCCACCCTGCTGCTCTCTCTGCAGAGCCGGGCACAGATGGAAATGCTCGACCAGGTGGTGGCCATTGTCGACGATGACGTGATCATGGCCAGCGAGCTGCGCGAGCGCGTGCAATCGATCACCCAGACCCTGCAGACCCGCGGCGCCGAGCTGCCGCCTGAAGATGTGCTGATCCGGGAAACCCTGGACCGCCTGATCCTGGAAAGCCTGCAGCTGCAGCTGGCCCAGCGGGTCGGCGTACGTATCTCCGACGCCCAGCTGAACGCCGCCATGGAACGGGTTGCAGCCCAGAACCGCATGAGCCTGGAGGAATTCCGCCAGGCCCTGGAGGCCCAGGGCGAATCCTTCACTGCCATGCGCGAGCAGGTGCGCCGGGAAATGCTGATCCAGCAGGTGCAGCGGGGCAACGTCAACCAGCGCATCCAGCTCTCCGAACAGGAGGTGGAAAATTTCCTCGAGTCCAGCGAAGGCCAGAAACTGGTCCAGCCGGAGTACCGGGTGCTGCACGCCCTGCTGCCCCTCGACTCGGAGGCCAGTGAGGTCGAGGTCCAGGCAGCCCGGGAACACGTGCAGAGCCTGCTGCGCCGCATCCGTGCCGGCGAGGATTTCGGCGAAGTGGTCTCCGCCAGCGGCGGCGAGTACACCTTCACCGGGGGCGACCTGGGCTGGCGCAAACTGGAAGACATGCCCAGCCTGTTCGCCGATGTTGCGCCGGAACTGGACAAGGGTGAAACCTCCGATCCCATCCGCAGCCCCTCGGGCTGGCACCTGGTGCACATGGCCGACCGACAGGGCGGCGGCGAGCAGATCGTCTCCCAGACCCGCGTCCGCCATATCCTGATCCGCCCCTCGGAGATCCTCACCCCCGAAGAAGCGCGGGAAAAAGTGGCCGAGCTCAAGTCACGCATCGAAGCCGGCGAGGATTTCGCCGAGCTGGCCCGGGAGCACTCCGAGGACATCGGCTCCGCCACCGAGGGCGGCGACCTGGGCTGGACCATGCCGGGGCAGATGGTACCCGAGTTCGAAGCGGCGATGAACGACACCCCCGTCGGGGAACTGTCCGAGCCGGTGCGCAGCCAGTTCGGCTGGCACCTGCTGGAAGTGCTGGAGCGCCGCGAGCAGGACATGAGCCAGCAGGCCATGAAAAACCGCGCCATGGAAGTCCTGCACCAGCGCAAGTATGAAGAAGAGCTGGATGCCTGGCTGCGCAAGCTGCGCGACGAAGCCTTCGTCGACATCAAGTAAGGCCGCCGCGTGAGCCTCCCGCGCATCGCCATCACCGCCGGGGAGCCCGCGGGTATCGGGCCGGAGCTGCTGGGCATGCTGGCCCAGGAGCCCTGGGAGGCCGAACTGGTGGCCATCGGCAATACGAGTCTCCTGGCCGAACGCGCCGCTGCGATCGGCCAGCCCCTGCAGCTGCGCGACGTCGACCCGGCGTCATCGCCACGCCGGCACCAGCCCGGTCAGCTGCCCTGCCTGGATATCCCCCTCGGCGCGCCTTCGCAGGCCGGGCAGCTGGACCCCGCCAATGCCCCGCATGTCTTGCACATGCTGGAGGCGGCAATCGACGGCTGTCTGGCCGGCGATTTTGCCGCCATGGTCACCGCGCCCGTGCAGAAATCCATTATCAACGAGGCCGGCGTCCCCTTCTCCGGCCACACCGAGTTCCTCGCCGAACGCACCCGCACACAGCAAGTGGTCATGCTGCTGGTAGCCGACTCGCTGCGGGTTGCCCTGGCTACCACCCACCTGCCGTTGTCCGAGGTACCCGGGGCCATCAGCGAGAGAAGCCTGGCTCGCACCCTGCACATCCTGCACCGGGACCTGGTGGGCAAGTTCGGCATTGCCGAGCCGCGCATCAGCGTGCTGGGGCTCAACCCCCACGCCGGGGAAGGCGGGCATCTGGGCCGTGAAGAGATCGAGGTCATCACCCCGGTGCTGGAAAGCCTGCGCCGGGAGGGCCTGCTGCTGCGCGGCCCCTTGCCCGCCGACACGGCCTTCAAACCGGACCTGCTGACGCAGACCGACGCCTACCTGGCCATGTTCCACGACCAGGGCCTGCCGGTGCTCAAATATGCCGGATTCGGCAATGCAGTGAATGTCACACTGGGCCTGCCAATTATCCGTACCAGCGTGGACCACGGCACCGCGCTGGAGCTGGCTGGCACCGGACAAGCCAGCATCGGCAGCCTGCGGGCAGCGGTGGACCTGGCCATCAGCCTGGCCGGGAAATCCCCGGGGCGGCCCCGGGAGGAGACTTAGGCGGTCTTTCCCGCCGGCGGCCCGGGCCGGTACTGCTCGAACACCGCTTTCGGTGTTCCCTCGGCTCGCAACTGCCCCCCCTCGATCCAGATCGCCCGGTCACAGAGCTTCTTCACCTGCGCTTCGGCATGGGAGACGAAGACCACGGTCTGGTCCCCGGAAATGCGCGCCTGCATGGCCTGCAGCGCCTTTTCACGGAAGGCAGCGTCACCGACGCTGAGCACCTCATCGATCAGCAGAATATCCACCCGCGTCATCAGTGCAGTGGTAAAGCTCAGACGTGCACGCATGCCCGACGAGTAGGTCTTGACCGGCTCATCGAAGGAATCGCCCAACTCCGAGAAAGCCTGAATCTCCGCCAGGAACGCCTGAGCTTCCCGCTTGCTGGCCCCCTGCAGCATTGCCGACAGCAGCGCATTGTCGCGACCCGACAGGGAGTCCTGAAAGCCCAGACCGAGACTGAGCAAGGCGCAGCTGCTACCCGGACGGCGCAAGACGCGGCCACTGACAGGACGGAAGATACCCGCCATCAGGCGCAACATGGTGGTTTTGCCGGCGCCATTGCGGCCGACGATGGCGAGGGTCTCGCCGCGGCGCAGCTGCAGCGACACCCGGTCCAGGATGTGGTGGACACCGTGATCGAAGCTGTCGCGCCGACTGCTGTAGTGATGGGAGACATCCTGCAATTCCAGCATGACCTCGCTGTCAGCAGGCATTGCCCCCCTCTCGCTGGCCAGACTCATGAGGTCACCACCTTCAGAGCCAGATACTCGCTACTGCGGCGCATCAGGCCAAGCATGAACAGAATGACGGCTATGCTCGCCGCGCCAATCCACAACAGGTGGCCCAGCTCCGGCGACACGCCCGCCATCAGGACCTGCCGATAGGCATCCACGATAAAGGCCAGCGGGTTGAGGGCCAGCACGGTTTCGGTCATGGCGGGGTCCGGCAGATCGCGAGGGTCCCAGAATATGCCCGATACAAAGAGCAGGAACACCATCCCCATGGACACGAGCACATGGAAATCAAACACCAGGCACACCAGGTAAGCCGCAATCAGGCTGCCGGCCACAATCATCAGGTAGTTGACCATCACTATCGGCAGCAGCCACGCCCAGCTGTCGGATACCGCATAGCCACTGCCCAGCACCACGGCGAACAACAGCGCGAACACCGCGGCCTGCTTGTAGAGCCCCTCCTGGATCACCGCGATGGGAAACAGGCTCTTGGGCACACTGATCTTGCCGATCAGGCCCTTGCCGTTGACGATGCTGCGCGAGGCCTGGGTCACCGACTTGGAAAACCAGATGAAGGTCAGCTTGCCGCACATCAGAAACACCAGAAAGTCCTCGCGACGGTTCTGCAGGATCAGCTCAAACACGACGTAAAACACCAGCACGTAGAGCAGCGGCTCAAGGATCCACCAGATGTAGCCGAAAAAGTAGCGCGAGGCATCCGCCTTGAGGGAAAGGCGGGCCATGGTGTCGACCAGGGTCAGGTAATGGCGAAGGGACATGGGAAGGACTGCGGTCGTGGCCAGTTCGGGCAGGGAGTATACCAGCTCTGTCGGCCTGAAATCGGTGCATAGCGCGGTGGACCACCGTACAATGGCGCCATGAAAACCACCCACACCCCCCGCAAGCGCTTCGGCCAGAACTTCCTCCAGGACGCCGGCGTCATAGCCGGCATCGCCAATGCCATTCACCCCCAGGCCGGTGACCACCTGGTCGAGATTGGCCCGGGGCAGGGGGCTCTGACTGCGGCACTGATCCGAGAGGATATCCGCCTGGACGCGATTGAGCTGGATCGCGACCTGCGCACGGGGCTGCTGGCAGCTTTCAGCATCTACCCCGGTTTCCACCTGCACAGCGCGGATGCCCTCAATTTTGATTTCGCCAGCCTGGCTCGGGACGGTGAGCCACTGCGAATCGTCGGCAACCTGCCCTACAACATTTCCACGCCACTGATTTTCCACCTGCTGGAATTCGCGCCGGTGGTGCGCGACATGCATTTCATGCTGCAGCTGGAAGTGGTACAGCGCCTGGCCGCCACCCCGGGCAACAAGCACTGGGGCCGCCTGGGCATCATGGCCCAGTACCATTGCGAGATCGAACACCTGCTGGATGTGCCACCCGAGGCCTTTTTCCCACCCCCCAAGGTGCAGTCGGCCGTTGTGCGCTTGACCCCCAGGCAGCACCGGCCCTGGGCGAATTGCGACGAGGCCCAGCTGGCGCGGGTGGTGCAGGCGGCCTTCGCCCAGCGCCGCAAGACACTGCGCAACAACCTCAAGGGCCTGCTTGACGAAACGCAGTTGCTGGCCATGGGGATCGATCCGGGTGCCCGGGCGGAAACTCTGGACATGCATGCTTTCATTGCCCTCGCCGGGGCACTGGAACAGGAGGAGACCTCGTCGTGAACCGCCCGGCCCCCCAGGACATCGACATACAGGTGGTCACCACCTACCTCCCGCGCCACTCGCGCCCGGATGCCGGCCAACATACCTTTGCCTACACCATTACCATTCACAACCACTGGGACCTGCCGGTACAGCTGCTGTCGCGCCACTGGGTCATTACCGATGCCGACGGCGACGTGCAGGAGGTGCGGGGCGAGGGCGTGGTGGGCGAGCAGCCGATCATCGCACCGGGCAGTTTCTTTCGCTACACCAGCGGAGCTACCCTGCCGACACCGGTTGGCTGCATGGAAGGCAGCTATACCTTCATCGTTGCCGACGACGATGACGTCGACCCGACGGCCCAGCCGGCCTTCGAGATCCCCATCCCGGCCTTTACCCTGGCCATGCCCAATGCCCTGCACTGAGGCCACCCTGTGCCCGCCCCCTGTTACATCCCCTCTACTGGCCTGGTCACCCTGAAACCCGCCGACAACACGACGAAGAGGCCGGCATGACTACCTGGGCCGTGGGCGACATCCAGGGCTGCCTGCCCGCTCTGCGCTGCGTGCTCGAGAAGGTCGATTTCCAGCCAGGCCGGGATGTGCTGTGGTCGGTGGGGGACGTGGTCAACCGCGGCAGCGACTGCCTGGGGACCCTGCGCTTTCTCTACGCCATGCGCGACAGCCTGGTGATGGTCCTGGGCAACCACGACCTGCACCTGCTGGCGACTGCGGCCGGAGCACGCGCCCTGTCGCCCTCGGATACTCTACGAGTGGTCCTCGACGCACCGGATCGAGACGCACTGCTCTCCTGGGTAGCCGAACGCCCCCTGTTGCACCGGGAACACGGCTACACCCTGGTACACGCCGGCATCCCGCCCCAGTGGTCGGTGCATGAGGCCGCCGCGCGGGCCCGGGAGGTGGAAGAGGCGCTGCGCAGCCCCCGGCGCGACGACTTCCTGCACAACATGTACGGCAACGATCCCGCCCTGTGGCGCGACGACCTCTCGGGAATGGCCCGCCTGCGGGTGATTACCAACTACTTCACCCGCATGCGCTTCTGCACGGCGGAGGGCGAACTGGACCTGACCAGCAAAGGGGACAGCCCCGACCCGCGCCCCCCGGGTGCGCCCGCCGTCGGCCCCTGGTTCAGCCATCCGGGCCGAAAAAGCGCGGGGGAACGGATCATTTTCGGGCACTGGGCAGCCCTGCAGGGCAAGACCGGCGACCCGACACTGATCGGGCTAGACACCGGTTGTGTGTGGGGCGGCGCAATGACCCTCTACAACCTGGACACCGGCGAACGCGTCAGCTGCGACTGCTGAGCTAGCGCCTCTTCTGCTGCCGGGCGCCTGCCGCTACACTGCGCGCCATGCAAACCTATCTTGTTGGCGGCGCCGTCCGCGATACCCTGCTGGACTACCCGGTCATTGAGCGCGACTGGGTGGTGGTGGGCGCCACACCCGCCGAGCTGCTTGCACAGGGCTATACCCAGGTGGGCAAGGACTTCCCCGTGTTCCTGCACCCGGAAACGAAGGAGGAGTACGCCCTGGCCCGCACCGAGCGCAAGCGTGGCCACGGCTATACCGGCTTCGAGGTGCACTGCGACCCGGCGGTGACCCTGGAGGAGGACCTGCAGCGCCGCGACCTGACCATCAACGCCATGGCCCGGGATGAGCAGGGCCGTATCATCGACCCCTGGGGCGGGCAGCGCGACCTGGCAGAGCGCCTGCTGCGCCACGTATCCCCGGCCTTCGTGGAGGATCCGCTGCGGGTACTGCGCACCGCTCGCTTCGCCGCGCGCTACGCCCACCTGGGCTTTCGCGTGGCCCCGGAAACCCTCACCCTGATGACGGATATCGTCGCCCAGGGGGAGCTGGCCCACCTGCCCGCGGAACGCATCTGGGTGGAGATGGACAAGGCCCTCGGCGAGCGCAGCCCGGCGGTGTTCGTGCAGGTCCTGCGGGCCTGCGGGGCTCTCACGGCCCTGCTACCGGAGGTGGACGCCCTCTACGGGGTGCCTCAAAGCCCCGAACACCACCCGGAGATCGACACCGGCCTGCACACCGAACTGGTGCTGACCCAGGCCGCACGCTTGTCGCCGGACACCGACGTGCGTTTTTCCGCTCTGCTGCACGACCTCGGCAAGGCTCGCACACCGGAAGCGGAGTGGCCCCGCCATATTGCCCATGAGCGCCGCGGCGTTGCCCTGGTGCGGGAGGTCTGCGCGCGGCTGCGCTGCCCCAATGCCCACCGCGATCTGGCCCTGGCAGTCTGTGAATACCACCTGCTGGTACACCGCGCCCGGGAGCTGCGGGGCAAGACCCTGCTCAAGCTGCTGCGGGCCACCGGCGCCCTGCGCCAGCCGCAACGCTTCGAGGCCTTTTTGCTCGCCTGCGAAGCCGACGCGCGGGGCCGCACCGGCCTGGAAGCGCGCGACTACCCCCAGGGGGATTATCTGCGCGGCGCACTGGCCGAGGCTCAGACTGTCAGCGCCCGGGATTTTCTCGAGCAGGGCCTGCAGGGCAAGGCCCTGGGGCAGGCCATCGAAGCCGAGCAGGTAGGCCGGCTTGAGACCTACCGGCGCAAGCAGGTGCACGAAAAGGCAGACGGGGAGCAGACCGCGACCAATTCCGAGGACACAGCGAAATGATTCAAGCGACGCAGAACCCTGCAAGCCCTCGGCCCACGGCCCTGGTGACCGGCGGCGCCCAGCGCATTGGCGCCGCCATCGTCCGCGAGCTGCACCGGCGCGGCTTCACTATTGCCCTGCACTATCGCAGCTCTGCCGATGCCGCCGAAGCGCTGGCCGACAGCCTCAACCGGGAGCGCCCCGACTCCTGCCGCTGCTACCGCGCCGACCTGGCCAGACTTGATGAAATAGGGGCCCTTGCCAGCGAAGTCGGCGCGCACCTTGATGGTGGGCTGCAGCTGCTGGTCAACAACGCCTCCGGCTTTGAACCCACGCCCTTCGGCGAAGCCCAGGAGGCGGACTTCGATGCCATGCTGGCAAGCAACCTCAAGGGCCCCTTCTTTCTTACCCAGGCCCTGCTGCCCCTGCTGCGCACAGCTCAGGGCAACATCGTGAACATCATCGACACTCATGTGCAGCGCCCCCTGGCGCGCTACAGCGCCTACTGCGCCGCGAAAGCGGGGTTGGAATCCCTCACCCGCAGCCTGGCCCTGGAGCTGGGGCCCGACATTCGCGTCAACGGCGTCGCTCCCGGCGCCATTCTCTGGCCCGAGGACGACGCCGCCTACGACAGCGCCACCCGCGAAAACATGCTCGCCCGCACGCCTTTGCAACGGCTGGGGGAACCGGAGGACATTGCCCGCACGGTGGCCTTCCTGGCCACCAAAGCCCCCTTCATCACCGGCCAGGTGATCGCCGTGGATGGCGGCCGGCTGCTTGGCTGACTGACTTCACCCCGATGTCGAGCGGCTCCTGCCGCCAGCGGCCTGTCAGAGCACTTCACCCCGCCACGTCAAACTCACCCGCCGCAGGGGTTGGCTGGACTGGTCGAACGCCCCCCAGATCTCGCGGTAGGTCTGCCCGGTGACGGGGTGCCTCACCTCGGGTGCCAGTTCCGCCAGCGGACGCAACACAAAGGCGTGCTCGAGGATTTCGCCGCGAGGCAACTCCACACCATCGATCAGGCCGGCGAGACGCCCGTAGGTGAGGATGTCGATATCCAGGCGACGCGGTGAGAAGCGCACGGCGTTGGCGGCCCGACCGTGCCGGGTTTCGATCTCGCGCAGACGGGTCGCCAGCTGCGACAGGGACAATGCGGTATCGGCACCCACCACCATGTTCAGGAAAGCATCACCGCTGAAGCCCATGGCCGGCGCGTCGTAGACCGGCGACAGCTTCAGGTCTCCCAGCAGAGCCTGCAGGGCGTCCAATCCCGCTCGCAGGGACGCCTCGCGATCAATATTGCTGCCGAGGCCGAGATAAATCCGCGTCACGGGCAGATCTCGCCACGCTGGATGACCACGCCGACGGCATCGGCTTCCGGCACGGCGCCGGGCTTGGCCAGGGACAAGCGCAACCAGGGGACTCCAAACTCCTCCCGCAGCAGTGCTGCCAGCTGCTCAGCCAGCGTTTCAATCAACAGGCAGCGACTCTCGCCAACGTGCTCCAGCACCCGAGCCGAGACTGCGGCATAGTCCAGCGCACGGGCAAGTTCATCCCCGGCCGCGGCAGGTCGATTGTCCCAAGCCAGCTCCAGGTCCAGCACCAGGGTCTGCCGTACCTCTCGCTCCCAGGCATGTACGCCGATGACGGCATCGGCACGCAGGCCCCTGATAAAGACTGTATCCATGGTGTCTGTTCCCCAGCACGACAGGCAGAGTGGCCGCCGCAGGGCGCATGATACCGAGGCAGCGGGGGGCTGGGCAAAGCCGATTGCGGCTTGCGCGGGGGCGACGATTGTCCTAGCTTTTCCAGCACTGGGCATCCCGCCCCGGGGGCAGGCCATGAACGACAGCGCTTATTACCTCGAATCCGCCCAAAGCCAGGCGCAACTGCCCCGGCGCATCGACCTGCGCGCCCTCCCGCTGACGCTGGGGCGCGGCGATGACTGCGGCATTCCCCTGGCCGTGCCGCGGCTGTCGCGTCTGCATGCCCGTTTCGACTGCCGCGACGGCAGCCTCTGGGTGGAAGACCTGGGCAGCACCAATGGCACCTGGGTCAATCACCAGCGCGTGAATACGGCAACCGCGATTCGACCGGGGGACATCCTGCACTTCGCCGACCACGAGTTCCGCCTGCGGCGCGCGCGCAGCGGCACTGCGCCATCGGGCGACCCCTTCAGCCCCGAAACCGAGGTCAGCCAGCAACCTTTGATGACCTCCTTTCCGGTGGAGAGCGCGGCTTTCCTCGAGGTCCTGGAGCAGGGCCTGGTAGAAGCTCACGTACAGCCCCTGGTGCGAGCGGATGGCAGCCTGTTTGGCTACGAACTGCTGGGCCGCTGCACCCACCCGACAGAGCAACTGCACCCGGGCAAACTGTTTGCACTGGCTGCCTCCACGGGCCGCGAGGTGGAGCTCAGCCGCCTGCTGCGCCGACGATCCTTCGAGCAGGCCAGCGCGGCCGGGCTGCGCGAGCCGCTGTTCTTCAACAATCACCCGGAGGAGTGCCGGGACATGGACGCCCTGCTGGCGGAAATCAGTGACCTGCGCCAGCTGCACCCCGACCTCAAGCTGGTCTTCGAAGTGCACGAGGCAGCTGTTACCGACCTCGAGGAAATGGCCCACGTCAGGCAGACGCTCCGGGAGCTGGGCATCCAGCTCGCCTACGACGACTTCGGCGCCGGCCAGGCCCGCCTGCTGGAACTGGCGGAGGTCCCGGCGGACTTTCTCAAGTTCGACATGGGTCTGATACAGGGCCTCAACAGCCGCGAGAGCGGCAAGTTTCGGCTGCTGAAGGCCCTGTCGGAACTGGTTCACGGCTTCGGCATCCGCACCCTGGCAGAAGGCATCGAAACGGAAGTGGAAGCCGGGCTGTGCCGCGAGCTGGGAATCCACCTTTACCAGGGGTTCCTGTTCGCCCGTCCACGCCCCATCAGCCCCGCGGGAGAGTAAGCGTTCAGGCGGCCCCGGCCAGGGCCGGCAATTCCTGCATCGGCCAGCGGGCACGCACCTGGGGCGCCTCGCCGTCACGCTCACCCGCGGCCAGGCGGCAGGCCCCCGCGTAGGCAATCATGGCGCCGTTGTCGGTACAGAACTGCGGCGCCGGGTAGTAGACCCGGGCCCCGACCTTGCCCAGGGCCTTGTGCAGCTGGGCCCGCAGGTTGCGGTTGGCACTCACGCCCCCAGCCATCACCAGGGTACTGAGCCCTTCCTGCTCCAGTGCCCGGCGGCACTTGATCACCAGGGTACCCACCACCGCTTCCTCGAAGGCGCGGGCGATATCGCACTTGTCCTGCTCGGTCAGCCCGCTCTCCTCGCGGCAGGCCGCAACCGTCGTCAGGGTGTGCGTTTTCAGGCCGCTGAAGCTGAAATCCAGGCCCGGGCGATTGACCATGGGGCGGGGAAAGGTGAAGCGATGCGGGTCACCCGACTCGGCCAGGCGGGCGATATGGGGGCCGCCAGGGTAGGGCAGCCCAAGCATCTTGGCCGCCTTGTCAAAAGCTTCCCCGGCGGCGTCGTCCAGGGACTCCCCCAGCATGCGGTACTGGCCGATGCCATCCACCCGCACCAGCTGGGTGTGGCCGCCGGAAACCAGCAGGGCAATGAAGGGAAAGGCGGGGCGCTCATCCTCGAGCATCGGCGCCAGCAGGTGGCCCTCCATGTGGTGCACCCCCAGGGCCGGAATCCCCCAGGCCCAGGCCAGGCTGCGGGCCAGGGTGGCGCCCACCATCAACGCCCCGATCAGGCCCGGCCCCGCAGTGTAGGCAATGGCGTCGATATCACTGGCCTGGCAGCCGGCCTCGGCCAGCACCTCACGCAACAGCGGCAACGCCTTGCGGATGTGGTCCCGGGATGCCAGCTCCGGCACCACCCCACCGTACTCCACGTGGATATCCACCTGGCTGAACAGGGCGTGGGCCAGAAGCCCGCGCTCGGTGTCGTATAGCGCCACCCCGGTTTCGTCGCAGGAGGTCTCCAGGCCCAGTATCAACATGCTGTGGTGTTCCGCAGAAAATTCGCGGGCAATGATAACGCAGAGCCACGGGGCTTTGCATTGCTCCGCGGTTGGGTATAGAATGCGCGACCTTTTGCAGGCCATGCCTTAACCGAACAGACAGGTAAACGATTAATGCCGCACATCAAAGTGAAGGAAAACGAGCCCTTTGACGTCGCCCTGCGCCGCTTCAAGCGCTCCTGCGAGAAAGCCGGCGTACTGGCAGAAGTACGCAAGCGCGAGCACTACGAAAAGCCCACCACCACCCGCAAGCGCGCTGCCGCCGCGGCCGTGAAGCGCCATCTGAAAAAGCTGGCCCGGGAAAACCGCAAGCGCACCCGCCTGTATTGAGGCGGTCCCGACCGTGAGCAGCTCCCCTCTCGTCGCCCAGATCAAGGACGCCATGAAGGCGGCCATGAAGGCCCGCGACAAGGAGCGCCTCGGCACCATCCGGCTGATCCAGTCGGAGTTCAAGCGGATTGAAGTGGACGAGCGCATCGAGATAGATGATGCGCGCGCCCTCGCCGTGCTCGACAAGATGGTCAAGCAGCGGCGCGACTCTGCCCAGCAGTATCTTGACGCCGGCCGCAACGAGCTGGCCGAGCAGGAAAACCGCGAGATCGCGGTTATCCAGGACTTTCTCCCCCAGCCCCTGAGCGACGACGAGATCGCCGCCATTGTCGACGCAGCCATCGCCAGTACCGGCGCCAGCGGCATGCAGGACATGGGTGCCGTCATGGCGGAAGTGAAGCCCCAGGCCCAGGGTCGGGCCGACATGGGCGCCGTCAGCCGCATCGTCAAGGCGCGCCTGACAGGCTGATCCCACCCGGCGGCACAAGGCCGTCACGCACAACACACCGCTCTTTACCCCGCGCTACCACCACGCCGCGGCTGACGCACGGGCACAAGCGTGGTTCAATAGCCAACCCTGGCTGGCACAACGCTGAATCCCCACATGGCCGGACGCATCCCACAACAGTTCCTCGACGACCTGCTGGATCGCATCGACATTGTCGAGGTGATCGACCGCCGGGTAAAACTGAAGAAAACCGGCAAGAATTACAGCGCCCGCTGCCCCTTCCACGAAGAAAAGACTCCCTCGTTTACCGTCAACCCCGACAAGCAGTTCTACTACTGCTTCGGCTGCGGTGCCGGCGGCAACGCCCTCGGCTTCGTGATGGACTACGAGAACATCGACTTTCCCCGCGCTGTGGATGTGCTGGCGGGCAGTCTCGGCCTGGAGGTACCCCGGGAGCAGAGCGGCCCGGGAGCGCCGCCACCCCGGCGCGAAGAGGCCTACAAGCCGCTCTACGCCATTCTGGAGGAGGCCGCGACCTTCTACCGGCGCCAGCTTCGCGAGCACGCCGGGGCCCCCAGGGCCGTGGACTACCTCAAATCCCGCGGACTGACCGGCGAAATCGCAAAACAGTTTGACCTCGGCTTCGCGCCCCCCGGCTGGGACAACCTGCTGCAGGCCCTGGGCGGCGACGAGCGGCAACGCAAGCTGCTCCTGGACGCCGGCCTGCTGGTGGAAAACGATGCCGGGCGCACCTACGACCGCTTCCGCGACCGGGTGATCTTCCCGATCCGCGACCAGCGGGGCCGCATCATTGCCTTTGGCGGCCGGGTACTCGGCGACGACAAGCCCAAGTACCTGAACTCGCCGGAAACCCCGGTCTTCGCCAAGGGCCGCGAACTGTACGGGCTGTATCAGGCGCGCCAGGCCAACCGGCGCCTGGAGCGGGTGGTCGTGGTGGAGGGCTACATGGACGTCATCGCCCTCGCCCAGCACGGCATCACCTGCGCCACGGCGACCCTGGGCACCGCCACCAGCCCAATTCACCTCGAGCGCCTGTTTCGCCAGACCAGCGAAGTGGTGTTCTGTTTTGACGGCGATGATGCGGGCCGCAAGGCAGCGCTGCGGGCCCTGGAATCCACCCTGCCGTCGATGCAGGACGGGCGTCAGGCGCGCTTCCTGTTCCTGCCCGAGGGGGAGGATCCCGACACCCTGGTGCGCGAACAGGGCCCGGAACATTTCCAGCAGTTGATGCGCGAAGCCGCGCCTCTCGAGCGATTTTTGTTCGAGGCCGCCGGCGAGGGGCTGGATACCGCCACCATGGAAGGGCGCGCGCGTCTCAGCAAACAGGCGCTGCCCTACCTGCGCCAACTGCCCGACGGCGTGTTCCGCCAGCTGATGTTCCGCGCCCTGGCCGAACGCACCGGCCTCAGCGTGGCGGAATTGATGCAGATTGAGACACCGCCCCTGCGGCGACCGCCCGAGCCCGCCCCCGAGCGGCCGGACAGCCCTGCTCCGCCAGTGGCCGGGCCCGCCGCCACCGATCGCGCGGCGCACCCCCGACAGCGCCACGCCAGCCAGGCCGCCCGCCTCGGGCACTCCAACCTGACCCAGTCCGCCATTGCCCTGCTGCTGCACCGACCGGACATCGCGCGCCTCGCCGACCCGGGCCCGCTGGAACACTTCGAGGGGGAGGATATCAGCCTGTTGCGAGAGCTCCTGCAACTGCTGCAGCGCCGGCCGGAGTCAAACACCGCCATGCTGCTGGGCCACTGGTACGGCACCCCCCAGGGCGAGCTATTGAATCGCCTGGCGGGACTGGAGCGACTGATACCCCACGAGGGCATCGAGCAGCAGTTCCTGGACACCATGGCCGCCCTGGAACAGCTGCCGGAACGCAGCAAATTGCGCGATCAGGTCGACAAACTGCGGACCACCAACTACGCTGAACTCAGCGACGCCGACAAGCAGCGCATTCGCGAGCTCATCCGGCACAAACAACGGCTGGACGAGGCCCGCAAGAAGGGGCGCTGACACGGGCACCGAAAAGCTCATTGGACCGAAAGGCCCATTGAAAGGGTCGCTAAAAGGGACCGTTGCAACGACTGCCCTTGCAGTCTGGCGAAACGCCACCATATTTACCAGGGACTCAGGTAGCCACAACCCCGTGCAGCCAGCTATAATAGCCGGCTACGCTTTTTTTGTGCCGATTACAGGCCCACGAACAAAGGTATTCACTGAATGAGTAGTGTCGCCCAACAACAGTCCCGCATCAAAGAGCTGATTGCCCGGGGCAAGGACCAGGGTTATCTGACCTACGCCGAGGTCAACGACCACCTGCCGGAGGATATCTCCGATCCGGATCAGGTGGAAGACATCATTCAGATGATCAACGACATGGGCATCCAGGTCTTTGAAGTGGCCCCGGACGCCGATGAACTGCTGATGACCGAAGGCGACAGCTCCGCCGACGACATCGCCGCCGCTGAGGCCGCCGCGGCACTGGCCGCCGTGGAAACCGAGGCCGGCCGCACCACCGACCCGGTGCGCATGTACATGCGCGAGATGGGCACCGTCGAGCTGCTCACCCGCGAGGGCGAGATTGTCATCGCCAAGCGTATCGAGGAAGGCATCCGCGAGCTGATGGCTGCCATCGCCCACTACCCCGGCTCGGTCCGGCAGGTGCTGGACGAATACGACACCGTGCAGCGCGAGGAGCGCAAGCTGGCCGACGTCCTGATTGGCTACCTCGACCCCGCCGATGAAGTCCCCTCCGCCGCCGAGATCGCCGCCGCGGCCCAGCCCAGCGACAGCGACGAGGAAACCGAGTCCGGCCCCGACCCGGTGGAGGCCAAGAAGCGCTTTACCGCGCTGAAGCGCCAGTACAACAAGGCGGAAAAAGCGATCGCCGACAAGGGTCGCGGGCACAAGGAAGCGGCCCAGGAACTGGAAAAGCTCGGCGAGCTGTTCAAGTTCCTCAAGCTGACCCCGCGCGTCTTCGACCCCCTGCTGGAAAAGCCCCGCAAACTGCTGATGGCCGTGCGCGAGCCCGAGCGCGAAATCATGACCATCGCCATTCGCGACTGCCACATGCCGCGCAAGGATTTCATCACCACCTTCCAGGGCTCGGAGACCGATCTCGACTGGATCGAGCGGCAGACCAAGAGCAAGAAGGACTGGGCCACCCGACTCGCCGCCCGCAAGGAAGAGATCCTGCGCCTGCAGCGCCGGCTCATCGCCCTCGAGGAACAGGCCGGTCTCAGTGTGGCGGAAATCAAGGACATCAACCGCCGCATGTCCATGGGCGAGGCCCGCGCGCGCCGCGCCAAAAAGGAAATGGTCGAGGCCAACCTGCGCCTGGTGATCTCGATTGCCAAGAAGTACACCAACCGTGGCCTGCAGTTCCTGGACCTGATCCAGGAGGGCAACATCGGCCTGATGAAAGCGGTGGACAAGTTCGAATACCGCCGCGGCTACAAGTTCTCGACCTACGCCACCTGGTGGATCCGCCAGGCGATCACCCGCTCGATTGCCGACCAGGCGCGCACGATCCGTATCCCGGTGCACATGATCGAGACCATCAACAAGCTCAACCGCATCTCCCGCCAGATGCTCCAGGAAATGGGCCGCGAGCCCACCCCCGAGGAGCTCGGCGAGCGCATGGACATGCCGGAAGACAAGGTGCGCAAGGTCCTGAAGATCGCCAAGGAGCCGATCTCCATGGAAACCCCGATCGGCGACGACGAGGATTCCCACCTGGGCGACTTCATCGAGGACACCACCATCAGCTCGCCGGTGGACTCGGCGACCGGCCAGGGCCTGACCGAGGCCACCAAGGAAGTACTCTCCGGCCTGACGGCCCGGGAAGCCAAGGTGCTGCGCATGCGCTTCGGCATCGACATGAACACCGACCACACCCTCGAAGAAGTCGGCAAGCAGTTCGACGTCACCCGCGAGCGCATCCGCCAGATCGAGGCCAAGGCCCTGCGCAAGCTGCGACACCCCAGCCGCTCCGAGTTCCTGCGCAGCTTCCTGGACGAGTAAGTGTCGCTGTCCTCTGCACCTGGCTGGCCCCACTCCGGGGCTGTGCCGGGGCCGCTTTCTTCTCTATAATCCCGAACTTCCCGGCAGACCCGCAGGTGTGCCGCCCCCTCCCGGGCCCATAGCTCAGTTGGTCAGAGCAGTCGACTCATAATCGATTGGTCGTAGGTTCAAGTCCTACTGGGCCCACCATTATCCAAAGGTGCACTCTGGTCACATAGCTTGCACCTTATTCCGGCACACCGGCCGGTGAGCCACCTCGCATCCGCCCTCATAATCGATTGCTTGGCGATTCACATCCTACTGGGCTCACGATTTTCAAATCAGCAAGCCGGCTGACAGCAACAGTGGCGCCAACAGCGTCGCAGCTACATGCAGGCCCATGTACGGCAACAGCTGCGCGGGCTCTCGATCGTGCTGCAGGGCGCCACGAGCTGCGCACAGGGCCAGTGGCAACACCGCCAAGGCAAGGCCAGTCCAGACCGGCAGGCAGCCCAGCAGCAAGCCAAGGAGCAAGGGTACCCAGGCCAGCACCTGCAGCCCCACAAATACGGCAGCTCCGATACGGGGGCCGCAAGCCACCAGAATATGCCGGCGCCCCACGGCGGCATCCGCCTCCCGGTCCGGGAACTGGTTGATCAGCAGCAAGTTGCTGACCAGGCACAGTGGCATCAGCGAGACCCAGGCGACCAGCCAGTGGAACTCCCCGGTCAGGGCAAAGAATCCGCCGTTGACCATCAGCAGACCAAACCCGGCACCGGGTGCCAACAGGCACAGCAGGGGCTGGCGGGTCAGGTAACGGGGATAGAGCAGGATAATCCCCAGGCCAGCCAGGCCCAGGGGCAGTAGGGCCGGTCCCCGGCGCCAGAGAAACCAGGCCCCGGTGAGCACCACAAACAGCAGACAGATGGCCAGCAGGCCCCGGGCGCTGGCGGCCAGCTCCGGGTGCGCGGGAAGGGTGCCGCTGCCCCCGCTGAAAGGCGTGCGGCGGGTCTGGTAATCCAGCCCGCTGGCGAAATCCTGCAGCTCATTCAGCACGTTGACTGCGGCGTGGGCCGCCAGGGCCCCGACCAGCAGCAGCCACAGGTCGACAGCGGCAACCCGGTGACCGAGAAACACGGCCAGGGACCCGGAGAGGCTGAGACAGGCGGGCACCAGCAGCAGAAAAGGCGGGCGCAGGGTCTGCAGCACCCGCCAGCCCGCCGCAGCCTGTGCCCGGCTCACCACATCAGATCATCCGGAATCTCGTAGTCCTTGTACCACTCCTGCTCCTCCTCGGTAAGAGCAGCGGCGTCGGACTCGCGGCAGTCGATAACCCGGGCGGGGTCGCGCTGGGCAATCTTGTCGGCGATCGGCGCGGGGAGCACCTCGTACTGGTCTCCCTGCTTGACGATGGCGAGCAAGCCCGAGGCCAGCTGCTTCTGCTGCAGGGCGTTGACGTAGAGCTTCTTGATCGCCTTGCCGTCGGTAAAGTTGAAGGCGATATCGCCGCGAGCGCGATCAACGCGGTGCATCTCCACCAGCTGTCGAATCTGGGCATTGATCGCCTTGCGCAGGGCCTTTTCGTTCATCGCCTGGTTCAGCGCACGGTCCTTCTCGGCTTTCTCCGCCTGGGCGCGCCGCGCCGCCTCCCGGGCCTCGTTTTCCAGAGTCACCCCGGCCCGCCGCGCCACCTTGGCGGCCTTGCGTTTTTCCTTGTCCAGCGCCTTGGCCTTGGCGGCGTCCGCCAGCCCGGCGTTGAGCAACTGGTCCTTGAGTGATCCTGCCATGGGGAAAACCTGTCCTGCTGTGGTCAATCAACCTGCCATTGTAGCGGTGTCGGGCTCACCCGCGAAGCGCCGGCGCAGGGATGGCTTGTCCACCTTGCCGGCCGCGTTCAGCGGCAGCGCTTCGACGCGGAAAAAGCGGCGCGGGGTCTTGTAGCCCGCCAGATGGTTGCGACAGTGGTCGCGCAGATCCTCTTCGCTCGCTTCCGCGTCCAGCACCACCACCCCGGTAACTGCCTCGCCCCAACGGGCATCCGGCAGGCCGATCACCGCACAGTCGCGTACCGCCGGGTGCCGTCGCAGCACGTCCTCCACCTCGCGGGAAGCCACGTTCTCGCCACCGCTGAGGACCATGTCTTTCTTGCGATCGACAATGTAGAGGTAGCCCTCTTCGTCGAAGCGGCCGATATCGCCGGTATGCAGCCAGCCATCGACGAGGGCGGCGGCGGTGGCTTCCGGCTGTCGCCAGTATTCCCGCAGGCACTGCGCTGCGCGAACCACAATCTCCCCCCGCTCTCCCGGTGGCACCGGCTGGTCACGGTCATCCAGGAGACGCAACTCGGCGGTGAAAAGGGGGCGGCCCACCGAAGCCAGGAGATGCGGCGCCTCACGGGCCGCCCGCCGGTGATCCTCCGGGGTCAGAAAGGCCACGCTGCCGGAGAGCTCGGTCATGCCGTAGCTCTGACACAGGTCGATATCGGCCTCCCGCAGCAGGCGCTGCAGCAGGTCTGCAGGCATTGCGGAGGCGCCGTAGCCAATGCTGCGCACACTGGCCAGATCTTCGCGGCGGTAGTCGGGGTGATCCAGCAGCATGGCGATCATGGTCGGTGCCAGGGACATCGCGGTCACCTTCAGCTGCCGGCAGGCGGCCAGCACCTCGCCGGCCTCAAAGCGCGGCAGCAGCACCACGCCGGCCCCCTGCCAGTGCTGCAGCAGGACGTTGTGGGCCGCCACATGGAACAGCGGAAAGGGATACAGGAAACGGTCTCCGGGTTGCACCGGCCGCCCGATGAGCGCCGAACACAGGCCCGCGAGGAAGGAGCGATGGGTCAGCACGGCGCCCTTGGGGCGCCCCGTGGAGCCCGAGGTGTAGAGGATCCAGACGGGCTGGGCGGGATCGCAGGCGGGCAGGGGCGCCGTCGAGGCCGTGTCGAGCCAGTCATTCACGCGATCGAGGGGCAACACAACGAGCTCCGTCGGCAAAACAGCCCCCTGCTCGAGCGGGGCCAGCAGCTCGCTGTCCGCAAACAGCAGGCTGACACCGGCCTCTTCGATTTGCAGCTGCAGTTCCGCCGGCGCGAGACGCGCATTCAGCGGTACCAGCACGCGACCGGCGGCGGGCACCGCGTAAATCAGCGTCAGGAACAGCGGGCAATTCCAGGCCAGCACCCCGATGCGGTCCCCGACCTGACCCGTTCCCGCCAGGGCCCCCGACAGGCGCTCGATCTGTGCCTGCAGCGCCGCATAGCTGGTCGCCTGCCCCTGCCACCAGAGCGCCGGGGCTTGGGGCTGGCGGCGCGCCTGCTCCGCTACCAGCTGCTGCAGAAGCGCCGGGGCTGCAGCCGGCACGTCAGCGACCATCGCGCTGCCCGACAGGCCCGCAGTCCAGCAGCGCCGGATCGCGTATGGAGAAGCTGCCATTGGCCTGATGCAGGAAGCCCACACTCATGCGCGTGGCATTCTCGGGAACCGCGAAACGCAGTTCCGCCGTAAACCAGTCCGTATTGCCCAGGCGCGGCTCCTGCTCCAGGCTGCTGCGATAGACCAGTCGACTGCCGCCCATGACCGGGTCCACCAGCCCCCAGATCAAGACCTGGAGTCCGCCACCGGCCTCCAGTCCCTGGCTCCAGCCCTCGCTGTCGAGGTCCAGTTGCAGGTCGGCCCGGAACAGGAGTTCGCGACCCCGCAGCGCGCGTACCGGGGGAAACTGGGCATAGGTGTACCAGGGCTGGGTCGCTACGCGCTCGATGGTCAGGACGCCGTCACTGGCGGAGACATCAAAAGATGGCTCGCCCGCATGCTGAGCGCCGCGCCATGGCGCCCGGCGCTCACCTTCCGTGGGCAAAAAAGCCGGATTCCGCAAGAGGTTTTCGCCACTGTCACAGGCCGCCGCACTGTCGGGCGCGACGGCCGCCTGTCGGTCTGCGTCAGGCCCCGGGCCCTGACAGGCAGTGACAGCAAACACGGCCAGCGCGGCAAACAGCCGCCTGAAAGGCACGGCGCGATCCACCGTACTCACGCTTCACTCACCTTGACGACCAGTTTGCCGACATTACCACCGTCAAACAGCATGTTGACGGCTTCCGGTGCCTGCTCCAGGCCCTCCACAATGGTCTCACGGTGCTTGATCCTGCCTTCCATGACCCACTGGGCAAGTTGCGCCGCGGCCTCGGCGTAGCGATCCAGGAAGTCCATGACGATGAAGCCGCGCACGTCGATACGGCGCATCAGGATCGGCGAGAAGTCTCCGCGCATTGGCTCTTGCTGGTTGTAACCGGAAATCATGCCGCACAGGGGCATGCGGCTGAACAGATTCATGCGACGCATGACCGCCTCCATGATCTCGCCACCGACGTTCTCGAAGTTCACATCGATGCCGTCGGGCGTGGCCGCCGCCAGCTGCTCCTGCCAGTCTGCCGACTTGTAGTCCACTGCCGCATCAAAGCCGAGCTCCTCCACCAGGTAGCGGCACTTGTCGGGGCCACCGGCGATACCCACCGCCCGACAGCCCTGGATCTTGGCGATCTGGCCAACCACCGAGCCCACGGCCCCGGCAGCGGCGGAAACCACCACCGTTTCGCCGGCTTGCGGACGCCCCAGGTCCAGCAGCCCGAAATAGGCGGTAATACCGGTCATGCCACAGGCGCCCAGCATGGTCGGCAGGGATACCGGCAAGCCCTCGGGCAGTACGGACATGGCATTCTCGCCCTCGTCCGCCAGACAATAGTCCTGCCAGCCGGTGAGACCAGTCACCAGATCCCCTTCGCGGTAGCGCGATGAACGCGAGGCCTCCACGACACCGATACCTCCGCCGCGCATGACCTCGCCGATCGCCACTGGCGGCATGTACTGGTCCATGTCGCTCATCCAGATGCGATTGGTGGGATCGAGACTCAGATAGAGCACCCGCACGCGCGCCTGGCCCTCGCCGGGTTCGGGGGGCGCCTCCTGGCAAAAGTCAAAATGATCCGCGCTGATGCGCCCTTGGGGACGGGATTTCAGGCGAAACTGGCGGTTGCGGGCTGGTGTCATGCTGGCTCTCCTTATGCGTCGACGCTCTGGCAGATCCGCAAACGGTTCCCGGGCTATCGCCCGCTCCACGGCCGGTCTGCCTGCTGTTGGCTTCGACGCCCATGGTAACCCAGGACTCCGGCACAGGTGCTATGCTTGCACTATCTGTCCAGCCCCCGGAGCTCTTCACCATGCGGACATTCAGTCTTGTTGCCGCCCTGCCAGCCCTGCTGCTCGCGCTGGTCGCGCACGCGGAATTCGAACCGGTTGGTACCATCACCGCGCGGGTGGACGGCGAGGCGCGCACCTGGTTCATCCCGGGTGATGTCACCGGCGACGGCGGTTCCGGGGCGCTCTGGATGCAGGTCGAGCCCGGCATGTCCACGGTGGTGCTGGGGGGCTTTGAATCACGCGATGTACAGTTCCAGCGCAACCCCGAGACGGGGGTACCCAGCGTGAGCGGCGATGGCAGCCAGATTTCACTCTCATTCCAGTTGCCGGAGGGCGCACAGCGCCTCGAGGCCCGGCTGCCCGCGGAAGGTGAGGAAGCCGTCTCCCTCCTCCTGCTGCCGGCTGTCGGGGACTACCGCGTCATGCACGCCCTGGAGGAAGGGCGGCTTTCGGTCACCGGCCTGTCCCTCTCCCGCGAGGGCCCATCGATGATCAGCGGAGAGTTCGAGGGAAAGCTGCGGGACAGCGAGGGCAAACTGGTACATCACTTCGAGCAGGGGCGGTTCTCGGTGGACCGGGCCAGCTTTTTCGCCATTGAGGAAGCCGGGCAGCCCTGAGCGCTGTGCAGGCTGCCATTCCAGCGCGGTGTCGGGTAAAGTGGGCCGCCCGGCACACAAGCCCTGTACCATGGCCCTGAAGTCAACTGTCTACAAACTGCATCTCAATATTGCCGACCTGGACCGCCAGGTTTACGGCGACTTCCCCCTGACGCTCGCACGGCACCCCTCGGAAACAGACCTGCGCATGATGTTGCGGGTACTGGCCTTCGCCCTGCACGCCGACCCGGCACTGGCCTTCGGTCGCGGCATCAGCACGGACGACGAGCCGGACCTGTGGCAACACAGCCTGACAGGCGAGATCGAACACTGGATAGACCTGGGCACGCCCGACCCGGATCGCCTGCGCCGCGCCTGTGGCCGCGCCCGACGCGTCTGGCTGTATGGCTACGGCGACCGTGCCATGCCGGTATGGTGGGACAAGCACGGCCAGACCCTGGCCCGGCATCGTCACTTGAGTGTGCACCAGATCGCGGACCGCGAGGCGCAGGCACTGGCGCAACTGGCAAGACCCGGACTGGAGCTGCAGTGCACCATCAGCGAGGGCGAGGCTCTGTTCAATGCCGAAGGCACTGCCATCAGCTTGGCACCCAGGCTGTTGCAGGACGCATCACCATGAAGCGGCCCGCCCGCCAGCTGCTGCGACTCGGGGTCATCCTGGCCGCGCTGACCCTGTGGCAGTGGTATCAGCACGGCGAAGTCGACTGGCACCAGCGTATCCTGGCCCCGCTCATCGACCGCGAGGAGAACAGCGGCCTGCAGGTCGCGACGCGACAGGTGCAGGCCCTGGGCGACAAGCGGGAGGGCGCGCCGGCACACTTCGACCTGAGCGGCCGGGTGGTGCGCGTCGCCGACGGCGATACCCTGTCCCTGCTTGACGCCGACAATGAGCAGTATCGTGTGCGTCTCTATGGCATTGACGCCCCCGAGCGCGACCAGCACCACGGTCAACGGGCCGCAGGTGCCCTGGCGGCGCGCGTCACCAACCAGCACGTAGACGCAGTGGTCGTGGATACCGATGATTACGGCCGCAAAGTCGCCACCGTCTACCTCGACGGGGAAAACCTCAACCTCTGGCTGGTGGAGCAGGGACACGCCTGGTGGTATCGCTACCATGCCCGCCACGAGCATCGCCTGGAGTCCGCCGAGCAGGCCGCCCGGGCGGCGCAGCGCGGACTGTGGCAGGCCAGTGATCCCCAGCCCCCCTGGGACTGGCGCCGGGATGCACGGTTACCCTGAGATGGACCGGACACCCTCGCCGCCCGGCTTCCATGCGGCGGTGCATCGCGGTCTCGCCGCGCTGTGCCTGATTTTCCTCTGCGCGGTGGCGCCAGTCCCGGGCCATGCCTCGCCGGACCCGGGCGAGCTGTCCAGCGCCCTGACGCGCCTGGAACAGGCTGTTCTCGAGAACCCCTGGCGCGCCTCCCGTGAGCTCGACACCCTGCGCAGCCGACTGGCGAGCGCTCCCGCGCCCCTGCGACTGCGCTATCACTTGCTGCAGGCCAACGCCCTGGTCTGGCTCTACCACCAGGAGCGCCTGCGCGAGGCCCTGCATGCAGCACGCAAGCTGGTGCAACCCGACACACCCCGGTCAACCCAGCTGGAGCTTGCGGTACTCGAAGGTATCGCCGCTCGCCGCGACGTCGACTACGAAAAGTCGGCGCGGGTTCTGGAGCGGGCCCGGGACCGCGCCAGGCAATACGACCAGCCCGAAATGCTGGCCCTGGCTCTGACCGAGCTGGCCTTTACCCGCAGTCTCAACGGCTACCACGATACCGCGCTGACGGAGCTGCAGGAGGCCTGGACCCTGGCCAGCACCCTGAACTCACCCTTCCTGATCGCGGTGATTGAGGAAACCCTGGGGGCCGTCTATGGCTACATTGGCGAATACGACACCTCGGTGCACCACTATCAGAGAGCCCTCGCCACCTACAACGACCTCGGCTATCTCGCCTACCAGGCCGAGGCCATCAATGGCCTGGCCATCACCCATCGCTACGCGGAAAAATGGAATGCAGCGATCGCCTATTTCCAGCGCTATCGGGAGATCACCGAGAACAACCAGAGCGAGCACAACCGCTTCGTCGCCTGGTACGGTCTGGGCATGACCTACGCCGAGAAAGGCGACTGCCCCACGGCCCTGACCGCCATCGAGAAGGCGCTTGAGGCCGGCGGCCCCGAAGACTTTCGCGCCGAGCTGTACAAGCGCCAGGCCGTCTGCATGGCGGAGGCGGGCCGGGAAAGCGAGGCCCGGCAGGCGCTGGACCGGGCCCGGCAGATATTCGCCGCACTACCCGAACTCCGGGATACCCAGTGGGCCATCGATGTTCAGCGCGCCGAGGCGCTCACCCTGGAGCGACTGGGGGATCACGAAGCCGCCTTTGACAGGCTGCTGGCCTACCACGAGCAGAGTTCGGCGCTGCAGGCGCGGGAAAGCAGCGAGCGCCTGATGGAGCTGCGCGTCAGCATGGAGAATGCGCGCAAGGACATGGAGATTGATCTGCTGCGCCAACAGGCGCGCACCGACGCACTGGAGTTGACCCAACGGGACCAACGACTGCGGGAGCAGCGCATCCTGACGGGTGGCCTGGCGGCGCTCATCCTGATGGTGGCACTGATTGTTCTGCTCCAGTGGCGCAATGCCCGACGCCTGCATCGCCTCTCGACGCGGGACGAACTGACAGGCCTGCACAATCGTCGCCATGTGTTCTCACTGCTCGAACGCCTGGTGCAGCGCCTGCCCGTCGAGCGCGGCCAGCTGTCCATCATCCTGCTGGACGTGGACGACTTCAAACAGGTCAACGATCGCTACGGCCACCCGGTCGGCGATCGCTGGCTGAAGACCATCGCCGACCTGGCACACCCACTGCTGCGCGGCGGCGACACTATGGCCCGTCTCGGTGGTGAGGAGTTCCTGGTGGTGCTGCCGCGCGCGGACCGCCATCAGGCCCGGACCGTCGCCCAGCGACTGGTGGAGCGCATCCGCGACTTTCGGCTGCCACTCCCGGATGGTACGGCAGTGCGCGTCACGGTCAGTGTCGGCGTCGCCAGCTTCGGCGCCGACTGCGCGGACGTCCAGGCACTCTACAGCGCCGCGGACCGCGCCCTCTACGCCGCCAAGTCCCGCGGCAAGGACCAGGTCGTCATGGCGCCGCTGCCCGCCTGAGCTCCCTCAGGCCAGAAGCGCCCGATACAGCATGCGCAGAGCAACCAGCAACAAGAATCCGCCAAAAAACAGCCGCAGATGCAGCGGGCTGAGCCTGTGGGCCAGCCTGACCCCCAGCGGTGCGGTGAGGACGGTCATGGGCGCGATGCACAGCAGGCCCGGCAGACTGACAAACCCAAGGCTGCCCGGCGGCAGGCGCGGGTCGCCCCAACCGGTAACCACATAGGCCAGGGCGCCCGGCAGCGCAATCAGCAATCCGAACAATGCCGAGGTGCCGACCGCCCGGTGCATGGACAGGCCCAGCAGGGACAGGGTGGGCACACTCAGCGTACCGCCACCGATCCCCATGATGCTGGAAACACCGCCGATTCCCAGCGGGAACAGCCGCCCCACGGGCCCCGGAGGGATTGCCCGGACCAGCGCCAGTGTCCCCGCGGGCAGCAGCATGCGCAATGCCATGACCGTGATCACCGCCGCAAAGACCAGCGACATGCCGGCGCTGTGCATGCGCGAGGCCAGCCAGGCGCCCACGATCGAGCCCAGCAGGATGAACAGACCCCAGTCCCGCGCCAGGGCAAAATCAACGCTGCCGCGACGGTGGTGCGAGCGGGTAGAACTGAGGGAGGTGGGGATAATGGTCGCCAGGGACGTGGCCACCGCCACGTGCATGCGGATGGCCGGCTCCACCTGCAGGGTACCGAGAACTGCATCCAGGGCCGGCACGATGACAATGCCACCGCCGACACCGAGCAGGCCCGCCAGCACACCGGCAACCGCGCCGGTGACCAGCATCGCCAGGATCAGGGGTAACAGTTCATGCAGGGCTTCCATGGCCCGGAACACTAACCGCAAACGCCCCGGCGCACAACGCCCGAGACCTGCCACAGCCGGCCACCGCGACAACATGCCCCATCGCGGCAGTCCTTCCAGCGGCCAGGACGCTTGCCGGCACCGCCGGCGCGCCGTAGCATGGCCGCCAGGATTTCACCGGACCCGGGCATGCCTACCGTCACCTTCGCAAACCGTCAGCTCACGCCCTCGAAACTGGTCTGTGTGGGGCGCAATTATGTCGCCCACATCCACGAGCTGGGCAACGCCATAGCCGACGAGATGGTGGTTTTCCTGAAGCCCAACTCGGCCCTGTCACAGCAGCTGCGCGCCACCTGTGAGGCGGAAACCCTGCACTACGAGGGTGAAATCGCCTTCCTGGTGGAGGGTGGCCGCCTGGCCGGTGTGGGCTTTGCCCTCGACCTCACTCGCCGGGCACTGCAGTCGCAACTGAAAAGCCAGGGCTTGCCCTGGGAACGGGCCAAGGCCTTCGACGGTGCCGCGGTGTGCAGTGACTTTGTCCCCCTCGACATGTCGATTGATGACCTGTCGCTGACCCTGCATGTCGACGGGGAACTGCGCCAGCAGGGCGATGTCGGGATGATGCTCTACCCCCCCGAAACCATACTGGAAAGCCTGCAGCGCTGGACCACACTGGAAGATGGCGACCTGATCCTCACCGGCACCCCCGCCGGTGTCGGGCCGGTGCTCCCCGGGCAGCAATTCCGGGGCTGCGTGCTCGCCGCAGGCCGCGAATTGGTCAGCGCCAGCTGGACAGCAGGGGCATAAGCTCCGCGACCACTCGACCCCGGCCCCCACCGACAGCTACCCGCTCACTTCTGCGCGCGCCGCGCCGCGATTGTGCCCGTCACGTTTTTGCAGTAGCTTGAGGGGCAACCACAGAGAGTGGCGCCCATGCAGCACATCCTGAAACTGGACCTGGCAGGGCAGCCGCGCGGCTGGATGACCGCCCACGAGGCCATTTCCGCCCATGTGCGGGGTGACGTGGTCTACGGCATTGGCGACCCACTGCCGCCGCTGTTTGGCGGTATACAGCGGGTCACCGGCCAGCGCTCGCGGATCGACCTGCAACCGATACTCGCCCTCTCCGGGCGGGTCAGGGCAGGCTTTACCCTGCCCTTGTGTAATCGCACCCTGTTCCGCCGCGACGACCACCGCTGTCTGTACTGCGGGCGCCAGTTCCCCAGGGCTGATCTGACCCGGGACCACGTCCTCCCCACATCGCGGGGTGGCCGCGATCGCTGGGAAAACGTGGTTGCCGCCTGCCGTCGCTGCAACTGGCAAAAGGACAACCAGACACCCGAAGAGGCGGGCATGCCTCTGCTGGCGGTACCCTTCCGGCCGAACGTCTACGAATGGCACTTCCTGGCACGCGAGCGCGTGCTCGCCGACCAGATGGACTACCTCTCCCGGCAGTTCCGCGCCGAGCGCGACTGGGCCAACTAATGGGCTGTGCGGCTAATTCGCTAACCTTCAGCCGCGAAAATAACGCTGGGGCACAAAGGGCAGGCGAGCCACGGTAACCGCCTGTGGCTTGCCTCGCACATCCACGGCCAGTGCAGTGCCCGGTTCCGCGAGGTCACGCGGCACATACGCCATGGCGATAGGCGCCCCGACGGTCGGGCCGAAGCCACCCGAGCAGACCGAGCCCACCGCATTGCCATCGGGCCCCAGCACCACCTGCCCCTCACGGACCGGCCGCTTGCCCTCCACCGCGAGACCGACCCGGCACAAAGCTGGCCGGTTCTGTATCCGCGCGAAAATAATCTCGGCGCCCGGGAAGCCCCCGGCGCGTTCGCCGCCGGGCCGGCGCACCTTGCTGACCGCCCACAATACCCCTGCCTGCACCGGGTCGATATCGGCGTTGAGTTCATGGCCGTAGAGGCACAAGCCAGCCTCCAGGCGCAGGGAGTCCCGCGCCCCCAGCCCCGCTGGCGCCACCCCGGGCACGGCCAGCAGGCGACGGGCAAGGCGCTCGGCAGCCGCCGCGGGCAGTGACAGTTCAAAGCCGTCCTCACCGGTGTAGCCGGAGCAGGTGATATAGACCGACACGCCGTCCAGCTCGGCCTCCAGACCGTGCAGGAAGGGCAGGGTGGCGACGTCGGGACACAACTGCGCGAGCACCTCCCGTGCCGCCGGGCCCTGCAGGGCAAGCAGCGCCTGGCCCTCCAGGACTTCCAGCTCACAGCCGGCGAGGTGGCGGCGCAGGTGGGCGATGTCATCGTCCTTGCAGGCGGCATTGACCACCAGGAAAAAGCTGTTTTCCGCCCATCGGGTCACGATCAGGTCATCGCGTACCCCGCCGCGCTCATTGGTCAACAGGGCGTAGGTCTGGCGGTGCCGTCCCAGCCCCGCGATATCCGCGGGAATCAGACTCTCCAGCACCTGGACGGCGCCCTCACCACGGACAATCAGCTGCCCCATGTGGGAGACATCAAAGAGGCTCGCAGCAGAGCGCGTATGCTGGTGTTCGCGAATGATGCCCTCGGGATACTGCACCGGCATATCGTAACCGGCAAAGGGCACCATGCGGGCGCCCAGCTCCCGGTGCAGGGCGTCCAGGGGAGTGTGCTTGAGGGTCATGCCAACCTCGTCTGTGGGGATGCGGGGAAACAGACGCACTCTAACCAGAGCGGCCAGCGCCACGCAAGCGCGTCGCCCGGATGGCGCGTGCGACAGCATCCCGCTCGCGGCTGCGGCATAATGATGACCAGACCAATGAGGGGCCGCATGCAAAGACCACAGACCATCAGCCTGATCGGCATGCCGGGAGCGGGAAAAAGCACCGTCGGGCGCCTGCTGGCACAGCGCACCGGCCTGGAGTTTGTCGACAGCGACCAGCTGATTGAGGCCCGCGCCGGCGCCGGCTTGCAGACGATCGTCGACAGCCGCGGCTTCATGGCCCTGCGCGCCCTGGACGAACAGGTGGTACTGGACCTGCCGCTGCGGGGCCGCGTGGTGGCCACCGGCGGCAGCGTCATCTACAGCAGGCGGGCACTGCAGCGCCTGCACAGCGCCGGCCCCGTCATCTGGCTGCGGGTCCCCCTGGAAACCCTGCGCGCGCGCATCGGCACTGCGCCACCTCGGGGTATCGCCAACCCTCCCGACAGCTCCCTGGAACAGATCCACGCCGAGCGCGAACCCCTGTGCGCCGAGGCCGCCGACTTCAGCGTGGATGCCGGCGGGCAGGACCCCGGGGCCGTGGTAGACGCCATTCTGGCCTGGCTGGACGCGTCACAGACGCGTCCGGGGCCCTAAGCGGACACGCCACAGCGCCCACGCCAGGCCATGCTGCAGTCCCGGCCATTCGCCGCCCCCAGCCGGATTCCCTGGAAAAACAGAGACCTGGGTGAGCTCGCTGGCAGAACCGGCAGCCCGAGCGACAAGCTGGCACGCTCCCTGCTACCACCGAAGCGAGGCCCGTGGGCGCCGGCACACGCTTACAGGGACGTGAGAGGACAGCGCAGGGACCCCCTCGGGGGCGCGGGCCGCCTTCCATAAACAAGGCCGTGCACTGGGTAAATCTTGATAAAAATTACTTGTTAATAGTGCAAGAAAATTTTGATTTACTCGCCGATATCGCTGGGTGATATTGCGCCGAAATTTGGGGCTCACACTCACCACGGAGGTGATGTATGACTGAACGCACTCAGGAATCCACGGCCGGCGACAACATGGACGATATCTACGAGCCGGGCCTGGAGCTGTCCGAGGACGACTTCGAGGAAATGCTGCCGGTCTCCACCGAGAAGCAACGCCTGGCGGAGAAGCGCCGCCGCGCCGAACAGCGCCTTGAGCAGCGCCGTCTGCGCGAAGAGCTCGGCTTCTACGACCTGGAACTCGAAGACTTCTGATCCCCGCCACCCACGGGCTCCGATCGGGAGCCCGTGCCCACCGCGGGCGCAGAACCGCGGTTACAGCTCGACCCCCTGAAAGGCCTCCGCCACCGCCGCGATCAGACCCCGGCGGGGCGTGCTGCTGTGGTGAACCAGGTAGAGCTGACGACTGAAGGAGGGCGCATCCTTTACCGGCAGCAGGCCGGCAAGGCCCAGCTCCTCACGGTCACTGGCCGGCAGGTAGCAGGCACCGCCCTGCTGCTGCACCTGCCGCCGCGCCAGCCCAACCAGGTTGGTCTGCATGCGGGGCAGGCGCTGCTCGCCGAATCGCCGCCCGTGAAAGCGGGCAAAGCCGTCCCCCCAGTCCACCAGCACATAACCCTCCCCCAGCGCCGACTGCAGGCCGGCCTCCCCGTCACTGCTATAGAGCAGCAGCGTCAGTCGGCCCACGACACGACTCTCCAGCTCGGGTATGCCCGAAGGCTCGAAGCCGATCGCCAGATCCAGGGTGCGGTCCACCAGCTTGCGCTCCAGCTCCGCCGACTCGCGGCTCTCGACCCGCAGCGCCAGATCGGGGTCTCCTGCCTGCAGTGCGTGCAGGCGCTGCTGCATCAGCCGGCCCCATAGCCCCGTGCGCACCCCGAGGTAGAGCTGACGACTGGCCGCTTCCTGCAGGCGGACTTCCCGACGCGCCCGCTCCAGCGCCAGCAGCACGGTTTCCGCGTGGGGCACCAGGCGCTCCCCCTCGCTGCTGAGCTGGATGTTATTGCGGTTGCGGATGAACAGCGTCGCGCCGAGCAGCTCCTCCAGCTGACGGATGCGGGCACTGACCGCGGCCTGAGTGATGAAGAGGTTCTCGGCCGCGCGGCCAAAATGGCGGGTATTGCGCACTTCAAGAAACGTCCGCAGCAACTCGGTATCCACACAGGCCCCCTTCTTCTGGCACGCCGCTCGCGATAGCATAGCGGCTCACATCTTCTGGAGTGGCTCATCATGCCCGAGATCAAGCGACTGGTCAGGCCCGTCGAAATCAATTACATCTGCGACGCCTGCGGCAAGGGGATGCTGGAAGCCTGCGGGGCGATGGACCCGGAGAATGGCAACATTGAACACCGCTGCCTCATTTGCGACCACCGCCAGACCTTCCAGTGGCGCAGCTACCCCCGCATCGACCACATTGGCGTGGACGAAAAGCCCTAAACTTCAGCTGGCCGCAACAGCGCGGCCCTGGCGGCTCTCGTACTGCCACTCGAACACGTTCAGTTCGATGAAGATAAAGGCAAACAGCCACAGGGCCGCGTCCCAGAAGTCCAGGAAGTCCCCGGCGACGCCCCAGTAGGCGGCCGCCGCAAACAGCAAGCCGTAGAGCACAAACTTGAGCACCTTGTTCAGGGCCAGGGCCGCGGCGGTCAAGCCGCCGCGCAGCTGCAGGCGGACTTCCACCTCCAGCACCACCACCACCAAAATCCACACCCCGGCATTGACCACATCGGTCCAGGCCAGCCAGCGGGCTGCCTGCAGGGACTCGCCACTGGCCAGCACCTGGCTGAAGTCGGTCAGGGTGTACACCGGCGCCGCCAGGTCGGAGCAATTGGCGGTATCCAGCAGCGCGAAATCGTCCAGGTTGAGCATGACTGACCAGCCCTGACCCACCAGCGCACAGGGGTCACCCGCGTAGGGTGTCAGGGCGTGCAGCGGCGCCACCTCGCCGTAGTAGCCGAAAAAGGCGTAAACGATAAAGACATAGCACAGGCCGCGGATACCGTGCAGGGCCCAGCGCACCCCGCCGCGAATCTGGCTGTCGTCCAGCACCGAGGTTTCCAGCTCGAACAGCAGCAGCAGAATCACCCAGGCGGCGGTGTCGACGGTGGCGGAAAAGGCCTGTACCAGCTGCCCCGGTGCCAGTTCACCCAGGGCGACATGCTCCAGGGTCAGCAGTTCCTCCTGCAGGAACAGCCAGATATTGATGCCCAGCAGCAGGTAGGTGAGGTATTTGATGACAGTGAAGACATGGTAGCGGCGGTCACTGCCAAAAAAGGTCTCCCTCACTGCCACCATGCGGACCCCTAGACCTGTAACAGCAGGTGTTCGCGCTCCCAGGAACTGATCACGCGGTTGAACTCCTCAAACTCGTCGAGCTTGACCGCGGCGTAGGCCCGCAGGAACAGCTCGCCGAAAATGTCCTGCAGCTCCGGAGTGTTATGCAGGTTGCGCAGGCCCTCTTCCAGGGTGCGCGCCACCTCCACATCCTCCTCGTTGGCAGTCCCGTGATGGGGCGGAGTCGGGGTCAGCCCCTGCTGCATGCCCAGGTAGCCGCTGGCCAGGGTCGCCGCAATCGCCAGGTAGGGATTGGCGTCCGCACCCGGGAAACGGTTCTCCACCCGGGTGGCATCGGGTTCGGCGTGGGGCACACGGAAAGCCGTGGTGCGGTTGTCGTAGCCCCAGTTCAGATTGATTGGCGCGGCGATATCCGGGGCCAGCCTGCGGTAGGAATTGACGTTGGGCAGGTAGAGGCTGATCAGCTCGGGAGTGTAGCGCTGCAGCCCGGCGATGTAGCTCATGAAGGCGGGTGTGTGCTTGCCATCCGCATCGGCGAAAATGTTCTCGCCCGTGTCCCGGCGCACCACGCTCTGGTGGATGTGCATGGCCGAGCCCGGCTCCCGCTGCATCGGCTTGGCCATGAATGTGGCGTACATGCCGTACTTGTGGGCCGCCTCGCGCACCGTGCGCTTGAACACGAACACCTGGTCCGCCAGGCTCATGGCATCGCCGTGGACAAAATTGATCTCCATCTGCGCGGCGCCGTTCTCGTGGATCAGGGTGTCTACCTGAAGCTTCTGTGCATCGGCGTATTCGTACATGTCCTCGACGAAGTCCTCGAACTCCGCCACGGCATCGATACTGTAGGACAGGCGCGCGGACTCCCGACGGCCGGAGCGCCCCTTGGGGGGCATCAGCTCATAGTCCGGGTCGGTATTCTTGGCCACCAGGTAGAACTCCACCTCGGGGGCAACGACCGGCTGCAGGCCCTGGGCCTCGTAGAGATCCAGCACATTGCGCAGAACATTGCGGGTCGACAGCGGGTGGCGTTCGCCATTGGCCTTGAAGCAGTCGTGGATGATCTGCGCCGTGGGCTCGCGCGCCCAGGGCACCACGCGCAAGGTGCTGCGGTCCGGCTGCAGGATCATGTCGGCGTCGGTCGGCTCGACAAACTCCCAGTGTTCATCGGAGTACTCGCCGGTAACCGTCTGCACCATGATGCTTTCCGGCAGCTTGGGATGACCCAGGGTCAGAAACTGGTGGGCGGGAATGAACTTGCCGCGGGCATTGCCGGTCATGTCGGGCACCAGGCACTCGACTTCCGAGATCCTGTGCTCCTTGAGCCATTCGAAAATCGCTCTGGTGTCGCTGGTGTCGGTATCCATGCAGATCCCCGAAACGGGAAAGCCACGAGTATCCCGACTTTGTCGGCACTGGGCAAGGGGGCCGGCCAAAGGCTTACCCCTAACGTGTTATCCTGAACAGCCCTATTCCGCCCCTATACTGACACCATGCAACCGCAGGACCACATCGATTCCTGGTACGCCGCCACCGCCCGTCCGGCGCTGCGCTTCCCGGCACTGCGCGGGCAACAGCGTGCCGACGTCTGTGTCATCGGGGGTGGCTATACCGGTTTGTCCACCGCCATCCACCTGCGCCGGCGGGGCTACAGCGTCGCCCTGCTGGAAGCCAACCGGGTGGGATGGGGCGCCTCCGGGCGCAACGGCGGGCACGTGGGAACCGGGCAGCGCGCCGATCAGGAGCAGCTGGAAAAGTGGGTGGGCCTGGAGCGCGCCAGACAACTGTGGGACCTCGGCCTCGAGTCCGTGGCCACGGTGCGCGAACTGATCGACACCCACGCCATCAACTGCGAGCTGGGCAGCGGTAATCTGCATGTCGCAGCCAAACCCGGCGACGCGGCCTGGCTGCAGGAGGAAGTTGAGCACCTGAGCACAGCCTACGGCTACGAGGGACGCCGCTGGGTACCACCGGAGGAGTTGCGCGAGATGACCTCCGGGCAGGGCTTCCACGGCGGCGTGCTCGACAGCGACGCGCGCCACCTTCACCCGCTGAACTATGCACTCGGACTGGCGGCCGCCGCCCGGGACCTGGGGGCAGAGATTTACGAGGACAGCCGGGTCACCGGCTACCGGGAGGGTCGCACGATCCGCGTGCGCACCACCCACGGTGAAGTCGAGGCCGATTACCTGGTGCTCGGCTGCAATGGCTACCTGGGGCGTCTGGAGCCGCGCACCGCCGGCTACATCATGCCCATCAACAACTACATGCTGGCGACCGAGCCTCTGCCGGAGGAAACCGCGCGACGCCTGATCCGCGACCGCGTGTCGATGTCGGACACCCTGTTCGTGATCAATTACTGGAAGCTCTCCGCCGACAACCGCCTGCTGTTTGGCGGCGGCGAATCCTACTCCCGGCGCTTCCCCCGCGACATCGCCGGCTTTGTGCGCAAGTACATGCTGCGTATCTATCCAGAGCTGGAACACACGCGCATCGACTACGGCTGGGGCGGCACACTCGCCATCACCCTCAACCGCATGCCCGACTTCGGGCGACTGTCACCGCGTATTCTCTACGCCCACGGCTATTCAGGCCACGGTGTACCCATCGCCACCCTCGCGGGCAAGTTGCTGGCGGAGGCCATTGACGGCCAGCCCGAGCGCTTCGAGCTGATGGCCGGCGTTCCCTCGCGACGTTTTCCCGGGGGCACCCTGCTGCGCTGGCCCGGCCTGGTGGCAGGCATGTTATTCTACAGCCTGCGCGACCGGCTCGGCTGAGCCGCCGCAAAGCCACTGGTCCTGATCACCAGCCCGAGATTCCGGCGGAGCGCATGTTCCAGCACTTCCTTATTACCCGTTTCAATCTGCGCCAGCCCGACTGGACCACCACCAAGTCGCACTCGCGAGTGCTTGACGACGCCTGGCTGGACCATCGCTTCGCGCTGTTTGAACGCTTTTGCCTGCCATCGGTAGCGGCGCAGCACTGCGGCGACTTCCGCTGGCTGGTTTACTTCGACACGGATACCAGCGAGGCCTGGCGGGCCCGCATCGCACGCTGTCGCGAGCGCTGCCCGCAGCTGGAGCCGGTCTTCGTCGAAGGCATGGCCGCCTTCCTGCCCGATGTGCAGCAACGTCTCGCGGCCAGCGCCGAGAACTGGGTCATGAGCAGCCGGCTGGACAACGACGACTGTCTGCACCCGGGTCACATCGCGCTGCTGCAGCAGGCCTTCCAGGCACAGCCCTATCTGCTGCTGGACCTGGTCGACGGCTACACGCTGGAAATCCAGCCGCGCCACCGGCTGGGCCGCGCGCTGGACCCCTGCAACCCCTTCGTCACCCTGATCGAGCGCAACCAGGCGCCCCGCAGCGTGTGGCACCGCAGCCACGGCAGCTGGAAGCGCGAGCCCCGGGTACAGCGCATTCGCGGCCAGCGCAGCTGGCTCTCGGTGATCCACGCGCAGAACAAGACCAACGAATTCCAGGGTTACGGGGACGTGGCGGCCGCCGAGGTCGCGGACTTTTTCCCCGACCCGGCAGTGCAAAGCGAGGTCCTCGCCGGGCTGGAGCCCGTCGCGCGCTGGCGCTGGCGCAGCCTCGCCAACCGTGTGCAGAGCCGGTTGGGCCTGGCGGGACTGTTACTGAAACGACGGCTGGGCATCTATGGCTGACGCGCACCTTATCGCCACCACCCAGGCCCCGAGGGAGTCCTGGCGGGAGGCCATGGCCGACCTGATTAGCTCCGGTGAAGAGTTGCTGGCAAGCCTGGGCCTGGACAGTGAAGCACTGGGCCTGAGTGCCGAGGCCGCGCGCACCTTTCCCCTGCGGGTGCCGCGGGCCTTCGCCGCGCGCATGCGCCGCGGTGACCCGAACGACCCGCTGTTGCGGCAGGTACTGGCAGTGCGCGAGGAAACCCTGCCAGCACCGGGCTTTGGCGCCGATCCCACGGGCGAGCAGGGCGATGCCAACCCCCGCCGCGGGGTGATCCACAAATACCATGGCCGACTGCTGCTGGTAGTAACCGGCAGCTGCGCCATTCACTGTCGCTACTGCTTCCGTCGCCACTTCCCCTACGGCGACAACCAGAACAGCCGCAAGGAGTGGGGTGAGGCACTGGATTACATCGCCGCCGACCCGGAAGTTCACGAGGTCATTCTCAGTGGCGGCGACCCCCTGGTCGCAGGTGACAGGGCCCTGGCGGAACTGGTGCAGAGCATTGCCGCGATTCCGCACGTGAAACGACTGCGGGTACATACGCGCCTTCCCGTGGTAATCCCCGAGCGCGTGACAGACGGCCTGCTGCAGGCGCTCGCCGGCACGCGCCTGCCCTGCGTTGTGGTGCTGCACAGCAACCATCACCGGGAGCTGGACGCCGCGGTTGCCGACAGTTGCAGGCAGATGGCCGCTGCCGGTATCACCCTGTTGAACCAGGCGGTACTACTCAGAGGTGTCAACGACAACCTGGACGCGCAACTACAGCTCGCCGAGCGGCTCTTCGAGCTGGGCGTACTCCCCTACTACCTGCACCTGCTGGACAAGGTCGACGGCGCCAGCCATTTCGACATTCCCGAAGCCCTGGCGCTGGAACTGCACCATGCCATGGCTGCCCGGCTGCCTGGCTACCTGCTGCCGCGCCTGGTCCGGGAGGTCGCCGGCGCCCCCGCCAAGATGGCCGTGACCGCCGGCTAGGCGGGATTGAGCGCCAGGGATTTCCCCAGTCGCGCCTCCCATTCCGCCACCGGGGCGGGGTACCCGATGCTGTAACCCTGAAAGCCCTGGCAGCCGAGCGCCTCCAGGGCCTTCAGCTGATTCACGGTTTCGACCCCCTCGGCAATCACGTCGAGCCCCAGACTGCGGCCCATCTGCAGGGTCGAGGCGACGATCACTTCGTCGTTGCGGTCAGTGATCAGGTCTCGGACAAAAGACTGGTCAATCTTCAACTGCGACAGGTGCAATCTTTTGACATAGGCCAGAGACGCGTAGCCGGTGCCAAAATCATCCAGGGAGAAACGCACACCAAGCTCATTCAGCTGTCGCATGCGCCGGGCCACATGCTCGATATCCTGGATCAGCAGGCCCTCGGTAACCTCCAGCAACAGGCTTCCCGGTGCCACCGCATGGACCTCCAGACAACGCTGCACCCGGTGCACGAAATCCGCCTGATGGAACTGCCGCGGGCTGATGTTGACCGCCAGGCTCAGGGTAGACAGCAAGGGGTGGTCGCGCCAGCTCTGCAGCAGCTCACAGGCACGCTCCAGAACCTGCTGACCCAAGGGCACAATGAGGCCGGTCGCTTCGGCCAATGGGATGAATTCCGCCGGCGAGACCCGGCCCAGGTCCGCGTGCTCCCAGCGCAGCAGGACCTCCAGAGCGGTAACACGGTAATCCTGCTGCACCTGTGGCTGCAGGTAAATTTCCAGGGCTTCGCTTTCAATCGCCTGCCGCAGGGCGCTTTCCAGGCGCAGACGGTGGTTCACGCGCTCCTGCATTTGCGGGTCGAAAAAGCTCACCTCGCCAGCGCCCCGGGAGCGGGCCTCGGCCAGAGCCAGATCGGCATTGCGCAGCACGGTCTCCAGGTCCCCGTTGAGATCGGAAAACATGGTGACACCGATATTGGCCCCCACACTCTGCACGGAACTGGCGAGCCGATACGGCTCCGAGAGGGACTGCATCAGCAGGCTGGCGCGACGCCGCGCCTCCATGATGGCGGTTTCCCGGTCCGCGCTGAGGTCTTCGAGCAGAATCACGAAGTCATCCGCACCCAGGCGCGCGGCGAGGTCGGTCTGCGAAAGACAGCGCTCGATCCTCGAAGCCGCCAGCCGCAGAACCTCGTCCCCCGCGGCGTGCCCCTGACTGTCATTGACCAGGCTGAATTCACGCAGGTCGAGAGCCAGCAGAGCTCCCTCGAAACCGGTGCGCGCGTAGCCAGCAATGGCGTGATCGAGCGACTCAAGCAACTTTGAGCGGTTGGCCAGCCCGGTCACCGGGTCGTAATACTGCGCGCGACTCAGGGCCTCCTGGATGCGCAGGTGCTCGGTCAGGTCCGTGGCGATGCCGCTCAGGGCGTAACACTCACCGTCCACGTCATACAAAGGCAACTTCACTGTAAGAAACGTCTTGCGGGTGCCGTCGCGCAGGACATTGTCTTCCTGGGCGGAGATTCTTTCGCCGCCCTCGAACACCCGCAGATCGCCCTGGCGAAGGCGATCTGCGGTCTCGTCGTCAAACAGGTCGCCGTCCGACTTGCCCAGCAGCGCGCTTTCCGGCCGGCCAAACAGCTCTGCGAAGCGGTGATTCACATACTGGTATCGGCCCGACCTATCCTTGATGAAGATACAGGCATCGACACCGTCGAGGATGGTCTCCAGCCGCAGCTCACTCAGGTCGAGACGGTTCAGGGTCTGTTGATGGCGGCGCCGCTGCAGGACGACCACCAGCAAGACGAGGATACCCCCCGCGAATGACAGACCCGCCAACCAGTACAGCGAGGTCGGCAGGGGAAACTCCTCTGCAAAAACGCCCCAGTGCTCCATGGCCCGGTACCAGGGAGAACCCGGCGTGTCCTGCCAATCCCGCAGGTACTCGTCGAGGGTCGACAGCACGCGGGAATCAAGCCCCGGGCGCGCCGCAACGTACAGCGCGGCGGGCTGAAAAATAACCGGCGTCACATGCAGCTTGAGCTCACGCGCCCGAAGATCGCCGTAAAAGTTGTTCGCAGCCACCACATCCGCTCGGCCACTCTGCACCGCATCGAAACCGCTCTCAAAGGAACTCACCGGCAACCAGTCAACGCGCAGGGCGAAACTGTCCATGAGTTGGCTCAGGTACTGCTGTTGTACCGAATCGCGGACCACCGCGATACGCAGCCCCTCCAGGTCCAGCAGGCTGGTAATATCGTAGCGGCGATCACTGTAGAGCTGCGACCAGCTGCGCAGCACGGGGACCTTGTGGAATTGCAGTTCGCGCTCCCGCGACTGGCTCAGGGCAGTATCGGGCAAGAGGTCCAGCTCTCCCTCCGCCAGTTGCTCCAGGCATTCGTGCCAGACACAGGACACCGGCTCGAGCTGCCATCCCTCGCGCTGGGCGACTGCGTTGATGACATCGCCAAAAATACCAGACAGTCCTCCGCCGGCTTCCAGAACCTTGGGAGGGTTGTGATAGACACCGATGCGCAGCGCCAAGGGGTCCGGGCGAGCGGCGCCGATCAGCGCCGGGAGACCGACCAGGCATAGCGCAACAGCGATCCCCCCCCTGCGTCCTCGCCATCGCATCAGGACCCTGCTCCTTCGCCACCAAGCTGCGCCACCCGGCTCACCCGCGCGATGAGCACCTCGTAAATGTGCAGGGCCAGACGAGTCAACCGGTCAAAACGCTCATCGGGCCCGCTATCGAGAAGCTGCAGACCGCGCAAGGTCTGCAGGCGCTGCTGCTCATTATCGGGTAGTGAAGGGGGCTGCATGCATCTCTTCTTCTGCCTTTCTGCAGTATGCACAGGAAGGCAGGATGACGACAACTACTGTCCAGCCAACAGTAGACGCCGCGGAGAGGCCTGCTGTAGGCTTTCGTAACCCTCACAAAGGAGACAATAACAATGACTGCGATTCTCGCCCCCGCCGCCGCACTTGCCGCCTGGTCCCTGGTCATGTTGATCTGGTTGGCTGCAACCCGCTTCCCCGCCATCGCGAAATCCGGCATCGACCTGAGCAAACCCATGCCAGGCGGGCGCCGTGGCGCGGATCTGGAAGGCGTTCTGCCGGACAAAGCCAACTGGCCGGCGCACAACTTTGTGCACCTGCACGAGCAGCCGACGGTCTTTTACGCCATCTGCTGCATTCTTGCCATCAGCGGCGGCGCTTCTGGCCTGGATGTGCAGCTGGCCTGGGGCTACGTCGGGCTGCGCGTCGTGCACAGCCTGGTACAATCCACCATCAACTACGTCCCCCTGCGCTTTCTCCTATTCCTGACCAGTGCCATTCTGCTGGCAGTACTGGTGGCCAGCGCTCTGCGGGCGACCCTGTAAACCCAATCGGAAACCCGGCATGGATATCGACACTCTCGCTCGCGAGCTGCAAAAGCTGCAGGACATCAAGGCAATCTGTGAACTCAAATATCGCTACCTGAACGCCTGCGACGAGAAACTCCCCGAACAGGTGAGGGACTGTTTCGCATCCGGTCCCGTTGCCATCGACTTCGGCCATATCGGTCGCTTTGATAACCGCGATGACTTTGTGCAGGTGTTTGTCGAGCTGGGTTGCCACCCGCACATCATCGACATGCACCACGCCCAGAATCCGATCGTGGAGTTGATCGGCGATGACCGCGCCCGCGGCAAGATCGGACTGCGCTTCCACAGCATCAACACACAGGACAAAAGCAGCGTGCAGCTGGGCGGCGCCTACCACGACGAATATCGCCGCATCGACGGTGAGTGGCGAATCAGCGCCAGCCAGTTCCTGATCCATTCGGTGGAAATGCGCGACTTCTCCGCTGACGCCGACCGCATTGTGTATGTCGGCAGCAGCATGCCGAACGCTGGCTAGAAACCGACGCGGTAAGCGCTTTCGCAGGCCGGGCGCCGCCCGGCTTATTAACGCCGACAGGGAAAAATCCGAGCGCCCTCGGAATATTTGTGTTTCCTAAATAAAAACAGGCACTTGGCGATATTCTTTTGTTCCGAAAACACGAGTTGCGCGGCCCGGGGCATGCGCTAAGGTAAGGGACATGAATACACCCGGCCCCTTACAGGCGACTCGCCGCCAGCCCCGACAGGCACGCTCCCGCATGCTGGTAGCCTCCATAAGGCAAGCCTGCCGGCAGATCCTGCAGCAGGGCGATGCCACCAAGTTGACCGCCCGGCATATCGCCGAAAAGGCCGGCGTCACCATCGGCTCCTTCTACCAGTATTACAGCAACAAGGAGGCGGTGCTGCTGGATGTATTGCTGGAGGATGCTCCCGGGGAAGCCGACCGTCTGGCGGCGGAAACCCGCTACCTGGGGACGCTGCGCTGGCAGTCCCTGGAGGAAACCCTGCGAGAACTGGTCCTGGTAACCTGCCGGCGCCACCAGCGCTTGCTGGAGCAGCACGGCGATATCTACCAGCGCTATCACCGTGACATCCAGTTCGACAACCTCATACAGACCAGCGTCAGCCGTTATGTCTCGATCGAGTCACTGCAAGAATGGCTGCAGGAACTCCTGCTACATCACCAGCCCCGGCTCCACCACGATAGCGCCGCCCTGCGGGCCTTCACGATTGCCTCGGCCCTGACCGACATCACCGCCCGCGCCGTCGACGAGCGACCCGAGTGGCTCGCCTCGCCCGAATTCCAGAACGAATTGCAGCGCCTGCTGCTCAACCACGCCACCCTCACAACAGCACCCGATAACAAAGGAAACGTCGCACCATGACCGACTACAGCAACGACCCCAGCATCAACTGGAAAGCCCTCGCACCCCTGGCACCCAACCCGGGGCGCTACCCGATTCTGCCAGACCTGAATCCGCGCCAGGAGCTGGCACTGTTGTGCCGGGTACTGATCCAGGAGGGTTACAACGACCACATCGCCGGGCACATCACCTACCGCCAGGACGACGGCACCCTGCTGGTCAATCCCTGGGAGCTGGCCTGGGACGAAGTCTGTGCCTCCGACATCCTGACCATTGATGAAAGCGGCAAGATTCTCGATGGTCGCTGGAACATCACACCCGCCATCAATGTGCACCGGGACATGCACACGCTGCGGGAGGATGTGCGCGTGGTCATCCACAACCACCCTGAATGGGGCTCCGTATGGGCCGCCTGTAAACGTGTCCCGCCGATCTACGACCAGACCTCGGCACTGGTGGATACCGACCCGGTCGTCTTCGACGAATACCACGGCACCGTAAACGATGAAAAGGAAGGACGCGCCGCCGTGGAGGCCCTCGGCGAGCACAAATGGGCACTGCTGGCCAATCACGGTGTGTTCCTGGTGGCCCGGGACCTGCGCCAGGCCCACCTGCGCGCCATCACCCTGGAATGGCGCTGCCGGCTGGCCTGGCGGGTCGAAGCCCTTGGCGGCGGTCAGCCACTCTCGGCAGAGACCGCTTCCGGTCTGGGCCAGATGACCGATGGGAACGGCTTCCCCTTCCTCTGGGAAGCCATGGCGCGCCGGGAAATCCGCCGGGATCCGCGAGTCCTCGAGTAAGCAGGCCGCACAGGCACTTCTCGCCCACGATCACATCCGACAGAACGCCTATTGCCCATTGAGGACTACTCATGACCCTGACCGTCAAACCCCTGAAGAACATTGGCGCCGAAGTCAGCGGCTTCGACATCAACCAACCGATTGACGACGCCCTGAAGCAGGAGCTGCGCGACCTCTGGTACCAGTACGGCCTGCTGCTGTTTCGCGGCCAGGCCATCAACCCGGAGAATCAGATCGAGTTCAGCCGCGTCTTCGGCCCGCTGGAACTGCACCCCCTGAAGGTAAAGACTTCCGACCAGTATCCCGAGCTCTTCGTGCTGGAAAACGGCACCGAGAAAGACCAGCACATGCTCGCCTATTACAACGGCGAGGCGATCGTCGGACGCCTGGACTGGCACATGGACCTGCACTACACCGCGCGCCCAAACCATGGCGCCGTCCTCACCGCAGTGGAGGTGCCATCCGCAAAAGGCCTGACCGGTTTCGGCGACCTGGCCATGGCCTGGGATGCCCTGGACGCGGAGACCCAGACGCTGCTGGAAAAGCTGGAGGTTGCCTACAGCTTCAGCATGCAGCGCAAGCACATGCGCTTCGTCAATCTGGAGGGCTACCAGCCGGGTGAAAACCTGGCGAAAAAACCCTCGGACATCGGCTTCCCCGACTTCGCGGATGCGGTATACCCGGCGGTCGTCACCCACCCCGTCAGCGGCCGCAAGGTGCTGGAAATCGTCGAGCAGTTCCTGGACCGGGTGATCACCCCGCAGAAGTTCGGGCTGTCCAACGACGAATCCATCGAGCTGCTGGAGCGACTGGTGGCCCACACCCGCAAGCCCGAGTTCCACTACTTCCACCAGTGGCAGGAAGGCGACATGGTGCTCTGGGACAACTGGCGCATCATGCACTGCGCCACCGGAACCCCCCCGGGCGTACGCCGTGTAATCAACCGCACCACCATCATGGGGGAAGAGACCCTCGGGCGGGTGCTGGACGGGGAGTGAGCCCAGCCCCATCACGTGGGCATAGACTATAGCCCCTTCCATCAGCAAGTTGAGCTCGTTGGCGAGCACTTCAGGTTCCTTCGCGCCGGCCCGCTTCGCCAGATAGGCCACATAGTCGATCACCAGACGCTTATGTTCGGCGCTGACCACATGGCTCGGGCAGCTTGCATCTCACTCCGCGCTATACACAGAAGGAACTGGAAGAGCGCGCCAGCCGGGGGCGGCGCCTGCGTGCCCTCCGCTGCATGAGTAAAGCCTGCAGCGATAGTGCGCGCGGAGGTAAGCCGGCACGTCTGGACGCAGAGGTGGCCGCAAAAGACCCGTATTTACAGGGGCTTGAGGACACCAAGGGGTATTGCTGGGGGGTAAAATGGCTGTGAGACCGCCCGAATAGTTCCAATAACCTATTGATATTAAATAGGATTGTTATTGCCAAAATCGGAATGTACCCCCAAAAATACCCCCAATTCTTTTTGTCACCCCCTCCGGGTGGTGCTGGGCTTTGGTGGGCCTCCGGGCAGTGTAGGCCGGGGCTGGACGGTGAACATGCGGAATGATTTACCCCATGTTGCGGGCCGGGTCGCCTTCCGTTGCCTGGTTGCTATCCTCCCCGCTCAAAGCGGGCACGTCTGAAAAGGCGCCAGCGGTCGCCAGGGTGGCGGATGGCCTGCCAGCGATCCCGGTAGCGGGATCCCGCAAATTTGGAATTTCTGAAACGCACGCGAGAAAGTTTGAGGGGCGCACGGTCTAGGCGCGGGGCGACCCAAACTCTGTACCACCCCCACCCCCGCACCCCATAGGGCGGCCAGCAATGTTGGCGGGGTCCTCTCAAGTAATAACCCGGGCCGCCAAGTTAGAAGGGGCCTATCGCCGCCACCTTTTTGATCAAGCGCTCCTTCTCTGCTGAGGTTATTCCGTCATGTCTCCAGACAACTAACAGGTACTGCTCTGGAGTACGCTGAAACCCCACCCTCAGACACACTCTCTCAGACTGTAGGTTTCCGACATGACCCCATATCGCGCAAACTTGACTAGGCAAACGCGAAAATGTCTGGCGCAGCAACAACTCGGCGATGCCGCCCTTCTCATGCAGATACGCTCTGACATCTTTCGGCAGCAACCTGAACTGCCGGTTATCGATAACTAATCCGCCACAAAGGGCAGATTCATCCATCAGCGTATAGTGTACATAGCCCACGGGCCTGAGTGTGCCATCCCGATATTGGACAAAAGCCACATAGTGATGAGGGTTCTCCGGAAATTCATCCGTATGGAACCTTCGCTTGAACAACCCACCGACTATAGCTTCAGCCTCTTCGACCTCGGAAATCAGAAAACACGCATCCGGGTCTACAATTTCCTGCTCATTTCCATACTGATGGCAACCAGTATTACTCTGTGGGTTTTTCTGCGCCTCTACCGGCCCTGGCAGACGTGCAAACAACCGCCGAAGGATTTGCATAAATAGAGCTACCTTTTTGAACTGCTCAGAAGCTGCTTAAAGCGTACCCGCCTCACAACTGGACAGAAGGCGCTCAAACTCCTCACCTGTTTTCCAGTCCAAGCCACAGACGAACCTCGGCAGCGCCCAACGATCTGAATGTGGAGTTACAGACGCACCGGCGGTACTGAAAGCTGCCCGGAGACCTATCCGGTCAGCGTTCTCGGGAAAATATGTATTTTTCAAGTATTCGGGAACATGCCCGTAGGGATAGCAAAACACGGGGATCGTGAGGCCATTAGTCTTCTCATCAATGTATTGTTGTGCGTCTGCAATCTGACGCTCGGCATCCTCGAAGGAATCTATTCTGAAAAAGGAGCCTTTGGCATTGTCTTTTTGCCTGACCTCCGGCAGGGCATCATGCACATGATCCCAGCTGTGGTTAGCGATACCCAGGACCCCCTCCCGCGCACAATCCTCCCACCAGAAGTCGTTCCACTCCCCTTGGCCTCTCCCACAAGCCTCGTCCAGTTGCCTACGGGCAGCTGGAGAAGCGATGACGAAAGAGACTGCGCGTGTGCCCGGAAGCAACTGGGGTAAGTATTTGACGCTATCACTCACAATCGAATGAAACCCTTTGACCTCCCCCCAGCGTTCATCCACGTGCGGAAAATAGTCATAGTCCCGACCATCATCAAATGTGAGGCAGACAAGTTTTTTTCCAGCGATGGCCTTCGACGGGATTTTCTCCTCCAGCAAGTCCACCAGGCACTCAGCTGGCAATACCTGATACCCTCTGGCGGCTAGAGTATGCAGGTCTTGCTCCAGACAGACATGGTCATTGGCCCCGTAGACATCACCATCTACGGTCCAGCTGTGATAGCAAAGAACAGGGATATTGAAACCACAGCGCCCTCGGTCGCTGATTCTTTTCAGTATTGATTTAAGCCGTCTCATACTTGTGGCGCCTGAAAATTGTGGCCCGCCTCGCTGGAATCCACTGTGGCATATGATGCCAGCACGTTGATTGAACACATTATTATGCCCTTTGCTCAACTATCGGGATAGGGCCGCCATGATCACCTTCAGTAGCTATTAGCCCTTATAGCTATCATCAACAACCCATCGCCCGGGCTGGCCTGGTATCCACCGAAAAGCCGCGCAGCCTGCCACCCGTATCCCCCAGGGCGCAGGGCAGGACCCAACGGGGGGTAGGGGTGCCGGGTCCCTCTGCGGGCCACCAGCGCAGCCACGGGGGCGCGGAAGCGTGGCCAGCCGGTGAATATCGGCAGTGCAGGCCTCCACCACCACAGGACGCCAGGCCGCTCGGTTGCAGGCTTTCCGGGTGGTGAAGGTGGTGAACAGCAGGGCCGGCAAGAGGGGATGAACCACCACCCCCAGGGGCGCGGGAAAAACTCCCGTAAGCCGCGATTCCGTGTCCCCGTGGCCATCGGCCTATGTCGGGGAGGGACCCGGAGCAGATATAAACAACAACCCCATAGCGCAGCGAAAATTACCGGATTACTGCGGTTCAGCGCCCCCGTGTGGCGATCTCGGGGGAGGACCCGAAGTCTTTTTAACGTGTCAGAAAATTACCACCACAGCAGCGGGCGGCGTGGCGATCATTGCAGGGGCCTCCCGGTGGGGTTCAGGGCAGCAGTGCGCAGCCAGGTGTTAGCGGCTCGCCTGCCGGCGTTGTCCTTCCGGTACTCGATCGGCTCCCCGTCCATTGCGTCATGCCAGCGGCGCACGTACTCACGCACGGCAGCATTGCGGGCAGCGGTAGCCCTGGGCAGGTGCCAGCGCAGAAAAGCCAGGTCATCGGCCAGCAGGTGTACACCCAGGCTGGCAAAGTAGTCCCGGGTGATGGGCAGGGCTGGTTCCGCAATCCTCGGGAGGGGCTGCGGATTTTGCGGATTTGCGGATTTCTCTCGAAAGCCAGTAACGGTGCGGGTTTCGCTTTCCGCAGGTGGTTGCGGACTACTGCGGATTCCGCAGGGGGTGGGGGCCTCTCCGCAGTTTTCCGCAGGGGGCTGCGGATTCCCTAGACCGCGTGGTTGTGCGGTTTCCGCAGAATCCGCAGTTTCCGCAGGGGGTAGTTGTGGGTTCCACGTTTTCAGCCCGAGCATCTCCGCCAGATTCATGCCGGCACTACCTCCCAGGCGCTCGCATGCCCCCGGCTGTTGTGCTCGATCACCCGCACGGCGGCGGCGCCCTCCAGCAGCGCCAACATTGCCCGCAGGTCTGCCACTCTCTTGCGCAGCTTTGCCGGTGCACACTTCTGCATGTGCTTGATCGTTGCCCGGGCACCTGGTTCAGCCTTCAACCACTCCAGCAGCTCCCGGGCCTGCCGGTGGGCGTGATCCTGTTCTGCCAGTTGTGCAGCGCGCAGGGCGTTTTGCAGGTAGTAGGTGGCTAGGGTCCAGGCGCGGCCCATTTGTTCCTGTGTAATGGCTTGGGCGCCCTCCAGCACGGCGAATACTCCCGCCAGGCGCAGGACCTGTTCAGCCGCCTTGCTGGCATGCGGTTTGACGATCTCCAGCAGTGCCCCCCGTGCCTGGGCCACTTCCGTGCGGTTGTAGCTGTCCACCCATAGCGCGGTAGCGTCATCGTCCGGGCGCAGGTGCGGCAGCTCCAGGCCGCCATCCTCTCCGGTGCAGGATTCATGCTCCAGTAGCTCGGCAATGCGTTGGTGGAAGCGCACCACAGCCGGGTGCTGGTTGGCATCCTCGGGCTTGTACAGGCGTGACCCGGCCAAGGTGCGTGACTCGGCAATCAGGAAGCGGGCCAATAATCCCTGTTCCAGCAGCATGCGATCCGATAGCACACCAGACGCGACCCGGGGTTGCACTTGCAGGTGAATGGAGAGCCGGCGCCCCCACATGCCGGACGTTTCGCCATCGGCGGCACGGGTGCGGAATATCGCGGCGCCATCCCAATACTTAGACAGTCCCGCAATGGTTTTCAGCATGTTGTCCGGGTTCATCGCATGCCCGCCAAAGAATTGCCCGCCCTCATCGCTGAACAGGGCTTGGCTGGGCTTGCCGCGACGGAATGAACGCTGCAAACCCTCCAGGGTAGGTTCCTGGGCAATCACGATAGGTTCAGCCGGCACCACGGGCGGTATCAGCCGGGCCAGTGCGGCGGCCTTGTCCCCGGGTGCCTTTTTCTTGTCATTGACTAGCTGCCGGTGGGTGGCGTCATAGACGGCCTTTTCATCATGGTATTGCTTCAGCGCGGTGCGGTACTCCAGGGCGCGTTCCCGTTGCCAGTGTTCCAGGGGCCGGCTGGCCACCTTGTCACAGGCGCTTTTCCGGTCGCCGGATTCCGCCACGGTCAGCATGAAAAGCGATAGCGGATAAATGCGCCCGTCCATCGCCACATCGGCCTTGTCTTGCGCGGCAAAGGCAGCGACGGATAGCACGGCGTGGGCGGCGATCTCGGGCGGTGCCTGCATGGTGGTGGCGATAGCGCGGGCGGTACTGCCCAGCAGCTCCCCCAGGGCCTCCAGGGGGTAGCCTGCCCGGTCGATCACGTCCGGCAGGGTCGGCAGCTCCAGGTCATCGGGGGCGGGCTTGGGCCGCAGGTCATGCGCCAGGTTTGATTCCGTCATCGGGGCGCCCTCCCGCAGTTGGCCACGTCATTGAAGTCTGTACAGCCGCAGCCCTCTTGCCGGCACGTGGTGGGCCAGGTCATTGCGCCCTGTACCAGCCGGGCTGCCTCGGCAGCTTTGGTCATGCCCGGGTTGCCGGGAGTGCCGTGGTCATCATCAGCGGCCAGGGTCAGCGCCAGCCCTGGACGTGCTGCCCGGATAGCCTGGGCCACGGGTGCCAGGTTGCCCGCGTTCATCGCGGCGACTACCGGCAGCCGCAGGGTGGTAGCGATCGTGGCGGCGGTAGCCCAGCCCTCGGCAATATACAGCTCGCCTTCCTCGGGTAGCTCGCACCCGAACAGCGCAAAGGCGCCGACAATGCGCCCGCCCTTGAGGAAGCGTTTTGTCCCGTCCGGGTGGATGCGCTGGACGTTCACCAGCTCGTCCGCCACGGTGCGCAGTGGAATCAGCAGGCAATCCCCATGCTGGCGCAGGCACAGCGCGGGAATGCGCTTCCGGGCCAGGTAGGGGTGACCTGCCGTTGCCGGCTTGGCATCGCTCCACAGCCGTTGTGCGCGGCGTGCGGCGTTGTCCTGGGCCTGGGCTTGCTCCCGCTCTCGCTGGCGCCGTGCTGCGTCGATGGCGGCGGCGATCCGGGCGCCCTGTTCCCGGTCATGCTCCCGGTTGTGATCGGCTCGCCAGGTGTCTGTGATCCCCGTACGCCAGTTGCCATAGGCGCCAGCCGGCCAGCGGTCCAGGTGCAGGACATACCAGCAGGCGCGGTTGCCTCGCTTGCCCTCGGGGCAGTCGAAGCGGTGCAACTGTCCGTCGCCTATCGGGTCCACGGTGGCGCCCGTGTCCTGGGCAATGGCTGCGGCAAAGGTGCGTATCGGGTCGCCGGCAGTGGTAAAATTATCGGGTGCGTTGTACTTGCTGGCGCCCTGTGCCGGGGCGCTGGCTTCCTTCATCATGCCGCCTGCCCCCCGTCGCGCTCCGCGATCCGTTCAGCGATCCATTGCTGCACTTCGGTTGATACCCATGCACTCGCACGGGGTCCCAGCTTGACGGGTCGGGGGAATTCGCCGGCAGCGATCAGCTCATACAGCCGTGACTGTTTCAGGCCGGTGGCGGCCTCGACCCGGGGCATACGCCACAGGTCAGCCGGGGTTGGGGGTTGTGTGGTCTGGTGGGCCATGCCGTGTCCCTCTGGTTGTTGGTGGGTTCACGGCAATGGTGCAAGGCGGTTAGGGGGTGACCGCTAGGGGTGACATACTGTCAGTGCCTACTGTCACCCCGTGCTGTCAGGTGTCCGGCAGGGTGTCCGGCTTGATTGCAGCCGCCAGGGTGAGGGCCTTTCGTGCAGGGGTTCCGTCGCCTTGGGTGGGCAGCCCCAACAGTTCCCCCAGGGTGTAGGCAATTTCCTTTTGTGTCGGCTGGCGCTTGTCCGGGATGTAATCCTCCCAGTGCCGCCGGACAGCCTCGCGCATGGCCTCCAGCTCCCTGGTTGCGTAGGGGAACACTAGGCTGCCGGCTGGGGCCTCTTGTTGTGGTTCGGCAGCTTCGGCAGTAGCCGCTTGCCCGTCAACAACAATGCCGTGGTCTCGCTCGAAGCGGTCCCGTTCTTCGAGAGTGATAATCGCGTTGTCAGGGTGCCACTCCCAAGCAAGTGCGCCCCCCCGTCTGGCTGCAATCATGCTGTCGATGCACGTCCTCACTGTTATACAGTGATTGTCGTCCGCCACTATCTGAAACAGGCGTCCATCGAAGTTACTAACTACTGCCACATAAAAATGCCAAATGCCGAGGGCTGGGCCAAACATATTGTCTTCTCTTTCGGGGCAGATATGTTCGCGGCTCAGGTAAAGAAAACTGCCCTCCCAAAAAATTGGGTCAATAAGGTCGCTAGCATCGTCCCCTGTCCCAAGGTGCCAGTGCTCATCCGAGAAAAGCCCCACCCCTGCACCCAGATCCTTTGCTTTGATTGCCGGCCTCAGCATTCCTTCACTGAGATAATCTAAAACGTGCCCAACAGGACACCCCCAGCGCTCGGCAATTTCAACCGGGGAAAAACAGGATTTCTCCGGCAATCGGATAGCAGCCTTGCCCATGCGCACCTCCCTCAGTGCATCCCCTGGTGAAAGGTTGCAGCGCCAAGCCGCCAGGGTCGCGGCTGTTCGGGAGCTACCCTAGGCGCTGCAATTCGGCTATTTCTGAAACTGCCCCACGATCACATTGCCGCCTTGTGCCTGGGCCTTGAGGGCGTCCAGGTAATCGGCCCAGCCCTGCATCATCTTGGCGCGGCCTTCCAGGTGACTGGTGCGGTTGTAGGCGCGTCCGTTGGCATCCTTCACGGCGTGGGCCAGTTGGTGTTCGATCCAGTCCACCCGATAGCCCAGCACCTCGTCCAGCAGGGTGCGGGCCATCGCCCGGAAACCGTGGGCGGTCATTTGGTCATTGGTGTAGCCCATCGTCCGCAGGGCCACCCGTACCCCGTTTTCCGATAGGCTGCGGCTGCCACCCCGGGGACTGGGGAACACATAGCGCCCCCTGCCGGTCAGCTTGTGCAGCTCGCGCAGTATCTCCAGGGCCTGCCGGCTCAGGGGCACAATATGGGGCTGGCGCATTTTCATGCGATCGGCGGGCAGCTCCCAGCGCTCGGCCTCCCAGTCGATTTCCGCCCACTCCATCGCCCGCAGCTCCCCGGGCCGCTGGAACAACAGCGCCGACAGTTGCAGCGCAGCCTTCACCACGGGGCCGCCCTGGTAGTTGTCGATGGCGACCATAAGGCGCCCCACTCCTGGCGGGTCAATGATGGCGGCGTGGTGTTTCTTGTGCTTGGGCGGCAATGCTCCGCGCAGGTCGCCGGACGGGTCGCGCTCGGCTCGCCCGGTGGCCACGGCATAGCGGAATACCTGCCCGGCGGTTTGCCTGGCGCGGTGGGCAATATCCAGGGCGCCCCGGGCCTCGATCCGGCGCAGGGTGGCCAGTAGCTCGGGGGCGGTGATCGTGGCAATGGGGTTGTTGCCCAGGTGGGGGAACAGGTCCTTTTCCAGAATGCGGCGGGGACGTACTCGGTAGCTCTCAGACTTGCGGGGCATCAACTGGTTGAACCACTCCAGGGCCACTGCCTCGAAACTGTCCGCTGCGGCCTGGTGCCGGGTCAGCTTCTCCACCTTCCGCACTTGGCCAGGGTCGATCCCCTGGGCCAGCCGGTCGCGGGCGTCCTGGTGGCGCTTGCGGGCATCGGCCAGGCTCAATTCAGGATAGGTGCCCAGCGCCAGCAGCTTTTCCTTGCCCGCGTAGCGGTACTTGTAGCGCCAGCGCTTGCCCCCGTTGCGGGTCACCATCAGGAACAGGCCGCCCCCGTCCGACAGCTTGCGGTCCTTGTCGCCGGGCTTTGCCTGTTTCACCTCGGTAGCGGTCAGCTTCGCCATGCCCTGTAACTCCCCTGGGGGTACGCCATTTGGGGGTACGTGGTTTGGGGAATGCGAAAGTACCCCCAGATATACCCCCACTTTTTCCGGCTATCCACGGCCATTAGCGGACAGCTCTGGACGCAGTATAGGCCAGAAACTCAGGAAATACAGGGGCTTGGAGACGTTGGCGGATGTTGCTGGAGGTTGAAATGGTCGGTGTGAGAGGATTCGAACCTCCGACCCCTTCCTCCCGAAGGAAGTGCGCTACCAGGCTGCGCTACACACCGATAGATTTGAGGGCGGGAACTATACCAGAGAGCTGGCTGATTACCAATAGGGCGAACAGCCTGGGGACCAACACCTTCTCGGCCAAGGCAGAGGGACTCAATGGGCCCGCGGGCCCGAAGCCGACGCAGACAATGTTGCTCCACCCTCGGATGAAACACCGGGCTGGTCGCGATCGACCACGCGATCGCGCCCCAGCTCCTTGGCCGCATACAGGCGCTGGTCTGCCAGACGAATCAGCTCATCAAGCCCGTCGTCGGAACCCAGCTCGCCGCTCGCGGCGACCCCAATACTCACCGTGATATGGGCACCGTCACCGTTGACGGCAAAGGCCCTGGCAGCCACCTGGGCCCGGAAGCGCTCCATCACCTGGGTCGCGGCAGCCGTATCGCGGTTGAGGATAATGGCCATGAACTCCTCGCCACCGTAACGACCCACGAGATCGTAAGGTCTGCAACAGGACTGCAGCAGCCGGGAAAACGCCGCAAGCACCTGGTCGCCGGCCTGGTGCCCATAGGCATCATTGACCTGCTTGAAATGATCGAGATCGAGAATGGCCAGGGAAAAGGGTCGCGGTTCACGCCGGTGCTCCGCCAGCAGCTGGTTCAGGCGCTCCATCAGATAGCGACGATTGTACAGCCCGGTGACGTGATCGAGAGTGCTCTGCCGGTAGAGTTCCGCCTCGGCCATTTTGCGGTCGGTGATATCGATGATCAGCCCCTCGAGCGCCTCGATTTCACCCTGCGAGTCTCGGACAAAATCGCCCTGCTCAAAGACCCAGCGAACCTGCCCGTCGGCGCGCCGGATCCGGTATTCAAGACGGCAGGGCTGTCCGCTCTCGCGAGCTTCGTCCCAGACTCGCCAGACAGCCTCGCGATCCTCGGGCAGGATGATGTCATTCCAGGACAGCCGCCGGTTCCCCAACAGGTGCTGGACCGAGTAGCCAGTCAGCTGATCACAGCCCTGGGAGAGAAACTCCATGGTCCAGTCAGGGTCGTAGCGGCAGCGGTAGGCAATCCCCGGCAGATTCGCAATCAACACGGCCTTGCTGCGCTCGCTTTCCTTGAGCGCAGCATTGATCTGCTGGAGCCTCCGGTTCGATACCCAGGCCAGACCACCGCTCAACAGGAGGAGCAGCAGACATATCGCCAGCAGCAACTCGAGAAGCTGTGGGGACACGCGGCAGACCCGCTGTCAGTACACCCCGTACCAGCGTGCCAGCAACTGGCTGAACAAGCTGAACAGGGTGACAACCACCAGCAGCCCGATCAGCAGGCGCAGGGGGCGGAAGGGCTTCCGCTCGACCGAGTTGACGCCTCGCGACAGAAACTCGTCCACCCTGGACTGATCGTCCGGATTGAGGCGCTGGTCCTCGTTGACATGGGACTCTTGAGACATGGTGCGTTACCTCCAATCACACGCATATTGTGGCCCCTAACCCGGTACTTGTCACCCGCGGGACTCAGAGGGCAAACAGTGCCTCGGGCATCTGCATCAGGCTCTGCGACCCGGCGAGCACGGCATCCCGATGACTGCCGGCCCGCGGCAATAGCCGTGCGAAATAGAACTCGGCAGTCATCAGCTTGGCCTCGTAGAAGGCCTTGTCATCGCCACCCTCGGCCACTTTCTGACGGGCCAGTACTGCCATGCGCGCCCAGCACCAGGCCAGCACCACATAGCCACTGTACATCAGGTAATCCACCGCGGCGGCACCCGCCTCCTCGGGATTCTGCATGGCCAGCTCCCCGACCTTCAGGGAGAGCTCCAGCCATTCGTCCTTGTAGTGAACCAGGGGCTCGATGAAGCGGGCATCCGCCTCGTCATTGTGCTGCGTGCAGAAGTCATCGATCAGGGCGGTGAAATCGGTCAGCAGCTTGCCGCCACTACCCAGCACCTTGCGCCCGATCAGGTCCATCGCCTGGATACCGGTAGTGCCTTCGTAGAGCATGGCGATGCGGGCGTCGCGCACGATCTGCTCCATGCCCCACTCGCGGATGTAGCCGTGACCGCCAAATACCTGCAGGCCAAAATTGGCCGACTCGAAACCCGTCTCGGTCACGAAGGCCTTGGCGATGGGCGTCAACAGCGCCAGCCGGTTTTCGGCAGCCTGGGCCTCTTCCGCCTCCGCGGAATCGACAATATCCGACTGTTGCGCCAGGTAGTACAGGAAGGCCCGGCTGCCCTCGACCAGGGCTTTCTGGCTCAACAGCAGGCGGCGCACATCCGGATGCACGATGATAGGATCTGCCGGTCCCTCGGGGTTTTTCGGGCCGCTCAGGCTGCGCATGGCCAGGCGCTCCCTGGCGTAGGCCAGAGAACCCTGCCAGGCCAGTTCGCCATGGGCCAGCCCCTGGATGGCAGTGCCGATACGCGCCGTATTCATAAACGTGAACATGGCATTCAGCCCGCGATTGGGCGGCCCGATCAGGTAGCCGGTGGCACCGTCAAAGTTCATCACGCAGGTGGCCGAGGCCTTGATGCCCATTTTCTTTTCCAGGGAAGCGCAGTGCACGGCGTTACGCTCACCCACTGCGCCATCCTCCCGGGCCAGGAATTTGGGAACAATGAATAGGGAAATGCCCTTGGTGCCCTCGGGCGCGTCCGGCAGACGGGCCAGCACGATATGCACAATGTTCTCCGCCATGTCGTGTTCGCCGGCACTGATGAAGATCTTGGTGCCGGTGATGGCGTAACTGCCATCCTCACGCGGCTCGGCCCGGGTCCGCAGCAGCCCCAGGTCACTGCCACAATGCGCCTCGGTCAGGCACATCGTGCCCGACCAGCTGCCCTCGATCAGTCGAGTCAGGTAGGTGGCCTTCTGGGCATCGTCGCCGTGGGCCTCGATGGTCTTGATGGCGCCGTGACTCAGCCCCGGGTACATCAGCCATGGCCAGTTGGCAGTGCCCGCCAGCTCATTGACCACAATACCCAGCAGATTCGGCATTCCCTGCCCGCCCCATTCGGGATCCGCGGCCAGGGCGGGCCAGCCATTGGCCACGAACTGCTGATAGGCGTCGGCAAAACCGGCCGGTGTCGTCACCACACCATCGTCCCAGTGGCAACCTTCCTCATCGCCGCTCTGGTACAGGGGCGCCAGTACGTTCTCGGCAAATTTTGCGGCCTCGCCAAGGACCGCATCCATCAGCTCGCGGCTGGCCTCCTGGTACGCGGGCAGCCGCTGGTAGAGCGACTCGGACTGCAGCAGCTCGTGCAGCACAAACTGGATATCGCGCAGGGGAGCCTTGTACTCGGGCATGGGGGAACCTCTCGGTGAAGGGCAAAGTGAACGGCGAACACATTCTGCGGGTTTTGCCGCGGATGTCAAATGACATTTCTGCGGGCGAGCGCAGCCAAGACGCCGCCGGTAGCCGGCCACATCAGCGCGACAAGCGCGCCAGGCGCAAGGTCAAGCCTGTGAAACCCCGGAAAAAAGGCGTTCTAAATCAATATACTGGGAAGCCCGAACTGGATCGAAAGGCGGCTGGAAGGGCACTTCCCCCAACAATGGCGCAGGCAGCCAGCGCGCGAGAGTGTTCAGGTTTTCGCGGTGGCAGGCCATTTCCGGCCCCGGCTGGTTGGCCACCCACCCAGCCAGGCGCAGACCATCGCGTTGTATCGCTTCGGCGGTGAGCAGGGCGTGATTGATGCAACCCAGGCGCATGGCCACCACCAGAATCACTTCCGCCTGCAGGGTTGTGGCAATGTCGGCAAAGGTTTCGCGCGGCCCCAGCGGCACCCGCCAGCCCCCGGCACCCTCCACCAGTACCAGGTCGGCACCCAGCCCCATCACGCCCCGGCAGAGCCCCGCCAGCCGGTCGGCCTGCAGACGCCGCCCCGCCTGCTCGGCGGCGATATGCGGTGCAATCGCCGGCTGCAGGGCGACCGGGTTGACCTGGCTATAGGGCAGATCCAGTGACATCGACCGCATCAGGGCCAGCGCATCCTCATTGCGCCCCTCGCTGTCACAGCCCGCCGCCACCGGCTTGACGGCGCCGGTGGTCAGGCCGGCGCGCCTGGCGGCTTCCAATACCGCGCAGCTAATGGCGGTCTTGCCCACTTCGGTATCGGTACCGGTCACGAAATAGGTGCGGGTCATGATTGCAACTCCAGACGTGCATGGATAACTTCCCAGGTGGCCGGCAGGCCCCGGGGCTCGCGGAAACGCTCGTAGGCCCGCAGCATCGCCGCCAGCTGGCGCCGGGTAGTCAGGCCACCGGCACGGCCGCTGTTCATGTTGTGGGCTCCCAGGGTCTTCAACTCCCGCAGCAGGTCGGCGACTGCGGCATGATGCACCACCCGGGTCTCCACCTCCGCGTGCAGGGTGACGCCGGGCAGGCTTGCGGCAGCCTCCTGCAGCGCCGACAAGGGTAGGAAGCGGTTGACGTGCTGGCCGTCGTCCACTGCCGCCCAGGCCCCGCGCAACTCGTGCAGTGTCGACGGTCCCAGGGTGCTGAACAGGGCACAGCTACCGGGCTTCAGCACCCGGGCCAGCTCGGCCAGCAGGCGCCGCGGGTGATAACACCACTGTAGGGCCAGGCTGCTGAAAATCAGGTCGACACTGGCAGTTGCCAGTGGCAGGGCCTCCGCGTCACCCACCACCCAGCGGGCCTGCCCCTCACCATCCTGCTGTCGCGCCCAGGCCAGCATCCCGGCGGCAATATCCAGCCCCAGGTAAGCCGCACCCGGGTAGTGGTGCTGCAGCGCCGGACGGAAGTACCCCGTGCCACAGCCCAGGTCGACCACCGTGTCCACGGTTTTCGCCGTCTCCGGCAGGCGCGAAAGTAAGGCATCGCCCACCTCACGCTGAACCTGCGCCACACTGTCATAGTGAGGCGCTGCGCGACTGAAGGAATTCGCAATAGCCTGCTTGGAAACCGGCTCCGGGCCCTGCGGTATGCCGGCTGCGGAGGGCTCCAACAGCGGCGCTATCGCAGCCAGGAGAGCCTCACTGGCCTGCAGTGGCAACAAGTGACCCACCGCCGGCAGCGCAGCTACCACCGCCTCACGCCGCCCCGCCAGGAGGCGCTCAAGCGCCGGGGCCAGGTCCGGGGGCACCAGGGCATCGACCTCGCCGAGCAGATGCCGCTGGGGCATGGGCAGCGTCGCCAGGGCTTCGCGGAGGTCGAGATCGCCCAGCCAGGAGAGACCTGCCTGCAGGGCAGGCAAGGGCAGTTCGCGGCGGCACTGCTGCAGGTAGCGCAGCCAGGCGCGCGGCGCACCTCGCCCCTGCAGGGCGTCAAAGCGGCGCAGGGTCTGGACGGGGTGGCGGGGCAGACTGGCTTCCATGGCGGCCAGGTCTTCCGGCGACAGGCCCGGCCAGTCTGCGCGCGCCAGGAAGCAGGGGTTACTGCACACCGTCACCAGACAATCGACCCGCGACGGCGCCCGGGCCGCCAGCGCCGCCGCCAGCTGCCCGCCCAGGGACCAGCCAAGCAGCCCGAATCGCGCGGGCAGACGACCCAGAAGGCCTTCCACGGTAGCCGCGAGACCGGTTTCGGGCGGCACATCGGGGGGTGGCAGCCAGTCCACCAACACCAGGTTCGCCAGGCCCCGCAGCGGAGCCAACAGGGGCCGCCAGAGTTCGCGGCTCCCGGACCAGCCATGCAGCAGCACCAGGTGCTGCTCGCTGTCGATGGTGGCGGGCAGGTATTCGATCTGAAAGCTTGCCTCAGGCATCGGCGCTCAACTCCGCCAGAGCATCCAGGAGCTGATCCACCTGCTCGACTGTGTGGCCGGCGGTCAGCGTGATACGCAAACGCGAGGTTTTGGCGGGTACGGTGGGGGGGCGAATGGCACTGACCAGAAAGCCCCGGGCGCGCAGCCCTTCACTGAGCTGCAGTGCACGCCCGGCCTCGCCCACCAGCAGGGGTTGAATCGGGGTCGGCGAAGGCATCAGGGGCAGATTTCGTGCGGCGGCGCCATCCCGGAAGCGGGCGATCAGGGTCTGCAGGTGCTCGCGCCGCCAATTCTCTTCCGTCGCCAGCCGCAACGCGGTCAGGCTGGCGACGGCAATCGCCGGTGGCGGCGCCGTGGTGTAGATGTACTTGCGGGTCACCTGGATCAGCGCCTCGATCAGGGTCTCGCTGCCCGCGACAAAGGCGCCGGCAGTGCCCAGCGCCTTGCCCAGGGTCGCCATCAGCACCGGCACCGCTTCACTGTCCAGGCCCGCCGCCGCCACACTGCCGGCACCGCGCTCCCCCAGCACGCCGAAACCGTGGGCATCGTCGACCATCAGCCAGGCGTCGTGCTGGCGGCAAAGGGCCGCCTGCTCGACCAGGGGCGCCAGGTCACCGTCCATGCTGAACACACCGTCCACAGCCACCAGGACCGGGCCCTGGCTGCTCGCCAGCTTGCGCGCCAGATCGGCACAGTCGTTGTGGGCAAAGCGCCGCAGGCGGGCGCCGCTGTGCAGGCCGCCGTCCAGCAGGGAAGCGTGGTTGAGGCGGTCCTCCAGCACGGTGTCCCCGGCTTGCAGCAAGGCCTGCAGGACTCCGGTATTGGCGGCGTAGCCACTGCCCATCAACAGGGCCCTGGGCCGTCCCGTGGCCTCGGCGAGTGCCTCCTCGAGCTCGGCGTGGGCGCGGCTGTGGCCACAGACCAGGTGGGAAGCGCCGCTGCCAACCCCGTAATCCCGGGCACCGCGGCGCAAGCTTTCCACCAGGCGCGGATCGCTGGCCAGGCCCAGGTAGTCGTTGCTGCAGAAGTTGAGGTAGTCGCCCCCCTGCCAGCGCACCCGGGGGCCCTGGGGTGAGTCCAGGGTCAGGCGCTGGCGATAGAGGTCGGTGGCGCGACGCGTCTCCAGCACCTCGCGCAGGCGCCGGTCAAAAGCGGACACGGCGGGGCGGTCAGTGGGCCGCGGCGCTGCGCGTGGCGTCGTAGAACTGCGGCGAGGGCATCTCCGGCGCCTGCTCCAGCTCACGCTCCTCGGGGTGGATACCCAGGCGCTGGAACAGGGCCAGGTCGCGGTTGGCCTCGGGGTTCGGAGTGGTCAGCAGCTTCTCGCCGTAGAAGATCGAGTTGGCACCGGCGAAGTAGGCGAGGGCGTGCATCTGTTCGTTCATCGATTCGCGTCCGGCGGACAGGCGCACGTGCGACGCCGGCATCAGGATCCGGGCCACGGCGATGGTGCGGATGAAATCGAAGGGGTCGAGATCCGCCTCTTCGGCCAGTGGCGTCCCCTCGACCTTGACCAGCATGTTGATGGGCACACTTTCCGGATGCTCCGGCAGGTTGGCCAGCTGCTGCAGGAGGCCCGCGCGGTCCCGGGCCGACTCGCCCATGCCGACGATGCCACCGGAGCAGATTTTCATGCCCGCCTCGCGTACGTGGCCGAGGGTCTCCAGCCGGTCCTGGTAGGTGCGGGTGGTGATGATCTCGCCGTAGTACTCGGGCGAGGTATCCAGGTTGTGGTTGTAGTAGTCGAGCCCCGCCTCTGCCAGCTCCTGGGCCTGCTCCGGGCTGAGCATGCCCAGGGTCATGCAGCTTTCCAGTCCCAGCTCGCGTACGCCCTTGACCATCGCCACCACGTAGGGCATGTCGCGCTTCTTCGGCGAGCGCCAGGCAGCCCCCATGCAGAAGCGCGAGGCCCCACTGGCCTTGGCCGCCCGCGCCTGCTCCAGCACTTTCTCCACTTCCATCAGCTTTTCCGCTTCCAGACCGGTGTCATAGCGGTTGCTCTGGGGGCAATAGGCGCAATCCTCGGGGCAGGCGCCGGTTTTGATGGAAAGCAGTGTGCTCACCTGCACCGCATTCGGGTCAAAATAGGCCCGATGCACGCTGTGTGCCCGGAACAGCAAATCGTTGAAGGGCAGGGCAAACAGGGCCTCGATTTCCTCGCGGCTCCAGTCGTGGCGCAGCTCGGGTTTGGCGGTGGCGACAGCAGTCATGGCGGGCATCTCGTGACGGGAATCAGGCGCCCATGATACGGGCTGCCCGAAAGCAGTCAACCAGGAGGGCATCGCATGGTTAACAGCCGGCTGGACACCCTGCTCGAGAAGCTCTTCCCCCGGCAGTGTCTGCTCTGCCGTCAGCCCAGCCACAACCCGCAGCCCCTGTGCCACGACTGCCGCACCAGCTTGCCGCTAAACCACTGCGCCTGTGAGCAGTGCGCGCTGCCACTACCGACGGGTGCCGCCCCCGGCGCCCTCTGCGAAAGCTGCCTGGAGGGACAACGGGATTTCGACCGGGTGATCGCGCCGCTGGTTTACGGTCCGGGTATACGCCAGCTGGTGGGCGCCTGGAAATACCGTCGTCAGACCCTGCTGAGCCCCCTGCTCGCCAGCCTGTGGCTGGAGCACCTGACACAGCTTCCGGCGTGCGACCTGCTGCTGCCGGTGCCGCTGCACTGGCGCCGACAGTTGTGGCGCGGGTTCAACCAGGCCGCCCTGCTGGGGCGGGCCCTGCAACGCAGTCACCCGGCACTGGCTGGGATACCCCTGCTGGAGGGAGGCCTGCAGCGCCGACAGCACACGCGACACCAGGCGGGTCTCGGCGCCGGCGCACGGGAGGCCAACCTCGCGGGCAGCTTCCGGCTGCGGGCTGAGGTGAGCGGGCTGCGGGTCGCGGTGATTGACGATGTCGTCACCACCGGCGCCACGGCCCAGGAGGTGGCGGCTGTGCTGAAGGACGGCGGCGCAGCAAGCGTGCAGATATGGAGCCTGGCTCGCACCCCCGCGCACCCTGCTACACTGGCCGGTCCAGCCAGCGGTTTGAGCGCAGAGTATGCAGCACCACAGTGAACACCCCTATGAACGCCTGACCCCGGACTGCGTGATCGATGCGGTGGAGGCCGCCGGCTACCCCTGCGACGCGCGCCTGCTGGCGCTAAACAGTTACGAAAACCGGGTCTACCAGGTGGGCATGGAGGAGGGACCACCCCTGGTCGCCAAGTTCTACCGACCCGGCCGCTGGAGCGACGAACAGATCCTCGAGGAGCACGCCTTCAGCCTCGAGCTGCGGGCGGCGGACATCTCCGTGGTCGCTCCCCTGCAGTCAGCCAGCGGGGAGAGCCTGCACCAGCACGAGGGCTTTCGCTTCGCCCTGTTTCCCCGCCGCGGCGGCCACCCCCCGGAGCTGGACAATCTCGACAACCTGCTGGTACTGGGCCGCACCATCGGCCGCATGCATCGGGTCGGCGCAGCGGCAGCCTTTCGCACGCGCCCGCACCTGACGATTGACAGCCACTTTGTCAGCAGCCGCGACTATCTGCTGGCGGAGGGCTTTATCCCCCGGGAGCTGATCGCCGCCTACGAGTCCCTCACCGACGATCTGCTGACTCGCCTGCGGGCCGCCCTGGCCAACCTGGAGGAGAGTGACTGCATCCGGGTCCACGGCGACTGCCATGCCGGCAACATACTCTGGCGCGACGAGACCGCGCACTTCGTCGACCTCGACGACTGCTGTATGGCCCCGGCGATCCAGGATCTGTGGATGTGCCTGAACGGCGATCGTCAGGAGCGCCAGCTGCAGCTGGCGGAGTTGATCGAGGGTTACAGCGACTTCGCCGACTTCGCCCCCCGGGAGCTGCGCTGGGTGGAAGCGCTGCGCACACTGCGTATCGTCAACTATGCTGCCTGGCTGGCCCGGCGCTGGGGCGACCCCGCTTTTCCCAAGGCCTTCCCCTGGTTCAACAGCGAGCGTTTCTGGGGCGACCACATCCTGCAGCTGCGGGAGCAGATGTTCGCGCTGGAAGAGGAGCCGCTGCAGCTGCTCTGAGGGCTCAGCGCGACTTGCCGGCCCGGGCGCGCATCGCCTCCAGGCAATCCTCGTCGTCTTCGCTGCAGGGGAAGGAGTGGTCCATTTCCAGCGCGGGTGACTGCGAGCGGGGACGCCCGACCACTTTCGCCGGCACACCCGCGACTGTGGTGTGGGGCGGCACCTCTTCCAGCACCACGCTGCCGGCGCCTACCTTGGCACCGTCGCCCACCCGGATGTTGCCGAGGATCTTGGCGCCGGCGCTGATCAGCACACCGTTGCCGATCTTGGGATGCCTGTCGCCGTGTTCCTTCCCGGTGCCCCCGAGGGTGACCGATTGCAGGATGGAGACATTGTTGCCCACCACCGCGGTCTCGCCGATCACCAGCCCGGTCGCGTGGTCCAGCATGATGCCGTGGCCGAGCCTGGCGTTGGGGTGGATATCCACCGCGAACTCGGCGGACATGCGGTTCTGGAAGAACAGCGCCAGGGAACGGCGCCCGCGCTGCCACAGCCAGTGGGATACCCGGTGGGTCTGCAGGGCGTGGAAGCCCTTGAAGTACAGAAAGGGAATGTAGAGCTCCTGGCAGGCGGAGTCACGCTCCTCGACCGCAAGCAGGTCACAGCGCACCGACTTGCGCAGGCAGGCATCATCCCGAAAAGCCTCCAGTATGACCTCCCGCAGCAACAGGGAGGATGCCGTGGGACTATCCAGCTGGTAGGCAAGATGGAAGCTGAGGGCGCTTTCCAGATCGCCGTGATTGAGAATGGTGGCGTGCAGGAAGCTGGCCAGGATCGGTTCATCCGCGGCGTGTTGCGCGGTCTCGTCCAGGATGCGTTGCCACACCGGGTCGGGCTTTTTCGGCGCCATGATCTCTCCTCTTTAGTCAGCGCACCAATGTAGCACAGCCCGCAAGGGGCTGTTCAGGGGCCCTGGTATTGCCACAGGGCGTGCCCGCTGGCGCGGTACTTGGCCTCGAAGCGGGTCAGGGCCGGGCCCTCGGGGAGTTGCCGCACCAGCCCGGGAATGCCCGCCAGCAACAGGGCCACGCCAAACTCCTCGACGTAGGTCTGCCAGTTGCTGCGCAGTTCAATACGGCCGCCCAACGCCACCAGATCGGCAAAGCCGGGGTGACCGTGGATGCGCCGCTGCAGATGAGCCGCCTTGGGCCAGGGGTTGGGGTAGAGCAGGTAATGATAGTCGACCCGCCAGCCGGCCTCGCGTATCAACTGCCAGATGTCCTCGCATTCGGCCCGCAGCAAGTGATAGCTAGCCCCGCTGCCGGGGGTATCGGCGGCGGTGTGGCGACCCAGGCGATCCGCGGAGCGGTCGATGCCCACCACACGGTGCTGGGGATGGCGCGCCGCGAGCAGGGCCGTGCTCATCCCGGTACCGCAGAAGGAGTCCAGCACCAGCGGTCGCGGGTCTTCCTCCTGCAATCGGGCCAGCTCGGCAAAGGCCGCGCGACTGAAATCGGGCACCGGGCGCCGGTTCGGGCTGCGCAGGTGCTTGCGCACCCGTTCGGCAAGGCGCGGGTGCAGGCCGGGCTGGTTGCTGGTGACCGGTCGCGAAATCTGCTGCATGGCGTGTTGGTTTGCGTCGCTGTCGGGGGCTTGTCATGATACGCCGGCTGCGACCTGCGCCCAAACGGGATCCGATACCATGCAAGAGGATTTGCGCCCTTACTGGGTAAAGAAACTCTACCTGCGCCTGCGTCACGCCTGGACCGAGTGGCGCCTGCGGCCCCGCTGCGCCAGCCTGGGCCCCTGGCACAGCATCATGAAACCCTGGTACGTGCATATCTCCGGCGCCAATATCCGCATCGGCCGCAACTTCACCGCCATCGGCGAGCCGGGCAACCGGGTGGAAATCGGCGTGTGGGGGCGGGAAGCCGGGCAGGGGCGCGTCAGTATTGGCGACTGCGTGCTGATGAGCCCCGGCTCACGCATCAGCGCCAGCGACGAAATCACCGTGGGCGATGGCACCATGTTCGCCAACGGCGCCTACGTGACCGATTCCGACTGGCACACCATCCGTGATCGCACGGCCAGGGCGACGACGCCCACCCCGGTGCATATCGGTCGCAACGTCTGGCTGGGGGATCACGCCACCGTGCTCAAGGGCGTCACTATCGGCGACAACAGCGTGATTGCCGCCCGGGCTGTGGTCACGCGCGATGTCCCCGCGAATGTCGTGGTGGCCGGGAATCCAGCGCGCGTCGTGCGCGAGCTGGACCCGGAAGATGGCTTTACCACGCGCATGGACCTGTTTGCCGACCCGGCGGGTGTAGAGGCCTTTTTCGATGCGGTGGACCGGGAAGTGCTCGCTGGCAATTCCCTGTGGCGCTGGCTGCTGTCGCTGGTGTGGCCGGCAGTAGCCCTTCGCCATCACCCCTGATGATACTGGGGTGACAACTCCTGGACCGCATCCACAAAGGCGGTGACATGATCCGGGTTCACCCCGGGGGTGATCCCGTGCCCGAGGTTGAACACATGCCCACTGCCATGACCGAAACTGGCGAGAATGTTGGCCACCTCTTCGCGAATGCGGGCCGGTGAGGCGTAGAGCATCGCCGGGTCCATGTTGCCCTGCAGGGCAACCCGGTCGCCCACCCGGGCGCGGGCCTGGCCGATGTCCGTGGTCCAGTCGATACCCACCGCCTGGGCACCGCAGGCGGCAATCGCCTCCAGCCACTGGCCGCCACCCTTGGTGAACACGATCACCGGCAGCGGCCGCCCATCGGCTTCGGTCGGCAGCTTGCTAATGACCCGCTGCATGTACTTGAGGGAAAACTCCCGGTAGCCGGCGGCACTGAGTGAACCGCCCCAGGTATCGAAGATCTGCAGCGCCTGGGCGCCCGCCGCCACCTGCTCGCCCAGGTAATCCGCGACGGCATCCGCCAGGCGTGCGAGCAGGGCGTGCATCAGCTCCGGCTGATCGTAGGCCATGCCCTTGACCCGGGCGAAGTCTTTCGAGGACCCGCCCTCCACCATGTAGGTGGCCAGGGTCCAGGGGCTGCCGGAAAAACCGATCAGCGGCACCTGGCCGTTCAGTTCGCGGCGGATGGTGCGCACGGCATTCATCACATAGCCCAGGTCGTCAGCCGCCCGGATCTGGTTCAGCCCCGCGAGGTCCGCCTCGCTGCGCACCGTTTTGCGAAACTTCGGCCCTTCCCCTTCCTCGAAATAAAGCCCCAGACCCAGGGCGTCGGGGATGGTGAGGATGTCGCTGAAGAGAATCGCCGCGTCCATGGGGTAGCGCCGCAGGGGCTGCAGGGTCACTTCACAGGCCAGCTCGGCGTTCTTGCACAGATCGAGGAAGGAGCCCGCCTGGGCGCGCGTGGCGCGGTACTCGGGCAGGTAGCGCCCGGCCTGACGCATCATCCAGATGGGCGTGCGGTCGACGGGCTGGCGCGCCAGGGCGCGGAGGAAACGGTCGTTCTTGAGATCAGTCACGGGGGAACCCTTGTACGTGCGTGAGGGGTGCTTCGTAGTCCGGTCTCGCCCGGCGTTGGTGCCGGTGAGACACGCCGTGAATACGTCCCTGTAGGCTCGAGGAGCGCATCCATGCGCTCCACGGTCTCCCCGGCACCAACGCCGGGCAAGACCTACCATCGCGGCAAACCGAAAACACAGTGGCGGGATTCTACGTGACTCCGCGGCGGCCAGCCAGCTGCGGCACGTCTCGCCCGTGACTTTGACCGACCGCACGACGGCCTAGGAGCTTCGTAGCACAGTCTTTGCCGGTGTCGAGTCAACCGGAAACGCGGCGCCTGCGGCCTGCTACGTACCAGGCCGGTTGAGCCGCGGTGCCCATCACCGACTCTCTGCGACATGGATGTCGCAGAGAAGCCCCCAAGGACGGGTTCACGGCGTGTCGGTGATGGGCTCCGCGGCTCAACCGGCCGGCGCTACGAAGCGCCAACCCAAGCCGGAATCAGACCTCCAGGAAGTCGAGGATGCCTTCGGCCGCCTGCCGGCCTTCCCAGATCGCCGTAACCACCAGGTCCGAACCGCGCACCATGTCGCCACCGGCAAAGATCTTCTCGTTGGTGGTCTGGAACTTGTATTCCTGCTCCTCCGGCGCCACGATGCCGCGCCAGTCGTTGAGCTCCACGCCCTGCTCGACCAGCCAGTCCGGCGGGCTGGGCTGGAAGCCGAAGGCGATGATCACCGCATCCGCTTCCAGCACTTTTTCGCTGCCGGGGATCGGTTCGGGGCGACGGCGGCCGCTGTCGTCGGGCTCGCCGAGGCGGGTCTCGACCATTTTCACGCCGCAGGCCTTGCCGTAGTACTCGACGATCTCGATCGGCTGGCGGTTGAACAGGAACTCGACACCCTCTTCACGGGCGTTGGCCACCTCGCGACGGGAGCCGGGCATGTTTTCCTCGTCCCGGCGATAGGCGCAGGTGACACTGGTGGCGCCCTGACGCACGGCGGTGCGCACGCAGTCCATGGCGGTGTCGCCACCACCGAGTACTACCACGCGCTTGCCCTTGAGATTGACGTAGGCGTCTTCCGGCTGGGGGTAACCCAGGTTGTGGTTGACGTTGCCCACCAGGTAGGGAAGGGCCTCGTAGACACCCGGCAGCTCTTCGCCGGGGAAACCGCCGCGCATGTAGGTGTAGGTACCCATGCCCAGAAAGACGGCATCATACTCGTCCATCAGTTCCTGCATGCTGACGTCCTTGCCGACCTCGGTATTCAGGCGGAACTCGATACCCATGCCCTCGAATACGCCCCGGCGCCGGATCATCACCGACTTCTCCAGCTTGAATTCGGGGATGCCGAAGGTCAGCAGGCCGCCGATCTCGGGGTAGCGGTCGTAGACCACCGGCTTCACGCCGGCGCGCACCAGGACATCCGCGCAACCCAGACCGGCGGGGCCGGCACCAATGATCGCCACCTTCTTGCCGGTGGGCACCACCTGGGACAGGTCCGGCCGCCAGCCCATGGCCAGGGCGGTGTCGGTGATGTACTTCTCGGATGAGCCGATGGTTACCGCGCCGAAACCGTCATTCAGGGTGCAGGCCCCTTCACACAGGCGGTCCTGGGGGCAGACCCGGCCGCAAACCTCCGGCAGGGTGTTGGTCTGGTGGCTGAGCTCGGCGGCCTCGAAGAGATTGCCCTCGGCCACCAGCTTGAGCCAGTTGGGAATGAAATTGTGGACCGGGCACTTCCACTCGCAGTAGGGGTTGCCACACTCCAGACAACGGTGGGACTGTTCCTGCACCTGGGAGGGCGTGAAGGGCTCGTAGATTTCGACGTAGGCGTGCTTGCGACGCTCCAGGGGTTTCTTGTCCGGGTCGTTGCGGCCGACGTCGATAAACTGGAAGTGATTGGACAGACGATTGGTCATGATGGCTTCTCCCGGTACCTAGTCGGTATTGCGCAGGCGTGACAGCAGCTGGTTGAGATCCGCGGCCTTGGGTTTGACCAGCCAGAACTTGCCCAGGTGGTCCTCGAAGTTCTCGAACAGTTCGCTTCCCCAGGCGGAGCCGGTCTCCCGGACATGCTCCCGCAGGATGCTGCGCAGGAGAGAACGGTAGGCCTCCATGTGTTCGCCGCTGACGCGGTGGATTTCCACCAGCTCGCTGTTGTAGCGGTCGATAAAGCCGCGGTCCTGATCCAGCACGAAGGCAAAACCGCCGGTCATGCCCGCGCCGAAGTTGACCCCGGTCGGGCCGAGTACGGTGACGGTGCCGCCGGTCATGTACTCGCAGCAATGATCGCCCGCCCCCTCGACCACCGCGTGGGCGCCACTGTTGCGCACCGCGAAACGCTCGCCGGCGACACCCGCGGCGTAGAGGTAACCACCGGTGGCCCCATAGAGACAGGTGTTGCCGATTATCACCGTATCCTGGGAGCGGAAGCTGGACTCCCGCGGCGGGTAGATAACCAGCTTGCCGCCGGCCATGCCCTTGCCCACGTAGTCGTTGGAATCACCCTCCAGGTACATGTGCAGACCGCCGGCGTTCCACACGCCGAAGCTCTGACCCGCGGTGCCCTTGAGGCGCAGCACGACCGGATTGCTCTCCATGCCCATGTTGCCGTGCCGCCGGGCAATCTCGCCGGACAGACGCGCCCCCAGGGAGCGGTCACAGTTGGTGACCTGGAACTGAAACTCGCCACCCTGGCCCGACTCGATCGCCGGCAGTGCCGCCTCGAGGATGGCCTGGGCCTTCTCGGCGCGATCGAAGGGCGGGTTCGCCGCCACCTGGCAGAAACGCGGCTCGCCCTCGGCCTCCGGATCCTGGTAGAGGATCGGCGACAGGTCCAGCCGGGCCTGCTTGGCGGTGTCGCCCGGCAGGCGCTCGAGCAGGTCGGTGCGCCCGATCAGTTCCTCCAGGGAGGACACGCCCAGCTTCGCCAGCCACTCGCGTACCTCGCGGCCAATGAAGGTGAAGAAGTTCACCACCATCTCCACGGTGCCGTTGAAGTGATCGTCCCGCAGGCGCTTGTTCTGCGTGGCGACCCCCGTGGCACAGTTGTTCAGGTGGCAGATGCGCAGGTACTTGCAGCCCAGGGCAACCATGGGTGCGGTACCGAAGCCGAAGCTCTCGGCGCCGAGAATTGCCGCCTTGATCACGTCGAGACCAGTCTTCAGGCCGCCGTCGGTCTGCAGCCGGATCATGCCGCGCAGGCCGTTGCCGCGCAGGGTCTGCTGCACTTCCACCAGGCCCAGCTCCCAGGGGGAACCGGCGTAGCGGATCGAGGTCAGGGGGCTGGCCGCGGTGCCGCCGTCGTAACCGCTGATGGTGATCAGGTCGGCGTAGGCCTTGGCCACGCCCGCGGCGATGGTGCCGACGCCCGGCTCGGACACCAGTTTCACCGAGACCAGGGCCTCGGGATTGACCTGCTTGAGGTCGAAGATCAGCTGGGCCAGGTCCTCGATGGAATAGATATCGTGGTGCGGCGGCGGCGAAATCAGGGTCACGCCGGGCACCGAGTAGCGCAGGCGCGCGATCAGCTCGTTGACCTTGCCCCCGGGCAGCTGGCCGCCCTCGCCGGGCTTGGCGCCCTGGGCCACCTTGATCTGCAGCACCTCGGCATTCACCAGGTACTCGGGGGTGACGCCGAAGCGGCCGGAGGCAATCTGCTTGATCTTGGAGCTGCGCTCGGTACCGTAGCGGGCCGGGTCTTCGCCGCCCTCACCGGAGTTGGAGCGCGCGCCCATGCGGTTCATCGCCGCCGCCAGGGCCTCGTGGGCCTCCGGGCTCAGTGCACCCAGGGACATGCCGGCGGAGTCAAAGCGCGGCAGGATCTTTTCCAGCGGTTCGACCTCGTCCAGGGGCAGTGGCTGCGCGGCCAGCTTCGGCCGCAGCAGGTCGCGAATGGTCGCCACCGGCCGCTCATTGACCAGCTGTGCGTAGCGCTGATAGGTGGTGTAGTCGCCACTGGCTACGGCCTGCTGCAGGGTGGTCACCACGTCGGGGTTGAAGGCATGGTATTCCTGACCGTGCACGTACTTGAGCAGGCCGCCCAGCTGCAGCGGCTTGCGCGAGATCCAGGCACGGCGCGCCAGTGCTTTCTGGTCCGCCTCCAGCTCCTCGAAGCCGGCACCCTCGATGCGCGAGGCGACGCCGCAGAAGGCCAGATCGACCACTTCCCGGGCCAGACCCACCGCCTCGAACAGCTGGGCACCGCGATAGGAGCTGACCGAAGAGATGCCCATCTTGGACATGATCTTGAGCAGACCCTTGTTGATGCCCTTGCGGTAGTTCTTGTAGCAATAGCCCGGCTCGCCCAGCAGCTCGCCATCCCGGATCAGGTCCTCGAGCACACTGTAGGCGAGGTAGGGATAGACTGCCGTGGCACCAAAGCCCAGCAGACAGGCGATCTGGTGGGAATCGCGGGCGCTGCCGGTCTCGATCACCAGGTTGGCATCGCAGCGCAGGCCCTGGCGGATCAGGTGGTGGTGCACGGCACCGGTGGCCAGCAGGCTGTGAATCGGCAGCCGGCCCGGCTCGATCTTGCGGTCCGAGAGCACCAGGATGGTCGCGCCGCCGCGCACCGCGTCTTCCGCGGTCTTGACCAGGGCCTGCAGGGCGCTGTGCAGATCGGTCTGCTCGGCATCGTAGGTCCCGTCGATATCGGCGACCTCGAAGCCGGGACGGTCCAGGCCCAGCATGGTGTTGAACTTGCCCTGGGAGAGAACCGGCGAGGTCAGGATGACCCGGTTTGCGTGCTCGGGGCCCTCGTAGAAGACATTCTTCTCGGCACCCAGGTCGGTTTCCAGGGACATCACCACCGCTTCCCGCAGTGGATCAATCGGCGGGTTGGTCACCTGAGCGAACTTCTGCCGGAAGTAGTCATAGAGCGGACGCTCGTGACGCGACAACACCGCCATCGGGGTGTCGTCCCCCATGGAACCGACGGCCTCGTTGCCGGACTCAGCCAGCGGCCGCAGCACCTGGTCGCGCTCTTCAAAAGTGACCTGGAAGTGCTTCTGGTAAGCCGGCAATTGTTCCGCGTCGATGCCCGGCGCCTGCTCCGTGGCAAAGGAACCCTCGATACGCATGGCATTTTCCTTCAGCCAGCGCTTGTAGGGGTGGCGCGACTTCAGGCGCTCGTCGATGTCGGCAGTTTCCAGCATCTCACCGGTCTGGGTATCCACCATGAGGATCTGGCCGGGACCGACGCGACCCTTGGCAATCACGTCCTCGGTACGATAGCCGTGGGTGCCGACTTCCGATGCCAGGGTGATAAAGCCGTCGCGGGTCTTCACCCAGCGCGCCGGGCGCAGGCCGTTGCGATCGAGCAGGCAGACCGCATAGCGGCCATCCGTCAGCACGATACCCGCGGGGCCGTCCCAGGGCTCCATGTGCATGGAGTGGTATTCGTAGAAGGCGCGCAGGTCCGGATCCATGTGCTCCATGTTGTGCCAGGCCGGCGGGATCAGCATGCGCAGGGCGCGCGGCATGTCCACACCACCGGTGAGCAGCAGGTCGAGCATGTTGTCCAGGCTGGAGGAGTCGGAACCGGTCCGGTTCACCACCGGCGCGATATCGGCGATATTGGGCAGCCGGTCCGTCTCGAACAGTGCGGAGCGCGCCTCGGCCCAGTTGCGGTTGCCCTCGATGGTGTTGATCTCGCCATTGTGGGCGAGCATGCGGAAGGGCTGGGCCAGGGGCCAGCGCGGCATGGTGTTGGTGGAAAAGCGCTGGTGGAAGACACAGATGGCGGTTTCCAGGCGCGAATCGTCGAGGTCGCGGTAGAAGCGCGGGAGATCCACTGGCATGACCAGGCCTTTATAGGCAATTACCCGGCCGGAGAGGCTGCAGATATAGAAATCCGCATCGTTGTCGACCGCCTTCTCCGCCTTGCGACGCGCCACGAACAGGCGGGTCGACAGTTCCTCGGCGGTCAGCCCGGGGGCGTCGACAAACACCTGTTCGATGCGCGGCAGGCAGGCCAGGGCAATCTCCCCGCAGACACTGCTGTCGGTGGGCACTTCCCGCCAGCCCAGTACGTTGAGCCCCTGGTCGCTCAGGGCCGACTGTACGGCGTCCCGGGCGGCCCCGGCGAGGCCGTCGTCCTGGCTGAAGAAGACCTGACCGACGGCATACTGCTCGGACAGTGTCGCGTCGAAGTGCTCCCGCGCCAGCTCGCGAATAAACTGCTCGGGCATCTGCATCAACAGCCCGCAGCCATCCCCGGTACGCCCGTCCGCGGCGATGCCGCCCCGGTGGGTCATACAGGTCAGGGACTCAATGGCGGTCTGCAACAGGCGGTGGCTGGCTTCACCGGCGCTGTGGACGATAAGACCGAAACCACAATTGTCACGGAACTCTTCAGGGCGATACAGACCTGCTGCACTCATACTCGATCCAGAATGGCTGGTAAAAACAGACACGTGCTCCGAGCGCCACCCGGCGCGCTTACGCAGTGCACGGATTCAAAGGGGCAGCCATTCTACACAGCGCTCAGGACTTGACAAACACAGCGAGCGCGCTTATTTGGTGCGAATACAGCTTTATTCTGGTGCATAACGCCCCATATTGGGGCGCAAGATCACCTGGATGGGGCACCCCGCTCCGCGGTTTCCAGCAAGGTTTCCAGTTCCGCAGCAGAGACATCGTCGACGATGCAGGCCTCGCCAATAGCGCGCAACAACACCAGGCGCAGGCGACCATCGATCACTTTCTTGTCCCGCGCCATCAGCGTTAAGAAATCCCCCGGGCGCATGTCCTCGGGGATACCGGTGGGCAGGCCCGCACCCTGCAGCAAGCCGTGCAGCTCGGCCACTGCCGCCGGGTCTACCCAGCCACGCTGGACCGAGAGACGCAGGGCCAGAAGCATGCCGGAGGCGACCGCCTCACCGTGCAGCCACTGACCATAGCCCTGGTGCGTTTCTATGGCATGACCGAAGGTGTGACCGAGGTTGAGAATGGCGCGCAAGCCGCCTTCCCGCTCGTCCGCGGCCACGACATCCGCCTTCAGGGCGCAGCTGCGCTCGATGGCCTCCGCCAGGGCGCTCTCCTCGCGGGCAACCAATCGGTCCCGGGCAGTCTGCAGCCAGGTATAGAAACCATTGTCGCGAATCAGTCCATATTTAATGACTTCCGCCATCCCGGCCGCGAATTCGCGGGGCGGCAGTGTGTGCAAAGTGTTCAGGTCGATGAACACCGCCCGCGGCTGATGGAAGGCACCGATCATGTTCTTCCCGAGGGCGTGATTGACGCCGGTCTTGCCGCCCACCGACGAATCCACCTGGGATAGCAGGGTCGTGGGCACCTGGAGGAAGTCCACCCCGCGCTGGTAACAGGCTGCGGCAAATCCGGTCATGTCGCCGACCACGCCGCCACCCAGTGCGATCAGGGTGGTGGAGCGATTGTGGCCCTCGGCGAGCAAGCGATCAAAGACCGTTTCCAGAACAGCGAGGGTCTTGTGCGCCTCGCCGTCAGGCAACACGATCTCGGTGACCTTGTCACGCGACCCCAGGGCGCTCCGCAGCCGCTCCATATAGAGGGGGGCCACTGTAGTGTTACTGACCACGGCAACCTGCCGGCCAGCGATGTGACGATTCAGCAGCTCGCCATCGGACAGCAGGTCACGGCCAATGTAGATGGGGTAGCTGCGTTCACCCAGCTCGACGTGCAGGGTGTGCATGACAACGGACACGGCTGACTCCAGACAAGGGAAAAGCCGCCATTCTAGCGGCTGGCGCCTGGACTGTCTTTAGCCCAGCACGGCCTGCAGCCGCTGGGCCACGGTGCGCGGCGAACAGCCGTCGGTGTCGATGACGTGATCGGCAATTTCGCGATAAAGCGGATCGCGCAGGGTCATCAGCTCGCTCAGCACGGTCTCCGGCTTCGCCGCCCTCAGCAGAGGACGCTTGCGATCCCGCGCCGTGCGCCGCAACTGCTCCCGCACCGTGGCGTGCAGGTAGATGACAAAGCCGCGCTCGGCCAGGTACGCCCGGTTGCTCGGTCGCATGACCACGCCACCCCCGGTGGCGAGCACGACATCGTTGAGCTGGGTCATGTCGGCGACCACCTGCTCTTCGCGGTCGCGAAAGCCCTGCTCGCCTTCCATGTCAAAAATCCAGGGGATATCCGCGCCGGTGCGGCGCTCGATTTCGCTGTCGGTGTCGGCAAAGGCCAGGCCGAGGTGGCGGGCGAGCAACTTGCCAATAGTCGTCTTGCCGGCCCCCATGGGGCCGACCAGGAAAATGCGACTGGGTGCGGACATCAGGCTGCGGCTCACCCCTAGTCGAGAAGGGAGTCGGCCAGGATGCGCGGCGTGATGAAGATCAGCGTTTCCGTCTTGGTCCGGGAATTGCTCTCGTTCCGGAACAGGCGCCCGACATAGGGAATGTCACCGAAGAAGGGCACCTTGGTCACCGACTGGATGTCTTCTGTGCGGAATACACCGCCCAGCACCACGGTTTCGCCGTTGCCCACCAGCACCTGCGTGGTCAGCTCCGTGGTGTCGATGGAGGGAATAAAGCCCCCCTGGCCACTCGGCACCAGTTCACCCACCGAGTCCTGGGTAACCACCAGGTCGAGCAGAATCCGGTCATCGGGCGTGATGTTGGGAGTGACATCCAGCTGCAGAACGGCTTCCTTGAAGGAAGTGGTGTTCTGCCCACTGAGCGAACCCTCCTGGTAGGGCACTTCGGTACCCGATTTCACCGTGGCTTTCTGCTTGTCACCCGTGATCACCTTTGGCTGGGACACGACCTCGCCCTTGCCGGCGGCTTCCAGTGCGGACAGTTCAGCGGTCAGGAACAGGTCTTCACTGGTAAAGCCGACCGCGAAGCCACCCGCGGCCCCCGAGACGCCGAGGTCCACCATCAGTGCGCCCGGGTAATTGACAGTGCCCGGCGTGCCATCGATCACCGACTGATTCAGGTTGGTCACGTTCTCCGTGTCACCGGAGATGGTTACCGCGTTGCCATTGACGTCGGAGTCGACGAAACCGCCACCCCACTCGATGCCCAGCTCTTTCTCCAGATCGGACTGCGCGATCACGATCCGCGCCTCGATCATCACCTGCCGGATTGGCGTATCCACCAGGTCGATCAACTCGCGGATTTCAGCCAGCTTGGCCGCCGTTTCAGTGACGATCAGGGAGTTGGTGCGCGGGTCAACGATCACCGAGCCCCGGGAGGAGATCAGGGAGCCACCCTCCTCGGAGCCGGCCTTGAACAGGTTGACCACATTCGCCGCACTGGCGTAGCGGATGCGGATGAACTCCGACTGCAGGGGCGCCAATTCGGCAATCTGCTTGTTGGCCTCGATCTGCTGGCGCTCGCGCTCGGCGATCTCCGCCGCCGGGGCCACCATCAGCACATTACCGATCTGGCGCTTGTCCAGGCCCTTGGTGCGCAGTACCAGATCCAGGGCCTGGTCCCAGGGCACGTTCTGCAGGCGCAGGGTAATGCGACCGGATACCGTGTCGCTGGCCACCAGGTTCAACTCGGTGAAGTCAGCAATCAGCTGCAGCACCGCACGCACCTCGATGTCCTGGAAGTTCAAAGAGATTCGCTCACCGACGTAGGTGAACTCGTCCCGGCGCTCCTCGGCCTCCTTCTTGCTCAGGGGCTTGACCGAGATGACATATTCCTTGTCCATCTGGTAGGCAAGGTAATCGAACTCCCCGCTGGTGTTCAGGGTCAGGGTGGTGCCCCGCTCGCTGGTATTGACGTCGATGCTGGAGACCGGCGTGGCGAAGTCGGTGACGTCGTAGCGCCGCAGCAGCCGCTCGGGGACCGTGGTGTCGATGAACTGGACTTTGATGTCACCGCGCTCGCTGAAGACGGTCACATCGACAGACGGGTCCTCCAGCTGCAGGGTCAGGCGCCCCTCGCCATCCGGCGTGCGCTGGAACTGCAGGTCCTCAATACTGGCGCGGCCGCGACTGACCCGCTCGGTGGCGGAAATCAGACGATTGGGGTCACTGGAGGGTTTGACGTAGTCACCGGTCTCTTCCTGGCCGACCACAAGGTACAGGCTGTTGCCCTCGACCCGGGTGTCATAGGGAACCAGCTTGACCAGGTTGACCACCATGCGAGTGCGGTCGCCCGACTCCAGCACCACCACACCGGTGGCATTGCCGTAGGGGAGGGAGTAACTCTTGCGCTCCAGGGCACTGCGGGCACCGGGAAAGTCGAGAGCGATGCGGGCGGGCTTCTCGATGGTGTAGGACTGCGGCTCCGGCACGGCACCATCAAAGTCCAGACGCACCTCGAACTTGCTGCCGGGCCGCGAGGCGAACTCGATATTGGTCACCGTTGAGGCCGCCTGTACGGCCTGGGCCAGAAACATTCCCGCCAGCAGCACCAGACCTGCCCGCAGGGCGCCCACAGCGCCGCTGCCGCCACCTCGGTAATTTTCCATGACTGTCATCCTGCCCATGCCTGCACCCATACCCCGCGTCAGATGCCGCTCAATTCAATCGTCCTGGGCCGCTCGACCCAGCCGTCTTCCGTGCCATCGCTGACAATCTCCACCACCGAGACATAGGTCTCCGCCAGCTCCACCACCTTGCCGTGGTTGCGCCCAAGGTAGTTGCCCAGGGTCACGCGGTGGACACCGCCTTCCGGGTCCCGAACCAGGGCCCACTGCGTTCCCCCGCGCTCCAGCGTCCCCACCATGGCCAACGAATCGAAGGTGAACTGCTCGAGAAATTCCTTGGGCCGGCTTTCATCGGGTTTCACCGCACTGATAGCCTTCAGCTGGGTCACGTCTCGCACTTCGACCGGCCGGTCAAAGGGACTGCGCAAAGCCATGGCGCTGTAGGCGAAGGGGTCGTAGGCCTGAAAGGTGGGAATCGGAGCAATGATCCCGCCGGGGCGGGAGCGCTTCTCTTCCATGAAGGCGTCGAGGTCGGAGAAGTCCTCGCTGCCGCATCCGGCGAGCAGCGACGCCGCGAGAAACAATGTCAGCAGTCGCAGGTCCATCAGCCCTCCCCGTCCTTGTAGCGATAGGTCTTCGCGACAATGCTCAGGTTGAGCGCGGTGGTATCACTGGATCGTGCGTTGATCGAGAAATCGTGCAGGGTAACGATGCGCGGCAGACCCGCCAGGCCGCTGATAAAGGCTCCCAGGTCGTGGTAGGAGCCGGTGGCCGTGATTGCGATCGGCAACTCGACGTAGAATTCCTTGGCCTGCTCCGCCTGCAGATTGATGCTGTTGATCTCCAGGCCGTTGCTGAGCCCCTTATTGGTAATGTCCTCCAGCAGGCCGGGCACTTCCGTGTCGCTGGGCAGCTGGCTCACCAGGGCGCCAAAGGACTCCTCCATTTCCACCATCTGCTGCTTGTAGGCTTCCAGGTTCGCCGCCTCGAAGGCTTTCTTCTCGAATTCCTGTCGCAGCTTGTTCTCTTCGGACTGCACGCGCCCGAGCTGGGCCTGCAGGTCCTTGACGTGATAGTAGTAGCCGCCCACCAGCACCAGCGCCAACAGCAGCACGCACAGGGTCGCCTTGACGCCGGCAGGCCAGGAGCCGATGTTCTCGAAGTCGATGTCGTTGACGTCGAATTCACGCAGGGTGCGGAGTGTGTCTTCCCAGGCCATGGCCTACTCCTCCTCACCGCTGTCGGGCAGCTGGATTTTCACCTTCAGGTTGAAGGTTGTGGCCTGGTCGCCGTACTGGGTCGCGGCACGCACGGAATCCAGGTTGGGCTGCTTGAACCAGTCGGAGGCGTCGAGACGCCGCATCAGGCTCGACACCCGGTTGTTGGATTCGGCCACCCCAACAATGCTGATGTCGTTGCCCCGGGCCTGCACGCTGGTATAGAACACCCCGTCGGGGACCGTCCGCACCAACTGGTCCAGTACCCGCACAATGATCGGCCGGTTGCCCTGCAACTCCTGGATGACCCGCATCCGGTCCAGCAACTGGTTGCGCCGGCGCTGCAGGTCCTTGATTTCAGCCACCTGCCGATCCAGCACCTTGATGTTGTCCCGCAGGTACTGGTTGCGGGCTTGCTGGTGCTCAATCTGCCCGTTGACGACTCGGTCGGCGAGCACCAGCAGCAGGACACCAAACAGTGCAACCACTGCGAGCAGGATAAAAAACTCCTTCTTGCGCTCTGCGCGTCGCTCCTCGCGCCAGGGTAGCAGGTTAATCTGGGCCATCAGTCAAAACTCCGCAGGGCCAGACCACAGGCAATCATCATCGCCGGCGCGTCGGCTGCCAGCGCCACCGCGTTGACGCGAGAGGAGATGCTCATGTCGGCAAAGGGATTGGCCACCGCGGTGGGGGTACCCAGCTTGTCCTGGACCAGCTCGGCCAGCCCGTCCATGGAGGACACACCGCCGGCCATGATGATGTAGTCGACATCGTTGAACTGGCTGGACGAAAAGAAAAACTGCAGAGAGCGGGCCACCTGCTGCACAACCGCCTCGCGGAAGGGCTCCAGAACCTCCGGCTCGTAGTCATCGGGCAGGCCGCCCTGTTTCTTTGCGAGGCCGGCTTCTTCCAGGGGGAGCCCGTAGCGGCGCATGATCTCATCCGTCAGCTGCTTGCCGCCGAACAACTGCTCGCGGGTATAAATCGTCTGCCCGTTGTTGAGCACCGACAGGGTGGTCATGGTGGCACCGATATCGACAATCGCCACCAGGCTGTCCAGATCCAGGTCCAGCTGCTTGCGAATCAGACCGAAGGAGCGCTCCATGGCATAGGCTTCGACATCCATGATCCTGGCATTGAGGTCGGCGCCCTCGATGGCGTCCAGCCGCGCATCGATAGTCTCGCGCCGACAAGCGGCGAGTAACACTTCGACCTGGCTGGCGTGCTCGGGGGAGGGGCCCTGAACCTCGAAGTCGATTGCCACTTCATCCAGTGGGTAGGGAATATACTGGTCCGCCTCGAGGGTCAGCTGGATCTCCATGTCATCGTCGCTGAGCCCAGCGGGCATATCGATGATCTTGGTAATCACGGAAGAGCCGGCGACAGCGGCGGCAACGGTTTTCAGCTTGGTGCGGGACTGGGCGACGATGGCGCGGATGGCGTTGGAAACCGCCTCGATGTCGTTGACATTCTTTTCGATGACCGCATCCACGGGAAGGGAGGTCACGGCGTAACTTTCCACCCGATAACGCCCCCCGGACTGGCTCAACTCCAGCAGCTTCACGGTCGTGGAACTGATGTCCAGCCCCAGTACCGGCGGCGTTCGCCTCTTCCCGATTATCCCCAACAAGGTAATTTCCTATGCTTTGCGAGTACTTAGACTCTTTTTATGCACCGGCACATTAACTGCACGATAAAGCATAGCCAAGTGTGCAATCAATAGCCAAAATGCACATATAATTACCACTTCCCCGTGCTGCAGCCCCCTGTCTACGGTTACAGTAATACAACTCACTCCATTGTAAAGGATTAAATGCGCCTCCTGAGCCTCGCCCTCCGCGCCGCCCTGCTGGGTACCCTCGGGTCCATCTGGCTGCTGGCCGGGGTCTACCTCTACTTCGGGCCCGACCTGCCGGACGCCCACAGCCTGCGCGACGTCAGACTCCAGACCCCGATGCAGGTCTTTACCCGCGACGGCCATCTGATCGGCCAGTTCGGCGAGCAGAAGCGCAACCCGCTACCCTTCGAGGCCATTCCGCCGACCTTTATCCAGGCCCTGCTGGCCGCCGAGGATGACCGCTTCTTCGAGCACCGCGGCGTGGACCTGGCGGGGCTCCTACGCGCGGTCTCGGAGCTATTGCTGACCGGCGAAAAAGGCTCCGGCGGCAGCACGCTGACCATGCAGGTCGCGCGCAACTACTTCCTCAGTCTGGAGCGCACCTTCACGCGCAAATTCCGGGAGATCCTGCTGGCCATCGAGATCGAGCGCGCGCTGACCAAGGAGGAAATCTTCGAGCTCTACTTCAACCGGGTCTTCCTCGGCCACCGCGCCTACGGCTTCGAGGCGGCCGCTCAGGTCTATTACGGGCGCAGCATCAATGACCTCAGCGTGGCCCAGCAGGCGATGCTTGCCGGCATCCCCAAGGCGCCCTCGCGCAACAACCCCATCAGTGGCCCCGAAGGTGCCAGCGAGCGGCGCGACTGGATCCTCGGACGCATGCTGAACCTGGGCTACATCGACCGCGACACCTGGCGGCTGGCGACCGCGGAGCCAGTCAGCGCCAGCCACCACGAGGCCCAGCTCAGCTTCACCGCCCACTACGCCGCCGAGATGGCCCGCCAGGAGATTCTCGACCGCTATGGCATGGCCGCCTACAGCGACGGCCTGAAGGTCTACACCACGGTCGACAGCCGCTGGCAGCAAGCCGCCCGGCAGGCGCTGCTGGACGGCCTGGCCACCTACGACCGTCGCCACGGCTACCGCGGCCCGGAGAAGCAGCTGCCCCCGGAACCGGACGAAAAACCGGAGGCCCTGCGCGAACGCTGGCTGGCGGCGCTTGACGGGACACCGACCATCGCCGGCATGGCACCCGCCGTGGTCACTGCAGTCGGCGACCGGGAGCAGGGCGTCGAGCTGCTGCTCGACGCGGACCAGGTGGCGCACCTGGCCTGGGAGCGCGGCCTGCGCCAGGCCAGCCCCTACCTGAACGAGAACGCCGTGGGCCGGGCACCGGAGTCCCCCGCGGATGTGGTCAGCGTCGGCGACCTGGTGCGTGTGCGCGCGCACCCAGAGGGCGGCTTTGCGCTCGCTCAGGTGCCCGAGGTGCAGGGCGCACTGGTCTCACTGGACCCGGAAGACGGGGCCATCCGGGCCATCGTGGGCGGCATGGGCTTCGAGCACAGCAAGTTCAACCGCACCACCCAGGCGCGCCGGCAGCCGGGGTCCGCCTTCAAGCCCTTCGTCTACGGCGCCGCGCTGCACGCCGGTTACACCGCCGCGAGCATCATCAATGATGCCCCGATCGTGCTCGAGGACAGCTCCCTTGAAGACATCTGGCGACCGGAAAACGACAGCGGGCGCTTCTACGGCCCCACGCGACTGCGCTGGGCGCTGACCAAATCACGCAACCTGGTTTCAATCCGCCTGCTGCAGCAGATGGGCGTCGGTACGCTGATCGACTACCTGGCTCAACTGGGCTTCGAGACCCGCGACTTCACCCGCGACCTGTCCCTGGCCCTGGGCACCCAGGTGATGACGCCCCTCGAGTTGGCGACCGGCTATGCGGTGCTGGCGAACGGCGGCTATGCCGTCGAGCCCTGGCTGGTCGAACGGGTGGAGGGCACTGCCGGCAAGGTGCTTTACCAGGCCAGCCCGGCGACCGTGTGCCGGGCCTGCGAAGATACCGGGGCGGAAACGCCGGTCCGGCGCGAGCTGAGCATGGACGAAATCCTCGCCCGCGATGGCGAGCCGGAACGGCCGGCGGCACCCCGGGTCATGGACGAGCGCGACAACTTCATTCTCACCAGCATGCTGCAGGACGTGATCAAGCGCGGCACCGGGCGCCGGGCCCTCGCCCTCGGCCGGGATGATCTGTCAGGCAAGACCGGTACCACCAACGGCCCCATGGATGCCTGGTTCTCCGGCTATAACCCGGACATCGTGACCACCGCCTGGGTCGGCTTCGACAACTACACCCCGCTGGGCCGCAGGGAGTTCGGTGGCACCGCCGCCCTGCCGATCTGGATCGATTTCATGCGGGTGGCACTGGAAGCGTCGGAGGAGCGCAGCCGCCCCATGCCACCCGGCGTGGTCAATGTTCGTATTGACCCCGACACTGGGCACCTGGCGCGACCCGGCCAGCCCGATGCCATCTTTGAATATTTCCGGGAGGACCGCCTGCCACCCTCAGGTGAGCGCGGCGACGGCAACAGCGCCCCCAATGGCGAGGAGCTGCTGCGGGAGATTTTCTGAGGGGCGCGGCGCGCCCCGGTGGTGTGCGCCTTCAGCCCGGAACGGTGGGGCTGTAGTCTGCCGGGAGGGGAATCCGTGCCACGCCACTTTCCACGGCGGCGCGAGCCACAGCCGGAGCAATGCGGTGCAACAGGCGCGGATCCATGGGTTTCGGAATGATGTAGTTGGGCCCGAAGCTGAGGGACTCGACCCCGCAGGCCTTGAGCACCGACTCGGGAACCGCTTCCCGCGCCAGCCCGGCCAGGGCGTGTACCGCCGCCACTTTCATGTCCTCGTTGATCGCTCGGGCACGGACATCCAGGGCACCCCGGAAGATAAAGGGGAAGCCGAGGACGTTGTTGACCTGGTTGGGATAATCCGAGCGACCGGTCGCAATGATCAGGTCGTCACGCACGCTCATTGCCAGCTCGGGGCGGATTTCCGGGTCCGGATTGGAACAGGCAAAGACCACCGGGCGATCGGCCATGGACAGGAGCATCTCGGTGCTCATGAGGTCGGCGCCGGAGAGACCGACAAAAACGTCGGCGCCACGCAGGGCGTCGCTGAGACTGCGCTTCTGGGTATGGTTGGCGAACTCCTGCTTGTAGGCATTCACCCCCTCGCGGCCGGCGTAAATCACCCCGCGCCGGTCCAGCATGTAGATATTTTCTCTGCGCGCGCCCAGGCTGATCAGCAGGCGCATGCAGGCTATCGCCGCCGCACCGGCGCCGAGGCAGGTAATGATGGCATCTTCGAGGCGCTTGCCCTGGACTTCCAGCGCATTGATCATGCCCGCCGCGGTGACGATCGCAGTACCGTGCTGGTCGTCGTGGAAAATCGGGATATTGCAGCGCTCGACCAGGGCCGCCTCGATCTCGAAGCACTCCGGGGCCTTGATGTCCTCCAGGTTGATGCCACCAAAGGTGTCGGCGATATTGGCGACAGTCTCGATGAAGGACTCGCTGTCCTCGGTAGCAACCTCGATATCCACCGAATTGATCCCGGCGAAGCGCTTGAACAGCAGCGCCTTGCCCTCCATCACCGGCTTGCTCGCCAGCGACCCCAGGTTGCCCAGGCCCAGTACGGCGGTACCGTTGGAGATGACGGCCACCAGGTTGCCCTTGCCGGTGTAGCGGTAAGCGTCCGCGGGGTCCTCGGCGATCCGGCGGCAGGGTTCGGCCACCCCGGGACTGTAGGCGAGCGCCAGGTGGGCCTGTGTCTCGGCCGGCTTGGTGAGCTCAACGCTGATCTTGCCGGGAATGGGCTCCGCGTGATAGTCCAGCGCGGCCTGTCTGAAGTCCTGGGTCATAGATTCACTTGCACTGCACGGGGGTAGTTATAAAAGGCATCCGAGCATATAGAAAAGCCCGAGGGGGGACAAGCCGGCACGCCCACTTCCGGCGCGGCCAGGTGACAATGCGAGAAAACAAAAACGCCGGCCTTCTTTCGAGGGCCGGCGTTTCGCGAAGACTTGCTGCGCGCCCGCTATCAGTTCGAGCGGGTGGCACCCCGTGCACCGAAGCGCTTCTTGAAGCGATCGACGCGACCGCCGCTGTCAACGATCTTCTGCTTGCCGGTAAAGAAGGGGTGGCAGGCGGAACACACGTCGATGTGGAAGTTTTCGCACACGGTGGAGCGGGTCTCGATGGTGTTGCCACAACTGCAGGTGGCAGTCACCGTCTCGTACTTGGGGTGAATTTCAGCTTTCATCTCGGGACTCCTGTTGGTGGTGCCGCCACCCGGTCACCGCCGGGCACCGCACCGAGGCGGAAAAATAGGCGCGCATATTACCAGATGGGCACAGGGACGCAAGCATTAGTGGGCTCTGCCGCCAACGGGTCGCCATGCAGTCCGCAGCCCGCTAGCAAGGATTTGCTAGACTGCGCGACTTTCCAGGCCAAATCACTCCCAAGGAGCCGGGCTGCATGAGCATACTCCGCGTGGCGGTGCCCGCACCACTGCGCCAGTTGTTTGACTACCTCCCCCCCGAGGGCACAGACACCCGCCAGATCGCCGGGCTGCGCCCCGGCGTGCGGGTGCGGGTGCCCTTCGGGCGCCGCGAGCTCACCGGCATCCTGACGGCGGTGGTTGAAGAAAGCGACTCGCCACCGGGCGCCCTCCGCGCCGCCCTCGAGGTGCTCGACCGGGAGCCCCTGCTGAATGCCGCCGCGCTCTCCCTCGGCCTGTGGGCCGCCCGCTACTATCACCACCCCCCGGGCGAAGTCCTCGCCCTGGCGCTGCCCCCCGGCCTGCGTGAAGGCGGCCAGCCACAGCCGCCGGGAACACCGGCCTGGCGCCTGACCACCCGCGGCAAGGGCCTGCCCGCCGACGCCCTGTCCCGGTCTCCACGCCAGGCCCAGGCCCTCGGCCTGCTGCAGGCCGAGGAAGCCGTCAGCGCGGCCCGGCTCAAAGCCGAGGGCATTTCGCCCGCGATCCTGCGCAACCTGGCCGACAAGCAGCTGGCGGAACGCTGCACCCTGCCACCCGTGGAGGCCGCACCCGCCCCCGCCGCCAAAGGCCTGGCCCTGAACCCCGACCAGCAACAGGCATTCGACCACGTGCTCTCCGAGTGGGGAAACTTTGCCTGCCACCTGCTGGAGGGGGTCACCGGCAGCGGCAAGACCGAAGTCTACCTGCAGCTGATCGCCCACTGCCTGGCACAGGGGCGCCAGGCGCTGGTACTGATACCGGAAATCGGTCTGACCCCGCAGACCCTGCAGCGCTTCGAACAGCGCTTCGGCAGCGGCATCGCGGTGTTGCATTCCGGCCTCGCCGCCGGGGAGCGCCTGGCCGCCTGGGACGCCGCACGCACGGGGCGGGCCAGGATCGTGATCGGCACGCGTTCGGCGGTCTTCACGCCACTGCGCGAGCCAGGTCTGATCATCGTCGACGAGGAGCATGACAGCGCCTTCAAGCAGCAGGACGGCTTCCGCTACTCGGCGCGGGACATTGCGGTCAAGCGCGCCCAGGACGCCCGCTGCTGCGTGGTGCTGGGCAGCGCCACCCCGTCACTGGAGACCCTGCACAACGCCCTTGAAGGACGCTACCACCACCAGCAACTACCTGCCCGTGCGGGAGCCGGGACCGCGCCCTCGATTGCCACCATCGACGTGCGCTGCCAGCCCCTGGACGGCGGCCTCTCGCCCCCCCTGGTGGCTGCCATGACCGACTGCCTGAGCAGCGGCGGCCAGGTACTGCTGTTCCTCAACCGGCGCGGCTATGCGCCCACCCTGCAGTGCCACGATTGCGGCTGGATGGCCCAGTGCGGGGCCTGCGACGCCAGACTGACCGTGCACCGGCGACAGCGGCGCCTGCGCTGCCACCACTGCGGCGCAACCGCTCCCCTGGCCCGGTCCTGCCCGGAGTGCAGCAGTACGCGACTGCTGACCAACGGCCTGGGCACCGAGCAGGCCGAGGACAGCCTGCACCGCCAGTTCGCCTCGTGGCCCATACACCGCGTGGACAGCGACTCCATGCAGGGTCGCGACGCCATGCAGCAACTGGTCACGCGCCTGCACACGGGCGAGCCCTGCATCCTGATCGGCACCCAGATGCTGACCAAGGGCCACCACTTTCCGGAGGTCGGCCTGGTCGCGGTGATCGACGCCGACGCCCTGCTGTTCAGCCCCGACTTCCGCGGCGAGGAGCGCATGGCGCAGCTGCTCACCCAGGTGGCCGGCCGCGCCGGGCGCGCAGACCGGCCCGGACGTGTGTTACTGCAGACCCACTACCCCGACCACCCGGCCATGCGCGCCATCCTGGAGCAGAGTTACGGCGAGCAGGCCCGCCGCCTGCTGCGGCAGCGCCAGGAGCAGGGGCTGCCGCCCTGGAGCCAGATGCTGATGCTGCGCAGCGACTGCGCCGATCCCCGCGCCGGCGAACAGTTCCTGGCCCGGCTGCGCCGTGAGGTGGAGCCCCGCCTGCCGCCTGGCTGCAAGCTGATCGGCCCGCTACCGGCGCCACTGCAGCGGCGCGCCGGCAAATTCCGCCACCAGCTGCTGCTGAATGCCCCGGACCGGCGCAGCGCGCAGTACGCCGCCAGCCAGATGGTCGCCGCGGCCGAGTCCCTGCCGGGCCGCGGCGGTCTGAGCTGGTCGATCGACATTGACCCGCTGGACCTGAACTGACGGGCGCAGCGTCGACCCGCACTGGCCATCGCCACCCCGAACGGGGATAATGCGCGCCTGCTTCAACCCACCACAGGACCAGGTACCCCGGGCCCATGAAGGAACAGCTTTCCGCGATCATCCAGCAGGCTCTCGACCAGCTCGTCGAGGCCGGCACACTGCCCGCCGATCACGCCGCCAGCTACACGATTGAGCGCACCCGGGATCCGGCACACGGCGACCTGGCAAGCAACGTGGCCCTGGTGCTGGCCAAGGTCGCGCGCAGGAAGCCGCGGGAACTGGCCGAGCAGATCCGCGACGCGCTGCCGGATTCGTCGGTGGTCAGCCAGGTGGAAATTGCCGGGCCCGGCTTCCTCAACTTTTTCCTCTCCGACGACAGCAGTCAGGCCGTGGTCCGGCGGGTACTGGAGGAAGGCAAGCGCTTTGGCTGTTCCAGCCAGGGCCAGGGACGCCGGGTACAGGTGGAATTCGTCTCCGCCAATCCCACTGGCCCGCTGCACGTGGGCCACGGCCGCGGCGCCGCTGTGGGCGACAGCCTGTGCCGCCTGCTCGCGGCAACCGGCTGGAATGTCCACAGTGAGTTTTACTACAACGACGCCGGCGCCCAGATCACCAACCTGGCGCTATCGGTACAGGCCCGCTGCCGGGGCCTCGGTCCCGAGGATCCCGCCTGGCCGCAGGACGGCTACCGCGGGGAGTACATCCGCGAGGTGGCCAGCGCCTACCTGGCCGGCGAGACCATCGACGCGGAGGACCGCCACGTTACCGGTCAGGGTGACTCCGAGGACCTGGAGGCGATCCGCGAGTTTGCCGTGGCCTACCTGCGGCGCGAGCAGGACCTGGACCTGAAAGCCTTCGGCGTGCACTTTGACGAGTACTTCCTGGAATCCGCTCTCTACGAATCCGGCGAAGTGGAAGCCACTGTCGAGCGTCTGGTCGCCGGCGGCCATACCTATGAAGAGGACGGCGCCCTGTGGTTGCGTACCACGGCCTTTGGCGATGACAAGGACCGGGTGATGCGCAAGTCGGAGGGCGGCTACACCTACTTCCTGCCCGATGTCGCCTACCACCTAAACAAGTGGCAGCGCGGCTTCGAGCGCGTGATCAACGAGCAGGGCGCCGATCACCACAGCACCGTCACCCGGGTGCGCGCGGGCCTGCAGGCCCTCGAGGCCGGCATTCCGGAGGGCTGGCCCGACTACGTGCTGCACCAGATGGTGACAGTCATGCGGGATGGCGCCGAAGTGAAGCTGTCCAAACGCGCCGGCAGCTACGTCGCCCTGCGCGACCTGATCGACGAGGTGGGCCGGGATGCCACCCGCTACTTCCTGGTGGCGCGGGCACCCACATCCCAGCTCACCTTCGATATCGATCTGGCCCTGTCCCAGAGCAACGACAACCCGGTCTACTACATCCAGTATGCCCATGCCCGCGGCTGCTCCATGCTGCGCAAACTGGCGGAACAGGGCGAGGAATGGCAAACGACCCAGGGCCTGGAGAGCCTGGACAGGTTGCAGGAAGAGCACGAGCGGGCGCTGCTCAAGCGCCTGGACCAGTACCCCGAGGTGGTCGCCAGCGCGGCGCAGGCCTGCGAGCCCCACAGCGTGGCCAACTACCTGCGTGAACTGGCCGGCGAGTTCCACACCTGGTACAACGCCCACAAGGTCCTGGTCGAAGACCGCCCGCTGCGCGACGCGCGCCTGGCCCTCAGCGAAGCCGTGCGCCAGGTCATCGCCAACGGCCTCGAACTGCTCGGGGTTTCCGCCCCGGACAGCATGTAGTCCATGGCGCGGACGCCCAGCAGCAACAATCGCCGGGGAGCCGTGCGCAAGCGGCCCACAAGCGGCAACTCTGGCGGCGACCGACTCAGCCCCTGGCGCTGGTACGGCGCCGGCGTACTGACCGGGGTTTTCCTCAGCCTGCTGCTCTACCTGGGCGCCCTGCCTCCGGCGACCCCGCCCGCGGTGGAGCCCGAGGCCGCGGGCAAAGCCGACAAGAATCCCGCCCCGAGCCGTCCGCGCTTTGATTTCTACACCGTGCTGCCCGAACAGACCATCGACGTCGAGGTCGAACCGGCCACGGTCAGCCAGCCCCGGGAAAGCACCGCGCCGGCAACCTGGCTGCTGCAGGCCGGCTCCTTCCGTCAACGGGAGGATGCCGACCGCCGGCGCGCCGAACTGCTTTTACTGGGCCTGGAGCCCCGGGTCGAGGAGAGCCCAGACAGCGGCACCGGGCGCTGGTTTCGCGTCTACCTCGGCCCCTTTGACTCACGCAGCGAAGTCTCCCGCGTACGCGGGCTCACCGCCGGGCAGGATATCGACACCCTGCTGCTGAAACGCGGTCAGCCCTGAGCCGCCAGCAGCGCTTGAAATCGCGCTGGCGCACCCCATATCCCCCGTAAAGGAGTCCTTTATTGTGGAACAATTCCGCGGAACAACCATTCTCTCGGTACGCCGGGGCAACAGCGTGGTCATCGGTGGCGATGGCCAGGTATCCATGGGCAACACGGTCATGAAGGGTAACGCCCGCAAGGTGCGTCGCCTGCACAAGGACCAGGTCATCGCCGGCTTTGCCGGCGGCACGGCCGACGCCTTCACGCTGTTCGAACTGTTCGAGGCGCAGCTGGACAAGCACCAGGGGCACCTCGTGCGCGCCGCGGTAGAGCTCGCCAAGGCCTGGCGTACCGAGCGCAGCCTGCGCCAGCTGGAGGCCCTGCTGGCCGTGGCCGACAAGCAGACCTCCCTGATCATCACCGGCAACGGCGATGTCATCGAGCCCGAGGACAACCTGATCGCGATCGGCTCCGGCGGCCCCTACGCCCAGTCGGCGGCGCGCGCCCTGCTCGACAACACCGACCTGGACGCCCGCAGCATCGTCGAGAAAGGCCTGTCCATCGCCGGCGACATCTGCATCTACACCAACCATCACCACACTATCGAACAACTCGACTACCAGGCCTGACCATGTCCGACATGACCCCCCGCGAGATCGTCCACGAGCTGGACAAGCACATCATCGGGCAGCAGGAGGCCAAGCGTGCGGTCGCCATTGCCCTGCGCAACCGCTGGCGCCGCATGCAGCTGCGCGATGCCCTGCGCGCCGAAATCACCCCCAAGAACATCCTCATGATCGGGCCCACCGGGGTGGGCAAAACCGAGATCGCCCGACGCCTGGCCAAGCTGGCCAATGCGCCCTTCGTCAAGGTGGAGGCGACCAAGTTCACCGAAGTGGGCTACGTGGGCCGGGATGTCGAGTCGATCGTCCGCGACCTTGCCGACGTCGCCATCAAGCTCTACCGCGAACAGGAGATGGAGCGGGTACGCTACCGGGCAGAAGAGGCCGCCGAGGAGCGTCTGCTGGACATCCTGCTGCCTCCGGCCCGGGACAGCGAGCGCGGCGAAAGCGGCGCCGGCACCCGGCAGCTGCTGCGCAAGAAGCTGCGCGAGGGCGAACTGGATGACAAGGAAATCGAGGTGGAACTGGCCAACGCCTCACCCAGCATGGAAATCATGGCGCCCCCGGGTATGGAGGAGATGACCAACCAGCTGCAGAGCATGTTCTCCAACCTCTCCCGCCAGCAGCGCAAGACCCAGCGCATGCCGGTGAAAGCGGCCTTCAAGGCCCTGCGCGACGAGGAGGCGGCCAAACTGGTCAACGAGGACGAGCTCAAGCAGAAGGCCATCCGCGAGGCCGAACAGAACGGTATCGTCTTCATCGACGAGATCGACAAAGTCGCCAAGCGCAGCGAGGGGGCCGGTGCAGACGTGTCACGGGAAGGGGGGCAGCGCGACCTGCTGCCGCTGATCGAGGGCTCCACTGTGACCACCAAGCACGGCACCATTCGCACTGACCACATCCTGTTCATCGCCTCGGGGGCTTTCCACCTGTCCAAGCCCTCGGACCTGATTCCCGAGCTGCAGGGCCGCCTGCCCATCCGGGTCGAGCTGGAAGCCCTCACGCCGGAAGATTTCGAGCGCATTCTCACGGAACCGGACGCCTCCCTGACCGAGCAGTACCAGGCCCTGCTGGCGACCGAGGGCCTGAAGGTGGAGTTCACCCCCGAGGGCATCCGCCAGATTGCCGAAACCGCCTGGGAGGTCAACGAGAAGACCGAGAACATCGGCGCCCGGCGCCTGCACACCGTGATGGAGCGCCTGCTCGAAGAGGCCTCTTTCAGTGCCGCCGACGCGGGCCTGCAGGACAGTACCCTGCGCATCGACGCCGACTATGTCGACAGTCAGCTCAAGGCCCTGTCCCAGGACGAAGACCTGTCGCGCTTCATTCTCTGACCGGGAGGTCGACCATGGCTGAACAGAGCGCAGCGCCCACCGGGGTTCACCTGCACCGCAAGTCCCGGCTCCTGGAACTGACCTGGGAAGACGGTTCGCGCTACCAGCTGCCCTGCGAGTACCTGCGGGTCTATTCCCCCTCGGCGGAGGTCAAGGGGCACGGGCCGGGCCAGGAAGTGCTGCAGACCGGCAAGCTGAACGTGGCCATCACCGACATCAAGCCGGTGGGGCACTATGCCCTGCAGCTGGTCTTCGATGACGGCCACGACACCGGCCTGTATGGCTGGGACTACCTGCGACAACTGTGCCGGGAACAGGAGCAGCGCTGGGACGACTACCTGCGCCGGCTGCACGAGGCCGGCGCCAGTCGCGACCCCCAGGTGCAGGTGGTCAAATTCCAGCCCTGACCGGGGCCGTTCATCGCGCTACAATAGGCGGTCAGTCCAGCACGGCGGAGGCCGCATGAGCGACAAGCGCACCACCCACTTCGGCTATCGCGAAGTCGAGTCCGAGGCCAAGGCCGGCCTGGTGGCCAACGTGTTCCACTCCGTGGCGGCCCGCTACGACCTCATGAACGATCTCATGTCCGGGGGCGTCCATCGCCTTTGGAAACGCTTCACCATCGAGTTGTCCGGCGTTCGCCCGGGCCACCGGGTACTCGACATCGCCGGCGGCACCGGTGACCTGGCGTCGAAATTCTCCCGCCTGGTCGGGGAGACCGGCAGCGTGGTCCTGGCGGACATCAACGAGTCCATGCTCCGGGTGGGCCGCGACAAGCTGATCGACCACGGGGTGCAGGGCAACCTGGAATACGTTCAGGCCGATGCCCAGGCGCTGCCCTTTCCCGACGACCATTTCGACTGTGTCAGCATTGCCTTCGGGCTCCGCAACGTCACCGACAAGGACCAGGCCCTGCGCGAGATGCTGCGGGTACTGCGGCCCGGGGGCCGCCTGCTGGTGCTGGAGTTTTCCAAGCCGGGCAACGAACTGCTGGGCAAGGCCTACGACCAGTACTCCTTCCGTGTGCTTCCGCTGATGGGCAAGCTGGTGGCCGGGGACAGCGACAGCTACCAGTACCTGGCGGAATCCATCCGCATGCATCCCGACCAGGAAACCCTGCTCGGGATGCTGGAAGACGCCGGCTTCGTCAACTGCGAATACCATAACCTGACCGGGGGCGTGGTGGCCCTCCACCGGGGCTTCAAGGCCTGACCGTGAGTCAACTCGACCCCACCCTGGTGACCGCGGTGCTGGCCGGCCTCGAGCGCGCGGTCAATGCCGCCCTCGACCTCGACCCAGGGGCCGGCAAGGCCCTGGCCGGGCTGGAAGGCAAGTGCTTCGCGCTGGCCTGCACGGCACCCGCCGTCAGTGTCTATCTGCTGCCGGGCCGGGACGGTCTGAGCTTGCGCGGCTGGTACGATGGCCCGATCACGACGCGGGTGCGCGGGGCCGCCTCGGATTTCGCCGAGCTGGCGAGCGCCGACGACCCCGCCGCGACCCTGATCAACGGCAGCCTGCAGCTCGAGGGGGACAGCGGCGCCCTGATCCAGCTGCAGCAAATCATCGCCGGGCTGGAGCTGGACTGGGAGGCCCCGCTGGTCGAGGTCCTGGGCGATGTCGCGGGCCACCAGCTGGCCGTGTTCCTGCGCGCCAGCTTCAGCACCGGCCGCGAAGCCTCCCTCAGCCTGCGGCGACAGCTCGAGGAATACCTCCACGAGGAGGGACGTCTGGCGCCCTCGCGACAGGAAGTCGAGGATTTCTACCGCGACCTGCAGGCCCTGCAGCAACGGGTGGAACGCCTGCAGTCGCGGCTGGGCCGCCTGCGCCGCCGCACCCAGCAAGGCAAGCATTCGTGATCCGCGCCCGGCGCCTGCTGCGCATCCTGCGGGTCGCCATGACCCACCGGCTGGATACCTTCCTGGATACGGCGAGCCTGCCGCTCGGGGCCCGGCTGGGACTGCGCGCCCTGGGGCTGGGTGGCAGCACCGACACACCCCGCGGGGAGCGCCTGCGCCAGGCGCTGGAAGACCTGGGCCCGGTTTTCATCAAGTTCGGCCAGCTGCTGTCCACCCGCCGCGACCTCTTGCCGCCGGACATCGCCGACAGCCTCGCCCACCTGCAGGACCGCGTGGCGCCCTTCGATGAGAGCCGCGCCGCCGCGTTGATCGAGACTGCGCTCGAGGCGCCGCTGGCGCAGGTCTTCGCCGAATTCGAGAACCGGCCACTGGCCTCCGCCTCGGTGGCCCAGGTGCACGGCGCTGTGCTGCATGACGGCAGCCGGGTGGTGGTCAAGGTCCTGCGCCCGGATATCGAAGCCGTGATTCGCCAGGACATTGGCCTGCTCTACCTGATCGCCCGCCTGGTGCGCCGCTACCTGTCCGACGGCCGCCGCCTGCGCCCAGTGGAAGTGGTGGCCGACTACGAACAGACCATCCTCGACGAGCTGGACCTGCGCCGCGAGGCGGCCAATGCCTCGCAGCTGCGGCGCAATTTCGCCGACAGCCCGCTGGTCCACGTGCCCCAGGTGTACTGGGATTACACCCGCTCCAACGTCATGGTCAGCGAGCGCATTTCAGGTATCCCGGTGACCGATATCCCCGCCCTGCGCGCCGCGGGCACGGATCTCAAGCTGCTCGCCGAGCGCGGTGTGGAAATTTTCTTCACCCAGGTCTTCCGCGACAACTTCTTCCACGCCGACATGCACCCGGGCAATATCTTTGTCGACGCCAGCGATCCGGCCGATCCGCGCTACATCGCGGTGGACTGTGCCATTGTCGGCAGCCTGAGCGACGCCGACCAGTACTACCTGGCCCGCAATCTGCTGGCGGTCTTCCACCGCGATTACCGGCTGGTGGCCGAGCTGCATGTGGAGTGTGGCTGGGTCGCGCCGGAAACCCGGGTGCAGGATTTCGAGTCGGCCATGCGCGCGGTCTGCGAGCCGGTGTTCGAGCGCCCCCTCAGTGATATCTCCTTCGGCCAGCTGCTGATCTACCTCTTCGATACCGCCCGCCGCTTCTACATGGAGGTACAACCCTCGCTGGTCCTGCTGCAGAAGACCCTGCTCAACATCGAGGGCCTGGGGCGCGAGCTCTACCCCCAGCTCAACCTCTGGGATACCGCGCAGCCCTATCTCGAGGAGTGGATGCGCGAGCGCTATTCACCGCAGCAGGTGGCCCGCCGCCTGCAGCGGCAACTGCCCTCCTGGCTGGAACAGTTGCCCCGGGTGCCCGACGCGATACTGGACAGCCTGCAGCAGGCCGCGCATGCGCCCGTGGCCAGCGCCAACCCACGGCGACAGCTTGTCCCGGCAGGCCCCTCGCTCAGCGAGCGCCGCCGCCGTTTTCTCGCGGTCCTCGCCCTGTTGCTGGCCATGTTTCCGCTGCTGGCAGAGCCACAGGTCCTGGGGCGCCTGCCCTGGTGGAGCTGGCTGTCCCTGGCAGCCGGGCTCGCCCTGCTGTGGCCCCGGGCGCGGCCGGTGCCCGAGGACCGCGGCAGCGCGAGATAGGCCAGAAGCCGCCGCTGTGCGATAATCCAGACCATGAAACCATCACCGAACCCACTGCTGGACGCCGTCACCTGGAATGACCAGGGTCTGGTCGCGACCATTGCCCAGGACTGGCAAAGCGGTCAGGTGCTGATGCTGGCCTGGATGAACCCGGAATCTCTCGCCCTCACCCTGGCGGAAGGCCGCGCCGTGTACTGGTCGCGCTCGCGCCAGGCCCTGTGGCGCAAGGGGGAAAGCTCCGGCAACGTGCAACGCCTTCACGAGCTTCAACTGGACTGCGATGGCGATACACTCTTGCTAAAGGTGGAGCAGATCGGCGGCATTGCCTGCCATACCGGGCGCCAGCACTGTTTCTACCGGCGCTGGCAGGACGGCGACTGGCAGATCACCGAGCCGGTCATCAAATCGCCGGAAGCGCTGTACGGATCCAGTCAATGAACGATATTCTGCAACATCTCGACGCCATACTCGCCCAGCGCAAGACGGCAGCTGCGGACAGTTCCTACGTCTCGAGCCTGCATCACAAGGGCCTCAACAAGATCCTCGAGAAGGTTGGGGAAGAGGCCACCGAAGTGATCCTGGCCGCCAAGGACGCGGCTGCCAGCGGCGATCGCGAGGCCCTGGTGGGCGAAGTGGCCGACCTGTGGTTCCACACCCTGGTGATGCTGTCCCACCTCGACAGTGACGCCGCGGCAGTTCTCGGCTGCCTGGAACAGCGCATGGGCATATCGGGCCTGGAGGAAAAAGCCTCCCGGCAACAGCATTCCTGAACGGAGATCGACATGGGCATCGGCGGTATCAGTATCTGGCAGCTTCTCATCATCCTGGCCATCGTGGTCATGCTCTTCGGCACCAAGCGCTTGCGCGGCCTCGGCAGCGACCTGGGGAGCGCCATCAAGGGCTTTCGCAAGAGCATGCAGGACGACGGTGACGCCCCGGAAAAGGAAAAGGACGAGGCGGGAGACACCGCACCCGGCCAGCGCAGCGAACAGGCGGATGACGCCAGCAACGGGAGCCACCCCAAACCCTAGGCCTCCCGAACCGGGAACCCCGCATGTTTGATATCGGATTTGCCGAATTGCTGATCATCGCCGTGGTCAGCCTGCTGGTGATCGGGCCGGAACGCCTGCCGGGCACCGTACGCACGGTCATGGCCTGGGTTCACCGCCTGCGGCGCGGTTTTAACGAAATCCGCATGGAGGTCGAGCAGGAACTGCACAACGATGCCGTGATGCAGGAACTGAAGAAAACCGGCTCGGAGATCCGCAGTCAGGCGCAGGAAGCCAGCCGCGAAGTGGAAGCCGGCCTGGACAGCGTCCGACGCGACCTCGACACCACCGCCTCCGGGCAGGTCCACCCCCCCGCTGACACCGAGCCCGCCTCGCAAACGGACGCCAGCGAGGCACCCACGCCCCGGCAGGAAACTGCCCCGGATCAGAGCAGATCATGAGCGACGACACCCACGACCAGCCCATGCCGCTGGTCGCGCACCTGACCGAGTTGCGCGACCGCCTGCTGCGGGCGCTGCTGGCGATACTGGTGGTCTTCATTGCCCTGTTTCCCTTCGCCAACGAGATCTATACCTTTGTCTCGCAGCCCCTGCGGGCACTGCTGCCCCCGGGCACCAGCATGATCGCCACGGAAGTCGCCTCGCCCTTCCTGACGCCCTTCAAGCTGACCCTAGTGGCGTCGATCTTCGTCGCCATACCCTACGTCCTGTACCAGATCTGGAGTTTCATTGCGCCGGGCATGTACCGCCACGAGAAGCGCCTGGCGATTCCGTTGCTGGCCTCGTCGGTGCTGCTGTTCTACGCCGGCGCCGCCTTCGCCTATTTCGTTGTCTTCCCCCTGATCTTCGCCTTCTTCACCAGCGTGGGGCCGGAAGATGTCGCCATCATGACCGACATCAACCGCTACCTGGATTTTGTCCTCAAGCTGTTCTTTGCCTTTGGCCTGGCCTTCGAGATACCCATCGCCGCGGTCCTGCTGATCTGGGCCGGTATCACCACCCCCGAGGACCTGGCGAAGAAACGCCCCTTCATCATCGTGGGCTGCTTCATCTTCGGCATGCTGCTCACCCCGCCGGACATCATCTCCCAGTCGCTGCTGGCGATCCCCATGTGGATGCTGTTCGAGGTGGGCGTTTTCTTCGGACGCTTCGTGCAGAAACGCGGCGAAAACAACGGCGCGGAATGAAGCCCGGCCGCTCCCTGTCACCCCTGCTGTCGGTCTTTCGCTTTCTGCTGCCCTACCGGGCGCGCCTGCTGGGCGCGCTGGTGGCGCTGCTGTTCACCGCAGGCGCCACCCTGGCCCTGGGACAGGGGGTACAACTGCTGATCGACCAGGGCCTGGCCGGCGGGACACCCGGCGACCTGCGTCGGGCCATCGGATTCATCATGGCCATCGCCGCGGCCATGGCGGTGGGTACCTTCCTGCGCTTCTACCTGGTGTCCTGGCTGGGGGAGCGGGTCAGTGCCGACCTGCGCCAGGCGGTCTTTGACAATGTCATCCATCTGCACACGGCCTACTTTGAGGACAATCGCAGCGGCGAAATCATGTCCCGTCTGACCACGGATACCAGCCTGCTGCAGACCATTATCGGCTCCTCCCTGAGCATGGCCCTGCGCAGCAGCCTGACCCTGAGCGGGGGCCTGGTGATGATGTTCGTCACCAACCCGCGACTGAGCCTGATCATCGCCGGCACGGTTCCCCTGGTACTGTTGCCGATCCTGATCTTTGGGCGCCGGGTGCGGCGTCTCTCCAGCCAGAGCCAAGCCAGCATTGCCGACGTCGGCAGTCGCGCCGGGGAAATCATCCAGCAACTGCCCACCGTGCAGGCCTTCACCGCCGAGGCGGCCGAAAGCCGGGCCTTCGGCCTTGCCGTGGAGCGAGCTTTCCAGGTTGCGCGGCGGCGGATACGCCAGCGCGCCCTGCTGGTCTGCCTGGCCATCCTGCTGCTGTTCTCAGGCATGGCGGCGATGCTCTGGAGTGGCGGCAGCGATGTTCTCAGCGGTCGCATGAGTCCGGGGGAGCTGGGGGCCTTCACGTTTTATGCCATGCTGGTAGGCATGGGCTTCGCCACCATCGCCGAGGTCTGGGGCGAACTGCAGCGGGCCGCCGGCGCCGCGGAAAGGCTGCTGGAACTGCTCAATACCCGCAGTGCGCTGCCCGATGGCGAGTGCGGCGAAGCCCCGGCGAACGCCGGGCTGCGGCTCCAGGGCGTCACCTTTTCCTACCCCAGCCGTGCGGACAAACCCGCCCTGAGGGACCTCGAACTGGAGGTTCCCGAGGGCCAGAGCCTGGCCCTGGTCGGGCCTTCAGGAGCCGGCAAGTCCACCCTGTTCCAGCTGCTGCAGCGCTTCTACGACCCGGATCAGGGCCAGGTCCTGTTGGGTAGCGTGGACCTGCGGACACTGCGACTGGCTACCCTGCGGGGGCAGCTGGCCATCGTGCCCCAGCAACCGGTGCTGTTCACCGCCAGTGTGCACGACAATATCGCCTACGGACGGCCGGATGCGAGCCGCGAGCAGGTCGAGGCCGCCGCTCGCGCTGCCCACGCCCACGACTTCATCCAGCGACTGCCCCAGGGCTACGACAGCCACCTGGGCGAACTGGGGGTGCGCCTGTCCGGCGGCCAGCGCCAGCGCATTGCCCTGGCCCGAGCCATCCTGCGCAATCCGCGCATTCTGCTGCTGGACGAAGCCACCAGCGCCCTGGACAGCGAGAGCGAGCACCATGTCCAAGAGGCCCTGCGCGAGGTCATGCGCGGCCGCACGACCCTGGTGATTGCCCACCGGCTCGCGACCATACAGCACGTCGACCGCATCGCTGTCCTCGAAGAAGGGCGCGTAATAGCCACCGGCACCCACCAGAGCCTTTTGCGCGACTGCCCGCTATATGCCCGCCTGGCGGAGCTGCAGTTCCGCGACGGAGCAGGCACCCCGGTTGCCGGGAACGACTCGAAAGCGGGATAAAGCCCAGGCGAAAAAAAGGGCGGGGAATACCCGCCCTTGAGAGACTGGGCCCGCCGAGGCGGGCCGCTCGACCGATCAGCTGAACTCGCGGATCAGGCCGTTGAGGGTTTCCTTGGCGTCGCCGAATATCATCCGCGTGTTTTCCTTGTAGAACAGCGGGTTCTCGATACCGGCGAAGCCGGAAGCCATGGAGCGCTTGAGGACAAAGACGGTGCGCGCCTTGTCCACGTTGATCACCGGCATGCCGTAGATGGGGCTGGACTCCACCTCGCGGGCGGCCGGGTTGACCACGTCGTTGGCACCGATAACGATCGCCACGTCCACGGTTTCCATGCGCGGGTTGATATCGTCCATCTCCAGGAGCTGGTCGTAGGGCACATCCGCCTCGGCCAGCAGCACGTTCATGTGCCCGGGCATGCGGCCCGCCACCGGGTGGATACCGAAGTTGACCTCGGCACCGTTGGACTCCAGCAGTTCACAGAGCTCCTTCACCGCATGCTGCGCCTGGGCTACCGCCATGCCGTAGCCGGGGACGATGGCCACGCTGGTGGCCGCTTCCAGGATGTAGAAGGCGTCGTCCACGGACAGCGGCTTGATCTCGCCCTCGACCGTGGTGGTGTCCTTGGCGGCACTGCCGAAGCCGCTGAACAGCACGTTGCTCAAGGAGCGGTTCATCGCCTTGCACATGATCTGGGTCAGGATGATGCCCGAGGCACCGACCAGGGCACCGGCCACGATCAGGATGTTGTTGTTGATCGCGAAACCCGCAGCGCAGGCAGCCAGACCGGAGTAGGAGTTCAGCAGCGAAATCACCACCGGCATGTCGGCACCACCGATGGGGATTACCGCCATGATGCCAAACAGCAGCGACAGCCCCACCACCACGTACAGCCAGGTGTGGTTCTCGGGCTGCAGGCAGAACATCACCGCGCTGGCCAGAATACCCAGCACAATCAGGCTGTTGACGATCTGCTGGCCGCCGAAAGTCACCGCACCACTGCCGATGGTCTCGCTGAGCTTGCCGTAGGCTATCAGCGAACCGGTGAAGGTCAGGCCGCCGATCAGAATCGACAGCACGATGGTCACCAGGGTAAAGGTATTGCCGGCACCACCGAGTGCAGCCCAGCCCACCAGCAGGCTGGCCATGCCACCGAAGCCGTTGAACAGCGCCACCATTTCCGGCATGGCTGTCATCTGCACCAGGCGCGCCGCGGCGGCGCCAATCAGGCCGCCTACCACAAAGCCGATCAGGATCCACTGGAACTCCAGACCCTGCTGGAGCAGCGCCGCCACGATGGCCAGCAGCATGCCCACGGCGGACATCAGGTTGCCCTTGCGGGCGGTGCCCGCGGAGCCCAGCAGTTTCAGGCCGAAGATGAAGAGGATCGCCGCGACGACCCAGGTCATCTGAATAAACAAAACATTGCCTCCCACGATCAACCCCCTCTCTTCTTGAACATGGCGAGCATGCGGTCGGTCACCATGTAACCGCCGACCACGTTGATGGTTGCCAGCGCAACGGCACCCGCGCCCAGCCACTGGGACAGATCATGCTGTCCGCTACCGGCCAGACTGATGGCACCCACCACGGTGATACCGGAAATGGCGTTGGCCCCGGACATCAGCGGTGTGTGCAGGGTCGCGGGAACCTTGTGAATCAGTTCGAAGCCCAGAAAGATGGACAACACCAGGATAAAAGTCAGGAATACGGCTTCCATGTCAGTTGCCCCCCTCAAGGATGTTCTTGATGGTTTCGTTGGTGACCTGGCCGTCGTGGGTGATCACACAGCCCGGCAGGATGTCGTGATCGAAGTCGATCTTGAAGCTGTTCGCTTCCTTGTCCCAGACATCATCCACCAGGTTGAAGACGTTGCTGGCATACATCTGGCTGGCATCCCGGCAGACCTGGTTGGGCAGGTTGCCCTGTCCGATAATGGTCACGCCGTTGACGTCCACAGTCTCGTTGGGCACCGAGCCCTCGACATTGCCCCCGGTCTCGGCAGCCATGTCCACGATAACCGAACCCGGCTGCATGCCTTCGACCATATCCCGGGTCACCAGCACCGGAGGCTTGCGACCGAACACCTGGGCCGTGGTGATGACCACGTCGGAGTTGGCAATAACCTCTTTCTGCGCCTGGCGCTGCTTCTCGATCTGCTCGGGAGTCAGCTCCTTCGCGTAGCCACCCTCGGTCTCGCCGGTTTCACCCAGATCGATCTCGAGGAAGGTGCCGCCCAGTGAGCGCACCTGTTCGGCCACCACGGGCCGGGTATCGAAGGCTGTGACCTTGGCACCCAGGCGCTTGGCCGTGGCGATTGCCTGCAGGCCGGCCACGCCGGCACCGATGATGAACACCTTGGCCGGCTTCAGGGTACCCGCCGGTGTCATCATCATCGGCAGGATACGGGGCAGGTGAGTCGCCGCCAGCAGTACCGTGACGTAACCCGCCAGGTTGGCCTGGGAACTCAGGGCATCCATTTTCTGGCTGCGAGTGGTCCGCGGGATCATCTCCATGCTGATCGCCGTCACGCCCTGTTCCTGGAGCGCGCGCACCAGGTCGTGCTCGTTGAACGGGTCCAGATAGCTGATATGGATCGCCCCGCGCTTCATCAGGGAGACTTCGTCCCGCTGAGGCTTGCGCAGTCTGAGCAACAGATCCGCATTGCGGAACAGCGCCTCGCGGTCATTGCTGACGGTGGCGCCGGCGTCGATGTACTCCTGGTCGGCAAAACCCGAACCGGCCCCCATGCCGGCTTCGAACTCCACTTCCGCGCCGAGGCGTACCAGCTTCTTGGCCACCTCCGGTGTGACGGGAACCCGGTTTTCACCCGGGTGGGTTTCCCTGGGAATGGCTATACGCATAGTGTTGGATACCCCATGTATCTTCCAGACAGAGACTGCGCTTGGGCACTCGGTGCCGGCGCTACGACCCCTCGCCCCCCAAGAGGCAAAAAGCGGCCGCGTACTGTACACGTTTCGTACAGGCCGCGGATAGTATCATCACCAGCGCGGTGCACAAACCTGGCGTTTTGGCCAGTTTTATGCTTTATAAGTGTGAAAAATGCCCCGAAAAGGGGCATTTAGAGAGCCAATGCGGTGAACGTCCGGGCTTCGAAAAGCCCGGACACAAGCTGATCAACCCGGACGCAGCTGCAGGAAAGGGTTCATCCAGCGGTACTTCCAGCTGGTGAAACGCAAGGGCGCATCCAGCACAGCCAGACAGATGCAATCTTCGGACTGCAGCGCCGTGGGTGCGTGGTCATCCTCGGCATCCCGGTAGAGAAAGTCACCCACGTGATAGCTGCCATGCGCATCCGAGAAGCCCCCCTGGAGGATCAAGGTCATCTCGGAGCCGCGATGTGTATGCTGGGGAATCCGTCCCCCCGCCTTGATATGGTAGAGCGCAAATTCAAAGGACGGGTCTCCCGTGCGCAGGTAACTGATGCGCAGGGACCGGGTAATTTTCTTCCAGCTGAGCTCGCGAAAGTCTCCGCGCATAAGACGCTGCAACAGGGCCGGCAAGCGGCCCACGCCCGACTCGGGCACCCGCTGGTAACGCAGTGGCGGTGCCTCGTCGAGACGGGCCAGCACATTGTCCAGCAAGCTCTCCGCCACCGGCTGCGGCGGCAGAGAGGAAAACAACTCGGCACCGAGATCCTGCAGCTGGGCGGTCTGCTGCCGGCACTGGGCACAGTAATTGAGGTGAGCCGACAGGCAGGCAGCCTGAGCCAGCGGAAGGATGCCCGCGGCGTACTCGGTCAACAAATCGACACTGGGGTGATACTTGGCCATAACGCTATTGTCTTTCCATCTGAATCTGTAGTTTCTGCAGCGCCAGGCGCACCCGTGACTTCACGGTGCCCAGCGGCAGGTCCATGTCGTTTGCCGCCTCGGCGTGGGACTTGCCTTCCATGTACACCTTGGCGAGGATCTGCGCCTGGTCGGGCGGCAGTGTGCTCATCAGGGCCTTGATGCGCTCCCGGTTGCGGCGGCTCTGCAACTGCACCAATGGCTCCTCGTCGTCCTGCTCCGGGGTAAAGTCCTCGGCCGCCAGCGGCGTATCGAATTTCTGCAGGCGCCGGAACATGTCCGTCCTGCAGTTGCGGGCGATGGTGTAGACCCAAGTACTCGCCGCCGCCTTGCGGGGATCGTAGGCCCCGGCTTTCTGCCAGATCTTCAACATAACCTCCTGTACCAGCTCGTCGGCATGGGTAGCCGACAGACTGGAACCCGCCAGGGCAAAGGCCTTGATGAGTGGGGCGAAATGCCGGAAAAGGCGTGTAAAAGCCGCCCGGTCCTGGTTGCTGCCGATCAGCACCAGACATTCACTCCACTCGTCGACGCGGCGTCCCGACGCGTCGATCGCCTGGCCGGTCCCCGCTTCCCGTGAATCCTCCACGCTTGCACCCTTCCTTTTGACTTGTGCCGAGTATACGCTGGCAACATGCGGCTGGATCAGTTACCGCGGGTTTCCCGGGACGTGTCCCGGACGGGGCCCGTCCGCTCGATGGAACGGAGCGTGATCCACGGCCGGACAAGGCGCGTAATCAGGCACAAGTCAACCAATAATGCGGCCGCGCCGCGCCCCCACCAGGAGGTCCGCCTTGGACATTGCCGTTATCGGCTCGGGAATATCTGGCCTGACCTGTGCCCACTATCTCAGCCGCGAGCACCGGGTCAGCGTGTTCGAGGCCGGCGAGCGCATCGGTGGCCACACCGCCACCGTGGACGTGAGCCTCGGCACCCGTCGCTACGCCGTGGATACCGGCTTTATCGTTTATAACGATTGGACCTATCCACACTTCATAGCCCTGCTCGACGAGCTCGGCGTACCGAGCAAACCTACGTCCATGGGCTTTAGCGTGCGCGATGAGCGCAGCGGGCTGGAGTATTCCGGCAGCAGCCTGAACACGCTGTTTGCCCAGCGTCGCAATCTGGTCTCCCCGCGTTTCCTCGGCATGATCCGGGACCTCCTGCGCTTCAATCGCGAAGCCGTCGCCGACCTGGAAGGCGGGCAACTCGCGGCAGGGGAAACCCTCGGTCACTACCTCGACAGGCGCGGCTACGGCGAGCCCTTCGCCGAGCAGTATCTGGTCCCCATGGCTTCGGCCATCTGGTCCTCCGACTGTGCCAGCGTGCGGGAATTTCCGGTCGAGTTCTTTGTGCGTTTCTTTCGTAATCACGGGCTACTCTCGGTCAAGCAGCGACCCCAGTGGCGCGTCATCGAGGGCGGCTCCCGGGAATATCTGCGCCCCCTGTGCCAGCGCTTCGAGGAGCGCATTTACACACGCGCCCGCGTGAAGCACGTGCAGCGGCAAGCAGACGGCGTAGCGTTGACGCTGGAGGACGGCCGCAGCTTTCGCTTCGACCAGGTCGTGGTCGCGACCCACTCCGATCAGGCACTGGGCCTGCTGGCCGACCCCAGCCGGGACGAGAGACAGATCCTCGGCGCGCTGCCCTATCAGGCCAACGACGTGATCCTGCACACGGATACACGCCTGCTGCCGCGCAAGCGCAGCACCTGGTCGAGCTGGAATTACCGCCTGGGGGTGGACAGTGGCCGCGCCGTGGTGACCTACAACATGAACATCCTGCAGGGCCTGGACGCCCCGGAGACCTTCTGTGTCACCCTGAACGACAGGGACGCGATCAACCCCAACCGGATTCTCGGCGAGTTTCGCTACGATCACCCCGTTTTTTCCCTCGCGGGCATCGACGCCCAGCAGCGCTGGGGGGAAATCAATGGTGTGCGCAACACCTGGTATTGCGGCGCCTACTGGCACAACGGTTTCCACGAAGATGGCGTGGTCAGTGCACTCCGGGTGGTCGAGGGCATCGGCGGAGCGGGCAGGGCAGCAGCGTGAAATCGAGGCTCTACCTGGGCACGCTACGGCATCGCCGCTTCCTCCCGCGGGAACACAGCTTCGCCTATCGAGTATTCATGCCCTATCTTTGCCTGGACGAGCTGCCCGAGCTGTTTGATGGCCGCTGGCTATGGTCGGCCCGGGGCCGTGCACCCGCCTGCTTTCGCCGCAGCGACTTCCTCGGCGACCCCGACGTTCCCCTGCAGGAAGCCGTGCGACAGCGCGTGGAGGAAGCGACAGGCAAGCACCCCCGTGGCCCGATCTATCTACTCGCCAACCTGCGCTACTTCGGGCTGCAGATGAACCCGCTGGCCTGTTACTACTGCTTCAGCGAAGACGAGACTCGGCTCGAGTACCTGGTGGCCGAGGTCACCAACACCCCCTGGGCTGAACGCCACAGCTATGTGCTGCCGGGGCCCGCGGCGGGCCAATGGCTGCGCTCCGAGTTCGACAAATGCTTTCACGTGTCGCCCTTCAACCCCATGGCCATGCGCTACCACTGGCGCAGCAACACCCCGGGGGAGCAGTTGTCCATACACCTGGAGAACCACACCGACGAGGGCAAGGTGTTCGATGCCACCCTCGACCTGCAGGCTCAGCCCCTAACGGCGGGCAGCCTGAACCGCATACTCTGGCGCTACCCCCTGATGACGGGCAAGGTAGCACTGGGCATTTACTGGCAGGCCCTGCGCCTGTTCCTGAAACGGGTGCCCTTCCACTCGCACCCCGGAACAAAGAAAAGCACTGGAGTTTGAGCAATGAGTGATGTGAGTGTCAGCGACATCCGACTGCAGGCCCGCCCCCGTCGTCGTTGGAGCAATACGGGACTGGCGCGGCGACTACTGCTGGGGGTGCTCGACAACTTTTCTGTCGGCAGCCTGACCATTCACGACGGTGACCAGGTCTTCCACGTCGGTCAGACCGACTGCCCCAGCGGACTGCACGCTGAAGTGCGCGTCCACAATCCGGCGGTCTACGCCCGGGTACTCACCCACGGCACCGTTGGCTCGGGCGAGGCCTATATCGAGGGGGAGTGGAGCAGCCCCGATCTGACTGCGGTCACCCGCCTGTTCTCCGCCAACCTCCCCACCATGGAGGCGATGGAGGCCCGCCAGTCCTGGCTGCTGCGACTGAGTCTGAAGCTGGCCCACGGCATGAACCGCAATACCCGCAGCGGCTCCCGTCGCAATATCGCCGCCCACTACGACCTCGGCAACGACTTCTTCCGCCTGTTCCTCGACCCGACCATGATGTACTCCTCGGCGCTGTTCGAGGAACCCGGGCAGACTCTGGAGCAGGCCTCCGTGGCCAAACTGGATGCCCTCTGCCAGCAGCTGGAACTCGGTCCCGATGACCACCTGCTGGAAATCGGCACCGGCTGGGGCGGCATGGCCATCCACGCCGCGCAGCATTACGGCTGCCGGGTCACTACCACTACCATTTCCCGGGAGCAATACGATTACACCCGCCAGCGGGTCAGCGAACTGGGCCTGGAAGAACGCATCGAGGTACTTTGCGAGGACTACCGCCTGCTCCAGGGGCAGTACGACAAGCTGGTCTCGGTGGAAATGATCGAGGCCGTGGGGCATCAGTTCTACGCCGACTATTTTGCCCGCTGCAGCGCGCTGCTGAGGCCTGCGGGAAAGATGGCCTTGCAGGCGATCACCGTCGCCGACCAGCGCTACCGCCAGGCGCGCGACAATGTCGATTACATCAAGCGCTTCATCTTCCCCGGCGGCTGCCTGCCCTCCCTGGCGGTGATTGCCGACAACGTCGCCGAGCACACCGACCTGCAGATGGTCCACCTGCGCGACATCACCCTGGACTACGCCCGCACCCTGGCCTGCTGGCGCGAACGCTTCCTGGCCCAGCTGGACGCCGTGCGCCGCCAGGGTTTCGACGAGCGCTTCATCCGCATGTGGGAGTTTTACCTGTGTTACTGCGAAGGTGGCTTCCGGGAGCGCATCATCAGCACGGTGCAACTGACCCTGGCCAAGCCCGGCTACAGACCAGCTGCCTGACCGCACGCACGGCTTCCTGGCTAGCTCCGTGCGCCGCCCGTATTGCGCGCTTTGGGACACGCTGTGAATACGTCCTTGTAAGCTCGACGGCGACATCCCTGTCGCCGACGGTCCCAAAGCGCGCAATACGGGCACCGCACTCAGTGCCGGCTGACAACCCACACGAGCTCGCTACTGGCACTGAGTGCTTCAGTGGATACAGTCCTTTTTGGGACCGTCGCCGGCCAGGGACGGCCGGCAACGAGCGTACAGGGACGTATTCACAGCGTGTCCCAAAAAGGACTGTATCCACTGGAGCACGGACCTTCCATGAAGAGAGTCGTGGGCCGTCAGTCGCTGCGGATGGTGTAGTGCCAGGCGGGTGGGAGCAGCGCGCGGACCTCCCGCTGGGCGTAGCGGGTGTCGATCAACAGGGCACTGCCGCGGTCACTGCTGCTGCGAATCACGCGACCGAGTGCCTGGCTGACTTTCTGCAGACCGGGGTAAAGGTAAGCGTAACGGTAGCCGTCCATGCCCTGGTGCTGGTAATGGCTTCTGAGCTGCTCGCGCAGGGCATTTAGCTGGGGCAGGCCGAGACCGACAATAACCACGGAGCTCAGCTGGTCACCGGGAAGATCGATACCTTCACTGAAGGCGCCGCCAAGCACACAGAAGGCGGCGACATCCCGGCGCCTGTCCAGGGTAGCGAGGAGCTCGGCATGTTCTGCCGCAGGCTGGCCTGGCGCCTGCACCCACAGCTGCCGGGAGGACAGGGCCGCCTGTAGGAGCGGATCCGCAAGTGTGGCTTGCAGGTAACCGTAGGACGGGAAAAACAGCAGGCAGTTGCCGGCGTTTGTGGCCAGCCAGTCGGCCAGCAGGCTCCCGAGATCCGGCAGGCTTCCGGCTCGCGCGCGATAGCGCGTGTCGATGTGGGTCGCCAGCTCCACCGAGAGCTGCTCACTGTCAAAGGGCGAGTCCGCCGACCAGGATACCGTGTCCGGCGCCAGCCCCAGGCTGGCCAGTGCCCAGTGACGCGGGGACAGTGTCGCCGAGAAAACCACCAGAGCGTGCAGCAGGCCGTGGCGCTCCGCCAGGAGGCGCGCCGGGTCGAGGCAGTGCCAGCGCAGGACCACCTGGTGAAAGCGACCCGACAGCTGTCGCGTTACCTGCAGGCGATACTCCCCACCCCAGCAGGCCTGTACCCGCAGGCACTGCAGCAGGGCGAAATACCATTCGCGCAGGGCCGGCAAACGCTGCAGCAGGAAGGCGTCCCGGGCCAGTTGCTCTGCCACCGCGTCGGACGCCCGCTGCAGGCTTTCGAGCAGATCCTCGGGAGGGGTATCCAGCCAACTCTCGGCCTGGGCGCCATCGTGCAAGGCCATCAATACGCGGTCCACGCGTCGCAGACTGCTGCGCAAGACGGCCGGCGCCTCCGCCAGCGCCTGGCGCAGGGCGCCGCGGCTCAGCTCTGCCGCGTACATCTGGCGAGCGCGCTCAGGCAGGTTGTGAGCCTCATCCACCAGTACCGTGCAGCGCCGGCCGCTATCCACCAGACGGTCAAGCAGCCCCGGAGTCAGACTGTAGAGATGGTGCAGATCGGCGACCAGCAGCTCCATCCACGGCGCCAGGTCCAGAGCCAGTTGCCAGGGGCACAGGGTGTGCTCCCGGGCGAGTCTTTCCACCCCGGAGCGGTCCAGCTGTTCGGCTGCCAAAGCCGCTTCCCGCGCGGCAGGCAAGCGGTCGTAGTAGCCGCGGGCATAGCGGCAGTCGTCGCCGTGACAGGCCTTGCCTGGGGAAAAGCAGATCGACTCCTTGGCGGTCAGCGTCAGGGCGCTGCCGCGATAGCCCCGCTGCACGAAGTGCGCCACGGTATCCTCCACCGCGCGCCTGCCGCTGACTCTGGCGGCGGCCACGACCACACAGTCGTGCAGCCCGCGCTCCAGGGCGCGCAGGGCGGGGTAGAGCACCGACGCGGTCTTGCCGATACCGGTGGGCGCCTCCAGCAGCAGGCGGCCGCCGCCGTGAACACATTTGTAGACCCGCTCGGCCATGGCGCGCTGTCCGGGGCGAAACTCGGAGTAGGGGAAGGCAAAGCGAGCCAGACTCTCGTCGCGCCGCTGGCGCCGCGCCTCCAGCTGCGCCAGCCACTGGCGGTAGCGCTGCAGGGTGTCGTCAAGAAAATCCTCCAGTTCACCCCGGCTCAGGTCCTCCTCCAGCGGGTGCTCACTGTCGTCATCCAGCCGCAGCCAGGTGAGCTGCACCCGCAGGCCCGGCAGGTCTTCGCTGCGGGCAATGATGGCTGCGTAGAGTCGGGCCTGGGCCAGGTGCAGGCGGGTCAGCGGCACCGGCAAGCGGGCCGGATCGACACGACAGGTCTTGATCTCCTCCACCAGCCCTCGCTGGGGGTCGTAGCCATCGGCGCGACCGCGCACGCGGAGTGACAGGCCGACTGCCTCGGCGTCGACATAATCCACGGGGAACTCGGGAAGATAGCTGGCAGGGCGACGGCGGTACAGGCGCTGATGCCCGGCCGTGCCCTCCTGCCCGGTGGGCGACGGGGTAAAGCGCAGATCGATATCGCCGCTGCGATGACAGAACTGCGCCAGGAAACGCACGCTGACCGCGACTTCAGTCATCGCTCCAGCTCACACGCAGTACCTGGGCGGGAATACCCTCCCGGGCAAAAAAACGCAGCCAGCGCCGCTGACTGTCCTGCAACTGGTCGCCCGGGCCCTTGACCTCGTAGAAGCGGTATTCCCCCGGACGCTCGTCCAGGGCCAGCAGATCGGGAAAGCCGCGGCGATTCTCCGCCGGATCAAACAGCTGCCGCTCCCAGATGGCCAGCAACACCCTGGGGGGCAGGCAATCGAGGCTGCGCGCCAGCAGGTCCCGGGACAGGTAGCGCCAGGCCACCCAGCGACACTGGTAGCCTTCGCAGCGGTCCCAGGTGGCCAGTAACTGCGCGCGCAAATCACCACTGCGCAACTCCTCCAGTCGTCGGGCCAGAAGCTCCCGCCGCCGCTCGCGAAAGTCGGGCTCGTACATATCCGCGGGCACTGCCTGGAAAGCATTGTGAAACGCGCCGGCCACTGGCGCGAAAATGACGTCCCAGAAGGCCAGACCAAAGAGGCCGTTCAGCAACTGGTTCTCGACATAGTGCACCTCGGCCCACTCCGCTTCCAAGGCTCGCGCTGCTGCCAGCTCGACGCGCTCACCGCAGGGAGGCAGGAGCATATCGCGGGTGTCGAAGCGGTCCCGGCGCGCCGGGGGTGCGGGTCGGCCCAGCTGTCGCAACAGGCGGGGGCGCATGCGCCGGACCGCATCCAGCTCGGCTTCGTTCCAGGGGGACGCGAGCATCACCTCGCACTCTGCCAGGGCACCTGCCGGATCGCCACTCAGCTCCAGCGTCCGGGCCAGACGCTCCCGGGCGGGGTGGAGCTGGCTGTGACGATAGAGTGTGGCGGCCAAAGGCAGCAGGCCGTGCCGCTCCAGCTCACGGGCCACGCGATTCAGCAGGCGCCAGTAGCGCCGCTGGCTCGGCGAATGACGGGGCCAGTCCTCCAGCAGGAGCTCGCCGAGCCCGGCCAGACCCTCGCCATCGCCCGCCTCCCGCAACAGCCAGGCGGCGTCCGCCAACAGACCAAAATGCCGGTACTCGTCCAGCGCGGCGCGGCTGGCAAACAGTCGCTGCTGCCGGTCGAGGGCGTAGGGGTAGTAGCGGGCCACCCCCAGGTCGCTGAGGACAAAGTCGGTCAGGCCCTGCCGGCGATTGCCAAAAAACAGCAACTGCAGGACCTCGACCGCCTCGGCACCACAGGGTGCGACAATCGTCTGACTCCCCGCCAGGCGCCGCTGGAGTTCGCCGTCACCCAGGTCCAGTGCCGACACTGCCTCGAGCAGCGCCGACTTGTTGGCCGACGCGGGTAGCGCGGTCTCGTCAGCGAAGGCCCGCCGCCACTCGGGCAGGGTGAACAGCGGGCCCAGGGCATCCATATCCAGCGCATCGGCACGCGCCAACAGGCCCTTTTCCAGCAATTCCGCCAGGGCCTCGGGCAGGTCGGGAATCTCTGGATAATCGAGCCGATCCACACGGAACCAGGGGCCGGCCCGCGAAACCAGGCGCACATAGAGGCACTGAGCCGGCGGCGAGCAGAACCGCCAACTGTCGATCAGGCCCTGTTCATCCTCCGACAACAGGTCGGCGTACAGCGCTTCCACGCCTTCGCACAGGCGCTGGAAATTGTCGCGGTAGTAGGTGGGGGGTAGTTCAATCAGGACGAAGAGCGCTCCAGGCGGATCAATCGGGATTCGGCGGCCAGCCCGCCCAGCCGCGCCGCCCGCGGGGATCTTTCCCTGTCGAGATCTTGCATGTCACTGCCACTCCCTGGAGCTGCTTCTGTCCGGGAGCCGGGCCTGTGCTACGCTAGGCGCCGAACCACCGAGCGAGCCTGCCCCCGTGAAAGACGCTGTCGCGGAAACTGCCAAACCGGGCCTGTCCACCGGACTTGCCCTGCTGCCCATCATCTTCCTTACGACCCTGCTCGCCCTGTCGGTTTACCTGTTTGGCGCCGACTCCTCCTATGGCGCCAACCAGATCGCCCTGATACTGGCCTCCGGCGTGACTGCCCTGGTGGGCATGCGCACAGGGCTCAGCTGGGCCCAGTGCCAGGAGGGGCTGGTCGCGGGTATCAGCCTGGGACTGGGCCCCATGCTGATTCTGCTCTCAGTGGGCATGCTCATCGGCACCTGGATCCTGGGCGGGACCGTTCCCGCCATGATCTACTACGGGGTGCAGATTCTCAATCCCGGGATTTTCTACGCCGCGAGCGCGGTGATCTGCGCCATCGTTGCGGTCAGCATCGGCAGCTCCTGGACCGTCGCCGGCACGCTCGGCATCGGGCTGATGGGCATCGCCGGCAGCTTCGACCTGTCACCGGCCATTGCCGCCGGTGCCATTGTCTCCGGGGCCTACTTCGGCGACAAGCTCTCGCCGCTCTCCGACACCACCAACCTGGCTGCGGCCGCCACCAGCGTCGACCTGTTTGACCATATCCGCCACATGCTGTGGACCACCGTACCCGGCTTCGCGATCGCCCTGCTGCTGTTCCTGTTGATGGGCGGCGGCGAAGCCGCCACGCCGGAGGAGATCGAAGCACTGCAGGCGAGCCTGGCACGCGAGTTTGCCATCGGCCCCCACCTGCTGCTGCCCCTGCTGGTGATGCTGGCCCTGGTCTACAAGCGGGTGGCGGCCTTTCCGGCCATCATCATCAGCTCACTGCTGGGCGCCGGTTTTGCCCTGGTCTTCCAGCCCGAGGCGGTACGCCAGCTGGCCGGGGAAGGCGGCGAACCGCTGGTCCTCCTCAAGGGTGTCTGGATCAGTCTCTTCGACGGCTATACCGCTGACAGCGGCAATACCTTCCTGGATGCCCTGCTCAGCAAGGGCGGCATGAGCAGCATGCTCAACACCGTCTGGTTGATCATCTGTGCCCTGGGTTTCGGTGGCGTGCTGGAGCGCACCGGCATCCTCGAACACCTGCTCAACCTGACCCTGCGCGGCGTGCACTCGCTGTTCGGACTGGTGGGGACAACCGTCGGCACCTGCATCGGCACCAATATCCTGGCTGCTGACCAGTTCATCAGCATTGCCCTGCCCGGGCGCATGTTCAGCAAGGCCTGGCAGCGACAGGGCCTCTCCCGGCTCAACCTTTCGCGCACCCTGGAAGATTCGGCGACCCTGACCTCGGCACTGATTCCCTGGAATACCTGCGGCGCCTACATGGCCGGGACCCTGGGCGTGGCCACCCTGAGCTATGCCCCCTATGCGTTTTTCAACCTAGCCTGCCCCCTGCTGGCGCTGCTCTATGCCGCCCTGAACATCGCCTGGAAACCGCTGGAACCGGAGCACGAGGTGCTGGTGTGACAGCGATGGATGCCTACAGTCTCGACTGGGATTACCCGGCGCCCTTTGTACAGTCTGTGACTGTCGCAGACACCGACATCGACGGCCTGCAGCACACCAACAACACGGTGTATGTGAAGTGGTGCGAGCGCGTTGCCTGGGCGCATTCGGTGAGCCTGGGCCTGGACCTGGACAGCTATCGCCGGCTTGACCGCGCCATGGCCATCACCCGCAGCGAATGGGACTATCTGAGAGCTTCACAGGCCGGTGAAACCCTCGCGGTAGCCACCTGGATCGTCGACTGGGACCGGCGCCTGACTATGCTGCGCCGCTTTCAGATTATCCGCCCCGTCGACGGCGCCACCCTGCTGCGCGGAGCCATGCGCTTCGCCTGCATCGAGATCAGCACGGGACGACCGCGGCGCATGCCGCGGGAATTTATCGAGGGCTACGGCCCGGCGGTCCTCGACGGGGGCTCAACTACGCGCCCAGTCAAAGGCCAGGACGCTGCGGATATCTGACGCCCCGACCCGGCACATCAACAGACGGTCGACTCCCAGGGCCACGCCACTGCAATCGGGCAGGCCACTGCCCAGGGCCGCCAGCAAGTGTTCATCCAGGGGGTATTCCGGCAAGCCCGCTTCCCGGCGACGGCAATTGTCCTCAAGGAAACGCTGGCGCTGCTCCGCAGCATCCGCCAGTTCGTGGTAGCCGTTGGCCAGTTCCAGTCCATCCACGTAAAGCTCGAAACGCTCGCCGACCCAGTGGCCATCGCGCTCTCTCAGTTGTGCCAGGGCCGCCTGACTGGCCGGGTAGTCAGTCACGAAACAGACGCCCTGCCCGGCCAGCCAGGGCTCCACCGCGTGAGTCAGCAACAGGTCCAGCCAGAGATCGCGGCCGCCCTCGAGGGAGCCGGTGTCCACCCGCTCGCGGGCACAGCGCTGCAGGGTCTCCAGGCTCGCCGTGAAAGGGTCCAGACCCAGGGCAGACTGGAACAGCTCGCGATAGCTGAAGACCCGCCACGCGCGCCGCCCGAGCACCGCAACGACCAGTTCGGCCACCTCCTCGATCAGCTGTTCCAGGCTGAAGCCGGGCCGGTACCACTCCAGCAACGTGAACTCCGGGTTATGCCGACGCCCGACCTCGGCGGCCCTGAAGGCCTTGCCCAGCTGATAAATGGGACCACTTCCGACCGCCAGCAGTCGTTTCATGGCGTATTCGGGGGAGGTCTGGAGAAAGCGGCGGGACTCGCCGGGGGGTAGGCCCCCAGTAACCAGCAGGGGTTCCAGGGACGGGTCCGTCACGCCGCAGGAGGCCAGCAGCGGCGTTTCCACCTCCAGCACGCCGCGCTCGGCAAAGAAGTGGCGGAGCAGGGCATAGAGATCCGCCCGCTGCCGCAGCGCTTCCGTCGCGGCAACGGGCTGCCAGTCAGTCACCGCGGAACCGGCTCAGCTCTTGCTGACGCGGTTCTGGTACTCGCCAGTGCGGGTATCCACACGGATGACCTCACCGGTGGTAATGAACAGCGGGACCTTGACCACGGCGCCGGTGCTGAGTGTGGCGGGCTTGCTGCCACCCTGCGCGGTATCGCCCTTGAGGCCGGGGTCGGTCTCGACAATTTCCAGCTCGACGAAATTCGGCGGGGTCACCGACAGCGGCGTGCCGTTGTACAGGGTGACTTCACAGGTTTCCTGCTCCTTGAGCCACAAGTGGGCGTCACCCACTGCCTTGGCATCCGCCTGGTGCTGTTCAAAGGTATCCGGTTCCATGAAGTGATAGAACTCACCGTCGTTGTAGAGGTACTGCATGGTGCGATCCATGACATCGGCACCCTCCAGCGACTCACCGGATTTAAAGGTGCGCTCCCAGACACGACCGGTCTTCAGGTTGCGCAGCCGCACGCGGTTGAAGGCCTGCCCCTTGCCGGGTTTGACAAACTCGTTCTCGAGAATATTGCAGGGATCGCCATCCAGCATCACCTTGAGGCCGGAGCGAAATTCATTGGTAGAAAACGTCGCCATGGGTTGTCTTTCACAAAATTTGAAATGGGGCGCAATCATACCGCAGCAGGCGGCGGGACGCAGCCCACCCGGGTTCCCGCACTTTCTTCTGGCACCCGGCAAAGAAACTGGGCTAACCTGTGAACAGATATGGGACATCCGTTGCCGGGACACGCAGACCAGCCATGAGCGAAGGCAATCCAATCAAGCTCAGAATTCCGCGCCAGGACCTGCCGGGCTTTACCGCTTTCCCGCTTTCCGCGGACGGCGCCAGGGCCTGGGTGAGCGCTCTCCCCGTGGCCAATGCCCGGGAAGTGGCCCTGCGCCTCAAGGCGGTGTTCGACGAGCTCAATCGCAGCCCCGCGGCGCCCGACCTGCGCCACCAGCTGCTGGAAATCCTGCGGCCGGCGCTGCAGGTTGCCACGCAGACGCTGTCCCGGCGCTTTCTCAACCAGCCCCTGGTGCTGCCCGAGGAGCCGCGGCAAATTGCCCAGCTCAGCGACCAGCTCTACGGTCTCGCCGCCACCGGCTATACCCTGGTCGCTCTCCACGCTATCCGCGACCGCCACAGCATCCAGGGTACCAACCCCGCCCGGCTGGCCTGTGAGGCCCTGCAGCGTGCGCTCTGCCTGGTTGGCTGCAAGCAATTGCAAGCCTTCCAGCTGTACCAGGACAGCGATAATCGCGCCTGGTTTACACTGCACCAGCTCTATACCCTGGCCGAACGACAGCAACTGACCCAGCTGCCGGTCATTGGGCGCCTGGGTGAACACACCACCATCACGGCAACCTACGCCGCTCCTCTGCTACTGGCCTGCTGCAAGCCCAACCAGCTGCGCCAGAGCGACCTGTCGGCCATACACCGTGGGCTCCGGGAATGGAGCCACAACGTCCGCGTCTTGCCCTTCCACCCCAGCAGCGGATTGTTTGCCATCGACCTGGACAGCGACCAGCCTCCAGTCTATGCCTCGGCGGTAAGCGGCAGCGACAGCAAGCAGCTGCGCACACTCGACACCGAACCCCTGGTCGCCGCACTGCGCCGGCTGGCCGAGCGCGACCAGGAAGAGGGCGGCAAAGGGCTGGTATTCGATCAGGACACGCGCCTGCACAGCAATATTTTGCAGCACGTGATTGAGTCGCTCTCATCGGTCAGCATGCGCAATTTCAACCGCAGCCCCTTTCGCGGCGAGCTCTGGGTTGGGGTCGGCCTGAGCAGCGCTCACTACCACTGCGCGGGGGAGCTGACCTTCGAGCAGGTTCTGCATGGCCGGGACTACGAGCCGTCGGCCGATGCCCGGGTTGCCGGCAACCCCTTCCTCGTCGACCAGCACCGCCACGACCCCTGGGAGACCATTAATCCACGCGACATTCACCAGGGCGAAAAAACCGCCAGTCCCGACGAGGAGGCCCCCGGGGCCATCCCCATCGAGCCGCTGGTTGCCGAAGAACTGCTGGACGACGAGCCACCCCAGCTGTCAGCCAGGGAGCGCTACCCGGAGTACCGCGTACAGGCAGTCAACGCCAGCCCCGGCGGTTACTGTCTCGCCTGGGACGACGACCTGCCCGGCGATATCCGCACCGGCGATGTTCTCAGCCTGCGCGAGGAAGGCCACGGAAACTGGCTGGTCGCGGCGATACGCTGGATCAGCTCGCTCCAGGGCGCCGGCACCATGGTGGGGGTCGAGCTGCTCAGCCCGGGCGCCATTCCCTATGGCGCCCATATTCAGAACAACCAGGGTGGGGAGTCGGCCCCGATCCGGGTTCTGCTGCTACCCGAAATCAAGCTGGTCGGCCAGCCCAACACCCTGATTACGCCACGCAGCGGCTTTCGCGAAGGCCAGAAACTGCGCCTGGAACGCCACGGGGAGGAACTGCGCATCCGCCTGCAGCGCCAGCTTGCTGCCACCGCCACCTTCAGCCAGTTCGACTACCGGGTGCTGCGCGAGTCGCACACGGACGAAGCCGGCGAGGCGGACCGACAGACCCTGCCTGGCTCTCCATTCAAGTCCCTGTGGACTGATATCTGATCACGCCCGACAGCCTGGGACCAGAATTCACCGCTACCCGGCCGAATCCCGGGGTGGCTGGTAGCGGTCGGAAATCCCCAGCAGATAGAGGATGGCATCCAGCCCCAGCGTGGAAATCGACTGCTCGGCGGACTGCTGCACCAGGGGCTTGGCCCTGAACGCCACACCCAGCCCGGCGATACTCAGCATGGGCAGGTCGTTGGCCCCGTCCCCCACCGCAATCACCTGCTGCAGGTCGATTCCCTCGCGTCGCGCCAGTTCCCGCAACAGGGCTGCCTTGCGCTGACCATCAACGATCTCGCCGCTCACCCTGCCGGTAACCACGCCATTTTCGATGTCCAGATCATTGGCGTGGACGTAATCGATACCCAGGCGCTCCTGCAAGCCGCGCGCAAAATAGGTAAAGCCCCCGGAGAGTATTGCCGTGCGGTAACCCAGTGCCTTCAGGGTGGCAATCAGGTGCTCGGCACCCTCGGTGATGCGCAGGCCCCGGGCAACCTCCTCGAGGGCGGTTTCGGACAGGCCGCGCAGCAGCGCCACCCGCTCGCGGAAGCTGGCCTGGAAATCCAGCTCTCCGCGCATGGCGCGTTCGGTAATTGCACTGACCTGCTCCCCCACGCCGGCGAGACGGGCCAGCTCGTCGATGACTTCCGCCTCGATCAGGGTTGAGTCCATGTCAAACGCGACCAGACGTCGATTGCGCCGGTACATGGTGTCTTCCTGAAAGGCCAGATCCACGTCCAGCTCGCTGGCAACCTCGAGCAGTTCGCGGCGAAAGGCCGTGAGGTCATGCAGCGGGCCGCGCAGTGTGAATTCGACGCAGGCCTTGCTTTGCGGCGGCAGCTCACCCACGGGCACGCGGCCGGAGAGCCGGGTGATGCCGTCGATGCCGATATCGTGCCGGGCAAACACGGCGGTGACCCGGGCCAGCTGGTCGGCAGTGATTTTTCTCGCCAGCAGGGTGGTGATGTAACGCGGCCGGCCCTGGGCCTCCACCCAGCTGTTGTAGCTGTTGGCCTGGACATCCTGCCAGCGCAGCTGGAGCCCCTTGTCGGCGGCAAAGCCCTGCAGCGCCGCCACCAGCGCGGAGCGGTTGGCACCCTCCGGCAGCTCCAGCAGCAAGCCCATGGACAAGGTGGCGTGAATCACCGCCTGCCCGATGTCCAGGACATTGACCCCGTGGCTGGCGAGGATCTCGGTCACGGCGGCAGTTATTCCGGGGCGATCCTCACCGGACAGGGTGAGCAGGGTGATGGCATTCACTGTCTATAACTTTCCCGCTGACTGCAGAGGCGGCTATTCTACCTGTAGCGCCCACCCGGCGAAACGCCACCCGGCAGCGGGCATGGTTTATACTCGGGCCTTTTCTGCCCAGGGAGTCTCCAGCAGCGTGCCGCAACGTATTCGCGAGGCCAGCCTTGCCACTCAACTGGGGGTGATCGCCGCAGTCGGCTGCCTGATCATCAGCCTGGCACTGGTCTCCATGGCAGACATCTCCAACCGCCACATGCAGCAGGCCCAGCAGGCCGGATTCGGGAATGCCCTCGCACAGCAGATTTCCCGGCGCATCAGCACGGCCCTGGAAACCGGCGACCTGCTCAGCGTTGCAGCCTCACTGCACCGATTCCAGGAATCTGCCTCCGCCGAGCAAGTCAGTCTCTATGATGTCGAGGGCCGCGCTCTGGGACAGGCCGGCGAGGTCGGCGCCGGTCCAGTGGCCTACTATCGGTCGCCGGTGCGCATCGGCGGCGATACCGCGGGCGAGATTGTCATCGCCATCAATACCGAGGGGGCCCAGACCGAACGGCTGCGCTTTCTGTTCAGCCTGCTGGGGCTGGCCGTACTGCTGTCGATGCTGACCTACGCCTTGACCCGCTACGCCGGCCAACGCTGGCTGGCGCTCCCACTGAAGCAGCATGCCGATGCACTGGCACTGGAGGACAGCCCGCTTGAGCAGCTGCCGGAGAACGAACTCGCACAGCTCGCCGGCCGGGTGGAGCGGCTGCCCCTGACCCTGCTGCGGGCCCGCGGCAGCCCGGCACCCCGGGACGAGAATTACCGGGACACCGCCGTCCTCTATCTGCATTGCACCAGCCTGCTGGACTACGTCGACACCCTGGATGAAAAAGCCCTGCATCGCTACATCCGCCGACTGCACCAGGTCTGTTACGCCGCCGCTGGTTTCTACCAGGGCCGCCTTCAGGTAGTACGGCAGTTCGGGGTGGCGGTATTTTTCAGCGGCGAGAACAAGGGCGGTAGCCCGGCCTTCCGCGCCGCTGCCTGCGCCTGGCTGATCCGCGATGTCTGTCGAAGCCTGGAACAGGAGATGTCGCTGTCACTCAATGTCGCTCTGGCGGTGGCCCACAGCGAGCTGGGTCGCGGCGACGAGGGGGACATCTACCCCGGCCTATACCTGCAGCCGACCCTGGATGAGCTGCAGGCGCTCTGCGCCAGCCAGCCTCCAAAGGTGATGCTATCGCCCGGTGTCTGCGAGGACCTCGACATCAGCAGCCGCCTGGAGCTGGAACCCAGTGAATTGCGTGACTACGCCATTCTGGAGAGCTTCGCAGGCCCCTATCAGGACATGCTGGACCGACAGTTGCAGCTGATCCTGCGCAAGTTGCGGGATTTGTGAGTTAGCACCCCTTCATGCGGCCGCGCACCTACGGGCTGGATCGGTCCGTCGAGTTCCGACCTGCAATCATGCCGGCGCGGCCTTTGACCTGTGCTCGCCGGCATGCCACAAACGAGAAAGGCCTGCCCGGGTCGCCGGGCAGGCCTTTCTCGTTTACGAGTTGCCGGCTTCTCTATCAGGCTGCTGCGGATACCGCAGTCGCTACCGGCGCCAGGAACTCACCGGGTCGGACATCCGTGCTCTCGCTGCCGTCAAAGGTGACTTCGCCATTCACCAGGGTGGCCCGCATCGGCGCAGGGTCACGCGTCCAGCGCCAGGTAAAGCCGCCCTTGCCATCCGGTACGTCATAGACCCGCTTCATGTCGCGCTCCTGGATCTCGTCGACATTGAACACGGCAATATCAGCGCGCATGCCCGGGGCAATCACTCCGCGGTCCGCGAAGCCGAAATGTTTCGCCAACTTGCCGGTCTGGATGTAGACCGCTTCCTCCAGCGTGATTTCGCCGTTGCGCACAAAGTCGGTGAACAGCTTGATGTTCTCGCCACCGCCGCAGAGCATCTGCCCGTGGGCACCCGCGTCACTGATGTTGCCCACCGAGTTCGGGTCGCGCATCAGCTTGACCACCATCTCCCGATCGCGCTCGAAGGGCGGCATGGTCACCGTGGACTGCAGACCGTTGGCCAGCAGCCATTCGGCCATGGCATCGGAGGGATGCGGCGCACCGATTTGCTGCTGGTACTCACCCAGCGTGAGATGCGTCGGCCCCACCCCATTGTCGGAATTCATCAGCTGCAGATGCTCGGCACGCCCCTTGGGAAAGGGTGAGAACTCAAAAGTCTGGGTATCCCAGGACTCCCGGGCCCGAGCCCGCCAGTCGGGGTCGCGCAGGATGGCTTCCTTGGCCTCATCGCCTTCCGCGACCACCACTTCGTGCCAGACATAGTCGTTGGACTGGGCGAAGATCAGCGAGTTCTGCACACTGAGGGTCGAGGTCACCGCCACATGGGCATAGCCGGTCCAGAAGTCGCGACCCTCGCGCTTGAACTGCTCGTGGATCTCCACCAGCGGCGCCTGGATGCCCATCATGTCACGCTGGAAGACCAGGGTCGGCAGGCCCGCCCACTGGACCCGGATCGGCAGGCCCTCCGCCAGGCGGCCGATGCGGCGCATGGTTTCGGGTGCGGTCATGTTGCGGAAGGTGTCGACAATCACCTGCAGCGTGGCGCCCTCGTGGCGACTGATCACTTCCATTAGTGCGCGCAGCTCGGCGTCGTCTGCCTTGAGGGAAGGCACGGGACGGTCCTCGCCATCGTGATCGAACAGATTGGAGGACATGCCCAGTGCACCGGCACTCAGGGCCTCATCCAGCAGGGTGCACATCTTCGCCACTTCATCGGGCGTCGCGGCGCGGTCCCAGGCCTCCATGCCCATCACTGCCAGGCGCAGGGCAATGTGGCCACAGAAGGCCGCGTAATTGGCCGGCAGCTTGACGTTGCGGACCATGGAGTCTTTGTACTCGGGCCAGCTGCGCCAGTCCCAGGGCAGCTCCTTGAGAAAAGGCTGCGCGGGAATATCCTCAAAGAAGGAGAAAATACCCACCACCTCGCGGCGGGCCGCCTCATCTTCGGACACCGGTGCGATGGAGAAACCGCAGTTGCCCATCACCACCGTACTGACGCCATTGCCGGGGAGCGGATCCAGGGTCTGGTCCCACCACATGGCACCATCGAAGTGAGTGTGGCTCTCGATGAAGCCCGGGGTGACGTGACAGCCGCTGGCATCCACCACCTGCTCGTCGACTTCGGGCTGCAGACCCGGCTCCACCGCGGTGATCACGCCGTCGCGAATGCGCACATCGGCGGCAAAGGCAGGGGCACCGGTACCGTCGACGACCGTGCCGTTGCGAATTAGTGTTTTGCTCATCCTGTCGCTACCTCGTTGATTATAGTGTGGAAAAGAGGGATTGCGACCGCGCGGAAGTCAGGGCGACCGCACCCCACTGCAAGCAGTGTAGGAATTTTTAATAACGTTTTCCATAATTATTTTCAGGGCTGTGAGAGCTGACGCTCCAGGCCCATCACCAGGGACTGGAAACCCAGCTCCAGCACCTGCTCCCGGCGCACCGTAGGCAGGTAGTGATTGAGCGCGCCCAACCACTCGCGGTGCTCACCCACGGGATCCAGGGAACGCGGGCCGAGGCGGCGCGCGGGCTCGGCGAACTCTTCAATGTAGATCAGCCCCATGGCCTGGCTGGTGATCCAGGCCAGCAGCAGGGCCGCTTCCTCCTCCCGCACATCGAGTGCGTGCAGCATCTGCAGCAGCGGCGCCATGATCCGCTGCCAGGCAGGTGTGGTGCGGCCCTCGATGGAGACGATGCGCAGCGCCACGGGGTGGCGCTCACAGTGCCGGGCCAGGGCGCGCAGCCAGGTCATCAGCTCTGCCTGCCAGGGCTCCTCACCTGCCATGGGCGGCAGCTCGAACAGACCAAAGGTGTGGTCGGCGACCGCCTGCAGTAGTTCGGACAGGTTGGGAAAGTGGTTGTAGAGGGTCATCACCGGCACGCCCAGGCCGGCGGCGACGTCCGCCATGCTGATCTCGTCGGGGCCGACATCCTCGAGCAGGCGCAGGGTCACGTCGATCACCCGGTCGCGGTTGACCTTTGGCGGACGGCCACGGCGGCGCGGGGACGGGACGGGCTTCTGGCTGGACATGCGGGCTCCATGCAAGTCGGTCGGCTAATATCGCCGGCAAGCCTAACACGGAGCTGCCGGAGCTGCGCCAATCCACCGTCAGCCACAGCCCCCGCCGCGGGGTGGCGCGGTCCAGCTTCTGCTCCATGATGTGTCGACAACCGGTCTTGCCACACTTCCATCCATCGTCCAGCGGCGCATACTCAGCCTGGTAATGGGCAAACATCTCCTCCTGGGGCATCGCTCTCTATCCCGTCCATTGTCGGCGGCTGAGCCAGCAGATAACCACCCCGGAGCATGAGTTCCTACCCAAAAAGGTGAGGAAGCCCGCGGAAAACTGTGGGACATTGGTGTGTGACCTTCAATAACCCCAACAAGGCAGCCACCATGGAATTCGGACTTTCAATCGCCTTCAGCGACCCGGCCCACTACATCCCGCTGGCCCAGGCCGCCGAGGAAAACGGCTTCGGCGCAGTCGCCCTGGCGGACCACCTGATCTACCCCGGGGAGTTCTCCGTGCCCTATCCCTACACACCCGACGGTGTACCGCGCTTCGGCGAACTGGACCCTTTCCCCGACCCGTGGGTCGCCATCAGTGCCATGGCCGCCGCGACGCGGCGGATCCGCTTCTATACCAGTGTGTTCGTATTGCCTGCCCGCAACCCCTTCCATGTGGCGAAGACCCTCGGCAGCGCCGCCATTTTTAGTAACTACCGCGTGGCCCTGGGTGTCGGCATGGGCTGGATGCCCGAGGAATTCGCCGCCGGCGGCCAGGATTTCCGCAACCGCGGCAAGCGGGCCGACGAGATGATCGAGGTGATGCGCAAGCTGTGGAGCGGCGAGCGCGTGGAGCATCACGGGGAGTTCTACGATTTCGAGCCCCTGCGCATGTGCCCGGCCCCCGAACAGGACATCCCGATCTATGTCGGCGGCTTCTCCAAGCCGGCCCTGCGCCGCGCCGCCCACAACGACGGCTGGATCTCCGACCTGCACACCCTCGCCGAACTGGAAGCGCTCTGCCGGCAGGTGGACGCCGAACGGGAGCAGGCGGGCACGCTGAACAAGCCCTTCAAGAAGCTGTCCTTTGGCTGCACCGACGCCTGGGGCGTGGAGGGCTTCCGGGCCATGCGCGACATGGGCATCAGCGTCACCACCACCATGCCCGCGGTGATGTACGGCAAGGACATGAAGCCGCCGCTGGAGGAGAACATCGACTGCATCAAGCGCTTTGCCGACGACGTGATCGGCAAGCTTTAGAGTGCCGTCACTCCACCCGCATCGCATCCACCTTCTGGAAACCCCGCGGCAGCTTGTTGCCGCGACGGCCGCGCTCGCCGCGGTAGTGCTCCAGCTCGCTGAACTTGAGGGTCAGATGGCGCTTGCCGGCCAGGATGACCAGGGACTGGTCTTCCGCCAGCACCTGTACCGAGACGACAAACTCTTCGCGTGCCTTGGCCCTCGCGCCGGGAATGCCGATGATCTTGTTGCCTTTGCCCCGGGCCAGCTGGGGCAGATCTTCCAGCGGGAAGACCAGCAGGCGCCCTTCATTGGAGACTGCCGCCACCCAGGCACCCTCGTTACTTGCCGGTACCGGCGCCGGCTGCATCACCCGGGAGCCCGCGGACAGGTTGAGCACCGCCTTGCCGGCCCGGTTTTTCCCGTGCAGGTCGCCGAGCTGGGCCACAAAGCCATAGCCCGCATCACTGGCGAGCAGATATCGCTGGTCGGTATCGCCCAGCAAGAGCCCTTCGAAGGTGGCTCCGGAGGGCGGGCTGATGCGTCCGGTAACGGGCTCTCCCTGGCCCCTGGCCGAAGGCAGGTTGTGGGAGGGCAGGGTATAGGCGCGACCGGTGGAATCCAGAATGACCGTGGCCTGGTTGCTGCGCCCCTTCGCCTCCAGCTTGAAGCTGTCGCCGGACTTGTAGCTGAGACTGGTGGCATCGATCTCGTGGCCCTTGGCGGCGCGAATCCAGCCCTTGTCGGAGAGCACCACGGTAATCGGGTCGGCGCTCATCAGCTCCACTTCGCTGAAGGCCTTCGCCTCATCGCGCTGCGCGAGGGGTGAACGGCGAGCGTCGCCATACTGCTCGGCGGCGGCCTCCAGTTCCTTGCGAATCAAGGTCTTAAGACGGGCCTCACTGCCCAGCGTCAGCTGCAGCTGCTCGCGCTCTTTGGCCAGTTCGTCCTGCTCGCCGCGAATCTTCATTTCCTCGAGCTTGGCCAGGTTGCGCAGCTTCAGCTCGAGGATGGCTTCCGCCTGGGTATCCGACAGGCCGAAGCGCGCCATCAGCGCCGGCTTGGGCTTGTCCTCCGTACGGATGATGTGGATCACCTCGTCGATATTCAGGTAGGCAATCAGGTAGCCTTCCAGGATATGCAGGCGCCGCTCGACCCGATCCAGCCGGTACTCCAGGCGCCGGCGCACGGTGGTGGTGCGGAACTGCAGCCACTCGCGCAGGATGCCGTCGAGGGATTTCACCGCCGGGCGACCGTCGATGCCGATCATGTTCAGATTGACCCGGTAGGTTTTCTCCAGGTCGGTAGTGGCAAACAGGTGGCTCATCAACGCATCCAGGTCGACGCGATTGGAGCGCGGCACGATCACCAGGCGCGTGGGATGCTCGTGGTCAGACTCGTCCCGCAGATCCGCCACCATGGGCAATTTCTTCGCCTGCATCTGCTGGGCAATCTGCTCCAGCACCCGGGAGCCGGAGACCTGGTAGGGCAGGGCGCTGACCACGATATCGCCGTCTTCGCGCTCCCACACGGCGCGCATGCGCAGGCCCCCGCGACCGCTCTCATACAATGCGTGGATATCCTCCCGCGGGGTGATGATCTCCGCCTCGGTGGGGAAGTCGGGCCCCTGAACGTGCTCGCACAGCTCGGCGACCGTGGCCCGGGGGTGCTGCAGCAGATGAATCGCCGCGCTGACCACTTCCCGCAGGTTGTGCGGCGGGATGTCGGTGGCCATGCCCACGGCAATACCCGTGGTGCCATTGAGCAGCACATTGGGCACCTGGGCGGGGAGGACCGAAGGCTCGTCCATGGTGCCGTCGAAGTTGGGTACCCAATCCACCGTCCCCTGCCCCAGCTCGCCCAACAGCACTTCGGCATAGGCGGTGAGCCGGGATTCGGTGTAGCGCATGGCGGCGAAGGATTTGGGGTCATCGGGGGAGCCCCAGTTGCCCTGGCCGTCCACCAGGGGGTAGCGGTAGCTGAAGCTTTGCGCCATCAGCACCATGGCCTCATAGGCCGCGCTGTCACCGTGGGGGTGAAATTTGCCGATCACGTCGCCCACGGTGCGCGCGGACTTCTTGAACTTGGCGGTGGCCTTCAGGCCCAGTTCGCTCATGGCGTAGACAATCCGCCGCTGCACCGGCTTGAGACCATCGCCGATATTGGGCAGGGCGCGATCGAGAATGACGTACATGGAGTAGTCCAGGTAAGCCTTCTCGGTATATTTCTGCAACGACACCTGCTCGATGCCGTCCTGATCGATTTCCAGGATATCCGTCATGGGTTTGGAACCTTCTCTTGCAAGCTTCCCGCCGCGGCACTCGGGGCGCCGGAACGGACGGTGCGATCAACCCTGCCGAGGCGGTGTGTTGCGCAGGCTGACCAGTTGTTCGTTGAGGTTGACGATGGAATTCGCCATGTCTACCAACAGGCTGTGAATGGTAGCAGGATTGCTGCGGATGAGGTCAGTGAACTGGTCCTTGGGCACCTTCACCACCGAACAGCGGGTGTGCGCGCGCACGGTGGCGCTGCGGTTGCTGTGGGTGAGCGCAGCCATGGCACCGAATATTTCCCCCTCGCCAACCCGGCCCACGATGACATCGTCCACCAGCACGTCAGCCTGGCCCAGGGACAGGTTGTAGACAAACTCGGCATGCTCACCCTGGCGGATGATGTCTTCTCCCGGCTGGAATTCCTCGAAACCCGGCGTGGCCGGCGCATCCGCACGCAGGTGGGCCGCTGTCAGGCGCAGCATCAGTCCGGCGTAGGTGACCAGCAGACGGGTCCACAGCTTGGTGGTGGCGGGCTGGGCGAATACCCGCTGCATGAACTCCAGGCCGGAGTAGGCATAGAGGGAAGCCCCCGCTTCGCTGCCGTAGAGAACAGTCATCCCGGCGTGAGTGGTGCCCGCCACATCCGGCAGTAAGAGATCGCCCTCGTCCAGGAAGTAGACTGTACGCCCCTGGTAGCGGGCGGAGAGACTGCCCGAGTCCACCAGGTAGAGCTTGTGGCTGTCAAAGCCGCGGAAGTTGCCCTCAGGGGTCGCCTCCACTTCCATGCGGATGGGCGGCATGTTGACGTGATCAATCAGGCTGGTCACCAGGGCCTTGAACTGCTCGTTCAGACGGCTGAAATCCTGGGCCAGTTCGGCATTGGCCAGCATCGCTTTGCTCTTGTTATCCCCTGCCACCGGAGGCTGCCCGGGCACCTCCGCCCCCATCGGCACCGCGGCAGACCGCAGCCGCCGAATACCAATACGCCCGCATCTTAGCAACTTCCCGGTGCCGGGAGAACGCCCGGCAGCCATTTGCCATGATAAACTTTCCATCAAATCCGCACCCACAGAAGGCCTTCCGTGAACATCAGCAAGCACACCGTCGCCAGCTTCCACTACACCCTGCGCAATGGCGAGGGCCTGGAGCTGGAAAGCTCCCGGGGCGACCAGCCGACCGCCTATCTGCATGGCGCCAGCAACATCATCCCGGGGCTGGAAGCGGCACTGGAAGGGAAGGCAGCCGGCGACTACGTCGAGGTGACCCTCTCCGCCGAGGAGGCCTACGGGCAGCGCCGGGAAGGGGCCGTACAGCGGGTGCCGGTCAAGCACCTGATCTACCGTGGCAAACTGCGGCCGGGCACCACGGTGCAGATGAACACCCAGCACGGTGGCATTCCGGTGACCGTGATCAAGGTCGGCAGGCATACTGCGGAGGTCGATACCAATCATCCCCTCGCCGGTCAGAACCTGAGCTTCGAGATCGACATCGTCGATGTTCGCGCGGCCACCTCAGAGGAAATCTCCCACGGCCATGCCCACGGTGCCGGCGGCCATCAGCACTGAGTTGGCGCATTTCTGGCACTGCAAGCCCTTTTCGGCGCTATCGGCGCAGGAACTCTACCGGCTGCTGCAGCTGCGCGAGGCGGTGTTCATCATCGAGCAGGCCTGTATCTACCCCGACCTTGACGGCCTGGACGATCGCGCCTGGCACCTGTTCTGCACCGACGCCGAGGGCCACCACCTGGCCGGCGCGCGCTGCCTGCCCCCGGGCAGCGCCTTTGCGGAAAGCTCGATCGGCCGCGTGGTCACGTCCCCGGCCATCCGCGGCAGCGGCCTGGGTCGCGAGTTGATGCAACGCGCGCTGGCCTTCAATCGCCGGCAATGGCCGGGACAGGAGATTCTGATCGGCGCCCAGGCCCACCTGGAAGCCTTCTATGCGAGCCTGGGTTTTGTACCGGAGGGAGGCCCCTACGACGAGGACGGGATCCTGCATATCCACATGCGCTGCACGCCGTGAGCCCGGGCCCAACCTGGGGCCACTGCCGGCAACGGCAGGGCGCTACCAGACTCGGGCGAAGCAGCCCGACTACAGCTCGAGCAGGAAGGTCACCGGGCCGTCATTGACCAGGGTCACCTGCATGTCCGCTCCGAATCGTCCGGCAGCCACCGGCGCGTGGCGCGCCTGCAGGGTCGCCAGCAGGTCGTCGTAGAGGGCTTTTGCCTCGCCCGGCGGCATGGCGCTGGAAAAACTCGGTCGCAAGCCCTTGCGGGTGTCCGCGGACAGGGTGAATTGCGAAACCAGCAGAATGCCGCCACCCGTGTCCACAACACTGCTGTTCATGCGCCCCTCGCTGTCGGCGAACATGCGCCAGCCCAGCAGCTTGTCGATCATGCGCTCCGCAACCGCCCGGTCGTCTCTCCGATCCAGGCCCAGCAGCACCAGCATGCCGGGGCCGATCGCCCCCACGGTCTCGCCGGCCACGCTGACGCTGGCCTGACTGACCCGCTGCAGGAGCGCTCTCACCGCAAACCTCAGCCAGCCAGACGATCCGCCCGCCGGCGCTCGTGCTCCAGCAGGAGCTTCTTGCGCAGGCGGATGCTCTCGGGAGTGACTTCCACCAGCTCGTCGTCCTCGATGAACTCCAGCGCCTGCTCCAGGCTGTGCCGGACCGGCGGGGTCAGGGTCAACGCCTCGTCGGTGCCGGAAGCGCGCACGTTGGTCAGCTGCTTGCCCTTGGTGGGGTTCACTGCGAGGTCGTTGTTGCGGCTGTGCAGACCAATAATCTGCCCCTCATAGACATCCACGTTGGGGCCGATAAACAGGCGCCCGCGATCCTGCAGGTTGAACAGGGAGTAGGCCAGGGTCTTGCCCTTGACCATGGACACCAGCACGCCGTTGGTGCGGTGCACGACATCATTCGATTTCACCGGGCCGTAGTGGTCGAACACGTGGGTCATGATGCCACTGCCGGAGGTCAGGGTGAGGAACATGCCGCGGAAGCCGATCAGGCCCCGGGCCGGCACAATAAAGGCCAGACGCACGCGGCCCTTGCCATCCGGCTCCATGTTCTCCAGCTCCGCGCGGCGGCGGCCCAGTTCTTCCATGATCGACCCCTGGTGCTGCTCCTCGCAGTCGACCACCAGCTGCTCGTAGGGTTCCTGCATCACCCCGTCGATTTCTTTCTGGATTACTTCGGGACGCGATACACCCAGCTCGAAGCCCTCGCGGCGCATGGACTCGATCAACACCGAGAGGTGCAGCTCGCCGCGACCGGAGACCTTGAACTTGTCCGGGCTGTCGCCCGGCTCGACGCGCAGGGCCACGTTGTGGATCAGCTCCCGCTCCAGTCGCTCCTTGATGTTGCGCGAGGTGACAAACTTGCCCTCGCGACCGGCGAAGGGGGAGTCGTTCACCTGGAAAGTCATGCTGACGGTGGGCTCGTCCACGGTCAGGGCCGGCAGGGCCTCCACCGCGGCGGGGTCACACAGGGTATCGGAGATGTTCAGCCCCTCGATGCCGGTGACGCAGACGATGTCGCCGGCCTCGGCTTCCGCGACTTCCACGCGCTCCAGGCCCAGGTAGCCCATCACCTGCAGGACACGGCCATTGCGGGTCTTGCCATCGCGGCCGACAACGGTCACCTGGGTATTCGGCTTCAATCGGCCGCGCTTGATGCGCCCGACGCCGATCACGCCCACGTAGCTGTTGTAGTCCAGCGCACTCACCTGCAGCTGCAGGGGACCGTCGCTGTCGACGCGGGGCGGCGGCACCTTGTCCAGGATCGTCTCGAACAGGGGCTGCATGTCCGCCGCCATGTCCTCGTGGTCGAGGCCGGCAATGCCCTGGATAGCCGAGGCATAGACAATGGGGAAATCCAGCTGCTCCTCGTTGGCGCCGAGGCGATCGAACAGATCGAAGACCTGGTCCACCACCCAGTCCGGGCGGGCGCCGGGGCGATCCACCTTGTTCACGACCACGATCGGGTTGAGGCCCTTCTCGAAGGCCTTGGCGGTGACAAAACGGGTCTGGGGCATGGGCCCGTCGACCGCATCCACCAGCAGCAACACCGAATCGACCATGGAGAGCACGCGCTCAACCTCGCCGCCGAAATCGGCGTGCCCGGGGGTGTCCACGATATTAATGCGGTAATCGCCCCAGTTGATGGCCGTATTCTTGGCCAGGATGGTGATCCCCCTCTCCCGTTCCTGATCGTTGGAGTCCATAATGCGCTCTGCGCCTTCGGAACGCCGGTCAAGCGTACCGGACTGCTGCAGCAGACAGTCGACGAGGGTGGTTTTGCCGTGGTCGACGTGTGCGATGATGGCAATGTTGCGAAGCTTATCGATCAAGGGGAGATCCTCGGGCGGCGGCCCGCTGAAAAAAAGGTCGCGGATTATACCGCAGTGACCGCGACAGTTGCAGGCATCGAGCGGCGGGATTTTTACCGCTGCGCCTGTACGCTCGTCACCGGTGCGCGCTAACACCGCTACGCCCCGATTTACGGCAGGGCAATGCCCGCAAACCGCCCACCGCAGCACCAATATGAAACACTGGCGCACCAATAAAGTGCGCTGGCACTACACAAGAAGCCGCTTGCGGCAGCAACCACCAATCTCAGGCGGCTCTGTCACGGCACCACTGAACACATGGCACAGCTCTTGCTTTTAGATCTGTGCCTGAACACACTGGCCACCACGGTATGCGCGCTCGCTGCCGCCACACCAGTGAAACGGATTGACGCCCGACATGGCGGCAATATTGACATCCCACGGAGGAAAGACCATGTCAGAGAACACTCTGAAACTGATCAAGGACAGCGAAGCCGGCTGGGTTGACCTGCGCTTCACTGACACCAAGGGCAAGGAGCAGCACGTCACCCTGCCCGCGGCGGCCATCGACGAAGAATTCTTCGAGGAAGGCCAGATGTTCGACGGCTCCTCGATTGCCGGCTGGAAAGGCATCAACGAATCCGACATGATCCTGATGCCGGACGACAGCACCGCGACCCTGGACCCCTTCACCGACGACACCACGGTCATCCTGCGCTGCGACATCGTCGAGCCCAGCACCATGCAGGGCTATGAGCGCGACCCGCGCTCCGTGGCCCGCCGCGCCCAGGAATACCTGCAGAGCACCGGCATTGGCGACACCGCCTTCTTCGGCCCCGAGCCGGAATTCTTCGTCTTCGACGACATCAAGTGGCACGCCGACATCTCTGGCGCCGGCTACACCATCAGCTCCTCGGAAGCTGCCTGGTCCTCCAACCTGCACCAGGAAGGCGGCAACATCGGCCACCGTCCGCGGGTCAAGGGCGGCTACTTCCCGGTTCCGCCGGTCGACTCCCTGCACGACATCCGCGCCGCCATGTGCGCCGCGATGGAGCAGATGGGTCTGGGCGTCGAAGTGCATCACCACGAAGTGGGCACGGCCGGCCAGTGCGAAATCGGCGTCAAGTTCAATACGCTGGTGAGCAAGGCTGACGAGGTGCAGATCCTTAAGTACTGCGTGCACAACGTGGCCCACGCCTACGGCAAGACCGCGACCTTCATGCCCAAGCCCCTGGTGGGTGACAACGGTTCCGGCATGCACGTTCACATGTCCATTTCCAAGGACGGCGTGAACCTGTTCGCTGGCGACGGCTACTCCGGCCTGTCCGAGACTGCCCTGTACTACATCGGCGGCGTGATCAAGCACGCCCGCGCCCTGAACGCCTTTACCAACCCGGCCACCAACTCCTACAAGCGCCTGGTACCCGGCTTCGAAGCCCCGGTCATGCTGGCCTACTCGGCCCGCAACCGCTCCGCATCGATCCGCATCCCCTATGTCAGCAGCCCCAAGGGCAAGCGCGTGGAAGTCCGCTTCCCCGACCCGGCGGCCAACCCCTACCTGGCCTTCTCAGCGCTGCTGATGGCGGGCCTCGACGGCATCCAGAACAAAATCCACCCCGGCGATGCCGCCGACAAGGACCTGTACGACCTGCCGCCCGAAGAGGGCAAGGCCATCCCCACCGTTGCCTCCAGCCTGACCCAGGCCCTGGAAGCCCTGGATGCGGACCGCGCCTTCCTGACGGCCGGCGGCGTGTTCACCGACGACATGATCGACGGCTACATCGAACTCAAGCAGGCCGATGTCGAGCGCCTGAACATGACCACCCACCCGGTCGAGTTCGATCTGTACTACTCCGTGTAAACGGACAGCTTCTCGGTTTCCGGCCCGCCTTCGCGCGGGCCTTTTTTTATCCGCAGGAAGCTCGGCGTGCTACAGTTGGCGTTGCCAAGCACCTCCGCACGGGGTACTCGAATGACGCGCCTGCTACTGTTGAGCCTCCTCCTGGCCGGCGTTTGCCAGGCTCAGATCTACAAATCCGTCGATCGCGATGGCAACGTCACCTTCAGCGACCGGCCGCCCTCCGGCCGTGAAGAGGCCGAAGCGGTTGAGCTGAAGCCCCTGAATACCGCACCCGCTCCCGAAGCGCTCCCAGAACCCTCTTCACGCCGCGAGAAGACGGGGGACGAAGGCGCCGCAGCCGAACCCGATATACGCGTGACCAGCCCGCAACCGGACCAGGTCGTGCCCATTGGCGATCTGGGCAACCTGACAGTCAATGTCGCAGTCGAACCACCCCTGAGTGGCGGCGAGCATCTGCAGCTCTACCTCGATGGCACTCCCCAGGGAGGGCCGCAGCGCGCCAACCAGTGGCAACTGGAGGGCCTACCCCGCGGGGGCCACGACCTGCGCGTCGACCGGCTCGGCATGCAGGGCCAAGTCCGCGCCAGCTCCGACACGATTCGCTTCTATGTCATGCGTCCGCTGAACATCCGCAACCGCCCCTCGACACCTGCACCACAATAGCGCACTCTATTGGTGCGGCACTGCCTGCCAACAGGTCCAGGCATCTGACGAGCACCCACCGGGGCCCCAATCAAGCCCTGTGTGTAAGTACACGCTAACCTCAAAATGCCTATAAAGCAGGTGAAAATAGAATGATTTGAGGAGCCGCATCAGATTGGCGCCATTCTTGCTTCAGATTGCCTGAAGACGAGGCAGGACGGCCGCAGCGCGGTCAAACATGGGGCACAGATGCAGACAGACGAGTCCGGGATTCTCGAGCACATCAGCACCGGGGTAATTGCCCTGGGGCCCGAATTGCAGGTGTGCGTGATGAACCCGGCTGCCGAGGTCCTGCTCGAAGTATCGGCGGCACGCGTGATCGGCAATCACGCCAGCCAGCTCCTGCTGCGCTCCCAGGAGCTGATGCAAACCCTGGACCAGGCGCGCCGCGCACACGCCTCCCTGGCACGACGCAGCGTTCAGCTGCTGCTTTATTCCGGCCAGGAATTGCAGGCGGACCTGATTGCGACCCCCCTGGTAGATCATCCCGCGGGCTACAGCATGCTGCTGGAAATCCTGCCCATTGACCGCATGTTGCGCATGAGTCGCGACGAGAACCTGCTGCAGGCCCAGGAAACCACCCGGGCGGTCATCCGCGGCCTTGCCCACGAGATCAAGAATCCCCTCGGCGGGGTTCGCGGCGCCGCCCAGTTGCTGGCCCGGGAACTGCCCGATGAAACCCTGGCCGAGTACACCCGCATCATCATCCGCGAGGCAGACCGCCTGCGCGACCTGGTCGACCGCCTGCTGGGCCCCAACCAGCGCCCCAAGCTGCAGGCTCTCAATATCCACGAAGTTCTCGAGCATGTGCGCAACCTGATCGAAGCCGAGGCGGACAACCGGATTACCGTGGGCCGGGACTACGACCCCAGCCTGCCCCTGCTGCCGGGGGATCGCACCCAGCTGATCCAGGCAGTGCTCAACATCATGCGCAACGCCCTGCAGGCCGCGGAAACCCCGGAGGACTGCAAACTGGTTCTGCGCACGCGCTCCCAGCGCCAGTTCACCATCGGCACCACACGCCACCGCCTGGTCTGCCGAGTGGACATTGTCGACAACGGCCCGGGCATCCCGGACGACCTGCAACAGGCGATCTTCGTGCCCATGGTCACCGGACGCCCGGACGGTACCGGCCTCGGCCTGTCGATTGCCCAGGCCATTATCAACCGCCACGGCGGCATGCTCGAGTGCGCCAGCGAACCGGGCAATACCCGGTTCACGATCTACCTGCCAATGGAATCCGACCATGCAGAGACACGCTAAAGTCTGGGTCGTCGACGACGACAGTTCTATCCGCTGGGTGCTGGAGCGCGCCCTGAGCCAGGCCGGCATCGACAACGAAAGCTTCGCCGATGCGGAGCACCTGCTGGAACGCATGCAGGGCGAGCCGCCGGACGTGGTCATCAGCGACATTCGCATGCCCGGTATCGACGGCCTGACCCTGCTCTCGCGCCTGAGCGAGGAGCACCCGGAACTCCCGGTGATCATCACCACCGCCCACTCGGACCTGGACAGCGCGGTGACCTCGTACCAGCGGGGCGCCTTCGAGTATCTGCCCAAGCCCTTTGACATCGACGAAGTGGTCGCCGTCACCGAGCGCGCCCTGGCCCAGGCACTGGAAAAACGCGGCGAAGTACCCGCCCAGGAGGCGCTGCCCGACACCGAGATCATCGGCGAAGCCCCGGCCATGCAGGAGGTTTTCCGCGCCATCGGCCGGCTGGCCCACAGCAACATTACGGTGCTGATTAATGGCGAATCGGGCACCGGCAAGGAACTGGTGGCCCGTGCCCTGCACCGCCACTCACCGCGCGCGCAGCAGCCCTTCATCGCCCTGAACATGGCGGCGATTCCCCGGGACCTGATGGAATCTGAGCTGTTCGGCCATGAAAAGGGTGCCTTTACCGGCGCCAACAACAAGCGGGAAGGGCGCTTTGAACAGGCCAACGGCGGCACCCTGTTCCTGGACGAGATCGGCGACATGCCGGCGGAGACCCAGACCCGGCTGCTGCGGGTGCTAGCGGACGGCGAGTTCTACCGCGTCGGCGGTCACACTCCGGTGCGGGTGGATGTGCGCATCATCGCCGCCACCCACCAGGACCTGGAGGAGCGCGTGCGCCGGGGCGAGTTCCGCGAGGACCTGTTCCATCGCCTCAACGTCATCCGCATCCACATTCCGCGCCTCTCGGAACGCCGGGAGGACATCCCCCGGCTGATGAAGTTCTTCTTCCGCAAGGCGGCGGATGAGCTCGGGGGCGAGGCCAAGGTGCTGCTGCCAGATACCGAGCGTTTCCTGGTCAATCTGCCCTGGCCCGGCAACGTGCGCCAGCTGGAAAACCCCTGCCGCTGGCTCACCGTCATGGCCTCCGGTCGGGAAATTCACCTGCGCGATCTGCCCCCCGAGCTGGGCAAGGCGCCGCCCACCGTCACCAGTGAGGGCGGCAGTGCCGAGTGGCACGAACTGCTCTGCCAGTGGGCCCGCAACGAGCTGGTCCAGGGCAAGCACCACATCCTGCGTCAGGCGGTGCCACTGTTCGAACGCACCATGATCGAAGTGGCCCTGGAGCACACCCGCGGCCGCAAGCGGGATGCGGCAGAGCTGCTCGGCTGGGGTCGCAATACCCTGACACGAAAGATGAAAGACCTCGACATGCCCGGCTGATACACTGCGCGAATGTTGCACATCGCCCTCTATCAGCCGGAAATTCCGCCCAACACCGGCAATATTATTCGACTCTGCGCCAATACCGGCTGCCAACTTCACCTGGTAGAGCCCCTGGGCTTCAGCCTGGATGAAAAGCGCCTGCGACGCGCCGGCCTGGATTACCGCGAATTTGCCCGGGTGCAGGTACACAGCAGCCTGGACAGGCTGCGCGCCAGCCTGCCCGAGAGCCGCTGGCTGGCCCTCAGCACGCGCGGCCGCCGCTGCTACAGCGAGCATCAGTTTCGGGAAGGCGATCTGCTGCTGTTCGGCCCGGAGACCCGGGGACTCCCCAGGGAGCTGCTGGACAGCCTGCCCGAAACACAGGTATTGCGGATACCGATGCAGGCCAACAGTCGCAGCCTCAACCTGAGCAATGCCGCGGCGATACTCTGCTATGAAGGCTTGCGGCAGCTGGGCTTTCCCGACCTGGCGTAGTCAGGGGAGGTGCGAGGGGGGTCGACTGCACGACGCAGCCAGGGGAGTGGGCCGCCCGCGAGGGGCGACCGCAGGTAACGCTCAGTGGCTGGTGGCCGCCTCGGCCGCACCGTTCTGACCCTCGGACTGCGAGTTGGCCAGGGCCTGCTGGTAGAGCGCCTCGAAGTTGACCGGCGCCAGCATGACCGGCGGAAAACCGCCCTTCACACACAGGTTGTCGATGGTTTCGCGCGCATAGGGGAACAGCACGTTGGGGCAGGCGGTAGCCAGCACCTGGCGCAGGGTTTCACCCTCGAAGCCGCGCACCGTGAAAATGCCCGCCTGCTGCACCTCGACCAGGAATGCCGTTTCTTCCTCGACCTTGGTGGTCAGGGTCACGGTCACCACAACCTCGAAGTTGCCGTCCTCGTCGATGCGGTTGCTCTTGGTGTTCAGGTCGACGTTAACCTTGGGCTTCCAGGTCTTGCGGAATACCTCGGGGGTACCCGGTGACTCGAAAGACAGGTCCTTGGTATAGATACGCTGCAGGGTAAACTGCTGGCGGGGCGGTTCCCCGGCCGCGCCTGCGGCTTGTGCTTGTTCGTCGGCCATTGCGCCGTCCTCCATGGGGTTGTTGTTAAGCGCCCGCGCCGGGCGCCCGTTGCAGAAGTTCGTCCAGGCGACCCTCGCGCTCCAGCGCCGCAAGTTCGTCAAAGCCGCCCACGTGGCAATCACCGATCCAGATCTGGGGTACCGTACGGCGGCCGCTGCGCGACTGCATCTCGGCCCGGCGTTCGGGGTCGGCATCCACCGGAATATCGTTGAACTCGACGCCCTTGCGCACCAAAAGCGCCCGGGCGCGGGTGCAATAGGGGCAGAATCGGGTGGTGTACAGCACCACCTGGGGAGACAGCACGGACATGGCTATTTCACCAGTGGCAGTTGCAGGTTGTTCCACTCCAACATACCGCCCGCCATCTTGTACACCTTGGAGAAGCCAGCCGCCTTCAGCTGCTTGCTGGCCGAGCCGGCGGTCTGCCCCATCTTGCAAACGAGGATTACCGGCTGATCGCGGTACTTCTCCAGCTCGCCGATCCGGCTCTCCAGCTTGCCGGCGGGAATGTGCAGGGCGTCCGCGATATGCCCGGCCTTGTACTCGCCGGCGTCGCGCAGGTCGACAAACACACCGCCCTCGGCATTCACCCGGTTGATGGCCTGCTGGGGGCTGAGGGCAGGGCCCGCCTTGCGGGCCTCGTGCAGCACCAGCATGACCAGCACCGCCAACAGGGCCGCGAACAAAACCCACTGCTGGGTCACAAATTCCAGGAATAAAGACATAGGGCAGACGTCTTGCCGCTGTTCAAAAAGGCGCCAAGTATACAGCCTATGCCGGGGGGCGGCCAGCCATCAGCGGGCGCCAATTACCCCATGCGATGCGTGCGCCAAGCGGGTAAAATGCGCGATTCACGCCATCCACGAGCACATCCGGGAGAGCCATGAGCAGCGCCAGCCAGAAAACCCCCACCGTCCTGATCATCCTGGATGGCTGGGGTTACCGGGAAGAGACCCAGGACAACGCCATTGCCAACGCCAACACCCCCGTCTGGGACCGCTTGTGGCGGGAGGCGCCGCATACCCTGGTCTCCGGCTCCGGGCTGGACGTGGGCCTGCCGGCAGGGCAGATGGGCAACTCCGAGGTCGGCCACATGAGCCTGGGTTCCGGCCGGGTGATCTACCAGAACATTACCCGCATCGACCAGGCCATCGCCGATGGCAGCTTCGATGAGAACCCGGTCTATACCGCGGCGATCGAACAGGCCGTGGACCGGGACGGCGCCGTGCATGTACTCGGCCTGCTGTCCCCCGGCGGTGTTCACAGCCACGAGGACCAGCTGCTGGCGGCTGTACGCCTGGCGGCGAAGCGCGGTGCCCAACGCGTCTATCTGCATGCCTTCCTGGACGGTCGGGACACCCCCCCGCGCAGCGCCGAGGTCTCCCTGGAAAAAGCCCAGGCCCTGTTTGCCGAGCTCGGCTGCGGGCGCGTCGCCAGCATTGTCGGCCGCTATTACGCCATGGACCGCGACAATCGCTGGGAGCGTATCCAGCAGGCCTGGGACTTGCTGGTCGACGGCGAAGCGCCGCACCGGGCCGAAACCGCCACCGCGGGGCTCGCCGCCGCCTACGCCCGCGACGAGAACGACGAGTTTGTCCTGCCCACCCTGATCTGCCCGGACGATGAGGCGCCGGCACGCATCCGCGACGGCGACACCGTGCTGTTCATGAATTTCCGCGCCGACCGCGCGCGCCAGCTGACCCGGGCTTTCGTCGAGCCGGGCTTCGACCAGTTCCCGCGCAAGCAGGTGCCCGACCTGGCCGGCTTTGTCACCACGACCGAATACGCCGCCGATATCCCTGCGCCCTGCGCCTTTCCCCCCGAGTCCCTGGACAACGTGCTGGGCGACTACCTCGCACAGCAGGACAAAACCCAGCTGCGCCTCGCGGAAACCGAGAAATATGCCCACGTCACCTTCTTTTTCAGCGGCGGCCGAGAGGACACCTTCCCCGGCGAAAAACGCGTCATGGTGCCCTCACCGGATGTCGCCACCTACGACCTGAAACCGGAGATGAGCGCCCCGGAGGTCACCGCCGAGCTGGTGGCGGCAATCCGCTCCCGCGACTACGACCTGATCGTCTGCAACTACGCCAATGGCGACATGGTCGGTCACACCGGCGTCTATGCAGCGGCGGTGAAGGCGGTGGAAGCGCTGGACAGCTGCCTGGGGCGGGTTGCCGACGCCCTGGAGGAGGTCGGCGGCCAGGCCCTGATCACCGCGGATCACGGCAACTGCGAGCAGATGCAGGACTACGAGTCCGGCCAACTGCACACCCAGCACACCACGGAGCGGGTGCCCCTGGTCTATGTCGGCCCCCGGCATCTGCAGCTGGACCCGAAGGGCGGCATCCTCGCGGATATCGCCCCCACCCTGCTCGACCTGATGGCACTGCCTCAGCCCGACGAGATGAGCGGCCACAGCTTGGTACTGTCGGAGGGCTGAGCGCATGCCCGGCCCTCGCCTGTCGGGGCCGGCTCGCGTGCTGGCTGGCCTCCTGCTGTTCTGTGCTCCGGCAGCACTGGCGGCAGATCCCCCGGAGCGCCCCGAGGAAGCCCGCGCGGCACTGGAGGCCCTGCAGACCAGGATCGCGGAGATCAGCCGGGAACTGGAAGCGTCGCGGGGCGAACTCGGCGACCTGCAGACGCAGCTGCGGGACAGCGAACAGCGGCTGGGCAATCTCAGTCGCGAGATCAGCGAGAACCGCGAGGCCATCGCCGACACCCGGGCGGAACTCGAGCAACTGCGCGCGCGCCAGGGGGACCTGGAAGCCCGCCGCGACCAACAGCGCCAGCGCATTGCCGAGCAGCTGCGCGCAGTCTGGCAACAGGGGCGCGAACCGGACATCAAGCTCCTCCTCAACCAGACCGATCCACAGACGGTAGCGCGCAGCCTGGCCTACCATCGCTATTTCCTGGACGTTCGCCGGGAGCAGCTGGAGGCCTTTCGCGCCACGCTCGCGGACCTGGCAGAGGTCGAGCAGGACATCGCCGCTCGCAGCCGCGAACTGGAGAGCCGACGCGACACTCTCGCCGCACAGCAGGAAGTGGAACTCGCATTAAAGGCAGAGCGTGCCCGGGTCGTCGCCAGCCTCGACGCCGACATTGCCGACCAGAGCCGGCAGCTGGACCAACTGCAGCAGGAGCGGGCGGAGCTGGAGAAACTGCTGCAGGCTCTGGAGCAGGCAGCCCTGGCGCTGACAGTGCCCGAAGACGCCCGCCCCTTCGCGGAGGCCCGCGGTGAGCTGGAGTGGCCGGTACCCGGCAAGCGCGCCAACAGTTTCGGTAGCCCGCGGGGCAGTGGTGGCCTGCGCTGGCAGGGCCTCAATCTGCTCGCCGATACCGGCACGCCCGTGCATGCCATCCACCACGGGCGCGTGGTCTATGCCGACTGGCTGCGCGGCCTCGGGCTGCTGCTGATCCTCGATCACGGCGACGGCTACATGAGCCTCTACGGCCACAACCAGAGCCTGCTCCGCGAGGTCGGTGACTGGGTCAATGCCGGCGCCCAGATCAGTACCGTCGGTAGCAGTGGCGGCCTGCAGTCCCCGGCGCTGTACTTTGAGATCCGCCAGCAGGGCAAGCCGGTCGACCCCGTGAGCTGGTGCCGCTGAACCCGGCGAATCGGTTACACTAGGGTTTTGCGTTTTCCAGAGCGGCCCCGTGCCGCAAGACGGTACCCATGCTCATGTCTTTCTCCCGCGTTCTCGCCGCTACTGCACTGCTAGTTGGCGCTCTGCACAGCCATGGCACGCTCGCCAGCGAAGGCCACCAGAACGACCCGGCGGCACGCCTCCCCCTGGACGAGTTACGCACCTTCGCGGACGTCTACCACCAGATCCGCACCGGCTATGTGGAGGAGCTCAGCGACAGCGAGTTGCTGGAGCTGGCAATCCAGGGGCTGCTGATGAACCTGGATCCGCACTCTGCCTACCTGACCAAGGACGCCTTTGCCGACCTGCAGAGTTCCACCAGCGGTGAATTCAGCGGCCTGGGCTTGGAGGTGGGCATGGAGGACGGCTACGTCAAGATCATTGCCCCGATTGACGGCTCGCCCGCCGCTGAGGCCGGCCTCCAGCCGGGGGATATCATTCTCAAGCTCGACGGCAGGACGGTGAAGGGCATGGGCCTCGGAGAAGCCGTCGACCTGATGCGCGGGCCCCGCGGCACCGACATCGAGCTGACCATTGGCCGTCCGGGGGAGAGCCAGCCTTTCGACCTGACCCTGACCCGGGACACCATCAAGGTGGCCAGCGTGCGCGAGCGCAGCCTGGAACCCGGGTACGGGTATATCCGTATCGCCCAGTTCCAGCACGGCACCGGGGCTGACGTTCGCAAGTCACTGCAGCGATTGCAGAAGAAGGCCCCCCTCAAGGGCCTGGTACTCGACCTGCGCAGTAACCCGGGCGGCGTCCTGCAGGCCAGTGTCGAAGTCGCCGACCTGTTCCTGGACGGCGGGCTGGTGGTCTACACCGAAGGCCGCCTGCCCAATTCCGACGTCGAGTACGCCGCCGAACCCGGCGATGCCAGTGCCGGTATACCGCTGGTGGTGCTGATCAATGGCGGCTCCGCGAGCGCCTCGGAAATCGTCGCCGGCGCGCTGCAGGACCACAGTCGCGCGGTGATCATGGGCACCGACAGCTTCGGCAAGGGCTCGGTGCAAACGGTGATGCCGATTTCCGAAGACCGGGCGGTGAAGCTCACCACCGCGCTTTACTATACCCCCAACGGCCGCTCCATCCAGGCGGCCGGTATCGTGCCCGACATCCTGGTGGAACGCGCCCAGGTCACCACCTTTGAAAACCCCGGGCAGATCAGCGAGGCCGACCTCAACCGCCACCTCGACAACAGCAACGGTGATGCCCCGCGCCGCCAGGCCCGCAAGTCCCTGCTCACCGAAGACAACCAACTGTACGAGGCACTGACCCTGCTCAAGGGTGTAAATATCCTGGTGCGGCAGGGGCAGACCGCGGCCCCGGCCAGCCAAGACCCGGGCTGACAGTGAGTCAGAGCGGGCGGCAACGCCCCTCTCGCCTTGTGCCCGGCGCCTTCCTCTGGCTCTCTCTGCTGACGCTGCTGATGCCGGTAGCAGCCTCTGCCGATGCGTCGGCTAACGGGCCGCCTGCTCCCCCTGCATCGGGCTTGGCGCAAGGCGCAGCGACACCGCGGCAAACACCGCAAGAGACGGCCCCCCAGCCACGCCTGGTCATCATCATCGACGACATCGGCAATAACCTGGAACAGGGCAGGGCGATCGTCGAGCTGCCCGGCAAGCTGAATATCGCCGTGCTGCCCCACACCCCCTACGGCGCCAGCCTGGCCGAGCACGCCCATCAGCGCGGCAAAGAGGTGCTGCTACACGCCCCCATGAGTGCCCGTGACGGCAAGCCGCCCGGCACCGGGATGCTGACCCCCACCATGGCCGAACCTCAATTGCGGGAGACCCTGGCGGCGGCGCTGGCCAGCGTGCCCCACGTGCGCGGTGTGAACAACCACATGGGCAGCGAAATGACGGCTGACGCACAGGCGATGCGCTGGCTGATGACACTGCTGCGGGAGCAGGGGCTCTACTTCGTCGATTCGCGTACCCACAAGAGCACCGTCGCCGCCCGCCAGGCACAGGCGGCCGGGCTGCCACACCTCTCGCGGCAGGTATTCCTGGACAATCAGCGCGAGCCCGGCGCCATTCTGGAGCGCCTGGAGGCAGCGGTCGCACGCGCCCGGGAGGAGGGGCTGGGCGTGGCCATCGGCCACCCCTACCCGGAAACCGCCGCGGTCCTGCGTGATCAGCTGCCCTTCCTGACCCAACACGGTATCACCCTCGCCCTGGTCTCGGAGGCACTCGGCATCGCAGCCGCAGACCCGGCTGGGAGCCCGGCGGCACTGCCCGAAATGCCTCGCCCGGGCCCGCTGCCCCTTCCGGCCGATGTGCCTGACGATACCTGCCTGCCCACTCCCGCCCCGAGGCCGCCCCTGCGGCCGCTCTGCACCCCCTCCTGGCAGGTTTTCCCGCCAGGCCAGTAGAGGCCGGACGAGCTTATAACCGGCAGCTATTCCCAGAGCACTTTATATTATTTAGTTACCAATAAAAGCTGATCTATTCTGTTTTCGTCTAAAAAAAGAGAAATGACAGTATGGACTGGCAGGGTTGGCTGGCTATGGCGACCGCGGGAGGCGTTCTGCTGAGCCTCGGGCTGACGCGACTGCAACCACAGGTGGTCACCCTGGCGGCGCTGGCGCTCTTGATGACCACGGGGGTTCTGAGTGGCGATAGCGCCCTGCAGGGCTTTGCCAATCCGGGGCTGGCCACTGTGGCAGCGATGTTTGTGGTGGCAGCGGGCATACAGGCCTCGGGGGGCAGCGAATGGATCGTCAATCACTGGCTGGGCCGCCCCGGCAACATCCGCACCGCCCTGGCGCGCCTTTTCACACCGGTGGTGCTGCTCAGCGGCGTACTCAACAACACCCCCGTGGTGGCGACCATGATCCCCGCGGTGCACAGCTGGTCCCGCAAGACCGGGCTGTCTGCATCCCGCCTGATGATCCCCCTGAGTTACGCCTCGATCCTCGGCGGCACCCTGACCCTGATTGGCACCAGCACCAACCTGGTGGTCAACGGGCAGTATCGCGCGCTCACTGGAGGGGAGGGCTTTTCACTCTTTGCCATCAGCGGTGTCGGCCTGATCGTCGCCGCCAGCGGCCTGTTGTTCATGTGGCTGTTCTTTCCCCGCTGGCTGCCTGACCGCCAACCGCGGCAGACCTTCGCCAACACCCGGGAATTTACCCTGGAGGTCGCGGTCAGCCGGAACGGCCCGCTGGTGGGCAAGACTATTGAGGGCGCTGGCCTGCGCCATCTGCGCCGGGTCTACCTGGTGGAAATCGAGCGCGACGGTACGCTGTTGACCGCCGTGGACAGCGGCGAGACCCTGCGCGGCGGCGACCGCCTGGTGTTTGCCGGCGACACCCAGGCCATTACCGATCTCCTCGGCATCAAGGGTATCGAGGCTTCACCGGAAAACGGCTTGGAGGGGCCACTGCAGCAGGAGCGCGCCGAGCGGCGCCTGGTGGAGGCTGTGGTCTCGCCCCACTGCGAGGCCATCGGCCAGGCCATCCGCGATGCCCGCTTTCGCGACCGCTACGGAGCCGTTGTGCTCGCCGTCGCCCGCAACGGCGAACGTATCCGGGGCAACCTGGGGACCATTGAACTGGAGGCTGGCGACACCCTGTTGCTGGAAGCAAGACCCGCCTTCGTCACCCGGCAGCGCTACAGCCGGGACTTCCTGTTGATCAGCGAGCTCGACGCGCAGCCCCCCCGCCACGAGAAGGCCTGGATGGCCTGGATGATTCTGCTCGCCGTCATCCTCAGCGCCGGTACCGGCCTGCTGAGTATGCTCAATGCCGCCCTGATCGGTGCCCTGTTGATGCTGGCGACGGGCTGCTGCTCCCTGGCCCAGGCCGAACGCAACCTGGACCTCGGCGTACTGGTAACCATCGGCGCCTCCTTTGCCCTGGGCCTGGCCCTGGAGCAATCGGGGGCGGCCCTCTTCCTTGCGGCCAATATCATGGATTTCAGCGGGGGGCGCCCCTGGCTGATGCTGGTACTCACCTACCTCGCGGTATCCCTGCTCACAGAGACCATCACCAACAACGCGGCGGCCCTGCTGATGCTTCCGGTTGCGCTGAACCTGGCCGGCAGCGCAGGCCTGGCGCCGGAGCCCTTCCTGCTCGCCATCATGTTCGCCGCGTCCGCCAGCTTCGCCACCCCCCTGGGCTACCAGACCAACCTGATGGTCTACGGCCCGGGTGGCTACCGCTTCAGCGATTTCCTGCGGGTGGGCATCCCGATGAACCTGGTGGCAGGGACCAGCGCACTACTGGCCATTTTCTGGCTGTGGCCGCTGGAGGCAGCCGGGTGATCATTCAGTAGATCGCGCCCGCCGCGCGCTGATAGCTCTGCAGCAGCGCACGCCCCTGCTCGGCCAGCACGCCGAGGGTGACCGCAATGCCGCGTGTCTCCAGTGCCGACACCCAGTTGTCCGGCTTGGCACCCTCGTCAAAACCGAGGGCCTCGGCATCCTCGGTGGCGGCCGCGCAAACCAGCCGATGGAGGCCCGCGAACGGTATGGCACCAAAGCACATCGCGCAGGGCGCGCAGGTGGTGTACAGGCTGCAAGGACCGACACTACCCAGGTCGTGGCTCCCGATGCGCTCCTGGGCGAGCGCCATGGCCAACATTTCCGCGTGCCACAGCGAGCAGCGGGCAGGCAGCACCCGGTTCGCCGCGACCGCGAGCAACTGGCCGTCGGGACCGAGCACCACGGCGCCGAAGGGACCCCCTCCCTCGACAATATTGCGTTCAGCCGCAACCACGGCAAGCTGCATCGCGGCGGCATCGCTATCGAAGTGGCGACGGCCACGATTGAGCGCCGCAAGCCAGTCGGGCAACAGGCCAGACAGGGACGCAAGCGGCTTGTCACCAGCACAGGCAGACATGCTCAGCGGGAACCTCCCTCGTTGCGGCGGGTGTCCGCCTTGGCGGCATACATGCCACGATCCGCATGCTGCAGCAAGGCCTCCGGGGAGATGCCGTCGCGGGGATAGAGCGCCAGACCGACACTCAGGGACGCACCGACGATCTGCCCGGCCAGCTCGAAAGGCCGGGCAAACTCCTCGCGGATTTTGATCATCAGGCCCTCGAGGGGAGCGGTACTGTTCAGGCCCTCAATGACCACCACGAATTCGTCTCCGCCCAGTCGCGCTACTGTGTCCGCCCGACGCACACAGGCCGTGAGCCGCTGTGCCGCCAGCTGCAGCAGGCGGTCGCCGGCGGCATGGCCCAGGGTGTCGTTGATCTGCTTGAAATCGTCCATGTCGACGAACAGCAGCGCCACGAGCTGGTCATGCCGCTGGGCGCTCTCCAGAGACTGGATCAGGCGGTCGTTCAGCAGGGCTCGATTGGGCAGCCCGGTCAGGGCATCATACTGGGCCAGGTGTTCCAGTCGAAGCAGCATCGTCCGATGGCGAATGGCACTGGCCACCTGCTCAGAGACAAATTGCAGCAGCGTCCGCTCGCGCTCACTGAAGGCGCTCTGGGGAAGCAAGCGCTCGACAGTCAGCACGCCCATGATCCCCTGGTCGTCTACCAGGGGGATGCCCAGCCAGGAGTGGGGCAGGCTATCGGCGTCCTTTGTCCCCTGAGCCAGGATGCTCTGGCGATCCAGCAGCAAGGGACGCTGCGTCCGCATCACTTGCACGACAAAGGGTTCCAGGCGATGCCGGGACGGCACCCCCTCGGGGGCTCGATTCAGCGGGGTCGCCGAACCGGCCGGGCTGTCTGGGTTCGCATGGTCAAGCACGACCTGAAAGTTGTCGCAGGGGACCAGCTCGACAATGATCCCGCGGATTTCATCCAGCAGAGCGGACAGGTCCCCGCTGCGATGGACTGATCGGGAAATCTCCAGCAGCGCTGCCTGGGCCCTCTCGGCCTGCTTGCGCCGGGTGACATCCCGGGCGACGCCGATACGCACCTGGTCCCGTTCGGACCAGCGTGCACTCCACATGATGTCGGCGACGGAACCATCCTTGCGGATGTAGCGGTTTTCGATCTGGCTGCTGCTGATGCCCGACATTACCCTCTCGGCCTGGGCCCGGGTAAGTTCCTGGTCCTCGGGATGGACCAGGTCCCATACCATCCTGCCGACCATCTCCTCGGGGGCATAGCCAAACACCTGCCGGCTGGCGGCGGAGACATACAGGAAGCGACCGTCGCGATCCACCACACAGACCGCATCCAGGATCAGGTCGAGTACCTGATCCAGGGAGGGGGGTGGGAGTGAATTGCTCATGCTCCTCACCCCCACCGGATCAGCTGCGCACTTCGATGCCGTGCTCGGCCAGGTAAATCTTGGCCTGGGGCACGGTATACTCACCAAAGTGGAAGATGCTGGCGGCGAGCACCGCATCGGCGCCGCCGAGCAGGATGCCATCCACCAGATGTTGCAGGTTGCCCACGCCACCGGAGGCGATAACGGGGATATCCACGGCGTCGGTGATGGCGCGGGTCACGCCGAGCTCGAAGCCGTTCTTTGTCCCATCCCGGTCCATGCTGGTGAGCAGGATCTCGCCGGCGCCCAGTTCGGCCATTTTCACCGCCCAGGCCACCGCGTCGATTCCGGTGGGCTTGCGACCGCCGTGGGTAAAGATTTCCCAGCGCGGCTGGCCGTCCACATCGTCGACCCGCTTGGCGTCGATAGCGACGACGATGCACTGGGCGCCGAAGCGCTGGGAGGCACGGCGCACCAGTTCCGGCTCGTGGATGGCGGCGGTGTTGATACTGACTTTGTCGGCACCGGCGTTGAGCATGGTGCGAATATCCTCCACCGAGCGGATCCCGCCGCCCACGGTGAGGGGGATGAAGACTTCCCGGGCGATGGCCTCCACCGTGTGCACCGTGGTCTCGCGGCCCTGGTGACTGGCGGTGATGTCCAGGAAGGTGATCTCGTCGGCGCCCTGCTCGTTATAGCGACGGGCGATTTCCACCGGGTCGCCGGCGTCGCGGATATCCACGAAATTGACGCCCTTCACCACCCGGCCGTTGTCCACGTCCAGGCAGGGGATAATGCGCTTGGCCAGCCCCATCAGGCGCCGGCTCCCGCGCCGGCCTGGTCACACAGGCGCTGGGCCTCGGCGACGTCCAGGGTGCCTTCGTAGATGGCGCGACCGGTGATGGCGCCGCAGATGCCCTCGTGGGCCACGGCACTCAGGGCGCGAATATCGTCGAGATTGGTGATCCCGCCCGAGGCAATCACCGGAATCGACGAGGCGCGGGCCATGCTCAGCGTGGCTTCGACATTCACCCCCTGCATCATCCCGTCCCGGGCAATGTCGGTGTAGACAATCGCCGAGACGCCGTCCGCCTCGAACTGCTTCGCCAGGTCGGTCGCCTGCACAGTGGAAACCTCCGCCCAGCCGTCGGTGGCCACCAGGCCGTCTTTTGCATCCAGGCCGACAATCACCTTGCCCGGGAAGGCGCGGCAGGCTTCCGCCACGAAGGCCGGCTCCTTGACCGCCTTGGTGCCGATAATCACGTAGCTGACACCCGCGCGGACATAGTGCTCGATGGTTTCCAGGTTGCGGATACCGCCGCCGATCTGGATCGGCAGGTCGGGGTAAGCTGCCGCGATCGCGGTCACTACCTCACCGTTCACTGGCTCACCGGCAAAGGCGCCGTTCAGGTCCACCAGGTGCAGGCGCCGGCAGCCGGCATCCACCCAGCGCCGGGCCATGGCCACCGGGTCGTCGGAGAACACGGTGCTGTCCTCCATGAGGCCCTGGCGCAAACGCACGCACTGGCCGTCCTTGAGGTCGATGGCGGGGATGATCAACATGCGGGGTTCCACTCGATAAAATTGCGCAACAGCTGCAACCCGGCGGTGTGGCTCTTCTCCGGGTGAAACTGGGCGGCAAACAGGTTGTCTCGGGCCAGGGCGGCATCCGCCGTGACCCCGTATTCGACACTGCCGGCAACCAGGCTGCGGTCCTCGGCCGTGACGTAGTAGCTGTGCACGAAATAGAAGCGGCTGTCGTCGGGTATCCCCTGCCACAGGGCGTGGGGACGCACCTGGCGCACCCGGTTCCAGCCCATGTGTGGCACCTTGAGCCGCTGGCCATCGGCATCCTGTAGCGGGTGGCCAAAATGCCGCACCCGGCCCGGAATAATATTCAGACAGGACACGCCACCGTTTTCCTCGGAGTCCGTCATCAGTGCCTGCATGCCCACGCAGATCGCCAATACGGGCTTGCGCTGTTCGGTGAGCGCCAGCTGCAACAGCTCGTCACAGTGCAGACGACGGATCTCGGCCATACAATCGCGGATGGCGCCAACCCCCGGGAAGACCACACGGTCCGCGGCACGGATCTCCCCTGCGTCGCAGGTAACCACCACCCGTTCCGCGCCCACGTGCTCCAGGGCACTGGCAACCGAGTGCAGGTTGCCCATGCCATAGTCGATAACGGCAACGGTTCCACTCACGGCTTAGAGCACACCCTTGGTCGAGGGCATGGCATCCGCCATGCGTTCATCCAGGCCGAGGGCCATGCGCAGGGCACGACCAAAGGCCTTGTAGACGGTTTCGATCTGGTGGTGGCTGTTTTCACCGCGCAGGTTGTCGATATGCAGGGTCACCTGGGCGTGGTTGACGAAGCCCTGAAAGAATTCCTGGAACAGGTCCACGTCAAAGCCGCCAACCTGGGCGCGGGTAAAGGGAATGTTGTAGACCAGACCCGGGCGCCCGGAAAAGTCCACCACGACCCGCGACAGGGCCTCGTCCAGGGGCACGTAGGCGTGACCGTAGCGAAAAATCCCCTTCTTGTCCCCCACCGCCCGGGCAAAGGCCTGCCCAAGGGTAATGCCGATATCCTCCACCGTGTGGTGGTCGTCGATATGCAGGTCGCCCTTGGCCTGGACGTCCAGGTCAATCAGGCCATGCCGCGCGATCTGGTCCAGCATGTGCTCGAGAAAGGGCACGCCGGTGTCGAAGCGCGCCTGCCCGGTGCCGTCCAGGTTCACGGTGGCCGTGATCTGTGTTTCCAGGGTGTTGCGGGTGATGCTTGCCTTGCGCTCGGACATGCCGGCCTCCGGAAGTCGGGAGCAGTGTGACTGGGACGCCCCGGGGCGCCGCGGAAAGCCCGCCATTATAGAAGAAAGCCCGGGGGAATTCACCGCCGGCGGACCCCGCCAGCCCGGAACAGGCGCCCGCGGGTCAGGCTTTCTCGCGCTCCCCACGGGCCGTCTCCCCGACCACCGACAGCGGCTGCACCAGCAGGTTGTCGAAGCGCGAATCGGCGGGCTCGCGGAGGTACTCAAGGCCCAGCTCCCGCCGCTCGTGCTCGGCATAGTCCCAGTGCCGCGCGGAGCCGAAGAGATAGTCGAACCAGGGCACCAGGGAGCCGTAGTTGCTGTTGGTGAAACGGGGCTCGGAGCTGTGGTGCACCCGGTGGAAGTCCGGGGTCAGCACCAGCCAGCGCAGCCGGCGCTCGATGGCTTCGGGAATCCGCACATTACTGTGGCTGAATACGGTCGCCAGGACGGCAAACAGCCGGTAGGCAGCGGCGGCTTCCAGGGACACCCCCAGCAGAAATACCAGTGGGGCACTGATTGGCAGGGTCAGCAGGGGCTCGAGGGGATGGTGCCGATAGCTGGTGGAGACATCGACCTGGGTGTCGGAGTGATGCACGGCGTGAATGGGCCACAGCCAGGGCACCCGGTGGAAAGCCACATGCACCCAGTAGCCGAGCAGCTGCGTGGACGCCAGCAGTATCAGAAACCCGGCGACCGGGCCCCAGCCGAGCATCTGCAAAATCCCGAACTCCCGGCGATCAGTCCACGCGGCGACCCAAAGTACCAGGAGCGTGTTGGCAACCGCGGAGAGGTACCAGTTCACCAGCCCGAGGGAAAAGTTGTTGCTCCAGCGCCAGGCCACACCGGCGCTGTCCGCGCGCCGGGGGGCAAACATCTCCCACAGCATGCAGAGCCCGAAGACCACGAAGGTGAAGGTATACACCAGGGTCGAGGACGAACTGACAACGATTCCACTTTCTTCCATGGCACCCCCGAACGTGAGGTCAGTCTAGCAGATCAACCGGGGCAAAATCGCACCCGGGAAATACAACAGAAAATTAAATTTGCACATGTCAAGACTTTGGGGTAGAAAAACATCAGGAAAGTCAAGATTTCTCGGGGGAGAGACGTATCATGGAGATCAAGCAAACCGGCCGCCTTGCGGCCACAATCACCGCTATTGCCTTGTTCGGCGCCGCACCAGCCACTCTTGCCGGTGGACCGCAGATCATTGTCGAGTTCGGGCCGGGCTCCCTGGCCGTGCCCACCCTGGGCACAACGGCCCTGATTGCACTGGGCGGGCTGTTGGCCATCATTGCGCTGCGCGCTTTTCGCGGCGGCGCCGCCGGTCGCGCCGCAGCAGTGGCTCTCTTCTCCGCGGGCTTGATCAGCGGCGGACTGGGCGTGGAACGCAGCCTCGCCACCAGCTCCTTCAGCGTTACCTCCGCGGGGGACTGCGAGACGGGCGGTACCTACGCGATGTACGAACGGGGCGGCAACATTTTCACTAATGACTGCCCCAACCCCATGCGTATTCTCGGCTACCGCTTCCAGAACCCGGAGCAGCAGTGCACCCTCGTACCCAACGAGGGAGAAGGCGTACCCGCCTGCACCCTCAACAGCCCCGTGGCATCCGGTGGGCAGTGCGCGCTGCCCCTCTGCGCACCGGAGTAGCGCCCAGGCGTCAAACGCCGGTTAGCCAGCCTGCAAACCCGCCACCCGGCGGGTTTTTTGTTTGTAACTTCCCGCAATCCGGCGCATCGTTGGCCACGTAAGCAAAAGCTGAACGGATCAAGGATTGCCCATGCACGCCACCCTGCCACTGCTGGAGGTCAGTGACTTCCCGACGCTTCAGCGTCGGACGCTGGACACCCTGCAAGTCAATCTCGGCTACCGCTGCAATCAGCGCTGCCTGCACTGCCATGTCAATGCCGGTCCGAGCCGCACCGAGATGATGGACGACGACAATATCGCGCTGCTGCCCCGGGTCCTGGATGCTCGCAATATCGAGCTGCTGGACCTCACCGGCGGCGCACCGGAGATGCACCCGCGCTTTCGCGAGGTCGTCAGCATGGCCCGGGAGCGCGGCGTGCGCGTCATGGATCGCTGCAACCTGACCATTCTGCAGGAGCCGGGCTACGAGGACATCGCCGCATTTCTGGCCGCACACCAGGTGGAAGTGGTGGCTTCGCTGCCCTGTTACTCGCCGGCCAATGTCGACCGGCAGCGGGGGGACGGCGTCTTCGACAAGAGCATCGCGGCCCTGCAGGCGCTCAACCGCCTGGGCTACGGCGAGCCTGGCAGCGGGCTCGTGCTGAACCTGGTCTACAACCCCCAGGGCCCCAGCCTCCCACCGCCACAACAGGCCCTGGAAGCCGACTACAAGCGCGAGCTGCGGGAGCACTTCGGCATCGAGTTCAACACCCTGTTCACCCTGGCCAACATGCCTATCCAGCGCTTTGGCAGCACCCTGGTGTCCCGGGGCGAGTTCGCGAGCTACATGCAGCTGCTCAAGGACGCCTACCAGCCCGGCAACCTGGAGGGTGTGATGTGCCGCTCCCTGGTCAGCGTGGACTGGCGCGGCTACCTGTATGACTGCGACTTCAACCAGCAGCTGGATCTCCCCCTGCCAGGCAACGGTCCACGCCAGCACCTGCGCGACCTGCTCCGGGAGGACCTGGTCGGCAAAGGCATCCACACCGCGGACCACTGTTATGGATGCACCGCAGGGCAAGGCAGCAGCTGCGGCGGGGCCCTGAACGCCTCGTAAGCAACCCCCAGAGGCCCGTTCGCGGCAGCCGCTGCACCCCCCTACTTGAGAAACCCCACCCGGAGCAAAGCCTTGAAGAAAAGACTGTGGATCCTGCTGATCATCGCCGCCGTGGTAGCCACCTTCTATGCCCTTGGCCTGGACAGCTACCTGACCCTGGACCAGCTGAAGGCCAGTCAGTCACGCTTTGACGACTTGCTCGAACAACACCCGGTCGCCATCCCCGCCGCCTACTTCATCATCTATGTCCTGGTGACTGCCGTTTCTCTGCCGGGCGCCACCATCATGACCCTTGCCGGCGGCGCGCTGTTTGGCCTCTGGCAGGGTCTGCTGCTGGTCTCCTTCGCCTCGAGCATCGGCGCCACCCTGGCCTTCCTGGTGGCGCGCTTCCTGCTGCGGGAAACCGTGCGGGCCCGCTTTGGCGAGCGCCTGAAAGCCATCGACCGCGGCATCCAGCGCGACGGCGCCTTCTACCTGTTCACCCTGCGCCTGGTCCCCATTTTCCCCTTCTTCATCATCAACCTGGTCATGGGCCTGACCCGCTTGCGCACCTGGACCTTCTACTGGGTCAGCCAGCTGGGGATGCTGGCCGGCACCGCGGTCTATGTGAATGCCGGCACCCAGCTGGCCCAGGTGGAGCGGGTCGGCGACGTGCTCTCGCCGGAACTGCTGCTGTCCTTCGTCCTGCTCGGACTGTTCCCCTGGATCGCCCGCGCCATCGTCGCCCTGGTACAGCGTCGGCGCGTCTATCGACCCTGGCAGCGCCCACGGCAGTTCGATCGCAACCTGGTTGTCATCGGCGCCGGCGCCGGGGGGCTGGTCTCCGCCTACATCGCCGCCACCGTCAGGGCCAAGGTGACCCTGGTGGAAGCCCAGCGCATGGGCGGCGATTGCCTCAACTACGGCTGCGTACCCAGCAAGGCCCTGATCCGCAGCACCCGACTGGCCAGCCAGATGCGCCGGGCGGACCAGTACGGCCTGCAGCCCGTGGAACCGGGCTTCAGCTTCCGCGCCGTCATGGAACGGGTACAGCGCATCGTGGCCGAGATCGAACCCCACGACAGCGTCGAGCGCTACAGCGGCCTCGGTGTTGACGTCCTTCAGGGCTACGCACGCATTGTCGACCCCTGGACCGTGGAGATTTCCCTCAATGCCGGTGGCACCCGCCGCCTGACCACCCGGGCTATCGTGATTGCCGCAGGCGCCGCCCCCCACATCCCCGACCTGCCGGGGCTGGCGGAGGTCGATTACGTCACCAGCGACACCCTGTGGGAGCGCTTCGCCGGGCTGGACCACGCGCCCCGGCGCCTGCTGGTCCTGGGGGGTGGCCCGATCGGCTGTGAACTGTCCCAGGCCTTTGCCCGGCTGGGCTCCCGCGTGACCGTATTGCAGCGCAATCAACACCTGCTGCCGAAAGAGGACCCCGAGGTGTCGACGATGGCCCGGCAAGCCCTGGCCGAGGACGGCGTGCGGGTGCTGACCGGGCACACGGCACTGCGCTGCGTGCGCGAGGCCGGGGAGCAGTACCTGCTGGCGGAGGACGATGAAGGCGCGGAGGTGCGTATCGTCTTCGACCATCTGCTGCTCGCCGTGGGGCGCCGCCCGCGACTCCAGGGCTATGGCCTGGAAGACCTGGGCATCCCAACCAACCATACCGTCACCACCAATGAGTACCTGGAAACCCTGTACCCGAATATCTTCGCCGCGGGCGATGTGGCCGGCGACTACCAGTACACCCACGCCGCCGCCCACATGGCCTGGTACGCCGCGGTCAACGCCCTGTTCGGGCAGCTCAAGCGCTTCAAGGTGGACTACTCGGTGATCCCCCACGTCACCTTCATCGAGCCGGAGGTGGCGCGGGTAGGACTGTCGGAGCAGGAGGCCATCGAGCGCGGCATCGCCCACGAAATCACCCGTTACGACCTTGCGGACCTCGACCGCGCCATCGCCGACAGCAGCGCCCGGGGATTTGTGAAGGTCCTGACCGTGCCCGGCCGCGACCGCATCCTCGGCGCCACTATCGTCGGCCCCCAGGCCGGGGAATTGCTGGCGGAGTTCATTCTGGCCATGCGCCACGGTCTGGGCCTGAACAAGCTGCTGGGGACCATCCACAGCTACCCGACGCTGGCAGAGGCCAACAAGTACGCCGCCGGCGAGTGGAAGAAGGCCCACGCACCCGAGCGCCTGCTGGGCTGGGTCGAGCGCTACCATCGCTGGCGGCGGGGGTGAAACGATCGGGCGCAGGCCGGCGGAGCAAGGCTGGCCTGCTGCTAACGCGCCACATGCCCGGCCGACCCCAGGGACTCGGCCAGGAAGTCATTGACCTCCGGCAGCACGCTTCCGACGGTGAGAAAGGTCAATATGTGCCCCCGCCAGGGTTGGCGCTCCAGCGTTACCGGCACCTCCTCGCCGGCCAGGGCCGCGGCAAAATCCTCCGAATGGTCGATGGGGACCAGGGTATCCCGGGTGCCGTGGAAGAGCAGGAAGGGTGGCGCCCCCGGATGCACGCGGGTAACCGGGGATGCCGCGGCAAAGGTCTCCGGAATCTCGTTAATACGCCCGCCCAGGAACTGGGGCACCAGCCGACCACCGGTGAACTTGCGCAGGTCGGTGGGAGCGCCGCCGGCGATCACCGCGGCGGGGCGGGTCAGGGCGCCACCCCAGGGTCGGTCCAGGTCGCTGCCGGTGCCCGCGGCCAGGGCCATCAGGCTGACCAGGTGCGCCCCCGCCGAGTAGCCGAAGGCCGCGATCCGTCCGGTATCCAGCTGCAGCCGCTGTGCCTCACCGTGGAGCCAGTGCATCGCCTGCTGCACATCGTGCACCTGCGCCGGGAACGTGGCATCGGGGGCAAAGCGGTAGCTGATGTTCATCACCAGATAACCGCGCCCGACGTAATAGCGTGCCAGGCGGTTCATGTCATCCCGGCTGCGCCCCTCCCAGCCCCCGCCGTGTACCAGCAGCATACCCGGGAAGAGGCCCTCACCCTGCGGCCGGTGCACATCAGCCTGCAGGGCCGCAGGCCAGTCCGGCGGTGTAAAGGTCACGGTCTCCACGGCCTCGGGCGGGCGCAATTGCCCCAGCCAGACACCGCAGCCCGCCAGGGTGACCGAGGCTGCTGTCACCATGATTGCCAGAGCCCGTTGCATTCTTCCCATGGGTCCATGTCCGTTTGATTCGCTCTACATTACACTAGCCGGATGACTTCCCCGAACGACTTTTCCCGCCGCGTACTGGACTGGTACGACCGGCACGGCCGCAAGGATCTGCCCTGGCAGCGCGACATCAATCCCTACCGGGTCTGGGTGTCCGAGATCATGCTGCAGCAGACCCAGGTGCGTACGGTCATTCCCTATTTCGAGCGCTTCATGGCCCGCTTCCCCACGGTGGTGGCGCTGGCCGAGGCGCCGGTGGACGAGGTGCTGCACCTGTGGACCGGGCTCGGCTACTACGCCCGCGCCCGCAACCTGCACCGCGCCGCCCGGGACGTCTGCCAGCAGCACGGCGGCGAGTTCCCGGTGGGTGTCGAGGGGCTGGCTGCGCTGCCCGGTATCGGGCGCTCCACCGCCGGGGCCATCGCCAGCATCGCCCAGGGGCAAACAGCCGCGATCCTCGACGGCAACGTCAAGCGCGTGCTCGCCCGTTACCACGCCGTGGCCGGCTGGCCCGGGGAATCCCGGGTGCTGAAGACACTCTGGGCTTTCGCCGAAGACCATACGCCGAAACAGCGCACCGCCGACTACACCCAGGCGATGATGGACCTGGGCGCCACCGTCTGTACCCGCGGCAAACCGGACTGCGAGTCCTGCCCACTCTCGGCGGACTGCCTGGCCCGGGCCACGGGGGAGCAGGCCAGTTATCCCGGGCGCAAACCGCGCAAGGCCCTGCCCGTGCGCGACACCGTGTTCCTGATCCTGCGCGACGCGGACGGCCATGTCCTGCTGGAAAAGCGCCCCCCCAGCGGAATCTGGGGCGGCCTCTGGTGCTTCCCGGAATTATCCGCCAGCGATCAGGTGACCGACTGGTGCCTGGATCGCTTCGCCCGGGAACCGCTCACGCTGGAACCGGGCGCGCCCTTCCGGCACACCTTCAGCCACTACCACCTGGACATTCAGCCCCTGCAGGCCCAGCTTGGCACACGGCCCGAATCGATCATGGCCGCTGGCGAACAGCTCTGGTATAACGTGGCGCAACCGCCGCAGGTTGGCCTGGCGGCCCCCGTCGCCCGCCTGCTGAACGCCATAGACTCCGGAGCCACACCATGACGCGCACCGTGTTTTGCAAGAAGTACCAGCAGGAACTCGAGGGCCTGGACGCCCCGCCCTATCCCGGCCCCAGGGGACAGGATATTTTCGAGAACGTCTCGAAGAAGGCCTGGGACGAGTGGCAGGCCCAGCAGACCATGCTGATCAACGAAAAACAGCTGAGCCTGATCGACCCCGCTACCCGCAAGTACCTGCAGGAGGAAATGGACAAGTTCCTCGCCGGCGAAGAGCACGACCGCGCCGAGGGCTACGTGCCCCCCTCCGGCAATTGATCAGGCCCGGGTTTCGATCAGCTGGACCCAGTAGCGGAGCACGTTGGTCTGCCCGACCGCCAGTTTCAGGCAGACCAGCAGAGGCACCGCCAGCAACACGCCCACGGCACCCCACAGCCAGCCCCAGATCACCAGCCACACCAGGATAATCAGCGGATTGAGCCGCATGTGGCGGCCCAGCACGAGGGGCGTGATCACCTGGGCCTCCAGCAGGTTGATGGTGAAATAGACCAGAGCCGGCAGCAGGGCGAAGGCCACCGCACCGTACTGCACCACCCCGGCCAGTACTAGCAGTATCACACCGATTAGCGGACCAACGTAGGGTGCAAAGTTGAGCATACCCACCAGCACACCCCAGAGCAGTGGGTCCTGCACCCCGAACAGCCACAGCGCGACTCCCACCGTGAGCCCCAGGCAGGCGTTGATCACACTCACCGTGAGAATGTAACGCGACAGCTCCACCTGTATGGTGCGCACCAGCTGTAGCGAGGCCCGCTTGTCGTCGATGGCCGGGAAGATCTCGACGAACGCCGCGAACAGCCGCGAGCCGAAGATCAGCAGGAACAGGATCAGCAATACCGTGGTGAGGAACTGGGCAATCACCACCGGCGCGGCACCCAGCATGGTCAGCAGCAACTCCAGGCCACCCTGCTTGAGTCGCTCACTGACGCGGCCGTCCTTGCTACCGCCACTCTCTCGCTTGTCGGCAGCGGACTCTTCCTCCCCTTCAAATAGACCAAAGAAACTGAAGCTCTCTGGCTCCGGTGGCTTCTCGGCCTCCGGTGATAGCTTGTCGGTCAGGTCATCCACCTGGTCGGTCAGCTGATCCGTCAGCCGGGGGATGGCCTCCGCCCAACGCTGGGCAGGCTCCGCCAGCTGACTGCCCAGGAGCACCATCGGACCACCGATCAAGGCCAGCATAAGCATGGCCGACAAGGTGCGGGGAATATAAAAGCGCTTGAGCAGTTTGACCAGGGGGCTGAGCAGCAGCGCAAAAAACAGCGCCACCACGATGGGGATCAACAGGGTCTGGGCAAAATACACCGTATAGAGAACGGCGAGTGCAGCGAGAATACGCAGCGAGAGTATTCCCGGCGGGAGGCGGGCAGCGCTCACGGTGCCGGCCTGCCCATCAGCAGGCCAGCCGGAAAGGCACTGGAGAGGAGCGGCCAGAGCCGCATTCCCCGGGATACCGCCTTCGAGGCAGCCTCACTGCCGGCAAACCGGGTCACCAGGCGCTCCACCAACACCCCCGAGACAAAGCCACCACCCGCCAGCCAGGCGGGGTGCAGGGACCGCAGGTAACGTATGCGGGCCGTGGCATTCTCATGCAGGCTGCTGTACCGCGCCTCCAGCCGAGCTTCCACCGCGCGCAGTTCACGAACCCGATGCTTGCGCCCCATCGTCGTCCTCCGTCTCCATCATCGCGCGCCATTGGCGTCGCGTCGCCGGCAGCGCGAGGCTGCGGGCATAGCGTTTCGCCGCCAGCCCCATCACGAGCAGCGCCAGGATCTGAATCAGGGTAAAGCAGGCCAGGCCGAGCGGTATGGAACCGAGAGTGGAGTAGGCCAGCCAGGCCAGCAGCACACTGAGCCCCAGCCAGGCCAGAATCACCACTGGCACGGCGGCCAGCGCGAGGATCAGCAATCGCGCCGAATCCCCCGCAGCCAGCTTCAGCTCCAGCAGTGCCAGCCGGGAGAACTGATTGCCGGTCTCGAAGGCCTCCACCGCCAGCGACAACCAGCCGCGCAGCTCCTCCTCCAGGCCCGCGGCCGTTGGAGTGGACGCCCCTACCGCTTCGCTGCGCTGAGTGGCACCGGACGTCACGTCCTGACCGCCAGCAGCGTCCACAGGCTCTCCCGGGGCAGGCTGTCCCGACACTCCGCTCAGCGCCGTGACAGCAGGCGGGACACCAGCAGACCGGCAAAAAAGGCGATGCCGATGGTCGCCAGGGGCTTCTCGTGAACGTAATTCTCCACCTCCTGCCCCATCTCGTCGGCCTTGCTCTTGCCCTTGAGCAGCTGCTGCATGGCGTCTTCCTTCAGATCCATGCCGGCGGCCTCGGCGGCCATGCGGAAGTGCTGCTGGGCATCCAGCAACTTCTCGTAGGCGGCCATGGCCGCTTCCTTGCCGGAATCCAGCTCCTGCTGCCGGGTCGAGGTTTTCTTGTCAGTGGACTCTGCCATGTGACTTTCCTCCTGGGTCATCGCCATTGCGTGGTTTCAGGGTAGCCCATCCGGCAAGCGGCTGCATCCACACGCTGTGCGGTCAGACGGCGGGCCGCCACAACCAAGAGAAATGCCGCCGACGCTTGACTCCCGTGCAAGGGGAAGGTTAAATACGCAGCCTTCGGCAGCAAGCCAAAAGCCCGGATAGCTCAGTTGGTAGAGCAGGGGATTGAAAATCCCCGTGTCGGCAGTTCGATTCTGTCTCCGGGCACCATATTCCCCTCGACCAGTCAGGCATATTGCCCCGCTAGAGCAGCCGCTCAAGCTGCCCCCGCCATTGGCCGCGATCCTCTTCTTCACCACAGTAGCGCCAGAAGACATCGAAGGCATCGCGTTGCGCCGTTTCGAATTCAATGCGCAGATGGCCCCAGTGTTCGCGACCGTCTTTCTTCGAGTCGCAGCGCTTGCGGGAATCGTCCTCGACCCAGTCCCCCTCGAAAACCGTGTCGCTGACGAAGTCTCCCAGCACGGCGCCGTTGTCCAGGCTGTAATCGCCCTCTATCTGCCCGTTCACGCGGCGAAGCTCCATGACACCGTGCTCGCCGGCATTCCAGACACCGAGAATCTCGACCTGCCGGGTGGACGCTTTTTCCGTGGGCGCGGTGCGCACTGTCAGTTCCACGCGCCGGTTACTCGCCCGACCGCGAGCGGTGTCGTTGCTGGCAATCGGCCGCGACTCGCCAAAGGCGCGGATCGTGACTGCGTCCTCGGCAAAGGTTTCAGACAGGTCGAGGAAATCCGCCACCGCCCGGGCGCGCCGTTCCGACAGGGCCAGGTTGCTGGATTCCGAACCGACGTTGTCGGTATGGCCCGCCACCTCAATGCGCGTGCTGCCAGGATTGTCGATAGCGGCGATCACTTCTTCCAGCGCGGCGTGGGCGCCGGCTTTGAGTTGGTGCTCTCCGGAGTCGAACAGCACCTCACTGTCGAGCGCAATCTTCGTCGCCGAACCTATGGCGCCAATCGCATCGACATCGGCGCCGGGCGTCCGGCTGTCGCAGGCCTGCTTGAGATCGAGCAGACGGACATACCAATACGCCGTACCCGCATCGACATAGGGGGCGATATCCACTGCCGCCTTGCCACCCGCGATACGGCCAACCCGGACCCAGTTTTCCCCATCCTCGGAGATGGCCAGCGCGGTGGCCTCGGTGTCCGGGCCGATCTCGAAGACATAGAGGTCCGGGCCGGGAATGTCGATCAGGCTGTTGTCGGACATGCTGACAACCAGGTCCCCCATGCAACCCAAGGTCAGTGCCTCCTCACCCCCTCCGTCGTCCCAATCCGGCACACCAAGCACCGCCTCCGGACTGGACGATGCATCACCGCCGTCCGGCTCTCCGGCAGTAAACGAAACCACCTCGTCGGCAAAGGAGCGGTCACCCATGGGGAAGTACACTTCACCCCCGTGACCATCGGGATACGAACGGCCACCACCCTCGGCCGACTGTGCCGCGGTACCGGTCGCTGCGACGGCAATCAGGAGCGGGAGCATGACTGTCGAGATCGCACGCATGGGAAAATCCTTGTTTGCAGTTTCCAGGCTACCTGGCCGTCAGGAGCGGAGCACATCCCGTCAACCAGAACGATTGCCCACCTCTAGCACGCCACTCGACCTTGTTTCAACAGGACGGCCTGCCCCCGCGCCACCTCAAACGCGACCCGGGCATTGCGTATCTGCCTTCATCAGCTAGGCTTTCCCTCACCCCTGATCACCAGCCGCCTTTATCCTGAAGGTGGCTCACCGGGAGCTGACAGGCATGACGGTCCACCAAGCCCGCACCCTCCACGCGGGGGAGGCAATCTGAGCCGTAACCATCGGTGGCGGTCCATCAGCCTGCGCTACAGCGGGGACGATGTGGCCTATCACTTCCGCATTTAAAATCAGAAACTTAGGTCAACTCCGCCGCCCTGGCGACACGTCCAAGCTGCCACTTACTCTGGCCAGATCTAGCTGAAGCCGCTCCGCACATCATTGCAATCCCTGGCATACTGGAATCGGTCCCTGTCGGGTCAAGACAGGCGGTTACTGTACCAACCAGATAGTAGCCGCTTGGGGCTTATGATTTCGCAGTTTGGCGTCAAACAGTCCCTTGGCTGCTCTCTTCTACCTGGCGACGAATACCCGTTTGCAAGCAAACTCAATTAAACTGCTTTTCATCTCTCAAATGAAAGCATCAGATGCCTGCTCGAAATGACAAGGATGGCCTCACCCCTGATCGCCGGCTCGCCTGGGCGTTCAGGTTTCTTTGGTTTTTCTATGCCTTATTACTTGCATTACAAGCTTATTTCCACAACGCACCTACGGGAAGAATTATTTTTTGGGTGCTTGCTTCATCGGGGGGATGGGTAGGGGTTTATTGTTATTTGACAAGAGAAGATATTGTTTTTTACAACACGAACCTTACCCACGAAAAAAACCCAACGTTACGCTTCTTTGTTTTTCTAATATTTGTTGCTGGGCTTCTCTTGGTTCCAGCCTACTTATATGGTTAGGAATTGTTACGCACCTGTTATTTATTGTCTGGCAATATACTTGGAGACTTTAGCCTAATGGCTAGAAAGCTACCCTCTTTGCGAAATCTGATACTTAGCTCAAGATTCATCTATTTTTATGGGGCGATATTCCTGTTTGCATCGAGCATTATAGGTTTGCCATTTCTCGCATCGGCGATGCTGGGGCAGCCGATAGATCAACGCGTCCTGGGTGTAGGAATAGCATATGTTTTGTTCGTTTTCTTGCGTGCAATCATTTCTAGATGTCATTCAGCCACACGCGAGCGACTTCAGTCGGCCACAGACCAAGAGGTATTCGATATCGCAATGGGTGGAAAAACTTGGGGAATCTTCTTGATCGTAATTTTTCTATTTATTTTATACTTTCCCAAAAAGTATTTTTGACAGTTACTTGGCATATAAACGAAAAGAGCGCCCACTTTTCTAAGGACTCACCTTAGGCTAATAAAATAAGCTTCTATCTCTTTGAGACGATCTCTTTTTGGCTTGGCTGAACTGGTGCTGCAATATCTCTGGAAAATGATCAAGATTTTAAGTAAAGGCTTTTTCAATCATCGTAGATTGACGGGTACATTTGTAATGCCTCCCCGTCAAGAGGGCAGTCTGTTGGTTGCCACTCAGCGTGCCGAGGTGCAACCTGTCCGTCCCACACTGCCATGAAAGCGCTGCAGCGCAAAAAAATGTGAGTAGATATGTGAGTATGCCAAATAAGCCACATCTATTATTACCTATACAATCAAGACCTTAAGGTCAAAGTTCGGTTCTGTCTCCAGCACCATCTTCCCCTCCAAAAATCTTCATTCAAGCACTTCGAAAAGTCGCCGACACAGCAATCAGCCGCTACGCGTCGACCAGGTCCATTGTGACTGTCGTAAATCGGAGGGCCAGATGTGCCACGCGCGCCCCCAGGTAGCTAGCCGTCGCCGTATCCGCCGGGTTGAGCTCACCACCCGGGGCATGGGCAATCAGCCCACTCTGCGCACCCATTCGGTTGCGACCTGCCGGGTCGAAGCCACCGGGCAGATCTATGCCCACCCACAACATTCCATGCTGGTTCGCCAGAATGCTCAAATATTGAATCGTGTTGAGCTGGTCACCACTCGGGTTATTGCCCACCGTAATCCCGGCGGCCAGCTTGCCCCTCCAGCGGCGCTGAAACCAGATATCACTGGTGGCGTCAGCGAAGGCCTTGAACTGCCCCGAAACACAGCCCATGAAGGTCGGCGAACCGAAGATCAGCGCATCCGCTTCGCCCATGGCTTCCAGTGCGACGCTGTTCCGGTAGCGCCCCTCGTGGATATCCCGGCCCTCTATCTGCACCGGATAGGCCCGAATCCCTTCCACTCCCGAAGCGCCGAGCAGGGCCGCTTCCGCCAACTGCGCCGTCGTCCCGGTGACACTGTGGTAGACCACGGCAACACTCGCCTGATTTTTCACGCTGATTCTCCTCGATGTTGAGTTTGTGGCACCCGCGCTTCCAGGCGCTGTGCCGTGACGGTTGCAAAGATACCTGCAGCGATAATGGCGGCACCCAGCCAGGTTGCGGGGCCGTAGCGCTCGCCGAGAAACACCGTGGCGATCACCAGGCTCACGGCCGCCGCGACGTAGCCGATCTGGCTCAGCAGCACCGGCCCGCCGTCCCGCTGCAGGCGGTAAAACAGGGGAAAATTCAGGCCCGACACCAGGATCTGGATCGCGATCAGGCCGCTGGTCGCACTCAGAACGTCCAGTGGAAGTTTGTGCTGCGTCAACAGAATGATCAGCAGGAACACCGCCGTGGCGAAAGCATGACCCCAGAAGGCGAGCGTGTTGGGAGAGGCGCCTTTCGGCCAGTATCGGCTGCGGTAGACATTCCCGCTCGCCAGCGCAAGGGGCACGGCCGCAGCCGCCAGCAGCCAGATTGGCCCGGGGCCTTCGGCGCTGGCGCCACGGGTTAGGCTGACCAGCACCGCACCCGTCAACCCCAGCGCGATACCCATTACGCCAAGCGCGCCCGGCGTCTTCATGCCGAGCAGGGTGGCCAGGAGGAGGGTAAACACCGGCGACAGCGCAAACATCAGCCCGGTGTAGCCTGCACCCACCTGCGGAATGACGGTGAACAGGAGCAGGTTCGGCACAATGAAAGAGATGACCGCCGAGATAATGGTGTAGCGCAGCAGGGGCAAGCCCGGGAGTCGCAGTCCACGCCGCGTCAGCTGTGTGGGCAACAGCATGACCACGACGCCCATGGACACAATCCCGGCCCACAACAGCGCCGACACTCCGGCTTCAGTGGCGAGCTTGCCGATAGGCAGCTTCAGGCCGAGCAGGGTTCCGCTGGCCAGCAACAGGCTCTGGGGGGCGAGTAGCCAGTGTGCGGAGACCGCTCCAGGGTCGCCGGTGGCGCCCGGGCTGCGAGGCTGGCGGGAGATCCCTCTCAGCTGGGCAATTGTCCGGTTCATGGCCTGTTCCTCTGGATTCATTGAGGAACAGGCTACGGGATTGACCGGTCAGGATAATCGGGGTTTGGGGAACATGACTGGTAACGTGAGCTTACAAGTGGAGCAGTCAGTCCCTAATCCCAGTAGGGCGGATCCTGAATCCTCGCTGCCAGAAAGTCGACAAAGGCGCGCACCTTGGGCGAGAGGTGACGCCGCTGCGGATAGACGAGATAAATGGAAAGTTCGAGCGATTTGTAGTTAGCCAGTACATTGATCAGTCTCCCCTCCCGCAGATCCTCCCCGACCAGGAAAGTCGGCGTTCGCGCGACCCCCATCCCGGCGAGCAATGCCTCGCGCAGCGCCAGGCTGTTGTTCAGCTGCAAACGCCCGGCCACCGTGACCGGCTCCGGCTGTCCACAGGGGCCCAGGAAGTGCCACTGCAGGGCCGACTGCTGCAGACTGTAGGTGAGCACTTCGTGCTGCTGCAGATCGGCGGGTGCGCGCGGCAACCCGTGGCGCTCAAGGTAGGCGGGCGCAGCCACGATCACATGGCGACAGGGAGCAAGACGGCGCGCCACCAGGGTCGAGTCGGGCAGGTCACTGATGCGCACGGACACGTCGAAGCCCTCCTCGATCACGTCGAGCTTGCGGTCGTTCAGATCCATTTCCACGGAAAGTTCGGGGAAGGCCTGCAGGAAAGCCGGGAGCAGAGGTGCGATGTGCAAGATGCCAAAAGACATCGGTACATTGATGCGCAGCAGGCCACGCGGCTGCGTCTGCAAGTGTGCGACCTCCGCCCGTGCCTCGGCAAGGTCGTCCAGGCCGCGACTGGCCTGAAGGTGAAAAATGCGGCCGGCTTCCGTGAGACTCAGGCGCCGGGTGGTGCGATTCAGCAGGCGAACGCCGAGGCTTTCCTCCAGGCGACTCACCTGCTTGCTGACTGCAGGGCGCGACACCTTCAGCCGCTCCGCGGCGCGAGTGAAACTGCCGGCATTCACCACCGCGACAAACGCGGCAATATCGTTCAGGTCTTCCACGAGACGGCCTTTCCTTGAAGCGCAAAAGAATGATCATTCAGTGGAGGTTGATTGGCAACAGCGCATTTGTGAGGCCCCACTGCACTCAACGAGCGCCGCGAAGACAACTTGCTTTCACGCCCGTAGCGCGAAAGGATAGGCCATGTCACAAGCCGCTTAACCAGGGAGCCCCCTGCCATGAAAGTCTGCATCATTGGCGCTTCCGGCAAGCTCGGCCGTCACCTGGTTGCCCAGTGCCTGGACCGTGGTTACGCCGTGACGGCCGTATGCCGCGAGCAAGGCGTTCCGAAACTGGCTGACTTTGAAGACCGCATTGTCATGCTACCCGGCATGTCCAATGATCGATCCGTCATAGAGCGCGCCGTAGCGACAGCCGACGCGGTTCTCACTGTGCTGGTACCGTGGGGTGTCCAGGGGTATGCGACCGGCACCGCTCAAGCCGTCCTCGACTTCGCCCGGCCGCAGAGCCGGCTGGTTTTCTCCTGTGGCTGGCATATACAAAGAAGTCAGGAGGACCATTACTCCAGAGCATTTTTGCTGTCGATAGCTGTCTTTGGCTGGCTTGCGCGACAAATACGCCTGGCAGACATCGACGACCAGGTAGCAGCCTGCCAGCGAATCTTTAATAGCCAGGGTCGCTGGACAGTCGTGCGAGCCAGCGATCTCGAAGACGGAGAGAGCGAAGGTTTGCCGCGGTGGCGGCCTCATGTGGGTGACCCTGCACTGGCTCACAACCGCACGCGTCGAACAGACTTTGCCCGCTTCATGATCGAAGCGCTGAACAACGATGACCTGGTCCACCAGGCCCCGGCGATAGCCAGCCGCAAAGTCTGAACCGCGCGGCAGGTCTTAACCGACCGCACGCCAGGCGCCAGTGGCTGCAGCATCGCGGGCAAATTCGGCAAAATCGCGGGGTCGGCGGCCCAGGGCCCGCTCCACGCCATTGGCCAGGCAGGCATTGCGCCCATCCAGGACCGTAGTGAAAAGATAGTTCATCAGCCATACCACCTCCGCCGGGGTGCCGACCGACTCCAGGGTGTGTGCGAACTCCGTCTCCGATACCGGCACCAGACGAACCTCTCGCCCCGCGAACTCTGAAATCTCCCCGGCAAGCTCCTGAAAAGTCAGCAGGCGCGGGCCAGTCAGCTCATAAATACGCGACGCGTGCCCCACCTCCGTGAGTGCGGCGACCGCCACCTCGGCAATATCTCTCACATCGATAAATGGCTCGGGGACCTCACGGACCGGCAGGGTAATCGCCCCTGCCCGCACCATGCCGAGGAAGTCACCTTCGGAGAAGTTCTGCATGAACCAGCTGGCCCGCAGGATGGTCCAGTCAAGTGAAGCTTGCTGCACAATCGCCTCGCAGGCCTGCGCCTCCTCCTCGCCGCGACCGGATAGCAACACCAGCCGAGTCACCCCGTGTGACACGGCTTTCTCGACAAACTCCGCGATGACAGCGCGGGTTCCGGGAACCGCTAGGTCCGGGGAGTAAGCCAGATATACACCGCTGACGCCCGCCAGTGCATCAGCCCATGTTTCCCGGTCGTGCCAATCGAAGCGCACCCGCGAAGTCCGGGAGGCCACCCGCACAGAGCTTCCCTGCGCGCGCAGGATATCGGCGACACGTCGGCCCGTTTTGCCGGTACCTCCGAGGACCAGAGTCAGCCCATCAGTCTGCTTGTCCATTTTCCATCTCCACCTTGTCTGCACATATACGAATGTAAGCGTGCTCACTCTATGCAGACGCTCTACGTGCGGCCATTTTCAGACGGCTCAATTTCATGCGTATTCGTATATAGTTGACCAATGAAAACGATGGGCAGCCTGCTTGATACCCCTCGCGCCCGTGGGGCCTTCGCCCTGCGCGCTGTGATGCGCCCTCCCTGGTCCTTGCGAATTCTGGCGGAATCTCCACTGACCCTGATCACCCCGATCAGCGGGGATGTCTGGGTGGTTCCCGATGGCGATAGTCCCCTGTTCCTCGAGCCCGGCGATATCGCCATTACACGCACCCCACTACACTACACAGTTGCCTGCAGCCCCGAGGAGAAACCGCAAGTTGTGGTTCACAGGGGGCAGGACTGCCGCGATTTGCTGGGCAACTCGCTTCATCAGGAAATGACCCACGATGTCCGCACCTGGGGCAACGACCCACAGGGCAGTACGCTATTTCTGGTGGGTGCTTATGAGCGTTCGAGCGATATCAGTCCGCGCCTCTTGCGAGCCCTGCCTCCCCTGCTGGTCCTGTCGCGTCAGGATTGGCAGTCCCCACTGGTTCCACTGCTCTGCGACGAAATGCTCAAGGATGAACCTGGCCAGGCCGCTGTGCTCGACCGTCTGCTGGACCTGCTGCTGACGGCGGTTCTCAAGGCCTGGCTGGCTGCTCAGGATAAGAGCGCACCCCTCGCGTGGCGAGTGCAGGAGGATCGTATTGTGGAACGCGCTTTACAGCTGATACACGACCAGCCGGCCCGTCCATGGACCCTGGAAAAGCTCGCCCTGGAGGCCGGAGCGTCGCGCGCATCACTCGCCCGACGTTTTCAGAACATAGTTGGCGAGGCACCCATGGCTTTTTTGACCCAGTGGCGCATGGCGATGGCGGCGGACCTGCTGTGCCAACCCAATGAAACCGTAGAAACCGTATCTGGGAAGGTGGGCTACGCAACGGCATCCGCTTTCAGTTCCGCCTTCAAGCGCACCCGTGGCATCAGTCCCCGCGAGCACAAAGTACAACTGGCGCGACAGCTAAGCTGAGTTTCAGCAGGCTCGACCAGGGGTCGAGCGCCATGACGGATGCTCTTCACCACAATTGCCGACCTTGTGGATATTCACCGGCAGGCCACTCATGCGCGGCATGGCATTGATCGGCTGTCGCTCCTGCAGGCTGCTGGTCAGCAGATTGACCGAGACCCCGTCGCGGCTCGGATCGGTGCGCCCCGGGACTCCGCCGAAGCCGTGGGTAATGGAGATGACACCGCGCCGCAGGTTGGCATCCTCCCTGGCCACAGTTTCCAGTTGCCCCCAGGGGGACGCCACGGCAATCCGGTCACCGTTCTGCAGGCCTTCCGCCTGCATGTCCTCCGGGTTCATCCACGCCGGGTTGTCCGGCAGGCGCCGGCGAATGGCGGGCAAATCCCGGCAGGCCGAGTTGAGGGCATCCCGCTCGCGGCGGGCCGCAAGCCGGTAGGCATAGGCCGCGGCAAGTTCGCTGCCTTGCAGGGCTGCCGCGAGTTCTGCCGCCACGTCGGCCGGCATGGTGGTGAAGCGATTGGGCGAATCGGGATCCCCCGGCTCCACGTGCTCTGGCGGCCCTTCCACGACCAGGCCGTGGGGATGCCGGGCAATCTCCTCCAGCGAGTGCGGGCAATGCTGCGCGGCAATGCGCAGCAGATCCTCGGTGGTGGGCGCGGTGACCATGTCCAGCGGCTGCCCCCAGTACTCGAGCTGAAGCCCCAGGCGCTTGCCCAGGCCCCAGAAGTAGTACCAGTCATCCTTCAGTTCCGAGCCCGGTGGCTGCGCGGCGATCGCCGGCGTATAGCGCGTGAAGGGCTCGGGAAACAGCAGCGGTTCGTAGATGAACATCGGCAGGTCCGGCCGCTCGTACTGCAGGGTCGGCGGCAAGATGTAGTCGGACAGCTCGGCGGTGGCGGTCATGCGGTGGTCAATGGTCACCAGCAGCTCCAGGCTCTCCAGGGCCCGGGCCGTGCGCGGTAGGTCCGGCATGGCCAGCGCCGGATTGCCGCCGTGCACGATCAGGGCCCGCAACTGGTCCGGCGCCGGCTCAAGAATTTCATCCAGCAGCGAGCCGGTGGGCAGCTCGCCGTCCAGCAGGCCGTAGTCGAAGCGGCTGCGGTAGCCCTGCTCCCACCAGCGCGGCGCCGGCATCACCTCGGCCTTGCGCGGCCAGCGGGGCAGCAGCGCACCGGGGTTGGGTACCTCCTCGCCGGCGCGGATAAAGCGGCCGCAGACGACATTCAACAGCTCCACCAGGTGTTCAGCGAGGTTGGAGTGGGGCGACATGTCGGGCCCGGTGGCACTGGTGGCGGCACCGCGTCGGCTCTGGTGGGCAAACAGCTCGGTAGCCGCGACAATCTGCTCCGCGGGCACCCCCGTGCGTTGGGCAACCAGGTCGAGGGTGAAGGGCTGCAGCTGCTCCCGGAGGGTGTCCAGATCGCCCACGTGCTGTGCGCAGAAGTCGCGGTCGTGCCAGCCGCGCTCGAGGATCAGGCGCAGCATGCCGGCCAGCAAGACCGCGTCCTCCCCCGGCAGCGGCTGCAGGAAGACATCGGCGGCGCGGGCGGTCTCGGTGCGCCGGGGGTCGATCACGATCAGTTTCATGCCCCGCGCCTGGGCCTGGCGCAGCCGCTTGGCCGGGTTGCGGGTATCGAAACCTACGGTGGAGACCGAGACCAGTGGATTGCCGCCCACGATCATGAACACGTCGCCCCGGTGGAAGGGGTCGCGGCCGGCGGGCCAGACACCCAGGCGCCCGGCGGTCACGTACTTGGCGGACTGGTCGATGGTGACAGTGGAGAAGGCCTTGGGCGAGCCCAGGGCACGCAGCCAGTCGTTCAGCATCATCAGCGACGAGGAGGTGAAGAAGGCGCCTCCGCCCTTGTAGCCCCCAATGGCGACGGGGCCTTTGCGCTGGCGGATGGCGTCCAGGCGCTCGGCGATCTCGTCCAGGGCCTGCTCAATGCCGATGGGCTCGAAGCTGCCATCCGGCAGGCGCTTCAGCGGCCGCAGGATGCGCTCGGGGCTGTTGTGAGCCTCCGCCGCCTGCATGCCCTTGAAACAGGCGTAACCCAGGGTGAATGGGTCCTCCCGGTCGGGCTCAACGGCAGTGATGCGGCCTGCGTCGTCACGGCTTACCTTGACGCCACAGTGGCCCATGCAGAGACGGCAAAAGGAGGTATGGGTGCTTGCGCTCATGGGTTAACAGCCTCTTCTTATGTTTACCGCCCGGAGGCGGTCAGTGCTGCTTTGCTAACGCGCCATGCCGCTCAGGCTGGCGTGGCTTAGAAGGGGATATCTTCGTCACTGTAGCCCGGATCACCGGCCTGGCTGGCGGGCATGCCCTGGCTCTGGTAATCATCGTAGTCCGGCGGCGGCGCCGAGGAGGCCTCGTCCGTGGTGACTCTCCAACCCTGCAAGTTGTTGAAATAACGCCCGTTGTACTCACGGCCGCGGATGTCGAAGGTGACCGTGACTTCCTGTCCCGGCTGCAGACCATCCAGCAGGGCGATCTTGTCCTGCACGAACTCCAGGCTAATGTCCTGGGGGTACTTGCCGTCCTCGACAGTGACCACCATCTCGCGCTTGGTGAAGCCACTCTTGAAGGTCTGAGGTTCCTGGATGAGCTTGATCTTGCCGGTGAGGTCGTAGGCCACGCCACGGGTCTCCTTGATGTGTCAGTTGGCGCGTATTGTCCCAACCTGGCCCCGCATCGTCTACTGCGCCTGCTGGGAGAAGTAGGGATCGAGCTCAACACCTTCGGGCGGATTGAAATAGGTTCGCACGTGGCAGATCTTACCGCTGTCGTTCACCGTGTAGATCTCGATGCCCTCCAGTGACACGGGCTGCCCGTTGAAGGAGCCGGTGGAGCGCACCACCAGGGCCGCCTGATCCAGGCAGACCTGCTTGAGCAGGCACTCCAGGGTCCAGACGTCACCGTTCTTGAAGGTGTTCTCCCAGCTGTGCCGAATGGCCTCGCGCCCCTGCTTCTGCGGCCCCCCGTAGGGATCCTCGAAAACCACATCGTCGGCGAAATTGGCTGACCAGCGCGCCTGGTCCTGGGCATTCCAGGCATCGAAGTGCTCGTTGATGGCGTGGTCGACCTGTTGTCTGGTGGGCATGTGGCGCTCCTTGTTATTGGTATTCGGTACTGTAGCACCACTTAAAAGCTACCGATCCTGGAGATCGCCAGCCTCACCGCCCCTTCCAGAAATACAGTTCGCTAGTATGTGACCAGCCCCGAGCTCGAACCTACCCACCCTGCGCACAAAACTCCCAGATAGCCGTGAGCATTACCGACACATCAGTTCGCGCTGCGATCTTCGACCAAAACCTCAAACGGATTTGAGCGATCACCGGCACTCAGTGGTGGGCAAGGCGCAGGGTCGCAGGCATGGACAATCACGCGGAATCGAAGTTGATCACAGGCCAGCAGCAATTCCTCCGTCAGGATGGTATGCATCGCGCCACCTCCATCCGGTTTGCCCACGGCTTCCACCGAGGGCAGCTGTTCACGGATACCCTCGGTCCATGCGATAACCATCCAGCTGTCGTCTTCTCGTTTCATTTCTGTTTCGAGCTCCAGCGACAACTCCACAGGCTGGATATCTTCGGGATAGGCAATGTCATGGCGCACAAAGCACTCCTCGGCACCGCGTGGCTCGCCGACAACATCGAATGAGATACCGGTCGCCGTCGGTGGAGTGGATACCTGTGGTGCCGAATCCTTCGGCAAGGGGATACCAGCGCAGCCAAACATGGCCAGCAGGGAAAACAAGGTCATGCATCGAAAGATAGTCATTTATGAGGTTTCCTTGCAAAAGTTGAATCAAGGGCACGGTCTGCGCGGCCAGGCCCATCGATGCACCTTCCGCTGCTCAAAAATATAGATGCACTGGAAGGGTTTGCAAGAGCCATTCGGGCTCAAACATCGGCCCCGCTCCGGGCCAGGTAAAGGGTCGATCCCGCTACCCATGCGGGAAGTTTTGCCAGACTGCACTGAGCAGAACCAGGTCAAAGCGGTGGCTGCGAGCCAGTTAAGCTCGCGATCGAATCCGCTGCGGAAGCGCCAGACACACCGGAAAGGCCTGTAGAGTTGATAGCGGGGTCACGACTGTCAATATTTGTGAGCTTCATCGCAGCTAACGCCAACGGGCGTCCACCCACTCCTACTGCCTACTCACAACCTCCTAACCCCCACATCCCCCACATGCATAAACCGTCCGGGCGTGCAGCTCAGCAACACCACCTGGGCCTCCCCGCCAGCCGCGGCAATCGCCGCACCCATGCTCTGCAGACGCGTGGGATCGGAGAAGCCCAGGGCGTCGTCGATGATTACCGGTACACCGCCATCATCCGCGACGATGCGGGCGGCGGCCAGGCGGGTGAGAATACCCAATTGCTCCTTGGCGCCAATACTGAGGGAGTCGAAGGGCACGGTCTGGCCGTTGCGGGTTACATCAAGGATGGTCCAGTCTTCCGCCAGGGTGACGTCGAAATCGCTGCCGAAGACGATCTTGCCGAGGCTCTGGATGCCGTCCCGCAAGGGCCGCACATAGGCCTGGCGGGAGGCGTCGCGATGCTGGTTGAGGGTTTCCCACAGCAGTTTCGCGGCCGCCGCCCGGCGCTCGGTGGCGGCCAGGGTGTCCTCGGCCTCTTCCAGGGCCTGCTCGGCGTGCTCCAGCTCCTCGAACAGGCCGTTGGCCTGGGCGCGGTCGAGGCGGCTTGTCAGTACCGCCTGCTCCTGCTCCAGCTCGATGATGTCGCGCTCCGCCCGCTGGAAAGCCTTGGTTGCGTTGTCGAGTTGCAGCCGGGCGCTTTCGGGGTCCGCTGCCTTGAGTTCGTCGCGCAGCTGGTCCAGCTCCCCGGCAATCGCGTCGAGCCTGTTTTGCTGTTCCGTAACGGCCTGCTCCAGGGTCGCGTCGGGCCGAGCCTCGGATTCCCGCTTCAGACTGGCGCGTTTCTCGTCCAGCACGCTCGCCAGGGCATTGGCCTCGGTGTTCGCCTGTTGGTGGTCCGCCTGGGCCCGAGCCAACTCGCCGCGCTGCTGTTCCAGCCCGCCGGTTTTGCGCTCCAGGTCCGCCTCACACAATTCCAGCGCCTTGCTGGCCTCCTCGAGCCGCGCTCGGGCCTCCTGCGCACTGGCGGGAAGGGGCAGGGCGCTATCGCGTTGTGCCAGTGCGTCATCACAGGCCTGTTGCAGGCGCCGGTACTCTGCCTGCAGGCTGTCTTCGTCGCTGCCCTGGAGGATGTCGTCGATGCGACCGCGCGCTGCCTGCATGGCCTGCTCGGTATCCACCCGCCGCTCATCCTGGGCGATGGCCTGCTCCACGCTGCCAACCTGGTAGCGCGCCAGCAGATCGTCCAGCTCTTGCTGCCGCGACTCCACCTCCTCCGCCAGATCCCCGGCGGAGACAGCGGGGGTGACCCGCAAGCGCGCCAGCCCGGGTATCTCCAGCTGCAGGGCAGAGGCCACCCGACGCTCCAGGGCCTCGCCGGCCGACAACTTCAACGACTCGCCATCGAGCTGCAGCTCCAGCCCCTGCAGCGCCTCGACATCCAGCCGGGTGGCTGCGTTGTCACGCGTGCGGCGGGCAACCTCCAGGGCAGTCGCGGCCGCCTGGATAGCCTTGCGCCCCTCGGCGGTGATGTGAATGCCGGCCAGGTTTTCGCGCAGCTTCTCCACCTCGCCGCGCTGGGCCTGTACCCGGTCCAGCAACTGCTGCAGGCGCGACAATTCCGCAGCGTCCTGCAGATAGCTGACGTCTTGCTGGGCCTGGACGCGAGCCTGCCACAGTTCGCGGCGCCGGTCGCGCAGGCCACGCAGCCCGCTTTCAGCGTCCTTCACAGCGCGCTCCAACGCTTCGGCCCGTTCGGCCAATGGCTGCAGCGCGTTCTTTTTCTCTTCCAGCTCCGCGCTGCGGCGGGCGATGTCCGCACCGGCCTGCTGCCGCTGCTCCCATTGACCGCAGGCGTTATCCAGCAACTGCTCCAACGGCTTCAGTTCGTCCTCGCGCGCGGCCAGGCGATGCTGGAGGCTGTCCACCGCGGCCCAGCGCTCGGTGTGTTGCTCACGAGCCGCCTTGAGCTCGGGCAGGGCGCGCTGCAGGCGGGAAATCTCCGCGGAAACGCCCTCGAAGCGGCGCAGGTCCTCCTCCAGTTCCTGCCCCCGGGTCCGCAAGCTGGCAACCTGGGCCGTGTAGTCCGCCACCCGCAGCTGCTCGTCGGCGAAGCGCGGTTTGCCGCTTTTCAATGTGAAGTAGCGCTCATACTCGGCCTGCACCGCTCCGAACAAGGCGCTCTCCTCGCCACTGACGCCACTGCCGCCGGCGGCGTTGTCCAGCGCCCGGGCCAGGCCGTCGGAGTCGGAGAGTTTCACGCCGCCGATTTCCTTGCCCTGTTCCACCAGCAGCGAATCCCACAACGCGGTGTCGATGTGGCTGCTGAGAATTTCCCAGGCGCGGTTGTGAGCGTCGTCGCCGGTGAGCTGTTCCGCCCGCGGCGCCAGGATGCGCAGCTCGGTGCCGTGCTTGCGGTTGTAGGTCTTGGCATAGGTAAAGTGGTATTCACCGCAGCGCACCTCCGCGGAAACGCTGCTGCCCACGTCTTCGCCCACCGGCTGCACCGCCTGCACCTGCTGCTTCTTCGAGCCGGACTTTTCCCGGAATAGCATGCGCAGGGCTTCCACCAGGGAGGACTTGCCGACTTCGTTGGGGCCCTCGATCAGGGTGACGCCGTCGTCAAAATCAATCTGGCTGTGACTGACGCCGCGCCAGTTGTCCAGGGTCAGGCTGATCAACTTCATGCGCCTCGCCCCCCGTGCGTACCCGCGGCGCCGCCTGCCAACCGGTACATCAAACGCAGGGCGTCGCTGGCGGTTTCATCCACAGCGGATTGCGCCAGCAATGCCTTCCAGGTCGCCTCGGCGTAACCGCTGAGGGCAATGGCGTTGTCGTCCAGTTCGTCGGGCACCACCGCGAGGTCGGTGGTGCGCTCCCGGCGTTTGAGGCTGGCAAACAGGTGTGACTGGTCTTCCAGCAGGGCATCCAGCTCCGCCGCCAGCGCCAGGTTAATACTGCCGGTAAAACCGACTTTGAGTACGCTGCACTCCTTGCCGCGGATATCCTCCAGCCAGTGGGCGAAGGCAGCCAGATCCTCGGGGCCGTTGATATGCCGCTGTTCGGCCAGGAACACCCAGATGCCGGTGTCCAGGGGTGTCAGCTGGCAGTCGTCCGCATCCAGCTCCACCAGCAGCGCCTGGTTGGGAGCGACTTCATCGAAATCCGTGACCAGCGGCGTGCCGGAATAGCACAGACGGCCGCTGTTGCCGACCTCCGTCAGGGAGTGCCGGTCACCCAGCGCCACGTAGTCAACCCGGCGGTCCGCCAGCGCCTGTTCCAGCACGGCCTGGCTGACCACACCGGGCTGTCCCTGGTCCGGCGCCAGCGAATCCACCTGGCCGTGACCGACCAGGATGCGCGTCAGCCCCGGCGCGGACTCGAGGGTTTTCAAGGCCTGGGTGCAGAGGTCCGTCGCCGGCCGCTTGCTGAACCAGGGTGCGCCGACCACCTCCACGTTGACCAGGCCCGGTACCGGGATGGGGTTGCTATCACTGACCACAATGAGGTGACCGCGGGCTTGCTCGCGAAAGGTCTTACTGCGAAAGATTGAGGAGGCATCCAGGGGGTCGTGGTTGCCCGGCAGCAAAAACACCGGCACCGGCACACTGTTCAGCGCGTCCAGGCAGCGGCTGAGGGTCTGCGCCGACAACTGGTTGGACTCGAACACGTCACCGGCCACCACCATGAACTGCGCGCCGTGCTCCCGCGCCAGCTGCCCCAGGTGGCGAATGGCATCAATGCGTGCCTGGCTGTAGCGGGCTGCGGCCTCCTGGCTGAGGAACGCACGGGTCATGCCGATCTGCCAGTCGGATGTATGGATGAACTTCACGCGGTGTTATTCCCCCGAATTCTGCAGTATGGACAAAGCAAGCGGATCTGCCCACACAGGCCCTGTTTGACTTTGACGGGGGTCACATTACTGGCGCACGCCAGGTGTGGCCATAGTGGATGGGCATACATGTCGTGTTTTCGGGCAGATAATGGCAAGCGTGCTGAACGAGGACTATGCTGAATCCCAGGCAGACGTACAGGCAGAGCTGATGGCGGAAGCATTCGGATTCTACGCGGACAATATCGTCACCAGGGATTACCTGGACGCCACCCTGCGCGCGGCCATGACCGAGCTGGCAGCCAAACTGGACGCCCGCCTGAACCAGCAGGACGTCAAGCTGGCGGCCATCGAGGCAACCATGCAGGGTAACTTTCGGGTGCTATCGGCACTGATGGGCGTGACCCTGCTGGCAGTGGCGGTGCCAGCCATTCAGAGTGTCCTGTAGTACGGCAAGAGTCCAGCAAGAGTGTAGCAAGAACCTGGTGACGTCGACGCGCATAGCCAAGCGGAACAGTAGACCACCACGGACCTGTCATCCACGCTAGGGCTACAAGCGTAAGGCATGGGGTAGACGTCGCCCATGTTGAGCCGCCGCGCTCACACAGCCACCACAAGGAATCCTGCGCCATGCCACTGCCAAACGCTGGTCAACGTGTGTCGGTATGCAGCCTGCTCACCGCCCTGATGATTGCCGCCCCCGGCTCGCGGGCAGAGGATATTCATCAGGCCCCCGCCACCGCCTCCGCCAGCGATTTCATCGAAATCTTCGAACAGTTGAGTGGCACCCATCCGGGCGTGCGCAAGGGTCACGCCCGCGGGGTCTGCGCCGAGGGCCGCTTCACCCCCGGCGAGGAGGCTCGGGAACGCTTCGACACACCGCTGTTCGACCAGTCCACGCCGGTGGTGGTGCGTTTTTCCATGGGGGGTGGCAACCCGGACGCCGACGAGCGCACCCGGGCACCGCGCGGGATTGGCGTGAAATTTCTGCTCGAGGGCGAGTCGCCCCACCACATCGCCGGTCTCACCACTCCGGTGTTCGCCGGGAAGAACCCGCAGCAGTTCCTCGGCCTGTTGCGCCTGAACCACCTGATTCAGCAGGGCGAGGCAAGCGCCGAGGACCGCGAACGCTACCTGGAAGAGAATCCGGAAGCGGCCCGCCAGGGCCGCTGGCTGCAGGCGCACCCGCCGGCTGCGGAGTACACGGCGGCCACCTATTTCGGTATTCACAGCTTCCTGGCAGATCGCAGCGACGGCCAAATGCAGGCCTTCCGCTGGCAACTGGTGCCGGCTGCGGGCGAACAATTGCTCACCGAGGAGGAGCGCGCCACCCTTCCAGCGGCCTTCCTGGAGGATCGGCTGAACAAGCGTCTGGCGGAAGCGGGCAGCATCGACCTGCACTGGCAGTGGGTGCTCGCAGATCCGGAAGACCCGATCAATGATCCCTCCCTGCAATGGCCCAATGACCGGGAGACTATCAGTGTCGGCACACTGACCCTGACCGGCGCCGGCGGTGTGGCCTGCGAGCCGGTCAACTTCGACCCCAACCAGCTGACCCGCGGCATCAGCCCCAGCGATGACCCAGTCCTGGCCCTGCGCTCCGCGGCCTACGCCATTTCCTTTGGCAAACGGCTGTCAGGCCAATAAAGGGTTTGAAGCACACCGCCTGCCGCTAGCGCTGCAGGCGCACCGGCATCTGCTTGAAGCCGTGGATATTGTTGGAGCGGATGTACACCGGCTCGCCGGTGGGCTCTATGCCGTTGAAGGCGCGGAAGAACTCCTCGAAAAATATCCGCGCCTCCATACGCGCCAGGTTGGCCCCCAGGCACAGGTGAATGCCGTGACCGAAGGCCAGATGCGGGTTGGGGTCGCGGGTGATATCAAAACGCATCGGGTCGGTGAAAACCTCCTCATCGAAGTTCCCCGAGCTGTAGAGCATCACCACCCGCTCGCCCGCGGCGATCGGCTGACCGCGGATTTCGGTGTCGCAGGTGGCCGTGCGACGGAAATAGTGCAGCGGGCAGGTCCAGCGCAACATTTCCTCCACCGCCAGGGGCAGCTTGCCAGCATCCGCTTCCAGTGCCCGGTAGAGGTCGGGCTGGTTCAGCAGCTGGTGCATGCCCGAGCTGATCAGGCCGCGGGTGGTTTCGTTGCCAGCCACCGCCAGCTGTACGAAGAGGGAGGCAAACTCCATCTCCGAGACCCGGTGGCCGTCGATCTCCTGGTTCACCAGCAGGGATACCAGGTCCTCCCCATCACCGTCGCGGCGCTCGCTGGCCAAGCTGTAACCGTAGCTGCCCATCTCCACCGAGGCCTGGGTCACTTCCTCCGGCGTCCCGCCCAGGTCGGGATCCGAGCCGGAGGTCTGCAGATCTGACCAGCGCCGGATCTGCGCCCACATCGATTCGGGAATATCCAGCAGCGAGCAGATCACCGCGGTGGGCAGGTCGCCGGCCAGGTCGTCGACAAAGTTGATCTCCTCGCCCACCGGGGCCCGTGCCATCACGGACCGCGCGATCTCCCGCACCCGGGGTTCCAGTGCCGCCAGGCGCCGCGAGGTAAAGCGGCTGATCACCGCGCGGCGAATCGGACCGTGGTTGGGCGGGTCCATCCCCAGCAACTGGTTCTGCGCCATTTCCAGGATGTCCGGCGGCAGGTCGTCGACCATGACGAAACCCTGCTGCGCGGAGAAGGTCCGAAAATCCCGGGATACCGCGACAATGTCCGCATGCTTGCTCAGGACCCAGTAGCCCCCACCGTCGGGATGCGCGTGCCAATAGACCGGTGCGTGTTCACGCAACCAGGCAAACTGCTCGTGGGGGATACCCCGGGTATAGCTGTCCGGGCTGTAGACATCAATCTGCATGTTCACGCCACACCGTAACGGTCGAAATTGCCAAAGAAGCAGTACTCGAACAGGCCGTAACCCACCTCGCCGGAGCTGAGCTCGAAGCGGGCCGAATTGTCCACCAGGCCGAACATGCGCTCCTTGTCCTGCTCCACATCCAGGCTGAAGTGTTCCACCACTTCCTTGCCCTTGTACATGCCGTGCTTCCAGTCCGGCTCCAGCCCGTAACCGGTACCCACCATCACCCAGACATGGGTGAGCGGGGTGACCGCGACTTCCAGCGGCCCGCCGGGTGCATCCGGGAAGCGGATCACCGAACGGTCGATAAAAGACTGATAGGGTTTCGCCACCACCAGGTGGTGCTCGTGTTCCGGACGCCCCAGCCACTCGGTCTCGCGCGCCGGATCCTTCCACACCCGCACCGCGTCCTCGAGTACCCGCTGGCCGTCGTTGTGCTCGTTGACGATGTAGAGGATGGAAAAGTCGTCAAACTGCATCGGCGCGTAGTTCCACATGCCCTCCATGATCGGGGTACCGGCGTGCACACCGGGCGGCTCGAACTCGCCCACCGGGCGGATGCCCCAGGAGCGGTCGCGGCTGCCCTTCCAGCGGTCCGGGGTCACCTCGAAAGTCTCCTCGCCGATGCGCAGGCTGCCACTCCAGCAGCCGGTCTGGGCGAAGCGCATGCTGTCGAACAGCACGCGGCCGTGCTTGCGAATGTAGTGCCGCGGCTCCTGGTAGGCGGGAATCGCGCCCTCCCAGGTGATGTCCATGGCCAGCGGCTGTCCGGGGCGCTCCTCGACGATGAAGCGCACGCGTTCCAGGCCCTTGATCACCTCGATGCGGATTGGGCCTACTGAGGTGTCCATGCGGTCGTGGCCCAGCTCCCGGGAGCCGCGCACCACGTGGTGCTTGTCACCCCGGCGCACCACCACGAAGGCATCCTGGACATCCAGGGTCGGGTACTGGCCCATGCCCATGACCATGAACAGGTCGTCACTGGAGGCGTGCAGGTTGAAGTAGTAGCGGTCATAGAAATTGCGGTCGGAGGTGCCGACAAAACGCATCAGGTCGGCGATCTGGTGTAGCGGGTAGTCGTCCATTTGTGACAGCATGGGGTACTCCAGACTAATTATTATTAGTCCAGCATAACGCACCCTGCGCCAATGCGACAGACACCCGGGAGACACCGCAGTGACAATAAAAATCGACGGACCCTTCTATGCCCAGCTGGGCGACGCCGCCGCGGAAGCGCGACGGCTGGCGGCAATCGGCTATGACGGGCTGTACACCCTGGAAGGCAGCTCGGATCCCTTCCTGCCGCTGGTGCTGGCGGCGGAACACGCACCCGGGCTGGATATCGCCACCGGTATCGCGGTGGCCTTTCCGCGCAACCCGCTGCACCTGGCCTACCAGGCCTGGGACCTGCAGCGCTACAGCGGCGGCCATTTCCTCCTCGGGATCGGTTCCCAGGTGAAAGCACATATCGAAAAACGCTTCGGGGAGGATTTCGACCCGCCCGCGCCCCGGATGCGCGACTATATCCTCGCACTCAAGGCCATCTTCACCTGCTGGCAGGAGGGCACGCCCCTGGACTACCGGGGCCGCTTCTACCGGCATACCCTGATGACACCGATGTTCAACCCCGGCCCCAACCCCCACGGGGTGCCGCCGGTCATGCTCGGCGCCCTCGGCCCCCGCATGACCGAGGTGGCCGGCGAGGTGGCGGATGGCCTGATCGTGCACCCCTTCAACAACGAGCGCTTCCTGCGGGAGCAGGCCTTGCCGGCCGTGGAGCGAGGCCTGGCGCGGGGAGGGCGAGAGCGCGGGGACTTCACCCTGCAGGTGAACGCCATCGTGGTGACCGGGGAGGACGCGGCGGCACGGCAGGCCGCCGACGCCAACGTGCGCGGGCTGCTTGGCTTCTATGCCTCCACCCCCGCCTACCTGCCGCCCATGGCCGCCATCGGTTACGCTGACCTGCAGCCGGAGCTGAACCAGCTTACCAAGCAGGGCCAGTGGGAGGAGCTGGGGCGCCGGATCGACGACGAGTTTGTTGACGCCTTCGCCGTCAGCGGCCACCCCGGGGACATCGCCGCGGGCCTCCTGGCTCGTTACGGCGACTGCGCCGACCGCCTGGCCATCTACGCCCCCTACGCGGCCCCCGACTCGATGTGGGGGCAGATCCTCCAGGATCTGCGGCGCCTGCAAGGCGCGGGGTGACAGCACCTAGGCGCAGGCCCCCAGCGCGAAGCGGGATGCGCCTGCGGTTTCAGCGGTTGGATGTCTCCATCAGTTTCCAGAGCAGCCCCGGCGCCATGCGCCGAATCCAGCTCAGCACGGCAGCCTCGCCCGGCCGCACCACCCACTTGCCCTTCTCCAGCGCCTGCTCGATGGCGTCGAGAATCTTCTCTGGCGCCGACAGGCGCCCGGCCTCGCGAGACTGCCTCAGACTTTTTGGTCCCCCCTCCAGGGCCTGGTTGACCAGCGGTGTGTTGACCGCTGGCGGGCAGACCAGCAGGAAGCGGATACCACTGTCCTTGTTTTCGCGGTAGAGAATCTCGGCGTAGGTATTGGTGGCGGACTTGGTGGCGCTGTAGGCACCGAGGTTGTGGGTCAGGACATCCCCGGCCATGGAGCCGAAGATGATCATGTCGCCGCTACCGCGCTCCAGCATGCCGGGCAGCACCGCCTTGCTGACGTTGACCGTGCCCCCGTAGTTGATCGCCATCAGCTGGTTGATGCGCTCGCTCGGCATGTCGGCAAGAGCCCCGCCGGGCATGATCGCTGCCGCGTGGGTCAGGCGGTCGATGGGGCCCAGCTGCTCCCGCACCGCTGCCACCATCGCCTCGACCTGCTGTCCATTGCTGACATCGCAGGTAAAGGTGGTGATGTTGGGCGACCGGGATGCAGTCTCTTGCAGACCCTCCTCGTTGAGGTCCACCGCCGCCACCCGCACGCCCTGTTCCGCCAGGCGCGTGGCGGAAAGCTGGCCCATGCCACTGGCGGCCCCCGTCACCAGCGCCACCTTGCCGTAAAATGCCATCCGCCGCTCCCTTCCCCTTCAATGAGTGATGACCGACCCGCAACAGGTCGTTACGCTGTCTTCTCGCCGATCAATTCTTCCAGCAGGGCCCGGTGCTGGAACAAGTCCTCCACCTGGTCGGGCCTTTCGATTTCGCCAAAGTGGACCTGGCGGGCCCCGGTACGCATGAACACGCAGCCCCAGAGTACCGCGCAATAGGCCTGGAACCAGCTCAGGTCACCCAGTTCCACGCCGGTCAGCTGCGTGTAGCTGGCCCGCACATCTTCCTCGCGCAGTATGTGCGGCATGCCGGGCATCTCGAACAGGGTGGTGATGCTCTGGAATACCCGGTGCGCGAAGATCATCCAGGCGACATCCAGCTCGCGCGGACCCAATGCGGTCATTTCCCAGTCGAGCACCGCCACCGGCTGGAAGTCGCGGTAGAGGGTATTGCCGAAGCGGGCATCGCCCCAGAGCAGGACCGGCTCGGCGGCGTCCGCCTCGGCGGGCCAGTTGGCCTCCAGCCAGTCGAAGGCGCGGTCGAGGAGGGCGGAGCGGCCGATATCCGGCACCGCAAACTCGTACCACTCCCGGCACCAGTTGACGTTGCGCCGCAGCGCCGTGCTGCCCTCGCGCCCTTCATCGAGAAAGGCGAAGGTCTCGGCTGCCTTGGGAATGGAGTGCAGCCTCGCCAGGACACTGACAGTGGCGTCCTGAAGCTCGCGCTGGCGTTCCACGGGCGCGTCGTAGAACCAGTTGTCACCAAAGGTGTAGGGCAGCACGTCCGGGGGCACGATGCCCTCGACATGGTCCATCAGGAAGAAGGGCGTGCCCAGTACCTCGCCGGTGGGCTCCATCCAGCGCACACGGGGCACCGGGATGTCGGTCAGCTCGGCCACCCGTCGCATTACCTCGCGCTGGTGGTCCAGGCGGTAACTGGGAAACACCGGCACGTCCTCGTGGGCGGGCGCCACCCGGGCAACCCAGCGCTCGCGCCGGGCTTCGCCGTTGGCCTGCCACTCGGCGGCCAGCACCAGGGTTTCGGAAGACATGCCATTGGCGTCGATGCCGCTTTCCAGGCTCACCTGCGGCGAGGCACCAGCGGGCAATACGGTCGACAGCCACGCGGCCAGCCGGTCGGAAAGTGTGGAAATGTCACGGCTGGAACGCTGGAGCCGGTTTTCGGGAGGAGTCTGTGCAGTGGCCATGGTGCCTCTTCCAGGCTTGTCTGCATTCACCAGCGTGCAGCACAGCCTGCGCTATTATTGTTGCAACCATAAAAGCAGAGTCGCGCAACGATCACAAGCCCCGGCACGACCTGGCCGGATCCGTCATCTGTGCTGGCCCCGGGCACCCCAATCGGGCCATCATGGCCGCACGCAACCCGGGAAGTCGGCAAGGAAGCATGCACACTCTGTTCTGGCGCTCGATCGCTGTCACCGCGCTACTGCTCGCGGCGGTGGGGCTGTTACTGCCGGTCATGCCCACGGTGCCCTTCCTGCTGCTGGCAGCCTGGGCCGCCTCCCGGGGCTGGCCGGAGCTCGAGGAATGGTTGCTGAACCATCCGGAGTACGGACCGCACATCAGTGCCTGGCGTGAAAATGGTGCTGTTTCCCGGCGCGCCAAGTGGCTGGCCACGGCCATGTGTGGTGGCAGCGCAACCTTCCTCTGGCTTTCCGGCGCACCGCTGGCTTTTGCTGCGGGCGTCACGACAGTCTTCGTCGTGGTGCTCACCTGGCTGTGGTGGCGGCCCGAACCGTGAGTGATGCCAGCGATACTTCACCGCGCTCGCGCCTGCTGCGTCTGGGTCAGCGCCTGATCCAATCGCGGCACGCACTCTGGGGGCTGACCCTGGCGTCTTTTCTCGAATCCACCGTCGTTCCCATTCCCCTGGAGGCCCTGCTGATCCCGATGATGCAGGCCCGGCGCCGGCAGATGTTCCTGTTTGCCCTGCTGGCCCTGCTCGGCTGCCTGGCGGGTGTCGCCCTGGGCTATGCCGCGGGACTGTGGCTTTTCGGTGTCGCGGGCGATCAGCTGATTGCCTGGTTCAGCACGCCGGAACAGTTCGAGCGGGCAAGGCAGGCGATGGAGAGCCGGGGCTTCTGGTTCGTCCTCAGCGTCGGTGTCACCCCCGTGCCCTTCCAGACTGCCATGCTGGTCTCCGGTGCCACCGGCTTTTCCTTCGGGCTGTTCATGCTCGCCTCGGCGCTGGCACGCGGACTGCGCTACTTCGGCCTGGCCCTGCTGGTGTACTGGGCCGGCGATCAGGCGGAAGCCCTGTTCCGGCGTCATACCCGCTGGGTGTCGGCGGTGTTGTTGGTGGCCTTCGTTCTGGTTCTGTGGCTCAGCTAGGCAGGGCGGTTGGCCGACCTGTGCCGCTGGTTTAAGCTCTGCGGCAACTCCTGAATCGAAATGGATGTCCCATGCGCATTGATTACCAGGCCACCCGCCGCAGCCTCGAACTGTCCCACGGTACCCTCAACTACCACGAGGTGGGCAGCGGCCCCTGCCTGCTGATGATCCACGGCTCCGGACCCGGGGTGACCGGCTGGGCCAACTTCTCCGGCAACCTCGGCTGGTTCTCGCAGCGCTTTCGCTGCCTGGTGGTGGCCCTGCCCGGCTACGGGGGCAGCCAGCCACTGGCAGGCGACCCCATCGCCGGGGCCGTGACCGCCTGCGTCGAGTTTCTGGATGCACTGGATGTGCCCGAAGCCCACGTGATCGGCAACTCCCTGGGTGGCATGGTCGGCTCGCATATCGCCGCGGCCCACCCGGCGCGGGTCATCAGCCTCACCTGTATCGGCGGCATCGGTCTCAACCTGTTTGCGCCCTTCCCCGCCGAGGGGGTCAACCTGCTCACCGCCTTTGCCGAGGAGCCGAGCCGCGAGCGCCTGGAGGCCTGGCTACGTTCCATGGTGCACGACCAGAGCCTGATTACCCCCGAATTGATCGATACCCGCTGGGAGCAGGCCATGGAGCCCAACACCCTGGCCGCCACCCGGCAGATCTATTCCCGCGAGGGCATCGGCCAGATCGCTGCAAAGCGCGAACAGTCTCCCACCCGCGCCATCGAACATCTGGCCAGTATCCAGGCGCCCACACTGCTCACCTGGGGTCGCGACGACCGGGTGACGCCCCTGGACGCCGCGCTGCTGCCGATGCGCCTGATTCCCCTGTGCGAGCTGCACACCTTCCCCCGCTGCGGCCACTGGGCGATGATCGAGTGCAAGCAGGCTTTTGAAACCCTGGTAATGAGCTTCCTCTGCCGCCAGGAACCGGAGGATCCTGCGGGGTGAAGAGCAGCCTGCAGGAGAAGATCGAGCTGGAGCACGATGCCGCCCGCATCTTCATGCGTCTGTACGAGCAGCGCAGCGGCCAGCCTATGCGACACATCTGGCACAACGAGCCCAGCAAGCCCGATGTCTCCTGCTACCTGAACGGCGACCGCATGGATCTCGAGATCGCGCACATCTACGGCAGCGAAACCGAGGCCATGCTGATACTCGGCCGCGAGGCGAATATCCGCACCCTGGAGGCCCTGCATCGGCTGACGGAAGTCCCGCTCGGGGAGCGGCTGCTTGCCGCGCTCAACGCCGTGCTGGCAAGCAAGGCGGGCAAGCACTACGACAGCGAACGGGTCTGGCTGGTGATCCGCAACGCCAACCCCCTGTGGTCGGCGGAGGAGCTGCGGGCCTGCCGCGAGCGCATCACCCTGCCTGGGCAACATCCCTTTGAGCAGATCTGGGTCATCGGGGACATGGCGGGGGAGTCGGGTATCCTGCAGCTCTATCCCGCCGACTCACCCAGTAAACACCCATCTGCACCGCGCCAGTAGGCCGGCTATACTCTTACCCCGGTACAGCTTCGTCCGGCCTGACGCCCAGCAGGTCAGTTGCAACACGCATGCCCGGACAGACACCGACACTGGCATCAGGAGGTGAGACCGGCCTGTGACAGGAACCATCCCATTCTCCGGCAACCACCGGCGGCAGACGGCATGAGCGACACCCTGCGCTTTGGTTGCTGGCAGCTCGACCCCGCCCTCGGCGAGCTGAGCGGCGACGACGGCACACGGGTCACCCTGGAGCCTCAGACCACCCGGCTGCTGGCCTGCTTTCTGGCCCACGACGGCGAGCTGCTCAGCCACGACCAGCTGGTCGCGACAGTCTGGGATGGGCGGGTGGTGTCGGATGATGCTGTCCGTCGGGGCGTATCCAACCTGCGCCATGTACTTGCGGATTGCGGCCTGCCCCGGTGCATCCGCACGGTGCACCGACGCGGTTATGTCGCCACGTTCCCGCAGCCGGTGGCAGCTGAGCCACACGAGACAGCGCCCAGCGCGCGTCGCCGGCCCCGCTGGCCACTGCTGAGCGGCGCGCTCGCCCTGGTGCTGATCGCCGGGCTGCTACTACTGCTGCACGAGGCGCCCGCTCCCTCGTCGCAGCTCGAGGTGGAGCACCACATCGCGGTACTGCCATTTATCGACCTCAACCCCGGCGAGGACACCTTCTTCGCCGACGGCCTGGCAGAGGAGCTACTCGGTCTGCTGTCCCGCCATCCTGCCTTCCGGGTAACCTCCCGCGGCTCGTCCTTTCGTTTCCGCTCCAGCGAAGCGGACCCGAAGGCCGTGGGAGAGGCGCTGGGAGTCGACTACCTGATCGAAGGCAGCGTGCGGCGCGAGAATGAGAGCCTGCGCATTGGCGTACAGCTGGTCGACACGGGCAATGGCCAGCAACTCTGGTCGGGGCGCTACGACCGCAGCTTTGCCGAGCTGCTGCGGGTGCAGGACGATATTGCCCGCAATGTCGCCCGCGCCCTCCAGGTGGTGCTGGTCCAGGGTGCAGAGGCAGAAGAGGCACCCGCGCTTGGCCGGGAAGTGCACACGGACTATTTGCGAGCGCGGCGGCTGGCGGCTGGCGGCAGCACCCGGGAACTGGAGCAGGCCATCGATTTGCTGCAAGGCATCACCAGCAGCCGGCCGGACTTTGCCCCGGCCTGGGCCGCGCTGGCGGAGACAGTCCTGCTCAACACGCGAAGCCAGAGCCCGGATACATTCCGGTCGATCGGGGCCGTGATCGAGCCCCTGCTGGAACGCGCGCTCTCCCTGGATCCCGACCTCGGGGACGCCTACGTGACCCGCGCCCGCCTCAAGCGGAATGACCCCCAGGGCATGCTCGCGGACCTGGAGCGCGCCCTGTCACTCAACCCCAGCCACGCTGCCGGCCACGCGCTACTGGCAGAGCTCTATCACATGCAGTTGAACCGATCCGATCTGGCCCTGCAAGAGATCCGCCAGGCCCGCGCGCTCAACCCCCTGGAGCCACGCAATCACTACGCCGAGGCCTATCTGAAGCTGGACCAATGCGACTTCAGCGGCGCACGCACACTGGCACAGCGGGCACTGGCAGTGGATGCGGACTACATCCCCGCCATTGCCATGCTGAGCCACATCGATGCCCTCGAAGGCCAGCTGGCCCGCTCCCATCAGCGACTGCTGAAGGCCTATCGGGCAGACCCCCGCAATCAGTGGCTGCGCAACATGCTGGTTATCAGCCACCTGAACCTGGGTGACCCGGCCGCCGCCCGCCGGCTGAATCAGCCACCGTTCCGGGTCTCAAGCCTGAACCTTCAGCGCTACAGCGGGTCAATCGACAGCCTGGCCCGCCAGATGTTCGCCGCAACGGGTGATGATCTGATGTTCCTGGGGCGTTACCACCAGGCGGACTACGCCCTGGCCCACAGCATCCATTCGGGCGACCCGGGCCCCGCCCGGGATTTCCTCGAGCAGGTACATGGCTTCGATGGCACCCTCCCCGCGAGCGTACCCGTCTCGAAATTGCGCGAAGCCCTGGTCATGCTGCTCGCCTGGCACGCCCCAGCCCCCTCCCGGGAAGGCAGGCAGTCCATCGAGCGAGCACGCCAGCGGCTGTCGCAGGAGATGATGTCCTTCCCTGCGTGCAAGATCGCACCGCATGCCCTGTCGCTGGCATTAGCCGCAGCGGTACTGGGCGATCGCGAACAAGCCCTGGCCCAGCTGGAAATCACCACGCGCCAGACCATCGTGGAGCCCTGGATCTGGTGGTCGGTGCGCAGCTCACCGGCCTTTGCCGACCTGCGGGGGATGCCCGGTTATGCGTCGGTCATGGAGCGCCTGGTAGCCCCGGTTCAAAGCCAGCGGGCTGTACTGGCCGCCCGCTCACTCCCAGCGACCACTGCGGAGACGCTGGCCGCTGCCGACGCGGTGCATCCAGTAGACCCAGCCGGCAATCACACCGCGGTCGGTCTGCACCGGAACCAGGCTACGCTGGTAGAGTGAGCGGCGGCCGGGGCGAAAAGCCTCCAGCCGGTCCACAGCAGGCAGGTCGCGCCGGGGATTGACCAGCGTCACCAGTTCCCCGTGAACCAGATCCCAGTCCCCCTCGGGCCGGGCAAATTCCAGCGGGGAGGCTGTGCGCTGCTGCTGCAGATCTGATTCCGGATCCCCACTACCGTTGAGCAGAACCTGCTGCGGGGCAATTTCCAGGGCGGGGAAGCCATATTTGAGCCCATAGAGCCGCCCCCACACCCGCGCATCCTCGATACGGGCGGGCGAGGGGACGTAGTTCGCGTGATTGTGAAAGCCGCGTTTCAGGCTACCGTAAACAAACAACTGCAACATCGCTTCAGCGCCGGCCCTCACGCTCGCGAAGGCGCTGCTCGGTGATCGGACGCATCAGCTGACTGTTGCGGTCCCAGTCGGGCAGCGCCCGGGGGCGGAGCGGCGGGTGAGGCGGGCGCGGCGGGGGGCGAAAAGGGTAGTAGACCGGCGGCAAGTAGACACCCTGCCGTATCTCGCCGGGCCCATCGTCGGCACGTGCCGGGCTTGGCGGCGCCAGAACCACGACGGGGGAGCGCTGGGCTTCCCGCGCGCTGCGTTCGGCCACCAGCCGGTCGGTCGTTTCCCGCAGGGCCTCGAGATCGGCACGCACCTGCGCCGGGTCCACCGGCTGAATCGGCGCAATCTCCAGCTGCCTGACTGCCACCCCTTCGGCGGGCGGCGTATCGGAGAATTCCACCACGCCCTGCTCGTTGACCGTGCGGTAGACACGCGTCGACCCCTCCTGCCCCCTGGCCGGGAAGGAAGCCAGAACCACCAGACTGCAACTCAGAATGACGCGCCACATGCCGACAGTATAGACCCTTGCCGCGGCCGTAACGGACAGCCTCGACAGCCAATAACAGGCTGAAATTCTGAACTCGCCCGCTACGGCCCCCCTTCGCCACCCCGCGAGCCCACCAAGGGTTGATCTGGATCAAGCCACTTTCACTTGGCCCGTCCTATAACGCAATTGAGGTATGAGCCGGAACCGCCGAAAGCAGGATATTGCACCCAACGGCAATCACGGCCTCACAAGGAGAATCGCCATGACCGCACAACAACTGACAGATCGCGAGCGCCTCTACACCGCTGCCCGCCAGATGGTCCCCGCCCTGCGCGAGCGCCAGAAAGAAGCCGCCAGCCTCGGCCACCTGCCGGAGAGCACGGTGCGCGACATGCAGGAAGCCGGCTTTTTCCGCATCATGCAGCCCAAGCGCTACGGCGGTTACGAGATGGAGCCGGAAGTATTCTTCCGGGTGCAGATGACCCTTGCCGAGGGCTGCATGTCCACCGCCTGGGTACTCGGCGTCGTGGCGATTCACAACTGGCAGCTGGCCCTGTTTGACGATCGCGCCCAGCAGGATGTCTGGGGCGAGGACACCAGCGTGCTGATCTCCTCCTCCTACATGCCGGTGGGCAAGGTCACCCGGGTCGAGGGCGGCTACAAACTGAGCGGGCACTGGGGCTTTTCCTCCGGTTCCAAGCACTGTGGCTGGGCCTTCCTCGGCGCCATGGTCCCCCCGGAGAAGGAAGGCGAGGCACCCGACTACCGCACCTTCCTGGTCCCCCGCAGCGACTACCAGATTGTCGACAACTGGGACGTCAGCGGTCTCGAGGGAACCGGCAGCCACGACATCGTGGTGGAAGACGCCTTTGTGCCGGAATACCGCACCCACCGCTCGGTACACGGCTTCGAGTGCAACAGCCCGGGCAACGCGGTCAACACCCACCCGATCTTCCGTCTGCCCTTCGGCCAGATCTTCGTGCGCGCAGTCTGCAGCTCGGCTATCGGCTGCCTGCGCGGGGTTACCGACAGCTATATCCAGGTCAACAAGAACCGTGTCGGCCTGAACGACGGCAACAAGATTGCCACCGACCCTGACGCACAGATGGCCCTGGCCAACGCCATTGCCACGGTGGACGAGTGCGAAACCATCATGTTCCGCAACTTCGACCTCATGCTGGCGGCGGCCGAAAAGGGCGAAACCCTGCCCATGGAGCAGCGCATCAAGATGCGCTACGACGCGGCGCGGGTGGGCGCCAAGTGCGCCGATGCCATCAACGCCATGTTCATCGCCTGCGGCGCCCAGGGCATCCACCGCGGTCACCCGCTGAACCGGGCCTGGCTGGACATCAATGCCGGTCGCACCCACGTCGCCAACAACCCCTTCAAGTTTGGTCGCAACCTCGGCGGCACCTTGATGGGCCGGGAAAACACGGACTTCTTCCTGTAAGCGGGTAGGGATATGGATATCAAGGCACTGGCCTATGTACGCATCGAGTCCACCGCGCCGTCGCGCTGGGAGACCTTCGCCACGGAGGTGATGGGCATGGTGGTCGCCCCCCAGCATCGCTGGGGCGACAACCTCTATCTGAAACTCGACGACTACGCCTACCGCTACTGCATCGTACCGGGGCAGCAGGACCAGTTCCTCTGCGCCGGCTGGGAACTCGGCGGCCCGGAAGCCTGGGAGCAGGCACTGGCGGAACTGGACGCTGCCGGTGTCGACTACCGCCGCGGCAGCGACGAGGAAGCCCAGGAGCGCAATGTCGCTGCCTTTGTCAGTCTGCGCGACCCCGGCGGCCAACTGCTGGAACTGTGCCTGCAACCGCGGCTGGACTACCTGCCCCTGCTGCCGAAGGTGCCGGTGTCCGGTTTTGTCACCGGCTACCACGGCGACATGGGCCTGGGCCATATCGCCATGGCCACCCCCTGCCTGGCGGAGACGCGCAGTTTCTATGTCGACCTGCTGGGCTTTGGCCAGACCGACTACCTGACGGTACCGATTCCGGGCGAGGAAAGGCCCCACGGGCTGCACTTCCTGCACTGCGCCAACCCGCGCCATCACAGCCTGGCCCTCTACGAGGACAGCCAGCCGCACCCGGGCAATCTGGTGCACCTGATGGCCGAGGTACAGAGCATGGACGACCTGGGGCGTTTCACCGATCGCGTGCACGAGACCGGCACCCGGGTGATTACCGGCATGGGGCGGCACACCAACGATCAGATGGTCTCGATGTATGTCGAGACCCCGGCGGGCTTTGCCCTGGAATACGGCTTCGACGGCGTGCAGATCGACTGGCGCCACTACACACCCACGGAAAGTACCACTACCAGCCACTGGGGCCACCGCTGGGGCCAGGGCTGAACGACACAGTCACGATAATGTGAGGGCAATACCATGACCGCAGAACAGAAAGTACAACCCTATCAGATCAAGGCCGAACCCGTTCCCGAGCGCTTCGCCCGAGGCTGGTATGTGGTCGGCAACAGCGCCAGCATCACCACCAAGCCGCGCATGCTGAAGGTCTTCGGCAGCAAGCTGGTGGCCTATCGCGGTGAAGACGATGGCGAGGTACACATTCTCGACGGCTATTGCCCGCACATGGGCGGCGACCTCAGTGGTGGCGAGGTCAAGGGTAATTCCGTGGTCTGCCCCTTCCACCTTTGGAGCTGGGGTTCCGATGGCGCCTGCGACCACATCCCCTACGCCAAGAAGATTCCCGCGAAGGCGGTGATCAAGTCCTGGCCGACCCTGGAAAAGAACGGCCTGGTATTCATCTGGCAGGACCCGGAAAACAACGCACCGATCCCGGAACAGGAGCCCGAGGCCAACGCCGACTGGTATTCCGGGGAGTGGACCGACTGGGAGATGCGCGCCATTCCCATCGCCTCCCAGGGCCGCGAGCTGGTGGACAACATGGCCGACATGGCCCACTTCGGCCCGGTGCACTACTCGACGGTGAAATCCTTCCGCAATGAAATGCAGGGCCACAAGTTCATCCAGTACATGGTCGGCGGGCACCAGATCCTGACCGAAGGCGAGGGCGGCCTGATTACCAGTGTGGCCACCTACGAGGGTCCCGCCTATATGACCACCACCATGACCGGCAGCATGGACGGACACCCCATGCGGGTGCACCTGCTGGTCAGCCATATACCGGTGGACAAGAACAACTTCATCATCAACTTCGGTGTGATGATGAAGAAGGATCCGAAGCTCAGCCCGGAAGAAAACCAGGCCATGCTGGACGAATACACCGAGAAGAACATCGAGTCCTTCCACCAGGATGTGGCCATCTGGAACAACAAGTGTGTCATCGACAACCCCTTGATGTGCGACGGTGATGGCCCCATTCACATGGTACGCAAGTGGTACAGCCAGTTCATGACCGACGTGGCGGAAATCCGCGAGGATCAGATCAAGCATCGCCAGCACGTCACCATTGACGGTCCTACTGTGGAGGAGGTCCTGGCCGCTCAGGGCCAGTAATCTCCGCCCAGGTCCTCTGGCGCCGGGCCCTTCTGCGGGGGTTCGGCGCTTTTTTATGCGCTACACTGTCCCCGGATTCGCTGGGAAAAGGTGCATGCAGGTCACCATCATCAATATGCTCGTGGTCGCTGCGGCGGTCGTCATCCACTACGAGTTTCTGCACTGGCTGACTCGCCTGTTGCCGCGCCTGCGCGTCATGCACAGGGCCCGGATCGTCTGTGGCGTGGGGGGCGCACTGGTAGCTCACGCCATTGAGGTCTGGGTCTTCGGCATTGCCTACTACAGCATGATCAACACACCGGGTTGGGGTAGTCTGCACGGGGAATTCTTCCACGGCACCCTGCTCGATTGTGTGTATTTTTCCTTTACTGTTTTCACCACCCTGGGGTTTGGCGATGTCTATCCCGAGGGCAACCTGCGCTACCTGATCGGGGTGGAATCCCTCACCGGTCTGGTGCTGATCACCTGGACAGCCTCCTTCCTCTACTACGAGATGCAGCGCAACTGGAGCGGCGACTAGTCCGGCGGTGTCTCCGCACGCCACTCTTGGCTACAATGCCGCCTTTTGTCACACGAGGCGCGCCTGCCCATGGACCCCAAGCTGTTCCTGACCATCTTCGCCGCCGTCTTCGTGGCGGAACTCGGCGACAAGACCCAGCTCGCGACGATGCTGTTCGCCGCCGATCGCGAGGTGAGCAAGTGGACGGTATTTTTTGCCGCCTCCGCGGCGCTGATTGTGGCCTCCGCCATCGGTGTCCTCGCCGGCAGCCTGCTCTCGGCCTGGATCAGCGAAAAAGTACTGGCCTACGTGGCAGGGACCGGTTTTATCCTGATTGGTGCCTGGACGCTCTACCAGGCCTGAACCCGGAGAAACGCCCGTGAGCCAACTGCACATCCGCCCAGTTCGTCCCACCGACTGCCCACTGATCCTGCGCTTTATCCGCGACCTCGCCGAGTACGAGCGCGCCCTGGAAGAGGTCGAGGCGACCGAGGCGCAACTGCAGCAGCTGCTCTTCGGCGACAACCCGAAGGTGCACGGACTGATCTGCGAGAGCGACGGCGAGGCCGTGGGCTTCGCCCTGTACTTTTACAATTTCTCCTCCTGGCTCGGCCGCCTGGGTATCTTCCTGGAGGACCTTTACGTCGACCCGGCACACCGCGGCAAGGGCGCCGGCAAAGCCCTGCTCCAGCACCTGGCCAGGCAGGCGGTCACCGAGGGCTGCGGCCGCTTCGAGTGGAACGTGCTGGACTGGAACGAGCCGGCCATCCGCTTCTACGAGTCCTTTGGCGCCCGCCCCCAGTCGGAGTGGGTGGGCTACCGCCTGACTGGCGAGGCCCTGGAGCGCTTCGCCGGCGAATAACACGGCAAAGGGCACCGCCCGGACTGCCGCCAGCCCCGATCACCACAACCGCCGACGCGATCCTGCCGTCGGCGACGCACCTGCGACAGAACGCGGCTACGCCGCGACGAGGTGCGCTGCCTGCAGCGAAAAAGCCCCGTATACTGGCGCCATGCAATTCCAGCAGCTGCTACAGGACAAACGTTACCTGTTCTGGCTGCTCCAGCTAGCCGGCTGGAGCAGCTGGGGCTTTTCCTATTACCTGGGCATTCTGGTCTGGGGCGACCCGCCGGACAACTATTTCTGGTACCTGCCGGTGGTCAGTGCCATCGGCATCCTGATCACCCTGGCCCTGCGCCTCGCCTACCGGACCACCTGGGAGGCATCCATCCCCGTCCGGGCACTGGTGGTGCTGCTGGGTTCCTACCTCGCAGCCGCCACGTGGATGCTGATTCGCGCCAGCATCTTCTTCTCCTTCTGGCCCGACCAGCTGAAAAGCCGCGGCGAAGACCCCATGCCCTGGTACGGCTACCTGGACGGAACGGTCTCCGCCTTCTGGGTGATGCTGGCCTGGAGTGCCCTGTACATCGGCATCAAGTATTACCTGCTGATGCAGGAGGAGAAGCAGCGCGGGCTCGCCGCGATGGCCATGGCCCACGAGGCGCAGCTGAAAATGCTCCGCTATCAGCTCAACCCGCACTTCCTGTTCAATACCCTCAACGCCCTTTCCACCCTGATCCTGGAGCAGGAGACCCGGCAGGCCAACGACATGGTCACCCGACTGAGTCGTTTCCTGCGCTACTCCCTCGACAACGATCCCAAGCTGAAAGTGACGGTGGCCGAGGAAATCAAGGCCCTGCAGCTCTACCTGGACATCGAGAAGGTGCGCTTTGGCGAGCGCCTGCAGCTCTACTTCGATGTCGCCCCCGACGCCAGCCATGCGCTGATGCCCTCACTGTTGCTGCAACCGCTGGTCGAGAACGCCATCAAGTACGCCATTGCCACCCGCCTGGAAGGCGGCAGCATCGCCGTCAGCGCCCGGGTGGCCGGCGATGAGCTGTTGCTCTCGGTGGCCGACGACGGTCCGGGCCTGGACCTGCGCAACGGCCGCACGCCCAAGGGCGGCGGCGTCGGTATCACCAACTGCCGTGAGCGCCTGCGCGCCCTCTACGGCGAGGCGCAGTCCTTCCGCCTGACGGCTACCGAGCCCCACGGGCTGACCATCAGCATTCGCCTGCCACTGGAGACGGAGAGCACCACGTCATGAGTCCCCTGCGCACCCTGATCGTCGACGATGAGCAACTGGCCCGCCGCGGCCTGGCCCTGCGCCTCAAGGCCTTCCCGGAGGTCCAGGTGGTGGGGGAATGCAGCGACGGCCAACAGGCCCTGCTGGCCATCGCCGAGCACGAACCGGAGCTGGTGTTCCTGGACATCCAGATGCCCGGCATGAACGGCTTCGACGTCATCGCCCACCTGCAGGGGGACACCCTGCCGATGATCGTCTTCGTCACCGCCTACGACACCTACGCCGTGGAGGCCTTCAAGGTGCACGCCGTCGACTACGTGCTCAAGCCGGTCGAGGAGGAGCGCCTGCAGGAAGCCATCAGCCGCGCCCTGGAACATCGGGAGCAGCGCGAGTCGGCACGCAGCAAGGAGCGCCTGGTGGAGCTGGTGATGGGGCTGACCGGCGCCAGCGCGCGCTCGGTGGAGGACATGGCCGCTGGCGATGACAGGTCGCGACAGTGGCCGGAGAAAATCAGCATCCGCGACGGCAACGACATCCACCTGGTGCGCGTGGACGACATCCGCTGGATCGACGCCGCGGGCGATTACATGTGTCTGCATACGCCTGCCGGCACCCATATCATGCGCAGCACCATGAAGCAGCTGGAATCGATGCTGGACCCGGAGCGCTTTGTGCGGGTGCACCGCAGCACCATCGTCAACGCCCGGGACGTGGTCGGCGCCCATACCCTGGAAAGCGGCGACATGCTCCTGCACCTGGAAGGTGGCGCACGGGTGAAAGTCAGCCGCGGCTGCCGTGAGCGCGCCCGGGAGCTGCTGGAAGCGTAGCGGCCGAGGCACCGTTCAGGCTCTGCCCGGCGCTTGCCGGCCTGCCTCCGTTTCCCAGCGGTCGTCTACTTCAGCGCGAAGTCGCAGCCGGGTGTCGCCGGCGCCAGCACTCTCTTCGTCACTGCAGACCTCGCCGATCACCGCCGCCTGGCGATAGCCCTCGTCCTGCAGCTGCCTCAACAGGTCATCCGCTGCCGCCGGTGGCGCCCCGAGCAGAAGGCCTCCGCAGGTCTGGGGGTCACAGAGCAGTTGGCGCCGCGTGCTGTCCGCTCCGGGGGGCAGTTCCGCCAGCACCTCGTTGTCAGCCTGGGCAGTACTCAGGATCCCGTTTTCCAGGCAGTGCAGTGCGCCCGGCAACACCGGCAGTGCCGCGAGATCCAGGCTCGCCGACTGGCCCGGCAAGAGCATTTCCCGCAGGTGTCCGGCGAGGCCAAAACCGGTGATGTCAGTCGCAGCGCTGACGCCAGCCGCCACCGCCAGTCGCGCGGCCGACGCATTGGAAAGCAGCATGCTCTCCAGGGCCGCGGCAATATCGCGCCCGTCCGCCCGCGCCTGCATGTGCGCGGCGAACAGGGTGCCGGTCCCCAGGGGCTTGCAGAGAATCAGGCGGTCGCCAGCAACCAGCCCCCGTTTCGGCAGCAGGTGGCCATCGACGGCCATCGGTTCGCCCTGCACTGCGAAACCCAGGGCCAGTTCGTGCCCCTGCAGGCTGTGACCGCCCAGCAGTTTGCAGTCGGCGGCGGCGAACTCGTGCAAGGCCCCGGCCAGTAGCTGTTCCAGCTCGCGCTCCTGCAGGTCCGGGCTGGCAAAAGGCAGGGTCAGGGCCGCCAGGGCGGACAGGGGTCGCGCACCACAGGCATGCAGGTCGGACAGGGCGTGCAGGGCGGCCAGGCGCCCCATCAGCCAGGGGTCCTCCACCAGGCCGCGCAGCAGGTCGAGACTCTGCACCTGGCGCCCGCTGGCCGGCAGGGGCATGGCGACCGCGTCATCCGCTTCCGCCGGGCAGTGCTCGGGATAGTCCCGCCGCAGGCGCGCAAGGGCATTCCCCAGGGCACTACCGCCCACCTTGGCACCGCAACCGCCACAGAAAGCCTGCGCCCGGGGCTGTGCCTCGGGCAGCCTCTCCGGAGTGGTGGTCGGCATGGCCTCGGGCAGGTCGGAGAAGCGCGCCATGAAGCGCCGGTCGATGCGGTCCTTCCAGCGCCAGACCCAGGCACCACTGGCAGTGAGCAGGCCGCGATCCGCCACCGCTCGCCGCTCGCCGAGGGAGAGCAGCGAGAGAAAGCGCCGCTGGGGCCGATGCTGACGCAGGGGCCGACCCAGCAGCTGGGCGCGCAAATTGTGCGCCAGCACCGGTGCCTGACGCACCGCATAGACACCAGCCTTGGGCCGCGGATGGCGGGTCTGGGTGGCCACATCCCCGGCGGCAAAAATCGCCGCCTCGCCCTCGACCCGCAGGGTATCGTCCACCGCCAAAAACCCCCGGGCATCGGTGGCCAGACCACTCTCCTGGAGCCAGGGAACGGGGGCCGCGGCGGTACACCAGAACAAGGCGTCCTGGGCCAGTTCCCGGCCATCGTCCAGCTCGATCCGGTCCCGCTCGACAGTGCTTACCCGGGCACCGCAGTAGGCGGTGACACCGGCTTGTGCCAGTGCCCGCGCCACCGCGCGTCGCGCCGCGGGCCGATAGCCGGGCAGCAGCTCCGGGGTTCCGCAGATCAGGTAGAGCGTGACCGGTGCATCGCGCAGACGATGGGCCATGGCGAGCACCAGCTCCACCGAGCCGGCACCGCCGCCAACCACAGCGATCCGGCGGGGACGGCCGTCGGCGAGCTCACTGGCGAGTGCCAGCCAGCGCGACCACAGCTGCGCCACCGGCTTGACCGGAATGGCGAACGCCCGCGCACCGGGCACGCTGTCCAGCTCCGGTTGGGAACCGATATCGATGCTGAGCAGGTCGTAGCCCAGGGACGGGCGACCGGCCAGGTGGACCCGTCGCCGGAGGGCGTCGACCCCGGTGGCCTCGGCGGTGACAAAGCGCACGTCGGCCCACTGGCAGAGCCGCGCCAGGTCGATGTGGGTATCCTCGAAGCGGTAGTGGCCGGCAATCAGGCCCGGCAACATGCCCGAGTAGGGGGTGTGGCTGGCCGGAGACACCAGGGTGATACGCAGGCCCTCGACGGGCCGCATGGCGAGCATGCGCAGGGCGAGGGCGTGGGCGTGGCCACCGCCCAGCAGCAGCAGATCCCGGCGCCGGATCACCGGACTCAACAAGCCGCCAGCTCCCGGGCGAAGTCGATCACGGCCTGGCGCGAACCGCGAAACAGAATCTCGCCCTGACGCTGGTCCAGCTGGTAACGATACATCGGATCGTAGTAGTCGCGGAGCAGGGCGTCGATCCAGGCGCGGTGCGCGTCGATACCGCGCCCAGCCACCTGGGCAGCAAAAGCCGCCTCCATCAGGGCGCGAAGACGCTGGTGGCGGGCGCCGCCGAGGCGCTTGCGGATGCGGTCGAGACCGTCCAGCAGGCGCTGGCGGTGCAGGGCATCACCGGCCTCAGCGCCCAGGCGTGCGCGATAGCGCTCACCCAGGTCGAGAATGTAATCCTCCAGCACCACCTGGGTCCGCGCCTCCACCGGCTCCTCCACCAGCACCAGCGGGGCCTCGTGCATACGCTGACGCAGGTTTTCTGGCAGCGCGATGCGGCCGATCAGGCGCCCCTCGTCCTCGAGAAAGAGCGGACGGGATGATGCCGCTTCACCTGCGGCGGCCAGGCGCCGCAGCAAGGCGATACTCAGGGCGTTCTCGAAATCGATCTGGCTCGGCTGGGGCTCGGGAAGGTGGCCAAAGCTGGAGCCGCGATGGTGGGCCAGACCCTCCAGGTCAATCGATTGATCCAGCGCCTCGACGACCCGGGTCTTGCCACAGCCAGTGGCCCCGGCCACCAGTACCAGGGGCGCCCGCTCCAGGGAGCACTCCAACTCGTCGATCAGGAAGCGGCGCAGGGCCTTGTAACCACCGCGGACCCGCGGCACCACCACACCGGCTTCCGCCAGCCAGGCCTGCACCGTCTGCGAGCGCAGCCCCCCGCGCCAGCAATAGAGCACGCCTCCCGGATGATCCCGTGCCCAGTCCAGCCAGTCGGTGATGCGCGCTTCGCGCACGGCGCCGGAAACCAGCCGGTGGCCCAGCTCGATCGCCGCGGCCTGACCCTGGCGCTTGTAACAGGTTCCGACCTGCGCGCGCTCGTCGTCAGTCATCAGCGGCCGGCTGCTGGCCGCGGGGAAACTGCCCCGCTGGAACTCGCCGGGAGAGCGCAGGTCGAGAAACGGCACACGCCCGAGGAAGAGGGCGCGGTAATCGTCTATCAGGGGCAGGTCGACCATGTCATCGTTCCGGTACCAACCTATTCCGCCTCGCCGCCGAACAGCGCCATCACACGTTCCTGTAGGCCAGTGATGGCACTGGACATCAGGGCGAAGTCCGCGTCCAGTCGCACCGCGAGGTCGTCTTCCGCAACGTCGTCGTTTTGACCGACCAGCTCTTCGGAAAACTTCAAGCGGCGCAGGCAAAGGTCCTCGGCCAGAACCAGGTTGACCCGCTCTTCCCAGTTCAGGGCCAGCTTGACCACCTGGCGCCCGGCGTTTAGATGAGTCTCCACCTCTTCCCCCAGAAGATCAACGCCCTTGCAGCGGACCACGCCACCCTCGTCGCCCGGTTCGCGCAGCTCGCACTCCTCGCCCAGGGCAAAATCCGCCGGCAGGCTCTGGTGGGCCAGCCAGCCGGTCATGGTCGCGGTCGGTGCCTCGTTGACCTGGGGCAGCAGCACCGGGAAGCTGCCGATGCACTCCCGCAGCGTATTCAGCAATTCCTCGGCGCGGGTCGCGCTGGATGCATCCACGAAGATCCAGTTGGCGCGGGTGTCGATATAGGCATAGAGGCTATTGGAGCGCGTGAAGGCCCGGGGCAGACAGTCGAGGACAATCTCGTCCTGGAGTGTGAGCCGCTCCTTGCGATAGACCTTGCGCGCCTGCTCTTCCTCGATGGCCGCCACTTTTTCCTGCAGCATTTCCTTGACCACCGCCGGTGGCAGGATGCGCTCCTCGCGTTTCATCCGCAGCAGCAGACGGCCATCCACCGGGTGCACCAGGGCGGTGGTTTCACCCCCCAGGGCAGGGACCCAGCCGAGGGAGGACGGCTGGGTGGCGCCGCAGTGCTGGAAGGCGCGCTCGGCCAGCAGCTCCTCGAGCTGCTCCGCAGAGAGAGTAAACGGACTGGTGAGCCGGTAGGCCCGGACATTCTTGAACCACATGGAGGGAACCCCAAACCTGCAAAAGGGCCGCATTGTACCGCAGGCCGCTCGCCACCCCCATCCACCCCGAACACCCATCGACGGGCCGATGCCGCCAACGGGCTGAAACTGAGACAGCGGGACGGGAGAAACCCCCGCGGCGTTCAACAATTTGCGCCGCAATGTTTGTCAGCCGGCCCCCGCGGGGCTTAAATGCCAGCTCTTTTTTGCACACGCTTGACAGGAGCCCGCCATGACCAGCCCCCAGCGCACCAGCCCGCAGCACCCCCGCAGGCTGCGGGACATCCAGGAGTGGCACCTGGAGACCGACGTGGCCATCGTCGGCTTCGGCGGGGCAGGCGGCTGTGCGGCCATTTCCGCGGCGGATGCCGGCGCCGAGGCCATGATTTTCGAGCTGGCCAGCGCCAGCGGCGGCTCCACGGCCCTGTCCAGTGCCGAGATCTACATGGGTGGCAGCGGCGGCACCCGGGTGCAGAAGGCCTGTGGCTTTGAAGACAGCACCGAGGACATGTACACCTACATGATGGCCGCCGCCGGCCCCCAGGCGGACGCCGAGAAGATTCGCAATTACTGCGAACGCAGCGTGGAGCACTTCGACTGGCTGGTTAACAACCTGGGCGTACCCTTCAAGGACAGTTTCCACGCCGAACGCGCGATCATGTGCCTGACCGATGACGGCCTACTCTTTACCGGCAGCGAGAAAGCCTGGCCTTTCCGCGAACAGGCCAAGCCGGCGCCCCGGGGCCACAACCTCTACATCGAGGGCGACAACGGCGGCCCGCTGTTCATGAAGATCGTCACCGAAAACGTCGAAAAGCGCGAACGCATTCAGGTGCACTACGAAACCCGTGCCCTCACTCTGATTGTGGATGAGGATGGCCGCGTCAGTGGCCTGGTGGTGCGCCAGAACCAGCAGGAACTCAACGTGCGCGCCCGCAAGGGGGGAATCCTCTGCGCCGGTGGCTTCTGCATGAACGAGGAGATGGTGCGCAGGCACGCCCCGATGCTGACCCGCGGCACCCAGCCGATCGGCAACCCCGGCGATACCGGCAGTGGTATCCAGATGGGCATGGCCGTGGGCGGCGAGGCGGTCAACATGCACGAAGGCTTCATCAGCCTGCCCTTCTACCCCCCGGCCAGCATGACCTACGGCATTGCCATCAACGACAAGGGCCAGCGCTTCATCAACGAGGATGTCTACCACGGCCGCCTCGGCGCCTACGCCCTGCAGCAGCCCTCCGAGCGCCTGTACATGGTGCTCACCGTAGAGCAATACGGCGAATACGAGAAGGTCAGCTACCTCGGCGCCCCGGTAGCGGGCACCGGAGAAACCGTCGCCGAACTGGAGGAAGAACTGGGCCTGCGCGCCGGCAGCCTTGAAAACACCCTGCGCATCTACAACGAAGACTGCGCCCAGGGCGAGGACAGCCAGTTCCACAAGGCCGCGGAGTGGCTGCAGCCCCTGGAGCCGCCGCTGGTGGCCCTGGACCTGACCCCGGGCCGCGGCGCTTTCGTGCCCTTCTTTACCCTCGGCGGCCTGGACACCCTGCCCACTGGTGAAGTAGTAAACAGCGCCCGGGAGCCCATCCCCGGGCTCTACGCGGCGGGCCGCACCGCCTGCGGTATTGTGCGTCGCGCCGAGGGCTACAGCAGTGGCATGTCGGTGGGGGATGCGACCTTCTCCGGGCGCCTCGCCGGGGAACAGGCAACCAAATCCGCCGACTGATTGCCCCGACCAAGGCACCGTCGAAGCAGCCGCCCGGCGGTATGCGTCGCCACTAGCCTGCCTGACACCCCGGGGCTTGTTCCCCGGGGCCAGGCTTTCTACCATGGCGAGTTCACTCACACGAGGATCCCGCCATGCGTTTCCTGCACACCATGGTCCGCGCCCGCGACCTGGACGAAACCCTGGACTTCTACTGCAACAAGCTGGGGCTGACGGAAATCCGTCGCCACGATTCGGAAAAAGGCCGCTTCACCCTGGTCTATCTCGCCGCGCCCGATGACCGGGAGCGCGCCGAGGCGGAGAAAAGCCCGGAACTGGAGATCACCTGGAACTGGGACCCGGAGACCTACACCGGCGGCCGCAACTTCGGCCACCTGGCCTACGAGGTGGAGGACATCTACGCCGCCTGCCAGCGCCTGATGGATGCCGGGGTCACCATCAACCGCCCGCCCCGCGACGGGCACATGGCCTTTGTCCGCTCCCCGGACGGCATCTCCATCGAGCTGCTGCAAAAGGGCAAGGCGCTGCCAGAGCAGGAGCCCTGGGCTTCCATGCCCAATACCGGCACCTGGTAGGCCGCCCTGGGGACGCCGGCCCGCCATCGCCCGGCCGGCCCTTCCGCAACAGGGAGACTGGGCCTGCCTGCGGCGGGCACCTCAACTGCGCAGAAAACGCAGAATCCAGCGACCGATGCGCTCCGACTCCGGCGCCTGTTGCAGTGAGGCCACGCCCTGCTGGTAGACCGCCTCGCCGATGGCCTCGCGCCGGTAGTCCAGCAACTCGCGGCTGTAACCGGGCACGAACTCGGGGTGCCCCTGGAAAGTCAGTATGTGCTCACCAACCTGACACACAGCATTCTCGCAGAACTCGCTGCCGGCCAGCACGACGGTGCCGGGGGCCGGCTGCACCACCTGGTCCTGGTGACTGACGATGACCGAAAAGGCCTCGGAACCGCCGTCGTGCCAGCCGGGCTGCGTGCGGAAACGGTGGGAGTGCAGGCCCACGCCCCAGCCCTTGGCGGACTTTTCCGTGCGTCCACCCAGGGCGTGCGCCACCAGCTGATGGCCAAAGCAGATCCCGACCAGCTTCTTGCGCCGGCGGTCCAGTTCGCGCACAAAATCCATCAGCCGGGCAATCCAGGGCTTGTCCTCGTAGACGCTGCTCTTGCTGCCGGTGATCAGGTAGGCGTCCACCTCGTCGATATCCTCCGGGTACTCGCCTTCCTCGACGTCGTAGACCCGGAACTCCAGTGAGGGATCAAGGCGCCCCAGGAGGGCCATGAACATGTCCGGGTATTCCCCGTAGTCCGGCACCCATTCGGGGCGTACCGCGTCCGTCTTCAGAATGCCGATTTTCATGCCTGACTCCTGAGAAACGCACGGCGCGGCGCCGCGCGCGGGCCTGCGTCGCCGTCTCGTGCCAATGGAAACCCCGTATTCTGTCCACCCGTTACGGGGCTGTCCATACCACTTCCGGGCAGGTGGCCCTGCGGCGGGCTCGCATTGTCACCAAACTGTCACGCAAGTGTCATCGAGCTGCCATGCACAGCCGCAACACTGGGCTCATGAAAATGCTCACCGCCATACACCAGATCGACCTGCGCCTGCTGGCGGGGATCTTCCGCCAGGGTGAGCGGCGCGCGGTGCGGCCACTGGCCCGGGCGATCTCGCGCTCCGGGGACGGCTACCTGCATGTGCTCCTGCCAGCCCTGCTCTGGCTGGCACAGGTCGAACAGTGGCTGACCTTCGTGCAGTTATTGGGTTTGGCACTGTTGGTGGAACGCTGCCTGTACTGGAGCCTGAAGAACAGCCTGCGCCGGCCGCGGCCACAGGCCTCGGTCCCGGGCTTCCGCAGCCTGGTCACGGCGGCGGACCAGTTCAGCTTTCCCTCGGGCCACAGTTCCGCGGCCTTCCTGCTGGCCACCTGCGTGGTCATCATCTGGGGCGGCCCCCTGCTGGCGCTCTACGCCTGGGCCGCAATGGTGGCCTTGTCCCGCGTGCTGCTCGGGGTGCACTTTCCCGGCGACACCGTGGCGGGCGCGCTGATGGGTACTGCGATTGCCCTGGCCAGCGCCAGCACCCTGGGGCTGGCGTGAAGCTGCTCTACGGTGTACAGGGAACCGGTCAGGGGCACATCAGTCGCGCCCGGGCCATGGCCGCCGCCCTGCGCCACTACAATGTCGAGGTCAACTGGCTGTTTTCGGGCCGCCCCCGGGAACAGCTGCGGGACATGCAGCCCTTCGGCGACTTCCTCTACCGCCGCGGTCTGACCTTTGTCACCCGCGCCGGCCGCTTGCGCTATCTGCCCACGCTGCTCAACAACCACCTGCCACAGTTCCTCCGCGACGTGCGGACACTGGACCTGGGCGCCTATGATGCGGTCGTGACGGACTTCGAGCCGGTCACCGCCTGGGCCGCGCGGCGCGCTGGCATCCCGGCCATCGGTATCGGCCACCAATACGCTTTTACCGGCGAGACGCCGACAGTCGCCGGGCACTGGCTGGCGCGGCTGGTCCTGCAACAGTTTGCCCCGGTAAGCCAGGCCATCGGCCTGCACTGGCACCCCTGGGCCGGCAACATACTGCCACCGATTCTGGACCTCCCGGCAAGGCCGGCCGTCAAGCTCAACAGCGCCGCCCCGGTCATTGTCTACCTGCCCTTCGAGGACCAGGCGGCAGTAACCCGCCTGCTGCAACAGTTCCCGGCACAGCGCTTCCACCAGTATGCCCCGGCCCTGACCGAGGCACAGTGCGACAACGTTTCCCGCCGGGCCACCAGTGCCACGCGATTCAAGCGCGACCTGGCAGGCTGCGCGGGCGTGATCTGCAACAGCGGCTTCGAACTCATCAGTGAGTGCCTGCAGTGGGGCATTCCGGTACTCACCCGCCCGCTTGCCGGGCAGATGGAGCAGCAATCCAACGCTCTCGCCCTGCAAGAACTGGGTTACGCCCGGGTCGTGCCCACGCTCGAACCGTCGCACCTCCAGGACTGGCTTGAGCGGCGTCAGCCGCCACCGGCGCTGCATTTCCCCGATGTCGCGGGACGACTCGCCCGCTGGCTCGCCGAGGGAGCGCATACCCCGGCCGGGAACCTCGCTCGCCAGCTCTGGCAGGACAGTCGAGTGTCGGCGGGCCCGCCCCCGGAGGCCCGGACGCCGGAAGCCCGGACGCCGGATGGCCGCACGCCCACAGCCCGCCAGTTGGGCCAGGCCGCCGGATCGGTTAGCCTGACGCCTCTTTTTGGCGGTGGGCAGGCATGGGTAGACAATCAATTCCGAGAATAGCCGCACTGCTGTGCTGGCTGACGACTGGTACAGGAAGCGCGCTCGCCGCACCGCAGATGCCGCCCGAAGCCGCTGCGCCGACAAACGCGGCAGCTGAAGCCGGGGAACGCTCAAGCCCAGCACATCCCGGCCATGTCGGGAGCGACAGCTGTCGGAGCTGTCACAGCGACGCCTATCAGGCCTGGCAGGGCTCTCACCACGACCTCGCGATGCAGCCGGCGACAGCCGACAGCGTGCTGGGTGACTTCGACAACGCCCGCTTCACGCACCGCGGCGTGACCACCACCTTCCGCCGGGAGGATCAAAACTTTATCGTGCACACCGCCGGAGAAGACGGTCGCATGGCCGACTTTCCGGTGCGCTATGTTTTCGGGGTCGAGCCCCTGCAGCAGCTGTTGCTGCCCCTGTCCCGGGGTCGCCTGCAGGCCTTCGATATCGCCTGGGACAGCCGGCCGGCAGCGGTGGGGGGCCAGCGCTGGTTCCACCTCAACCCGGAGGAGGTGGGTGACCACAGTGACCCGCTGCACTGGACCGGCCCCTACATGAACTGGAACACCCAGTGCGCCGAGTGCCACAGCACCGACCTGGAAAAGCGCTACGATCCGGACAGTCGCACCTACGACAGCCGCTACGCCGAGGTCGACGTCGCCTGCGAAGCCTGCCATGGGCCCGGGGCACAGCACATCGCACAGGTGCGTGGCGAGAGCGACAGGGAGCTGCCACACGTCGGCTTTCCCGTGGACCTGTCCCAGCGGGGCAACTGGGCCTTCGCCGACGGGGAGCCAGTGGCCCGGCGCCAGAGTGAACTGGCGCACCCCGGGCAGGTGGATACCTGCGGCCGCTGCCACGCCCGGCGCGGCACCCTCGGCGACTACCATCACGGCCAGCCTCTGCTGGATACCCACCGCCTCAGCCTGCCGCGGCCACCGCTCTATCATTTTGACGGCCAGATCCGCGACGAAGTCTACGTCTACGGCTCCTTCCTGCAGAGCCGCATGCACCGGGAGGGGGTGGTCTGCAGCAACTGCCACGAGCCCCACAGCCTCGAGCTACGCGCCGAGGGCAATGGCGTCTGCGCCCAATGCCACCGCCCGGAACGCTACGACACTCCGCAACACCATCATCACCCGGTAACCAGCAGCGGCGCCGCCTGCGCCAACTGCCACATGCCCGAGACCACTTACATGGTGGTCGACCCGCGCCGGGACCACAGCCTGCGCATTCCGCGACCAGACCTCAGCGTGGTCATGGGCACACCCAACGCCTGTAACCAGTGCCACCGCGAACAGTCCCCGGAATGGGCCCTGCAGGCCCTGCGCGACTGGGGGCAGGCACCGGAGGGCACCGCGGACCATCCCGCCCGCGCACTGCAGCAGCTGGCCGCGGGCAACCGCAGTGTCGTGCCAGGGCTGCTCGACCTCGCGCAGGGGGACAGCGAAGCGCCGATACAGCGGGCGGCGATACTGGAAGCCCTGGGCGAAGCGGGCGTGGCCGCCGAACCCCTGACACCCCTGCTGCGTCACGATGACCCCATCCTGCGCCTGGGGGCGGTACAGAACGCCGCCAGCCTGCCGCCCCGGGAGCGCTATGCCCTGCTGCGGGAGCGCATCGCCGACCCGGTTGCCAGCGTACGCCTGGCGACGGCCGAAGCCCTCGCCGACATTCCCCTGGCGGCACTTCCCGACACCGAAGCGCAGGCCCTGGAAACACTGTTCCGGGAGTACCGGAAAACCTACCGGGACCACACCGACATGCCCGGCGTTCAGTTGCAGCTGGCAATCTTCCTCAGCCAGCGCGGCAACCGGGTGGCGGCAGAAGCCGCCTACCGCGCGGCACTGGCCAGTAATCCGCAGCTACTGGCGGGCTGGCTGAACCTGGCCAACCTGCTGCGGGCCGAAGGGCGTGAAGCGGACGCCCGGGACGCCCTGGAGCAGGCACTCGAGCTGGCCCCGGACAGCGGCCAGGCCCTGCATGCCATGGGTCTGCTGGAGGTCCGTGCCGGGAACCGTAAGAGCGCCCTGGACTACCTGCGCCGGGCCGCCGAGCAGGAAGACACCGGCACCCGCCACCGCTATGTCTACGCGGTGGCCCTGCACGACAGCGGCGCAGAGAAACAGGCGCTGCAACAGCTGCGCGCCCTGAACAGCGCGGCGCCAGGCCAGGAGGAGATTCTGCTGGCGCTGGTCAGCTACAGTGAACGGGCGGGAGAAGCCGCTGCTGCGCTGACTTACGCGCGGGAATTGCAGTCCTGGTTTCCGGACAATCCGGACTACCGGCAACTGGTCCGGCGCCTGCAGCGCCTGACCGGGGAGTAGTCGAGGTCGCCACGCCAGGGCCTGGCGACCTGTGAGCTCACTCAGCCACGGCCGCGTTGAACACCAGGTGGAAGGTCACGGGGACCGCCGTGGCAATGCTGTCGAGGCCCGCCACTTCGCGCAGGGCCTGGACGCCACTGGCGAGACCAAAGTCGCCGGCGTTGACCAGCACCGGACGGGTACTCAGGACCCGCAGACCCTCGCCCTGTTCACTGAAGACGGTCACGGGCACTTTCAGGTCCGCGCTCTCGCCATGGAGCTCCAGGGTCACCTGGATGTCCGTGGTGACCACACCACCGGCGGCCACCTCCGAGAGAACACCCGGGTCCACCTGGGTGGACACCGTGGCCGTGGCGAAGTCGGCGGTCTGGAACAGCAATTCCCGCATCCGCTCATTGCGGATGGGGATCAGGGTCTCCACGCAGTCCAGCTCGATGGTGACCTGGACCGTGCCATCCTCGCCCAGGTAGCCCACCAGGGAGGAAAAGTGGTGGCTCTCCGCCACGCTGCCGTTTTTGATCGAGATGAAATCGACGCTGGAGTGGCTGTTGTCCAGCTCCCACTGGGCCTGGGCCAGGCTCGCGACCCCCAGCAGCACACAGGCACCGGTGATAGTTCTCAGGATCTTGCGCATGGACAAACCTCCGCGGGTGGACAATGGGAAAAGAGACCTCATTGTAGCGAGCCGGGCGGCTTTCACAAATGCGCGGGCAGGCGGCGGTCCACAAAGGCGCGAATGTCGCGCCAGGCGGCCCGCGCCTCGGGCACCCCGGCATTGAGCAGGCCGTGCCAGCCCTGGGGCATCCCTGGCCAGCCGAGCATCTCCACCGCCACCCCGGCAAGCGTGGCGCGACGCGCCAGCTCCAGTGCCCCGGGGGCGACGGTGTCGTACTGCCCGACCTGCAGATACAGCGGCGGCAGCCCCGCCAGGGCCTCCGGTGCTGCCAGCGCCGGGGAGACCCGCGGATCGTCCAAGGCGACGGCCCCCGCGGTGTAATCTCGCCCGCGATTGCGCACCCAGTCCACGCTCAGGAAAGGGTCCGGTCCGTCGACAGCCCCGCGCATGGACAGGTCGAACCAGCCGGTGAGGGAGACAAAACCCGCGGGCATGGGCAGGCCCTCGTCCCGGGCCCGCAGCAGGGCACCCAGGGCGAGACCACCGCCGCAGGACTCACCGAGCACCACCACCTCACCGGGCTCAACGCCCGTTTCCAGCAGGCCGCGGTAGGCGGCCAGGCAGTCATCGCCCGCCGCCGGCCAGGGGTGCTCCGGTGCCAACCGGTAGTCGGGCAGGATCACCGTGCGCTCCAGGGCCGAGAGAATCATCTCGCCGTAGAAGTGATACACCGCAAGGGGGCAGGAGACAAACGCACCGCCGTGTACATGCAGCAGGTAGCCGGGCCCGGTACCGCGCCCGCGGCGCCGATAGCGCCCGCAGGGCACCCCGCCGAGTTCGAGCATGTCGACGTCGGTCGCATCGCTGACCGGCTGGTCGTGGAAGGGCGCCATCGTCGCGCGTACCGCGCGGTAGTCGGCGGCGGGGTCTGCGAAACCCGCGGGCACTGCGGCAAGAATGGCCTGCAACTCGGGGCTGGTCATGAGCGGCCTCAATCCAGGGGCGACCAGGTGCGCTCGGGGTATAGCGTCACCGCGGGGCGGTAGAGCCACTCGTCGCGCCAGGCCTTGCGCGCCAGGTACTGCACCAGGGGCTCGTCGGCCAGCTGGCGACCCTCGATGGCCGCCACCAGGCGCGCCAGCGACTGTGCGTAGTCCACCGGCTGCGCACCCAGCAGACGGGCAATCTCCCGGCTCTCGGTATCCCGCAGCCAGTCGCCCCAGCGGGCCTCCCGCACGGCGCACTGGAACAGCACCTCGGCATCGCGCAGGCGGGAACGGGCAATCGGGGTGTCCAGCGCCGGTGCCACATCGCTGGCCAGGGTGGCCAGCGCGCTGTCCTCCAGCGGCAGTTCACTGGCCGGGGCCTCCTCCGGAAGTGCCGGGCGCTCCAGGGCAATGCCCATGGCATCCGCCAGGGCCTCGCAGGTGGAGCGGTCGCCGACATAGCGGTAGCAGAGATACCAGGCCAGGGGCTCGCCGGGCCGCGGGTGGCGGCAAACCGCATGGATCGGGATCATGCCGCGCACGTTCTGCTGGATGCGGTAATACTGGGCGGCGCGGCGGGTATAGGGAATGCCCGACTGGGCCTCGTAACGCTGGAACAGACCGTTCAGGCCGCCGCTGGGGTTCCAGAACTCCCGCACACAGATATTGCCGAGGTCCTCCATCGGGTCGCCCCAGTGCCCCCACTCCCAGTCCACCACGGCAGTGACCTGCCTGTCGGCGAAGAGGAAATTCACTGGCCCGGTGTCTCCCTGCACCAGGGACACCCGGGTCACGTTGTCGGGCGCATGCCGGCGCAGCCAGTCCACCCCGTAACTGAGCAGCGGGTCGCGGTAATCCTTGAGGAAGCCGGCGAACTGCCGCAGCTGGGCATCCACGTCGTTGAGGGCGCACTCGGCGGCGGTGGTCGGCAAGGGACCGAGCACCTCGTCCAGGCCCAGCGCAGCGGGCTCCAGTTGGTGCAGGCGGGCGATGACATCGATGAAATCCTCCATCACCGCGCGCTGCTCGGCGACATCCGCCAGTCCCGGCAGGTCGGCACTGCCGGGCTCGCGGGAAAACAGCGCGGCGTGGTGCTCCTCGCTCCAGCCGAGCAGGGCGGGCGCCGGAATCTCCGTCTCCATCAGCGCTTCGCAGATGCGCGCCTCACGACGCAGGGACACGGTACCGCCCTCCACCGGCTGGCGATCCAGGCGCAGAAAGCCCTCGACACAGCCGCCGTCCGGCCGCTGCAGGTCCACCACCCAGGCTTCCCGGCGCGCCACGTGCCGCTGCAGCCGGGTCAGCTGTCCCCCCGCCAGGCCCTGCAACCAGTCGATGAGTCCGTCGGGCAGGTCGTGGCGGGGCAGGCTCATGGGCGGTCCTCAGCGCTGTTGCGGACGGATGAAGCGGTCGGCAAAACGCTCCATCGCTTCCAGTTTGGCCTCCAGGGGATGGAAGGCGGGGTCGTCCACGGTCCAGGCCATCGCCACGGTGCCGTCGATCCCCCAGTCCTCCAGCTGATGGTAGACCCCCGGCTCCGGTTCGGCCATCGGCATGACGAAACGGCCAAAGGGCGAGGGGCCCTGCTCGTCCTCTACCTTGCGGCGCTCGGCGTTGAGCTTGTCCAGCAACTCGCGGATCTCTTCCATCGGGTAGCTCATGCCCATCCAGCCGTCGGAGCGCGCGGCCCGGCGCAGGGCGGCAGGGGATTTGCCGCCGATCCACACCGGCACCTTGCCCGGCACCGGGAACTGGCCAGTGGGCGGGAAGCGGTAGAAGTCGTTGTCCGCCTCGGCCATGCCGTCGTCCCAGAAATCGCGCATCACTTCCAGCATGGCGTCCATGCGCTTGCCGCGGTTGCGGGGGTTGTGCCCGAGCAGGGCAATCTCGTCCTCGCACCAGCCGGCACCGATGCCGAAGACGAAGCGGTTGTCGGTCTGCATCGCCAGGGTCGCCGCCTGCTTGGCGGCGCTGAAGGGCTCGCGCATGGTCAGCACATAGACATAGGTCATGAAGCGCAGCTGCTCGGTGACCGCCGCCATGCTGGCAATGGTGATCATCGGATCGGGAAAGCGGGTGTGGGCGTGAATGTGGCGTTGGCCCGAGGGATGCACGGAGGTGTAGTCCCGGGGGATCGCCACGTGGTCGGATACCGCAATCCCGGCGTAGCCCATCTGCTCGGCGGCCCGCGCCACCTCCTTCACCTGGTCGTTGCCCTCGTGGAACCAGGCCAGCCAATACTCCATTGTCTCTCCTCGACATTGCCCAAACAAAACCGGAGCGGGCACCATAGCAGTCCGCCTTCAGCGCTGCCCGCCAACCGGGCAAAAACCCGCGACCGGTCGATATATCCATCCCCCGGAGTCTGCTAAGGTGAGCGGCCCGGAAAACCGGCCCACGGAGACGAGAGGTAGCGGTGTCGCAGGACGGCCCCCTGAGTGATGAAGAGCTGACATTCATGGACGACCAGCTGCTGGAATACGGCAGCGAAGCGGGCATTCTCGGCCTGTCGGAACTGGATGGTTTTCTCACCGCGCTGGCCTCGGCCCCGGACCTGGTCCCGGCCAGCCTGTGGCTGCCGGAGCTCTGGGGCCACCGGCAAGAGGGTCTGCCCTGGCCCGGGGAGACGCCCCTGCAGGACCTGATGACGCTGATTTTTCGTCACCTGAACGACATCGTCGATCGACTGGCGCGGGAAAACGTCGAAATTCAGCCGATCTTCCAGCAGGCCGAGGACGAGCAGGGCGACTACCTGGTGGTCGAGGACTGGTGCTATGGCTACCTGCGCGGCGTGGACCTGGGCCAGTGGCCAACCCTGCCCACGCAGGAACAGGGGCACCTGGACCTGATCCGGCTGTTCGGCTCCGAGGAGGGCGCGGAGCGCATCCAGGCCATGAGCGAGGAGCACTATCTGCTGGCCGTGGAGGATATTGCCCCCGCCGCCGTCGCGCTCTACCGACACTTCCACGGCACCCGCTCCACGGCCAATCCGGAGCGACCACCGGGACCGGGGACCGCCACCGCCGAACCCGGCAGCGGCGAGCTGGACCGGCCCTGCCCCTGCGGCAGTGGCAAACCCTTTCGCAAGTGCTGCCTGCACTGAAGCCCGGGGCAGGGAGATCACCCCATCTGTGCCCGCACACCCCACCCGCGGCCCCGCGCGGAGCTGAATGAACGATTTGTCATCTCCCGGGTTTGCACAAATGTGCAACAGTCGTGCATGCTTCCTGTCATAACAACAGTCAGGGAGTACGCCCACCATGCAATCACTGATTCACGCCGATCTTTCCCCCGCGCCCATGTCCCGCCGCACCCCGGACCAGGGCTTCCCCAAGGGCTGGTATCGGGTTGCCGACAGCGGTGAGCTGGAGGCGGGCAAGCTGGCGTCACTGAGCTGCCTGGACGAGGAACTGATTGCCTTCCGCGGCGCCGACGGGGAGGCGCGGGTCGCCGATGCCTACTGCCCCCACCTGGGTGCCCACCTGGCCTCCCACGACGGTGCGATCGAAGACGGCCGCATCATCTGCCCCTTCCACAAGTGGAACTTCGACGCCGCCAGTGGCCAGTGCGTGCACATTCCCTACTCGGACTTGCCGCCCAGCCCGGTGGGTCTCAAGGTCTACGAGACCCGGGAAATCGATGGCATGGTCCTGATCTGGTACCACCCCGAGGGCAAGCCGGCGGAGTTCGAGCCCTTTGCCTCGGACATTGGCGACGATCCGGGCGCATGGACCCTGTTCACCACCATGAGCGGGGTGTCCACGGCTCCCTTCCGGGACATGCTGGAAAACCTCTTCGACACCGCGCATATCGAGCAGCTGCACCGCTCCGCCAGCGTACCCGAGGTCACCGGCGTGGAGCGCACCCCCTACGGCATGCGCGTCAACTACCGCACGGACCCGGAGAATACCGACGTCGCCATGACCTCAATGGAGATGCACTTCACCGGTATTTCCCTGCTCGCACAGCGCTTCGTCGGGGAGGCCTTCGATACCCGCTTCCTGCACTCCTACACGCCGATTGACCGCGAGCGTTTCTTCAAGCACAGCTACCTCTATGTGCGCGAAACCGGCTCCGCAGAGATGACCCAGGCCATCGGCAAAGCCTTCGCGGAGCGCTTCGTATTTGAAAGCGAGCAGGATTACCGGGTACTGAACTACAAGAAGCACATCGAGCAACCCCGACTCTGCGCGGGCGACGGGCCGATCAATCAGTTTCGCAAGTACGCTCGGGAGTTTTACTGCTGAAATCCTGCCCCGAGAGCACCTCGGCCAGGATCGACTGCTCGATGTAGCCGCGCTCGCCGGCGCGGGCCGGCAGGCGCACGATCAGGTGCACTTCACCGGCCGTGGGCACCTGCAGGGTGACCCGCGGCTCCACCGACGGAGTTTCCAGACCGCTTTTCACATTGACCCGCTGCATGTGCCGGCGGGCCTGGTCCAGGTAGCCGGCACAGTGTCGCTGGGCCGAGGCCAGGAAGGCTTCGCTGGCGGCCTGCCAGTCGTCCTCGCGTTTGAAGGGCACGGTGAACACGTGGTAGACGAATTCGTGGGTAAAGCTCTCATTGATTACCGGTTCTGCGACGAACAGGGCGTTGGGAATCACGATCTTGCGGCCGGTGCGCTGGTGGGTCAGCTTGCCGGGCCCCACCTCCAGGATTGTGGTCACCAGTAGGTGCTGATCGATCACATCGCCGCGGAAGTCCTTGATCTGAATGCGATCACCCAGACTGAAGGCGCCGGACCCGGTCTTGAGCGCCGAGCCAATAACGCAGAGGATCAGCTCCTTGGTGGCCACCACGAAGGCCACTGCGATGGCGACTATCGACAGGGCCAGGGCGCGCAATTCGTCGGCCCAGATCATCACCAGGCCCAGCAACAGCAGCAACAGTAACCCGTTGCGGGAATTCACCAGCCAGCGGCGACGCAACTCGTGGGACGCCACGGTGCGGGTAATGAAGCGCGCCGTGGCAGCACGCAGCAGGCTCACCGCGACGAACAGCACCAGAGTATTGATCATCAGCCGCAGCAGGGTATCGGAGGACAGCATGGAGCCCGCGTCCCGGCGGATTTCCTCCAGCAGCGCCGCCGCACCGCTGCCGGCTGCCAGGCCATCCTGGGCCAGAACCGGTACAGACAGGACGAGCGTCAGCAAGCACAGCAGGCGCGAGAACATCGACATGGCGGCACCCAATCTCCGGCAGGGCTTCAGAAGCGGGAGCCCGGTTGCTCGAGGAAGGCCAGCTCCTCGGGCGTCGACTCCCGGCCCAGAATAGCATTGCGGTGGGGATAGCGGCCAAAACGGTCGATGATTTCCTTGTGGCGCAGCTCGAAACGGTAATTCTCCTCGAGGCCATTGTCACGGAACAGCACTTCGGCGCGCTGGTGGATCAACGGGCTTTCACTGTGCATGTAGGGCATGTAGAGAAAGCTGCGCTGAATCGGCGAGAGATGCTCTGGCGCGCCCGCCCGGATTGCCTCCTGGGCCAGCACCAGGGCCATCGGGTCCTGGGCAAAGGCCGCGGGGGTGTCGCGGTGAATATTGCGGGAGAACTGGTCCAGCACAAGGATTTCCGCCAGCCGACCCCGGGCCGTGTCGCGCCAGTCGCACAGTTCACCACGCACACCCCGCGCCAGAGTATCGCCAAAGCGCCGGGCCATGGCAGCGTCCAGATCGGGGTCCTTGCGCCACCACATCGCCGGCTCCAGCTCCTCGAACCAGAAGCCCAGAACCTCCTGCTGCATATGTGGTCCTCCTGTGCCGGTGTCAAACGGGGTGCCTGCGGCCTTGACGCCCCCGGCGCCGTGCGTCGCACACAGACCTGCACTATAGTGTGCCTGCAGGTCAACGGCAGCGTACGGACACCCGGGAGCACCCATGGATTTCGGCATCATACCCCACTGCGACCGGCGCATGACCACTGACCCGACCTGGGCGAAGGCTTGCGTGCAACTGCTGGAAGCCGAGGACGTGGAATCGGTGTGGATGCCGGAACACGTGGTCATGGCGGAGGACTACGAACCCCGCTACGACTATTCCGATGACGGCCGAGCGCCCATCGCCCCCACCACCCAGATGCCCGACCCGCTGCACTGGCTGAGTTTCGCCGCGGCCTGGACCGAACAGCTGCGCCTGGGGACCGGCGTGTTGATCGGCCCGCAGCACAGTGCCGCGGTGCTGGCCAAGCGTCTGGCCACACTGGATGCCCTCTCCGGCGGGCGGCTGATCGCCGGCATCGGCATTGGCTGGCAAAAAGAGGAATACGAGGCGGTGGGCGTGCCCTACCGCGACCGGGGTCGCCGGCTGGACGAGCTGCTGGATGCCATGCGCTGCCTGTGGCGGGATGATCCAGCCACCTTCCGGGGGGAGTTCGTCAGCTTTGAAAAGGTGTATTGCGACACCAAGCCCGCACAGGCGGATGGCGTACCCCTGTTGATCGGCGGCAGCTCCGAGGCCGCCGCCCGACGCGCCGGGGCGCGCGGCGACGGTTTCTATCCCTACGTGATTTCCCCGGATGACCTGGCCCGGCGCATGCAGACTCTGCACCAAAGCGCCCGCGACGCCGGCAGGACACTGCCCGACCCTTTCCCCGTCACCATCTGGCCCGGCAGTTATGACCCACAGGGCACCTTTGATCTCGAACTGATCCGCGCCTACCGGGATGCCGGGGCCACGCGCCTGATTGCCGCCAGCTTCGAGTCCGGCGGCGAGGACCTGGACAGTCTGCGTCGCTTCCTGCGGGAGTACCGGGAGCGGGTACTGGCGGTATTGTAGGCGGTATCTGGCCGCGTCAGATCACCGCCAGATCCGCCAGGTTGCCCTTGCTCTCCAGCCAGGCCTTGCGGTCACCGGCACGCTTCTTGGCCAGGAGCATGTCCATCATGCTGTGGGTGCTGTCGCCAGCATCCAGCACCAGGCGCACCAGGCGGCGGGTATCCGGGTCCATGGTGGTCTCGCGCAGCTGCAGGGGGTTCATCTCCCCCAGGCCCTTGAAGCGCTGCACGTTGACCTTGCCCTTCTTCTTCTCCGCCTCGATGCGGTCCAGCACCCCCTGCTTCTCGCTCTCGTCGAGGGCGTAATAGACCTCCTTGCCAACATCGATACGGTAGAGCGGGGGCATGGCCACATACACATGCCCCGCCGACACCAGGGGGCCGAAGTGGCGCACGAAGAGCGCGCAGATCAGGGTGGCAATGTGCAGACCGTCGGAGTCGGCATCCGCCAGGATGCAGACCTTGTGATAGCGCAGGCCGCTCAGGTCGTCGCTGCCGGGGTCCACGCCGAGGGCCACGGAGATGTTGTGCACCTCCTGGCTGGCGAGGATTTCCTGGGAGTCCACCTCCCAGGTATTCAGGATCTTCCCGCGCAGGGGCAGGATGGCCTGGAACTCCCGGTCCCGGGCCTGCTTGGCGGAGCCGCCGGCGGAGTCGCCCTCCACCAGGAACAGCTCACCCCGCGTTGGGTCTGTGCCCGAACAGTCCGCCAGCTTCCCGGGCAGTGCCGGGCCGGCGGTGACCTTCTTGCGGGTCACCGTGCGCGCCGAACGCAGCCGGCTCTGGGCACGGCTGATACACAGCTCGGCGATACGCTCGGCTTCTTCGGTGTGCTGGTTCAGCCACAGGCTGAAGGCATCCTTGGCCACCCCGGAAACAAACGAGGCGGCCTCCCGTGAGGACAATCGCTCCTTGGTCTGCCCGGAGAACTGCGGATCCTCCAGCTTCACCGAGAGCACGTAGGCGCAGCGGTCCCAGATGTCCTCCGGGGTCAGCTTGACCCCCCTGGGCAACAGGCTGCGCAGCTCGCAGAACTCGCGCAGGGCCTCCAGCAGCCCGGTGCGCAGGCCGTTGACGTGGGTGCCACCCTGGGCGGTGGGAATCAGGTTGACGTAGGACTCGGCCAGCACCTCGCCGCCCTCGGGCAGCCACTGCAGCGCCCAGTCCACCGCGGCATTCTTGCTGCTGAAACTGCCGGTGAAGGGCTGCTCGGGCACGCAGGGGAAGTCGATGGTGGCATCCATCAGGTAGTCGGTCAGGCCGTCCTGGTAGTGCCACTCCCGGCTCTCACCCTTCTTCTCGTCGAGGAAGGTGACCCGCAGGCCGGGGCAGAGCACCGCTTTCGCCCGCAACACATGTTCCAGGCGCGGCACCGAGAAGTTCACCGAATCGAAATACTGCGGGTCGGGCAGGAACTTGAGGGAGGTGCCGGTATTGCGCTTGCCGCAGCTGTCGATGACCTCCAGGTCACTGGTCTTGTTGCCCCCCGAGAAGGTCATGCGGTAGACACTGCCATCGCGGCGGATGGTGATTTCCAGCGCCAGGGAAAGCGCGTTGACCACCGACACGCCCACCCCGTGCAGACCACCGGAGAACTGGTAGTTCTTGCTGGAGAACTTGCCGCCCGCGTGCAGGGTACTCAGGATCACCTCCACCCCGGGCTTGCCCTGCTGCGGGTGGATGTCGACCGGCATACCGCGGCCATCGTCAGTGACCGTGATGGCGCCGTCCCGGTGCAACACCACGTCGATGCGCGACGCGTGGCCGGCCAGGGCTTCGTCGACACTGTTGTCGATCACTTCCTGGGCCAGGTGGTTGGGCCGGCTGGTATCGGTGTACATGCCGGGGCGCTTGCGTACCGGCTCCAGGCCGGTGAGGACTTCGATGTCTTCCGCGGTGTACAGGCTCATGCGCTGTCTGGATTTCCTGCTGGATGGATGAACCCCGGGATTGTAACCCAGTGCGCGGGGGCGCTGCAGGAATCCATTTCAGCCCGAAGGGTTCGGGAGAGCAGGCCCTAGAGATAACCCTTCTGCTGCAGATCGACCGAAAAATGCACGCCGTGTACCCGCTCCACGGCAGTCTCCAGCCGCCCGTCGTCGTAGAGATGCAGCCAGCGATAGCCCGGCGGCAGTGTGTCCGCCTGGAAGTTCGGACTCCCCGGGGCAAACTGCACGCAGGTGGAGGGCGTGGCCAGCAGCCGCAATCGGCGGTAGTCGCGATCCAGGGGCTGGTGAACATGGCCCCAAAGCAGGGCCCGGGCCAGGGGGAACCCGGCCAGCAGGGCGAACAGGGCATCGGCATCGCTGACCTGCTGCTGATCCAGCCAGTCACAGCCGATGGGCACCGGGTGGTGGTGCAGACAGATCAATGCGTGAAGGTCCTCGCGCCCGCCGGCTTCCAGCGCCCGCCGCAGCAGGTCCAGCTGCGCCTCTCCCAGCTGCCCGCCGATTTCTCCCGGGACCTGGGAATCCAGCAGGATCACCTGCCAGCGGCCCAGGCGCAGATCATTCACCATCAGCTCACCGGCGGGGTCCACGGAAGCCATCAGGGCACGGTCATCGTGATTGCCGGGCAGCCAGAAGTGGGGCACGCCGGTGGGATCCAGGTATTCCCGGAGGCGACGGTAGGCAGGCAGGCTGCCGTGGTCGGCCAGATCGCCGGTGGCCAGGAGAGCATCCAGTCCCGTGTGAGCGGCCAGTGACTGCTCGAGCACGGCCCGCAGGGAGCGATCGGTATCCACCCCTAGCAGGGGGGTTCCGGGGCGCTCGCCCAGGTGGGTATCGGTGATCTGCAACAGGCGCGCCGGGTGCCCCGACGGAGTGACTCGATAAATGCGATGCTCCACGCCGGGCATGCGCTACAGGCTCAAGCCAGGGAAAAGCCGACGCCCGTCGCGGGCGTCCGTCCGTTGGCCAGACAGTGCTCCAGCCACTCGGCGAGGAACAGGTTCTGCTGGAGTTTTTCGTCCTCCTGGAACATCTCCGCGTTGGGGTAGGGATAGCGGCCGCGCACGCTGCGGCGGGACTGGAAGCGATTCACCTCCAGCATGCGCGCATCGTGATAGGCGCGCAGCTCGACATCCAGGCTGCCCAGCCAGCGGGCCTCGCCGTGGGACTGCAGCAGGCGGAAGAAGGTGGTGTAGCGGTTGCGCTCGAGAACCTCCAGCCGCACCCTGGCTCCGGAGACCTCAAATTCGCGCTGATTGCACTGCTGATAGTCGGGGAACAGGCGCAGCAGACGCGCGTAGTTTGCCTCGCACAGGGCGTGCAAGCGCACCAGGTCTATCGTGTGGGGGCGTCTGGCAGCCCGGGATACCACCATCTGTCGTTACCTGTATCTGCATCTGCAAAAATCTGGCGGATGACCGCGCAGAACCGCCGAGTGTATCACCCCGCTTTGCATTTTCCGCGGTTAAATTACACTATTGGTCTGGCATCATGCATGCGCAACCCCCGTCCGGGCTACTAAACTCGACGCCGTCCCGCATTTGAGGAAAACCGATGAAAGGCATTCGCGTCACGCTGCTTGCGCTGGCCCTGGCCAGTACTGTGGCCACCTCACACGCCGCGTCACTGCGCGATATCTACGAACTGGCCCTGACCAACGACGCCCAGCTCAAGGCGGAACAGGCCCAGTACAAGGCCAACCTGGAGACTGAAAAACTGAGCCGGGCGGCCCTGTTGCCCCAGGTCAATGCCACCTGGGACTACACCGACACCGACCAGGATGTGACTGGGGAAAGTTTCGCGGTGGAGGAGGACATCACCGTCATCCAGACCCGCACCAACACCGACACCACCCGGGACGGCTATCAGATCTCGCTGAACCAGGCCCTGTTCGACCTGCCGGCCTGGTTCACTTTCCAGTCCGGCAAGGAATTCAGCAAGCAGGCGGAAGCGACCTTCGCCGCCAACCAGCAGAACCTGATCCTGCGCGTCGTTGAGGCCTACCTGGCCGTACTGAGGGCCCAGGAAATTCTCTCCGCTTCCCAGGCGCAGGAGCGCGCCCTGGAACGCCAGCTGGAGCAGACCCGCCAGCGTTTTGAGGTGGGCCTGATCGCCATCACCGATGTCTACGAGGCTCAGGCCGCCTACGACCTGGCCCAGGTCAACCGGATCACCGACGAAAACAGCGTTTCCGTCGCCCTCGAGCGCCTCTCGGTGCTGACCGGGCAGGAGCACAGCAACCTCGACGTGCTGCAGGATGACTTCGAGGTCAAGCTGCCAGCGCCCAATGACCGCGCCGCCTGGGTCGAGTTTGCCCTGGAAAACAATTTCAATCTGCAGGCCGCCCGCCACGCCGAGGAAGTTTCCCGCCAGCTGGCCCAGGCCAACCGCATGGAGCACGCTCCCAGGGTCAGCGGCAGCGTGTCGATGTCCGACTACGACACCGAGGGTACCCTGACCCGTCGTCCGGCCACTGCCTTCGACACCGTCCCCGACAACACCACCGAGCAGGACCAGTGGCAGATCCGCGTGGATATTCCCCTGTTCAGCGGCGGTGCGGTCAGCGCCAACCGGCGCAAGGCGGCCCAGGAATTCATCGCGGCGCGGGAAAACCGCATCAACCTGACCCGCAATACCGTCACCAACACCCGCTCACTGCACATGACCGTGGTCTCGGACGTTTCACGGGTCGCGGCCCGTGAACAGGCGATTGTCTCCTCGAAGAGCGCCCTGGATGCCACCCAGGCCGGCTATGAAGTCGGCACCCGCAACGTGGTGGACGTACTGAATGCCCAGAACACCCTGTTCGCGGCGCGCCGGGACTATGCCAACGCGCGCTACGACTACATCACCAATACCCTGCGCCTGAAGGAGCAGGCGGGCCTGCTCAGCCCCGAGGACGTCTACCGCCTCGACGAGTCCCTGGAAGCGCCGGAGCCGCCCTCGGCCAGCGAGGAGGAGTAAACAGCGGTGCCGGGTTCTGTGCCGGCGGGGCTGCCCGCCTGGATCGGCGGGGTCCGCGGTTTCCTGGAGGACGAGGAAGCTGCCGCGCTGTACACGGCGGCGCGCGAGGCCTGCCATCTCGGCCCGATCCTTGAAGTGGGCAGCTACTGTGGCAAGTCCACCCTCTACCTGGGCCTGGCAGTGCGGGAGCAGGGCGGCACGGTGTTTGCTCTCGACCATCACCGCGGCTCCGAGGAGCACCAGCGCGGCGAGCTGTTTCACGACCCCGCGCTCTACGACCCCGAGCTCGACGGCATCGACAGCTTCCGGGAGTTCCGCGACAACATGCGCCGTGCCGGCCTGGAAGAGACAGTGGTCCCGGTGGTCAGCCAGTCGGCCGTCGCCGCCCGCCACTGGCAGACGCCCCTGGGCATGCTGTTCATCGACGGCGGCCACAGCCTGGATGCCGCCCTCACCGACTACCGCTGCTGGGTGGGTCACCTGCGCTGCGGCAGCCTGCTGGCCATTCACGACGTCTACCCGGACGCTGCCGCCGGCGGGCAGGCACCGCGGGCGGTACTGCGCCTGGCACTGGCCTCGGGCCTGTTTCGTCAGCGGGATCAGGTAGGCAGCCTGGCACTGCTGGAGCGCCTCTGAAGCGACGCGCAAGTGGGCGACTGCGGGCGGCGACGCCAACGCGAGTCCGCCGGCTTGCCGCCGCGCCTCAGGCGGGGTCGCGGTGACTGCGTTGGGCGGGATGCCCGGCGGCACCCGGTTCCAGCAGGGTAACCCGGGTGAACAGACTCGACGCCGCGGTGTGACTGGTCAGGGCATCCGCCGCCAGGAGGACCGCCCCCGCGGTCCAGGTGGGTTTTTCCTCCGGCCACAGCAGATCTTCGACAAACTGGTAGCCGGTCCAGTAGGCGCCGTCACTGTCGCGCCACTGGTGCAGCCAGCTGTACAGCTCCACTGCACGGGCGTGGTCGCCGGCGGCCAGCAGGGCCATCACCAGCTCACAGGATTCGGCGATGGTGACCCAGGGCTGGTCGGCAACACAGCGGCAGCCCATGCCCGGCCGCACGAACTCCGACCAGCGCGCCGCCAGGCGCTCTCGCGCGGGACGCCCCTGGAGCACCCCCGTCAGCACCGGGTAGAACCAGTCCATGGAGTAGCGCGCCTTGCTCTCCCAGGTGCGATCAAAGCGCTCGGGGCGACTGCGCAGAGCCTGCCCCAGCTGCTGGCGCGCCTGCAACCACTCGGGGCGCGGCTCCCCTAGGGCAACAGCGATATTGTGGGCGCACTCCAGGCTCTTGAAAATGGAACTGCAGCCGGTCACCAGGGCATCTTCCAGCGGCCTGCCTGCGGTATCCACCGCCCAACCGATCTCGCCGCGGGGGCCCTGCAGGCGCAGGACAAATTCCACCGCGCGCTCCACCACCGGCCACAGTTCGGCGAGGAAGTCGCGATTGCCGCTGACCAGGTAGTGGTGCCAGACCCCCGTGGCAATATAAGCGACGAAATTGGTTTCTCGCCGGTGATTGTTGTCGACCGTCTGCCCGCGGTAGGAAGCCCACCAGCTGCCATCCGCCAGTTGCAGCCCGGCGAGCCAGTGGTAGGCGCGCTCGGCGGCCTCCAGCTCGCCACCAATCGACAGGCCCATGGCCGCCTCGACGTGGTCCCAGGGGTCGGTGTAGCCCCCCTCGAACCAGGGAATCTCTCCGTCGGCGCGCTGGATCTCGAGAAGAAACTCCACCGTGGGTCGCAGAAACTCCTGGGGGAACAGGCCCCGGCTCAGATACAGACCGCTCACGTTTCGCCGCCCTCCCGGTAATACAGCACCACGCTCTTGCCCAACAGCGGGTTCAGCAAGCGCTCGAGAACCCGGGTCACACGCGGCGCACTGAGCATGTCCCAGACCAGCATGCGGTGGTAGAGGCGAACCAGCGGGTTGCTTTCACGGGTGCGCCAGAACAGGCAGCACAACCACCAGTAGGGACTGTGCAGGGCATGCGCACCGTGGCGGCGATAGCCGGTAAAGCCCACCCCCTCGACCTCGGCGTGCAGCCTGTCGATATCGAAGATGCGCACATGGCCACCGGGAACCTCGTGGTACTCCCGGCTCAGCCACCAGCAGATGCGCTCCGGCCAGGCCCGCGGCACGCTGATACAGAGCAGCCCACCGGGCTTCAGCACCCGGCGCATTTCCGCCAGAGCACCCCGGTAGTCGGGCAGGTGCTCCAGCACCTCGGAACAGATCACCCGGTCAAAACTGGCATCGGGAAAGGGCAGCGACAGGGCACTGCCCTGGACAAAACCGAGCTCCCGGCCGTCCGCCGCCGGGGTGAACTCCGCCGCACGCTGGCGGGCCGTGCACAGGTCCGGCAGGCTGAGATCGAGGCCCACGGCGTGCACCTGGCCCTGGAGCCAGGTGCCGATGCTGTGGCGCCCCTCCCCGCAGCCCAGGTCGAGAACGCGGTCGCCGGGGCGCAGGGGCAGGAAGCGGAAATCAACGGTCTGCATGTTGGATCACACGCCGGTACAGCGCCTCCATGTCCCGGGCACACACGCTCCAGCTGAAGCGCTCGACAATTCTCTGCCGACCCTTTTCCCCCAGGCACTGCCGTTGCTCCGGGTCTTCCAGCAACCCGGCAATCGCTTCCGCCAGGGCACCGGCATCTCCCGCCGGGACAATCACCCCGGCGTCACCAACCACCTCTGGCAGGGCACCACCGTCGGTGGAGACCACCGGCACCCCACAGGCCATCGCCTCGCCGGCCGGCAGCCCGAAGCCTTCGTAAAGCGAGGGCACTACCGCGAGGCTCGACTCGGCGTAGAGCTGCACCATTTCCTCGGTGGTGATGCCACTCACCAGGCGCAAGCGGTCGCCAATGCCCAGCGCGGCGATCAGCTGCTCGGTGGCACCGCCGGGCTCGGGGCGACTCACCAGCACCAGCTCCAGGTCCGGCCAGCGCTGCAACAGCGACGCAAAGGCCTGCAGCAGATAGCGCAGCCCCTTCAGGGGCGAATCTGCCGAGGCGATACTCATCAGGCGCCTGGGCTGGCGCGGCACCTCGGGGCGTGGACAGAAAACTTCGGTATCCACGCCGTTGGGGACCAGGTCGATGCCCGCGGGCTGCAGGCCGAAATCCCGGGCAATGTCCTGGCGCGAGCAGTCCGAGACCGTGACCACATGGTGCAGCTGCCGGGCCACGGCGCGCTGCATGCGCAGGAAGCTGTACCAGCGGCGCACCAGCACGCGGTCCCACCAGTGCGGTGCGGCCTCGAGGGCGATGCGAAAATCACTGGTGATCGGGTGATGGATGGTGGTGACCAGGGGCAGGCCCAGCGCCTGCAGTTCCAGCATGCCGTAACTGAGGCTCTGATTGTCGTGGATCAGGTCGTAGCGGTGGCCGTGGCGGCGCAGGTATTTCACCACGCGGCGGCCAAAGGTATAGGGCTCGGCGAAGCCCCCGGTCAGCTTGCTCGACCACTCGATCAGATTGCTCAGAGATCGCAGGTGGCGCGGCCGCAGGGAGGCCAGACCGTGCTCGAACAAGTCGAGGCTGGGAATCCGGATCAGACGCACCCCCGGATCCAGCTCCGGGTAGGGCGGCCCGGAAATGACGTCCACCTGGTGCCCCGCCTCACACAGGGCCCGGCTGAGGTAGCGCAGATAGATACCCTGGCCGCCACCAGTGGGCTTGCTGCGGTAGCCAAGCAGTGCGATGCGCAGGGGACGCTGAGGCAGCGACTGTGACGCGGGCGGCGCGCTGCCGGCGGATTCCGTCGGGTTGACGCTGGGCACTGTGTCCAGGAAGTTGATGGTGGTTTCCCCTCGAGTTCGGCGTCCGGGAACGGGAGCGGAATACCACACCGACCGACGACCGGGCAGCACCGCGAAGCTTCATTCTAGCAGTGCGCTGACAGCCGGCGCCAGCCCTGGACTAGCGATCGTTAGTCTTTCACATTCCCCGCCGTATCTCCGCGAATGGCTGTAATTTCCCGTATAATCGGCCACTTTGCGTGACCAGGGAGCCGCACCATGCCCGCCAGCAGCCAGTACAAGGGAATCATTCTCGCCGGGGGCTCGGGGACCCGCCTGCACCCCCTGACCAGCACCGTCAGCAAGCAGCTGATGCCGGTCTACGACAAGCCGATGATCTACTACCCGCTGGCGACCCTGATGCTGGCAGGCATCCGCGAGATCCTGATCATCACCACACCCCGGGACCAGCAGGCCTTCCGCGACCTCCTCGGCGACGGCAGTGCCTGGGGCATCCAGATCAGTTACACGGTACAGCCCAGCCCCGACGGCCTGGCGCAGGCCTTTCTGCTGGGCCGCGACTTCATTGGCGACAATCCGGCGGCCCTGGTGCTGGGGGATAACATCTTCTACGGCGGCGGCTTCACCCGCAGCCTGCGCCAGGCCGCCAGCCGCGACGCCGGCGCATCGGTATTCGCCTACTACGTTCACGATCCCGAGCGCTACGGCGTGGTCAGTTTCGACAGTCAGGGCCGCGCCATCGACATCGAGGAAAAGCCCGCTCAACCGCGCTCACACTACGCGGTCACCGGGCTGTATTTCTATGATAATGACGTGGTGGACATCGCCCGCGACATCCGGCCCTCGGCGCGCGGCGAGCTGGAAATTACCGACATCAACCGCGCCTATCTGGAGCGCGGCGACCTGCAGGTGGAAGTGATGAGCCGCGGTACCGCCTGGCTGGATACCGGCACCCACAACTCGCTGCTCGACGCGGCCAACTTCATTCGCGTGGTCGAAGAGCGGCAGGGCCTGAAGATTGCCTGCCCCGAGGAGGTCGCCTGGCGCATGGGCTATATCGAGACCGAACAGCTGCTGTCGCTCGCCGCGCCACTGGAAAAAAGCGGTTATGGCCTCTATCTGAAACAGGTGGTCAGTCAGGAAGCGGGGGTCATCGAGCATGATTTTTGAACCGACATCTCTGCCCGGCGTATTTCTGCTGCAGCCGCGGGTCTTTGGCGACGAGCGGGGCTTCTTTCTGGAAAGCTGGAATGCAGCTACCTTCCGGGAGGCGGGCTTTGACCTGGATTTCGTCCAGGACAATCACAGCCGCTCCGCCCGGGGCATCCTGCGCGGGCTGCACTACCAGACCCGCCACACCCAGGGCAAACTGGTGCGGGTCACTGCGGGCGCGGTGTTTGACGTCGCCGTGGACCTGCGCCGCGACTCGCCGACCCTGGGCCAGTGGTTCGGCGCCGAACTGTCGGCGGAAAACCACCGCATGCTCTGGGTTCCCCCGGGTTTCGCCCACGGCTTTTACGTGCTGTCGGAGTCGGCCGATTTCCAGTACAAGTGCACCGACTACTACGATCCGAAAAGCGAGATCACCCTGGCCTGGAATGACCCCCGGGTCGGCATCGACTGGCCGATTCCCCCGGGTGAATCACCGCAATTGTCCGGCAAGGATGCCGAGGGCCTGGCCTGGGCGGATGCCCCGCTGCTCGACTGAGCGCCGCAGCGACAGCCGGTCGACAGGGGCGCCCGCAGCGGGCCACTGACTCAGGTCAGCAGCGGGCGCCACCAACTGTCGTTGGCCAGGTACCAGGCAACGGTGCGACGCAGCCCGCTCTCGAAGGTCTCCCGCGGGGCGTAGCCGAGCTCCCGGCTGATCTTGTCAGCGTCGATGGCATAGCGCCAGTCGTGGCCGGCGCGATCGCTGACAAAGCGAATCAGGTCCCGGGCACTGCCGCCATTGGCCTGGGGGGCATCGGGGAAGCGCTGCGCCAGCACCGGGTCACTGTGGAAGCAGGCATCCAGCTGGTCGCAGAGCAGCTCGACGATCGCCAGGTTGCTCCACTCGTTATTGCCACCGATGTTGTAGCACTCGCCCACCTGGCCGCGCTCCAGGACCAGCTCGATACCGCGGCAGTGATCCTCCACATACAGCCAGTCGCGAATGTTGCTGCCATCTCCGTAGATGGGCAGCTCGCGACCGCGCAGGATATTGGTCAGGCACAGGGGAATCAGCTTCTCCGGGAAGTGCCAGGGTCCGTAGTTGTTGGAGCAGTTGCTGGTGGTCACCTGCAAGCCATAGGTATGGTGCCAGGCCCGCACCAGGTGGTCCGAAGCCGCCTTGCTGGCGGAGTAGGGCGAGTTGGGCTGGTACTGCAGGTCCTCGCGAAAGGCCGGGTCATCCGCGCCCAGGGAGCCGTAGACTTCGTCGGTGGAGACGTGGTGGAAGCGGTGCTCCCGCGGACTCGTGCCCGATAGCCAGTGCTCCCGGGCCGCCTTGAGCAGGGTGTGCGTGCCCACGATATTGGTCTCGATAAAGGCATCCGACCCGGTGATCGAACGGTCGACGTGGCTCTCGGCGGCGAAGTGCACCAGGGTATCGACGCGATGTTCACGCAGGGCGGCCAGCACCGCCTCGTAATCGCGGATGTCCGCGTGCACGAAGTGGAAGCCGGGTTTCGCCTCCAGCGCCGCGAGGTTGGCGCGGTTGCCAGCGTAGGTCAGGGCATCCAGCGCAACCAGGGTGTCACCGGGGTGCCTGGCGTGCCAGTAGTGCATGAAGTTGGCGCCAATAAAGCCGGCGGCGCCGGTCACCAACAATGATCTAGCCATCGGGATTGTCCTTGTAGTCCAGCAGCATGCGCCGCAGTTGCTCGCGCCAGTGTAGCGGGGTCAGCTCCAGGGCCGCCCAGGTAGTGCGCTTGTCGAGAACGCTGAAGGCAGGGCGGCGGGCCGGTGTCGGGTAGTCGCTGGCGGGTATCGGGCGCAGCGCGAGGGTACGGGGCAGGAGCCCCAGGGCATGCCCCTCCTCGGCAATCGCCTGTGCGAAGTCGTACCAGCTGCACACGCCGGCATCGCTCCAGTGGTAAACGCCCCCGGGAACAGCGCGCGCAATCGCCGACCAGATGGCCTGCGCCAGGCCCTGTGCCCAGGTCGGTGTCCCCACCTGGTCATCCACCACCGTCAGCTGGTCGCGCTCGGCCATCAGCCGCAGCATGGTCTTGACGAAGTTACCGCCGAACCGCGAATACACCCAGCCCGTGCGCAGGATGACGGCCTCCGGGAGTGCAGCCTGCACCGCCTGCTCCCCGACCAGCTTGCTGCGGCCGTAGGCACCGAGGGGCGCAGTGGGCGCTCCCGGTGGGTAGGGCGTGCTGCGGGCACCGTCAAAGACGAAGTCGGTGGATACCTGTATCAGGCGCGCACCCGAGGCAGCGCAGGCGGCCGCCAGGTTACCGGGGCCCTCGGCATTCACCGCCATCGCCAGGTGCACCTCTTCTTCGGCGCGATCCACCGCGGTATAGGCCGCCGCGTTGATGACCCACGTGGGTGTGTGCTGGCGTACGCACGCAGCCACCGCCCCGGGGTCCGTGATGTCCAATTGCCCCCGGGACAGGGCCACCAGCTGCACACCCTCGGGTACAGCGGCCTGAAGGGAGCGGCCAAGCTGCCCGTCTGCGCCGGCCAACACAATTCTGGTCTGCAAGAAAAATACCTTCTACCTGTTCACAGCAGCGCGCTATGTTACCCAGTCCTCCCGGTAAACACACCCGCATCGCTGCGTCTTTGCCCCTCCGGCCGCTGGGGCTGAGGTATCGCGCCCGCGCGGCCTCAAGGGGGCCGGGTGCGCCGAAACTGTAGATCGTCCGTGACGAATTGCCAGTAGTGGCGGGTACTGAGCCGCAATTCGTCGATGCGCCGGAAATCAGCCTGCACCCAAACCGGTCCCAGGTGCGAGAGGGGAAGGCTGTCATGGTAGAGCCTCTGGCCCTGCCGCCAGCCCTCCAGCGCCAGCTCTTCACCTTCGGCAGCGGGCCAGGCCACGGCGAACCAGCCACCCTCGAAATCGAACACTTCGCCGGGCTGTTCATCTGTGATGGTGACCGGGTAGCCGGAACTGTTGTAGCCAACCCCGCGGCCGCCCATCAACAGATTGACGTAGCCCGGGCCCTGGTAATGCTGGTTATCGACTGCCAGCAGATAGTCGAAGCCCAGCCCGCGATAGCCGCGGGGCAGCTTGTCGATGACCGCCCGCCGCAGCGGCTCCTCGAAATCAAGCTGTACCTGCTGTGGCAGGGGCGCTGGCAGTGGCGATGTCGACAGGGCGGCGAGACGCACGGGTGCCTCGCTCACCTGGACTTCGCGCAATCGCCGCCCTTGTTCATCCACCAGCTGCCACAAGCCGGCTTGCACCGCTACGCGAAAGGCACCGGGCTCAAGCACTACCGGATCACCCGCCGGGCCCTGCAGCTGCCAGCCACTGGCCCCGGCGGGCACCACCCCGGAGATGGTCAGATCCGGCGCCAGCCCCACGACCGCAGGCGGTGTATCGGTCACCATGCCGGCCGGTGAGCCCTGCAACGCGCTGAAGGTCGCCGCCTGCCTCGAGTTGCCGGTAGTCACCTGCCATCCCGGAGGCGGCATCACCTCGAAGTGATAGGGTTCACCAGCCTGGGTAATATCCTCGTCATCGCCCCTCAAGCGCACGGAAAAATTGGCGTAGCCATTGATGTTGCTGCGCTGGGCGCGCAGGTCGCCAGCAGGACGCTCGAGCAGGAAGGCCACCCCCGCCATCGGCAGGTCACCGCCATCCATCACACCATTGCGGTTGCGGTCGCGGAAAGCAAAAGCGGACAGGTTGAGTGCCGCGGACGGCGCGCTCTCCCAATCCCGCTGCGGATACCACGCCTGCTCCCGGGAAACCGGCGGCGTGCTGGCGGCCGGCCCGGATTCGGGCGCCAGATACAGCCACCACAGCAGCAGGGCCGAGCCCGCCAGCAGCACGAGGGCAAACAGATTCTTCAGCATGGTTTCTCCGGGACTCGCCTCAGCCCGACAGTATGCCCTGCCATAAAGGCGCTGCAAGCCCCACACCGCCCGGCACGCGAGCCCCACGCTCCGCAACCAAGGCGCGGCACGGCGGCGGACCTTCGGAACTGAAAGTCCGGGGGCGTTTGCCTGGCGCTGACGGAGCCGTCATCATGTGCCGCCTGCGAAGACAGAGGACATGTGAATGGATATCGCCACCCTGCGAGAATTCTGGGACCTGGTTGTGACCGTGTGGAAGCACGGCGTCTACGGCGTGGATATCGTGCATATCCTAGTCGCCCTGCTGATCCTCATGATATTCCTGGGCATTCGCAACCTGTTCTCGCGCTATGCCCTGGGGGCACTGCACCGCTGGGCGCGACGCAGCGAGAGCGAGATTGACGATGTACTGCTGGATGCCCTGCGCAACCCCCTGCGCTTCGTGCCGGTTGTCGTCGGTTTCTTCTTCGCCGCCAGCGCTCTCAAGGTCGAGGGCGACGTGGAGGCCTTCCTCTACAACATCAACCGCTCCCTGGTGGTGTTCACCATTTTCTGGGCCCTGCACCAGCTGTGCGGCCCGGTGGGTGTGGTGCTCGAGCGCAGCCGGCGCCTGCTCACGACCGCCATGGTGCAGTGGATCGTCAAGCTGCTGCGCGTGGTATTCATCATGCTGGGCGCCGCAGCCATTCTCGAACTCTGGGGTATCGCGGTCGGGCCGATCGTCGCCGGCCTCGGCCTGTTCGGCGTCGCAGTGGCCCTCGGCGCCCAGGACCTGTTCAAGAACCTGATTGCCGGTCTGTTCGTGATCGGCGAACGCCGCTTCACCGTCAGCGACTGGATCAAGGTCGACGGCGTGGTCGAGGGCACCGTGGTGGAGATCGGCTTTCGCACCACCACGATCCGCCGCTTCGACCGGGCACCGGTCTATGTGCCCAACTCCCGCCTGGCGGACAATGCGGTAACCAACTTCTCGCGCATGACCCACCGCCGCATTTTCTGGATGATCGGGGTCGAGTACCGCACCACCCTGGAGCAACTGCGCCAGATTCGCGACAGCATCGAGCGCTACATTCTCGACAGCGACGAATTCGCCACGCCCGAAGAAGTCTCCACCTTTGTGCGTATCGACTCCTTCAACGACAGCTCCATAGACATCATGCTCTACTGCTTTACCCGCACCACCGTGTGGGGGGACTGGCTGGAGATCAAGGAACGCCTTGCCTACCGCATCAAAGAGATTGTGGAAGAGGAGGCGGGTGCCGGCTTTGCCTTCCCCAGTCGCTCCCTCTACCTGGAGGCCAGTGGGGAGAGCAGCGAGCCTTTCCCCCTGTCCCCGCCTTCCGCAGCCAGCCAGGTGGCAGCTGCCGGGCAACTGCCTGGACAGGCAGCGGCCGAGTCAAGCAGCGGCGGCAGCAGCAAAAGCTGAAACGGCCCCGGCACCGCCGGCAGAGAGCTTCAGCAGCGAGGCAAGAGCCAGTGGTCGAGGTCCGCCAGGACCTGCGCCCGCTCGGGCTCGTTGAAGACTTCGTGATACAGCCCGGGGTAGAGGCGCAGGGATACGTCATCGCTGCCAACCCCTGCGGCGAGATCGCGGGAGCCGGCCGGGTCGGTGAGACCATCCGCCTCACCGTGGAGGATCAGCAGTGGCTGGGTCAGGCGGGCGGCCTCGGCCCGCACCCGCGCCATGGCGGCAAACATCTCCGCCACCAGCCGCACCGTGAGGCGGCCGTGGTGCACCCGCGGGTCGGCACGATAGTCCACCACCACCTGCGGGTCGCGGCTGACCAGCCCCGCGTCCAGGCGGACTGTTCGCAGGCGTGGCAAGACGCGGGAGAGACAGCGATTGAGCGCCAGCAGCCAGGCGGGCGGTGCATCGGGTATGGCCAAGGCCGGTGCCGAAAGCACGACGCCAGTGAAAGGCTGGCGGGTTTCCAGAAGATAGACCGCGGCGATCAGGCCACCGAGGCTGTGTCCCAGCAGAAAGCAGGGCAGCCCGGGGTAGTCGGTGGCGATAATCTCACGCAGCTGCGACAGGGGGTCGAGGAAGGCCTGGAAGTCAGAGATGTGGGCGCGGGCACCCGGGGAGTCGCCGTGACCGCGATGGTCCGGGGCCAGCACTGCCAGGTCCAGCCCCGCAAGGTGCTCTGCCAGGGCCTGGTAGCGCCCGCCGTGCTCGCCCAGGCCGTGAACCAGCAGTACGACCCCGCGAACCCGACCCGGTGGCTCCCAGCGACGCCAGACGACGCCACTGGGCAGCACACCGCGCCGAGGCTCGATCATGCCACCGGTGTCAGCCAGTCGGCGTTCTGGGGACGTTTGCCGCGCACGGCGTCGAAGTACATGGACTGCAGCTGGGCGGTCACTGGCCCGCGGGAGCCGCTGCCGATCTGGCGACCGTCCAGCATGCGGATTGGCACCACCTCCGCCGCGGTACCGGTAAAGAAGGCTTCGTCGGCGACATAGACTTCGTCCCGGGTGATGCGCTTTTCGCGAATCGTGTAACCCAGCTGCTCGGCCAGGGCAAACACCGTCTTGCGGGTGATACCGTCCAGGCAGGAGGTGAGGTCCGGGGTGAAGATCTGGTCCTCACGGACAATGAACACGTTCTCGCCACTGCCCTCGGCGACATAGCCCTCGTTGTCCAGCATCAGGGCTTCCTCGGCACCACTGTCGATGGCCTCGCGCAGGGCCAGCATGGAGTTGATGTAATTGCCGTTGGCCTTGGCCTTGCACATGGTGATGTTGACGTGGTGGCGCGTGTAGGAGGAGGTGCGTACCTTGATCCCGCGATCCCGGGCCTCCGGGTCCATGTAGGAAGGCCACTCCCACGCGGCGACTACGACGTGGGTCTTGAGCCCGTCGGCGCGCAGCCCCATGCCCTCGGAACCGAGGAAGCACATCGGCCGCAGGTAGCCTTCCTGCAGGCCGTTTTCACGCACGACCTGGCGTTGCGCCTCGTTCAGCGTGTCCTTGTCCCAGGGCATCTGCATGCCCAGGATATGGGCAGAGCGGAACAGGCGGTCGGTGTGTTCCTTGAGTCGGAAGATGCAGGTACCGCGATCCGGGGTGTGGTAGGCGCGCACACCTTCGAATACACCCATGCCGTAGTGGAGTGTGTGGGTGAGCACGTGCACCTTGGCTTCGCGCCAGGGGATCATTTCCCCGTCGAGCCAGATGACACCATCGCGGTCCGCAAAATTCATCACTCCACTCCTGTCACATTCAGTCAATCGGTTGGTACCCGGCGGCCACCACCTCACGCACCGGCGGCGACCGGCTAGTCCGCTGCAGTTCCCTCCGCCACCCCGGCAAACAGCTGCTGCCAGGCAGCCGTGACCGCGGAGCGGTGCACCGCGTACTCCTCGGTGGAGATACAACCGGGCTGCTGCTGCAGGGCGAGCTGGTGGGCGGCCGAACGGTAGGCGAGATAGGCCTCGACCAGCGCATCGGCGTCGCGCTGCTCGAACAGGCCCTCGCGAGCCAGGGTCTCGAGGATGCGGATGTTATCCGACCAGCGGGTCAGCTCCGGCACGCGATGGGACCACGCCAGAACGGCATATTGCACCATAAATTCGATATCGACGATACCACCCGCATCCTGTTTGAGGTCAAATTTGTCAGCCTCGCCGGCACAACTGCCCAGCTGCTCACGCATGCGGCGACGCATGGCCACCACTTCGGCGGCCAGCTCCGCCTCGTCTCGCGCGGTGGCCAGGACCGCGTGGCGGATGGCCTCGGCCTGTTCACCCACCGTGCGGTCCCCAGCCACCAGGCGCGCACGCACCAGGGCCTGGTGCTCCCAGGTCCAGGCGGAAGACTCCTGGTAGTTGCGGAAGCCCTTCAGGCTGCTGGCCAGCAATCCGGACTCGCCGTCGGGGCGCAGGCGCATGTCGACCTCGTAGAGCTGCCCCAGGGCCATGCGGGTTTCCAGAATATGGATGACGCGCTGCCCGAGACGGAGGAAGAAGCGGGCGTTATCGATGCTGCGCTCACCGTCCGTCACCCCCTGCGGGTCGGCATCGTAGAGAAAGACCAGGTCCAGATCCGAGCTGTAGCTCAACTCGATGCCACCCAGCTTGCCGTAACCAAAGATGCAGAAGCCGTAGCCGTCGCCATCCCGCTGGGGCTTCCCATAGCGGGCCGTGAGGTCGGCCCAGGCCACCGCAACCACCTGGTCGAGGATCACCTCGGCGATCCAGGTCAGCTTGTCACTGACCTTCATCAGCGACAATCGTCCCACCAGCTCACTGGCTGCCACGCGCAGGATCTGAGACGCCTTGAAGTAGCGCAGAGCATCCATCTGGCTCTCCAGGTCCCCCGGCTGCAGGCGCGCCACCTGCTGCTGCAGATCGGAGGCGAGCAGGCCGCGATCGGGCGCGGTGTACAGACTGGCGCGGTCCAGCAACTCGTCCAGCAGCACCGGATGGCGCGCCAGTTGCTCGGCAATCCAGGGGCTGGCGCCACAGAGCAGGACCAGCTCCGCCAGGGCCTGGGGGTTCTCCAGCAAAAGCACCAGGTAGGCACTGCGGCGCAGCACCGCACTGACCAGCGGCAGGATGCGCTGCAGGGCGCGATCGGGATCGTCTGCCTCACAGCAGGCAAGCAGCAGGCGCGGCATGAACTGCTCGAGGCGAGCCCGCCCCTCCGGCTGCACCGAGGCGAGACGGGTGCTCTCGCGCAGCGCCTGGATTGCCGCCAGGCTTTCAGGCGCCTGCCGGTAACCCAGCTCGGTCAGGGTGGCCGCTTCCAGGTTCTCGTCCCAGGGAGGCAGCTCCTCGCCGTTGCCGTTGGCCTCCTCGTCGGGCTCGGCGATCAGCTCACGGAAATGCAGCGCGGCCCGCTCTCGGTGCGCCGCCAGGGCCGCCGTGAACGCCGGCCAGTCGGCAAAGCCCATGACTTCGGCCATGGCCAGCTGGTGCAGCTCGTCGCCGGGCAGGGCCTGGCTCTGCTGGTCCCGATAGCCCTGGATGGCGTGCTCGCAATCGCGCAGGAACAGGTAGGCCTCGCGCAACTCCGCCAGCACTTCCGCCGGCAGGACGCCGAGGCTCTCGCACTCGGCCAGGATCGAGAGCAGCTCCCGCTGCTGCAGGCCGAGGTCGCGGCCACCGCGGATCAGCTGGATGCACTGGGCCACGAACTCGATCTCGCGGATACCGCCGTGGCCGAGCTTGACGTCCGCCTGCAAACCGCGGCGTCGCACTTCACTGTTGATCATCTGTTTCATGCCGCGCAGGCTTTCGATAACCCCGAAATCCACGTAGCGGCGGAACACGAAGGGGCGCAGCATGGCCATCAGTTCGGCGGCACGCCGGGGGTCGCCGGTGACCGGTCGCGCCTTGATCATCGCGTAGCGCTCCCAGTCGCGACCCTGATCCTGGTAATACTGCTCCATGGCGGAAAAGTTGAGCGCCAGCGCCCCGCTCTCGCCGTAGGGCCGCAGGCGCATGTCGACCCGGAATACGAAGCCGTCCACCGTCATCTGGTCCAGCGCGGCAATCAGCGCCTGGCCCAGCTTGGTGAAGAACTCGGCGTTGCTGAGGCTGCGCCGCTCGCCGTCGGTTTCCCCGGCCTCGGGGTAGGTGAAGATGAGGTCGATGTCCGAGGACACGTTGAGCTCGCCGGCACCCAGCTTGCCCATGGCCAGCACAATCAGCCGCTGGTGTTCGCCGGAACTGCGACCCCGCGGGACGCCGAAGCGCCCCTCCAGCTCCGTCTGCAGCCGCTCGCAGGCCAGACCGATGCAGGCATCCGCCAGCGCGGACATGTCCGCCATGGTCTCCCGGGTATCCGCGGTGCGACTGAAATCGCGCCAGACCACACGCAGCATTTCCCGCTGGCGAAAGCGGCGCAGCTCGCGGTGCAGGTCGGCCCCCTCGGCCGACAGGGCCTCAGCGAGCAGCTCGCGCAACTCGTCGGGCCGAGAGCTGCGCTGCAAGCGACCACTGCCCAACAGCTCGGTCAGGGGCTCGGGGTTGCGCCGCAGAATGTCGGCGATAAAAGGGCTGCAGGCGAGGATGCGCGGCAGCTGGGCGCGACTCGCCTCGCAGTGGGCAAGCGCTGCCTGCAGCTCACCGACAGCGGCCTGGCCAGGCTGTTCCAGCACCCACTGCCAGGCGGTCTCGGCGGCCTCGGCCAGTGGAGTGGGCAGGGAAGCCGTTGAAAGCGCGCTAGACATGCAGAATCCTCGAAACCTGCTGGAGGTAAATGAACAGATTTCATGCTATCACAGGCACTAGGGCGCGAATGCGCCGCCATGTGACAGGGGCCGCATCAGCCCCTATACTTCGCGCCTGCATCACAGGAGCCAGCCATGCCCGGATCCAACCCGCTCAGCGATCTCTTCGGTCGCTCCCCCATTCGCCCCATCCAGCAACACATGCAGGTGGCCAACGACGCCGCGCAACAACTGCCGGCCTTCATGCAGGCCGCCCGCGGCGGTGACTGGGACGAAGCGCAGGCCATCTTTGTGCGCATCAGCGATGCCGAGAGCGAAGGCGACAAGCTCAAGCGCTCGGTGCGACGGCACCTGCCGAAGTCGCTGTTCCTGCCGGTACCGCGCTCCGACCTGCTGGAACTGGTCACTATCCAGGACCATGTGGCGAACATCGCCAAGGATGTCGCCGGCCTGATGCTGGGCCGGCAGATGCAGTTCCCCGAGCCCCTGCAGCCACACCTGATCGAATTTACCGAGGGTGTGGCCGCAACCTGCACCCAGGCCCTGGTCGCCATCAGCGAGCTGGACGAGCTGCTGGAAGTCGGCTTCAGCGGCCGCGAGGTGAAGCATGTGGAGGGCCTGATCCAGGAGCTGGACAAACTGGAGGGCCGCACCGACGAACAGTCCCAGGCCCTGCGCGCCAGCCTGTTCAGTATCGAAAGGGAACTGCATGCGGTGGACGTGATGTTCTATTACAAAATCATCGAGCTTCTCGCCGCCCTCGCCGACGCCGCCGAGCGGGTTGGCCACCGACTGCAAATCCTGATCGCCAAGTAACTCCTGATCCAGCAACAAGGACCCCGGCATGGAAATCATTTCCGAGTACGGCACCATCCTGCTCATCCTGGCCTGCGCCTTCGGCTTCTTCATGGCCTGGGGCGTGGGCGCCAACGATGTCGCCAATGCCATGGGCACCTCCGTGGGCTCGAAGGCACTGACCATCAAACAGGCCATCCTGGTGGCGATGGTGTTCGAATTCCTCGGCGCCTACCTGGCCGGTGGGGAGGTCACCTCGACCATCCGCAAGGGCATCATCGACCCGGCCATCATGAGTGCCAATCCAGAACTTCTGGTCTACGGCATGCTCTCGGCCCTGCTCGCCGCGGGCACCTGGCTGATGATCGCCAGCATCAAGGGCTGGCCGGTATCCACCACGCACTCGATCGTGGGGGCCATTGTCGGCTTCGCCGCCGTGGGGATTTCGGTGGAGGCAGTGGCCTGGGGCAAGGTGGGCGCCATCGCCGCCAGCTGGATCGTGTCCCCGCTGCTCGCCGGCAGCATTGCCTTCGGCCTGTTCATGAGCGTCAAGATTCTCATCCTCGATACCGAGGACCCCTTCCAGCGAGCCAAGAAATTCATTCCGATCTACATGTGGCTGGTGGGCTTCATGATTTCCATGGTCACCCTGCTCAAGGGCCTCAAGCACATCGGTGTGGACCTGGATCTCGGCCTGGGCAGCAAGTTCGCCAATGCCGTGCCCGTGTCCGCCCTGATCGGCCTGGTCGTGGCCGGCCTGGGCAGCCTGCTGCTGCGCCGCATCAAGGAACTGCCCACCCACGGCCACCGCTTTGCCAACGTCGAGCGGGTGTTCGCCATCCTCATGGTATTTACCGCCTGTGCCATGGCATTTGCCCACGGCTCCAATGATGTCGCCAACGCCGTCGGCCCGCTGGCGGCCGTGGTCAGCACGGTGCAGTCGGGCGGGCTGGTCTCGGCCGAGGCCTCGCTGCCCTGGTGGATCCTGCTGGTCGGGGCGGGCGGCATCGTGGTCGGCCTCGCCACCTACGGTTTCAAGGTGATCGCCACCATTGGCCGCAAGATCACCGAGCTGACCCCCAGCCGCGGCTTTGCCGCGGAGCTGGGAGCCGCCACCACCGTGGTCCTCGCCTCCGGCACCGGCCTGCCGATTTCGACCACCCACACCCTGGTGGGCGCGGTGCTCGGCGTGGGCTTCGCCCGGGGTATCGCGGCCTTGAACCTGCGCACCATCGGTTCCATCTTCCTGTCCTGGATTGTGACACTGCCCGCCGGGGCCGCGCTCTCGATCCTGTTCTTCTTCTTCTTCAAGGGCATCTTCAGCTAAGCATCCGCGGTGGTTGACGTCGCGACCACCGCCAGACTACCGTGGGCATCCAGCCGTCAGACGACACCGTCCGGGTGCCCGCCACGCCATGTCCACTGATCACAGTCGCATTATCCGCCAGCTGGGCGAGCTGATCCGCACACCCTCGGTCAGCTCCACCGACCCCGCCTGGGACCAGGGCAACCGCGCCGTGGTGGAGCTGCTGGCGGCGTGGCTGCAGGACATGGGCTTCGCCGTCGAACTGATGCCGGTCTCCGCAGACGGCCGCAAGGCCAACCTCATTGCCACCCTGGGTTCCGGACCGGGCGGCCTGGTACTGGCCGGCCACACCGATACCGTGCCCTTCGACGAGGGGCGCTGGCGCTCCGACCCCCTGCGCCTGAGCGAGCGCGACCAGCGGCTCTACGGCCTCGGCAGTACCGACATGAAAGGTTTCTTCCCGGTAGCCCTGGCGGCAGCGGAAGCCTTTCTCGAGCAGCCTCTGCGCCAGCCACTGATCATCCTCGCCACCGCCGACGAGGAGAGTTCCATGGACGGCGCCCGGGCCCTGGTGGCGGCGGGCCGGCCGCGGGCCCGGGCGGCGATTGTCGGCGAGCCCACCTCGCTGGCACCGATCCGCCTGCACAAGGGCATCATGATGGAGGCCATCCGCGTCAGCGGACGCTCCGGCCACTCCTCCAACCCGGACCTGGGCCTCAACGCCCTGGATGTGATGCAGGAGGTCCTCGGCGAGCTGATGACCTTCCGCAGCGGGCTGCGCCAGCGCTTTGGCAACAGCCGCTTCGAGGTAGCCTGGCCAACCCTCAACCTGGGCTGTATCCACGGCGGCGACAACCCCAACCGCATCTGCGGCAGCTGCGAACTGCACTTCGACCTGCGCCTGACGCCCGACGCCGCGGAAGCGGGTGTACGCGAGGAGCTGGAGCAGCGCCTGCAGGCCATCGCCCAGCGCAGCGGCGCCGGCCTCGAACTACGGCCCCTGGTGGAACCGGTGCCCCCTTTCGAGCAGTCCGCGAGCAGCGAGCTGGTACGCCTGGCGGAAACCCTGACCGGACACACCGCCACCGCGGCCGGCTTCGCCACCGAGGCGCCGTTTTTCCACGCCCTGGGGATGGAGACCATCGTCATGGGCCCGGGCAGCATCAATCTCGCCCACCAGCCCGATGAGTACCTGGAACTGGCACAGATCCAGCCGGCCATCGACCTCCTGCGCCAGTGCATTGCCCGCTACTGCCTGTGAGCCCGCCCCGGCTGCGGCCGCGTGCTGTGTAATATTTGCTTGGTGTCCGGGGCGCCGCCTGCGGTAACCTTGTGCGCCTGTCCAGAACACTCCGGGAAGCAAGGCCGTGACAACACCCAACCGGGCGCATATCCGCTGGTTCCGCAACACCGCGCCCTATATCAACGCCCACCGCGGGCGCACCTTCGTGCTGATGCTGGGCGGCGAGGCGGCCCTGGAGCCCACCTTTGCCACCATCATGCACGACATGGCCCTGCTGCACAGCCTGGGTGTGCGCCTGGTGCTGGTACACGGCAACCGGCCGCAGATTGACGAGCGCCTGGAGCGCGCCGGCATCGAGAGTCGCTTCCACGACGACATGCGCATCACCGATCCCGCCACCATGCACCATGTCACGGATGCGGCGGCATCCCTGCGTGCACAGATCGAAGCGCTGCTATCCATGGGCCTGCCCAATTCGCCGATGCAGGGGGCGCGCATGCGCGTTTGCTCCGGCAATTTCGTCACCGCCCGCCCCCTGGGGGTGCACGACGGTGTCGACTTCCAGCACACCGGCCGGGTGCGGCGCATGGATAGCGCCGGCATCCAGCAGCAGCTGGCCGCAGGCTCTATCGTCTTGCTCTCCCCACTGGGCTATTCCCCCACCGGGGAGATCTTCAACCTCACCCTGGAGGATGTCGCGGTGCACTGCGCCGCCGCCATCGGTGCCGACAAGCTGTTGATGCTGGGGGCCGCCCCCGGTGTCGCTGGGCCCGAAGGCCGCCTGATCCGGCAGCTGGCGGTCGGCGAGATTCCCGCCCTGTCGGTGGACGACACCGAACAGCAGCGCCTGCTGACCACCGCGCGGCGCGCCTGCCTGGCGGGGGTGCCGCGCTGCCATATCATCAGCTACCGGGACGACTGCGCCCTGCTGGAGGAGCTGTTCACCCACGACGGCAGTGGCACCCTGGTGGCCAAGGACGACTACGAGCAGGCCCGGGCCGCCAATATCGATGACGTCGGCGGCATTCTCGAGTTGATCGAGCCCCTGGAGCAGGAGGGGGTACTGGTGAAGCGCTCCCGGGAGCTGCTGGAAACCGAGATCCGCCAGTTCCGCATCCTCGAGCGGGACGGGCGCATCATCGCCTGCGCCGCCCTGTATCCCTTCGCCGAGGACAGCTGTGGCGAGATCGCCTGCATTGTCTCCCACCCCGACTATCGGGGCGGTCAGCGGGGCCAGCGTCTGCTGCGCGCACTGGAGGCCGAGGCCCGGCGCCTGGGCCTGGACCGGGTGTTTGTGCTGACCACGCAGACGGCCCACTGGTTCATTGAGCAGGGTTTTGTGGAGCAGCCCCGGGACAGCCTGCCGGCGGCGCGCAAGCAGCTCTACAATCTGCAGCGCAATTCCAAGGTCTTCTTCAAGCCGCTGGCCTGAGGGCCACTGCGTCGCCGCGGGTGGCTTTGCGGTCTGGCGACCGCTGCGTTGGTGTGGGTGGTTGATCCTCCTCTGCTCCGTTGCGGGCGCATGCGGCGCGTTGTCGGGCCGGCTTCTTGCGCGGCGGTCTGGGGGCGCACGCTGTCGAGAGGCAGGGCACTCGGCATGGTTTCACGGTGTTTAAGCGGGCCTGTTCCCGCGAGGAAACCGCAGGCTCGCAGGCACTAAGATGGGCAGGTGGGCGCGCCGACGCCCTTCACTGCGCGAAGGAGGATCAACCACCCACACCAACGCGGGCACTCCGGCTAGGACCATCACTGCCACGGCCGGCCTTCGGCGGACTCTGCAATCGGCTTCGATTCTCTGCTCAGCATGACGTCGTCTCGGCGCCCACCCGCGTCGAGCGGTGCCGGGCTATGCCCATTGCGCAATGCAGGGCGTCGGTGCGACTCCAATCTGCCCAGGCACTCCCGCTCCCGGCTGCGCCACCTACCACCACCGCCCATCACCCGTGCCTTCGACAGGCCGCGGCAGCCCAAAACCAACAACGCCACCGCAACATGCGCCTATTAACACCCCGCAGGTCCACGCACCGCATGCGCCCGGAATGGAGCAAGGGGCATAGCCCGGCGCCGCTCGACGCAGCGGTCGCCAGACCGCACAAGACAGAGGACACTCTCGCAAGGTCACGCACCGGTGAGCGGCGCTTGCCAGGCCGCATCCCGCCCGACCTGAACCGCGCGCCAGTGGGGGAATTTTGGTATCCTGCCCGACCCTGTCCACCATCCGTATTGTCACCGAAAGGCCCGCCAGCATGCCCGCATACCGCTCCAAGACCTCCACTCATGGCCGCAACATGGCCGGCGCCCGCGCCCTGTGGCGCGCCACCGGCATGCAGGACGGCGACTTCGGCAAGCCGATCATCGCCGTGGTCAACTCCTTCACCCAGTTCGTGCCGGGGCACGTGCATCTGAAGGACCTCGGCCAGCTGGTAGCACGGGAGATCGAGGCCGCCGGCGGCGTGGCCAAGGAGTTCAATACCATCGCGGTGGACGACGGTATCGCCATGGGCCACGACGGCATGCTCTACAGCCTGCCCAGCCGCGACATCATCTCCGACTCCGTGGAGTACATGGTCAACGCCCACTGCGCTGACGCCATGGTGTGCATCTCCAACTGCGACAAGATCACCCCCGGCATGCTCAATGCGGCCATGCGCCTGAACATCCCGGTGGTCTTCGTTTCCGGTGGGCCGATGGAAGCGGGCAAGACCAAGTTGTCCGAACACAAGCTGGACCTGGTGGACGCCATGGTGATCGCCGCCGACAGCGACGCCAGTGACGAGAAGGTGGCCGAGTACGAGCGCTCTGCCTGCCCCACCTGTGGCTCCTGTTCCGGCATGTTCACCGCCAACTCGATGAACTGCCTGACCGAGGCCCTGGGCCTGTCCCTGCCCGGCAACGGCTCGACCCTGGCCACCCACGCCGACCGCGAGCGCCTGTTCCACTGGGCCGGCCGCCAGGTGGTGGAACTGTGCCGGCGCTACTACCAGGAGGATGACGACAGCGTACTGCCGCGGAACATCGCCAACTTCCAGGCCTTCGAAAACGCCATGAGCCTGGACATCGCCATGGGTGGCTCCACCAACACCATCCTGCACCTGCTGGCGGCGGCCCAGGAAGCCGAACTGGACTTCACCCTGAAGGACATCGACCGTCTCTCCCGCAGCGTGCCGCAACTGTGCAAGGTGGCGCCCAACACGCCGCTCTACCACATGGAGGACGTGCACCGCGCCGGCGGCATCATGGCCATTCTCGGCGAACTGGATCGCGCCGGCCTGCTGCACCGGGATTGCCCCACGGTACACAGCGCCAGCATGGGCGAAGCCCTGGAGCAATGGGATATCGTGCGCACCCAGGACCCGGCGGTGCACGAATTCTACAAGGCCGGCCCCGCGGGCATTCCCACCCAGACCGCCTTCAGCCAGAGCACCCGCTGGCCGAGCCTGGACCTGGACCGCGAGGGCGGCTGTATTCGCAATCTCGAGCATGCCTTCTCCACCGAGGGCGGCCTGGCGGTGCTGTTCGGCAATATCGCCCTCGACGGCTGCGTGGTGAAGACCTCCGGTGTCGATGAGAGCATCCTCCAGTTCTCCGGCCAGGCCTATATCTGCGAGAGCCAGGAGCGCGCGGTGGAGGACATCCTGGGCGGCAAGGTGAAGGAGGGCGATGTGGTCCTCATCCGCTACGAGGGTCCCCGCGGCGGTCCCGGCATGCAGGAAATGCTATACCCCACCAGCTACCTGAAGTCGAAGGGCCTGGGCAAGGCCTGCGCCCTGCTCACCGACGGCCGTTTCTCCGGCGGCACCTCGGGCCTGTCGATTGGCCACGTTTCGCCGGAGGCGGCCTCCGGCGGTGCCATCGCCCTGGTCGAGCACGGCGATATCATTGATATCGACATTCCGGCGCGCAGCATCAATGTCCGCCTGAGCGACGCCGAACTGGCGGCGCGCCGGCAGGCCATGGAAGCCAGGGGCGCCGATGCCTGGAAGCCGGCGGAAGTGCGCCCGCGCAAGGTCAGCACGGCACTCAAGGTCTACGCCAGCATGGTCACCAGCGCCGACAAGGGCGCAGTCAGGGACCTCAGCCTGCTGGACTGACGGGCAGGGCCTCCGACAGCGCCACCAGGTCGGCCTGCAGGCGCTTTAGCTCGCGCGCGAGATGCTGATCCTGGCGCTCGCTGCGCTGGTTGATCACATCGACCACCGCCGCCTGTATCACCTGTCGATTGTGCGCCCAGGCCTCGCGGTAGCCCGGCGGCAGTCGCTCGTCGCGGGTCGCCAGGCTGTCGCGCAGCCGCTGCTGCCAGCCGGGTTCTCGCTGCAGGAGCCTCTCCAATTCTTCGATCCAGGTGGCGCGGCTGGCCAGCCAGAGGTGGTCGCTGCGCATCAGCTCGCCGCAGGCTGTGTGCAAGCGTTCCTTCTGAGTGGCATCCAGGCGCCCGATAAAGCGCCGCACGTTGTCGTCCAGACTCTCACAGGCATCCACCCGGTACTGCTGTGCGTCCCGCTCCAGGTATTTCTCCTCGTATTCGGATTGCTGCTCACGCAGGGCCAGCAGGAACTCCCCGACCTGCGCCTCGCTGAGCGAGGCCCCCAGCGGCAGCAGCCACTCCAGGGCGCGCCACTGCAGGCGATCCAATGCCTGCTGCAGGTCGACCGCCAACAGGTCGACCTCTTCCATGGTCAAGGTATTCTCCAGCGCCCCGCGGGCCTGGCCAAGTAGCGCGTGATAGGCGGGCAGTTCCTCGCGCTGGTGCCAGTCGAGAAAGTCGGCCAGCTCGCGATCCAGCAGCTCGCGCTGCTCGCGCTCCAGGCTCACGTAGTCCCCCAGGTACCAGGGGACCAGGAAGTCCAGGCGGTTGTAGAAGAAGCGGTTGCTGCTGCAGCCGGCGACAGTCAGTAGCAGGAAGAGCAGGATGCAGCGCTTGAACATGGCGAGTCTCTCTCAATCCGAAGGCGGCCTGGAGAGTTGTTTATGCCCGGAGATCATTGCCGAAACAAGCCCCTCACGATAGCGCACTTCCGCATGCACCACCGCCGCCACATGCAACAGCACGGAGACCATCAACAGGTAGAAGGCGAGTTTGTGAATCTCGATGAAGGGGCTGCGAAACTCGCGCATCTGCGCGTAACTTTCAGGATCCAGGCGCGATTTGTCGCCCGGCTGCAGGTCGTGAATACGGCTGTGATCCTCCCCTGCACCGGTCGCCCACTCGGCAAATTCGTGACCGAAGGGCGGCAGATAGAGGTCGGTACCCGCCAGCACCAGGCCGGTCACCATCTGTGTCGTGAGCAACAGAAACAACCAGGCGACCATCAGGCGGCCCAGGGGATTGTGTCCACGCCAGGCGGGTGGGTTACCGGTGCGCAGGCCACGCAGGTGAGTCCGCAAGGCCGCCGGGTAGCCGCGCCCGAAGGGCAGGATCCGGGACCAGCGCGCGGAGCGCGAGCCGATCCAGCCCCAGACAAGTCGCCACAGCAGGTTCAAGGCGAACACGTAACCGACATAGGCATGCCAGGTTTTCAGCAAGACCTTGCCCTCTCCCGACACACCCAGGCTACCAGCATTGAGGATCACCAGGCCCAGCCCGGCCAGTGCAAGCACGCAGAGCACATTGATCCAGTGAAAGCAGCGAACCGTTCGGTCCCAGGCCAGGTAGGCCCGCGGGCTGGCTCCGCGCGAGGTTTCCGTTTGCATGACCGTGATCTCCAGTGAGGTTACGACACCAGCCTACACAGCCCGTATTAACAGGCCATTAACGGACCAGCCCCTGCCGTGCCACGGCCCCCGGCGAGGTCACTGCGCGTGCCAGGGCAGTCGGTCGATATCCACATTGCCGCCGCTGATCACGCAGGCCACCTGGCGCCCGGCGAAGCGCTCCCGGTGTTCCAGCAGGGCGGCGAAACTGACTGCCCCGGAGGGCTCCACCACACTCTTCAGGCGGGTCCACTGCAGGCGCATGGCCTCAATGATACTGCTCTCCTCCACCGTGAGGATGGTGTCCACGTGTCGCTGGATAATGCCGAAGTTGATCTCACCCAGGCCGGCGCGCAGCCCGTCGGCAATCGTCTGCGGGTTGGTCTGCGGCTGCAGCTCGCCGAGGCCGAAGGAACGGAAGGCGTCGTCGGCCCCGGCGGGCTCCGCCGCCACCACCTCGACCTCTGGCCGCAGTGCCTTCACCGCCAGGGCCACGCCCGACAGCAGTCCGCCACCGCCGACTGGCACCACCAGCACTTCGAGTTCCGGCATCTGCTCCAGGATTTCCAGGGCCACCGTGCCCTGACCGGCAATCACTCGCGGGTCCTTGTAGGGGTGCACCGCCTGTGCCCCGGTCTCCCCGACCAGTGCCTCCAGTGCCGCCTCCCGGGCCGCCAGGGTGGGTTCGCAGTCGATGATCCGGGCACCGTAGGCAGCCACCGCCTCCCGCTTTACCCCGGGGACCCCTTCCGGCATGACAATGTGCGCCGCCATCCCGCGCTGGGCCGCCGCCATGGCCAGGGCGGCGCCGTGGTTACCGGAGGAGTGCGTGGCGACGCCGTTGCGCGCCTCCGCGTCACTCAGACTGAACACCGCATTGCAGGCACCGCGGGCCTTGAAGGCCCCGACGCGCTGCAGGTTTTCACACTTGAAGCCAATGCGTGCGCCCGTGTGGGCGTCCAGCAGGCGGCTGTGCATCAGTGGCGTGTAGTGCACATGCGGCTGAATCAGCCGCCAGGCAGCCTGAATCGCAGTGATATCGGGGGGTGCGGTCATTCTGTCTCCAGCTTTGTAAGTGAGCGGTCACTCGCTTTTAATGTCAGGCCGGCTCTACGCCAGACGAAATAACCCAGGAAGAAATTGGCCTGCAAAAGAAGGGTAAGCACCCACTCGAAGGAATTGTCCATCGACTTGTAAAGCGGGCGATTCCAGGCCTCCAGGATGACCGTGAGCAGGCCGATCGTCAGCAGCGCGACACAGAGCCGCCACATGCCCCGCACCAGCCCCTGCACCTGGGGCAGGCGCCCGGCCTGCGCCTTCAGCTGAGCCACCAGCAAGAGCTGGCAAAGAAAGGTGAAGGAAAAGAAAAGCACCGTGCCGATACGCCGCTGGCGTGCCCAAGCATCCCCCACCTCGCCAAGCACGGTGACATAGAGGATGAGACCCAGGCTGGCCAGCAGCCCCAGGCCCAGCATCCAGCGGTTGGTCGCGGTTGTGCGACCGGACAGTGTCGCCATCCAGGCGTGGTTCACCCACCAGTAGCCGGCGAACAGGACCGCCGCGGGCAGCATGCTGGCGCGAAACAAAAAACTCGCCGGCGGATGCCGTCCGGTGGCGCTGATGGAGGTGCAGTCGTGTATATAGGGGTTGCACCACTCCACCAGACCGTGGGAAGCCGCCACCAGCCAGGTCAGGTGGACCGCGACAAACGGCACCAGGGCCGCAAGCAGGGCGACAATGCGAACGTTCATGGCGCCGAGTGTAGCACCGCCCTGTGCTATCCTGCGCGTTTTGCCGGGAGCAGCCTTTCCCATGCTGGATACGCTGGAGCGGCTTTCCGCCGCCTTCGCCGACGCCGTCTGGAGCACGCCGCTGGTCACCCTGCTGCTGGGCGGCGGCATCTTTTTCGCCCTCTACTCCCGCTTCCTGCCCTACCGGCATTTCGGCCACGCGCTGGGCATCATGCTGGGCCGCCACGACACCCCCAACGAGCCGGGGGAGTTGTCCCACCGCCAGGCCCTGGCCGCGGCACTTTCCGGCACCATGGGCCTGGGCAATATCTCCGGGGTCGCCCTGGCCATTGTCGCCGGTGGGCCCGGGGCGGTGTTCTGGATGTGGATGTCCGCCCTGGTGGGCATCGCCACCAAATTCTTCACCTGCACCCTGGGGGTCATGTACCGGGGCGAAGACAGCCTGGGCCGTCTGCAGGGCGGCCCCATGTACATCATTCGCGAGGCCTTGCCGCGCGCGTTCTATCCACTCGCCATCCTGTTTTCCGTGGCCGGCCTGCTGGGCACACTGCCCATCTTTCAGGCCAACCAGCTCACCGCCCTGGTGCGCGAGTCCCTGTTTCCCGGCTTTGACCCCCTGTTGACCAGCCTGGTCATCGGCTGCGTGCTGGCACTGGTGGTAGCCACGGTCATCTTCGGCGGCCTGCAACGGGTGGCCCGGGTGGCGGAGGCTTTGCTGCCGCTGATGGTCATGACTTACCTGTCCATGACTCTGCTGCTACTCCTGCTGCACATCGACCAGGTGCCGGGGCTGTTCGCCTCGATTTTCCGCGATGCCTTCAACCCCCAGGCGGTGGGGGGCGGCTTGCTGGGGGTGGTCCTGGTGGGCATCAGCCGCGGGGCATTTTCTAATGAAGCCGGGGTGGGCACGGAGGTGATGGCCCACGGCGCGGCGCGCACCAACGAGCCGATCCGCGAGGGCCTGGTGGCGATGATGGGGCCGGTGGCTGACACCCTGGTGGTCTGTACCTGCACCGCCCTAGCCATCCTGCTGGCCGGCACCTGGCAGGACCCGGAGAATCTGTCGGGCATCAACCTGACCGCCAACGCCTTCAAGGCCGACTTCGGCAACGTCGGCGTGGGCCTGCTGCTGTTCGTGACACTGATCCTGGCCACCACCACCATGTTCACCATGTGGTACTACGGCGCCAAGTGCTTCGGCTTCCTGTTTGGGGCGCGCCTGCAGGACTACTACCGCTACTTCTTCGTGGCGGCGGTAGTGTTTGGCGCCAGCGTCAGCATCGACGTGGTGTTCAACCTGATTTCCGGGGCCTACGGCTTGATGGCCATTCCCACCATGGTGGCCACGCTGATGCTGTCCGGGCGGGTGCGGGCGGCGGCCAAGGAGTACTTCCACCGGCACCCTTACTAGACGCGATTGACTCATGTGGATACAGAAAGAAATCACCCTGGAAGCCCGCCCGCGCGGCTTTCACCTGATTACGCAAGACATCGAGCGGGCCATCGCCGACTGCAGCGGCATTCAGGTCGGCCTGCTGAACCTGTTTATCCAGCACACCTCGGCCTCACTGACCATCAATGAAAACGCCGACCCGACGGTGCGCGCCGACTTCGAACGCTACTTCAGTCGCGCGGTACCCGAGAACGAGCCCTGGTACGAGCACACGCTGGAGGGGAGCGACGACCTGCCGGCCCACCTGAAGAGCAGTATTATCGGACCGAGCGTGCAGATTCCCGTCACAAAAGGGCGCCTGAACCTGGGCACCTGGCAGGGGATCTACCTGTGTGAGCACCGCAATCACGGCGGCAGCCGGCGAGTGGTGATCACCTTGCAGGGGGAGTGACCCGGGTGTACGAGCGCCGGGTTCGTAGCCAAGCGCTCGCACACGGGGTCGATTGATGCGCGCTCAGGCCGCGGCGCTGGCCCCGGCCGCCTCGGCGCGGTTGATGGCGCCGAGGATGCCATCCAGGGAGGCCTGGATGATATCCGGGCTGCGACCCACGCCGCAGACCCGCTCGCCGTCGATGTTGAGCTGGATGTAGCACACCGCCTCGGCGTCCGCGCTCTGGCTGAGGGCGTGCTCACTGTACTCCACCAGCACGATCTGCTTGCCCAGGAAGCGCTGCAGGGCGTCGACGAAGGCCGCTACCACACCGTTGCCGCTGCCGGTCAGGGTGTGACGCTGCTGGCCGTCGTGCAGCTCGGCGCGCAGCTGGTCGGCGTTGTCGGCGCGGTTCACCTGGTAGTCCCCCAGGCGGTAGCGGCCGCTGTCGGACAGGTAGGTGCGCTGGAAAATGTCGAAGATGGCATCCGAGGCCACCTCCTTCTCCTGCTCCTCGGCGTAGGCCTGCACCGTGCCGCTGAAGTCGATCTGCAGCCAGCGGGGGAGGTCGTAGCCGTAGTCGCGCTGCATCACGTAGGCGATGCCGCCCTTGCCCGACTGGCTGTTGATGCGGATCACTTCCTGGTAGCTACGCCCGATGTCCGCCGGGTCGATCGGCAGGTAGGCCACCTGCCAGGGGGCCTTGTCGTCGCGCCGGGACAGGCACTTCTTGATCGCGTCCTGGTGGCTGCCGGAGAAGGCCGTGAAGACCAGCTCACCGGCGTAGGGGTGCCGCGGGTGTACCGGCAAGTGGGTGCACTCGCGCACGGTCTGGATGATCTCGTCCATGTGACCGAGCTGCAGCTGGGGGTCGATGCCCTGGCTGTAAAGGTTCATGGCCATGGTGACGATATCCATGTTGCCGGTGCGCTCGCCGTTGCCCATCAGGGTGCCTTCCACCCGGTCGGCACCGGCCAGCACCCCGAGTTCCGCCGCCGCCACGGCGCAGCCGCGGTCGTTGTGGGTATGCAGGGAGACGATCAGCGAGTCGCGGCGGGCCACCCGGTCGCAGAACCACTCGATCTGGTCCGCGTAGACATTGGGCGTGCTCATTTCCACGGTGGCGGGCAGGTTGATGATCACCGGTTTTTCCGGGGTCGGCTGCCACACCTCGGTGACCGCATCGACCACCTCGACGGCGAAATCCAGCTCGGTGCCGGTGAAACTCTCCGGCGAGTACTCGAACACCCACTCAGTATCCGGGTAGCGCGCCGCGGTGTCCTTGACCAGTTGGGCGCCCTTCACGGCGATGTCGACGATCCCCGGGCGCTCCAGGCCGAAGACCTGCTCGCGCTGCACAGTGGAGGTTGAATTGTAGACGTGCACGATGGCCCGGCGGGCGCCTTGCAGGGCCTGGAAAGTCTTCTCGATCAGGTCCGGCCGCGCTTGGGTCAGCACCTGGACCGTCACGTCCTCGGGGATGCGCTGGTTGTCGATCAGGTCGCGCACGAAGTTGTAATCGTGGCTGGAGGCAGAGGGGAAACCCACCTCGATCTCCTTGAAACCGATTTTCACCAGCTGGTCCCAGAGACGGGACTTCTGGCGCGTGGTCATCGGCTCGATCAGGGCCTGGTTGCCATCCCGCAGGTCCACGCTGCACCACGTGGGCGCGCGCTCGATCTGGCGATCGGGCCAGCGCCGGGAGGTCATGCGGACCGGCGGAAAGGCCTGGTACTTGCGGTGGTCAAACTGGCTCATGCTGACTCCTTGGGGGTAATGGGGGGCTGGCCAGCCCGCCTGGCTCGCCCGGCAGACACCGCGGGTAAACGGTGCGCCAGCAGCCCGGGTTCTCGTGAAACCCCGGCCCGCCCTGCCGGATAGGCAGGGCGGGCTTGCGACAGGCAGCGTATCAGCCTGGGACACAGTATAGAGCGACAGGCGTGGGGAATGTCTGCAAACTTTCCCCTGATTCACCTTCGAAATAGCGAATGATTTGTATTTTTACGGTATATTTAGTGAATAACGCTAGCCAACGTTGCTTCACTATTTTCGATCACTCGTGGGGTTCGCAAGATGAAACTCGATCGCATCGACCGCCGCATCCTGGACCTGGTGCAGGCCAACGGCCGCATCAGCAACCTGGAACTGGCCGACGCGGTCGGCCTGTCACCTACGCCCTGCGCGCGGCGGGTCAAGCGGCTGGAGGAGAGCGGCCTGATCCGCGGCACCGTGACGCTGCTGGATCAGGGCCGGCTGGGCCTCAAGCTGACCGCGTGGATCGGTATCAGCATGGATCGCCACACCCCGGACCGCTTCGATGCCTTTGAAGCCGAGGTGAGCAGCTATCCCGAAGTGCTCGAGTGCTCGGTGGTAACCGGCCAGGCGGCGGACTACCTGCTCAAGGTGGTGGTGCCCGACATGCAGCACTACGAGCGCTTCCTGCTCGGCCGACTGACCCGCATACCCGGGGTGACCGGCGTGCACTCCAGCTTTGAACTGCGGCGGGTGATGCACCGGACGGCGCTGCCGCTGGACTATATCAGCGAGGATCACTGAGCTGGCGCAAATTGCGCCGGCGCGACGGCGGCGAGCGTGCTAGCATGCCTGCCCCATGACCTCGCGCACACTGACTCCCGACTCCCGCTGGTTGCTGCCCCTGCTGGCGGCCCTGGCTGCCCTCGGCCCGCTGACCGTGGACATGTACCTGCCGGCCATGCCCACCATGCGCGACGCGCTGAATACCAGCGCCGGCAATATCCAGCTCACCCTGAGTGCCTATCTCGCGGGCTTCTCGATCTTTCACCTGGCCTGCGGCCCCCTGGCCGACCGCTTCGGGCGCAAGCCGGTGATCCAGGGCGGCACGCTGCTCTTCGTCGCCGCCAGCCTGGGCTGCGCCCTGGCCCAGAGCGTGGAGCAATTGTTGCTGTTCCGCTTCCTGCAGGGCGTCGGAGCCTGCGTCGGCCCCACCCTGGCGCGAGCCATTGCCCGGGATCTCTTCGGCCCGCGCAAGGCCGCCCGGGCGCTGTCGCTGATCGCCATGCTGATGGCCCTGGCGCCCGCCGTGGCACCCACTGCCGGCGGCCTGATGCTGCTGGTGCTGCCCTGGCAGAGCATTTTCGTGTTTCTGGCCGGCTACGGCGGGCTCATGCTCTGGCTGCAGGGCCGCTACCTGGCGGAGTCACTCCCGCAGCCCCAGAGCATGGCGCCCCGGGCAATCCTCGGCAATTACTCGCGCCTGCTGACGGCGCCGGGCTTTATCGTCGTGGTGGTCGCCAGCTCCCTGTCCTATGCCGGCATGATGGTCTACCTGGCCAGCGCCAGCTTTGTCTACATGGAGATGCTCGGGGTACCGGTAGCCTGGTTCGGCGCCGTATTCCTCACCACCGTGATCGGCTACATGCTCGGCAGCGCCCTCAGTGCGCGCCTGTCAGGCTACATGGAGTCCTGGCCGCTGGTACTGCTGGGGGCGCTCCTCGCCGCGATAGCCTGCCTGAGCATGAGCGCTCTGGCCTGGGCCTTCCCCGAGAGTATCAGCGCCATCATGCTGCCCGCCATGCTCTACACCGCCGCCCTCGGCCTGGTACTGCCCCACGCCATGGGCATCGCGCTGCAGCCCTGGCCACACATGGCGGGTACGGCCTCGTCGCTGATGGGCTTTATCCAGATGGGGGTTTCCGCCCTGGCCGCCGCCAGCGTCGGGCCCTTTCTTCGCGACAGTCCTTTTCCCATGCTCGCGGCGATGACCGGACTGTCGCTGCTGGGCCTGCTGTTGAGCCTGCTCGGCCGCCACCTGACCCGAAACGATCCCGTCGCTGCCCCGGGGGAAACCACATGACCTGCTGGCTGATGAAGACCGAGCCCGACACCTTCGGCATCGACGACCTGGCGACCAGACCCGGGCAAACCGAGCCCTGGGACGGGGTGCGCAACTATCAGGCGCGCAATTTCATCCGCGAGATGCGACCCGGTGACGAGGTACTGATTTACCATTCCAGCTGCGCGCAGCCCGCCATCGTCGGCATCGCCGACGTAGCCGGCGAGCCGCGACCGGACCCCACCCAGTTCGACCCGGAATCCCCCGGCCACGACCCGCGCAGCAAGCCGGAAACTCCGCGCTGGTACCTGGTGGATGTGCGCTACCGGGCACACCTGCCCAGACCGGTAAGCCTGGCTGCCCTGAAAGCACAGGCGGAAGCCTTTGAGGGCCTGCTGCTGCTCAGTCGCGGGCGGCTGTCCGTGTTACCCGTATCGGCGGCACACCGGGATCGGATTCTGGCCCTGGGAAAGGGCTGAAAGCGGACTCAAGGCTCACTGAAGACCAGGCAGTTGCGGCCGTCACTCTTTGCCGCGTAGAGCGCCTGATCGGCCCGGGCCAGCCAGCGCGACCAGTCCTCGCCCTCGCGCAGTACAGCGGCCCCGGCGGAGAATTGTACCGGTCCGTCCGGGGTGCTCACCCGCCCCGACAGTCGCGTATGCAGGTCGGGCAGTTCACGCCGGGCGGTTGTCAGGTCCATGCCCCGCAGCAGCACCACGAACTCCTCGCCACCCATCCGGTAGAGGCCATCGTCGGTGCGCAGTGCTGCGGCGACACTGTCGGCAAAGGCCGCCAGCACCTCGTCACCGACTTCATGGCCGTGGCGGTCATTGACCTCCTTGAACATGTCCAGGTCGAGTACCAGCAGCGTGCTGACGCGGCGATCGCGCCGCCGTTCAGCGGTAATGTCTTCCAGGTGTTCCTGCATCAGGCGCCGGTTGCCGACACCAGTCAGCGGGTCAATCCTTGCCTGTCTGGCCAGCAGGCGGCGCTGCTCCCGCAACTGATCGGTGAACATCAGCCCGAAACCGGTCATCAGCAGCGCCACCGTGGTCCAGCTGACCTGGTGCAGCAACGACTGGTAGAGGGAGAGGGACGAGGTCAGCACCAGGATAATCAGGGCATTCAGACCGAGCGCCCAGCGCCGGGAGAGAATCAGCGCATTCACCCAGAGCACCAGGAAGGCCCACAGCAGGCCGTTGCTGCTGACCAGCAGGGAACTCAGGAGGCAGGCCACCGAAATGGTGACACCAAACAGGTTCAGCGCCAACGGCTGGAAGCGCCGCCGCTTGCCCAGCCACAACGCGGCGAACACCATAATGATGATCAGCAGGTTGATCAGCGCCCCGAACAAGTCCCCGGTCCACCAGCGATAGACAGCGAAGCCGGTAATCACGGTGGCTGTGACGGCACCGATCACGTTCATCACCGAGACCTCCAGGCTTCTCGATGAACGCGACAGCCTTCCCATGGCTGCCTGGCTCACCAGCAGTCGTGAGGAATCCGGTTTAACGGGCAAGATCGCCCCCTTCAGCGATCGGGCTGGGTAGTGTCGACGGCTCGACTATGCCACAGCGCTGGCACTGTTGCCATCAAGAGGTGTGGCTCGCTGCCGGTCCGCAGCAGCAGGCGGTGGGGCAACGCCTGTGGCATACTGGTCAGCGTTTCACCGAGTAGAGGAAGAGGCCTTGCAGTACGCCGACGACGTCACCCGATTGATAGGCAATACGCCGCTGCTGTTCTTGCGCGGGGCGTCCGAGCGCACCGGCTGCCGCATCCTCGGCAAGGCGGAGTTTCTCAACCCAGGCGGCTCGGTCAAGGACCGCACGGCCCTGGGTATCATCCGCGCCGCCGAGGCCAGCGGGGAGCTGCGCCCGGGTGGCCGCATCGTCGAAGGCACCGCGGGCAATACCGGCATCGGCCTGACCCTGCTGGCCAATGCCCTGGGCTACCGCAGCAGCGTGGTCATGCCCATGAGCCAGAGCAAGGAGAAAATCGACCAGCTGGAACTGCTCGGCGCCGACCTGCACCTGGTGCCCGCCACGTCCTACAGCGACCCCAATCACTATATCCACAGCGCCGAGCGCCTGGCGCAAAAATACGCCGCCAGCGAGCCGGCCGGGGCCATCTGGGCACGGCAATTCGACAACCTGGCCAATATGCAGATCCACCGCGAGACCACCGGGGAAGAAATCTGGGCGCAGACTGATGGGGAGGTCGATGGTTTCGTCTGCGCGGTAGGCACCGGCGGCACCCTGGCCGGGGTGTCCGCGGCACTGAAGGCACACCGGGACAACGTGCGTATCGGCATCGCCGACCCCTCTGGTGCCTCGCTGTATCATTATTTCCACGATGGTCGGCTGGAGGCCAGCCCGGGCAGCTCCATCATGGAAGGCATCGGCATCAACCATATCACCGACAATATTGCCCGCGCCCGGGTGGATGCCGCCTACCAGATACCCGACGACGAGGCGCTGCCCTGCCTGTTCGACCTGCTGCAGCACGAGGGCCTCTGCCTGGGCGGTTCCGCCGGGGTCAACATTGCCGGGGCCATTCGCATGGCCGAGGAATTGGGACCCGGGCACACCATCGTCACCATCCTCTGTGACTACGGCAACCGCTACCAGAGCAAGCTCTACAATCCCGCCTTCCTGCACAACCGGGGACTGCCCGAGCCGCCCTGGCTGCAGGCCTGATTCATCCGACCACAGGAGAAAACATGAAGATCGGCATTATCAGCGGCAGTCATCGCCCACAATCCCAGAGCGCCAAGGTGGCCCACTACATCGATCGCGCCCTGCGCGACCAGGGCCTGTGCGACGAGACCTGGGTCTACGAGCTGGCCGGCAACCCGCTGCCACTGTGGGAAGAGGGTGTCTGGGACGAAAACGACAGCGAGTGGCAGGCGCTCCTGCAGCCGCTGCGGGACCAGCTGCACAGCTGCGACGGCTTCGTGATCGTCTCACCGGAGTGGCACGGCATGGTGGCCCCGGGGCTGAAGAACTTCCTGCTGATGTGGACCGCCGGCGAAGAACTGGCCCACAAGCCGGCCCTGATTACCACGGTGTCGATTGCCGACGGCGGCTCCTACCCGGTGGCCGAGCTGCGCATGAGCAGCTACAAGAACAGCCGCCTGTGCTACCTGCCGGAGCACCTGATCATCCGCTACGTCGACACCGTGTTCAACGACAACCCGGAAGACAACAAGGCCAGTGCCCAGGAATATTTCGAGGAGCGCCTGCAGTACGATCTGGAACTGCTGCGGGAATACGCGCTGGCTTTCCGCCAGATCCGCGCCAGTGGCAAGGCCTCGCTGCAGAAATACACCAGCGGCATGTAAGCTGTCAGCCAGCCCGGCTACCCGCGGACGGGGGGCTCGGGCCGGTGCAAGATGGGGCGCCCGGGATCAGGCGCCCTGGTTGTCAGACATCGCCGCGCGTTCCTGTTCGATCAGGAAGTCGGCGATTTTCAGCATGTTCTCCTGGCTGCCCGCCTTGCGGGTGCTGATGCGGTACTTGCCGTTGACCATCATCTCCGGGGTGCCGGTGATTTTCGCGGCGCGGGCCCGGGCATTGGCCTGACGCACCTGGCTATTCACACCAAAGGAATTGAACGCCTTGTCGAAGTCTTCGGCAGCAACGCCGTTGGCGACGAACAGCTCCCGAATCGCCGCCTCGCTGCCCAGGCGCTTACCATCGACATTCATCGCCTGGAAGAGTACCCCGTGCAGCGTGTCCTTCACCCCCAGCACCTCGGCGGTGAAGTACATTTTGGCGTGCAGTTCCATGGGCTGGTTCCAGATTGCCGGCGAACCCTTGAATACCACATCGTCACCCAGGTCCTGCTTCCAGCGGCTGACCAGGGGTTCAAAGGTGTAGCAGTGGCCACAGCCATACCAGAAGAACTCGACCACTTCGATCTTGTCCGGGTCCGCGGTGCGAATCGCCGGGCTGATCACATCATAATCTTTGCCAGCTTCCCATTCGGAATCCTGGGCGTTGGCCAGGGGGGCAAGCAGCAGCAGGGTACAGGCAATCAGGCGCTTGAACATGGTTGTCTCCATTCCACATGAACAGTTCTCAGACCCCCGCTGACAGCCATTTGTTCAGCGGGTGGCAAAAAAAAGGTGGCCAGCGGCCACCTCTTCGATCATACCTGGGCTCACTGCCCGGGCTGCAGACCCGCGGCATAGCTGGCCACCGCCTCGATCTCCATGTCGCTGAGACCGAAGGCGTTGCTGCGCATAATACGCGTGTCGCCGTCGTTGGTACGCCCTTCGGGGTCTTCATAACCCTGCTGATAGGCACGCAACTGGGCGGCGATATACTCGGGGTGTTGACCCGCCAGGCGCGGATAGCCGGCGGGCGCGTTGCCCTGACCGGTGGGGGAGTGGCAGGCCGTGCAGGCAGCCACTCTGCGGTCGGCCACACCGGCCCGGTAGACTTTCTCGCCCAGTGCGACCAGGTCGGGATCGGTCTGGCTGCCGGTCATCGTCTGTGCGGCGTAGTAGGCGGCGATATCCGCCAGTTGCTGGTCCGTCTTGCCATCCAGCTGGCCGGCCATGGTCGGAATCGGCCTAGCACCATCGCGAATATCCATCAACTGCTTGAAGAGGTAGCGCTCACCCTGACCCGCCAGCTTGGGGAAGTTGGGGGCGGCACTGTTGCCATCGGCCCCGTGGCAAGCAGAACACACGGTGGTCATGGCCTTGCCGGCCTCGGCGTCACCCTGGGGAGCCGGCGAGGCCGCCGTGGCCACCTGAGTCGCACCCAACAGCAGGCCGCAGAAAATAAGGACTTTCTTCATGGTGATTCCAGAACTGGGAGGTTGAGCCGGCGCTTACTCCGCCGGCGTGGACATGTACTTGATCAGGGCAACGTAGTCTTCGTCCGTGCAGTCGAAGCACATGCCCTTGGGCGGCATGGCGTTAAGGCCACCTTTTACGGACTGCACCAGCGCATCCATGCCTTTTTCCAGCTTGGGTGCCCAGGCGGCGGCATCACCCGTCTTCGGTGCGCCAGCGGCACCGGCGTTGTGACAGACCGCACAGCTCTTGTTGTACTTGTCCATCGGCACGTCTGCCATCGCCGCAGACGCCGTCAGGGCCAGACCCAGAGCAAACCACTTCTTCATTGGACACCTCGCATGTCGCATAACTCGTCGCGCCCCGCGCACCCTGCGGGAAATCCCGTCGTGGGTGGGGCGCGAAGCTGTGGCATTATATACAACTTGACCACGGCGAAAAAGGCGACTTTCTTGACCGATACCAGCACACCCGGGCGGCCTGACTACCGGCAGGCCCGTTTTCTGACCAGCGCCGCAAAACTGGCCCAGTGCCCGGACGACAACGGCTGGGAGGTGGCTTTTGCCGGGCGCTCCAATGCCGGCAAATCCTCCGCCATCAACAGCCTGACCGGAAACAGCAAGCTGGCGCGCACCTCAAAGACGCCGGGGCGGACCCAGCTGATCAACTTCTTCGAGCTGAGCGAGTGCCAGCGGCTGGTGGACCTGCCCGGCTACGGCTTCGCCAAGGTGCCTTTGGCCGTCAAGCAGGCCTGGACCCGGCAGCTGGAGCACTACCTGGCCGAGCGTCAGAGCCTGCGCGGCATGATTCTGCTGATGGACAGCCGCCACCCCCTGCAACCCTTCGACCAGCAGATGCTGGCCTGGGCCGAGGCAGCCTGCATGCCGGTGCACATCCTGCTCACCAAGGCCGACAAGCTGAAGAAGGGGCCGGCTCGCAACACCCTGCTGCAAGTTCGCAAGGCCCTGGCGGACAAGGCCGAGCTGGTCAGTGTTCAGCTGTTCTCAGCCCTCAAGCACCAGGGTCACGAGGAGCTCCGGGCGCGGCTGGATGCCTGGCTGACCGATGTCAGCGTTCTGGAGGACGAGGAAATGGACGACAGCTCCGAGCCCCAAGAAGAAAGCCAGAGTTTTGAAGAAAATAGCCCTGATTTCGACGAAGATAGCTGAGAACAAACACACCGGGCATAAAAAAGCCCGGTAGCCCACAGGGGGGGCAGACTACCGGGCCAGCTTGGGGTCTCTGGGGAAGAGACTCTCCGCCATCACCCATGGAGAAAGGCTGGCGGAGGTAGCAGCATGCTACGGTAACTGTGACCGGGCCCCCGCGGGAAAGTTCCCGCGTCAGTGCGCCTCATCCCAATTTTTTCCCGCGCCGGCTTCCACCAGCAGGGGAACCGCCAGCTCCGCGGCCCCGGACATCAGCTCGCAAAGGCGTTCGCAGGCCGCATCCACGTCGTCCTCCGCCACTTCCAGGATCAGTTCGTCGTGGACCTGCATGATCATGCGGGCATCCAGCTCGCCCTTCTGCAGCCAGGCATCCACCGTCAGCATGGCCCGCTTGATGATATCCGCCGCCGAGCCCTGCATGGGCGCGTTGATGGCGGTGCGTTCCGCCGCCTGGGCGCGCATGCGATTGCTGGCGTTGATTTCCGGCAGGTAGAGGCGGCGGCCAAACAGGGTTTCCACGTAACCCTTGTCCCGCGCCGTGGCGCGGGTGCGGTCCATATAGTCCTGCACCCCCGGGTAGCGCTCGAAGTAGCGGTCGATGTACTCCTGGGCCTCGTTGCGCCCCAGGTGCAGCTGGCGCCCGAGACCGAAGGCGGACATACCGTAAATCAGGCCGAAATTGATCGCCTTGGCCTTGCGCCGCTGCTCGCCAGAGACACTGTCCAGGGGCACGCCGAAGACCTCCGAAGCGGTGGCTCGGTGCACGTCGAGCCCCTCGCGGAAAGCCGTCATCAGCCCCTCGTCGCCGGACAGATGGGCCATGATCCGCAGCTCGATCTGGGAGTAGTCCGCCGCCACGATGCGGTAACCCTCCGGTGCGATAAAGGCCTGGCGGATGCGCCGGCCCTCCTCGGTGCGGATGGGGATGTTCTGCAGATTGGGATCGGAGGAGGAGAGGCGCCCGGTGGCAGCCACCGCCTGGTGGTAGGAGGTGTGAATGCGCCCGGTGCCGGGATCGACCATCTCCGGGAGCTTGTCGGTGTAGGTGGACTTCAGCTTGCTCAGGCTGCGGTACTCCAGGATCACCCGGGGCAGGGGATAGTCCATGGCCAGCTCGGCCAGTACTTCCTCGGCTGTCGAGGGCGCTCCCTTGGGGGTCTTCTTGAGTACCGGAAGCTCCAGCTTGTTGAAAAGGATCTCGCCGAGCTGCTTGGTGGAACCCAGGTTGAAGGCTTCCCCCGCCAGCTCGTGGGCCTCGCCCACCAGGGTTTCCATGCGAGCGGCCAGCTCCTCGCTCTGGCGGTGCAGCAGTTCCCGGGAAACCAGCGCACCGGTACGCTCGATTCGAGACAGCACCGGCACCAGGGGAACCTCGATCTCCTCGTAGACCCGCTTCAGGCCCGGCAGCCCCTCCAGCTGCGGCCACAATTTGTGGTGCAGGCGCAGGGTCACCTCGGCGTCCTCCGCGGCGTAGGGGCCAGCTTCCTCCAGCTTGATCTGGTTGAAGGTGAGCTGCTTCGCGCCCTTTCCGGCAATGTCCTCGAAGTGAATGGTGCGCTGCCCCAGGTACTTGAGAGCCAGGCTGTCCATGTCGTGGCGGGTGGCGGTGGAGTCCAGCACGTAGGACTCCAGCATGGTGTCGTGGCGGATGCCCGCCAGGGCGATCCCGTGGTTGGCCAGCACATTGGCGTCGTACTTGAGGTTCTGGCCCAGCTTGGCCCGCTGCGGGTCCTCCAGCAGGGGCTTCAGGCGCGTCAGCACCTGCTCGCGGTCCAGCTGCTCGGGGGCCCCGAGGTAGTCGTGACCCAGGGGCACATAGGCGGCCGCGCCGGGTTCCACCGCGAAGGAAACGCCGACGATGCGCGCTTCCATGTAGTTCAGGCTGGTGGTTTCGGTGTCGAAGGCAAAGCAGTCCGCCGCCTCCAGCTTTTCCATCCAGGCGTCAAAATCCGCCTGACTGGTGACAATCGCGTACTCGGCGGCGGGAGCCTCCTCGGCACCGGCCTCGCCCGCGGCTGGGTCATCCCCGGCCAGCAGCTCCTCCAGCCAGCCCTTGAATTCCAGCCGGGTGTACCAGGACTGCAGGGCCTCGCGATCCGGCTCGGCGTTGTGCAGATCCTCGGGCTTCTCGTCCAGTTCCAGGTCGGTCTTGATGGTCGCCAGCTCGTAGGAGAGGAAGGCCCGCTCCCGCTCTTTTTCCAGCTTCGCCGCCATGCTCTTGGCGCCGCGGAAGCCGAGATCCGCGACCTGGTCCAACTGCGCGTAGATCGAATCCAGCCCGCCCAGCCCCTGCAATAGGGCGAGGGCGGTCTTCTCGCCAACACCGGGGACACCCGGGATGTTGTCCACCTTGTCACCCATCAGGGCCAAGAGGTCGATCACCCGCTCCGGGGGAATGCCGAACTTCTCCTCCACACCCGCGATGTCCAGGGTGGTGCCCGTCATGGTATTGACCAGGGTGATGTTGGCATCCACCAGCTGGGCCATGTCCTTGTCGCCGGTGGATACGATCACCGGGCGCTCGGCGGCGCTGGCCTGGCGGGCCAGAGTACCGATGACGTCGTCGGCCTCCACGCCGGGCTCGCAGATCAGCGGCAGGCCCATGGCCCGCACCAGGGCGTGGATCGGCTCGACCTGCGCGCGCAGCTCGTCGGGCATGGGCGGGCGATGGGCCTTGTACTCCTCGAACAGCTCGTCGCGGAAGGTCTTGCCCGGCGCGTCGAATATCACCACCACCGGGCTGTCGGGATAGTCCCGGCACAGCCGGCGCAGCATGCTGATCACCCCCTTGACCGCCCCACTGGGTTCGCCCCGGGACGTGGTCAGGGGGGGCAGCGCGTGGAAAGCCCGGTAGAGGTAGGAGGAACCGTCGACCAGGACCAGGGGCGGCTGTGATGTCGGCATGTGGCGCTTCCCTGTGTCAGCGATCCCAGAGCACGCGCATGGCGCGATAGGTGGTTTTCATTCGGGCCATGTCCAGCGGCGTGCGGAAAAAGGCATGGTAGTCGCCGCGGGGGTTGATGACCATGACATTGCCACCGTGATCCACGGTGTAGTTGCCGTCGTCCAGTGGCACCTTGCGGAAAGGCGTATTCAGCGCCGTGGCAAAACGGTGCACATCCAGGAACTCACCGGTAACTCCGATGAACGCCGGATTAAAGAAGGGCACGTACTCGGCCAGCTGCTCGGGTGTATCCCGGGCCGGGTCCACGGACACCATCACCACTTCGGTATCGTCCGCTTCCGTGCCTTCCAGCTGCTGCATGAACTGGTTGAGAAAGGCCATGGTGGTGGGACAGATATCCGGGCAGTGGGTGAAGCCGAAGAACACCAGCGTCCAGTGGCCCTCGAGTCGCTCGGGGGTAAAGGGCTCGCCGCGGTGGTCCACCAGCTCGAAATCGCCCAGGTCGCGCGGGGTCTGCAGCAGGACCGTGCCATTGGCCAGCATTTCCGTCGGCGTCATGGCGCGCGGTTGATTGATGCGGTGGACGAAGCTGGCCACCACCACCAGGATGAAGGCGACCACGACGGCCACGGTGATCTTGATGCCCCGGGACTGGGCCGGAGTGTGGTCAGAGCTCATGGTGCAATGTCCTTACAGGGTATGCGGCGGGAACAGGTAATGATCCACCAGCATGATAACGAACAGGGCCATCAGATAGACAATAGAATACTTGAAGGTTTCCATGGGGGCGTTGGGATTGCGCTTGCGCATCAGCTCGATCGCCCAGTAGAGGAAGCCACCGCCCAGCACCACGGCGCCCAGCAGGTAGAGCGGGCCGCTCATGCGCGTGACATAGGGCAGCAGGGTGATCAGAAACATGAGGATGGTGTAGAGCAGGATGTGCAGGCGCGTGAAGGCATCGCCATGGGTCACCGGCAGCATGGGAATTTCCACCGCCGCGTATTCCTCCTTGCGGTGGATCGCGAGGGCCCAGAAGTGGGGCGGCGTCCAGGCAAAGATGATCAGCACCAGCAGCAGGGCGTGGCCGTGGATCTCGCCAGTGACCGCGGTCCAGCCCAGCAGCGGCGGTGCCGCCCCGGCCAGCCCGCCGATGACGATGTTCTGTGGCGTGGCGCGCTTGAGAAACAGGGTGTAGACAAAGGCATAGCCCACCAGGGAGGCCAGGGTCAGCCAGGCGGTGAGGGCATTGACCTGCCACAGCAGGACCGCCATGCCGGCGCCGCCCAGCAGCAGGGCGAAGGCCACGGCCTGCCACTTGCCCACCCGGCCACCCGCAACCGGCCGGTTGCGGGGGCGCGCCATGCGCTGATCGATACTCTGATCCACCAGGTGATTCACCGCCGCCGCCGCACCGGCACACAGGGCTATGCCCAGGTTGCCGAAGATCAGCGCATCCAGGGGCACCATGCCGGGCACGGCCATGAACATCCCGATCACGGAGGTCAGGATCATCAGCGCCACCACATTGGGCTTGGTGAGTTCCTTGTAGTCTCGCCAGGTCGCCTTGCCCGCGGTTGCCATCTGTTCAGCCATAGCGTCAGTCGCCTGAATTCTTGAGCAGGAATTTGAGATCGGAGATGACATCCTTGTAGGTGTCATCTTTATCATAGGTCATCATGACCCAGCCCGCGGGGTCCACCAGGTACCAGGTCGAGGGAGCCTCCAGGGTTTCCGGGAACAGGGCGCGATAGGTTTCCGGGCTTACCTGGGCCGCGGTGATGCCCTGGTGCTCCTTGTCCAGCAGTTCGGGGAAGCTGCCAGGTACGGGGTGATCATCACTCAGCGTCGACACATCGAGTCGCGTCGCGTCCGGCGCGTGATCACCGACGTAGTAGCGCCGGATGCGGTGGAACTCCTTGCCCAGGGCAATGTGGATCTGCCGGGTCAGGTAGAGCTGTCGTTCGCAGGTTTCGGCGCAGCGCTCCCCGGGGTGGGCGACCAGCAGGGTCCACTGGTGATCGCTGTTGGTCCAGGGCAGCTCTGCCCCCGAGGCCGTCATCAGTACATGCTCCGGGAGGGGGCGCGGCGGCTGCACCAGCTCGCCCTTGTTGGCGGTGCCGAGCGCACCCACCAGATCCAGGTCACCGCGCATCACGAACCACCACAACCAGGTGGCCGCCAGTATGATCGTCACCGGGATCCCGGCGATCAGCAGGATAACCATCCTGCCACTTCGGTTGTCGGGGCGCTGTTGCATGTTTCAAGGTGTCCTTCGGTTGCGGATCAGGGACCACAGGTTGGAGTTACGCAGCAGCCAGAAGAGCACCAGGACTGCCGCCATGCTGAACCACTGCACCGCATAACCGCGGTGTTTCGCCGGGCTGGCGTTGACCACCTGCCAGTCGGTGAGCAGGGCCCCCGGCTGACCCGCCGCCATTCGCACTTCGAGTGGAAACAGCTCGGCGGAGTACGCCTCCCGCAAGCGCGCGGCGATGGCGTCGATGTCCAGCGCCTGGATTACCAGGGGCCACTCCCCGGAAAAGTCCTGCTCCCCCAGCAGATAGGGCTCCCCCGGGGAACGGTAAAGGTGCCCGTCGAGGGTCACCGTGCCCGCCGGCCAGGCCACGTCGGGCAGTTCGCGACGCGCCGGGTCGCCCGCCAGCCAGCCGCGATTGACCAGCGCCAGGCCGCCGTCCTCCAAAGTCATCACGCCCACCACTTCGTAGCCAAATCGGCCCTGGCGCACCCGATTGTCCAGCAGCAGGTAGCGTCCCTCGAGAAATTCGCCTTGCAAACGCACCCCGCGGTAGACCAGCTCGTCGGCATCCCGATCGCGCAGGGCCGACAAGGCCACCGGAGGCGCACTCTGGCGCTGCGCCCACTCCGCCTCCAGCTGCTGCTTCTCGGCAGCGCGATCCAGCTGCCAGAAACCCAGACTGATAAGCAGGGGAAACAGCACCGCTGTGGCCAGGGTGATACGCCACTCGACGTCAAACCGCAGGCGCATGACGGTCACCTCTCGCGACAAATGTCAGGGCCGTCTCCGCCCGCCAGGCCAGCTGGTCTATACTGCGCAATCTGGAAAAAGGAGCGGAACATTGCTGAAATTTGCGATAGTTATCTTGATGCTGGCCCTGATCGCCAGCCTGGGCAGCGGATTCTACTACCTGATGATCGATCAGGGCGACAAGACCAAACGGCGCACATTCAACTCCCTGGGAGTACGGCTCAGTCTGGCCATTGCCCTCGCGGCATTGATCGTCTATGGCGTGGCGACCGGGCAACTCGGTCATCGCAACCCCTGGGATGCGGGCCCGGCGCCCGCGGCATCCCAGGTGGAGGGGGCGGCTGAATAGCCGCCTTACAGGATGTAGACGAACAGGAACAGGAAGACCCACACCACGTCCACGAAGTGCCAGTACCAGCTGGACGCCTCGAAGCCAAAGTGATCGTCCGCGGTAAAGTGGCCCGCCCTCACGGAGCGCAGCCACTGGATCAGCAGCATGGTCATGCCCATCAACACGTGGAAGCCGTGGAAGCCAGTCAACATGAAGAAGGTCGACCCGTAGATCCCGGAATTCAGGGTCAAGCCAAAGTGCGCGTAGGCTTCGTAGTATTCCAGGGCCTGCAGGCCCACGAAGACCATACCCAGTACCACGGTAATACCCAGCCACAGGTTGAACTTGCTCTTGTTGCCGTTGAGCAGGCCCAGGTGGGCAATGTGCACGGTTACCGAGGAGGAGAGCAGGATGATGGTGTTCCACAAGGGCAACCACAGGTACCAGGCCGCCGCATCGCTGAAGGCCATGCTCTTCTCGTAGCTCTGGAAGGTACCCATGTTGGCAATCGGCTGGTTGGCCACGCCGCCCACGGCTTCCTGGGGAGTCTGGGGCATCGGCCAGGCGTACTGGAAACCTTCCCACAGCAGGTGGTTCATACGACCGCCATCCCCTTCACCGGACAGCCAGGGGCCAACCAGGTTGCGCACGTAGAACAGGGCGCCGAAGAAGGCGAGGAAGAACATCACTTCGGAGAAGATGAACCAGAACATGCCCAGCACATAGGATTTCTTCAGCTGTGCGCTGTTCAGGCCGGCGAGGTTTTCCTTGATCGCCATGCGGAACCAGCCGAACAACGTGGCCGAGAAGATGAACAGGCCGACAAGAAAAATACCCCAGGAGCTGCCCGTGGTGCCGTCGCCGAAGGTCATGTCGTTCATGACATTGGCGGCACCAAAGGTACTCGTAACGAGACCGAGGGTGGCACACACCGCCAGCTTGCTTTTCTCCGGTACGTAATACTTCTCGTACTCTGCTGAACTCTGGGTTGTCATTGGGATTCTCCGTTAATGCACCCGGCACACCCGGCCGAATGGTCAGCGCGCGGCGACAGCACCGCGCACCATGTCCGTCACGTCAAATATAGTGTAGGAAAGGGTAATCGTGTGGATGTCCTGTGGCAGGTCGCGATCGACGATAAACTGCAGGGGCATTTCCGCACTGCTTTCCCCGTCCAGTGGCTGCTGGTTAAAGCAGAAACACTCGGTCTTGTGGAAGTAGGCCGCGGCCCGGGACGGCGAGATACTCGGGATCGCCTGGGCCACCATGGCATCGGGCAGGGGGTTGCTGGCGTGAAACACGGTGTCATTGCTGGCACCGGGGTGCACCTTCATCGAGTTCACGCTGGGCCCGAACTCCCAGGGCATGCCCTCGTTGTTGGTGGCGACGAACTGGATGGTCACCATCCGCGTCTCGTCCACCCCCGCCTGAACCGAGGTATAGGCCTCGCCCGAGGTCTTGCCGTTGATGCCCAGGGCGTCGCAAAGCACGTTGTAGAGCGGCACCATGACCACGAACACGAAGGCAAACATTGCCACCGCCGTGACCACCAGCTTGGCGACCGTATCAACAACCGGATTGCGACTGACCTTGAGCATCTCTCCCTACCTCGTTTCTCTGCCTTCAGCGAACCGCCGGGGGGCGCTCGAAGGTGTGGTAGGGGGCAGGCGTAGCAACCGTCCACTCCAGACCTTCGGCACCTTCCCAGACTTTTTCCTTGTCAGTGGGCTTGCCGGACACAATGGTGGCAATCACGTTGTACAGGAACAGGATCTGCGAAGCACCGTAGATAAAGGCGCCGATACTGGACATCATGTTGAAATCGGCGAACTGCAGTGCATAGTCGGGGATACGGCGCGGCATGCCGGCCAGACCCACGAAGTGCTGCGGGAAGAAGGTGATGTTGAAGCCGATGAACGAGATCCAGAAGTGGGTCTTGCCCATGGTTTCGCTGTACATCTTGCCGCACCACTTGGGCAGCCAGTAGTAGACCGCGGCGGACATGGAGAACACCGCACCCGCAACCATCACGTAGTGGAAGTGGGCCACCACGAAGTAGCTGTCGTGATACTGGAAGTCAGCCGGCGCGATGGACAGCATCAGGCCGGTGAAACCGCCGATGGTGAACAGCACCAGGAAACCCATGCAGAACAGCATCGGGGTTTCGAAGGTCATGGCGCCGCGCCACATGGTGGTGACCCAGTTGAACACCTTCACCCCGGTGGGGACGGCGATCAGCATGGTGGCGTACATGAAGAACAGCTCACCGGCGACCGGCATGCCTACCGTGTACATGTGGTGCGCCCACACGATAAAGGACAGGAAGGCGATGGAGGCCGTGGCGTAGACCATGGAGTCGTAGCCAAACAGCGGCTTGCGGGCAAAGGTCGGGATGATCTGACTGACCACACCGAAAGCCGGCAGGATGATGATGTACACCTCGGGGTGACCGAAGAACCAGAACACGTGCTGGAACAGGACCGGGTCACCGCCGCCAGCGGCGGAGAAGAAGCTGGTGCCGAAGTGAATATCCATCAGCATCATGGTGACCGCACCCGCGAGTACCGGCATCACGGCAACCAGCAGGAAGGCGGTGATCAACCAGGTCCACACGAACAGCGGCATCTTCATGTAGGTCATGCCAGGCGCACGCATGTTCATCACCGTGGCGATGATGTTGATCGCGCCCATGATGGAGGACATGCCCAACACGTGGATGGAGAAGATAAAGAAGGTGACCGACGGCGGCGCGTAGGTGGTGGAGAGCGGTGCGTAAAAGGTCCAGCCGAAGGCGGGAGCACCCCCTTCCATGAACAGCGTGGAGGCCAGGATCAGGAATGCCGGGGGCAGGATCCAGAAACTCCAGTTGTTCATCCGCGGCAGGGCCATGTCCGGCGCCCCGATCATCATCGGGATCATCCAGTTGGCCAGGCCCACGAAGGAGGGCATGATCGCGCCGAATACCATGACCAGCCCGTGCAGGGTGGTCATCTGGTTGAAGAAGGCCGGCTCAACCAGCTGCATGCCGGGCTGGAACAGTTCCGCCCGGATGATCATCGCAAAGGCACCGCCCAGGATGAACATGGCAAAGGAGAACCACAGGTACATGGTCCCAATATCTTTGTGGTTGGTGGTGAACAGCCACCGACTGAGGCCCTTGGCAGGACCGTGATGATGATCGCCCATCGTTAACTCCTCCAATCAGCCGTTTTTGTGGTTGTACACATCGATGGGCTGAACCATGTCACCCATGTTGTTGCCAAAGGCATTGCGCTGATAGGTGATCACCGCCGCCATTTCCACATCGTTGATCTGACCGCCGAAGGCCTGCATTGCAGTGCCCGGCACGCCATTGATACCCACATTCAGGTGACCGGAAACCGGCCCGGTGGCGATGGCGCTGCCGGCGATTGCCGTACCCACGCCACCTTCGCCGTTGGCACCGTGACAGGCCAGGCAGTTGCGCTCGTAGACCGCCTTGCCGCGCTCCATCAGCTCGTCCATGGTGAAGGTCTGCGCCATCAGCTCGCGGATCTCCGCGGCCTTGGCCTGCTTGTCAGCCAGCCAGCTGTCGAATTCTTCCTGGCTCACCGCGTTGACCACCACCGGCATGAAGCCGTGGTCCTTGCCGCAGAGCTCGGCGCACTGGCCGCGGTAGATGCCTTCCTCACTGGCCTGAGTCCAGGCCTCGTTGATGAAGCCGGGGATCGCATCTTTCTTCACCGCCAGCTCGGGCACCCACCAGGAGTGGATCACGTCGTTGGCAGTGAGCAGCAGGCGGACTTTGGTATCCACCGGGATCACCATGGGCTCGTCCACTTCCAGCAGGTAGTGTTCGCCCTTGGCTTCGGCGTTGTAGATTTCCGTCTGGGGGGTACGCAGGTTACTGAAGAATTCGACGTTCTCGCCGTCTTCATTAATGTATTCGTACTTCCACTTCCACTGGTAGCCGGTGATCAGCACGTCCAGTTCGGCGTCGTCGGTGTTGTAGATCTCCAGCAGGGTGGAGGTGGCGGGCACCGCCATACCGATCAGGATCAGGAAGGGAACCACGGTCCAGGCGATTTCCACCTTGGTACTCTCGTGGAAGGTCGCGGGTGTCACGCCACGGGATTTGCGGTGGTGGTAGATGGAGTAGAACATCACCCCGAACACCAGCACACCGATCACCACACAGATCCAGAGGATCAACATGTGCAGATCGTAGATTCGCTGGCCCACTTCAGTGACGCCGGGCGGCATATTCACTTCGTTCACCTTGCTGCTCGCCGCCAAAGCACCAGCACTGGCCAGACTCAGCAACATCAGCACAGGACCAAGCGCCAGCTTGCACAGCCGCTTCGCTTTCAAGACCATTTCCCGTGTCTCCATAACCTGTTTAAAGACTTCCCCCCAACCGAACGCGCTGCTCTCCGCCTGCACCGCTTGGGCGCGGCCACTGTTCCGGCCGCATCTTGAGGTCGCGATTGACCCGGGCCGCAGCCCTTCAAGGGTGAAGGGGAGATGGAGAGGCTTGTGCTCGTACCAGCTGACTGTGTCCCCTGGCTGCGACAAGCTGCCGCAGGCAGGGCGGCGGGATTATAGCCAAACTTTGCACCAATTAACACCAAGATGCTGATATTGTGAGGGTTTTGAATCGGCACCCGGAGAGCAGGGCAGGCGCACCGCCAGAACCCCCAGATATGGCAACACTAAAGAGCCTGGACTACAAGATATGGGGAATTGCCTGGCCCGCCATTCTCGCCAACCTCTCGGTCCCGCTGCTCGGCCTGGTGGATGCAGCCATCCTCGGCCACCTGGACAGCAGCCGCTATCTCGGCGCGGTTGCCCTCGGCGCCGCTCTGCTCTCCTTCCTCTACTGGGGCTTCGGCTTCCTGCGCATGGGCACCACCGGGCGGGTCGCCAGGGCCCTCGGGGCGGGCTCGCAGGCGAGGGCGGAGCGCGAGCTGGGGCGCGCCATGTGGCTGGCCCTGGGCCTGGCGTTGGCGGTATGGCTGGCCCACCCCCTGTGGCTGGACCTGGGCTTTGCCCTGATGGCACCCGACGCCGAGCTGCTGCCCCTGGCCCGGGAATACACCGCCATCCGCATCGCCAGCGCTCCCGCCGTGCTGGTCACCTACGCCGTGGTCGGCTGGTGCATCGGGCGCCAGGATACCCGCTGGCCCCTGGCCATCCTGCTGCTGACCAACCTCAGCAATATCCTGCTGGACGTCCTGCTGATCCTGGGCCTGGGGCTCGCCAGCAAGGGGGCGGCGATGGCGACGCTGCTGGCGGAGTACCTCGGCTGCGGCATGGCGCTGTGGGTGGTGCAGCGGCAAGTGCTCGGCTGGCGGCGCGACTTCCCGGCCCTGCTGCGCGAGCCGCGACACTTCCTGCCCCTGCTGCACGCCAACCGGCACCTGTTCCTGCGCACCATCTGCCTGCTGGGCGCCCTGGCCTTTTTCACCGCCATGGGCGAAAAATTCGGCGCCGCCACCCTGGCGACCAATGCCTTGCTGATGCAGCTGGTGATGGTCACCGCCTACGCCATGGACGGTTTCGCTTTCGCCGCCGAGGGCCTGGCCGGACAGCGCGCAGGGGCGGGCGACAATGCGGGATTTACCGCGGCGGTGGAGCGCAGTGCCCTATGGTGCCTGGCTACGGCGGGCAGCATGAGCCTGCTGTTCCTGCTGAGCGGCCCGTGGCTGTTCCGGCAGCTGACCGACCTGCCCGAGGTCCTGGCACTGCTGCATCACTATGGCCCCTGGCTGGTGCTGCTGCCGCTGGTGACTGCGCCGGCCTACCTGTTTGACGGCGTATTCATCGGAGCGGCCTGCACACGGGACCTGATGCGTTCGATGCTGGTGAGCACGGGGCTGGTCTATCTGCCCGCCTGGTACCTGACCCGGGACTGGGGCAACAGTGGCCTGTGGCTGGCATTTACCCTGTTCAGTGCCGCGCGCGGCTTCACACTCTACCGGCGCTTTCGCCGGCGTCAGTCCGCAGAAGGCTGGAACCCGACCGGCACCGTGGACTGAGCTCTCAGCGCCCCTTGCCGGGCTTGGCGGGATCCATCAGGCGCACCGGCTCGGCGCGGGTCTCCACCCGCCGGGCAGAGGGGCGGCTGACCCGGGTGGCGGGTTCGCTGACCGTGTCCCCGGGACGCTGATCGGTAAAGCCGCACTCGACGCACTCGCGACAGTCGGTGTCGCTGTCGACCAGGATGGTGTCCATGGCGGCACAGCGGGGGCAGACGGCGCCGGCGATGAAGCGGCGGGTGGCGGTAGACATGGGTCCTCCTCCGGCGGCCGGCACTGGCCAGCCTGCTAATGAGCCGCTATTGTAGCAATTTCAAACCGGGAGGACCGACATGTCGCAAGACCCCGCCAGTTCAGTGCGCACCTTCGAGGGCCATCGGCCCCGGCTCGGTGCACGGGTGATGATCGATCCCAGCGCCGTTGTGCTGGGTGACGTGGCACTGGACGACGATGTCTCGGTCTGGCCCCAGGCGGTCATTCGCGGCGACATGCACCGTATCCGGGTCGGCGCGCGCACCAGCATCCAGGACGGCGCCATACTGCATATTACCCATGCGGGCCCCTACAACCCCGACGGTTGGCCACTGCTCATCGGCAGCGATGTCACCGTGGGCCACGGGGCCATCCTCCACGGCTGCCGGATCGGCGACCGGGTACTGGTCGGCATGCGGGCAACCGTGATGGACGGCGCGGTGGTGGAAGACGAGGTGGTTATCGCCGCGGGCGCCCTGGTGACACCCGGCAAAACCCTGCGCAGCGGCTACCTCTACACGGGGAGCCCGGCCCGGGAAGCCCGGGCATTGAGCGAGAAGGAACTGGCCTACTTCCGCTACAGCGCCGACAACTACGTGCGCCTCAAGGAGCGTCACCTGCAGGCGCAATCCGGCTAGCGGACTGCGCTTGGCCAAGCCCCCGCCGGGATCAGGCCGCTGCCAGCAAATCCCGCATCTGGGAGATCACCGGCTGTGTCGTCGGACGTACGCGCCGCCAGATATAAAAGGCCTCGGCGGCCTGTTCCACCAGCATGCCGAGGCCATCGGCCACTGCCCAGGCGGCGTGCTGGGCCGCCCAGCGCATGAAGGGAGTCGGCTCAGGACCGTAGACCATGTCGTAGCAGCAGCTGCGCTCGGTCAACAGGCTGTCCGGCAGCGGCGGCATGCCACCCTGCAGACCGGTGCTGGTGGCGTTGATCAGCAGGTCGAACTGCTGTCCCTCGAGGCACTCGTAACCGCCGCCCGCAACCGGGCCAAGATCGCTGAAGTCGGCCACCAGGGCTTCCGCTCGGGCGGCGGTCCGGTTCGCCACCACCAGCCCGGCGGGGCGCTCCCGCAACAGCGGCTCCATGACACCCCGGGCAGCACCCCCGGCCCCCAACAGGAGGATGCGACGGCCCTGCAGCTGCCACCCCAGGTTGGCCACCATGTCGCGCACCAGGCCGATACCGTCGGTGGTATCCCCGGCAATACCGCCGTCCTCGCCGCGGGTCAGCGTATTCACTGCTCCCGCCCGCGCTGCCCGCGGACTGAGGCTGTCGGCAAAGGCAAAGGCTTCCTCTTTAAACGGCCCCGTGACATTCAGCCCACTGCCGCCTGCCTCGAAAAAACAGCGGGCTGCACGCTGGAAGTCACCGGTCTCCACCCGCACAGCGCGATACTGGATATCCTGGCCGCACTGGGCCGCAAAGGCCGCGTGGATGGCCGGAGACTTGCTGTGCTTGATCGGGTTGCCGAATACGGCGTACTTGTCGGACATGGGCCGACCTCCCTGTTCAATCTTCCCGCAACCAGTCCCGGTCACGCAGGTAGTAATCGGTGAGCTCGGCCTCAGCACTGCCGGGCTCGGGGTGGTAATCATACTCCCAGCGCACCAGCGGGGGCAGCGACATCAGAATCGCCTCCGTGCGGCCCTGGGACTGCAGGCCAAAGAGGGTACCCCGGTCGTAGACCAGATTGAACTCCACATAGCGCCCCCGGCGGTAAAGCTGGAATTGCCGCTCCCGCTCGCCCCAGGGCTCATCGCGGCGCCGCTGCACAATCGGCCGGTAGGCGGGCAGGTAGGAGTCCCCCACGGCGCGCAGGAAATCGAAGCAGCGCTCGAAGCCCCACTCGTTGAGGTCATCGAAGAACAGGCCGCCGACACCGCGGGGCTCATGCCGATGGGGCAGATGGAAGTACTCGTCACACCACTGCTTGTAGCGGGGGTAGACCGCTTCCCCAAAGGGCGCGCAGGCATCCCGGGCGACACGGTGCCAGTGCACGCAGTCCTCGCGGTAGCCGTAGTAGGGCGTGAGATCGTAGCCACCGCCGAACCACCAGACCGGCGGCTCGCCCGGCTTCTCCGCCACGAAGAAGCGCACGTTGGCGTGGGAGGTGGGCACCCGGGGGTTGCGCGGGTGGATCACCAGGGACACGCCCATGGCCTGGAAACTGCGTCCGGCCAGCTCCGGTCGCGAAGCGGACGCAGAGGGCGGAAGGCCTTCGCCGCGGACGTGGGAGAAGTTGACCCCGGCCTTCTCGAATACCCCACCGTCACTGAGCACGCGGCTGCGCCCACCGCCACCACCGGGTCTCTCCCACTGGTCGGTGATGAAGTCCCGCTCGCCATCCTCTTCCGCCAGCTGCCGGCAGATCTCATCCTGCAGGCCCAGCAGGTAGTCCTTGACCGCTTCACTGTCCATGGCTGTATCCGTCGTCACTGCGAAGGGGCGGCATTATACGGGTCGCGCCCCGGGGACTCTAATGACACGGGTCAAGTTCTCAGCACCGCGTCTGTTGCCAGATCGCGAATCACCGAGGGTCGCCGCGCTCCGCCCACCGCGCCCGGCAACACATAGTCGAGCTGGCCGCGAAAATAGCGCTGCACCTGAAAAGCCTGCACCGCGGGCTGTGCCCCGCCCGGATTGCAGGAGGTCGACACCAGGGGCCCACCCCAGGCACGCGTCAGGGCCGACATGCCCGGGTGACCGGTGACCCGCACGGCAACCGTGTCCCGGCCACCGTGGATCCAGGCGGGTACGCGCCCGTGGTGGGGGATCAGCCAGGTGGTGTGCCCGGGCCATGACAGCGCGAGACGGGCCCGCTGGGTCTCGCCCAGGGGCGCCAAAAGGCCGGCGATCTGCGCGACATCACCGGCCACAAGAATCAGGCCCTTTTCCACCGGACGCTGCTTCAGCGCCAGCAGGCTGGCCACCGCGTCCAGATCATCGGGGTCACAGGAGAGCCCCCAGACGGCTTCCGTGGCGCAGGCGATCACGCCGCCGGCGGCGAGCGCGTTGACGGCAAATTTGAGATGCAGGGAGTTCACCAGCTATCGGCCCCCGGTTGGTGGGTGGAAGACCACCGCGACCCCCGGGTGGCGAGCCGAATGTACCTATTCCCAGGCAGCGGAGCAAGGTCGACACTTAGCACACCGGCGCCTTTCAGCGCGTGCGCAGATAACCACCCCCCACCTGCTGCACGCGCCCGGCCAGCTCCAGCTCGGTGAGTGCGGCAAGCAGCCGGTCCGTGGGCAGTGACAGGGAGACAGCAAGCGTTTCCAAGTCACGAGCCTCGTAACCGAGCAGGGCCCAGACCCGCCGGCAATCAGACCCACCGCAACCGGGATCCTCGGGCGCTTCGGGTGCACCGCCCAGGGGAAGCGCCTGCTGACCCGCCCACAACTCGAGTGCCAGCAGTATATCCTCGGCTGTCTCCACCAGACTGGCGCCATCGCGCAGCAGCTGCAGACCGCCGCGGCCGCCCGCGTGGCGGGGGAACCAGGGCACAGCGAAGACCTCGCGGCCCTGGTCCAGCGCACTGGCCGCGGTGATCAGCGAGCCCGAACGCCGCGCCGCCTCCACCACCAGCACGCCGAGGGACAAGCCGCTGATCAGGCGGTTGCGGGCGGGAAAATGACCCGGTACCGGCGGCGTCAGGGGAGCGAACTCCGTGACCAGCGCCCCCCTTTCAAGCAGCTCCCCGGCCAGCCCCCGATGCCGGCGGGGATAGACCTCCTCTACGCCCGTCGCCATCACCGCAACGCTCACACCCGCTGCCTCCAGGGCACCCCGGTGGGCAGCGCCATCGATACCCAGGGCCAGGCCACTGGTGATTGTCAGCCCCGCCCGCGACAGGTCGCCGGCAATCTCTCGCGCCAGATCCAGGCCGGCGGGGCTGGCCTTGCGACTGCCGACGATGGCCAGTTGCGGGTGCTGCAGAGCGGCGGCTGAACCGCGCACATAGAGTAAGGGGGGTGGGTCCGGAATGGTGGCGAGCAGGGGCGGGTAGTCGGGTTCACCGAGCGCCAGTATGCGGACATCGAATGCGGCGAGCAGCTCGCGCTGGCGGCCCAGGTCGCGCGGGGCCGCCGAACACGTGCCGCGCCGCCGCAAGCCCTCCAGGCCCCGCGCCTCGGCGGCGCTGAGGCCCGCCGCACGCCAGGCGGGCAAATCGGCCTCCCAGACCGCCTGCACACTGCGAAAATGCGCGAACAGGCACTGCAGCTGGCGGCGGCCGAGAAAAGGCGCCGCGTGCAGCAGCAAGCACTGACCCTCCCTGTCCAGTCCGACTGACATGGGCACCTCTCCCGATGCCGAATGGGCCCGCTGCGGACCCGTTCTTGATGGCGACCGCTCCCTGGTCGCCGCGCCGCGTCAGGGCTCCTCGACCCTGTCCATGATTCGCACGGGGCGACTCGCCTTGAGCACCAGGGCGTAACTGGCCCGCTCGAAGACCTCAAAGACCATGAGCAGACCGGCCCGGGTATCGGGCAGGCGCACATTCTCCTGGGCCACCCGGTCGTAGACCGTGCCGCCATCCTGGTAGATGGCCAGGACATGGCCCGGCGCCAGGCTCTCGCGTTCGCCGAGATTGAGAACCACGATATGCCCGGGGCCAATCTGGCTGACGCCGCCATCCACGGCGATCATGAAACCGTTCTCCACGGGATGCTCTGGCGCCCGGGGATGAAAGGTCGCCGCCAGGATGCGCTCCTCCTCGGGCAACAAGCGATCCTCGATGCGCACCTCCTCCGAGACCCGGGTGACCTCCAGCTCCACCACCGCATCGCGGGGGCTGCTCAGCAGGCGGGCGTTGCCGATATCCCGCGCGTGGTAGCCGAGCAGCTCGCCGGTCAGGGGGTCGCGGTAGGCTTCACCGGGGCGGAAGATCCCGTAGGCGCGCTCCTCGCCAACGAACTCACCGCGGCCAAAAATGCGGTCTCCGGGCGCGCTCAGCAGGTGCCCCTGGTCACCGGCCACGACGTAGGGAGACCCATTCAGGGCGCCGGCATCGACGATCCGGTGGCGCTTGAGAAAGGGGCCGATTTCATCCAGGGGAATCGCGGGAATGGCCAGATCGAGGGCCGATATACGCATCTCCGGGTGCAGCTTGACCTCTCGGCCGCGGCGCAGGCGCAGGCGGGGTTGCCCGTCGACCCAGACCAGGTACAACTCGTCCCCGGGGTAGATCAGGTGGGGGTTATCGATCTGCGGATTGACCTCCCAGAGCTCTGGCCACAGCCAGGGCTGCTCCAGGTACATGCCGGAAATGCCCCAGAGAGTGTCCCCCCGCTTGACCACATAGGTCTCCGGGGCATCGTCGCGCAGATCCAGTGCCCGCAGGCCGGCGCTGAAGCACAGGCAGCACAGCAACAGGTAAAGTGTCAGTCCCTGCTTTCTCATGGTCGTGATCCCATTCAGCGCACGATTGTCCCCAAGCCCCCCGGCGGGTCAGCTGTCGCCGGTGATACCGGCCACCCCCGGCCTGTTCACAGGCTGACCGGCGAAGGCGCTGGGCACCACCGGGCTCGCGGTTATATAATAGCCACAGTTTGCGGCGGGCAGGCGCCCGAGGCAAGACCCGATGTAAGCAATTCACTTCCTTCCTGACAGGCACCCCAGCATGGCCGTACTCGATATCCTCGAATTCCCCGATCCGCGCCTGCGCACCCGCGCAGAACCGGTGAGTGAGGTGAGCGACGCGACCCGCGCCCTGATCGACGACCTGTTCGAAACCATGTACGCCGCCCGCGGCATCGGTCTCGCGGCTACCCAGGTGGACGTGCATCAGCGCGTGCTGGTCATTGATCTCAGCGAAGACCACAGCGAGCCGCAGGTCTTCATCAATCCGGAAGTGACGGTACTGGAGCCGGAACTGGGCGAATACGACGAGGGCTGTCTCTCGGTACCCGGTTTCTACGAGACGGTGCAGCGCCCCCGGCGCGTGCGTGTCACCGCCCTGGACCGCGATGGCGAGACTTTCACCCGCGAGCTCGACGGCCTGCTGGCGATCTGTCTGCAGCACGAGATTGACCACCTCGACGGCAAGCTCTTCGTCGATTACATTTCGCCTCTGAAGCGCCAGCGCATTCGCAAGAAGCTGGAAAAAGAACACCGTCGTCGTGCCTGAGCGGTCCCTGCGCCTGATTTTCGCGGGCACCCCCGAGTTCGCCGCCCGGCATCTGCAGGCACTGCTGGACAGCCGTCACCAGATTGTCGCCGTGTATACCCAGCCCGACCGGCCCGCCGGTCGCGGCAAGCGCCTCCAGGCCAGCCCGGTGAAGCAGCTGGCCCTGGAGGCGGGGCTGCCGGTCGAGCAACCCGTCAGCCTGCGCGATGCATCGGCGCAGGCCACCCTGGCCGGCTTCGAGGCCGATGTCATGGTGGTCGTGGCCTACGGGCTGATCCTGCCCCAGGTGGTGCTCGACACCCCCACCTTCGGCTGCCTGAACGTGCACGCCTCACTATTGCCGCGCTGGCGCGGTGCTGCCCCCATACAGCGGGCGATCGAAGCGGGCGATGGCGAGACCGGCGTGACCCTGATGCAGATGGAGGCCGGCCTGGATACCGGCCCGATGCTGGCCACCGCCCACTGTCCGATCGACGCGGATACCACCGGTGGCGAACTGCACGACCGGCTGGCGGATCTCGGCCCGCCGCTACTTCTGCAGGTATTGGAGCAACTGCAACAATACCTCACCGGGGCAGAGCCCCAGGACGACCAACGCGCCACCTACGCCCACAAGATCGACAAGGCAGAGGCGCAGCTCGACTGGCGCCAGTCCGCCGAGGTGCTGGCGCGCAGGGTGCGCGCCTTCAACCCCTTCCCGGTCTGCTTCAGTGTGCTGGAAAGCGGCGAGCGCCTGCGCATCTGGGCCGCCGAAGCCCTGCCCGGGGTGAAGCCCGGCACTGAGCCCGGCACCCTGCTGGATGCCGACCGCGATGGCCTGCGGGTAGCCTGCGGGCAGGGGGTGCTGAAGATCACCCGCCTGCAGCTGCCCGGCGGCAAACCCCTCGCCATCGACGCCGTGTTGAATGCCCGGGCCGACTGGCTGCGGGCCGGCGCACGCTTCCTCCTGCCGGAAAGCGCTGATACAACACCCTCCGCTGCCGCTACGGCCGCCCGGGGGAAAAGCTAGTGGCCGCAGATCGCGGCACGGCACTGCGAGCAGTGGCCGCGCAGACTCTGGCCCGCGTACTCGGCGGCAGCACCCTCAACGCCTGCCTGCCGGCGGCGCTGGAAAAGGTATCTGCGCGGGATCGCGGCCTCCTGCAACAACTCTGCTACGGCTGCCTGCGGCTCTACCCGCGGCTGCAGGCCCAGCTGACCCCCTTGCTCGACAAGCCCCTGCGCGACAAGGACCGCGATATCCAGGCACTGCTCTTGTTGGGGCTCTATCAGCTGGAGGCCATGCGCATTCCCGACCACGCCGCGGTCGCCGCCACCGTGGGTGCCACCCGGGTCCTGCGCAAGGACTGGGCCCGCGGGCTGTGCAACGCCGTCCTGCGACGTTACCAGCGCGAGGCTGAGACGCTGGTTGCCAGCCTGCCCGCAGCCGCCGCCGCTGCTCACCCACCCTGGCTCTATGACGCCATCCACCGCGAATGGCCGGCCCAGGCGGAAGCGATCATCCACGCCAATAACGCTCCCCCGCCCATGACCCTGCGTGTGAACCGCCAGCGCCTCTCCCGGGACGACTATCGCGAGGCACTGCGCACCGCGGGCCTGGCGGCCACCGCGGGCCAGCTGAGTGCGGACGCCCTGACCCTGGCACAGCCGGTGGACGTCGCCGAGCTGCCTGGCTTCCACGCCGGCCAGGTCTCGGTGCAGGACGAGGCCGCCCAGCTCGCCGCCCAGCTGCTGCCGCTTGCCCCGGGCGATCGCGTGCTGGACGCCTGTGCCGCCCCCGGCGGCAAGGCCTGTCACCTGCTCGAACACCACCCGCAACTGGCGCTGACGGCAATGGATGTCGACCCGGAGCGCCTGGCCCGGGTCCGGGAAAATCTCAGCCGGCTGGGCTTGCAGGCGGAGCTGGTCACCGGGAATGCCGCGCAGCCACCCTCGGTGCTGCAGAGAGGGCAATTCCAAGGCATTCTCGCGGATGTTCCGTGCTCCGCCACCGGCGTGATTCGCCGCCACCCGGACATCAAGCTGCTGCGCCGGCCCGCGGACCTGGCGGCCATGGCGCGGCAGCAAGTGGAGATTCTGGAGGGCCTGTGGCCCTTGCTGGCCGCGGGTGGGCACCTGCTCTACGTCACCTGCTCGATCCTTGCCACGGAGAACCACGAAGTGGTGATGCGCATTCTGCAGCGTCATGACGACGCCCGGCTGCTGGAACTGCCCGTGCACTCCGGCCAGAGCCGCCCGGCGGGCCGGCAGTGGCTGCCCGCCGCCGATGGCAGCGATGGGCTTTACTACGCCCTGCTGCGCAAAGGCGACTGAGGCGACGCTGTAGAAAAATGTGCCTGGCCAGCGCTTACAATTCCGCAGGCTTTTCATTAAGGTGCCATGAATTCGAGGCGGGGCTAGCGCCAGCATGAAGATCATCATTCTCGGTGCCGGTCAGGTGGGAGGCACACTGGCCGAGCACCTGGCCAATGAACAGAACGATATTACCGTGGTGGACATGGATGCCGACCGCTTGCGCGCCCTGCAGGAGCGCCTGGATATCGGTACCGTCACCGGTGCGGCCTCCCACCCAATCACTCTGTACCAGGCCGGCGCCGAAGACGCCGACATGCTGATCGCCGTGACCAACAGCGACGAGATCAACATGATGGCCTGCCAGATCGCCCACACTCTCTACAACACCCCCACCAAGATCTCGCGGGTGCGCTCCCCCGACTACCTGGCCCACCAGGAAAAACTGTTCACCCCCGACCACATCCCGGTGGACGTGATCATCGGGCCGGAACAACTGGTGACCAAGAGCATTGTCGAATTGATCGCCAACCCGGGCGCCCTTCAGGTACTGGATTTCGCTGAGGGCCGCGCCCAGCTGGTGGCCGTGCGCGCCTATCACGGCGGCCCCATTGTCGGCGAGGAGCTGCAGGCCATTCGCCAACACATGCCGCGAGTGGATACCCGCGTCGCCGCGATCTTCCGTCGCGACCGCGCCATCATTCCCGAAGGCAATACGGTAGTGGAGGCCGACGACGAGGTCTTTTTCATTGCCGCGCGCAAGGACATCCGCGCGGTGATGTCCGAGCTGCGCAAGGTCGACAAGCCCTATCACCGGGTGATGATCGCCGGCGGTGGCAATATCGGCGCCACCCTCGCCCTGCGCATTGAAGCGGACTACCAGGTTAAGGTGATCGAGCAGTCCTACGAGAGATGCCGGGTACTGTCGGAAAGCCTGCGCCATGCCATCGTGCTCCACGGCAGCGCCTCCGAGCCGGCGCTCCTCACCGGGGAAAATATCGAATCCACCGATGTCTTCTGCGCCCTCACCAATAACGACGAATCCAACATCATGATGTCGATGCTGGCCAAGCGCATGGGCGCCAAGAAGGTGATCACCCTGATCACCAACCCGGCCTACGCCGACCTGGTGGGGGACGAGATCGACATCGCCATCTCTCCCCAGCAAATCACCATCGGCAGCCTGCTCACCCACGTGCGCCGGGGCGATATCAGCATGGTGCACTCCCTGCGGCGCGGTGCCGCCGAGGCGATCGAGCTGACGGCGCGGGGCGACGCCTACTCCTCCAAGGTAGTCGGCCGGCGCATCGACGAAATTCCGCTGCCCGAGGGGGTGACCATCGGCGCCGTGGTGCGCGGGGAAGAGGTGCTGATCGCCCACCGCGATGTGGTGATCGAGACCGAGGATCACGTCATCCTGTTTCTGGTGGATCGCAGCCGGATCTCGGCGGTGGAAAAGCTGTTCGCCGTCGGTTTCGGCTTCTTCTGAGGGGGCGACGTGCATCTCACCGTTACCCTGCGCATTCTCGGCCTGCTGCTCATGCTGTTCAGCAGCACCCTGCTGGTGCCGCTGCTGGTGGCCCTGCTGGAAGAAGACAGCACCGCTACCAGTTTCGTCACCGCCCTCGGCCTGACCTTCCTTGCCGGCTTCGTGCTCTGGCTGCCTTTCCAGTACGCCCGCCAGGAGCTGCGAATTCGCGACGGCTTCCTGGTCACCTCGCTGTTCTGGACCGTACTGGGCCTGGCCGGTGCGCTGCCCTTCGCCCTGGCGGAAAGCCTGCGCCTGAGCCCCATGGACGCGGTCTTCGAGTCCATCTCCGGGCTAACCACCACCGGGGCCACGGTGATCACCGGTCTCGACGATCTGCCCCGGTCGATTCTCATCTACCGGCAGCTGCTGCAGTGGCTGGGGGGCATCGGCATCATCGTCATCGCGGTCGCGGTATTGCCCATGCTGGGCATCGGGGGCATGCAGCTGTATCGCGCGGAGATACCCGGCCCGACCAAGGACCGCAAACTGACCCCGCGTATTGCGGAAACCGCCAAGGCTCTGTTTGTGGTCTACGTCGCCCTGACCGCAATCTGCGCCCTGGCCTATCTGGCGGCGGGGATGAGCGGCTTCGATGCCGTGGCCCACGCCTTTTCCACCGTCGCCATCGGCGGCTTTTCCACCCACGACGCCAGCATGGGCTACTTCGAGAGCGACGCCATCCTGCTCATCTGCACCCTGTTCATGCTGGTCTCGGCGATGAACTTCGGCCTGCACTTCATGGCCTGGCGCCGGCGCAGCCTGGGCGCCTATCGACAGGACTCGGAATCGCGCTTTTTCCTCGGGGTGATGCTGCTGGGTAGCGCGGTAGTGTGCAGCTACCTGATCCTCAGCGGGGCACTGAGCGTGGAACACGGGCTGGTACAGGGCCTCTTCCACACCGTGTCGATCGCCACAACCACGGGCTTTGGCGCCACCGACTTCAGCCTCTGGCCGACCTTCCTCCCGGTACTGCTCCTGATGATGTCCTTCATGGGCGGCTGCGTCGGTTCCACCGCCGGCGGCATCAAGGCGGTGCGCCTGATGCTCATCACCAAGCAGGGCATCCGCGAGCTCAAGCAGCTGGTCCACCCCAAGGCGATCATTCCCCTGAAAATCGGCCGCCGGCGGGTCGAGGCCAGCATGGTCAGCGCGGTGTGGAGCTTTTTCGCCGTCTACATGTTCGTGTTTGTCACCCTGATGCTGGGCATGCTGGCCACCGGCCTGGATTTCCTCACCGCCTTTTCCGCGGTGGCGGCCAGCCTTAACAACCTGGGACCGGGGCTGGGCGAGGTGAGTGCCAACTACGCCAGCATCAGCGACGCCGCCAAGGGCATGCTGTGCCTGGCGATGCTGCTGGGGCGCCTGGAGATCTTTACCCTGCTGGTGCTGTTCACGCCCATGTTCTGGCGGCTCTGACCTGCGCGTGAACCGCGCGCCCCGTTACCCGGGCGCTGAGGGCGCGACAGGCTGCACCCCCGTGGGCAAGCTGCCGCGCCGTCACTTGCGATCGCGGTGCTTGCGGATCAGCTCGTAGGCGGCGGTGATTTCCTGGGAGCGCTCGGTGCTTAGGCGGATCACTTCCTCGGGCACCCCGCGGGACGCCAGCTTGTCCGGGTGGTGCTCGCTCATCAGCTTGCGATAGGCGCGCTTGAGCTCAGCATCGGAGATCTCCGGCTTGACCCCGAGGGCCTCGTAGGCCGCCTGCAGGCGGTCCGGGGTGTCCGCCTGGGCACCGCCGCCGGGGCGGCTGTGGAACTGCTCCTGGGCCCGCGCCATGCGCAGCAGCTGCTCCAGCTGGGCGTCGCTGAAGCCCAGCAGGCCGGCAATCTGGCGCAGGGTACGGTGCTCTGCCGGGTCCAGCTGGCGATCCGCCAGGGCCAGGGAGACCAGGAACAGCAGCAGGGTTTCCCGCAGGGCAGGGCGCTTGCCACACACCTCGCGGAAGGTGGTGACCGTACCGACGAGGTCGAAATCCGCCGCGGCGCCGCGGCGGAACAGCTCGATCGCCCGCTGGCGACGGGCCGCATCCAGCCCCATGTGGCGGAAAACTTCCTCGGTGTGGGCGACCTCCTCCTCGGAAATGCGACCGTCGGCCTTGGCCAGGTGCCCCTGGAGCAAGAAGGTGGTCTCGAAAAACACCTCCCGGGCGCGCGCCACTGCCTCGGGTGAACCCGCCCGCAAGGTCTGCAGCAGGCCGCGATCGAACAGGTGCCCCAGGGCCAGACCAATCAGCAGCCCCAGTGGGCCGGCTATGAGCAGGCCGAGCAGGCCCGCCACCAGTTTTCCGTAAATCACGGGATTCCTCGATAGTGTAATGGTCGGGCACCCGCGGGGTGCCTGTGGGCACGGGGCGACGTATGCCCCCGTGGCGAGAGCCTGTATAATACCGGCCTTTTGTGCCAACCGCGAACAGGTGACCTGTGCCCACGGAAACACTGACCTTCCAGGAACTCATTCTCCGGCTGCAGACCTTCTGGGCCGGCAAGGGCTGCGTGGTGCTGCAGCCCCTGGACATGGAGGTCGGTGCCGGCACCTTTCACCCGGCCACCTTCCTGCGCGCTGTGGGACCGGAAAACTGGAACGCCGCCTATGTACAGCCCAGCCGCCGCCCCACCGATGGCCGCTACGGCGAAAACCCCAACCGCCTGCAGCACTACTACCAGTTCCAGGTGGTGATGAAGCCGTCCCCGGCGGATTTTCAGGAACTCTACCTGGAATCCCTGAAGACCCTGGGTATCGACAGTGCCGTGCATGACATCCGCTTCGTCGAGGACAACTGGGAGTCACCCACCCTGGGCGCCTGGGGCCTGGGCTGGGAGGTCTGGCTGAACGGCATGGAAGTCACCCAGTTCACCTACTTCCAGCAGGCCGGTGGCCTGGAGTGTTTCCCGGTCACCGGCGAAATCACCTACGGGCTCGAGCGCATCGCCATGTACCTGCAGGGTGTCGACAGCATCTACGACCTGGTCTGGGCCCGCGGGCCGGCCGGCGACGTCACCTACGGCGATGTCTACCACCAGAACGAGGTGGAGATGTCCCGCTACAACTTCGAGGAGGCGGACACCGACTGGCTGTTCGCCCAGTTCGACCACTGTGAGAAGGAGGCGCAACGTCTCGTGGAGCTGAACCTGCCCCTGCCCGCCTATGAGATGGTGATGAAGGCCTCCCACACCTTCAACCTGCTGGATGCCCGGCACGCGATTTCAGTCACCGAGCGCCAGCGCTATATCCTGCGGGTACGCACCCTGGCGCGCGGCGTGGCCCAGGCCTACTACGATGCCCGCGCGGCACTCGGTTTCCCCATGGCCGAGGAGAGCCTGCGCCGTGAGCTGGCACCGGCAGGGGAGGCCAGCGCATGAGCCAGACCGAAACGCTGCTGGTAGAGCTGGGCACCGAGGAGCTGCCACCGAAATCCCTGAAAGTCCTGGGGCTGGCCTTCCGCGACGGCATTCTGGCCGGGCTGCAACAGCGCGAACTGAGCTTTGGTGCGGTGCAATGGTTCGCCTCGCCGCGGCGCCTGGCGGTGCTGGTGGAGAGCGTGGCCCTGCAGGCCGAGGACCGCGAGGTCGAGACCCTCGGCCCGCCGGCGGCCCAGGCCCGGGACGAGGCCGGCGAGTGGAAGCCGGCGGCCCTGGGCTTTGCCCGCAAGCAGGGCGTCGAGCCCGACCAGCTGCAGGTCATCGAGACGCCCAAGGGGCCGCGCCTGGGCCTGCGTAGCACCCAGGCCGGTGCGCGCACCCGGGACTGCCTCAACGAGATCATCCACGAAAGCATCCGCGAACTGCCGGTAGCCAAGCGCATGCGCTGGGGCGCCAGCCGAGTGGAGTTCGTGCGCCCGGTACACTGGGTGGTCGCCATGCTCGGCAGCGAATCGAACTTTGGCGAAGTCCTGGGCCTGCCCACGGGCAATGTCACCCGCGGCCACCGGGTCCACAGCAGTGGCGAGATTGTGCTCAAGCAGCCCGGGGACTACCCCGCGGCACTGGCCGCGGCTCACGTGGTCGCCAGCTTCGACGAGCGCCAGGCGATGATCCGCGAGCAGGTCGAGGTGGAAGCCAGCGCGCTGAAAGCCAATGCAGTCATCGACCCCGACCTGCTGGAGGAAGTCACCGGCCTGGTGGAGTGGCCAGTGGCGCTGACCGGCAACTTCGAGGAGCGCTTCCTCGACGTCCCCGCGGAAGCCCTGATCTCCTCCATGAAGGAGCACCAGAAGTACTTCCACGTGGTGGATGGCGAAGGGCGCCTGCTGCCCCACTTCATCACCGTGGCCAATATCGAGAGCCGGGACCCGGCCCAGGTGATCGCCGGCAACGAGCGGGTGATCCGGCCGCGCCTGAGCGACGCCGCCTTCTTCTTCGAGACCGACCGCAAGCGCAGCCTGGCCTCCCGGGTCGACGACCTGCGCAATGTCGTGTTCCAGCAGCAGCTGGGCACCCTGCACGACAAGGCTCGCCGCGTCTCCCGGCTCGCCGGTGAGCTGGCGCAGCGCCTGGGCAGTCCGGCGGAGCTGGCCCAGCGTGCGGGCCTGCTGGGCAAGGCCGACCTGACCACCGAGATGGTGCTCGAGTTCGCCGACATGCAGGGCATTGCCGGCGCCTACTATGCGCGCCACGACGGCGAGGACCCCGCGGTTGCCGACGCCCTGGAACAGCAGTACTGGCCGCGCTTTGCCGGGGACCGGCTGCCCGAGGGCCTGACCGCGGCAGCAGTCGCCCTGGCCGACCGCCTGGACACCCTGGTGGGCATCTTCGGCATTGGCCAGCCGCCCACCGGCTCCAAGGACCCCTTTGCCCTGCGCCGCGCCTCTCTGGCGGTACTGCGCATCCTGGTGGAAAAGGAGCTGGACCTCGACCTGCGCGAGTGCCTGGCCCTGGCGGTAGGACAGTTCCCTGAGGACACCCTGCAGGCGGATTGCGCCGAGCAGGTGCTCGACTATGTACTGGAGCGCTTCCGCGCCTGGTATGAAGAGGATGGCATCCCGGTCGAGGTGTTCCGCGCCGTGAGTGCCAACCGGCCCTCGCGCCCGCTGGATATCCAGCGCCGGGTCAAGGCAGTGGACGCCTTCACCCGCCTGCCCGAGGCGGAGGCACTGGCCGCCGCCAACAAGCGCGTGGGCAACATTCTCGACAAGCTGGAATCCGGCTACCGCTTTGGCGACGTTGACGACGACTTGCTGGAAGCGACGGAAGAGCGCCAGCTCGCCGAACAACTCCGCACACTGGGTGAAACCAGTGGAACGCATCTGGCGGCGGGGCGCTACACGGAGGCGCTGTCCTGCCTGGCGGCGCTGCAGCAGCCGGTGGATGCCTTCTTCGATGGTGTCATGGTCAACAGCGACAACGAGGCCCTGCGTCGCAACCGCCTGAACCTGCTGCACGCCCTGCGCCAGCGCTTCCTGCAGGTAGCGGATATTTCCCAGCTGGCCGGGCTCGGCAAGGGCGACTGAGAGGCGGCACCCAGCCCCCGGGCTTCAGCGCCCGGGGCGACCCTGCTTGCCACCCGGTCGTGCGGGCCTCAGCCCCCGCTGGCCTGGTCCGCGAAACGCTCCCGCAGCTCCCGCTTGAGGACCTTGCCGGAGGGATTCACCGGCAAGCTGTCGGCAAAGAATACCCGCTTGGGCACCTTGTAGCGGGCCAGCCCCTGGCCCGCCCACTCCATCAGCGCCTCCGCCGAGGCTTCCTCACCCTCACGCAGCACCACCACCGCGCACACCGCTTCGATCCAGCGCGGGTCGGGCAGGGCGATCACCGCCACCTCCGATACCGCCGGGTGCTTGTAGATGACTTCCTCCACTTCGCGACTGGACACCAGCACGCCGCCGGAATTGACCACGTCCTTGACCCGGTCGACGATATACAGGTAGCCCGCCTCGTCGAAATAGCCGAGATCACCGGAGTGGAACCAGCCCCCCTCGAAGGCCTCGCGGGTTGCCTCCTGGTTGTCCAGGTAGGCCTGCATCACCTGGGGCGAACGGTGCACGATCTCCCCGGTCTCGCCGGCGGGCAGGAAGCGCATCTCCTCGTCGACGATACGCGTCTCCACGTGCAGCACCGGCCTGCCGGCGGAGGTGGGGCGCTCGGCGTGATCCTCAGGTGACAGCACCGTTGCCAGGGAGCCCATCTCGGTCTGCCCATAGCAATTGTAGAGACGCGGCTGCTCCAGGGCATCCTGCAACTCCTGCACCACGGCACCGGGCATGATCGAGGCGCCGTAGTAGAGCTTGCGCAGGGAGCGGATATTGCGCGCCGAGCGCTCCGGGGAGCGCAGCAGATTGATCCACACCGTCGGCGGCGCGAAGAAGGAATTCAGCTGGTGTTCTTCGATCATCGCCAGGCAGCGTTCCGGCGCCGCACTGTCGATCAGCCAGATGGATGCCCCCACCAGCAGCTGAGGCATGCAGAAGACATGCAGCTGCGCCGTGTGGTAGAGGGGCAGGGCAGCCAACACGCGATCGGAGGCGTGATACTCGCATTCGATGATGCAGCTTAAATAGTGGAACAGCTGCCCCTCGTGACTCAATACCACGCCCTTGGGCAGGGACGTGGTACCCGAGGTGTACATGATCTGCACCGGCGCAGACGCCGAGGGCGGGCCCTCGGGCTCCCCCGGGTCGCCCTGCGCCAGCATGACGTCGAGCAACTCGCTGTCCTCGCCGCGCAGGCGATGGCGGATGCCGATGGTCTCGCCCCCGGCCGCCAGGGCTTCATCCACGGGGCCCTCCAGGTCGCTGTCGACAAACAGAGCCCGCGCGCCCGCGTGGCGCAGGGGATAGGCGAGCTCCTCCCCGCGCAGGGCGAAATTCAGCGGTACATGCACCAGTCCGGCCCGGCTGCAGGCCAGCCAGAGCAGCAGATACAAATCGGAGTTCTTGCCCAGTGCGGCCACGCGGTCACCCGGTTTCAGCTCCTGCTGCAGCAACCAGACGGCCACGCGGTTGACCGCAGCATCCAGCTCCCGGTAGGTCCATTGTCGGTCGCCGTAGACCAGGGCCAGCTTGTCGCGGTAGCGGGCGGCACTGCGGCGAAAGGCATCGCCGATGGCATTGCGACTGGCCAGCAGAGGCCGCTGTAGTGTGTGCTCCATCATCGCTCTTCTCGTTATGTCAGCGCTCGATAGGATGTTCGGCACCCGCGGGTACGCGGGCAGACAGCGGAGCCGCCCGCCCTGTGCAGTCGGCGCCTACCAGAGGCCCCGGCCGCCGTCGATAAAGTGGTCACCGCCGGTGATGTAGGTCGCCTCGCTGGAGGCCAGGAAGACCACCAGGTCAGACACTTCGTCCAGGGTGGCGGGGCGCTGCAGGGGTATCTGCTGCATCTGCTCCGGGGTCCCACCGGAGAACATGCCGGTATCCTGGACCGCACCGGGCAGGACTGCATTCACCCGGATATTCGCCGGTCCCAGGTCGTAGGCTGCGGTCTTGGTCAGGCCGCGCACTGCCCACTTGGAGGCGCCGTAGATGGCGTGCCAGGGAATGCCGCGGGCGCCCGCGAGGGAAGCGAGGTTGACGATGGCGCCGCCGCCGCGTTGCTTCATCGACGGCACCACTTTGCTGATACCCAGCCAGCTACCGAAGACATTCACTTCCAGCAGTTTGCGCACCTTGTCGGGCTCGGCTTCGTCCACCGGGCAAATAAAGTACATGCCGGCATTGTTGACCAGGATGTCGATGCCACCAAAGGCCTCTTCAGCGGTCTTGACCACGGCATCCCAGTCGCTCTCGCTGGACACGTCCTGGCGCACAAAGCGCGCCGACTCGCCGAGCTCCTGCGCCAGGGCAACGCCGGTCTCTTCCTGCAAATCGGTCAGGACCACATTGGCGCCCTCGGCCACGAAACGGCGGGCGTGATTGGCTCCCATGCCCTGGGCGGCGCCGGTGATAATGGCCGTCTTACCCGACAATTTTCCCATGCTGTGTTATCTCCTTGATTGGCAAACCCGAGAGAGTAGCGTGCCCACTCCCACTCCGCGTCACCCATACGCATGATCAGCCGCCGACGGGGGCGTGCTAGGGTTAGCATCCCCCGATTCAGCACAACACTGCAAGGAGAGAACACGGTGATTGATGTAACGGTGCAACGCGAACTGCCGGTATCGGCCGACAAGGCCTGGGCATTGATTTCGGATTTCGGCGATATCAGCTGGGCGCCGGGCATGGACAAGGTGGAAGTGACCGGCGAAGGCCCCGGCATGATCCGCGCCATCCACATGCCCGGGGACACGCCCCCCATCGAAGAGCGACTGGAGTCCCTCGACCACGACAACCGCGTGATGGAGTACACCATTCCCAAGGGTATGCCGATGCCGCTGACCGGCTACCGTGCAACCGCCAAGGTAGTGCCGCTGGACGACGATAGCTGCCGTGTCGACTGGAGCTGTCGCGCACAGGAAGTCGGCGTCAGCCCCCAGGAGGCCGAAGCGATGGCTGCCGGCGTCTACAACCAGCTGCTCGACTGGATCGCCGAGGAACTGGATCGGCGCTAAAAAGTGGGAGTAGCCCACCGCGGGCACCCCTCATAAAGCCGGTGCCCGGGTGCGGCCACACCAGCCGCCACCGGGCACCTTGTAGGTCAGTGGGGCAGATACTCCCCACCGTTGACATCGAGGCCTGCACCGGTCACCACGCAGGCGTAATCCGAGGCCAGCATCAGCACCGCCTTGGCACAGTCGGCATCGTCGGGGATACGGCCCAGGGGGATGTTCTTCGCCACGTCAGCCTTCATGGCCTCGACACTTTCCCCGGTCTCCTGGGCCGCGTGCTGGAAGTAGCCCTCGACCGGCGGCCCCCACATCCAGCCCATGAAGGTGGTGTTCACGCGAATGTTGTACTGGCCCAGCTCCAGCGCCAGGTGCTGTGTCGCCGAGAGCAGTGCCGCCTTGGAGGCGCCATAGCCGCCCTGGGTCTGCAGCGGTTTGCGCGTCACCATGGTGTTGACCATGACAATACTGCCGCCACCCTGTGCCTTCATCACGCGGGCCACTTCCAGGGTCAGCTGCATGGTGCCAAAGAGATTCACATCCATGGCCTGGCGCCAGCTGTCCAGGTCGGCCTCCAGAATCGGGCTGAAGTTGCCCGGGACATAGGCGCTGTTCAGCAGTACGTCGATGCGGCCAAAGGTACTTTCCGCCTTGGACACCAGGTTGGCACACTGCGCCGCATCGGCAATATCAGTAGGGACTTCCAGCACCCGGGTATCCAGGCCCTCCGCCGCGATGGCCTTGGCACAATCGGACAACTTCGATGCCGTCCGCGCACAGATGATCAGGCCAGCAGCCCCTTCACGTGCAGCCGCCATGGCAAGCTCCTGGCCGAGTCCGGGTCCGATGCCCGACACCAGAACAATCTTATCTTTTAGTAGCACTTGTACCTCCTCGGTTCACTGGCACCCATCAATCAACAGGTGGCGGGCCACCCCTACGATGGCCCCTGCAGAGATACTAGCGCTCGTGGCGGCAGACTGCCCCATCCAAACGGACCAGTTCGGCTTTGCGGCAGCCAGCGGGCATCAGTGCTCGTCGGCGGGACGACGCTCGCCGTCCCTGGCAACCACGCGAATGGTACGCTGGCAGGTTTCCAGCCAGGGCACCCGGGGGTCGGTTTTCAGGGCGCGCACCACACCGCGTTCGGTCAGGCAGGCAATGGAGGTCTTGTTGGGCGTCCAGTCGTCCTCGGCAATTCGCGGCTTGCGATGACTGTAGAACCAGAGCCCGCGACGGTCCTGCATCACATAACGGGCGTCCGGGGGCAGATAGACCTTGCGTCCCTCGATCACCGCGAACACCTCGAGATCGCGGGAGCGCGCTTCACGCAGATCGGCAGTCGGAGTAATGGTCAACATGGCGGTTCCCCTGTTGTGTGCTCTAAGACATCCCTGACAGGGATTGTTATAGAGTCGAGACAGCGGAACTGACAACGGCAAGGAGCAAGCGCTCAACGCGCAATATGGGTTAAGCGAAGTTTTTGCGACAATTTTTTCAAGAAACGCCTGTTTTTCGCAGAGAAAACCAAGAGGAACGAAAATTATGGCGCGGACTGCAGTGTGTCGGCGAGGGTGGCCCCCAGCGTCACGAGATCCGGTACCTGACACAGCCGGCCCTGGTACTCAAAGGCCGTGATCGCATCGGGCAGGGCGACATCCGCTCGCTCCGCAAGCTCGTCGGACGAGAGAAGCACCCACTGAGCACCGGGCCTGCGCAAGCGCAAGCCCCAGAATGGCAGTGACGCAATGGGCCCGCCATGGAACACCGCCACCAGCTCTCCCGCGGCGGGGCCGCTGAAACCCGGGGGCTCTGCCTCGGCCCGGTCCAGCAGCGGCAGACTCTGCCCGGACCACTGCAGTCGGGGGGGTAGCTCGGCACAGTGGAAAATCGTCGCGAGTACCGCCTCGGGCACGGCCCATACCTCATTCGCCGAACAGGTCAGCAGGACACAGGCCTGGGGGGCTGTGGAGGCCGGCGATTCAGTCACCATCCACCCGCAGCGACCGCCCGGTGAGTCGATTGATTTCAGCGAGCAGCTCGGGGAAATTGAAGGGCTTGCCGAGGAAGGCGTTACAACCCGCCTCGCTCGCCAGACTCCTGTGCTTGGGCCCGGTCCGCGAGGTGATGGTGATCACGGGCAGCGCCGCCAGTCGCGGATCGGCGCGCAACTCCCGCAGGGTCTGTATACCGTCCTTGACCGGCATTTCGATATCCATCAGGACCACATCCGGCAGCCTGGAGGTCTCGCGCAGCCACTCCAGCGCCGCCAGGCCATGCTCCGCCGTGACTGTTTGCACACCCAGGGTGTGCAGCTGGCTGGTGGCCACCAGTCGCTGGGTGCGCGAATCATCCACCACGAGCGCCAGCAGTGGGGCGGTGGTGTCGCCGGCCTCGGCAGCGGGCTCGGGCAGAGAAGCCTCCTCGGGCTGGTATTCCACCAGGGTGTTCAGGTTCAGCGCGACGACGGCCTGGCCATCGGCGGTGGTACTCGCGCCCGCCAGCCAGGGCACCGCGGCAAACTGATTACCCAGGGAACGAATAACCAGCTCCTCGGCCTGCTCGAGGCTGTCCACGGCAATCGCCATATAACGGCCATCAAGCCCGGCCACGATCACCGGCACCGTGAGCTCCCAGCTGTCGGCAGGGGGCACCGGCAAGCCCGAACACAGCGTTCCCAGGTAGGCAGGCTCGCAGGCGCGCCCCAGCAGGGCCAGAGGCTGCCGCTCTTGCCGGGCCGCATGGAAGGCCTCGACCGACGGATACTCGATACCTATCAGCCCCTCGAAGGGCACCGCGTAGGCGGCTTCACCGGCATGCACCAGCAGTGCACCATTGACGGTGATATTGGAGGGCAGACGGATGCGAAAACTGGTGCCCTGGCCCAGCCGCGAATCGATACTGATGTCACCACCGATGCGCTGCAGCTCCTGCACGACGATGTCCATGCCCACCCCGCGCCCGGAAATTTCACTGACCGCCGCGGCCGTGGAGAAGCCGCGCTGGAAGATCAACTGGCGGGCCTCGTCGTCGGTCAGACTGTCGGGGTCCTCCACCAGCCCCTTGCGCCGGGCCTGCACGCGTACCCGGTCGGGATCAATGCCGCGTCCATCGTCACTCAGCGTGACCAGGTAATCGCTGCCCTGCTTGCGGAAATCCACGGTGATCATCGCGGTATCGGGCTTGCCCGCTGCCTGGCGCTCCTCCGGGGTCTCCACCCCGTGGTCGAGGGCATTGCGCACCATGTGCTCGAGAACGATCTGGCAGCAGGCGTAGCTGTCCCGATCCAGCGAGCCAGACTGCGCGAGGGGCCGGAACATGACCGACTTGCCCAGCTCGGCACTCACCGTGCGCACGATGCGCCGCAGACCGGGCAGCAGCCTGGATACCGGCACCACCCGCGCCGCGCGGATACCCGCCCCGAGAGAAGACACCGTACCCGCCTGCTGTTTGAGCAGGGACTCGGCCGCCGCGGTATGCCGGTTGGCCAGCTGCATCAGGTCATCCAGGTCTTCCACGGCTTCACGCAGGATATTCGCCGCCTCGTGAATTTCCGTGTACTGGTCCATTTCCAGTGCGTCCATCCCGCTGTCGCCGTCGCGCAGACCGCGGGCTGTCACCGACAGCAGGGAGCGATCGGCAATCCGCGACACCTGCGTACGCAGCGCCGTGAGCCGGGACAGCAACTCGCCACCGGCGCGGCGGGATTGCAGGGTGCTCTGTGCCGCCCGAACCCCCAGTTTCTGTACTTCGGTGCTGAGATTGAGCAGCTGATCCAGGGTTTCCGCACTGACACGAATGGTCTGCTGGGCGGCCAGGGCGCGAGCACCCGCGTCCGCCAGCTGTCTGTCGGCCTGCCGCTGCGCATCCGCATCCCCCTGCGCATTCCCGGTGGCCTCAGCCGCCGTCGGGCCGGCCTGCTCTGCATCTGCCAGCGGCAGTTCACTGGCGACATCCTCGCGCTGTGCCTGGATGTGCTCGTAACCTTGCACCAGGTGATCCAGCCAGGCATAGATGCGCCGGAAGTACTCACCCGGATCAGCCTGATCCGGTCCGGGCAGGACCAGCAGGAGCGTTTCGAAATTGTGCACCAGCGTGCCGTAGCGCTGCAGCCCCACACCCTTGGCGATGCCCTTGAGCGTGTGCAGTATCCGCCCGACCGTTTGCGCGGCCTCGCCCGCGGGCTCCCGCTCCCACAGCCCGATGGCATCCTCCAGCTTTTCCAGTTCGCCGCCGGCCTCTTCAATAAAGGCATCGAGAAAATCCGGAAACAGCTCCGTGCCACTGCGTGTGGTGAAGTTGAAGGTGATACCGTCGGGGACACACCAGGACCACTGCTCGCTGGCGGCGCCACCGGTACTGGCGACTACCGGGATAGCCCGGGCAGGGGAGGCTTCCGGGGGCGGTGCGGCCGCGGGCAGTTCCGATATCTGTTCCGCGTCCGCGACCTCAGGCTCGACTGCCGGTGCGGGTTTCGGCTCCGGGGCGCTCTCCCCGGATAGCACCCGCGGCTCCGGCTCACCGGCTGCCGGGACAACCTCACTCGTCGCATCACTGCCGGGACCCTGCAGTGTTGCGGGCGGCCCCAGGCCCAGCACATCGGCACCGTGAAACTCCGGCCGGGCACGCAGGGACAGCGAGTCGCTGCTGTTGCGGCTGTGATCGACTGCAATCACGCTTTGGCGCTCCGCCGCGGATGCGGGGTGGGCGGCTTCCCGGGGTGCATAGATATCGCTGCTCTCACCCACGGAGGAAAGCACGATTTCCTCCTCGATAAAGCTGGAGAGGTCATCGGCGCCGGGCATGCCGCCCTGCATGTGGCGCATGCCCAGACGTCGCTCCTCGTCACTGAGCTGGGCGACTGGCGCACTGTCCCGCTGCAGACTGAACAGCGAGTCACTCGTCTCTTCACTCTCGCTGGCAAGCAGTTGGCGCAGTGTTGCCTCGCCCCACTCGGCAGCCAGCGCGCGGGCCCAGTCGGTCTCCAGCAGGCGATCTATCGGATTCATGGCTTGTCTCCCTGCTGCACGACGCGGCAGCGCTGCAGGAAATGCTCCAGCACTGCAGGATCGTCGCCGCTGATCAGTCCCGGCAAGCGCGACACGAGATCCCGCAGCAGCGGTGCCAGCTCCGGGTCGAGCGGACCACTGCTCTCCAGTACGCGGTCCAGCATGTCCTGTGCCTCGCGTCCCAGCGCCGCGATGCGCTCGGCCCCCACGGCCAGGCCGTTGCCCTTGAAGGTGTGGAAGTGCCGGCGCATTTCCCGCAAGCGTTCGTCCCGTGCCGGCGCCTGTTCCCAGGCCGGCAGCAGGGTCTGCAGGCGCACTACCTGCTCCGCACATTCCTCGGCAAAAACCGCTCTCAGGGCCTCCGGGATTTCATCCAGGCTACCCGGCTCGACCGGGCTGCCACCGTGCAGGGCAGGACCTTCAGCAGCTCCGGTCTCGGTCTCGGTCTCGGTCTCGGTCTCGGTCTCGGTCTCGGTCTCGGTCTCGGTCTCGGTCTCGGTCTCGGTCTCGGAGAGATGGGACAGACTTTCCAGCGCGATATCCACCCGGGTGGCATCGGCGGCTCGCGGCTCGGCGAGGAAAGCTTCCCAGTAACACTCGAGACAGGCAAAGGCGAAGGCCACCCGTGCCAGATCCTCTCCCGCGGGGTCGGCACCCCGGGCACGCAGCCAATCTCTACCCAGTACCAGGACGCTTGCCTCGCGCTCGCGACCGGCGTGTGCCAGTGCCGCGGCGATCTCGCCAAGACGCGCATCAACCGGGGTTTCGAGCGCGTCCCGGTCGCCCTCCGGCGCTGCACTTTGCGGCTCCGGTGCGTCGAGGGTCTGCATCACCCCCAGCAGCCGGTTACGGCAACCGGACAGCAGTCGCTGCTGATCCTCGAGCTTCGCTGCGTCCTCTACCCGACGACCACGCCAGTGCAGACGACTGGCCAGCGCCAGCTGCAAGCCTACCAAGTCCTCGACCGCGCTGGCCGGCAGCCTGCCGCGCTCTGGCACGGTGCCCGCCAGGACCCCGCGAATGCGCTGCAGGCATTGCAGCCAGTCCGGCTCGCCAAGCGCCAGCAGGCGGCGCTCGATGCCGTGCAGGGCCGCATCCCGTTCTTCCTGGTCAAGACCGTCGGATTGCAGCTGCTCCATCAGCGACTGCAGCCGCGCGTCCGTCTCCCTGAGTACCGCGCACAGCGCATCGCGATGCACCGGCGGGCGACTGAGCGCTTCCACGCTGGCCTGGTCGACCCCGCAGGCCTCACAGATGTGCTGCATGTGGAGGGTACGCACCGGGCAGGCCGCCAGATAAAACAGGATTTGCTGGAGATAGCGATCACTGTTCACCGAGGGGAGGGGTGTTGTGCCGTGCTCGCGCGCCTGCTTGATCAGCAGCGCCCCGGCCTTGAGGATGTGGGCAATCGCCTCATCCGGCAAAAACATGCCCACGGCCAGCCCTTCGCTCAGCCCCACCAAGCCCAGCCAGAAGCGCTCCTGTACACGCCCCCGGAATAGCTGGTGCAACTTGTGGGCAATGCGACCGAGGGTACGCGCAGCACTGCGCGGATCCCCCTCCGCCAGTAGTGCCCGGGCGGACTGCACCCAGGGCGCCAGCAGCAGCCCCGCCGCGCGACGCACCTCCTCGTCCGGGGTCAATGGACCGCTGCTCAGGCCACAACCGGGCGCCAGGGGCCAGCGAAAGAACAGCGCCGGAGGCCGCGGGGCTTGGCCGCGCCAGCGACGTAAATCATTGATACAGGGCGCCAGGCCGCGGCCACTGTCTTCGCCGCTTTCTTCCACGCTGTCCAGGCAGGCTGGCAGGGTCTGCAGGCCGCGCATGACGCCGCCGAGAATCAGGTTGCGGCGTTCAACGGCAATATCGTCCAGCAGCAATTGACGCAGGCTGCGCTCCAACTCCAGGCCCAGCAAGGGCACCAGCTCCAGGCCCAGGCTGCGCAAAGCGGCGCTCACATGATGCACCGCCCACAGGCAGTGCATCAGTTCGGCGGGGCTGCTGCCCTGGCGGCCGGCGTTGACCAGGCGGGCTTCCGCCTCGGCCAGCTGCCGATCCAGCAGCGGACGGAGCCAGGCCAGTGCAACCAGGTCCACGCCCGCAGGCAGGGTGACAGGGGTTCGCGCGCTCAAGTTTCTGCTCCCGGGATATCGGCCGCCGGCGGCGTCTCCGTCCGCTCGAGACGCAGACGCGACAGGGCGCGCCCCAGGTTGGAGAGATTCTGCTGCAGGTTGGCCACCCCCTGACGCAAGAGCTCCGACTGATCGCTTATCTCGCCTCCCTGGCCCAGCAGGTCGCCCATGCCATTGTCCAGTTGACGCAGGGCGCGGGATGTCCCGGTCGCCGATTCCTGCAGCTGGGCCAGCAATTGCTGCAGTTCCAGGGCGGACTGGGCCGTCTGCTCCAGGGTGTTGTCCAGGCGATCGACAAACTCGAGGATAGTCACCACCGACGAGACCGTGGTCTCGAGGCTGCTCAGGCTCTCCGCAGAGAGATTCTGCAGCGTGCGGATTTCGGCGGTGATACGCCGGCCCTCGCCCTCGGACTCACGCAGCAGCTCGCCCAGGGCTTCCGCAATACCCAGCAGCGGTCGACCCTGCTCGCCGGCGCGCTCGGCTTCTATGCGGGTATTGATCGCCACCACCGAAACGCGGGTGTTCAGCCCCTGGATATACTCGGCCGCGCTGGTAACCGACTGGATCAGTTCCCCTTGCCGCTTGGCGGTTTTCGAGGTCTCCTGCAGACTCTGGCGCAGCTCCCCGGCCGCCCGCGACATGTCGCGCACCAGGTTGTGGCCGCGGCGCACGCCCTGCTGGTGACCCTGACCCACCTCGCCGGAGCGCCGGGCGCTATCCAACAGGGTTTCCACGCCGCGACGGCTTTCCCCCTGCAGCGCCACGCTGTCCTGCAGCTGCCGCGATACCTGGGAGGCCAGGGTCACCTGACTGCGATTATGCTTGCCCAGCCGGTAGACCTCCGCGGCCATGGCCTCAAAGGGCTGGCGCAGGGCCCGCAGCAATTCCCGCTGACCCTGCAGCGTACTTTCCAGGGCATCCGCCAGGGGTTGCCCGCGCAGCTCGGCTGGCAGGGATACGGTCAGGTCACCGGAGGCCATCTGTTCGAGCAGCTCTTCCAGTGCCGGCTGCCGTTGATGCACCGCGCGCCAGCCGCGCCAGGCTGACCACATTGCCAGCAGCGCCAGCACGGCAGCCAGTATCACCAGGAGCAGCAGGCCGGGTCGCGCCGGCTCACTGACCAGCCCGGCGGCAAGCAGGAGATACAGACCAAGCCCCGCGCAGACCAGCAGCCCCAGGGCCAGCACGGCAAACAGTGGGCCCGCGAGGCGGTTGAAGGTATTCATGACAGGGATTCCTCTGAACAGGGTCGGGGCAGCACGGTATCGGAGAGGCGCGGGTCACTCAGCAGGCGATCGATATCCACCACGGCAAGGACCTGACCACCAAACTCAACGCTGCCGCTGCACCACTCGGCGCGGGGAGCTGTCGGGGGAATGCTCTCCGTGAAAGCCTCCTCGGCCAGGGTCAGTGGCCCGCGCAGCTCGGCGGTGGTGAGGGCGAAGTGAAAACCGCGCCGGCGCACCACCAGGGCATAGCCTCGGGCGGGCCCGGGCGCGTCCGCCAGACCGAACAGGCACTCCCCGGACAGGACCGGAATCAGCCCCCCCTGCCAGCTGGCCACGCCCATGACAAAAGGCCGGGTACCGGGTATCCGCGACACCGCGGGGCAGGGGATGACGGCATCGAGGGCAGACTGGGGAAACAGCTGCCAGGTTTCAGCCAGGCGCACCCGCACTCCGCGCCAGGGCGTGGGCACCGGGGCTACCACGGGAACCGGCGTGGCACTGGCACGCCAGCGCTCGCGAAGACTGGCCAGGGCATCCAGTGCAGCGGGCATGCTCAGTGCTCCCCGGCTACCCGCGTATGCTCGTGAATCAACTGCCGCAACACCGGGTCCGGGGGAATCTTGCTGGCGTGGGCGGTCGCTCCACGCGCCTGGCCGCGGGCAATATCAAACAGCCCGTCCGACGAAGAGAGCAGGACGACGGGCAGATCCCGGGTGTCTTCGGCACCGCGAATCAGACTGCAGGTCTGATAGCCATCCAGCTCGGGCATGCTGATATCGAGAAAGACAATATCCGGCCGGAAGCGACGCAACAAGGCGAGGGCACTGAAGCCATCCTCGGCGCACTCGACCTCACAGCCCATCGACCGCAGTGTATGCGACATCATCATGCGGATGGTCTTGGCATCGTCCACCACCATCACGCGAACACCGCGGATATCCTGTTCTTCACTCTGTGCTTCCATCGCCTCGGGTTCACTCCTTGCCGGGTCCGACAGTATTTTCGCCCGGGCCGCCCGAAGGCAAGGGGAAACCCGCCTTTTCGTCAGGCAGCCAGGGGGTATCCGCAGGTCGCTCGCCGCCACCGGGGGCGGCAGTCTGGGCGGGCGCAAACAGCAGATTGTGGAAGAGCTCGAGGTGGCCGGCCTGAAAATCCTGCCACTCGTAGATATTGAACTGCTGCATCAAGCGCAGGCAGTGCTGGAAAAGCGCTGCAGCATCGTAGCTGGATGGCGGAATGCGGAAGCGCTCGGTCAGACGGGCAATGATACGGGCAGCAATTTCGCGGCGCCCGCTATCCGCACGGTAGAGCAGGTGCTCCAGGGGAGAGGAGACGATTGGCGCCCCGTAGACCAGAAAAGCCTCCCAGCGCAGAGGATCATGCTCCTCACCCAACTCCGCGACCAGGAAATGCACCATGCTGCGCAGCACCGGGCGGGCGGGCAACACGTCCTGTTGCAGCCAGCGGCGTATATCTGTCTCTCGCCACTCGGGGTTAAGGGCGAGAATCGCCAAGACCCGGCCATCCAGTTGGCCCGGTACCACACCCGCGAGATCCCAGAGCAGGTTGAGGCGCGCCGAAAAGCCCATGGCCACGCTGCTGTCGGGTGGGCTGATCGCGCGGTAGCGGCGGCTAAGCTCTTCCACCGGTGGGCGCGTGGTACGCGGGGTTGTCATCGCAGCGACTCGCGCATCTCATACTCCCTCAGGCGCTTCTGGTAGGTGGGGCGGGACACGCCCAGCAGGCCGACCCGGCGCGCCATGGGAAGCCTGTCGGAACAGGCCTCCAAGCGACTGAGCAGCAGCGACTCCAGGCGCAGCAGGGGAGACTCGCCCTCCAGACCCAGCCCGCGCACCCAGTCCTGGATCAGGCGACGGGTTTCCGACCACTCGACGCAGGCTTCCCGCTCCACATCCCGCTGCCGGGCAGCGGGATACCAGCGCTGTACATTGCGCGGCGAGGTCTGCACCAGTCGCGCGGCCTGGCTGGCCACCCCCGCGTAGCGCGCCAGGGAGGCGAGCAGGAGCTCGTCGCGCAGCCACTGCCCAAGGGGCAGGTCGTCACAGTCACCTGCAACGATAGCCTGCAGCAGTTCCGCCAGGGCGATCTGCAATTCCTCCCAGGCGGAAGGTGCCAGCACGTCGGCTGCGGTCTGCAGCGTCCAGAGTGTCGCCGGCGCGGCGCTGCGGCCGCCCTCGTAGAGCTGCAAGTCCGCGGCGGAAAGCCAGTCTGCCTCGGGTCTTCGCTCCATGGCGCGGGCAACCCGCTGGCGCAATTCGCTGAGATTGCCGTGCCACTGGTGGCGACGCATGGCCTGTTCGGCCTCCGGCGTATAGCCCTGCAGCCGGCTGCCGCGCCTGGCGGACTCCTGCTGCAGGATCTTGCCCGCCCAGCGCAGGATGGCCTGCGGCCGCGCACGCAGTGGCGGAACATGGATGGGGTGCCCGGCAAAGACGCTGGCCAGGCGCGCCTGCAGTTCGCCCGCTTCGACCAGGGCCGTCAGGCTCGCAGGAAAGAGGGCCGCAAAGCGCAGCGGTGGCAGATAGTCACCGCCGTCCTGTGCCGGCAGTCGCCGGGTCGCTATCAGGCGGGCCAGGCGCTTCTGCACCTCCGGGTGCAGCAGCTGGGGCGACTTCAGTACCAGGGTCTGGCCAGGCGCCGCGAGCATCGCCTCGAGCAGACGCCGCCAGGACTCATCGCGCCCACGGCACTCGCGGCAGTCCATCAGGCGAAGCGCGTCCGGCGCTGCCCCGCTGGCCTGGTGGTAGAGCTTGGCCAGGTAGAGTTTGCCGGTTCCGCGAGCGCCAATAATCGCAAGCGGCATGTCGGTCGCCGCCAGAAATCGCGCCTGGTCGACCGCGCCCTCCATGTTATCCAGCACATAGCCCGCCGGCCCGGACCGGGCATCCGTGGTGCGCGAAAGCTTGTCACGAGGCAGTGAGGCGGTCATGGCAGCGGCACGGATCCGTCGGCTGGGGCCGCGCCAGTATCCCCATTCGCCGCGCGGGCCGTCAAGCCGGCTCCCAGGGGTGTAACGGGAAACGCCCCGGCCCGCAAGCGCTCCGGTCAAGCGGCAATCAAAGCCCGGGGAACGGTTCGAGGGCTTGATCCCCCTGGCGTTTTGCCCGCGTGCAGCCTGACAGCTCCCCGTCGCGCGTGTTTTCATAGGTCACGCCGCAACGCGAGGAGAGAGGTTATGGGCCTGCAAGGCAAGGCATCGATTACCGGCTACGCCCAGTATGCACCGGAAAAATATGCCACCGCGCCGCAGATGTTCCACCTGGAGCAGGTGGCCGACCTGGCCCACCAGGCGCTGAAAGAGAGCGGTCTGGCGCTGCAGGATATCGACGGACTGATCCTCAACAACACCAGCTTCCACGAAGCGGATATTTTTGTCCCGGCCATGGCGGCCGAGTATCTGGGCATTCCGGTCAATTTTGCCGAGGTGGTCGATCTCGGCGGCACCAGTGCCGTGGCAATGGTCTGGCGCGCAGCCGCGGCCATCGAGCTGGGCCTTTGCCAGGCGGTCCTCTGCGTGCTGCCGGCGCGCATGGCGCCACTGGGGCCTGCCGAGGACCCGACCCAGCTTGCCACCGCCATGCGCTTCGGTGGCCACAGCACCCGCTACGGCGCACCCGAAGCCGAGTTCGATATTCCCTACGGTCATGTCGGCCAGAACACGGGCTACGCCATGATTGCTCAGCAATACGCGGACCGTTTCAGCTATGACCCCCGGGCCATGGCCAAGCTGGTCGTGCAGCAGCGGGATAATGCCCAGGAACATCCGCAGGCCATTTTTCGCGGCCAGCCCCTGACCGAAGCCGACTTCCTCGCCAGTCGGATGGTCGCGGATCCCTTGCGCCTGCTGGAAATCGTCATGCCAGTCGCCGGTGGAGCCGCCGTCATCGTCACCTCCGAAACCCTGGCCCGGCGCTGCCCGCACCGGCCGGTGAAGGTTCTCGGCTTCGGCGAGAGACTGGCCTACAAGTCGCCGACCTATGCCGCAGACATGACTGTTACACCCATTCGCGAGGCGGCGCGGCAGGCCTTTGCCATGTCGGGACTGCAACCCGTGGACATGCACATGGCGCAGGTCTATGACTGCTACACCATCACGGTACTGCTGAGCCTGGAAGATGCGGGTTTCTGCGCCAAGGGGGAGGGCATGCGCTTCCTGCGCGAGCGCGACCTGGGATTCCGCGGCGACTTTCCCCTCAACACCCACGGCGGCCAGCTGTCTTTTGGACAGGCAGGCACTGCGGGGGGCATGTCACAACTGATTGAAGCCTGCACCCAGATCCAGGGGCGGGCGGGTCCGCGCCAGGTTCCGCGCCACGACAATGCCTTTGTATCAGGCACCGGTGGCGTGATGAGTGAACAGGGTGTCCTTGTCCTGCAGGGGGGAGAACCGGCATGAGCGCCGTCATTCCAGTTTCCACGCCCATCAGCCAGCCCTTCTGGGAGGGACTGAAGGAAGAAGTGATCCGGGTGCCGCGCTGCGACGAGTGCAGCCACTGGATTTTCTACCCGCGCCGGCACTGCACGCACTGCGGTTCCCTGTCAATGACCTGGCGCGAGATCTCCGGGCGCGCAACGCTGTGCAGCTACACCCTGGCACGGGTTCCCACACTGGAGGAGTTCGCGGCGGACCCGCCGCAGAACCTGGCCATCGTGACACTGGAGGAGGGCTTCAACGTCAACAGCAGCCTGGTGGATATCGAACCCGGTGACATGCGCATCGGCATGGCCCTGCGCCCGGTGTTTGCACCCGTGGGAGACAGTGGCGCCCGGCGACTGTTGTTTACCGCAGCCTGATGACACGGTGTAGTGTGCCGAGCCCCCGGGCACTACACTGGTAGGGACACAAGCGGATAGACGGAGCGGGGAATCCCCCAGTGAATCCCGGTGGAAAGCGGCCTGCCACTACCAGAACCGATACTTGAGATTGCCGTGGCACTGGCCATCGGTCTGCTGGTCGGCAGCGAGCGGGGCTGGCACCGCCGCAATCACTCCGAAGGCAGCCGGGTTGCCGGTATTCGCACCTTCACCGTCCTCGCCCTGCTCGGCGCCTTGGTCACTACCGCCGGGCAGTACTGGCGCGACGACCTGGCCATCGGGATCGCGGCTGTCGGCTTCCTGCCCGCCGGGCTGTTGCTGGTGGCGGGCTACCAGCGCGCCGCCGAGCCACCCCGGCGCCTGAGCATCACCACGGAAGTGGCCGCCATGCTGGTCTACTGGTTGGGGGTAATCGCGGTGGCCGGAGAGCCGCTGATCGCGGCCGCCAGCGCGGTGGTGCTGGCACTGCTGCTGCACCTCAAGGACACACTGCACCGCTGGTTGCGCATTCTGGACCAGAGGGAGCTACTGGGTACCCTACAGTTCCTGCTTCTGTCGGTGGTCATGCTGCCGCTGTTGCCGGACCGCGACTTCGGCCCCTGGGATGCCCTCAACCCCCGGGAAGTCTGGTGGATGGTGGTGCTGATCGCGGGACTCTCGCTGCTTGGCTATTTCGCCATGCGGGCAGCGGGCCCCCGTTGGGGGCTGCTGGCGACAGCCCTGGCCGGGGGCATTGCCTCCTCCACCGCCGTGACCCTGAGCCTGTCCCGACTGCACCGGGAACTGGGTAACCCCGCCATGACCGCGGCCGGGGTGCTCCTGGCCAGCAGCACGATGTATCTGCGCATGCTGGTGGTTATCGGTGTCCTCAACCCGGCACTGGCCTGGGACAGCCTGCCACTGCTGGCGATTGGCCTGGGCGTCCTGCTACTGGCCGCCCTGTGGCACTGGCGTCAGGGGGCCGGTGATGCCCGGCAGGCAGGCGAGCGGATTGCGGTGCGCAATCCCTTTGAACTGGCGCCGGCCCTGCAGTTTGGTGCGCTGCTGGTCATCGTGATGCTGGCATCGGAAGCGCTGCTGGCCGCCTTTGGTCAAACAGGCCTCTACCTGCTGTCGGTCTTCACCGGCGTCGCCGATGTCGATGCCATCGTGCTATCGCTGGCGCCCCGGGCGGGGGAGGACCTGGGAAGCCAGGAAGTGATCCTGTGCATGGTGCTGGCGGCTGCAACCAACACGGTCATGAAAGCGGTCTACTGCCGGCTGATTGCCGGCAGTGCTCCCGGCTGGAAGGTGCTCTGGCCGGCGCTGCTGGCCAGTGGTGGCATGCTGGCGCTGCCACTCTGGCAGGCATTCTGGGGCGCAGGCACGGGCTGAACCGGGACAGCAAACCGCGCGCCAACCCGACTCAAGCCGCCAGGCCCCCGGTCATCGCGGGATGCCCTCCCGTCGGATGGCGCCTGGACTCCAGCTGGCGCCAGAGCTTCTCGTGCCAGTAGTAAGCCACCGAGTTAACGGCGGGCTCCACCAGGGCCACCAGACCGCCGAGCCAGGCGCTGCCCGTCAACAGCCAGGCCACGGAAAAGGCGATGGTGAAATGCATTGCGGTGAAGGACAGTGTTTTGCTCATGACTTGTCTCCCTTGAGTTGGGTTAATAATAACCATTCTCATCAAGGGCAACAGTTCAATCTGCCAAAGATCACCTTCCACAGAATGAAAGATAGCTGCCGCCTGGCAGGCACGGCAGCAGCTATTGGAGACAGTCCGCTGGGGTCAAACGTCGAGGTTGGCCACCGACAGCGCGTTCTCCTCGATGAACTCACGCCGCGGTTCCACGTGATCGCCCATCAGGGTGGTGAAGATCTGGTCCGCCTTCATGGCGTCCTCGATGGTCACCTTGAGCATGCGACGGGCGTCCGGGTCCATGGTGGTCTCCCAGAGCTGATCCGGGTTCATTTCCCCCAGACCCTTGTAGCGCTGGATGCTGTAGCCCTTGCGCGCCTCGGTCATGAGCCACTCGAGGCCCTCCTCGAAGACCTGGGTGGGGAAGGTCTTGTCGCCCCGACGGAAGTAACCGCCTTCCTCGATCAGGTTGTTCAGGGTGTCTCCGAGTTCCACCAGACTGCGGTATTCCCCGGATGAGAAGAACTCCTGACTGTACTCCGTCTCGCTGCTGACACCGTGGGCGTGCAACTTGACGACCGGGTAGTGGATATTGCGTTCCACGTCGCGACGCACCGAGACCGTGTACTCGGCACCCTTGGGCGCAACGGTAAGTAAGCGCTCACTTAACTGCTCGGCAAAGCGCTGCACAGCGGCTTCATCCGCCATTTCCGCGAGCGACAGACGGGCACCGTAAACCAGCTGCCAGAGTACCGGCGGAGCGTACACACGGCTCAAGCGATCGATGGTGGCTGCGACCTTGCGGAAACGCAGCACCAGCTCTTCGAGGGCCTGACCGGTGACCGGCGGCGCATCGGGGTGAACCACAATGGCGGCCTCGTCCAGCGCCGACTGGGTCAGGAAGTCCTTCAACGCCTGTTCGTCTTTCAGGTACTGGTGCTGCTTGCCCCGGGAGATCTTGTAGAGAGGCGGCTGGGCAATAAACACATGCCCGCGGTCAATCAACTCGCGCATCTGCCGGAAGAAGAAGGTCAGCAGCAGGGTGCGGATATGCGAGCCGTCGACATCGGCGTCGGTCATGATGATGATGCTGTGGTAGCGCAGCTTGTCCGGATTGAACTCGTCCTTGCCGATGCCGCAGCCCAGGGCAGTCACGATCGTACCGACCTCGGCGGAGCCGAGCATCTTGTCGAAGCGCGCCTTTTCCACGTTGAGAATCTTGCCCTTGAGCGGCAGGATCGCCTGGAATTTGCGGTTGCGGCCCTGCTTTGCGGAGCCGCCTGCGGAGTCGCCCTCAACCAGGTAGAGCTCGGAGAGAGCCGGGTCCTTTTCCTGGCAGTCGGCGAGCTTGCCCGGCAGCCCCGCGATATCCAGGGCACCCTTGCGCCGGGTCATTTCGCGTGCCTTGCGCGCCGCCTCGCGGGCGCGGGCGGCATCCAGCATTTTGCCGACCACCGCCTTGGCATCACCGGGGTGTTCCAGCAGGTAATCGTTGAACTGGGTATTCATGGCCTGTTCGACCGCTGTCTTGACCTCCGAGGAGACCAGCTTGTCTTTGGTCTGGGAGGAGAACTTGGGGTCTGGCACCTTTACCGAAATGATTGCCGTCAAACCTTCGCGGGCATCGTCGCCGGTGGTGGAGATCTTGGCTTTCTTAGCCAGACCTTCGCGCTCGATGTAGCTGTTCAGGCTGCGGGTCAGGGCCGCACGGAAGCCCGCCAGGTGCGTGCCGCCATCCCGCTGAGGAATGTTGTTGGTGTAACAGTAGATATTTTCCGAGAAGGCATCGTTCCACTGCAGGGCAACCTCGACACCGATACCGTCGGTCATGTCCACCTGGAAGTGGAAAGGCTTGTTGACCGTGCTCTTGTTCTGGTTGAGATAGGCTACGAAAGCCTTGAGGCCGCCCTCATAGGCATAGGTTTCCTGGCGACCACTGCGCTCGTCCTTGAGGTGAATATTGACCCCGGAGTTCAGGAATGCCAGCTCACGCAGGCGCTTGCTCAGCAGGTCAAAGTGAAACTCGATATTGGTGAAGGTCTCCGAGGAGGGGTGGAAGCGCACGGAGGTGCCGGAGCTGTCGGTATCACCAATCACGGCCAGGGGTGCCTGGGGCACGCCGTGACGATACACCTGCTCGTACATTTTCCCCTGCCGGCGAATTGTCAGCACCAGCTCGGAGGACAGGGCGTTTACCACAGAGACGCCGACACCGTGCAGGCCGCCGGATACTTTGTAGGTGTTGTCGTCAAACTTGCCCCCAGCGTGGAGCACGGTCATGATCACTTCCGCGGCAGACACCCCTTCATCGTGCATTTCCGTGGGAATGCCGCGCCCATCGTCGCTGACCGAAACGGACTCGTCCGGGTGAATCACGATATCGATGCGTGAGCAGTGCCCCGCCAGCGCTTCGTCAATAGAGTTGTCAACCAGCTCAAACACCATGTGGTGCAGGCCGGTTCCGTCGTCGGTATCCCCAATGTACATCCCGGGTCGCTTGCGCACAGCATCCAGGCCCTTGAGCACCTTGATACTGGAGGAATCGTAGTTGTTGCCGCCGTCACTCATGGTCTTGCACTCTTCATCACAACATTGGTTGCCTCAACCCGTCTGGGGCCGAGGCTCGAACCTGACCGTGTTCCACGTGGAACAATTTAAGGGCTTCCGGTGTAGGCCACACCACTTGCAGGTCATCGCGATCGACACTGGTCAGAAAAACTTGCGCCTCCAGGGCGTCTAGCTCCTCACAGACCCGGCCGAGGTGCCCCCGATCCAGCTCTGCTGGCAGGTCATCCACCAAATAGAGACACTGCCGACCCGTCGCTTCCCGTAACAGGCCACCCTGGGCCAGTTTCAGCGCAATCACCAGAAGCTTCTGCTGACCACGGGATAGTGTCTCCGCCGCGCTTCGACCCTGGACCGTAATCCGCACGTCCGCCCGGTGGGGCCCAGTCTGGGTAAAACCCCGCTCGCGGTCACTCTCACCCGCGACCGCGAGTGCTTCTGCATAAGGCACTTTGCGGTCCCAGCCCCGCCGATACCGCACCTCGACCTGATCCAGCTCCGGCACGAGCCGGTTTAGCACCTGGCGAAACCGGGGGGCAAGCGCCTCAAAGTAGGCCAGGCGAAATGCATGTATCGCTTCGCCCGCCTCGGCAACCTTGCGGTCCCACACAGCCAACTCATAACCGCTTATGGTACCACGGCGAAGCAAGGTATTGCGCTGTTTCAGGGCCCGCTGGAAGCCCATCCAGTGTTCGTGGAAACCATGTTCCACGTGGAACACACCCCAGTTCAGGAACTGACGGCGCACCGCGGGACTGCCCACCAGGAGATCAAAGGTACTCGCATCGATCACCTGGACGGGAAGGGCAAAGGCCAACTGGGACAGGTTGCGTTGCGCCACGCCAGCGAGCTTGACCTGGAGATCACCACTAACCGTACGCTGTACGCCAAGACTTGAATGCCTGTCTCCCACTTGCTGGAGGGCGAAAACCGTCAACTGATCAGACCCGTGCCGTACCAGAGATCGCGGCGACGTGTTCCGAAAACTGCGCCCACTGCCGAGGATGTGAATGGCCTCAAGAAGCGAGGTCTTGCCACTGCCATTGGGACCGTAAATCAGGTTGACCCGGCCCAGGTCTTCAAGCCTGACACTCTGCAGGTTACGGAGTTGATGGATATCCAGGCGCGAGAGGCGAGACACGGAGGGGGAGGGGCGTGTGCGGAGGGATTCGGGAAGCGGTGCGACGGGATTCACCCGCCACACCCGCCAGTGCCCTTACAGGCGCATCGGCATGACCACATACAGGGAGTCACCGTCTTCTGCCTCCTCAAGCAGGGCACTGCTATTGGGGTCCGACAGGGAAAGCTTCACGGTCTCACCACTTAACACCCCAAGGACATCCAGGAGATAACTGACATTGAAGCCAATCTCGAGGCCATCGCCGCGATACTCCACGGGGACCTGCTCCTCGGCCGTTTCCTGTTCGGGGTTATTGGCAACAATATCCAGACTATCCTCGGACAGCTTGAGGCGCACACCGCGGTATTTCTCATTCGAGAGGATGGCCGTGCGGGTAAAGGCCTGGCGCAGGTCGAGACGGGCGCCTACGACCACTTTCTCCGCGGAACGCGGCAAAACCCGCTCGTAATCCGGAAATTTGCCGTCCACCAGCTTGGATGTAAAGGTAAATTCACCGGTGGTCGCGCGCAGATGATTGCTGCCCAGGGTGATGCCAATCTCCTCGTTCTCCGCCAGGAGCAGGCGCGCCAGCTCGAGCACGCCCTTGCGCGGGAGTATCACCTGGGTGTCCTGCTGCCCGGACAGGGCTTCAGGGAAGGTGCACATTGCCAGGCGATGACCGTCGGTTGCTACCACCCGCAGCTGTTCCTGACGGATCTCCAGCAACATGCCATTGAGGTAATAGCGCACATCCTGCTGCGCCATGGCAAAACTGGTGCGATCGATCAAACGCTTCAGTTGCCCCTGCTTGAGGCTAAACTGCTGCGTCCCAATGCCTTCTTCGACGCTGGGGAATTCCCGCGCCGGCAGCGTCGAGAGCGTGAAACGACTCCGCCCCGAACGCACGGTAGCCTTGCTTTCCTCCACGCTGAAGGCAATGTCGCTTCCCTCGGGCAAGGATTTGCAGATATCCACCAGCTTCCGTGCCGGCACCGTCACTTCACCGTCGATACCGGCCTCATCCACCGGTACACGGCCCACCAACTCCACTTCCAGGTCGGTGCCGGTCAATGACAGCTGGCTTCCTTCCAGTACCAGCATCACGTTGGACAGCACCGGCAAGGTCTGCCGCCGCTCGACCACGCCGGCCACCAGGTTAAGAGGTTTCAGCAGTGCATCCCGCGAAATGGAAAACTTCATGGTCCTCGGTATCCTTCCGTTGGCGCCAGACCCTCGCTCAAGTGGTCAACGAGCGCAGCAGGTTCTTGTAATCTTCCCGAATATCCGCGTTGGTTTCGCGAAGTTCCTTTATTTTACGGCATGCGTGCAGGACTGTCGTGTGGTCCCGACCGCCAAAACTGTCACCGATCTCCGGCAGGCTGTGATTGGTCAGCTCCTTGGCCATGGCCATGGCCATCTGCCGCGGCCGGGCCACCGAGCGGCTGCGCCGGCGGGACATCAGGTCCGCCACCTTGATCTTGTAGTACTCGGCCACTGTGCGTTGAATGTTGTCCAGGCTGACCTGCTTGTCCTGCAGTGCCAGCAGATCCTTCAGGCTTTCCTTGATCAGCTCGATATCGATCTGCTTGCCGGTGAAGTGAGCACTTGCTATCACCCGCTTAAGTGCACCCTCGAGCTCACGGACATTGGAGCGAACACGCTGGGCAATAAAAAAGGCTGCCTCTGGCGGCAGGTGCACGCTGGCCTGGCTCGCCTTGTTCATCAGGATCGCGACACGCGTCTCCAGCTCCGGTGGCTCTACGGCTACCGTCAGGCCCCAGCCGAAACGGGATTTCAGGCGCTCTTCAAGCCCGTCGATCTCCTTGGGATAGCGATCACAGGTAAGAATCATCTGCTGCCCGCCTTCCAGCAGGGCATTGAAGGTGTGGAAAAACTCTTCCTGGGAGCGATCCTTCTTGGCAAAAAACTGGATATCGTCGATCAGCAGGGCGTCCACGGAACGGTAGTAGCGTTTGAACTCGTTGATGGCATTGAGCTGCAACGCCTTGACCATGTCCGCCACGAAACGCTCTGAATGCAGGTAGACCACCTTGGCGTTTGGATTCTGTTCGCGCAGGGCATTGCCCACCGCGTGCATCAGGTGGGTCTTGCCCAGGCCCACTCCACCGTACAGAAACAGCGGATTGTAGGCATCGCCGGGGTTCTCCGACACCTGCCTGGCGGCAGCCAGTGCCAGCTGGTTGGATTTGCCCTCGACAAAATTCTCGAAAGTGTAGTGATCGACGAGGTTGTGCTGGTCGTGACCGCCTTCGCCCTCATTGCGCAGACGCGCTACCGACGGTGGCGGCACAGCCCGCAGCGTGCGCTGCTGTGGTTCAACCGGTTGCCGGTCGACCGCCTGGCCGGATACCGCCATGCCTGAAACCGCCGGCGGAAATTCCGACTTACCGGCGGCAGCACTGCGCGCCACAACCGGTTCGGTGCGAACCCGGCCACGGGCACTGCCCACCTCGAGGTTGACCTCCAGGCCCGCGTGGCCCTGAAGCTCGCGCAAGAGCTCACCGATACGGCCGGCAAACTTGTCGCTGACGAAATCGCGGATGAAACGGTTCGGCGCGTGCAAGGTCAAACCGCGATCGCAGGATTCGGCCTGCAGTGGTCTGATCCAGGTATTGAACTGTTGCGACGGAAGCTCGTCCTGCAAACGGTCCAGACAGCGCTGCCAAACTGGATCAGCCGACATGATTCCCCCATGACATCGGCACGCGAGTGCCGGTGTACTGATTTGCAATCCCTTGACGTTCCCCGGCGATTCACCACAAATGCCTGTGCATCGGGGACCAGAGAGCGGCCATCATACCCCTCTACAACACAGTTATCCACACTGTAATCGGAATTTTTGATTCCCAGGTAGCCCTTTTATTTCAATCAGTTAGATCATTATTGGCGATTCTTTAACCACCCCGGAGCAGGTTTTTTTACTGGGCAAAAAACTGTGCAAAACATGTGTATATCATTGTGGGAAACTGTGCACCGATTGCTGAACGCGGCGCCATTGCTGAGCTTGACCAAGACACCCCGATGGCGAATTCACCTTCCATCGACAGCACCCCGAGTCTGCCCGCAGCGGACCTGGCTCGAGGCCCGACCTGCAGTGATTGAATTGACGGCGGGCTTTCTCTATAATCGCCAGCCTTTTTGCGGCCGGCCAATCCGGGTTTCCCGGAAGGGCGGCTACCTTCTTTCTTCTTTATATACCGTTACGGACAGATGTCATGAAGAGAACATTCCAACCCAGCGTACTCAAGCGCAAGCGTACCCACGGTTTCCGCGCCCGCATGGCCACCAAAAGCGGCCGTCAGATCCTGTCCCGCCGCCGCGCCAAGGGCCGTCAGCGCCTGAGCGCCTGATAGCCGGCCACCCAGGTGAACAGCCCCGACCTTCGGCTGCCACCGGGTACCGGATTTGACAAGACCCGGCGCCTGCTGACCGCCGAACATTACCGTCGTGTGTTCGCGGCGCCGGACGCCCGTGCCTCCCACAGGCAGATCTTGCTGCTGGCCAGAACCAACGAACAGCCCGGGCATCGCCTGGGCTTGGTTGTGGCCAAGAAAAATGTGCGCAAGGCGGTACAGCGCAACCGCATCAAGCGCATTGCCCGGGAGGTGTTCCGTTTTCAGCCCAGCCAGCCCCTGAACCTGGACGTGATTGTTCTGGCCAGGCGCGGTCTGGATGAGCTGGACAACCCCGCCCTGGCCAAACTGCTCCGGGAGCAGTGGTCGCGCCTCCTGCGGACCTCACAGCACAATCGGGACAAGCGCCCATGCTGAAGCATCCGCTGTTGCTGCTGATTGCCCTCTATCGCTATACACTGAGCCCCTTTGTCGGCAGTCACTGCCGCTTTTACCCCAGCTGTTCACTGTATGCGCGCGAAGCCATCATCACCCACGGCGCACTGCGCGGCACCTGGCTGACCCTGCGACGCCTGGCCCGCTGTCACCCCTGGCACGAGGGCGGTATCGACCTCGTCCCGCCATGCCACCACAGCCACCGATTGACTGAAGACTGATCTATGGACCTGCAACGCACATTGTTGATCGGCGCCGCCGCACTGTTGTCCTTCATGCTGCTGACCGAATGGGTCAACTTCAAGGACGCACACACCAGCGAAAGCCTGCCGCCGGCGACACGGCTGACCAGCCAGGCTGGCGAGGCACCGGTACCGGCAACCACCGACCTCCCCGAGAGCGCAGCGGCCAATGAAGACCTGCCCAGTGCCCCCGTAGCCAGCGATGACAGCAGCGCCGCCCCGGCAGCAGAGGAAACTGTTGCAGCCACCAGCGGGCGCATCGTGCAAGTACACACCGATGTCCTCCAGGTCGCGATTGATCTCCGGGGCGGCGATATCGTCGAAGTCGCCCTGCCTGAGCACCTCGAGGACATCGACAACCCCGATGAGCCCTTTGTCCTTCTCGAGCGCAACGAACGCCGCACCTATGTCGCCCAGAGCGGGCTGATCGGCCCGGACGGTATCGACAGCGAGCAGCGGGCACGTTTCTCCGCCAGCCAGCAGCGCTACAACCTGGAGCCCGGTGACGACAGCCTGACCGTCGACCTGGCCTGGGAAGGCAATAATGGTGTTCGCATCACCAAACGCTTCACCTTCAAGCGCGGGGACTACGTGACCCGCGTCAGTTACCTGGTGGAAAACCGCGGGGACACCGCCTGGCAGGGCAACCTCTTCGGGCAGATCAAGCGCGACAGCAGCATGGACCCCTCCGCCAGCACCAGCGGCATGGGCCTGAAACCCTTCCTCGGTGCCGCCATCACCCAGCCCGACGAACGCTTCACCAAGTTCAGCTTCGAGGACATGCGCGAGGAGCCCTTCCGCGAGGCGCTACCCGGCGGCTGGATCGCCATGATCCAACACTACTTCCTCAGCGCCTGGATTCCCAACCCGGACCAGACCCACACCTACAGCACCCGGGTCACCTCCAGCGGCGACAACATCGCCGGTTTCGTCAGCCCGACTTTGTCGGTACCACCCGGGGAAAGCGGGCAGGTCAGCGCGCGCTTCTACGCCGGCCCCAAGGACCAGTACCGCCTCGAGGAAATCTCCGAGTACCTGGATCTCTCAGTCGACTACGGCTGGCTCTGGTGGATCGCACAGCCGCTGTTCTGGCTGCTGACCCAGATCCAGGCCCTGGTGGGCAACTGGGGCGTCACCATCATCCTGCTAACCGTGCTGATCAAGGGGGCCTTCTACAAGCTCTCCGCCACCAGCTACCGCTCCATGGCCAACATGCGGCGAGTCGCACCCAAGATGCAGGACATCCGCGAGCAGTACGCGGATGACAAGCAAAAACAGTCCCAGGCAATGATGGAGCTGTACCGCAAGGAGAAAATCAACCCCATGGGCGGCTGCCTGCCCATCCTGGTGCAGATGCCGGTGTTCATCTCCCTCTACTGGGTACTGATGGAGAGTGTAGAGTTGCGCCACGCGCCCTTCTTCCTGTGGATTGAAGACCTCTCCGTCATGGACCCCTACTTCGTACTGCCCCTGCTGATGGGCGCCAGCATGTGGTTCATGCAGAAGCTCAACCCGCCGCCGCCGGACCCCATGCAGGCCAAGATCATGCAGTGGCTGCCGGTGATCTTCACCTTCTTCTTCCTCTGGTTCCCCGCCGGCCTGGTGCTCTACTGGGTGGTCAACAACCTGCTGTCCATGGGCCAGCAGTGGTACATCACCCGGCAGATCGAAAAGGAAAACGCCAGGGCCTGACCCCGCACCACGGGGTCGGCGCCACAGGTATACTGGCGCCATGTTCCAGACCGACACCATCGCCGCTATTGCCACCGCCCCCGGACGTGGGGGCGTCGGCATCGTGCGCCTTTCGGGGCCCGCCGCTCGCGAAATCGGGCAGGCCATTGCCGCCCAGCCCCTCCAGCTTCGACACGCTCACTACTGTGATTTCCGCGACGCCGCGGATACCGTGATCGACAGCGGTATCGCCCTCTACTTTGCCGGCCCGCACTCCTTTACCGGGGAGGATGTCGTCGAACTGCAGGGCCACGGTGGCCCGGTGGTCATGGACCTGTTGCTGCACAGTTGCCTGACCCGCGGCGCCCGACAGGCCCGCCCCGGCGAGTTCTCCGAACGCGCCTTCCTCAATGACAAGCTGGACCTGGCCCAGGCCGAAGCCATTGCCGACCTGATCAACAGCAGTACCGAACAGGCGGCACGCAATGCCACCCGCTCGCTCCAGGGGGCCTTCTCCCGGCGCGTGGCGGCGCTTGCCGAGGCGGTCATGCGCCTGCGCGTTTACGTCGAGGCAGCGATCGACTTTCCCGAGGAGGAAATCGACTTCCTCGCCGAGGGGCAGGTGGCCGAACAGGTCAGCGCCCTGCAGCGACAGCTCGCGGCAGTACTGCAGGAAGCGCGCCAGGGCAGCCTGTTGCGGGAAGGGATGAAGCTGGTGATCGTGGGCAAGCCCAATGCCGGCAAATCCAGCCTTCTCAACTGTCTCTCCGGCCAGGAGAGCGCCATCGTCACCGATATTGCCGGCACTACCCGGGACGTGCTGCGGGAACACATACAGATCGATGGCATGCCCCTACATATCGTCGACACCGCAGGATTGCGCGAAAGCGGCGACGCCGTGGAGCAGGAGGGCATCCGGCGGGCCTGGCAGGAAATGGCCTCGGCGGATCGCATTCTTCTGGTTGTCGACAGTAGCAGTGAAGACGCCGATCTGCCCCGGGAGGCTCTATGGCCGGCCGGGGAACAGCGTCCGCCGGCGAACACCCCAGTCACGCTGATCCACAACAAGTGCGATCTCAGCGGACACACACCGTCCCAGGAGATCAATGCCGAGGGCGACCCCGTGATCCGCCTCTGCGCCCGCTCCGGGGAAGGGGTCGATCTGCTACGCCAGCATCTGAAGGCCGCAATGGGTTACAGCGACGCCGGTGGCAGCAGCTTCAGTGCCCGCCGCCGCCACCTGGTGGCCCTGCAAGAGGCCGCCGAATGGCTCGACCAGGGCCAGGCGCAATTGGCTGGCGCCGCTGCCGGCGAACTGCTGGCCGAGGACCTGCGACAGTGCCATAACGCCCTCGGAAGCATCACTGGCGCCGTCAGTAGCGACGCCCTGCTGGGGGAGATTTTCTCCAGCTTCTGTATCGGCAAATAAGCCCCCAATTCGGACCATCTGCAGGCCGATAAACCGTCCCCGACCCTATCTGCCGGCCGGTCATCGCCGCCGCACTCGCTCACCGCCAGCCTGCGGGAAAACGTTATTCTTTCGCCTGTGGATAACCTTGCACACGTTATTCCGCGGCCCAAAACCATCCACAGCGAAAAGGCTTCAGGCTTTACCCCCAACTTACCCACAACTCTATTCCTAAACAGCAAATTCCTCGGGAAAGATTGCCCACAGGCTGTGGAGAAAAACCCTCTTTACGCACAGCTTCGTGCATTTCAGCAAAAAAGGCTCAATTTCATCCACAGAGGGACACAGGATGTCCAGCGTCGGTCCCGCCCCCAGCCGCCCACCTGTACCTGGTACAAGTCATTGATACAAAAGGGCAAAAGGGGCTTTTCAACAGGCCAAGGCACGACCATATATAAGTACAACAATCCTTATCAGTACTTTCATACATAACAGGCATAATAGATAACAGACATAAACAGACACTGATTCACAGAACCCAATGATCGACGACATCATTCAACGCCTGTACGCGGACTCGACCCGGGACACCCTCTACCACTACACCAACCTCCAGGGCCTGCAGGGCGTCGTGGATTCCGGTGTGCTCCGGGCCAGCGATGTGCGCTACATGAACGACTCCACCGAGTTGAGACACACTCTGGAACTGATGCAGCAGCACATCTCACAGCGCTTGCAGGCGGGTACCGACCACCCCGCATTGCTTAACGCCCTGCAGGAGTGGCTCAGCCACCGGATCGTTGGCGGGCCAATGCTGTTTGCCGCATCCTTTCGCGCGAATGGCAACTTGTTGGGCCAATGGCGCGGCTACTCGGCCCTCGGAAAGGGAGTGTCCCTGGGATTTGCACCCGATTGGCTGCGCGAAAAAGCCGATGCGCAGGGTTTCCAGATCGCACGTTGTATCTATCACCCCGGCACCCAGGAGAACCTGGTGGAGGAAATCGTCGACGCCGTCGAGGACGATGCCCAGCGCGCCCTGGAGAGTCGCGGCGACCTCGACGAGGCGGTAATTTTTGAACGTCTGGAATCGCGCCTGCTGCGTATCGCCGCGGTGCTCAAACATCCGGCCTTCGAGGAGGAGCAGGAATGGCGGCTGGTATCGCCGGTCATGGATGACTGCCAGGACTGCCCGGTTGCCTTTCGCGAGGGCGTCTCGATGCTGACTCCCTGGTATCCATTCCGGCTGGGCACGAACGAAACCGACCCCATGCGGCTGGAACACGTCTTCCTGGGGCCGACTCCGAACACCGATCTGTCGATGAACTCCCTGGCGCTGTACTTGCGCAAACGCGGTTTCGAGCCGCGGCGGGGTGTGGAATACTGCCGGATTCCCTATCGGCAGCGCTGAATAATCGCCTAACTTTTGAACAATCGCGGCGGCGGACGTATAATCGCCCGCCGGCCGAGCGCCGGTGAACCAGACGAGGCGAGAGCGGTGGATTACCCGGAGCGATTTGATGTCATAGTGATCGGTGGCGGCCATGCCGGCACCGAGGCCTGCCTGGCCGCAGCCCGCATGGGTTGCCGCACGCTGCTGCTCACCCACAGCATCGACACCCTCGGGCAGATGTCCTGCAATCCGGCGATTGGCGGCATCGGCAAAAGCCACCTGGTGCGGGAAGTGGATGCCCTCGGCGGCGCCATGGCCCGGGCCACTGACCGCGCCGGCATCCAGTTTCGCGTGCTCAATGCCCGCAAGGGGCCGGCGGTGCGCGCCACCCGGGCGCAGGCTGACCGGGTACTCTACCGCAATGCGATCCGGGAAATTCTCGAGGCGCAGCCCAACCTGTGGATCTTCCAGCAGGCGGTGGACGACCTGGTGATCGAAAATGGCCGCGCCGTGGGTGCAGTCACCCAGATGGGCCTGACCTTCCGGGCGCCGGCGGTGGTGCTGACCACCGGGACCTTCCTCGGCGGCAAGATCCATATCGGCCTGGAGGCCAGCAGCGGCGGGCGCGCGGGGGATGCACCGGCCATCGCCCTGGCCCGCCGTCTGCGCGAACTGCCCTTCCGGGTGGAACGGCTGAAGACCGGGACGCCCCCGCGCATCGACGCCGACAGTGTCGACTTCAGTGAGCTGGAAGAGCAGTGGGGCGATGCCGATGCGCCGGCAATGTCCTTCGTGGGCAGCGTCGACGAACGTCCGCAGCAGCGCTGCTGCTGGATTACCCACACCAACGAGCGCACCCACGAGATCATCCGCGGCGGGCTCGACCGCTCCCCGATGTACTCCGGCGTGATCGAGGGCATTGGGCCGCGCTATTGCCCGAGCATCGAGGACAAGATTCATCGCTTCGCGGAAAAGACCTCGCACCAGGTGTTTATCGAGCCCGAAGGCCTCAACACGCGCGAGCTCTACCCGAATGGCATTTCCACCAGTCTGCCCTTCGACGTCCAGTACCAGCTGGTGCGCTCGATCCGCGGCTTCGAGAACGCGCACATCACGCGACCGGGTTATGCCATCGAATACGACTTTTTCGACCCGCGGGACCTGCAGTACTCCCTGGAAACCCGCGCCGTGCCCGGCCTCTACTTCGCCGGCCAGATCAACGGCACCACCGGCTACGAAGAAGCCGCTGCCCAGGGCCTGCTTGCCGGCCTCAACGCCGCCCTGGCCGTGCAGGGGCGCGATCCCTGGTGCCCGCGCCGGGACGAGGCCTACATCGGTGTGCTGGTGGATGACCTGATCACCCTCGGTACCCTCGAGCCCTACCGCATGTTCACCTCGCGTGCGGAGTACCGCCTTCTGCTGCGGGAGGACAACGCCGACCTGCGCCTGACCGCGAAAGCGCGCGAGCTCGGCCTGATTGATGACCCGCGCTGGGCCCGTTTCGAGGCCAAGCAGGCGGCAATTGCCCGGGAAAATACGCGCCTGGCCACGACCTTTGTCCATCCCGGCACGCCGGCAGCGGAAGCGCTGGCACCGAAACTGAAAACACCCCTCGCCCGGGAGTATTCCCTGGCCGATCTGCTCAAGCGACCGGAGCTGCGTTATGCCGATGTCGCCGGGCTCAAGGGGGAGCCCCTGGCGGATACCCAGGCCGCCGAGCAGGTGGAAATTCAGGCCAAGTACGCCGGTTATATCGACCGGCAGCAGGAGGATATCGAGCGCCTGCGTCGCCATGAGGACACGCCCTTGCCGGCGGATCTCGATTACCAGGCGGTGGATGGCCTGTCCCACGAAGTGCGGCAGAAACTGTCGGAGGCGCGGCCGGCCACCCTGGCCAGGGCCAGCCGGATTCCCGGGGTGACGCCGGCGGCGGTGTCGCTGTTGTTGATTTACCTGAAAAAACGGGGCGCCCTGCAGGCGGCGAGTGCGATTGACCGACATTCTGCCTGATCGTCCCGCGCTGCGGCAGCGCTTGATACGCGGAGCGGATTCGCTCGCGTTGTCCCTGGATGAGGCCCAGTACGAGCAGTTGCTCGACTACCTGGCCCTGCTGGTGCGCTGGAACCGGGCCTTCAATCTGACCGCAGTGCGCGATCCCGCCGAGATGGTGACCCGGCACCTGCTGGACAGCCTGGCGGTACTGCCGCACCTGCCGCCGGGCCACTGTATCGATGTCGGCACCGGGCCAGGGCTGCCGGGCATCCCCCTGGCCATTGCCCGGCCCGGGCTGTCGATCGACCTGCTCGACAGCAACGTCAAGAAAACCCGGTTTCTGTTCCAGGCCGTAACCGCCCTGAAGCTCGGCAACACGCGCATATTTCACTGCCGGGTCGAGGATCATGCCCCCGCCGTGGGCTACGACGTGGTATTGTCCCGGGCGTTCGCCTCGCTGGATGACATGGTCGATGGCTGCGCGCACCTGCTGGTGCCGGGTGGCTGTTTTCTGGCCATGAAGGGCCAGTGGCCGGAAGCCGAATGGCAGGCGGTGGCGGAGCGCTGTGAGCTGCGAGCCCGGCACGAGCTGGCGGTGCCGGGACTGTCCGAGCAGCGGCATCTGCTGGAACTGGGCTTGCGCGAGGCGGCATAATCGACGCGGCAGGACAATCGGGGTGGGACCGAGTGGCACGAATACTGGCAATAGCGAACCAGAAAGGGGGGGTGGGTAAGACCACCTCTTGCATCAACATGGCGGCCTCACTTGCGGCCATGAAAAAGCGCACCCTGCTGGTCGATCTGGATCCCCAGGGCAATGCCACCATGGGCAGTGGGGTGGACAAGCATGGCGTCGATGCCAGCATCTACCACGTCCTGGTGGAACGTACGCCCGTGCGTCGAGCGCTGCAACGGGTCCCCGAGGGGGACTTTGATGTCCTTCCCGCCAACGGCGATCTGACCGCCGCGGAAGTCGAACTGATGGACCTCGCCCAGCGCGAGCGCCGCCTGCGGGAGGCTCTGGCCGAAGTCAGCGACGACTACGATTACATTCTCATTGACTGCCCACCCTCCCTGAACCTGCTGACCCTCAACGGTCTGGTGGCTGCCCACGGTGTGGTGATTGCCATGCAGTGCGAATATTTTGCCCTTGAGGGACTGTCGGCGCTGGTGGATACCATCCGGCGGATTGCCGCGTCGGTGAACCCGGACTTGCGCATCGAGGGCATCCTTCGCACCATGTACGATCCCCGCAACAGCCTGACCAACGAGGTGTCGGCCCAGTTGCACCAGCATTTCGGGGAGGCGGTCTACCGGACGGTTGTGCCGCGCAACGTTCGCCTGGCGGAGGCACCCAGCCACGGGGTTCCGGCGATGTATTACGACCGCGGCTCCCGCGGGGCGCGGGCCTACATGGCGCTGGCCGGGGAAATCCTGCGCCGCGAGGAAAAACAACGGCAGGCCATGCCCCGGGTACTGACCTGAGGCAACAGGGAGACGGATTATGTCGGCAAGGAAACGAGGATTGGGGCGCGGCCTGGAGGCGCTGCTGGGTGCGGGCGCCGAAGCGTCACCGGCTCCTTCGGGCGACGCCGTCGAAGCCCTGCGGGAGGAGGAGCAGGCCTCCCTGAAGGACCTGCCTGTCGAGTTTCTGCAGCGGGGCAAATACCAGCCGCGCCGGGACATGGACCCGGAATCCCTGCAGGAGCTGGCCGACAGTATTCGCGCCCAGGGCGTGATGCAGCCCATCGTGGTGCGGCGGATTGGCGACAATCGCTACGAGATCATTGCCGGGGAGCGCCGCTGGCGCGCAGCGCAACTGGCCGAGTTGCCGACCGTTCCCGCTGTGATCAAGGATGTTACCGACGAAGCCGCCATTGCCATGGCGTTGATCGAGAACATTCAGCGCGAGGACCTCAACCCGATTGAAGAGGCGGTTGCCCTGCAACGCCTGCAGCGCGAGTTCAGTCTCACCCAGCAGGAAGTGGCCCGGGCAGTGGGCAAGTCGCGCTCCACAGTGGCCAACCTCCTGCGCTTGATGGCCCTGCAGGAGGATGTTCGTTTGCTGCTGGAGCGGGGCGACCTGGAAATGGGGCACGCCCGGGCGCTGCTGGCACTCGAGGGTGGCAGCCAGTCACAGGCGGCGCGCACCGTGGTCGGCAAGGGGCTGTCGGTGCGCCAGACCGAGGAGCTGGTGCGTCGCTTGCAGCGCGCGGCCGCGGAAGCGCCGGTCAGCGCCAACCAGTCTGTACAGGACCCGGACATTCGCCGCCTGCAGGAAGACCTGTCGCAAAAACTGGGGGCCAGTGTGCAGATCCAGCACGGTGCCCGCGGCAAGGGCAAACTGGTGCTCAGCTACAACAGCCTGGACGAACTCGACGGGATTCTGAGCCACATCCGCTAGCCCTGACCACTGTATCTTGTAGTTGACTGAAATATAACCACAACATGGTCGATAGACCCTTCAGAAGTGCCCCGAGATACCGCGAATTGCGGCAAATTTCGTATAACTTGCGGGGATGTTTATTGCATTGCCCGGGACCGGATTCGGTTGAACCGGGCTCCAAAGCCCCATATAATGCGCGCGCCCAAATCGAGGAGGCGCTGACCGCAGGCCAGCGCACAAGGTGAGGCTAGCGTGAGCGTAAACGGCATACCCCGTCCCCCCGTTCACCGAATTTCCCTTGTTCAGTTGTGTGTCCTGCCGCTGGCCACGGGGCTGGCCTGGCAGGGATCGGGATGGGTGGCCGCCCAGTCAGTACTGGCGGGAGCGCTGGTGGCGATACTGCCCCAGGCCTGGTTTGCAGTCCGGGTGTTTCGCTTCCGGGGCGCGCGCGCCACACCGCAGGTGCTGCAGTCGGCCCTGTCGGGGGAGGTGGGCAAGTTTTTTTTGAGCGTGGCGGGCTTTGCCGCTGTGTTCGCGCTGATGCGGCCGGTGAATGCAGCCGGCGTATTTGGCGGTTACATCGCGATGCTCGCGATACAGATTTCAGGTGGCTGGCTGTTGCTGAGAAGCGGCAACCGGTCGGCACGGACCGAAACAGAAGCACAGGCAAGAGTTGCGATCCATGGCAGGCGAAAACCAGACAGTCTCTGAATACATTGTCCACCACCTGACCAATCTGACCTGGGGCAAGTTGCCCGAAGGTTATGAGCGTTACGACGGTTCCGTGGTGGGCGAGGGCGGTGCCTGGGTCATGGCCCACGGTGGCCAGGAAGCCTCCGACATGGGCTTCACTGCCATTCACGTCGACTCCATGGTCTGGTCCGTCGGCCTGGGTGTGATTTTCAGCTGGCTCTTCCTGCGCCTGGCCCGGCAGGCGAATGCCGGCGTTCCCAGTGGCCTCAGCAACTTCCTGGAAATGATTGTCGAGTTTGTCGGCAACACCGTTCGCGACACCTTCCACGGCCGCAACCCCCTGATCGCGCCGCTGTCCCTGACCATCTTCGTCTGGATTTTCCTGATGAACCTGATGGACCTGGTGCCGGTTGACCTGGTTCCCTGGACGCTGATGCAGCTGGGCGTGGAATACCACAAGATCGTACCGTCTACCGACCCGAACATCACCTTCGGTCTGTCCATCGGGGTACTGATCCTGATTCTGTTCTACTCGATCAAGGTCAAGGGCTTCGGTTTTGCCAAGGAGCTGGCGCTCAACCCCTTCAACCACTGGCTGTTCATCCCGGTCAACCTGTTCATGGAGATCGTGGGCCTGCTGGCCAAGCCTTTCTCCCTCGCCCTGCGTCTCTTCGGTAACATGTACGCGGGCGAAATGATCTTTATCCTGATTGCAGCGCTGTTCAGTGCCGGTGTGGCCTGGATGCTGCCCGCAGGCCTGCTGCAGATAGGCTGGGCGATCTTCCACATTCTGGTGATCACCCTGCAGGCTTTCATCTTCATGGTGCTGACGATCGTGTATCTCAGCATGGCCCACGAAGACCACTGATCCAACGTCAACATTGGTAATCACAACCTTTAGGAGAAACTCATGGAATTAGTCCTCATTGCCGCCGCGATCATGATCAGTCTGGGTGGTCTTGGTGCCGCTATCGGTATCGGCATGCTGGGTGGAAAGCTGATTGAAGGCTCCGCCCGCCAGCCGGAACTGGCCCCCAAACTGCAGGTAACCTTCTTCCTCGGTGCCGGCCTGGTAGACGCGATTCCGATCATCGGCGTTGGTCTGGCCATGTACCTGATCTTCGTTGTTGCTCCCGGCATGGCCTGATCGGCACACCCCAACGCAATGACGAGTGGGGCTGCCGCCTCGGTGGCCCCTCCATATCAGTGAGGAGTACGGCGTGAACATCAACCTTACGCTTATCGGACAGGTGATCGCCTTCTTTGGCTTCGTGTGGTTCTGCATGAAGTTCGTGTGGCCGCCCATTGTGAATGCCATGGCGGAGCGCGAAAAGAAGATCGCCGATGGACTGGCTGCGGCAGACCGTGCCAGCCACGACCTCGAGCTGGCCCAGGAAAAGGCGCTTGAACGCCTGAAGGATGCCAAGCACGAGGCGGCAGGTATCGTCGAGTCCGCCAACAAGCGAGCCAACCAGATTATCGAAGAGGCGAAAGCCGCGGCCCAGGTCGAGGCGGAGCGCGTCAAGACGTCGGCCCGTGCGGAGATCGAACAGGAAACCAACCGTGCCCGGGAAGCCCTGCGCAGCCAGGTGGCTACCCTGTCACTGGCCGGTGCCGAGAAGGTACTGGGTGCGACGATTGACCGCGACGCCCATGCGGAGCTGGTCAACAAGCTGGCCGCGGAACTTTAATTGCGAGGATCCCATGGCTGAACTGACCACACTGGCCCGCCCTTACGCCAAGGCCGCTTTCGAGTACGCCCGCGATCACAACAGCTTGGATCAGTGGTCGGAGCAGCTGGCCATGATCGCCGCTGTCAGCACTCATGAGTCCCTGCAGAAGGTGCTCTCCAACCCGTCGCGCACGGCAGAGCAACAGGTTGCGGTGCTGGTGGATGTCTGTGACGACCAGATGGCGGCACCGCTGCGCAACTTCCTGTCGGTGGTTGCCGACAACAAGCGGCTGCCCCTGCTGCCGGAGATCGCCGGCCTGTTTGCCAATTTCAAGGCCAACCACGAGAAGTCCGTGGATGTGGAAGTGGTCTCCGCTTTCGAGCTGGAGGACGAGGTAACCCGCAAGCTGAGCGAGGCCCTAAGCCGCAAGCTGGAGCGGACCGTGAATGTGCGCAGCACCACCGATGCCAGCCTGCTGGGTGGCGTGTTAATCCGTGCTGGCGATCTGGTGATCGACGGCTCCGTACGTGGCCGGCTGAACAAGCTCGCCGCTGCCATGAATTCGTAGGATTGAGGAACAGAGCATGCAGCAACTGAATCCATCAGAAATCAGCGACACGATCAAGCAGCGCATCGAGCAGCTTGACGTGTCCTCCGAGGCCCGCAACGAAGGTACCGTGGTCTCGGTCACCGACGGCATCATCCGCATCTACGGCCTCACCGATGTGATGTACGGCGAGATGATCGAGTTCGAAGGCGGCGTGTTCGGCATGGCCCTGAACCTCGAGCGCGATTCCGTGGGCGCGGTGGTCCTGGGCGACTACAAGGGCGTGGCCGAAGGTCAGTCCTGCCGTTGCACCGGCCGTATTCTGGAAGTGCCGGTGGGTCCGGAGCTGCAGGGTCGCGTTGTCGACGCCCTGGGCAATCCGATCGACGGCAAGGGCCCGATCGCGGCCAAGCAGACCGACGCCATCGAGAAAGTGGCACCGGGCGTTATCGCTCGTCAGTCGGTTGACCAGCCGGTACAGATCGGTCTCAAGGCCATCGACGCCATGGTGCCGATCGGCCGCGGCCAGCGTGAGCTGATCATCGGTGACCGCCAGGTGGGCAAGACCGCCATCGCGGTGGACGCGATCATCAACCAGAAGGGTACCGGCATCAAGTGTATCTATGTCGCGGTTGGCCAGAAGGCTTCCTCCGTGGCATCCGTGGTGCGCAAGCTGGAAGAGCACGGCGCCATGGAGCACACCATTGTCGTCGCAGCAACCGCCTCCGACCCGGCCGCCATGCAGTACCTGGCGCCTTTCGCCGGCTGCACCATGGGTGAGTACTACCGCGATCGCGGTGAAGACGCCCTGATCATCTACGATGACCTGACCAAGCAGGCCTGGGCCTACCGCCAGATCTCCCTGCTGCTGAAGCGTCCCCCGGGCCGTGAAGCCTACCCCGGTGACGTCTTCTACCTGCACTCCCGCCTGCTGGAGCGCGCTGCACGGGTCAACGCCGACTACGTCGAGCAGCAGACCAAGGGCGAAGTGAAAGGCCAGACCGGTTCGCTCACCGCACTGCCGGTGATCGAAACCCAGGCCGGTGACGTGTCCGCCTTCGTACCGACCAACGTGATCTCGATTACCGACGGCCAGATCTTCCTCGAAGCCGACATGTTCAACGCGGGTGTACGGCCGGCGATGAACGCCGGTATCTCGGTGTCCCGTGTCGGTGGTTCGGCACAGACCAAGATCATCAAGAAACTTTCCGGCGGTATCCGGACAGCCCTCGCCCAGTACCGTGAACTGGCGGCTTTCTCTCAGTTCGCCGCCGACCTGGACGATGCCACCAAGGCCCAGCTGGACCAGGGTGAGCGGGTAACCGAGCTGATGAAGCAGGGCCAGTACGCGCCGCTGAGCATCGCTGAAATGGGTATCGTGCTGTATGCGGCCAACGAAGGTCACCTGCGCGATATCGAAGTGGCCAAGATCCGCGACTTCGAGAAGGCGCTGCTCAGCTACATGCACAGCGAGCACGGCGACCTGATGAAGCAGATCGTGGAAACCGGCAACTACAACGACGAGATCGAGTCCACCTTCAAGGCGGCCATCGAGAAGTTCAAGGCCACGCAAACCTGGTAATCCCGAGGACGGCAGATGGCAGTCGGAAAAGAGATCCGGACCAAGATCAACAGTATCCGGAGCACGCAGAAGATCACCAGCGCCATGGAAATGGTCGCGGCGAGCAAGATGCGCAAGGCCCAGGAACGCATGGAGGTGGGCAAGCCCTATTCCCGCCGCATGCGTGACGTGGTCGGCCACATCGCCAACTCGGCGCCGGAATACCAGCACGCCTACATGGTGGAGCGGGAGGTGCGCCGGGTGGGCTTCATCGTCGTCTCCACCGACCGCGGTCTGTGCGGTGGCCTGAACATCAACCTGTTCAAGGCTACCGTGCGCGCCATGAAGGAGTGGGCCGATCGCGATGTGAAGATCGAGCTTTGCCTGATCGGTGCCAAGGCAGCAGCCTTCTTCAAGGCCTACGGCGGCAACGTCAAGGCGGCGGTGCGGGATATCGGCGAGGACCCCTCGCTGGCTGATCTGATCGGCAGCGTCAAGACCATGCTGGATGCCTACGAGGCCGAAGAGATCGATCGTCTGTTCCTGGTCAGCAACGAGTTCGTCAACCCCATGACCCAGCTGCCCCGGGTGGAGCAGCTGCTGCCCCTGGAAGCGGATGACTCGAAAGAGATGAAGCACCACTGGGACTATATCTACGAGCCCGATGCGAAGGAATTGCTCGAGCGCTTGCTGGTTCGCTATATCGAGTCCCAGGTCTACCAGTCGGTGGTGGAAAACGGTGCCTGCGAGCAGGCAGCGCGAATGCTGGCGATGAAGAATGCCACCGACAACGCGGGCGAGCTGATCGACGACCTGCAGCTGGTTTACAACAAGGCACGCCAGGCGGCAATCACCCAGGAACTCTCGGAGATTGTCAGCGGCGCCGCGGCGATCAGCAGCTAAGCGGCGAGTAACAGACAGTGACAGTGGCGGCCTTCGGGTCGACCTCCAGACAGAATCGAATTTGAGACAGAGGATCCGGACATGAGTAGCGGACGCATCGTACAGATTATCGGCGCGGTCATTGACGTGGAGTTTCCGCGTGACAATGTGCCCCAGGTCTATGACGCGCTGTTGGTCACCGAAAAGGGCCTGACCCTGGAAGTGCAGCAGCAGCTGGGTGACGGCGTGGTGCGGGCCATTGCCATGGGTTCCTCCGAAGGTCTGAGCCGTGACCTGGCAGTAGAGAACACAGGCTCCCCGATCTCCGTGCCGGTCGGCACCGAGACCCTGGGCCGCATCATGGACGTCCTCGGCAACCCGATCGACGAGTGTGGCCCGATCGGTGAGCAGGAGCGCGCTTCCATTCACCGGAAGGCGCCCGCCTACGACGAACTGGCGGCCTCCGAAGAGCTGCTGGAAACCGGCATCAAGGTCATCGACCTGGTGTGCCCCTTCGCCAAGGGCGGCAAGGTCGGCCTGTTCGGCGGCGCCGGCGTGGGCAAGACCGTGAACATGATGGAGCTGATCAACAACATCGCCACCGAGCACTCCGGCCTGTCGGTATTTGCCGGGGTCGGTGAGCGGACGCGTGAAGGTAACGACTTCTACCACGAGATGCAGGAAGCCGGCGTGGTTAACGTCAAGGACTTCCCCAAGTCCAAGGTTGCGATGGTCTACGGCCAGATGAACGAGCCGCCGGGCAACCGTCTGCGCGTGGCCCTGACCGGCCTGACCATGGCCGAGAAGTTCCGCGACGAAGGCCGTGACGTCCTGCTGTTCGTCGACAACATCTACCGTTACACCCTCGCCGGTACCGAGGTATCCGCACTGCTTGGCCGTATGCCCTCCGCGGTAGGCTACCAGCCGACCCTGGCCGAGGAAATGGGTGTGCTCCAGGAGCGCATCACCTCCACCAAGACCGGTTCCATCACCTCCATCCAGGCAGTATACGTGCCCGCGGACGACCTGACTGACCCGTCCCCCGCGACCACCTTCGCCCACCTGGACTCCACCGTGGTACTGGCTCGGGATATTGCCGCCAAGGGTATTTACCCTGCGGTAGATCCGCTGGACTCCACCAGCCGCCAGCTCGACCCGCTGGTGATTGGTCAGGAGCACTACGACGTGGCCCGTGGCGTGCAGACCGTTCTGCAGCGCTACAAGGAGCTGAAGGACATCATCGCCATTCTCGGCATGGACGAACTGTCCGAGGACGACAAGCAGACCGTTGCCCGGGCGCGGAAAATCGAGCGTTTCCTGTCCCAGCCCTTCCACGTGGCGGAAGTGTTTACCGGTGCGCCCGGTAAGTACGTGTCCCTGAAAGACACCATCGCAGGCTTCAAGGGCATTCTGGAAGGTGAGTACGACCACCTGCCGGAGCAGGCCTTCTACATGGTTGGCAGCATCGAAGAAGCCGTCGAGAAAGCCAACAAGCTGTAAGCGGTCGCGACCGAGGGGCTCTACATGACCATGACTATTCACTGCGACATCGTCAGCGCCGAGGAAGAAATTTTCTCCGGCCTGGTGGAAATGCTGGTCGCAACCGCGGACCTCGGCGAGATGGGGGTGACCTATGGTCACGCCCCGCTGCTGTCCTCGCTGATCCCCGGGCCGGTCCGCATCGTCAAGCAGGGCGGTGAGGAAGAGGTCTACTACGTCTCCGGCGGTTTCATTGAAGTGCAGCCCGGCGTGGTGACCATCCTGGCCGACGCGGCACTGCGCGCCCACGACGTGGACGAGGCCGCTGCGGAAGAAGCCCGCAAGGAAGCGGTTCACGCCCTTACCAACCAGACCGGTGATTTCGACTACGGCCGGGCCTCAGCCCAGCTCGCCGAAGCCGCCGCTCAGCTGGCGACCCTGCGCAAGATGCGCAATCGCGCCGGGCGCGGGTAACAACCGGAGTCTTACCTTCCAGGCCGGTGCGGTTCTATCGACCGGCCACCCAGCAAGGGACCGACCTCACTCCGCAGTGGCGGGATGTGGTCGGTCCCTTTGCTTTTTGGGTCTTTGTCAGAAGTGCTGACGGGTGTTAGGCTGTGTATATTTTTTATTTTTATACACATGAGGTGCTCATGCGTACCAATATCGTGATCGATGACCAGTTGATGGCCGAAGCCCTGAAGGCCTCCGGCTTGCAGACCAAAAAGGAAGTGGTCGAGCAGGGGCTCAGGCTCCTGGTGCGTCTTTGCCAGCAGCAGGAACTGCGCAAGTTGCGGGGCAAAGTGGCCTGGGAGGGTGACCTGGACCGCATGCGGAGCGCGGATTGATGCTGGTGGATACCAGCGTCTGGATCGATTACTTCAATGGTATCGCCAACGCGCACACCGACCTCCTGGATTCGGCGCTCCTGGATGGCAATGTGGTTATTGGGGATCTCATTTTCCTGGAAATCCTGCAGGGGATTCGCCATGAAAAGAATTACCAGAGAACCCGGCGGGGCCTGTTGGCGCTGGACCAGTACGCCATGCTGGGCAAGGATCTGGTCGACCCCTGCGCTGAAAATTACCGCGCCCTGCGCCGAAAGGGCATCACCATTCGCAAGACTGCCGATGTGATCATTGCCACCTTCTGTATCGAGAAAGGCTTCCCCCTGCTGTTTCGGGATCGCGACTTCCAGCCCTTCGTCGAGCACCTCGGCTTGCAAGCGGTATTGATTGAGTCCTGACCTGCGCGACTACAGTAAAGACCAGACAGTATCGAAGAGGATCTGCTGGGTCGAGGCAATTGCCGCCGAGTCCATGACCACCACCACTGGATAATCCTTCCTGGCCTGGGTAATCATCGCCACCTTGGGTGGATAGATGGCAATGTAAGACGCGTCAGTATTATCACCCGCCGGCAGCCATTTGCGCTCCGCCAGTTCCGCTTCCTCGCCCCCTTCGCCAATCGACAGCACCCGCACCCGAATACCGCGCTGGATACGCTGGCGGGTAAAATTGGGGAAAGGCCGATAGAGTTGTGCCCGAAGCACTTTGGTGGAAATCACCGAATAGCCCCGCTCCGGGTCTTTGCCAGCCTCATCCAGGATATCCCTGAGAACCAGCTCGACACCGTCGTCGCCCTCGTAAAAACGCACATTGCCCGGGCTGAAATCCGCCTGTCGCTGCTTGAGCGCGGGAATCACCTCCCGCCGCAGCTGCTCCATGGCCTGACTCAGGGCCTGCTGCTTGCTTTCCCCCAGGCTCAACAGGCGTTCGGGATCCTCCGCCTGAAAAACACGCCGACGGCCCTTCGGGAAGTAACTCACAATACCCTTGGTGGCGAGCTGCTTGAGGGTTTCGTAGGTGGTACCGCGATTGATACCGGCCTTGGCGGCGACATCGCGGATGGAGGCGGGCCCGAGGTCGAGCAGGGCGCGGTAGACGCGCACCTGGCGTTCATCCAGATCCAGCTGCCGCAGGCTGTCCAGCTTTACTGTTGTCATAAAATCTCTGACAAAAATGGTTGTATGAAAAAAAGATCGCACTAACATGCGCTTAAATTGCATGAAATGTCAAAAAACATCTGACACAAGGATTCTGGATGGCACTTGAAGTGATTGTGCTGGCCGCTGGCCAGGGCTCGCGCATGCGTTCGCGCTTCCCCAAGGTACTGCAGAAACTTGCCGGGCGGCCCCTGTTACAACATGTGCTGGATACCGCGGCCGCACTGGCGCCCAGCCGCATTCATGTGGTTGTCGGCCACGGCGCCGATGCCGTTCGCGAGGCTTTTGCCGATCGCGGTCTGAACTGGGTCGATCAGTCAGAGCGCCTGGGTACCGGCCACGCCGTCTTGCAGGCCATGCCGGCGGTCGATACCGCGGCCACTGTCTTGGTGCTTTACGGGGACGTGCCTTTGGTGGCGGAAGACACCCTGCGCAGCCTGCGGGCCATGGCAGCCAGTGGCCCGGCCTTGCTCACCGCGAGCCTGGACAACCCCGCTGGCTATGGTCGTATTCTGCGCGATGCCAATGGCCAGTTCAGCGCCGTGGTGGAGGACCGCGACGCCAGCCCCGAGCAGCGCGCCCTGCGGGAGGTGAATACGGGGATCCTGGCGGCTCCGGCGGCCCAGCTGGCGCAGTTGCTGCCCCTGGTCGGCAACGACAACCAACAGGGTGAATACTATCTACCGGACATCCTGACGCTGGCCCTGGAACGCAATATTGCTGTGCACACCGCCGGTGTGGGCCATCTGTTGGAAGTGCAGGGCGTGAACGACCCCTTTCAACTGGCCCAGCTGGAACGCGCCCTGCAGTTGCAGCAGGCAGAGGCACTGATGCAGGCAGGGGCTCGCCTGGCAGATCCGGCCCGCATCGATGTTCGCGGTGCCCTGCGCTGTGGCCGTGACGTGTCGATAGACGTCAACTGTGTGTTTATTGGCGAGGTCGAGTTGGCGGATGGCGTCAGCGTCGGCCCCAACTGCGTGCTGGAAGACTGCCGCGTGGGTGCCGACAGCCAGGTACTGGCCATGAGCCACCTTGAGGGGGCTGAGGTGGGCGCTGGCTGCAGTGTCGGTCCCTTCGCGCGCCTGCGTCCCGGCACACGCATGGCCGACAGCGCTCGCGTGGGCAACTTCGTGGAAACCAAGAAAACGCGTATTGGCACCGGCAGCAAAGTCAATCACCTGACCTACCTGGGCGACTGCGATGTCGGCGAGGAAGCCAACATCGGTGCCGGCACCATCACCTGCAATTACGACGGCGTGAACAAACACCCTACGCGCATCGGCGACGGGGCTTTTGTCGGTTCCAACGCCACCCTCGTGGCGCCCCTGGAAATCGGTGACAACGGCTTTGTTGCCGCCGGCTCCACCATCACCCGCAATGTGTCCAGTGACGAGCTGGCGGTGGGTCGCGGCAAGCAACGCAATATTCCCGGCTGGAAGCGCCCGGGCTCAGACAAGGAAGGCTGACATGTGTGGAATCGTCGGGGCGACTGCCCGCCGGGAAGTTTCGGAAATCCTGCTGGAGGGCCTGCGGCGCCTGGAGTATCGCGGCTATGACTCCGCCGGCTTCGCCCTGCTGGATGCCGACCGCAACCTGCTCATGCACAAGCGCCTGGGCAAGGTGGCCGAGCTGGAGCAGGCCCAGAAGCTGGAGCCGCTGCACGGCTGCGTGGGTATCGCTCACACGCGCTGGGCCACCCACGGCGTGCCGTCGGCGGCCAACGCCCACCCGCACCTTTCGGGCAACCGCGTTGCCGTTGTGCACAACGGGATTATCGAAAATCACGAAGCCCTGCGCAGCGAGCTGATCGCCGCGGGCTACGAGTTCGTCAGTCATACTGACACGGAAGTGGTAGTCCACCTCCTGCACCGCGAGCTGGCAGCCGGCAAAGACCTGCTGCAGGCGATGCTGGACACTATCGCGCGCCTGCAAGGCGCCTACGCCCTGGCGGCGGTGGATGCGGAGCACCCCGAGGAAATTGTCGCGGCCCGGGAGGGCAGTCCCCTGGTGGTGGGTGTGGGCATCGGCGAACACTTCCTGGCCTCAGATCCACTGGCGCTGCGTCAGGTCACCGACCGCTTCATCTATCTGCAGGAGGGCGACGTACTGCGCATGACCCCCACCAGCCTGCAGCTGATGGATGCCACCGGCAAGCCCGTGACGCGTCCGATCTCGACCATCAGTGTCGAGGAAGACACCGGAGGCCGCGGACACTACGAGCACTATATGCTCAAGGAAATTCACGAGCAGCCCCGGGCACTGGCCGCCACGGTGCCGGTGGAGGGTGCCCGGGAGATCGCCGACAGTGTTTTTGGCGAGCGCGCTGCAGAGATCTTTGACCAGGTGCGGGCCGTCCAGATCGTCGCCTGTGGCACCAGCTACCATGCCGGTATGGTGGCGCGTTACTGGCTGGAAGAACTGGCCGGTATTCCCTGCAACGTCGAGGTGGCTTCCGAGTTCCGTTATCGCCAGCGGGTACAGCACCCGGGAACTCTCCTGGTCACCATCTCCCAGAGCGGCGAAACCGCCGACACCCTCGCGGCACTGCGCAATGCCACCGATCCGGAGTTTATTGCCAGCCTGGTCATTGCCAACGTAGACCACAGTTCACTGGTACGCGAATCGGACCTGGTTTACCTGACCCGGGCCGGGGCGGAGATCGGCGTGGCTTCCACCAAGGCCTTCACCACCCAGCTGGTCGCGCTGCTGTTGCTGACACTGGTATTGGGGCGCCGCAACAAGCTGGATGCGGAAACCGCCGCGGAAATCGTTGGCGCGCTGCACCAGGTACCGGATTGCGTGGAAAAAGTGCTCACCCGGGAAGCTGCCATCCGCGAGATGGCGTCGGCCTTTATCCTGCGACACCATGCCTTGTTCCTGGGGCGCGGCATTCATTTTCCGATTGCCCTGGAAGGCGCCCTAAAGCTGAAGGAAATTTCCTACATCCACGCCGAGGCCTACCCCGCGGGCGAACTCAAGCATGGACCCCTGGCTCTGGTGGATGCCGACATGCCAGTGGTCGCCGTTGCCCCCGGCGATGACCTGATGGAAAAACTGAAATCCAATATCGAGGAAGTGCGCGCCCGCGGTGGCGAGCTCTACGTCTTCGCCGACGAAAAGGCCGGCTTCCCCGAAGCGCCGCGGGTGCATGTGCTGGGCATGCCCGACTGCCCGGAGGTACTCAAGCCGATCACCTACACGGTGGCTCTGCAGCTGCTGGCGTACTATGTGGCGGTGCAGAAGGGGACCGATGTGGACAAGCCCAGGAACCTGGCGAAGTCGGTGACGGTCGAGTAGGGCTCAGGCCAATCTCAATAAGGGCTCTTCCGGCGCCCGATAGACGGTGACTCCACCGTGCTCAATGCGATAGGTGAGGTAGCAGTGAATGCGAGGGTTGCTGAGCACCCGAGGCGTGAACACGGCCGCATTATTGCCGTCATTACGTGCTGATCGGGTCCACAGACCCGGGTGGCCCTGCTGGTGAATCTGAGCACCCAAGGCCTGGCAGGGCGCATAGTTGTCACTGACGAGTTCTGCCCATGTTTCATGCATTCCCGACAGGTCGATCAGCGCGGCGTGGCAACGGACAAGATGCACGCGGCGTTCAATCGCCACGCCTTCAATGTCCTGAAAGCCGGCATCAGCCAGCAGATCATTGCGCCAGTGATAGACCGTTTCGTGGATCGTGGTCTCCATTGCCTCGCTGCCATACCACACACCGAAGTGGCCTCTGCTGAAACGGCTTTCGCCAAGATTATCGAAGGGGAACTGAATGGCATCCAGAAAGGCAGCCTCCTCGAACGGTCGGTCTATCACGGGTTGGTGTGAGGTGTAGGAGAAGGGTTTGTGGGTGGCTTCCAGCTCGATGGCCGCTTGCCAGTCTTCCGGATTCTCACTGAGGTCATCATAGAGATCCTGCGTCTCGCGCAGTGAAACGATGTTCCGGAACAGGTCCTGGTGGATGCTCTTGAGGCTGAGTCCTTCCAGGTCGCCAAAACTCATTACTGCCCCCGCTGGCGATCGAGGTAGGCTCTCACGATATAGAGGCCCAGGATGCCCTGCTCATCAATGAGTTTTACCGGGGTCGCGCCGCCGAAAGCCCGGTTTGGCTGGGACATCCACTGGTAAGCCAGTTCGCGATTGTGCGGGAATAACAAGCGCAGTGACTTGTGGATGGCCAATAAAATGCTGGCACGCTCCAGCTTGTCGCGGTCATTCGCCAAGGGCTGCCCCTGGCGGTACTTGGTCAGGGCCGTGCGGTTTGATTTCGACAGGCCCAGCAGGCTCAGCTGCTCCGCAGTGGAGAGTTTCCAGTGCTCGAACAGACGTATCAACATGGGGCCGATGCGGGCGCGGTCTATGTCGGGCTCTTTGTGCTGGGTATCCATATTCACTTCTGTCATAATTATTACAAAATCTGTTTTTATTATAGCAGAATGCGCATCACCTGCACACGACCCGCATTCAAACAAAAATGCATCTTGTGGAATGTTAGCCGACAACCACAATCCCGGTAGCATCAAGGTGGAGTTACTCAACGCCAAGCTGCCACCCCCTGTCCAATCTCTTGGAATGAGCCTGGCGAAAGATAATCTGGAGCGGACGGCAGCAACATATTGAATTGTCCTTTTGAGGGGGAAGCTTATGCCTTGAGTTGATCCGTCTCTAAAGTGCTAGGATGGCCGGCACGGCCTTCCCCCAGGACAGAACATTATGGAAACTCTGCAAAATACGGCGCATGCGCGCTCCTTCTGGCAACTGCCCTCGCTGCTGGCGCTGCTTTTGTTGCTCACCGGCTGCGGCATCAACAACATCCCCACCTACGACGAAAAGGTGACTTCCGCCTGGGCGCAGGTAGAGAACCAGTACCAGCGCCGTGCGGACCTGATCCCCAATCTGGTGGAGACGGTCAAGGGCTTTGCCGCCCAGGAAAAGGAAACCCTGACCGCGGTGATGGAGGCGCGCTCCCGAGCGACTTCTATCCAGGTGGACGAGAGCATCCTCAACAATCCGGAGAAGCTGCAGCAGTTCCAGCAGGCCCAGGGTGAGCTGAGCAGCGCGCTTAGCCGTTTGATGGCGGTATCCGAGCGCTACCCCGATCTGAAGTCGAACCAGAACTTCCTGGCCCTGCAGTCGCAGCTGGAGGGTACGGAGAATCGCATCGCCGTGGCCCGGCGCGATTTCATTCAGGCCGTGGAGCGCTACAACACCGAGCTGCGCACCTTCCCGGGGCGTATCTGGCACGGTATTTTATATAGCGATCTCGAGCCCCGCGCCAACTTTGAAGCCACCACGGAAAATGCGCAGAATGCACCCGCCGTGGAGTTCTGATGAGGATCGCACTCCGAGCAACGCTAGTTGTCTGGCTGGCCTGGCTTCCTCTCTCCGCGTGGGCACAGTCCGCGCCGGACTTTCCGAAGCTTACCGGCCGGGTAGTGGATCGGGCCGACATGTTGCAGCCGGCCGTAGAAGCGCGCCTGGGCCAGATGCTCCAGGCCCACGAGCAATCCACCAAGGAACAGGTGGTGGTGGTGACGCTGCCCGATCTGCAGGGCTACCCGATCGAGGATTTTGGCTACCAGCTTGGCCGACACTGGGGCATCGGGCAGAAGGGCGAGGACAATGGCGCGCTGCTGATCGTGGCCAGGGACGAGCGCAAGGTCCGTATTGAAGTCGGTTACGGCCTGGAGGGCCGGCTCACAGACGCCGAGTCGGCGCTGATCATCAATCGCATTATCACGCCAGCTTTCCGTCAGGGCGACTTCCCGGCAGGTATCGTCAACGGTACCGCTGCCATGATCCAGGTGCTCGGCGGTAAGCCCCTGGCCCTGCCCCAGGGGCAGGACGGCCGTGCTAGCCAGGAAAAACCCAAGCCCGGCCTGGTCGGGTTGTTCTTTCTCATCATGCTGCTCGTTTCCCTGCTGGGGGGCGGTGGTCGTGGCCGTGGCGGCGCGGCCCTGCTGGGCGGTGCACTTCTCGGCGGTGCCATGGGCGGTCGTGGCGGCGGCTTTGGGGGCGGTGGATTTGGCGGCGGAGGCGGCGGCTTCGGCGGCGGCGGTGCCTCCGGTGGCTGGTAGTATCGCGAATCGAATCAACAAGCCAACGCACTCGCCGGCGACAATGGGAAACAGGCAATCATGACACTACTCAGCAAGAACGATCAGGATGCCGTGGCTGCGGCGATCCAGAATGTGGAGCGGGAAACCGACGCTGAACTGGTTACCGTACTGGCTGCCCGGGCGGACAACTACAGCTATATCCCGCTGCTCTGGGCAGGCATCCTGGCCCTGCTACTGCCCGGCGGCGCGAATTATGTGGGCGGCTGGCTGAGTGCCGATTTGTTGTTGCTGACGCAGTGGGGAATGTTTATTGCACTCAGCCTGCTGTTCCGTCTCCCGGGCATCAGTACCCGATTGATACCTCGGCAGGTGCGTTATTGGCGCGCGTCCAACCTTGCTCGCCGGCAGTTCCTGGAGCAGAACCTCCACCACACGGAGGGCGGCACGGGCATGCTGATCTTCGTTTCCGAGGCGGAGCGCTATGTGGAAATCCTGGTGGATCGGGGCATCGCCAGCCAGCTGGACAACACCGTGTGGGAAGACATTGTCACGGACTTCACGGCCCATGTGCGTCAGGGCAGGACACGCGAGGGCTTTCTAGAGTGTATCGCTGCCTGTGGTGAACTTCTGAAAGCACACCTGCCGGCGACGCACGAACGCAACGAGCTGCCCAACCATCTGGTCATTCTGTCCTGAAGCAGGTTTGCCGCGAGCTATACCATTTACCGGATACTGATGACTGACAGGTTGGAATGAAAACGATTGACGATAATGAACAGTACTTCGAGGCCAGCTTCGAAAAGCTGGATGAGCCCGATGCGGAATACCACGACATCGAGTTCGAGGAGTGCCGCTTTGTAGACTGCAATTTCTCGGGCGCTCGCTTTCGCAACTGCAAGTTCATCAACTGCGATTTCCTGCGCTGCAATCTGAGCCTGGTGGAGCTGCCCGGTAGCCGGCTGTTTGGCGTTGGCTTCAAGGAGACCAAGCTGGTGGGTGTCGACTTTACCCGCGCCGACTGGCCGGTTTTCCACAGCGATTTTGAGTTGCGCTTCCAGCACTGCGTCCTGAACGATGCCTCGTTTCATGGCCTGACCCTGAATGAACTGGTCCTGGAAAACTGCAAGCTGCACGATGTCGATTTTCGCGAGGGTGACTTCCGGGAATCCTGCATGACCGGCTGTGATTTCACCCACAGCCTGTTCATGCGCACTAACCTGGGCAATGTCGATTTCACCGATGCCACCAGCTACTCCATCGACGTCTTGAACAACGAGATAAAAGGTGCGAAGTTCTCCCGCTACGAAGCACTGAGCCTGCTCGACGGGCTGGGAGTGGAGCTGGTTGACTGATCACGAGAGCAACGGCGACCCACGTCGCCGCTATTCCTCTGCGGTGGTGGACGGTATTGGCAAGTCCGCCAGCCGCGCCATGCTGCGCGCCGTGGGTTTCAGCGATGAGGACTTCGCCAAACCACAGGTCGGCATCGCCTCCACCTGGAGCAATGTCACGCCTTGCAACAGTCATATAGATGAGCTGGCCCTGTGCGCCAGTCGTGGCGCCGATGCCGCGGGTGGCAAGGCGGTAATCTTCAACACCATCACCATCTCCGATGGCATAGCCAACGGCACCCAGGGCATGAAGTATTCACTGGTGTCGCGGGAGGTGATAGCCGATTCCATCGAGACCGTGGCCGGCTGCGAGGGGTTTGACGGGCTGGTGGCCATTGGCGGTTGTGACAAGAACATGCCCGGCTGCCTGATGGGCTTGGCGCGCCTGAACCGGCCGAGCGTCTTTGTCTATGGTGGCACCATTCTCCCGGGTGAGGGGCGCACCGATATCATCTCGGTCTTCGAGGCGGTGGGCGCCCACAGTCGCGGTGATCTCGACCTGCTGGCGGTCAAACAGATCGAGGAGACCGCGATTCCCGGCCCGGGATCCTGCGGCGGTATGTATACCGCCAATACCATGGCCTCGGCCATCGAAGCCCTGGGCATGAGCCTGCCCGGAAGTTCGGCCCAGAACGCGGTGTCGCAGGCCAAGCGCGACGATTGCGAAGCAGCCGGCGCCGCGGTCCTGCAACTGCTGGCCCAGGACATCAAGCCCTCGGACATCATGACCCGGGAGGCTTTCGAGAACGCGATTACCGTGGTGATCGCGCTCGGCGGTTCCACCAATGCGGTACTGCATCTGATTGCCATGGCCAGTACAGTCGGGGTCGATCTCTCCCTTGCCGATTTCACCCAGATCGGCCGGCGTGTGCCGGTACTGGCTGACCTGCGCCCCAGTGGCCATTACATGATGAGCGAGCTGGTGGCGAACGGCGGTATCCAGCCCTTGATGAAGACCCTGCTGGACGCGGGGCTGCTGCACGGTGACTGCCTCACGGTGACCGGCCGCACCCTCGCGGAGAACCTGGCCAGTGTGGCGCCGTACCCGCAGGATCAGCAGATTATCGCGCCCCTCGATCGTCCACTGAAGCCGGAGAGCCACCTGCGCATTCTCTACGGCAACCTGGCGCCGGAGGGCGCGGTGGCCAAGATCACCGGCAAGGAGGGCACGCGCTTTTCGGGCAGTGCACGGGTATTCGCCTCCGAGGAAGAAGCCCAGCAGCGTATCAACGATGGCACGGTGGTCGCGGGCGACGTGGTAGTGATTCGCTACGAAGGCCCCCGCGGTGGGCCGGGCATGCGCGAGATGCTCACGCCAACGTCGGCGATCATGGGTCGGGGCCTGGGCAGCGAGGTGGCGCTAATCACCGATGGACGCTTCTCGGGCGGCAGCCACGGCTTTGTGGTCGGGCATGTGACACCCGAGGCCTTCGACGGTGGCCCCCTCGCCCTGGTCGAGGACGGTGACCGCATTACCATCGATGCCGAGGCCGATACCATCGACGTGGACCTGAGCGATGTCGAGCTGGCGCGCCGGCGCCAGGCCTGGCGGCAGCCGGAGCCGCGATTTGCTCGCGGTGTTCTGGCGAAGTACGCGAGGACGGTCAGCTCGGCGTCGACGGGGGCGGTGACGGATTTGCCGTTTTGATGAGGCCAAACGCATTTAGCGCTGGTTTTTTTTGCTTCATATGACCGATAATTTAGGTTATAAAAAGGGAAATTTCGGTCAACAGGTGGGCGATGATTGAAGCCATTGTTGGAAGCGAAGGGGCGGAGCGCGTGTTGCTGTTTCTTGCCGCGCGGGGCGGTGGTTACCCAAGAGAAATTGCCGCTTGCTGGTCTATGGATGTCAGCACTGTCCAGAATCAGTTATTACGCATGGAACGTGATGGCTTGCTGATTAGCCGGAAAGTGGGACGTACCCGTGTTTTTGAGTTTAATCCGCGCTACGTATTCAAGCATGAAGTGGAGGCGCTGCTCGGTAAGGCACTGACCCACTTGCCGCCTGATATACAAGCGCAACTGACGCTACAGCGCAAACGCCCCCGGCGTACCGGTAAGCCGCTATGACTATCCAGTTTCAACAGCTGGAACGAGCCGAGATGGCGGCGTTAGTGGTTGAAACTCTGGCTGCGCACGGTATTGAAGTGGTACTGGTGGGCGGCTCCTGTGTCTGCATTTGGACAGACGAGCGATTTGGATCTTTCGACCTCGATTTCATTGATCTTACCTACAAAAGACGACGCGAAATCAAGGCTGCCTTGGGTAAGATTGGCTTCGTTCCGAAAGGAGCGACCAGATATTTTGAACACCCGGATAGCAATTGGACTATTGAATTTCCCACGGCACCGCTGGCAGTCGGTCACGAAATGATTGGCAGCGAGCGGGTGGCTACTATCGACACGACAGTGGGCACCATTCGTTTGCTGAATCCCACCGATACGGTCAAGGACCGTCTACTTTGGTGGTACCTTGAGGGGGACTATCAATGCTGGGAGCAGGCACTGGATATTGCCCGTCATCACCAGATCGCATGGATTGAACTGGAAAAGTGGCATTCGGGCGAGGGTTACGCTGACCGCTACCCGGATTTCAAAAATACCGTCAACCACGTCGACTGACCAGCGCAGGGAACAACAATAATGCCCGCATCAGCTGCAACACCCGACGCACCGTTTCCCCTCGCCGGCATCCGTGTCCTGGAGCTTAGCGACGCCATCGCCGGCGCCTGGAGTGGCAAGCTTTTCGCCGACGCCGGTGCCGATGTCATCAAGGTGGAGCCCCCCGGCGGCGACCCGCTGCGGCGCTGGAAGGCGTCCGCCGAGTTGGGGCAGTCGGTACCGCTCGCCGCGGGGGAAACCGGGGCGCTGTTTCACTACCTGAATGGCAACAAGCAGAGTCGCGCGCTGGACTTGCAGTCAGAGTCTGGCCGCAAGGCTTTTCGGGCACTGTGTCGGGGCGCCGACCTGCTCTTGATTGACCTGAGGGAAGCGGAGCCGGATTTAAAGCACTGGCTCCGGAGTCTGCAGGATGAATGCCCGGATCTCTCTGTCACTGAGCTGTCCAACTGGGGCCCGGAAGGCCCGTTTTCCACTCGCGCGGCAAACGAATTCACCTTACAGGCAGAGGTGGGCAGTACCGCCTACCGCGGTTACGCCGATCGTGCCCCCCTGGGGGCGGGTGGCCAGATCGGGGAGTACCTGGGCGGCACCATGGCGGCGGTCTCCGCGCTGGTGAGCTGGTTCTCGGGGCAACGCTCCGGGCAGGGGCACCGGGCCGAGGTGTCACTGTTCGAAACGCTCCTCCTGTGCCTGCAGCCCTACCAGTTCATCCACAGCCAGCTGGAGCCCGGCGTGCCGGTACCGCGCTCGGTGGAGATTCCTTCGATCGAGCCCGCGGCGGACGGCTGGGCGGGTGTCTGCACTATCACTGCCCAGCAGTGGCGGGCCTTCGCCGACATGATTGGTCATCCCGAGCTGGGTGAGGACCCGGAGATGGCCAGTAGCTACCTGCGCTATCTCAACCTGGACCAGGTGGGTCCGAAAATCGAGGCCTGGACGCGCTCCCAGACGGTTGCGGGCATTCTCGAGGAGGCCGGCCGCCGACGTATTCCCGCCGCCCCCATTGGCAATGGCCGGGAGGTACTGGGCATGGCACACATGCATGAGCGGGGCCTCTACCCGGAAAATCCCGCTGGTTTCCGGCAGCCTCGCCCGCCTTTTCACTTCTCGGCTGCCAGCTTGCGCGGCCCGGGATCGGCGCCGGAACTTGATAAGTCGCCAGGTTGGAATGATCGCGCTGCCGAGCCTGCGGCAGCAGGTGGTGCTGCAAAAACGTCAAAAGCGGGCCGCAGCCCGCAAGGCGGCCCCCTGGAAGGCCTGCGCGTTGTCGATTTCACGGCCTTCTGGGCGGGCCCCTTCGCCAGCGCGCTGTTCGCCGCGCTCGGTGCCGATGTGATCAAGGTGGAGTCGATCCAGCGCCCTGACGGCATGCGCTTTGCCGCGGGCATGCCGCCGGACGAGCGGCCGATCTGGGAACTCTCCTGCATCACCCACGGTGCCAATACCAACAAGCGCGACCTGACACTGGATCTGGAGAGTGAAGCCGGCCTGGATTTGGTCCGCCGCCTGATTCGCGACGCGGATATCGTGATCGAAAATTTCTCGCCGCGCGTCATGGAGAACTTCGGTCTGGGCTGGGAGGCGATCCACGCCCTCAACCCGGAGGCGATCATGGTGCGCATGCCGGCCTTTGGCCTGGAGGGCCCCTGGCGCGATCGCACGGGTTTCGCCATGACTATTGAACAGATCTCGGGTTTGGCCTGGCTGACGGGCTATGCGGACCGTTCACCGCTGGTGCCGCGGGGATGTGTCGACCCGCTCGGGGGCATGAACGCGGTGTTTGCCACCCTGGGTGCGCTGCGCCTGCGTGACCAGGGCCACGGTGGCCAGCTGGTCGAGGTACCCCTGGTGGAGGCGGGGCTCGCCATCGCCGCGGAGCAGGTGCTGGAGCACACGGCCTATGGGACACTGCTCGAGCGCAATGGCAACCGCATGCCCCAGGCCACGCCCCAGGGTGTATTCCAGGGTAGCGATGGCGAGTGGCTGGCAGTTTCGGTGTCACGCCCGCAACATTGGCGCGCACTGGTGGCGCTTCTGGAGGAACCGGCGCTGCAGGACCCCGGACTCGAGGAGCCCGCCGAACGCCGTGCCCGCGAGGATGAGATCGAGGCCGTGCTGTTGGACTGGTGCGCCGGCTTTCCGGCAGCCGAACTGGCCGAACGCCTGGCTGACAACGGTGTGCCGGCCGCCTTCCTGCACAACGTCCGCGATCTCAACCGCCACCCCCAACTCAGCGAGACCGGCTTTTTCCAGCGGCTGCGGCACGCGGTGGTGGGTAACTTGGACTACCCGAGCTTTCCCTTCCGCCTGGATGGGGAATACCTGCCGGTGAAGCGTCCGGCACCTTTGCTGGGGGAGCACAACCGGGAGATCCTTCGGGACCTGCTTGGCCTCGACGAGGCGGAGATCGCCGCGCTGGAGCAGGCTGCCGTGATCGGCAATCGCCCCAGCTTCATGTAAGGAACTGTCGCCATGACCTCACTGCTCACACAAGGCATGCCCGTTACGGACGCGGCGCTCACGGCCATTGCCCACATACCTACCCGCAGCCTGCCGGTGCTGATGGACGAGGGCTTTGCACGGGGACTGACGGACGCCGATTTCATGCGCATTGCCGTGTTGCTCGCGCTAAAAAGTTACCATGAGGGTGGTTGCCCGATCGGCGCAGTGATTGTCAGCCACGACACCGGCTGGATTGTCGGCAAGGGTCACAATACCCTGGTGCAGGAAAATCACCCCTACAACCACGGTGAAACCGCGGCGATTCGCGACGCCGGGCGCCAGGATTTCAGCCGTGCCACCCTGTATACCTCCCTGAGCCCTTGCACTGTGTGTGCGACCTTGCTCTACATGCGCGGCTTTTCCCGCGTGGTGGTTGGTGATGTGAGCAATGCCTCCGGTAACGAGGCTATGCTGCGCGAACAGGGGCTGCAGGTGGACATCCTTGAAGACGCCACGGGCATTGCCCTGTATGCTCGCTTCCGCGCGGAGCAGCCGGCCCTGGACCTGGAAGACTGGAAGGGGCTGAGCGCAGTGCGTGCAGAACCTGAACCGTAAATGCCGAGAGTCCTGTCATGAGTGAATTGCCCCCCTGTCCCCAGTGCCAGTCCCCCTATGCCTACCAGGACGGCGAGATGCTGGTTTGTCCGGAATGCGGCCACGAGTGGCGCCCCGGTGAAGAATCCGCGAACGACGACGCCCTGCAGGTGCTGGACGCCCATGGCACCCCCCTGAGCGATGGCGATACCATCACGGTGATCAAGGACCTCAAGATCAAGGGCTCCTCTCAGGTGGTGAAGGTCGGCACCAAGGTGAAAAATATCCGCCTGGTGGAAGGCGACCACAATATCGACTGCAAGATCGATGGCATCGGGCCGATGAAACTCAAGTCCGAATTTACCAAACGGGCCTGACTAACTGACGTCGCAGCGGGCGCCGAGAACTCCGAGCAGGTCGTGGTTACCAGACAGCTCAGGTTGTTGGCATCTCGCCTTCGGGCCGCAATAGCTGTGTGAAGAGCGTCTCTCCCTCCAAGTCCTTCAGCGTCACTGTCATCGCACGACTCTCGGTGTCTATATCCACCTGACCGAAAAACTGCATACCTTCCAGGGGGGACAGGTTGACGCGACCGTCCTCGGGGGCCTTGCGGTAGATCAGCTGGGGGCCGAAGGTATTGTCCAGGGGATTGGGTCCGAAGGTACCGGCGTTCAGGGGGCCGCTGACAAATTCCCAGAAGGGTGAAAAATGCGGGTACTGCGCTTTTTCCGGATCGTAATAGTGGGCGGCAGTGTAGTGCACGTCCGCCGTTAGCCATACCACATTGGCGATTTTTTCATCGCGAATAAAGGTGAGCAGCTCCGCAATTTCCAGTTCCCGTCCTGCGGCAGGCCCGTCCCGTAGAGCGATAGCCTCGGCACCGCGGGCATGTTCCCAGTTGTCGTAGACAACCAGGCCCAGGGGCATACTCGAGGCAATGACCTTCCAGGTGGCGGTGGACTGTCGCAGTGATTGTTTCAGCCAAGCCATCTGCGCCTGTCCGAGAATGCGAAACTCCGGCGACAGTTCCCTTGGCTGCTCGTCGCTGTTGGGGCCGCGCCAGGCCCGTAGGTCGATACGGAACACGTCCAGTAGTGGCCCGTGGCTGAAGTGGTCGTGGATGCGCTCCGGATTCAGCGGGTGTTGGCGCACCGGCATGTACTCCTGAAAGGCGCGCATGGCTCGGGCGGCGAGACGCGCAACTGAGCCCTCGCGGTAGCGCGGGTCGTTATCCCGGCGCAGTTCCCAGTACCAGTTGTTGGTGACCTCGTGGTCGTCCCACTGGGCATACATGGGCACCTCGGCATTGAAGCGCCGCAGGGGCGCATCCAGCAGGTTATAGCGAAACTGGCCGCGGAATTCGTCGAGGCTCTCGGCAACCTTGCTCTTCTCCGGTGTGACCAGGTTGCGCCAGCTGGTCCCGTCAGGCAGCTGCACGCTTTCTCCGATGGGGCTGTCGGCGTAGACAGTATCCCCACAGTGGATGAAGAAGTCCGGTTGCAGCGCGTGCATACTGTTGTAGATACGCATGCCGCCAAAGTCAGGGTTGATGCCCCAGCCCTGGCCGGCGGTGTCGCCGGACCAGAGGAAGCGGACATTCCGCTCGGCACTTGCGGGCGCGGTGCGGAAGCTCCCGCGCAGGGGTTCGCTGTGGGTTTTCAGGTCTGCCAGGTCAGTGAACACGATCTCATAGTAGATACGCTCGCCGGCCGGTAGGCCGTTTAGCAGCAGTTTTGCCGTGTGGTCGCGATCCTGCAGGGCGTGTACCCAAGGGCCGTGCACGGCGTCCGCCAGGTCCGGGCGGGTGGACCACCGCAGCTGCATACGCGCATCGCGGTCTGTGCGCGACCAGATGAGTGCGCTGTCCGATCGCACATCGCCTACCTGGGACCCCCAGTCCACTCGAGGTCTCCCCTCGCCGCGTCCATAGGCTCTGCGTACCAGCGCCGGTGCCAGCGCACCGGCAGAACCCGCTTGCAGCAGGCGGCGGCGGGACCAGCCGGCGTGCGTGGAGTCTTCCGTCATGACCCTTCCTCAGAACTGATAGCGCGCACCCAGGGTGATCACTCGCGGCGGCAGCAGCTGGAAGCTGGTGACCCCCTGGAAGAAATCGTCGGTGTGTACCGAGCTGACTTCATCGCTATCGAACAGGTTCTGGATGTTGAGCTGGAAGTCCCAGGCACTCTCGGCGGGGAGGAAGCGGAAGTTCAAATGGGCCAGGTCGTAGGACTCCACCACGTCCCGTGTCGAGTTGAATACCCGGTTGTAGTACTCGCCGCGGTGGCTCCAGCTCAGGCTGGTGATCAGGTTGCCTTGGACCTGGTCGGTCGCAATGGGCTGGTCCCAGGTCAGACGTACGTTGGCCACCACTTCGGGAATTTTCGGCAGCTCGTTGCCGCTAAGATCCACCGCCAGGGAGCGGATGGTGGCTTCGATTTCCGCCGGGTCGGTCAGGCCGGCGGTCTGGTTGACCTGCTCGGCGCGGTCCAGCGCCATGCGGCCTTCCTTGATCTCCGATTCGGCGGCGGACAGGCTGATGTCCAGGGTCAGGCGGTCGGTGATACGCGCCACCGACTCTATCTCGATGCCCAGCACCTCGGATTCCGGCAGGTTGCTACCGCCGCTCACGCCATTGCCGGTCAGGTTGAGGCCCGCGGAGTTGAACAGGTAGTTCTCGATGTCATAGTAGTAGGCGGCCAGGTTGACCTGCAGGCGACGATCGAGAAAATAGTTTTTCGAGCCCAGCTCCCACGCAGTGACTTCCTCTTCCTCGAAGATCTCCGGGAAGAAACCGGTGCCGTTTTCATCTGCTACGAAACCATTGTTGGAGGCGGCGGGCTTGATGCCGGTGGCGGCCGAGAGGTAGACCATGTTGTCATCACTCCAGGCGTAGTCGGCGGCAATTTTCCAGGTCACGTTGTCGTTGTCCTCGGACGGACGAGAGGGCGTGCCCACGCGTCCGTCGTTGGTCAGGCAGCCACTGAAGATATTGCAGCGTAGATCTTCGAAGGTATTTTCGGTCCAGCGCGCGCCACCTGTCAGTGTCAGGCGGTCAGTTACGGCGTAACTGAGCTGACCGAATACTGCGGTAGACTCGAAGGCACGGATATCCGAATTCTGGAAATCGGTATCCGGGTTGATGAAGCCGAGGTCGCGTATGTTCACCGGCAGGCCGTCGCGATCATTGTCAACGAAGTTGCGGGTGTTGCTCTCGACCTCGGTGTCCAGGTAGAAGGCACCCAGTAGCCAGCTCAGGCGGCTGTCGCTGTCCGCGCTGGAGCTGATATTGATCTCGGCGGTCAGTGTTTCGTCTTCCTGGGTCAGGCCGCCCACATGCTGGCGAATCGGCAACTGGCCCAGCAGGGTGATCTCGCCGCTCTCGGGAATCGGCAGCGGGGCCGGGTCATTGGCGGTGAGCGAAGAGCGGTCGGCATCCAGACGGCGATTCATCCGATAATCCTGATGGCTGAACAGGCCCTTCACATCAAAGGCCTTCGCCTGCCACTCAAGAATCAGGCTGGCAATCGTGTTCTCCACCTGGAAGAACTCGGTGGTGTCGTGGGAGACCACGCGCTTGTCGCTTGCGACGGTGTCGAAACCGCCCTTGAGAGCCGGGCCATTGGTGTCCATGTCGAAGTCCTGCACCGACAGGCGCGTCGAGAAGTCGGGGGTCACCTGCCACAGTAGCTGCGCGTTCAGGGAGGTATTGTTTTCGTCGTCAAGGTCATTGAAGGCCCCGGCTACGTTGTCTGGACTGGCCTCCGGGCTGGGAACATTCTTGGTGAAGCCGTCACGGCTGCGCTGTGAGGCGGAGACCCGAACCGCGACACTGTCACTGATCGGCAGGTTAAAGCTACCGCGGACGTTGTTGGTGGAGTAGCTGCCCACCTCGCCGTCGATGAAGCCCTCTGCGACCTCGGTATCGGGGCGTCGGGTGATCACGTTGACGGCACCACCGGAGGAGCTGTTGCCGTAGATGGTCCCGTCGGGGCCGCGGATGACCTCGACCCGCTCCACATCTACCAGGTCCTGGAACAGGGCGAAGTCGTTGGACATAAAGACGCCGTCCACGTGATAGGCCACGCCAGGCTTGGTGGCAGCGTTATCGGGCAGCTCGTTACCAATGCCGCGAATCGTGAAGGTGCGCCGGTAGCCCTGCACGTTGGTGGCCACCAGGCCGGGGATCTGCTCGCTGAAGTCGAAGGGATTGCTGATATTCAGTACGTCAAAATCCTCGCCGGAAAGATTGCTTACCGCGGCGGCGATATCCTGCAGACTCTGTTCGCGCTTTTGTGCGGTAACCACGGTTTCCTCCAGCACGGTGCCCTGTGCCAGCGCCTGTGAGCCGGTGGCCGCCAGCAACAGGCCTGCAGTAATCAGTGATGTGGAAGAGCGTTGCGCGCGCGTGGACAGCTTCATGGAGGTGCATCCTTGTACGGGTGGGAGTGATTCCTGACAGGCCTGCGACCTGTTTATCGGGCACGGCGAGGTTAGGGGAAGCATGTGAAGGCCATGCGACGGGGAGGTGAAGGTTTGTTTACACTGCGCGGACGTACTTGACGGTTCGTTGGTAGTATCCGCTACGGCCGATATCCGGACGAGCAGGCCGAAGCCGGGATACACGCCCTGTCAGCTGTCGTTGAAGGGTCGTCATGGAGTGAGCAGGTAGTCGTGTTTTCAAGAAGGAGCCCCGCATGCCAAACCACGCACTGGAAATCACCAATCTCCTATATCGCTACGCCGAATTGATGGACAGCGGGGACCTGCCCGCGGTCGCCGCGCTGTTTCGCCACGCCCGGGTCAAGGCTGGCGAGCAGGGTGAGCTGCTGGACGAGGCGGGAATGCTGGCGCTGTGGGATCGGCACGTGAGAATCCACCCCTGCGGCACGCCGCGCACCAAGCATGTGATTACCAACCCGATCCTGGAGATCAACGAAACCGCCGGACGGGCCACCTGCCGTTCCTACTACACTGTGCTTCAAGCGACTGACACCCTGCCGTTACAGGTGATTGGGGCCGGTCGTTATCACGACGAGTTTGAACGCGTGCTGGGCGTCTGGCGCTTTTCCTACCGGGACTACACGCTGTTCGATCTGCAGGGGGATCTGCGCGATCATCTGAACCTGTGGGGATGAGCGAACCCGCCCATCTTCAGCCCGGCACGCCAGCTTACCGTCGCGCCAACCTGGCCTTGTTCCTCGGCGGCTGGGCCACCTTTGTCCTGCTCTACGGTCCGCAGCCGCTGTTGCCGCGTTTTGCCCAGGAGTTTGCGGTGTCCGCCGCAGCTGCCAGCCTGTTGATCTCGGCGGCGGCGGCCGCTCTGGCGCTGATGCTGATCCCCGCCAGTCTGCTGGCGGATCGCTTTGGGCGCGATCGCCTGATGAAGGCCTCGCTGGTTCTCGCGGCGCTGTTTACCCTGTTGCTGCCGCTGGCGGAAACGTTTTCCCAGGTGCTGTGGTTGCGTGCCCTCTCGGGTGTGGCCGCCGCGGGGCTGCCGGCGGCAGCCATGGCCTGGCTCGGCGATGAAATGGCGCCACTGGCTCGCGCGCGGGCCATGGGCTTGTATATCGCGGGCAATGCCTTGGGCGGCATGTCCGGACGCTTCCTGGCGGCACTGCTCGCGGACTTCGCCGGCTGGCATGTGGCCTTCGCGGTGCTCGGTGTGTTGGGTGCCGCGGTGGCCGTGGGCTTCTGGCGTCTGCTGCCTCCGGCGCGGCAGTTTCATCCCCGGTCGCTGCGCCCGCGCGCGATGCTTGCCGACCTGCGGTCACTGTTCACCGATGCCGTGCTGCCCGGTCTGTTTCTGGTCGCGTTTCTACTGATGGGCGCCTTCGTGGCTTTCTACAATTACCTGGCCTTTCGTCTCTCGACGCCGCCCTTCTCGCTACCTGAAACCTTGATCGGCGCGCTGTTTCTCCTCTACGCCCTGGGAACCGGATCATCGACCCTGTCCGGGCGTCTCGCGGAGCGCTACTCGCCGGGGCACGTGGCCTTGGGTATGACCCTGCTGATGGGGTGCGGCCTGGCGCTCAGTCTCTCTCTGAGCCTTGCCTGGGTGGTAATCGGCGTGGCCCTGATGACCATTGGTTTCTTTGCCGTCCACGCGACCGCCAGCGCCTGGGTAGGGAGCTGCGCGGGGCCGCGGCGGGCACTGGCGTCCGCGCTGTATCTCACCGCCTATTACCTCGGTGCCAGCCTGCCACCGATGCTGGCGGGCCTGGCCTGGCAATGGCGCCAGTGGCCGGGGGTGGTGCTGGTGCTGGGCTGTCTGCTGTTGGGGGTGTTGGCGACAGTGGTCACGCTGATGTGGCGACGGCGGGCGGACTGATCGCTTGCTCGCCTGCCCGCAGTATGGATGCTTGGTCTTCGTCTGTGGCGCGGCGACGGTATAGTGGGCTAAGGTCGCAGCAAAGCATAACAAGCTGCGCTCTGCCGTGGCTGTAAGGAGCCAGTCATGAGTTTGTCCCGTCGCCACTTCACCCAGCTGGGTTCCCTGGCCCTGGCCAGCGGTCTCTTGCCCCGAGCTGGTGTCGCGCAAACCACGTCCACGCCCTTCGAGGAGTACCGCAGCCACGATGCCCTGGGGCTCGCCGAGCTGGTGCGGCGCGGTGACGCCTCGCCGATGGAACTGCTGGAGCTGGCCATTGCGCGTACCGAGGCCGTCAATCCGATCATCAACGCCGTGGTGCTCAAGCACTACGAGCTGGCGCGGGAGCAAGTGCGGCGCGGCCTGCCCACCGGCCCGTTCCAGGGCGTGCCTTTCCTGCTCAAGGATCTCGGCATTGCCCTCAAGGACACGGTAACCACCGAGGGCTCGCGTTTCTTCCGCGACCAGCGTTTCGACTACGACAGCACCCTGGTGGCGCGCTACAAGCAGGCGGGGCTGAACATCTTCGGTAAAACCCACAGCCCGGAATTCGGCAGCTCCCCCAGCAGTGAGAGTGCATTGTTTGGCGAAACCCGCAATCCCTGGGACCTCGCCCGCAGTGCCGGTGGTTCCTCGGGTGGCTCGGCGGCCGCGGTGGCCGCCGGCATTGTCCCGGCCGCCCACGCCAGTGATGGTGGCGGCTCGATCCGCATTCCCGCCTCTGCCTGCGGACTGCTGGGTCTGAAACCCAGCCGCGGTCTGGTGCCCATGGGGCCTGTGGTGTACGAAACCCGCGATGGCTTGAGTGCCATGCACGTGGTCAGCCGCTCGGTGCGCGACTGCGCAGCCCTGCTGGATATCAGCCAGGGCGCGGCGATCGGTGATGCCTATGCCGCGCCATCGCCGCAGCGCGCTTTTCTGGAAAGCATGGCCATTGCACCGCGTCCGCTGCGCATTGCCCTGATGCGCGAGCCGCTGCTGCCCATGCCGGTGGACCAGGCCTGCCTGGACGCGGTAGAGGCGGCTGCGCGCCTGTGCGAGGACCTTGGGCACCATATCGAGGAAGCCCGGCCACAGCTGGATGCCGGCGAGCTCTGGCGCGCCTTTAATGTGGTCAGTAACGTGCTGGTTGCCGGCAAGGTCAGTGCCCGTGAGCACAAGCTGGGCCGGCGCGCCGGTGCCGAGGATCTGGAGGCGGTCAACCTGCGCGCCCTGGAAGGAGGGCGCGAGCTGGATGCGCTGTCCCACAGCACCGCTCGAAACGTGCTGCATGCGGCCAGCCGCAAGTTGGGCGAATTCATGCGCGATTACGACCTGATTTTAAGCCCCACCATGGCCCTGGTGCCACCCGAGTTGGGCGTGCTTTCACCCAGTCAGCTGGATGAGCCCTTCATGCGCGAGGCGGGCCGCGCATCGGCCTTTACCGCGCCCTACAACATGACCGGACAGCCGGCGATATCGGTGCCCTTGCACTGGAGTGACGAGGGTCTGCCGGTCGGGGTGATGTTTGCGGGTCGTTTCGGGGAGGATGGTCTGCTGTTGCAACTGGCGGCTCAACTGGAGCAGGCGCAGCCCTGGTTTCACCGCGTACCCGAATTGGCCACCTGACCTGACTTGAGCTGACCGGTTTTCTGAGGGGCACAAAAAAGCCGGGGCGGCTGGTTAGTGGCCGACCCGGCAAGGGGAAGCATGTGGCTAGCCGAACAGCCCGCCAGGATCAGGCCGCGGCGGCAGTATCTGCCTCGGGCGCCTCGACCTCGTGCTTCAAGAGGTAGTCAAAGGCACTCAGCGCGGCTTTCGAGCCTTCGCCCATGGCAATGACGATCTGCTTGTAGGGCACCGTGGTCACGTCGCCGCAGGCGAAGATGCCCGGCTCGCTGGTGGCGCCGCGCTCGTCGATCTTCACCTCGCCGTGGGGCGTCAGCTCCACCACGTCCTTGAGGAAGCTGCTGTTGGGCACCAGGCCGATCTGCACAAAGACACCGGCCAGAGCCTGGCTGTGCGATTCGCCGCTCGCCCGGTCCTGGTACTCGATGGCGCTGACTTTGCCGTTCTCCGCCACGATCTGCTGGGTGGCAACATTGCGCAGGATGGTGATGTTGTCGCGTTTCTCGGCCTGGTCCACCAGTACCTGGTCGGCTTTCAGCTCGGGCAGGAACTCGAACACGGTGACCGACTTGACGATGCCCGCCAGGTCCAGTGCCGCCTCGATGCCGGAGTTGCCGCCGCCGATCACTGCCACGTCCTTGCCCTTGAAGAAGGGGCCGTCGCAGTGGGGGCAATAGGCCACGCCGTTGCCGATGTTTTCCTTTTCACCGGGCACGCCCAGCTCGCGCCATTTGGCGCCGGTGGCAATCACCAGGGTGCGACTCTCGATCACCTCGCCGGAGGACAGGGTCAGGCGCTTGATGTCGCCTTTCTCCACCTTGTCCACCCGCAGGTGTTCCTTCAGGGTCACCGGGTACTCGCGCAGGTGCGCCAGCAGGTTGCCGGACAGCTCGGGGCCGGTGGTCTTGGGTACCGAGATCAGGTTCTCGATGCCCATGGTGTCCTTGACCTGGCCGCCGACGCGGTCGGCGATCACGGTCACCGCCAGGCCCTTGCGTGCCGCGTAGATGGCGGCGGCGACGCCGGCGGGGCCACCGCCGATCACCGTGACATCCTGCAGGGGCAGGGCACTGCTGTCGTCGTCACCGGCCTGGGCGATTGACGGATACTTCTGCAGCAGCTTGTCCAACAGCTGTGCCGTGTCTACCTTGCCGTTGGCAAAGACTTCGCCATTGAGGAAGACGGTCGGTACGCCCTGCACGTTGCGATCCTCGACCTCCTGCTGGAACAGGCCGCCGTCAATCATCTCGGTGGAAATGTGCTCGTTGAGCAGTGCAAACTGGTTCAGCGCCTGCACCACGTCGGGGCAGTTGTGGCAGCTCAGGGAGACAAAAACCTCGAAGCGCAGGGGCTCGCTCACCTTGCGCACCAGGGCCTGAATGCTCTCGTCCAGCTTCAGCGGGGTGCCCGAGGCATGCAGCACCGCCAGTACCAGGGAGCTGAACTCGTGGCCCGAGGGAATCCCCGAGAAGCGGATGCCGCTATCGACGCCGTCGACCTCGAGCAGAAAGCTGATCGGGCTGCGCAGGGCCGGGCCGTGTTCGGCACCCTCGCTATCGCGCTCTTCCAGGGACAGCTTGTCGGAAACCGAGGTGAACTGGGTCAGGAATTCGACCAGTTCCTCGCGCTTGCTGTGTTCGCCGGTCTGCAGAACCAGTGCGACCGGTCGCTCCATCTTGCTGGTGTAGCCCTCCAGGGCGGTCATGATGTCTTTGCTCAACATGATCCTGCAGTCCTCTTGTGAATTCGGATAAAAGGGTGGGCGGCCGCAGCCACCCACCAGGGGGGGAAGCCGGTAAAGGCTTAGATCTTGCCGACCAGGTCCAGGCTCGGAGCCAGGGTCTTCTCGCCTTCTTCCCAGGCGGCGGGGCAGACTTCGCCGTCGTGGGTAGCGACGTATTGGGCAGCCTTGACCTTGCGGACCATGTCCTTGGCGGAGCGGCCGATGCCGCCGGCGTGGATTTCGGCAACCTGGATGACGCCTTCGGGGTCAGCCAGGAAGGTGCCGCGCATGGCCAGGCCGGACTCTTCGATCATCACGCCGAAGCCGCGGGTAACGACGCCGGTGGGGTCGCCCAGCATCGGGTACTGGATTTTGCCAATGGCTTCGCTGGTGTCGTGCCAGGCCTTGTGGCTGAAGTGGGTGTCAGTGGACACGGAGTAAACTTCCACGCCCAGGCCCTTCAGCTCTTCGTAGTACTTGGCCATGTCTTCCAGTTCGGTCGGACAGACAAAGGTGAAGTCCGCCGGGTAGAACAGGAAAATGGACCACTTGCCCTTCACGTCTTCGTGGGTGACTTCGCGGAACTCGCCGTTGTGGAAGGCCTGAACCTTGAACTCGGGGATGGATTGGCCGATGTTTGCCATGTGTTGATTCTCCTGTTTCAGGTGGTTGTCGCCGTTTCCGGCGTTTGATGGACACACTATGCCCGCTATTATTCTTCTTGAAAATTGATTAAATTGGAATCACACGTTCAGTTTATTGGAAGAGGCCTGCGGCCATGATCTCCCTCAAGCAGCTCAATTACGCCCTCGCGGTGGCTCACACCCGACACTTCAAGAAGGCGGCGGAGCAGTGTGCGATCTCCCAGTCCGCCCTGAGCACGGCCATTTCCGAACTGGAGAGCCAGCTGGGTACCCAGCTGTTCGAGCGCGACAACAAGAAAGTGCTGGTGACGCCGGTCGGGGAACAGATTCTGGCGCGGGCCATGGCCATCAAGGTCGAGCTGGATGACATCCACCGGCTGGCACAGGCCGGCAAGCAGCCCCTGAGCTACCCCATGAGCATGGGCGTGATTCCCACGATTGGGCCCTATTTGCTGCCCAAGGTGCTGCCTGCGGTTCGCGACAGCTACCCGGAGTTTCGCCTGGCGATTACCGAGGAGCAGTCGCACGTGCTGGTGGACAAGGTGCGCAGCGGGGAACTGGATACCGCGGTACTGGCATTGCCCTACCCCCATGAGGGGCTGCTGGCCTTCCCCTTCTGGGAGGAGGATCTCTACCTGGTGGTGCACCGGGACAGCCCGATCGCCGAGCGCGACAGCATCAGCGGCGAGGAGCTCAAGGGCAGTGGCCTGATGCTGCTCAAGGACGGCCATTGTCTCAAGGATCACGCCCTGGCCGTATGCCACATGGGGGCATCGGAGCTGGGGGCCACCCTTGAGGGGGCCAGCCTGTATACCCTGATCCAGATGGTGGCGGGCCACATGGGCGCCACCCTGGTCCCGGAAATGGCGCTGGACCAGTTGCTGGCGGGCAATTCGGAGCTGCGGGCCGTGCACCTGGCGGAGCAGGGGCCCCACCGGAGCATCGCCTTTATCGTGCGGCCCAATTTCGGTGGGGTAAACAATGTGGAGGTCTTGAAGGCGCTGTTTCGGGAGCAGTTGTCCCGCTGCGCTGCGGCAATTCGCTAGGGGGTGCCGCCCTCCCTGGGAGGGCGGCCGCGAGCCTTACTGCGGGTTGGCAGCCTTGTACTCGCGGATTTCGGTGTTGAACTGACCAGCCACCTCTTCTTCGGTGGAGACGGCCTTGTTGTAGGCATCCACGGCCTCGCTGTACTCCGCCTGGACGGCCTTCAGCGCCTCCTTGCCTTCGACCTCGCCCTCTTCAATCCTGGTCTTGGCGGCGGAGAAACGCTTCTCCAGGCAATCCATGTACTCCAGGTTTTCCGTCTGGAAGGCCTTGACGGCCTGCTGGCCCGCCAGCATCTCTTCCATGCTGGCGCTGGCGCCGTCGGGAAGCTCGGGGCTCGCCGGTTTGCTGCAGTCTTCGGCCAGGGCGGCGCCGCTGCCAAGCATCAGGGTTGCGAGCAGAATGTTCAGGGACTTCATGTGCTTATCTCCTGTCAGGATGAGCGTCAACATTAGCAGTCGGCGAGGGTGCTGCCAAGCCGGATCATTGCCGGCCTACCCAGAGGGGGGCCAGGTCGAAGCGCTTTTCCAGCTGGCCGGCCAGCTGGCGCGCGGCACTTTCCGAGGCCAGCCCGGTGATGCGCACCCGGTACAGGCTGCGTCCGTTGCTGTCGACGGGCATGACCACGACGGTATTGCCGTCCTTGCGCAGTTTGCCCGCCCAATCGTTGGCCAAGTTCTGCTCGCGATAGGCACCGAAGTTCACGAACCAGTCACCGGCGACCCGCGGGCGCGGGGCTGGCTTTGGCTTCTCCTCGCGCGGTGGCGTACTGGCGGCTGCCTCGCGGGGCTTGTCGGTGACTTCCCGCTGGGCGTCCACCTGTTGTTCCAGCCCCGCGAGGGTGTCGGACAGGCGCTGGTTTTCTTCCCGCAGGCTGGTGACCAGGGCGCGCATCTCGGTGTTTTCGCCGCGCATGTCTTCCAGGGCGCGGCGGGCGGCGAGCACTTCATCGGGGGTGGCGGATTCCGCCAGGCGTGCCTGCAGCTCGGTGATTTCGGCCTGCATGGCACTGCGCTGCTGCATGACGCCATAGCCGCCGGCAGCCAGGAGAACCAGGGCAATGACCGCCACGGCGATCAGCGCCAGTGGCCAGCGCTCCCCGTCTTCGTCCGTTTCTCCCCCGGCGTCGGTCATGGCCGGCGTACTCTGCCCGTCGTCACGGGAGCGTTCCTCCGCGGTACGGGTGCCTTCCTCGTCCCCGAAGGTGTCATCGAGCGAACTGTCGTCGGAATAGTCGTCGCTGTCCCAGTCGGGGTCGGAGGGCTCACGCTCCCCGGCCGAGTCACTGCGGTCATCGTTCCGCTGATTCAGGGGCTCCCCCCAGATATCCACCGGGTCTTCGTCCTGGTCCCGGTAGCTGAAGCTGGGCAGGTCATCGTCGCGCCCTTCCTCGCCGTTGTCGCGATCGCGCCAGGGGTCATCGGGGTCCGGGTCGTCGCGCCAGGGATTGGGCTCGTTGTCGTTGTGCTTGTCGTCGTGCATGCCGATGCTCCGCGGGGGCTGCTGTGGCTGGAGGGAGTCTACCAGAGGGTGGCCGGCAATGCCCTCGCGCGTCTCAATCCGGGGTGCGGAGGGACTGCAGTCCCCGGTTGAGCCGGGCCAGGTGGCGGCTGACATCGTCCCCCTTGGTCTTGGAAACGCCGACCGCAAGGATGTCGATCACGGCCAGGTGGGCAATGCGCGAGGGCAGGGGGCTGTAACTGTCCTCGCTGGTAGGGGTCACGTTGATCGGAATGGCGATGGTCGAACGGCGAATGACCGGGGTGTCCCCGGGGGCCAGCCCGATCAGCACGGCGCCGGAAGCCCGGGCGTGGTCCATGGCCTCGAGCAGGGCGGTGCTGCGGCCGGTCTGGGAGATGGCCACGACCACGTCGTCGGCGCTCAGGGACATGGCCGACATCGCCTGGATGTGCGGGTCCGAGTGGGCGGCGCTGGCGATCTGCAGGCGGAAGAACTTGTGCTGGGCATCCATGGCGACCGGGCTCGAGGCGCCGAAGCCGTAGAATTCCACCCGCCGGGCATTGCACAGGGCGTCCACGGCGACCTCGATGGTGTCGGGGTCGAGGGAGTCGCGCACCCGGCTCAGGGTCTCCATGGTCGCGTCGAAGACCTTGTAGGTGTAGTCCCTGGCGGTGTCCATCTCGCTGAGCTGGAAGGGCTCGTGGCTCGGGTTCGGCGCGGTGCTGCGCGCCAGTGCCAGCTTGAAATGCTGGAAACCCTCGCAGCCGATCGAGCGGCAGAAGCGCACCACCGTGGGCTCACTGACCCCGGCGGCGGAGGCCAGGTCGACGATGCGCATGTGGATGATGCCCTCCGGGTTGGCGAGCACCAGCTCCCCCACCTTGCGTTCCGAAGGGCGAAGGTCGGGCAGGTCGCTGGCAATGCTGCGCAACAGGGAGCGCTTGGGCCTTGGCACGGGTGGTCTCTCTTGAGTGGGCGTTCAGGACGTCGCCGGGCGGTCCATATCCAGGCGTCCGGCAGGCCTGCCCCGCGCCGGTGCGTGGAGTGAAGCGTGTCGAATGCCGTGCCCTGCCATGATAGTAGCTCCACGAATGGGCGCAAGGACCGCGCCATTATCGCCCTGCCAAGCCAGGTCGCAAACAGCGAAACCGAGCGTCGCCATCCAGTGGACACCCGGGATGCAAAAAGGAGCCTGCCTCTGTTTCCCGCTTCCGGTAGAATTCGCGCATGGACGTATCAGATATTCTTTCCCCCCTGAATCCCGCCCAGCGCGAAGCCGTGGCCGACGACAGCCCCAACCTGCTGGTGCTGGCCGGCGCCGGCAGCGGCAAGACCCGCGTGCTGGTGCACCGTATCGCCTGGCTGATCCGGGCCCAGGACCTGTCCCCCTGGTCGATCCTGGCGGTGACCTTCACCAACAAGGCGGCCCGGGAGATGCGTGGGCGCATCGAGGAGATGCTGCAGATCTCTGGTCACGGGCTCTGGGTCGGTACCTTCCACGGCCTGGCCCACCGCCTGCTCAAGGCCCACTGGAAGGATGCCGGGCTGCCGCAGAACTTCCAGATCCTGGACAGCGATGACCAGCTGCGGTTGGTCAAGCGCATCTGCCGGGAGCTGAACCTGGACGACTCCCGCTGGCCGCCGCGGCAGGCCCAGTGGTACATCAACGGGCAGAAGGACGAGGGGCTGCGGGCGGCGCACATCGACGTGCCGCCGGGGGATCTCTGGGGCCAGACCATGTTGCAGGTCTACCGCGCCTACGAGGCGGCCTGCGAGCGGGCCGGCCTGGTGGACTTCGCAGAGCTGCTGCTGCGCGCCCACGAACTGTGGCTGAAGTGCCCGGCGGTGCTGCGCCACTACCAGGGTCGCTTCCGGCAGATCCTGGTGGACGAGTTCCAGGACACCAATACCATCCAGTACGCCTGGCTGCGGGTGCTGGCCGGCGGGCAGATTCCGGTAGTGGCGGTGGGGGACGACGATCAGTCCATCTACGGCTGGCGCGGGGCGAAGATCGAGAATATCCAGCGTTTCACTGACGACTTCCCCGGCACCCACACGGTGCGCCTGGAGCAGAACTACCGCTCCACCCAGACCATCCTGCAAGCCGCCAATGCGGTGATTGCCAACAACTTCGGCCGCCTGGGCAAGGAACTGTGGACGGCGGGGGAGAGCGGCGAGCCGATCTCCCTCTACGCCGCCTACAACGAACACGACGAGGCGCGCTTCATCGTCGAGCAGGGGGAGAGCTGGGTCAACGACGGCAACACCCGCAGCTCGGTGGCCATTCTCTACCGCTCCAACGCCCAGTCCCGGGTGCTGGAAGAAGCCCTGATCCGCCACGGCCTGCCCTACCGCATCTATGGCGGTCAGCGCTTCTACGAACGGCTGGAAATCCGCAACGCCCTGGCCTACCTGCGTCTGCTACTCAATCGCGGCGACGATGCCGCGGTGGAGCGGGTGATCAACACGCCGCCCCGGGGTATCGGCAGCAAAACGGTGGACAGCCTGCGCGAGCTGGCCCGGGAGCGCGAGATCGCCCTGTGGCAGGCGATCAATATCGCCCGCGACGAGAAGCTCATGCCGGCCCGAGCGCTTTCCGCCCTGGAGGGCTTCCAGGTACTGATCGACGAGCTCGACAGCGGCACCGACGAGCTGGCGCTGGAGGAGATTGCCGAGCAGGTGATCCAGGGCTCGGGCCTGGTGGATTTCCACCGCAACGAAAAGGGCGAGAAAGGCCAGGCGCGGGTGGAAAACCTGGAGGAGCTGGTCAGCGCCGCCAAGCAGTTCGCCCCCGAGGGGGAGGAGCTCTCGCCCCTGCAGCAGTTCCTGGACAACGCCGCCCTCGACGCCGGCGATGCCCAGGCCGATGCCCACGAGGACAGCGTCCAGCTGATGACCCTGCACTCCGCCAAGGGCCTGGAGTTTCCCCTGGTGTTCCTCGCCGGCATGGAGGAAAACCTCTTCCCCCACCGCATGTCCCTGGAGGAGCCCGGGCGCCTGGAGGAGGAGCGGCGGCTCTGCTACGTGGGTATCACCCGGGCCATGCAGCGCCTGGTGATCAGCTACGCCGAGTCCCGTCGCCTGCACGGCAACGAGATCTACAACACCCCCTCGCGCTTTGTGCGGGAGATTCCCGCGGAACTGTTGCGGGAGGTGCGCCTGCACAGCACCACCATCCAGCGGCCGGTCAATCACTTCGCCCAGACCGAAGTGCCGGACACGGGTATCAGCCTCGGGCAGCGGGTCTACCACAGCGTGTTCGGGGATGGCACCGTGATCAACTTCGAGGGCCGCGGCGCCAGTGCCCGGGTCGAGGTCAACTTCGACGACGAGGGCAGCAAGTGGCTGGTGCTGCAATACGCCAAGCTGCAGGCGCTCTGAACCGCGGGGCGACGCGGTTGGCGCCGCCACTGGGTCGGCGCTGCAGTTGGTGATGCTGCACCCGGCGGGTTAGACTGCGCCGCCAGAGATCCACCAATAAGCAGAAACTGCCATGCCCCAGTCCCCCGTCGAGCGCCGCTACACCCCTCTTGTCATCCTGCTGCTCCTGGCGGCCCTGGTTACCGTCACGGCCTTCTGGGCGATGGACCGCGCGGGAAGCGCGGCGGCGCGGGCGGCCGGCGCCAGTGTTGCGGTGGAGGGCGGCACGGAACAGCACTTCCACTGGAAACTGGTCACTACCTGGCCCAAGAACCTGCCCGGCCTGGGGACGGCGCCGGAAAACTTCGCCCGCAGGGTCACCGAGATGAGCGGCGGCCGCATGACGGTTCACGTCTACGGGGCCGGGGAGATGGTGCCCCCCTTCGAGGTCTTCGACGCGGTGCGCCAGGGGGTGGCGGATGCCGGCCACGGGGCCGCCTATTACTGGAAGGGCAAGATTCCCTCGGCGGTCTACTTTACCGCGGTGCCCTTTGGCATGACCGCCCAGGAAATGAACGGCTGGCTGCACTACGGCGGCGGTCTGGAGTTGTGGCGGGAGGCCTATGCGCCCTCGAACATCATTCCCTTTGCCGGGGGCAGCACCGGCGTGCAGATGGCTGGCTGGTTCCGCACCGAGATCAATTCCCTCGAGGATCTGCAGGGGGTCAAGATGCGCATTCCCGGACTGGCGGGGGATGTGTTCGCTGCCGCCGGCGGCACGCCGGTGCGCATCCCCGGCGGGGAGATCTATACCTCGCTGCAGACCGGCGTGATCGATGCCGCCGAGTGGGTCGGTCCCTACAACGATCTGGCCCTGGGCCTGCACGAGGTGGCGAAGTACTACTACTACCCCGGCTGGCACGAGCCGGGTGCGATGCTGGAGTTCATCGTCAACCGGGACTCCTATGAGGCATTGCCGGCGGACCTGCGGGCTATCGTCGCCGAGGCCACCCGGGCGGTGAACCAGGACATGCTCGACGAATTCACCGCGCGCAACAATCAGGCCCTCAAGCAGCTGGTGGAGGAGCATGGAGTGGCGTTGCGGCGTTTCCCCGACGATGTGCTGAAGGCACTCTACGCAGGTACTCGCCAGGCGATTGCGGAACTGACGGCAAGCGACCCCATGGCGCGGAAGGTCGAGGCCTCCTACCAGCGCTTCTTCGAGGCGGTGCGCGACTACCACCACATCTCCGAGCAGGCCTACATCAATGCCCGGGACGTCGTCCTGGAGCCGGACTCACCCTGAGCTAGCGGCGGTTCGGTGTGCCATCCGGCAACCGGGCGGCGCGGTTGTCCCGCGCCAGCGTGACCTCAGTGCTGGATGGCGCGGGTGCGGCCCTTCTCGTCGATGGCCACAAACACGAACTCGCCCTCGGTAACCTTGATCGGCTCGCCGTCGTGCTTGGAGTTGATCCACACTTCCACCACGATACGCACCGAGCTGCGACCGATTTCCAGGACGTCGCAGTAGCAGCTGACCACCGCGCCGACATGCACCGGCGTCATGAAGGCCATGCCCTCGACGGCTACCGTGGCGACGCGCCCGCCGGCCACTTCCGTGGCGGTCACCGCGCCGGCCATGTCCATCTGGCTCAATAGCCAGCCGCCGTAGATATCGCCCGTGGCATTGGTATCCCGGGGCATGGCCACCACCTGCAGGGCCAGTTCTCCCTGGGGGACGGGGGTGGAATCGATGTCGCTCATGCTGTGCCTGCTGCGTGTTTATGAGTGTGCGCGTGTAGCCGGCGGTGGCTAGCCCTTGATTGCCGCTGGCAGCCAGGTGGCCAGGGGAGGCCAGATCCACAGGGCTGCCAATACCAGCAACTGCATGATTATAAAGGGAAGTACCCCGCGGTAGATAGCGCTGGTGGGCAGTTCCGGTGGTGACACGCCGCGCAGATAGAACAGCGCAAAGCCAAAGGGCGGCGTGAGGAAGGAGGTCTGCAGGTTGAGGGCGATCATGATGCCCAGCCAGATCGGGTCCAGGCCCATCATCAGCAGGATGGGGCCGACGATGGGCACCACCACGAAGGTGATCTCGATGAAGTCGAGAATGAAGCCGAGCAGGAAGATCACCAGCATCACCACCAGAGTGGCGCCGACCACCCCGCCGGGCATGCCGGTGAAGAAGCCGTGGATCAGTTCCTCGCCGCCGAAGCCGCGGAAGACCAGGGAAAAGACCGCGGCACCGATCAGGATCATGAAGACCATGCAGGTGATCTTGAGGGTGTCCTGCATCGCCGCCTGCAGGCGTTCCAGGGGCAGCTCCCGCTTGATCCAGGCCAGCACCAGGGCGCCCACCGCGCCGACCCCCGCCGCTTCCGTGGGCGTTGCGGCCCCGACCAGGATGGACCCGAGGACCACGGTAATCAGCAAGAGCGGGGGCAGCAGGCTGGCCAGCACATCGCGCAGGGGCACGTGTTCACGACTGACCACCGGCGCTGCCGCCGGGCGGAGCCAGGCGACCACCAGCACATAAAGCAGGTAGAGGCCGACCAGCAGTAATCCGGGGATCAGGGCGCCGATGAACAGGTCGCCCACGGAGACCGTCTTGGGGTTGTAGATGTTCAGGTTGAGCTGGGCCTGCTGGTAGGCCGTGGACAGGACGTCGCCCAATAGTACCAGGGCGATCGAGGGCGGGATGATCTGCCCCAGGGTGCCGGTGGCGCAGATGGTGCCGGCTGCCAGGCTCGGGTTGTAGCCCCCGCGCAACATGCTTGGCAGTGAGAGCAGGCCCATGGTGACCACCGTGGCACCGACGATCCCGGTGCTCGCCGCCAGCAGCATGCCCACCAGGACCACCGCCAGCCCGAGGCCACCGCGCAGGCCGCCGAACAGCCGCGACATGTTGGTTAGCAGACTCTCGGCGATGCGGGATTTCTCCAGGATCACCCCCATGAAAATGAACAGAGGTACCGCAATCAGGGTGGTGTTGGTGACCGTGCCGAAGAGCCGCCCCGGAAAAGCAGCCAGGAAGGCCGGGTCAAAGGCCCCCGCAATCACCCCGAAGGCGGCAAAGGCCAGTGACACACCCGCCAGGGTGAAGGCCACCGGAAAGCCCAGCATCAGCAGCAGACAGATCGCCGCGAACAGCCACAGGGACAGGCTTCCTTCCATCAGGCCTCGCCCTCCACCAGGCGCGCGGCATTGCGCAGGGTTTCCGCCAGGCCCTGCAGGAACAGGTTGACCGCCAGCGCCGGCAGCAGGCTCTTGAGCAGGAACAGGGCGGGAATGCCGCCGGGCTCCGGAGAGGTCTCGCGAATGGCCCAGGAGGCCTCGACATACTCCCAGCTGATGACCAGGATGAAGGCGCAGAGGGGCAGCAGGAACAGCACACCGCCGATGGCGTTGACCCAGGCTTTCGTCCGCGGACTGAAGTTGCGGTAAAAGATGTCCACGCGTACATGCTCGTCATGCTTCAGGGCGTAGCCCGCACCGAGCATGAACAGGCTGCCGTGCAGGTAGTTGATGCCTTCCTGGGCCAGGATGGAGCCGATATTGAAGCCGTAGCGCAGCAGCACCACCGCGGCGGTCAGCAGCGCCAGGCACAACACCAGCCACGCCAGCAGTCGCCCGCAGGTTTCGGTAATCGCGTCGATGGTGCGGACCAGTGCGTGGAGGGCGGTCATTGCCTTTTCTTGGACTTTTTGCAAAAACCCGCGCAGGGTATCATAGCCCGGCGGCGCTGGCGCAAGCGTCCGCTCACCTGTCCATCCAATTTGCAGGGATGCCCCGCTATGCTGACCGTGCTTTCACCGGCGAAAACCCTGGACTTCGATCACCCGGCGCCCACCCGCCGCAGTACCCAGCCGCGCTTCCTGGAGCAGTCGGCGGCCCTGGTGGAGGATGCCCGGGAGCTGCGGCCCGAGGATATCCGCGAGCTGATGGGGGTGAGCGAAAAGATCGCCGAGTTGAATTTCCGGCGCTTCCACAACTGGGCCACCCCCTTCGACCGGGACAATGCCAAGCAGGCGCTGTTTGCCTTCCGCGGCGATGTCTACACTGGCCTTGATGCCGACAGCCTGGAGGCGGAGGAAATTGCCTTTGCCCAACAGCATCTGCGCATTCTCTCGGGTCTCTACGGCCTGCTGCGCCCCCTCGATCTGATGCAGCCCTACCGGCTGGAGATGGGCCTGAAGTTCGCCAACCGCGGTGGCCGCAATCTCTACGCCTTCTGGGGGGACAGCCTGACCCGCAGCCTGAACAGCGAGCTGGGCCGCAGCGGCAGCCGGGTGCTGGTGAACCTGGCCTCCAACGAGTACTTCCGGGCCCTGCAGCCCGGGGACCTGGACGCCGAATTGGTGACCCCGGTGTTCAAGGACCTGAAGAACGGCAAGTACAAGGTCATCAGCTTCTACGCCAAGAAGGCCCGCGGCCAGATGGCCCGCTACATCCTGCGCGAGCGCCTCAATGAGCCGGCGGGGCTGCGCGAGTTCGCCGTGGACGGCTACCGCTACAACCCGGAGTTGTCCACTGCGCGGGAGCCGGTATTTACCCGGGATCAGCCTCCCGGTTAAAGCGGGAGACGGGTTGAGAAAAAATACTTTTGAGGAAGTCGATTGCCACCTTGATCTTGGCTGGTTGGTGCTCTCGCCGATGATAAATCAGGTAAAGAGGATACTGAAAGCACGTATACTCTGTCAGGACGGCTTCGAGCAGCCCCGACTCAATATCTTGCGCTATGGCAATGTCTGGAAGCAGTGTGATACCTGCGCCATGTATTGCCGCCTCCCTGATAGCCATCGCATCGCTGCTACTGAAATTGCCTCTTATCCTGGACGCGAAAGTTTTCTTCCCTTTCCTGAAAACTAGCTTCTCATAGGTGCGCCTGTCCGGCGACATCCAGCCAAGATAGTTGAAGTGCTCCAAATCCGACGGCCTTTTCGGTCTTCCGTGCTGACCCAGGTAGGTCGGCGAGGCGCACAGGACCGTGGTAACAGCGCAGAGGCGCTGGGCGACATCGCTGGAATCCCGGAGCTCCCCGGTGCGCAAAGAAAGGTCGAAGCCAGACTCCCTGAGGTCACTTTCTCGTTCCGTCAAATCAACTTGCAGCGAAACATTGGGGAATCGTGTCAGAAAGCCGGTCAAGTGCGGCGCCAGACAGGTGTGTGCAAGCAATGGCGGGACGCTAAGGCGGATAGTGCCCTGAGGAACTTCCTTGAAGCTGCTGGCTTCCTCAGAGATACCCTCGACCTCCGATTTGATACGCGCGCAGCGCTGATACAGGGCGCGTCCCTCTTCGGTGAGTTGCAATCTGCGAGTCGAGCGGAGGAGTAATCGAACACCGAGCCGGGACTCAAGGGCCTGTATACGTTTGGTGACCGACGAGTTGGCGATCTTTAGCTTGCGGGCGGCTCTGGAAAAACTCCCGTTTTCAACGACTTGGGCAAAGATAACCAAGTCTTGCGCATTTTCCATAAGGCACTTTTTCTATTTGGAAATAAAGATATTCTTCGATCGGTATTATCCACGAAATTAGAAAAATATACACTCGCCCCGTATCGCGTCGTAAACCCACCTTTGGTGATCGCTATGAACGTTTCCGAGATTGTTAGAACGCGCCGCGCCGTAAGAAGTTTTAGCGACCGGCCGGTTAAGAAAGAGCAGGTGGAATCCGTACTGCGTGTCGCTGCCAATGCGCCCTCGGGAAGCAATATTCAGCCATGGCATGTCTATGTCATGAGCGGCGCATTTCTCGACAAGGCGCTTGTCGAGATTCGGGACAAGCTCTACACCGGAAAACTGGAGGCTCCGGAGTTCCCCACCTATCCGGAACCCTTGCAGGAGCCATATCGGACCCGTCGCTCGGAGTGTGGTGAACGTATGTATGGCGCGCTAAATATCGCCCGTGAAGACAAATCATCACGCGTAAAGCAGGTCATGAAGAATTATGAGTTCTTTGGCGCACCAGTTGGCCTGATCATTACCATGGAGGCGAACATGGGTGAGTCACAGGCTCTGGACATTGGAATATTTGCGCAGACTGTGATGCTCGCTGCCAGGGAACAGGGTCTCGATACCTGTCCGCAGGTAAGCTGGACGCTCTGGCCTCGTGCAGTAAAAGAAGCTGTCGGCATCCCGGTGGATCAGAAAGTCATGTTGGGGATGGCCATGGGCTACGCGAACTCGGAAGAACCGGTGAATAGAATTGAGCACCCCCGGGAGCCCGTCTCAAGCTTCGCAGTGTTCAGGGGCTTTTGACAGCTTCCAACAGATAGGCAGGCGGCGAGATGCGTGAAACATTCGATTATATAGTGGTCGGTGCCGGCTCAGCTGGGTGTGTTCTCGCTGAGCGTCTTTCGCGCGACCCACAGAAACGCGTTCTCATTCTCGAAGCGGGCGGGAGCGACCGAAACCCGCTAGTGCATATTCCCCTGGGTGCGCATGCTCTCCAGGGAGGAAAGCTTGACTGGTGTTATAAGACAAATCCAGAACCTGAGCTAAACAACCGATCAATTGCCTGGCCCCGAGGTAAAGTGATCGGTGGGTCCAGCAGTATAAACGGTATGCTGTATGTGCGTGGAAACCCAAGTGACTACGACACGTGGGCGGCCGCGGGTTGGTCATACCAGGACTTGCTTCCCTACTTTCGCCAGCATGAGGCGAACGCACGGGGTGTCAATGAATACCATGGCGGGGCGGGCCCCATATGGGTGGAAGATGTCGAAGACCTTTTCGAGACCTCCGATCTCTTTATAAGAGCTGCGGAAAAATCAGGAATACCCTTCAACAGGGACTTCAATGGCGATACCCAGGAAGGTGTCGGCTATTACCAAGTCAATATCAAGAGAGGCCTGCGGCAAAGTTCAGCAACGACACACCTGAAAGCAGCGAGAAAGCGAAAGAACTTGCGCCTTTTGTCTCGTGCAGCCGTTCAGCGGGTTATATTTGAGGATGATCGCGCGGTAGGCGTTGAGTTTCGGCGTGGGAATCGGACGCGCAGGGCATACAGTGTCTGTGAGGTCATTCTGTGTGGCGGTGCCATCAATTCTCCACAAATCCTAGAGCTCTCAGGTATTGGTCAGAGCGCCCGGCTCGAAGGAATGGGCATCGATAGCCGACTGGATTTACCGGGGGTCGGGGAAAACCTGCAGGACCACCTGACTGTTAACGTCTGTCAGGAAGTGATCGGAAGCAAAACATACTACGATGAGCTCAAACCAAGAAGGTTTTTACATCATGTCCTGCGCTACGCAATTCAGCGTCGAGGGCTGATGGCATTGCCTGCCGCTCAGGTGGGAGCATTCTTTCGAACGACAGAAATAAAAGAGCAACCTGACGCCCAAATTCATTTTGCACCCGCCTGCGCGGAGTATACGAGCAACCATACTATGGTCCCAAGACCGGGTATCACGGCATCCGTATGCTTCCTCAAGCCGACAAGCCGAGGTTCCGTGCATATCCAATCAGCAGATCCGGAGACCCCACCTTCCATCAAGGCCAATTATTTGGCTACGGAGGAAGACCGCCAAGCCATGCTGGCGGCTCTGAAAAAAACTCGAAAGATATTTGAATGCAGTCAATTCCAGAAAGATGGTGGTCGAGAGTTAACACCAGGAGGGAGCGCTACGACAGACCGTGATCTATTGGACTACATCAGAAAAGACGCTGTTTCCGTTTACCATCCTTGTGGTACCTGCAAAATGGGAGCTGGCCCAGAGGCAGTGGTGGACAATAGGCTACGCGTCAGAGGAGTGCGGTGCCTGAGGGTAGCTGACGCTTCCATCATGCCGCGCATCATTTCGGGGAACACTCACGCAGCCTGTGTCGTTATCGCCGAAAAATGCGCCGACATGATCATTGAAGATCAAGGTAAATAATCACCGGAAGTGAAAATAATGACCGCTATGGATGAATACGACCAAGACGCCCTTGAACGTGTACTGAAACTTCAAAAAGAGTCCTTTTTAAGCGAGGGCCCGACAGCTGCTGACCTACGAATTAACCGGATCGACCGCTGCATATCCTTGTTGGTGGAAAATCAACAGCAGTTGTGCTCCGCCGTGAACTCGGACTTCGGCTGTCGTTCTGTCCGTGTGACTCGAATGTCAGACATCTACACGTCTGTGAAGTCCCTGAAGCACGTGAGAAAAAACATCAGGAAGTGGATGCGTCCAGTTCGCCGCCCCGTGCCTTTCCCTTTAAATATTCTTGGAGCGTCCGCAAGAATACATTACCAGCCGAAGGGCGTCGTTGGAATCATGAGCCCATGGAATGTGCCATTGAATGTTGTATTCAGCCCACTTGCGGACATTCTCGGCGCAGGCAACAGGGCAATGATCAAGCCGTCTGAGCACGCCCCGAATACAGCACGACTGCTCGCGGAACTTTTTGATCGATACTTTGATCGAACCGAAGTTTCGGTCATCACCGGTGGGGTTGCAACGTCTCAAAGGTTCAGTGAGCTAAACCTTGACCACCTCATATTTACCGGCTCCACGCAGGTGGGGCGTTCCATTATGAAAGCAGCCGCGAAGCACTTGACGCCCGTCACGCTCGAGCTGGGCGGAAAGTCACCCGTTATCATATCGAAGACCGCCGATTTACAGGACGCGGCCGAGAAAATCATAACGGGCAAGGCCATGAATGCCGGGCAGGTTTGCATAAGTCCTGACTATTGTTTTGTTCCCGAAGACCGGCTGAATGAGTTTATAGAGAACTGCGCGGCTGCTTTCCAGTCGCAATACCCTGATATCGAAGCGAATGACGATCTGGTATCGATAATTAATGAATCTCACTGGCAGCGTATTCAGCAGTATCTTGACGATGCAAGCAGTAAAGGTGCTCGAGTTGTGCCCCTCTCCGAAAGTGGTAATGAGGCTCGTCTACAGCAAGCGCGGCGACAACCGATCAGCCTGGTGGTTGAACCCAATGACAACATGCGGGTGATGCAGGAAGAGATATTCGGCCCGATTCTGTGTGTTATTGGTTACCGGGATCTCAGATACTGTATTGAGTTCATCAATAGCAGACCCCGACCTCTTGCACTTTACTATTTTGGAAAGAGTGGAGCGGAAGAGGAGATGGTTCGAAGTCATACCACAGCGGGCGGCATGGCAGTAAATGATGTTGCGGTGCACTTCGCTTGCGACGATTTGCCGTTCGGTGGCATTGGCGAAAGCGGAATGGGGCATTTCCATGGCCTGGAAGGGTTTAGAACATTCAGTCACGCCAAGTCTGTCTTCAAGCAAGGTTTTCTCAATATGGCAAAGCTTTCTGGAACATTGCCGCCCTATGGAAATCGAGTCGACAAATTGTTGGACCAGTTAATCAAGAAGTAGGGTCCAAGTCTTTATATACAGAAAGGTGTTCAGATGAATAAGGAATTTAGCTTCTGGAGATTTGCTCAAGAGCAACCGGATGCGAATGCGGTCGTAGGGCCCGATGGTCAGCTTTGGAGTCGAGGCGAGCTGCTGAGGGAGTGCAACCGCATCGCCCACGCCCTACGTCAAATGGGGCTCAAGAAAGGGGATACAGTTTCGGCTCTGATGCCAAATTGCATAGAGTACCTGGCGCTAAACCTGGCAGTTACCCAGATAGGCATGTACCTGGTTCCAGTCAATTGGCATTTGACGGCTCCCGAGATCGCGTACATTCTTAAAGATAGCGAAACGAGAGCATTTTTTTGCCATGAACGCGTGTCCGACACTGCATCGAAGGCCGCCGAGGAAGCGGGAATGCCGCTCGAAAATTGTGTGGCAATCGGCAGGATAGATGGCTTTGTAGATTATCAGCGCCTCATGCGGGAGCAGCCGGACTCTATGCCTGAAGAGCGCAGTGGTGGTCTGGTAAGAAACTATACTTCGGGTACTACGGGTAATCCAAAGGCCGTCGTGCGGCCAACTTTGGATTTGGACCCCGAGACTTTGGCTACCAATATGGCAAGCATGCTGTTGCTGTTTGGGATTAAACCAGAGGACAATAATGTTCATTATTGCGGCTCTCCCCTCTATCACACGGGAGTGATGGTCTGGTCTATAAACTCGCTTCACCTCGGGCACTCGGTAGTGCTCTGTGACAAGTGGGATGCTCGTGCCATGTTGGAGGCCATTCAGCGCTACCGGGTAACGACTAGCCATATGGTTCCAACACAGTTCACCCGGTTACTCAAGCTGCCCGATTCGGTCAAGGCCCAATACGATGCCTCCAGCACCCGGCACATGATTCACGCCGCGGCACCGTGCCCACCCGAGGTCAAGCGTGCGATGATCGAGTGGTGGGGAAACTCTATTTTTGAGTATTACGCAGCGACGGAAGGTGGCGGTACGCTCGTAACTCCCGAGGAATGGTTGCAGTTTCCGGGAACGGTAGGCAAGCCATGGCCCGGGGCAGATGTCAGAATTATTGATGATCATGGTGAAGACTGCCCGGTCGGGGAAAAGGGCTCGGTGTACATGCTTATGTCGGACCACAGTCGGTTTCAATACAAGGGCGACGACAGTAAAACCGAGAAGTCTCAGCTGGGAAATTATTTCACGGCCGGGGATGTGGGTTACGTGAACGAGGAGGGCTACCTCTTTCTGTGTGACCGCAAGATAGACATGATTATTTCAGGCGGAGCCAATATTTATCCTGCGGAAATCGAAAATGTTCTGATTCTTCATCCGGCAGTGGAGGACTGCGCCGTTTTTGGGATACCTAATAGTGATTGGGGTGAGGAGGTCAAGGCGGTTATACAACCTGTCTCGGGTGTTGAGGTGGGAGATCCTCTCAGAGCGGAAATTATGCAATTTTGCACCGAGAGGCTCGCAAAAATGAAGCTGCCCCGGTCGATCGATTTTTTGGAGGAATTGCCGAGAGACCCGAATGGCAAACTCTACAAAAAATATTTGAGAGACCCCTACTGGGAAAACTCCGAGCGAGCAATCTGAGGGAGGTGGTCTAGGTGAGCTACCGATTTATCGATGTTAAAAAAGATGGTCGACTGCTGATTATGACGATCGACCGGCCCGAAGTCATGAATGCCATTAGTCCTGCCGTCAGCCATGAGATGTCGCAGGCGCTTGATGTTTTTGAGGCGGATGAGCAACTTTGGGTTGCCATTATAACCGGCGCTGGCTCCGACGCCTTCAGCGCCGGTGGCGACATCTCGGTGATGTCCAAGGCCGAAGTGGCAGATGATTATCAGATGCCGGCTACTGGTTACGCTGGGATAACCGCGAGGAAGAGCTGTAACAAACCGATCATTGCAGCGGTGAATGGCGTTTGTTTTGGGGGAGGATTTGAAGTCGCGCTCGCATGTGACCTGATAGTTGCATCTGAAAATGCGCGGTTCGCTCTGCCGGAGCCACGTATAGGAAGTGCTGCAGTGGCAGGTGGAATACATCGCCTGGTGAGAGAGGTTGGTCTTAAAAGTGCCATGGCGCTCATGTTGACAGGTGACTCCATTGATGCGGCCAAAGCCAAAGAAATGGGCCTGGTGATGGAGACCGTAGCAGAGGGTCAAGCGCTTGAAGCAGCGATCCGTGTGGCCGAGCGCCTCCTGCGCTGCGCCCCGCTGGCTCTCAGGGCGACAAAAGAGTGCGCCGTGAATGGATCGGCCTATCCCAGCGTGTTTGATGCCCTAGATGCGCAGGATAGGGGTGTATTTTCGTCCCTACAGACGATGCTTTTGAGTCAAGATATTCGCGAGGGCTTGGATGCATTCGTGTCGAAGAGAAGACCCACTTGGCGCGGTGTTTGACGTGTTTTACCTGCGTTGGCTGGTTGTGATAGTCGGGGTGCTGCGTAATGCCTAGAAACACGGTTCATATTAAAGCGGTCGTATTATTATCATACTTTTTTGCTGCAACCGGTTCAGTGCCCTCGCTGGCGACAGAAGCCCAACTTCCCTTTGAGCGAACAGAGGAAAGGGAGCCCTGTGCGGACTTTCGTGTCAACAGGAAGCCTCTATTCGGTGATCTGCACGTACACACGAGCTACTCCTTTGACTCCTATATTTCGAGCCAGCGCCGTGATCCGTGGGATGCATATCGTTATGCCAAGGGGGAGAAGATTGTCCTGCCGGACGCAGAAGGGGAGCAGTCGATAGAAACGGCTATTGATCGGCCGCTGGACTTCACGGCGGTAACAGATCATGGCGAATTTCTTGGTCAGATCGATATCTGTACGCTTGACTCCAAGAAGCTGGGTTACTGGTGGCCGCATTGTCTATTGACTCGTTCGCAGTCACTCTGGCCACAGCTCCTGGCGGCGCATTGGTGGACGATCCTGGGTGGACAGCAGGAATCGCCACCCGAGAAATCCTTTGCATGTACTTTGTCTGATTGTGATCAGGGGCAGCGCGATATGTGGTCTCGGGTTCAGAAGGCCGCGGAGGAGCATTATGACAGAAGTGAAAACTGCTCGTTTACCACATTCGTGGCTTATGAGTATACGGAGGCGTTCGATCAGAACAACATGCACCGTAATGTCATATTTCGCAACGAGTCTGTTTCCGATTTGCCAGTAACTGTCTATGACACTGGGCGCGATAGTTTTCCCAGCCTCTGGCGGCAGTTGCGGGAGACCTGTATTGATAAGGAGAATGGCTGTGATGTGATGGCTATTCCCCATAATTCCAACTTGTCCGGAGGGTTGATGTTCCGAGACCCGCGAAGCGTCGAGGAGCAGGAAGACAGGCTATTTTTCGAGCCTGTCGTGGAACTCGTACAGCACAAGGGCGCATCCGAGTGTCGGTTCGATCGCCGCCTTGGCCGCGGGCTCGATACTGTTGATGAGGCCTGTGACTTTGAGCAGATTCCCGGTGACAACCTGAACATGATGGGAACGGTCCACGGGGAGGTGCGCAGCGAGAAGGCTCAACTTGTAGAGCTGGATGAGTTCGCTCGCAGAAATATGGTGCGGAATGTGCTCAAGGATGGGCTTGCATTACAACAAGAAACGGGAACCAACCCGTTTGTCATGGGCTTCATCGGGAGCACGGATACCCATAGTGCTACCCCCGGGGGGGCAAATGAGGCGGATTACGTCGGTCATTTAGGGCGACGGGATGCCGAGTTTACCAACGTTCAGGACCATTTTTACTCAAATCCTGGCGGCTTGGCGGTAGTGTGGGCAGAAGAAAACTCCCGCGATAGCATTTTTTCAGCCATCCGTCGCAAGGAGACCTACGCGACGAGTGGCACACGCCCTGAAGTCAGGTTTTTTGCGGGGGATTATGCAGAAGACTTGTGTTCAGATCCTGAGATGCTGACAACCGCTTATCGGAAGGGTGTTCCCATGGGCGGGGAGTTGAGCGATGTGGATGAACAGGGCCCAGAATTCTTGATTGCTGTTCGCAAGGATTACGGGACCCAAGTCTATCCCGGTACCGACTTGCAGCGTGCGCAGGTCATCAAGGGCTGGGTGGATGGCGAAGGAAAAACCCGAGAAAAAGTCTTTGACGTTCTGGGACAAGCTGACAATGGTGCGGGTGTCGACGCCCAAACCTGTGCCCCGACTGGTGAAGGGATCAAGCAGGCCTGCACCGTATGGCGGGACCCCGATTTCATTCCTGGAGAGAATGCCTTTTACTACCTCCGAGTACTGGAGAATCCGACATGCCGCTGGAGCACCAGGCAGTGTCAGGCCGCAGGGGTGAACCCTTTTGCGTCCTCCTGTGAAGAACAGGCTGTACGTGCCAACGAGGCGGCAAGGGAAAGTGGTGCAACCGGGGATGTGTACAACAAGTGTTGTCTGGATCCAGCGGAGCAACCGTTCTATTCTCCGGTTATTCAAGAGCGCGCCTGGTCATCACCTATTTGGGTGAATACCCACTCTGAGAGCCTCCAATAATAGTGCTTTTGGCTCGGCGACGGGGTCCCGGTGCCGAAGTGCAAATGTTGGCGAGCCGGGCGGCATTGTTTGTTTGGTTTTAGGTGTGCTTGAAAGGCAGCAGCGTGGCCGCCTCCCGCTGGTAGGCTTCACTGTGGGGCAGTTCCCGGCGGGTGAAGTCGGCCACCGCCTCGGCGAGTCGCGGGTCGGCGATCCAGTGGCTGGACCAGGTGGCCACCGGCTCGAAGCCGCGCTGGATCTTGTGCTCCCCCTGGGCGCCGGGGTCGAAGCGCTGCAGCCCCTCCGCGATGCAGTATTCGATGCCCTGGTAGTAGCAGGCCTCGAAGTGCAGGCAGTCGAACTCTTCCAGGCAGCCCCAGTAGCGCCCGTAAAGGGTATCGCTGGAGCGGAAGTACAGCGCCGCGGCGACATCCTCGCCGGCGTGTTCGGCGATCACCATGACCACCTGCTCCCCCAGGGACGGTGCCACCTCGGTAAAGAATTCCCGCGTCAGGTAGCCGCCGTGGCCACTGCGCTTGGCATAGGTCATCTGGTAGAAGTGGTGGAAGCGCGCCCAGTGCGCCGGCTGGATCTGTGCCCCGCGCAGGGTGCGCAGCGCCAGGTTTTGTTCGGCGACCCGTTGCCGTTCCCGGCGCAGGGATTTGCGCTTGCGGCTGGTGAAGGTCTGCAGGAAGTCGTCGAAGGTCGCGTAGCCGCGATTGAACCAGTGGAATTGGGTGGCTCGGCGGCGGGGCAGGCCCCGGGCCAGTAGGGCCTCGCTGACCGCCGCCTCCGGGAACAGCAGGTGCCAGGAGGAGACTCCCCGGTCCTGCGCAAAACCCTGGATCGCCGTGAGAGCGGTGTCCCAGGCTGCAGCCTCCGCTTCGCCCGGGGCCAGGCACAGTCGCGGGCCGGTGGCCGGGGTGAAGGGAATCGCGGAGACCAGCTTGGGGTAGTAGGCCAGGCCCAGGCGCTGCCAGGCATCGGCCCAGGACCAGTCGAAGACATATTCTCCCCAGGAGTGGCATTTCAGATACAGGGGCAGCAGGCCGACGGCTCGCTCGCCGCGGGTCAGCAGCAGGTGGAGGGGCTGCCAGCCCGACTCCGCAGTGGTGCAGCCGCTGCGCTCCAGGCCGTAGAGAAAGGCGTGGCGCAGAAAGGGGTAGTCGCCGCCGGTAATCGCATCCCAGTCCGCCGCGGGGATTTCCGCCAGACTGCGAAGGAAGCGAGCCCGCAAGGCATCGGCCATCTGGGGTCAGTGACCCTGCAGGGCAAAGTGGGCCACCGCGCCGAGGTACAGCAGCAGACCCACCCAGTTGTTGTGGCGGAAGGCGCGGAAACAGGCCTCCCGCTGCCGCTCGCGAATCATCACCTGGTGCCAGGCAAACAGGCAGGCGGCGGCGGCTACCGCCAGGAACCAGGGCGCCCCGAGGCCGAAGCGCTGGCCCGCCAACAGCCAGGCCAGCACCGTCAGGCCCTGCAGGGCGCCAATGACCAGGCGGTCGGCCTCGCCGAAGAGCACGGCGGTGGACTTGATGCCGATTTTCAGGTCGTCGTCGCGATCCACCATCGCGTACTCGGTGTCGTAGACCACGGTCCACAGCAGATTTGCCACATAGAGCAGCCAGAGGGCGCTCGGCAGCTCCGCCTGCTGGGCGGCGAAGGCCATGGGGATGGCCCAGGAGAACGCCGCCCCCAGCACCACCTGCGGCCAGTGGGTAAAACGTTTCATGAAGGGGTAAGTGGCGGCCAGCAGCAGGCCGAAGACCGACAGCAGTACGGTCAGGGCATTGGTCAGCAGGACCAGCCCGAAAGCGGCCAGGCAGAGCACCACGAACAGGACCCGGGCCTGCAGCACGCTGACCTGACCCGTCACCAGGGGCCGGCCCTGGGTGCGCTTGACGCCGCCATCCAGGTGCCGGTCGGCGAGATCGTTGACGATACAGCCCGCCGAGCGCATGAGGAAGGTGCCCAGGATGAAGATCAGCAGCAGTTTGGGGGAAGGCACGCCATCGGCGGCGATCCACAGGGCGGTCAGGGTTGGCCAGAGTAGCAGCAGGGTGCCGATCGGCTTGTCGAAGCGGATCAGCGCCAGCAGGGCCTTGACGTCAATGGCTCGGGACATGGGTACACGGTGTGAAGGATCGTGCCTGCAAGCTTACTGGTTTGAGTCGCCGATTGCAGCGCTGACCGTGCCGCGCTGGCTGCGGTGCACCGGCATGAGGGCGTTCCAGGGCTGGAATCCGGCCAGGAAAACCTCGCTGACCAGCAGGTGCGAGCCGCGGATATTGAAGCGCGAACGGCGCGCCCAGGCGGGCTCGGCCTGGTCGAGCCAGGGCTCCAGGTAGGCGCTGCCGGGGGCCAGGCGGGCCAGTTCGAAGGGGCTGCGGCGCATGCCCGGCTGGCGAAACAGGATGGCGCCCAGGGGACGGTTCTGCAGCCGGCGCAGGTGGGCCAGGGGCCCCTCGAGGGTAGCCAGGGGGAAGACGCTGCGGGCGAACACCACCGGGCGGCCATCCAGCTGCAGCAGCACCTCCCGCACCAGGGCGCGCTGGCGCAGGGGCAGCCCCAGGGCCTGTCGTTCCGAAGGCAGGGGCACGCACCAGGCCTGCCCCAGGCGGCGCACGCTGAAAGCGCCCTGGTCGAGGGCGATCAGGCGGGCGGTCAGTGAGCGGTCGTCGAGTAGCCACTGGCGGCAGTGGTGGGGCAGGGTGGCGGCGGTGAAACGGTGCTGCGGGCGCCACAGGGGGTCGCGAGCAGCAGTGGCCGGCGGGCTGCTGGGCACGTTGCGGTCATCTCCAGGCAAAACGGGAGGATGCGACAAGGCCGCGCGGCATGCAAGTCATTGAACCGCGGGCCTTGCTTGACCCTGGCGCCGGATAAAATCCTTGCACATTTTTCACACAACTTTATAGTGGTGCGTCCCGATTTGAACCACCCCTGCCTGCCCCGGCACGTGCCCCCGTGCAGGTCGAGAACTGAGAGAGAGCAACAGCTTATGAGCAAGTGGGAATGCATCGTCTGCGGCCTGGTTTACGACGAAAAGGAAGGCTGGCCGGATGACGGCATCGCCCCCGGAACCAAGTGGGAAGACGTGCCCGAGGATTGGCTGTGTCCCGACTGTGGCGTGGGCAAGGAGGATTTCGAGCTGATCGAGGAGTCCCCGGTCGACGAGACGCCCCACCACGATGAGGAGCCGATGACCGCCAAGCCCCAGGCGCCGGTGGTCATTCTCGGTACCGGCCTGGCCGGCTACGGCGTGGCCAAGGAGTTCCGCAAGCACGACAGCGAGACCCCGCTGATCCTGATCAGTTCGGATGACGGCTATGCCTACTCCAAGCCGATGCTTTCCACCGGCTACACCAAGGACACCGATGCCCGGGCCCTGGTGCAGCAGGACGCCGGTGCCATGGCCAAGCAGCTCAAGGCCAGCATCTGGACCATGACCAAGGTCACCGAGATCGATACCGCGGAGCAGATCGTCAAGATCGGCGATGCCCGCACCTCCATCCATTACGGCAAGCTGGTACTGGCCCTGGGAGCCCAGACCATCCAGCCGCCGATCGAAGGGGATGGCCTGGAGCTGGTCTACTCGGTCAACGACCTGATGGACTACGACGACTTCCGCACCGCCGTGAAGGAAAACGGGGTACGCAAGGTATGCATCATCGGCGGTGGCCTGATCGGCTGTGAGTTCACCAACGACCTGCTCAACGGTGGCTTCGAGGTCGAGGCGGTGGATCCGCTGGGCTACTGTCTGCCCACCCTGCTGCCCGAGACGGCGGGCAAGGCGGTGCAGGCGGCCCTGGAAGAGAAGGGTGCGACCTTCCACTTTGGCCCCCTGGTGACCAAGGTCAACAAGGCGGACAAGGGTGTCGTGGTCGAGCTGAACAATGGCGAAACCATCCACGCCGATATCGTGGTGTCCGCCGTCGGCGTGCGGCCGCGGGTCGATCTGGCACAGGCCGCCGGCATCCAGGTGAACCGCGGTATCGTTGCCAACCGCCTGCTGGAAACCAGTGCACCGAATGTCTATGCCCTGGGCGACTGTGCGGAAGTCGAAGGTCATGTGCTGGTGTACGTGGCGCCCCTGGCCGCCGCGGCCCGTGCCCTGGGTCAGACCCTGGCAGGGAAGGCCACCGAGGTGAGCTACCCCGCCATGCCGGTGACCATCAAGACTCCCGCCTGCCCGGTGGTGGTGGCTCCACCTGCCGGTGGCGCCGTGGGCGAGTGGCAGATCCAGGCCGAGGGCCACAGTGTGCGTGCGGAGTTCCGCAATGCCGCTGGCGATTTGCTGGGCTTTGCCCTGACCGGCGATGCCACCAAGGCCAAGCTGGAGCTGCAGAAGGCCCTGCCCGCGATCCTGCCCTGAGGCTGATTCACGGGGCGCCCTGCCGGCGCCCCGCTGTCCACCCCACGATCTCCTGTCTCCGATTTCGCCCGGTTGTGCGTCTCACACCCGGGCGAACTGCGTTCTCTCCCCTGTCCAGCGTCGTATCATTGCATCCACGATGGCCGGGTCCCCCGACTGCAGACGCTCGGCAATCTCTTGCACGCGGTCCAACAGGTGCTCGTGTTCCGGCAATGAGGCCACGCGAAATGCCATCAGGCCGGTCTGGCGCGTCCCCAGGACCTCGCCGGGTCCGCGCAACTCCAGGTCTCGCTCGGCGATGTAAAAGCCGTCGTTGCTGTCGCGCAGGGCCTGCAGGCGCTGGCGACCGTTGCGAGACAGGGGCGACTGGTAGAGCAGGACGCAGTGGCTGGCCTCACTGCCACGGCCGACCCGGCCGCGCAGCTGGTGCAGCTGCGCCAGGCCCAGCCGCTCGGGGTTCTCGATCACCATCAGGCTGGCGTTGGGCACGTCGACGCCGACTTCGATCACTGTGGTGGCGACCAGCAGGGTAAGTTCCCCGCTCTTGAAGGCTGCCATCACCGCCTCTTTGTCCGCAGGCTTCATGCGCCCGTGTACCAGACCGATGGCGAGATCGGGCAGGGCCTCCCGCAATGCCTCGGCGGTGGCTTCCGCCGCCTGCGCCTGCAGGGCGTCGCTCTCCTCGATCAGGGTGCAGACCCAGTAGGCCTGGCGGCCACTGGCGCAGGCGGCGGCGACCCGTTCCACCACCTGGTCGCGGCGCTGGCTGTCGATCAGCACGGTGGTGACCGGCTGGCGCCCAGGGGGCAACTCGTCGATCACCGAGCAGTCCAGGTCGGCGTAGGCCACCATCGACAGGGTGCGCGGAATCGGCGTGGCAGTGAGGACCAGCTGGTGGGGGCGCAGGCCCGCGGCGCCCTTGTCGGTGAGGCTGAGGCGCTGGTGCACACCGAACTTGTGCTGCTCGTCCACCATTACCAGACCCAGTCGCTGGAAGCGCACGTCCTCCTGGAACAGGGCGTGGGTGCCGATGACCATGCCGGCCCGGCCGGCGGCGATGGTCTCCAGGGTGGCCTGGCGCTGACGACCCCGGCTGCGCCCGGTGAGCCAGGCCAGTTCGATGCCCAGGGGTTCCAGCCAGGCGGCAAAATTGCGCCGGTGTTGTTCCGCGAGGATTTCCGTGGGGGCCATCAGCGCGACTTGAAAACCATTGCCAATAGCCTGCAGCGCCGCGGCGGCCGCCACCAGGGTCTTGCCGGAGCCGACGTCGCCCTGGACCAGGCGCAGCATGGGCACGGCGCTGGCCAGGTCGCGCCCAATCTCGCCAATTACCCGCTCCTGGGCAGTGGTCGGCTGGAAGGGCAAGTGGGCCTGAAGCTGCTGCCAGAGTTTGGGCCGGGGCTGTAGCGTAGGCGCCGGGTCCGACTGCTGGCTGGCGCGCAGTCGCAGCAGGGATAGCTGGTGTGCGACCAGTTCCTCCAGGGCCAGGCGAAGCTGGGCCGGATGTTGACTGTCCAGCAGCCGCGCCAGCGAGGCATCCGGTGGTGGTGCGTGCAGGTAGCGCAGCGCCTCGACCAGGCCGGGGCCCTTGAGCCCGGCGCCAGCCAGCAGGTCTGGCGGTGCGGTCCGCTCCAGCCAGGCCAGGGCCTGGGTACAGAGCTTGCGCCACTGTGCCTGCCCGATGCCCTCGGTGGTCGGGTAGATTGGGGTCAGGGTCTCCTCGACGTCGATGGGCGTCGGGCCGTCGAGCACCCGGTACTCGGGGTGCGCCATCTCTGCACCGTTGGCGCCCCGGCGGGCCTGGCCGAAGCCGCGGATGCGGACACCCGGTTTCAGGGCCTGCTTCTGCGCCGCACTGAAATGGAAGAAACGCAGGGTGAGCATTCCGCTGCCGTCCTGTACCCTGACCACCAGGCTGCGCCGGCGGCCGAAGCTGATATCGGCGAGCCGTACCTCGCCCTCGAAGGCGGCCTCGACGCCGTCCTGCAGGGCGGCGAGTGGTGTGATGCGGGTGCGGTCCTGGTAGCGCAGGGGCAGGTGGAACAAGAGATCCTCCACCTGATGGATGCCGTAGTCGGCGAGGCGCTGGGCCATGCGTGGCCCGACCCCGCGCAGCTGGCTGACCGGAACCGGTTCCAGGACTGCCATGCAATCAGTGCCCCGAAAGGGGGAGCGGCGGGAGGTCTGTCGGGGTCATGGCTCCGGTACAACTGCTGTATGGACGCACAGTGTAACCAGTGGGAGTGGTAAAGATGAAGGGTGCACATCTGGCGATTGTGGGCTGCGGCGACCTGGGCCAGCGGGTGGCAGCACGGCTGGCGGATGCGTCCTGGCGGATCAGCGGTCTGCGGCGCGACCCCGCGGCGCTGCCGCCGGGTATCGACGGGGGGGCAGTGGACTACGGCGAACCCGCTTCCCTGGGGGTGCTGGCGGCCCTCGCTCCCGACTACCTGCTGCTCACGCTGAAGCCCCCGGGACGTGATGCCGAAGCCTATCGTGCGGGCTTTCAGGAGGCCACCGCTGCGGTCCTGCAGGGCCTGGGCTCGCACCGGCCCCGGGGCATACTGATGGTCTCTTCGACCCGGGTGTATGCCGAGGATGCGGGCAACTGGGTGGATGAACACAGCCCTCTCAACCGCGACGATCCCGCTGCGAAGGCGATTATCCGTGCCGAGTGTCAGCTGCTGGAGGAAGCCGGGGTGCCGGTCTGTGTCGTGCGCAGCGCCGGCCTCTACGGTAGCGACAGTCCTTACCTCCTGCGCCGGGTGGCGGCGGGAGAGTTCAGCCCCGCGACACCGCTGCGCTATACCAACCGCATCCACCGCGACGACCTGGCGGGGCTGCTGGTGCATTTGCTGCACCAGGGGGAGGCTGGCGAAGCCTGGCCGCCCGTGATGAATGCCGTGGACGACGCTCCGGTGTCCCGGCAGGCGGTGGAGCAGTGGCTGGCACGGGCGCTGGCACCTGCTGCGGCGAGTTCGGGCGCTGCGGATTCCAGGGCGAGTTCCGCCTCCGAAAGCACAGGTGAGAGCGCGCCGGAGGCGGTCATGGCGGCAAAGGGCAAGCGTATCCGCAACCGGGTCCTGCATGCCTGCGGTTACCCGCTGAGGTACCCGGACTTTCGCAGCGGCTACCGGGTCGCGCTTGCCCCGGGTAACAGGGCGGGCTGACTGGGTCCGGCTTAGGGGCGCAGCCAGAAGGCGTCGTTAGACCGCCAGGATCGCTTCCACTTCGATGGCCACGCCCTTGGGCAGGCCGGCGACCTGGACGCAGGCCCGCGCCGGGTAGGGCGGTTGCAGAAACTCCGCCATGACCTCGTTGACGGCGGCAAAGTCCCCCATGTCGGTCAGCGAGATGTTGATCTTGACCGCATTGTTGAGGCTGCCGCCGGCGGCCTCTGCCACCGCGGACAGGTTGCGAAAGACCTGGCGTGCCTGGTCGTCAATGCTCCCGGTGACCAGCTCCATGCTGCCCGGCACCAGCGGGATCTGGCCGGACAGCCAGACGGTGTTGCCGACCTTGATGGCCTGGGAGTAGGGCCCGATGGCCTCGGGGGCGTCGGGGGTGGAAATCACAGCTCGATTATTCAACATTCTCTCCTGCTTGCTGGGCGGGACAGGGTCTCCCTGCCCGCGGCTATTTCCTCATGCGGGTGACGCGGCGCACGTGGGTGACCGTGCGCAGGCGCTTCATGATACGCGCCAGATGCACCCGGCTTTCGACCATGATGGCGATGTCCACGCAGGTGAACTGGTGGTCCTTGTCCTCGGTGGAGATCTTCTCGATATTGACCCCCATGCTGTTGATCCGCGTGGCCAGTACCGCAATCATCCCGCGGCGGTTTTCCACCTCGATACGCAGCTCGGTGAGGTATTCCCCCTGGATCGGATCGTCCCAGCGCAGGGCCACCAGTCGTTCGCGGTTTTCACGCATCTCCGCCAGGTTGCGGCACTGCTCCCGGTGCACCACGACGCCCTTCTCAGAGCTGAGGTAACCCTCGATCGGGTCCCCGGGGATCGGGTGGCAGCACTTGGCGTAGGTCACCATGAAGCCCTCGGTGCCGCGGATGGCGACCGGTGGCAGCTGGTCCTGGCGGGGTGTCTGCTGCGGGTCGATGCCCAGCTCGCCGAGGATCTGCTGGGCGGTGATCGCCGGCAGCCGGTTGCCCCGGGCAATGTCCATCAGCAGGCTGTCCAGCTCGCTGTAGTCGTGGCGCTGCAGGTACTCTTGCAGTTGCGCGGCGGGCAGTTGCTCCAGGCCGCTGTCGCAGGCCTGCAGCGCCTTGTCCAGCAGGCGTTTACCTAGGGTGACAGCGTCGTCGCGGGTCTGGTTCTTCAGGTAGTGACGGATGTTGGTACGCGCCTTGGCGGTCACCGCGTAGTTGAACCAGGAGGGATTGGGCCGCGCGCCCGGTGCCGTGAGGATTTCCACCGTCTGCCCGCTCTGCAGGGGTTCCGACAGGGGAGCCAGGCGGCGGTTGATGCGACAGGCCACGCAGCTGTTGCCGACGTCAGTATGCACGGCGTAGGCAAAGTCCACCGCGGTGGCGCCCCGGGGCAGCTCCAGGATGCGCCCCTTGGGGGTAAAGACATAGATCTCGTCGGGGAAAAGGTCGATCTTGACGCTTTCGATGAACTCCAGCGAGTTCCCCGCGCGCTGTTGCATCTCCAGCAGGCCCTGTACCCACTGCCGGGCGCGGGCCTGACTGGTGTTGGCCCCCTGGGCGTCGCTCTTGTACAGCCAGTGGGCGGCGATGCCGTTGTTGGCCATCTCCTCCATTTCCCGGGTGCGGATCTGGATCTCGATGGGCACGCCGTGCATGCCCATCAGCACCGTGTGCAGGGACTGGTAGCCATTGGCCTTGGGAATCGCGATGTAGTCCTTGAACTCCCCCGGCACCGGTTTGTACAGGCTGTGTACGCAGCCCAGCACCCGGTAGCAGGTATCCACCGAGTCGACGATGATGCGGAAGGCGTAGATGTCCATGATTTCCGAGAAGGACTTCTTCTTGGACTTCATCTTCTTGTAGATGCTGTAGAGGTGCTTCTCGCGGCCGATCACCTCGACGTCGTGGCCTTCCTGCTCGAGGGTGGTCTCCAGCTGATGGCGGATCTTGTCCACCAGCTCCTTGCGGTAACCGCGGCTGGCCTGGACCGCGGCGGCGATGCGCCGCGCGCGCATCGGGTGGAGGGCGCCAAAGCCCAGGTCCTCGAACTCCATGCGCACCGCGTTCATGCCCAGGCGCATGGCGATCGGGGCGTAGATATCCAGGGTTTCCCGGGCGATGCGGCGGGCCTTCTCGGGTTTGAGCACGCCCAGGGTGCGCATGTTGTGCAGGCGGTCGGCGAGCTTGACCAGGATGACGCGAATGTCACGCGCCATGGCCAGGGCCATCTTCTGGAAGTTCTCCGCCTGCTTTTCCGCCAGGGAGTCGAATTCCATCTGGGTCAGTTTGCTGACCCCGTCCACCAGTTCGGCAACCTGCTCGCCAAACTGCTCCCGGATCGCCGATTTGTCGATGCCGGTGTCCTCGATCACGTCGTGCAGCATGGCGGCCACCAGGCTCTGGTGGTCCATGTGCATGTCGGCGAGGATCCCGGCGACGGCCAGGGGGTGGGTGACGTAGGCTTCGCCACTGCGGCGGGTCTGGCCGTAGTGGGCCTGCTCGGCGAAGTAGTAGGCGCGCCGGACCTGTTGTGCCTGTTCGGTCTTCAGGTAGCTGCGCAGGGTGGCGTCCAGGGCGTCGATGGTCTGCATGTCAGTCCTGGCCGCCGGTCATTGCAGGGGCAGGCTGATCAGAGGGCGTCCTGTGACGCCATGACTTCCGCCAGCTCGTCTTCCGCATCCATTTCGTCTTCGCGCACGAGCAGCTCGGGGGTGATCAGGCCCTCGGCGATTTCGCGCAGGGCGATCACGGTCGGCTTGTCCGACTCTTCCTCTACCAGCGGGCTCTTGCCGCCAGTGGCAATCTGGCGCGACCGTTTGGTGGCCAGCATGACCAGTTCGAAGCGGTTGTCGACGTTTTCCAGGCAATCTTCTACAGTTACGCGAGCCATCAGTTCGTTCCCGTGCGGTTTCCAGGGGCCTCCCTTGCGGGGGCGTCGGAGATAGCCGGGGCGGCCCTGCCGGCCCCGGAAGAACCCTCAAGTATACCGGTTGGCAGGCCTGGCTGACAGGGCCCCGGGCGTGAATTATCCCGCCGGATCGAGCAGGTCCCGCAACAGCCCGTCGAGGACCTGTTGCTGGCGCGAAGCTCGCAGGCGCTGGGCGCGAACGATGGCCTCGAGGTCGGCCAGGGCCTCCTCGAACAGGTTGTTGACGACCAGGAAGTCAGCCTGCTTGTGGTGGGACATTTCCTCTACCGCCAGGGCCATCCGGTTGGCGATGACCTCGGGGTCGTCCTGGCCGCGGCCGGTGAGCCGCTCCTCCAGGGTTTCCCGCGACGGCGGCAGGATGAAGATGCCGCAGGTGGCGGGGAGCAGCTTCTTCACCTGGCTGGCGCCCTGCCAGTCGATTTCCAGGATGACGTCCATGCCCGCTGCCAGTTGCTCTTCGACCCAGGGGCGCGAGGTGCCGTAGAGATTACCGAAGACGCGGGCGTGCTCCAGGAAGGCCTGCTCCGCCAGCATGGTCTCGAAACGGGCGGTATCCACGAAGTGGTAATTGACGCCGTCCACCTCTCCCGGGCGCTGCCTGCGCGTGGTGTGGGACACCGATACCCGCAGGCTCTCGCAGCGCTGCACCAGGGCGTTCACCAGGCTGGTTTTGCCGGCCCCACTGGGGGCGGAAACGGTGTAGAGCGTACCGGTCATGGTGTGCGCATGTCCTCGTCAGGTTGGGGTGGCGGCCGTCGCGGCGGGAGCGGGGATGATAACAGGCGCACACGGGAATTGTGAAAAGCCGGCGGCGGGGCGAAAATACGCGGTTTGATGATTCCCGGAGTGCCTCATGTCACAAGCCGACCCGCGCCCGCAGCCGCGGTTGTCCAGCCGGCTGGCCTGGCTGGGCTGGTACGGCCTGGCCTGCGGACTGCTGGCGGGCCTGATCGGCCTGCGCTACTTGCCCTGGATACCGCTGCCGGATGCCGGTGTGACGGCCTACGTTGTCCTGGTCTACCTGGCGCAGTTTCCCTTCCTGGCGGTGCTCGCCCTGCTGCCCCTGCTGCCCCTCGCCCTGGTACTGCGCCGCCCAGTATGGCTGGGTGCCGCGGCGGTGCTCTGGGCTGGCCTGTGTCTCAGCCTGCTGGGACTGGATACCGTGGTCTACGATCTCTACCGTTTCCATCTCTCGGCTTTCGTCCTGGAGCTCGCCCTGGGGGCGGGCACCGAGATCTTCGACTTCTCACCCCAGACCTGGTGGCTGGCGCTGACTCTGATCCTGGCGCTGCTGGCGCTGCTGGCGCTTCTCGCGCTGCTCCTGTGGCGCTGGCAGGGGACGGGGCGGCGCGCGGCGGCGCTTTTCGCCGGGGTGTTCGGCCTGCAGCTTCTGGTACATGGCTGGCACGCCTGGTCCGACGCCAACTACGACAGTCGCATCACTGACGTCACCCGGCACGTGCCCCTGTACTACGCGGCCACCGCCAAGCGCCGCATGAACGAGTGGGGGCTGGTCGACCAGCAGCGGGTGCGCGACAACCAGGCTGCCAGCGGCCTGGCGGCTTCCCGCGGTGGCGGTGCCCTCAACTACCCCACGCAGCCCCTGGCCTGCCGGGCGCCGGAAAAGCCGCTCAACCTGCTGATGATTGTCGTGGACGGTGCCCGCCGGGATACCCTGGACCCTCGCTGGGCGCCCAACATGACCGAGTTTGCCCAGTCGAGCCTGCGCTTCGAGCAGCACTTCAGCAACGGCAACGCCACCAAGCCGGGCATTTTTACCCTGTTCTACGGCCTGCCCGCCAGCTACTGGGATGCCTTTACCGCCGTGAAGCGGCCGCCGGTACTGATGGAGCGTTTGCAGGCCCTGGGGTACCAGAAGCAGGTGCTGGCCTCGGCGACTCTCACCAGTCCGGCCTTCGACCAGAACGTGTTCGCCGGTGTGCCCGATCTGCGGCTGCATACTCCCGGGGAGGAAAAGTGGGACCGGGACATCCGCATCACCGAGGACTGGCTGGCCTTCACCGCCGGGCGGGACACGCAGCGCCCCTTCTTCGGCTTTTTGTTCTATGACACCACCCACGGTCACCGGGTGCCCCCGGACTACCCGGTGCGTTTCCAGCCGGAGTGGGAAGACGTCAACAAACTGGCTTTGGGCCGCGGCTTTGACCCGCAGCTGGTACGCAACAACTACCGCAGCACGATGCACTTCGTCGACAGCCAGGTCGGGCGCGTGCTGGCGGACCTGCGCCAGCGTGGCCTGTTGGAGGACACGGTGGTGATGATCACCGGCGACCACGGGCAGGAATTCAACGAATATGGTCTCAATTACTGGGACCATGGCAGCAATTTCGGTCACTGGCAGCTGCAGGTGCCCCTGGTGGTGCACTGGCCGGGGCGTACAGCCCGCCGCATAGACTACCGCACCGAGAATTTCGATATCGCCCCGACCCTGATGGGGGAGCTGCTGGGTTGCGAACAAACCGAACCGCGCAGCTACGCTTCGGGGAATGGCCTGTTCCGGCAACGGGAGCGGGAATGGAGCATTGCCCACAGCTACATGGACTACGCCCTGCTGCTGGAGGACCTGCAGGTGGTGACCCGTGCTGTGGGCAGTGTCGAGGTGGTCGACGATACGCTGCAGCGGGTGCGGGACTACCGCCTGGACCCGGCGGTGACCCGGGCGGTCCTCGAGGAGCTGTCGCGCTTTTATCGCTGAGCCCTGGCCGTGTACACTCGCGGGTCCGATGACTTGAGGGAGTGCCCTTCCAATGCCGCATGCAGGGCGTGCCCTCGCCAGCAGTGAAGGTGCCTCCGCGCTGACGGCGCTGCGCGCTGCCACCGCGTCTTTGCACGGCGCTACTGAACGTCATGCTCTGCTCCAGGCGGCGCTGGAGCCGAAGGCCGGCGCAGCGGATCTGGCCTGGTTGTACCTGGCCTTTCGCGACTTCTATGCGCTGGTGGAGCCTCAGCTGGTTACCGCCGACCTGCCGGCCTCTTTGACACGGACCGGATACCGCTACCAGCCCCGCCTGCCTTTGCTGGAGGCGGACCTGCGTGATTTGGCCCACCCTGCCTCGCTTGTGCCCGGGCCTTGCGAGGATATTCAGGCCCAGACCCTGATAAACCCCCTCGGACTCCTGTATGTTGTGGAGGGCTCCAGTCAGGGCGGTCGCCTGATTGCCCCGCGGGTGAGGGCGTCCCTGGGGGTCGATCTCGCCCGGGGTGCGCGCTATTTGCATCTTTTCGAGACGGCGCAATGGCCCTTGTTGCGCGACTGGCTGTCGCGGGAAGCGGCGGGCGTCCACAATGGCACCCCGGATTCGGGCTGTTGGGCATTTACCCTGTTGCACCGGGTCTTCGACCGCGCACAGGCAATGAAATCGGCAGGTGATGGCAGTGAATGAAAGGCTGCGCAGGGCACTTGAGCACTGTGCCAATGAACCCGTGCAGCAGCCCGGGGCGATACAGCCCGCGGGGTTTCTGTTCGCCGTCGATCCCGGTTTTGAGCGGGTGACTCACGTCAGCGCGGGTATCGGCGAGTACCTGGATGTGGACCCGCGGACGATCCTCGGCGGGTCGCCGGCGCAGTTGTTGAGCCATAGCCTGCTCGGGCGCCTTGAGCGCAGCTTGCGGGAGACTGACGTGGTTCGCGGCGCGGTGCGCGCCCAGATCACATTCCGTGGGCGCGGCAGCCGCTATCAGCTGTTTGCCTACCTCAGCGGCGGGCACGTCGTGGTCGAGGCGGAGCGCTTGCAGCGCAGCCATCGCTCCGGCGTGCTCGGCACCGTCAATGACTGGCTGTCGCATTTTGCCCGACTGGACAGCCGGGACCACCTGATGCAAGCCCTGGTGGATGGTGTTCGCTTTATCACCGATTACGACCGGGTATTGCTGTATGTGTTTGACCGCGACTGGAACGGTCAGGTCGTGGCAGAAAGCCTGGCGTCCGGGGTCGATGGTTTCCTCTATCACCATTTCCCCGCCACGGACATCCCGCCACAGGTGCGCGCTCTCTATGCCACGAACCCAGTGCGCTGCATCGTCGATGCCCGCGCGCCCGCCGAGCCGGTCCTCGTCGCCGAGGGCGAGGGCGGCAGTCCCCTGGACCTGTCGCCGGGTGTCCTGCGCGCAGTATCGCCGGTGCACGCTGCCTACATGAACAACATGGGCGTTCGCTCCTCTTTCTCCATTGCCCTGGAAAATCGCAATGGCCTGTGGGCGCTGATCTCGGGCCATGCCCTGGAGGCCTGCCAGCTCAATCCGCCGGTGCGTGATGCCTGCCGGGTGATGGTGCAGATGGCCAACCAGCGGCTGGCCCTGCTGGAGGCGCGACGCGAGGCCGAGTTCCTGGAGGCGGTGCGCGACAGTCGCGGACAGGTGGCGGACTGGCGAGGCAAGGCCCTGTCGCCGCAGCGGATCCTCGACAAGTTGGGGCCGACGTGGCTCAAGCTGATGCGCGCGGAGGGCTGCGCCCTGCTCGTCGGTCGCGAGATTGCCGGCTTCGGGCGTGCGCCGGAGCGGGACACCCTGCGCACTGTCCGCGGCTGGCTGAACCTGGAGCAGGCCTCCAGCAATCTGTGGCACAGCCATGCACTGGGGGAGACTCCCCTGGCTCAATGGGTGGACAGCGAACTGGCTTGTGGGCTGCTCGCTGCGTCCTTGCCCCTGGGTGACATCGGCAGTGGCAGCCTGATGTTCTTTCGTGCCGAACAGATGGAGACACGGCGCTGGGCAGGGGAGCCCATCAAGCTCCTGGACGAAGACGACGAAGGCCCACGCCTGTCGCCGCGTCACTCCTTTGCCAACTGGGAGGAGGAGGTTCGTGGCCGTAGCGCGGAGTGGACGCAGCTGGAACAGGAGGCGTCGATGGACCTGGCCGAGGACCTGGCCGTGGCCATGTCCAGCCAGGCCCTGTTGGAGAGCAACGAGCGCCTGGAGGCCGAGCGCGAGGCCCTGCGCGAGGCCAACCTGAAGCTCGAGCAGTTGGCCTCTACCGATTCACTGACCGGGATCTGGAACCGCTATCATCTGGAGGCCAGCATCGATGCCGAGCTGAGTGCGGCCCAGCGTTACCAGCGCCCCTGCGCGGTGATTCTCTTCGACATCGATCATTTCAAGCAATTCAATGACACCCACGGGCACGAGGCGGGAGACCGGGTGCTCAAGGAGGTGACCGCGGTGGTGTCGGAGAGCCTGCGCGATACCGACCAGCTGGGCCGCTGGGGGGGTGAGGAATTTCTGGTGCTGGTGACCAACAGCAACCTGGACAGCGCCTTGCGCCTGGCAGAGCGTCTGCGCCATGCCGTCCTGGCCCTGGATCTCGGGGAGCTGGGTTCGGTGACCGCAAGTTTCGGCGTGGCTGCCTGCCGCGAGGGTGATACCCGCCGCAGTCTGGTCAAGCGTGCCGATCGCGCCATGTACCAGGCCAAGGAGGCGGGTCGCAATCGGGTGGCCGTGGAGTCGGAGGCGGACTGAGTGCGTTGCGGGTGTTTGTCTGCCCTGTTGCTACAGGGCCTGCTCTCGGCGCGGCATGCCAGACCATAACCAGAAGACCAGCAGCAGGCAGGTAATCAGCAGCGCCATCACCGCCGGCCAGCCCCGCCATTCCCAGGCGAATCCCGCGGCCACGTTGACCAGTGCACCCCCCGCATAAAAACAGCTGAGATAGATGCCAGCCGCGGTGCCGCGGGCGAAGGGAGCTCGTCGGGTGACGCTGCTGTTGCTGGCGGTATAGCTGAAAAAGTAGCCCAGGGTAAAGGTCACCAGCCCGATGCCCAGCCAGATCAGGTGGGGCAGCAGCATGCCGACCAGCCCCAGCAACATCAGCGCGGCACCACCGCCCAGGGGCAGCCACGGTCCCCGTCCATCCACCAGATGGCCGCTGAACATGGACACCGGAATGCCCAGCAGCAACAGCAGGAAGAGCAAGCTGGTGTCACCCAGGGAAAGGGAGAAGGGCGGTGCCATCAGGTGAAAACCAATAACACTGTATAGGGAGATGAAGGTGCCCATGAGCAGGAAGCCGATGGCGAAATAACGCCGCAGCTCCGGATTGCGCCAGTGTGCCTGAACGCTGAGGAGAGACGTGCTCAGGCTGTGACGAACGGGCCGGAACTGCCGCTCGCGCGGCAGCAGTTTCCACAGGGCCAGGGTGGCCAGCAGCCCCAAAACCCCGATCACTGCCAGGGACAGGCGCCAGCTGTGCCACTCGCCCAACGCCCCCGCCGCCAGGCGCCCGCTGACGCCACCCAGGGCGTTGCCTGCGGCGTAGAGGGCTATGCTGCGACCGACAATACCCGGCGCCACTTCCTCTGACAGGTAGGCCAGGGCAACCGCGGGTACCCCGGCTAGTGCCAGGCCGGTCAGTGTGCGCCAGGCAATCAGGTCGCCAAAGCGGGGTGCCAGTGCGGCGGCGACGGTTGCCAGCGAGGCCAGACCCAGCCCACCCAGGAGGAAAGCGCGACGGCCAAAGCGGTCGGACAGCAGTCCCACGGGCAACAGCATCACGGACAGAGCCAGCATGGTAGCGGAGAGCGCCCAGCTGGCACTGGACGAGGGCACCCCGAAGCCCGTGGCAAGCTCCGGCAGCAGCGGTTGGGTGCCGTGCAGCACTGACACCGAGCAGAAGCCGCAGAGAAACATGGCCAGTCGCAGGCCGGGCAGCTCGCGACTGCCGGTCTGAAGCGGACCGCTTGCGGTTTGGCTATGCTCTGCCCGGGATGACATGGCTTGACGCGTGGCTGGGGGAGGGCTACCGTAATAATAAATTATGAATAAGTAAAGTGTGCTCGGAGCGCGCATTCTGCGGTCTGCCCGGGCCGGAGGGTATCCAGTGTGATCGCATCCGACGCGTTTATTCCCGTTGTTCCGCCGCGCCTGATTCAGGGTGTCTACAGCGATCCAGAGCTGGAGCGCCTGTTCAGAGTTCTGCGTACGGAGGGCCGCTGGCCGCTTATCGCCGGGCTCTATTTCCGTTCCGTGGACGAATTGCTGGCGGTCAGTGGCAGAGCGCCTGATACGGCGGGTGCTGCTCGACTGGAGGACTTTCTGACGCCCGCGTTTCGCGGCATTCTCGGCAACAATGGCCTCTGTTACCACGACGATCTCCACGAGATTTTCTACAGTCGCAAGCTCCTGGACCCGGTTAAACAGATGCACGGTGCCCGCTACGGCGCCCCCTACCTGTTCCAGTTCAATATCCAGGGCCCGAGTCGCGGCCTGGATGGCGGCCACTTCGACGGTCGCAGCTGGCGCGGCATGGACCCCACCAACACGCCCGCCTGGTTGATGAGCGTGATGGCCAAATCCGGTCTGTTTGACGCCTGGGCCGTCAAGGCAGGGCAGGTCATAACCTACTTTTACGACTCAAGCATTGATGGTGGCTTTACCTACTGGCCGGACGGCCCGGATGGCGAACCGCGGCGCCTCGCGCCACCCTTCTGGAACAGCGGAATCGTGACTGACAACCAGCGCATGTTTCACCGCGGCGAAGCCTGCGGGCCCCGAGACCGACGTGACCTCCCGGACGGGTTCGGGCTGGAATCCCGCCTTCGTGCCGCGGGCGAGACTGGCTGGGACGTGGTCAACGACGACAGGGTGATTGCGCATTACGGTGCCGAGGAAATCCGTCTGCTGTTCCATTACAGTGCCCACGTGTTTGAGGACATGAGTGATCTGAAACGCTATTTTGATCACACCGACGATCTCACTCTGGAACGGGCCCTGAACATGTTGATGGATGACCTGCGGGCACGCGGCGTGCCATTCGAGGAGCCCAGCGATCCGCTCCAGGATTCGGCATTTATCGGTACGCTCAGCAAGACCTATGCGGTCTCGCCCTCCCGATTTCCGCCGCAAGCCCCTCTGGACAGCGCGGCCTGAGTTCCCAGCGAGGCCCGGGCGTGGCATCCTGTGGCAGTGGGTGCCAGCGTGCGCCCCGGCGCCAGATAATAATCCGGAGATTGCGTCGTGCTGCAGCGTTTTGTCATGTCCCCTGCCGGGCTCGCCCTGGATCGCTTCCTGGTGCGCTGGACGGGCTTTTCCCTGACCACCTGGGTGTTTGCCCGCGCCAGCGGCTTTGCGCCGGGCCCGGTGCTGTACCTGGAGACCACCGGCCGGCGTAGCGGGCGTACCCGCGGCGTGGTAGTGCCCTACTTTGATCGCGACGGCGAGCGCCTGCTGGTCGCCTCCAAGGGCGGCGCGCCCAGTGACCCCTATTGGGCGCAGAATCTGCGCAGCAACCCCGATGCCCTGGTGCGCATCCGGCGTCGGCCCCAGCCCGTGCGGGCGCGATTTCTGACCGGTGAAGAGCGCGCCCGGGTGTGGGAAGCGCTCAAGGCGGATGTGCCCACCTATGCGCACTATGAAAGCCTCACCGACCGCGAAATCCCCGTCATCGCCCTGGATCCCCGCTGAAACCGGGGCTGCCGTAGCCGAAGGCGCGGCCAGATCAGCTCGACCCCCATGACTGACAGGCGCAGCCCTGTCGGTGCTTGACCCGCGTGTTTTCGGGCGACTAAACTTATGCCTAATATAAAGTTAACCCAAAACGGAAACTGCGATGGCCTACACGATTGATGACAAGGGCACTGCCTGGCTCGGCGATCATCCGGTACCGGTGCCGACCTCGGTCAGTGATGAAGCGCGTGCCTATCTCGCCGGCAACCCCTGGGGCGACGCCCCGATGCCGGACGAGCCGGTTCCCATGTGGACATTCCGCGAACCCATGGCAGCTGCCTTTGAAGCCCTGAATCAGCAGGCGCAGTCCCTGTACCCGGTGGAAATCGAGGAAATGCAGATCGGCGGTGTCCGCTGCCACGTGATACGGCCCCTGGACATGCCCCCGGAGCATGAGAGGCGGGTGTTGATCAACCTCCATGGCGGTGGTTTTGTGGTGGGTTCGGGTGCTTTGATCGAGGCCATTCCCATCGCCCATCTGGCCCGTGTGCCGGTGATTGCCGTGGACTACCGGCTGGCACCGGAACACGCCTACCCGGCCGCGGTGGACGACGTGGTGGCGGTCTACCGTGAGGTGCTGGCGCATCATCCGGCGGACAAGGTGGGAATCTTTGGCAGCTCTGCCGGGGGGATTCTCACCGGCCAGGCGGTGGTCCGGCTGGAGCAGGAGGGTCTGCCCCTGCCGGCCTGCGCGGGGATGTTTTCCGCCGCGGGCAATCTCTACGATTTCGGCGATACCCGCAGCATCTTTACCCTGAGCGGCTTTTACGGTGCCCACAGTTTCCCCCTGGACCACGAGCTGAGCGAGGTGCGCAGCTATCTGGGCGGGGCGGACCCGAAAGATCCGCTGGTGTCACCGGACCGGGCCGACCTGTCCCGCTTCCCGCCCACGCTGCTGGTGTCGGGTACCCGGGATGCCCTGCTCAGTGCCACCACCATGTTTCACCGCGCGCTGCTGCGGGCTGGGCGGCCGGCGGAACTGGTGGTCTTCGATGCGCTGCCGCATTCCCACTGGTATGCGCTGCACCTGCCCGAGACCCGCGAGGCGCTCGACGTCATGGTGCGTTTCTTCAACAGCAAACTGGCCTGAGGGCCCACGGATCCCGGCGCCTCAGTCCCGGGAAGCGATGAGGTAGAACAATGGATATCGAACGCGCAAAAATTTTTCGCCCGGTGGCCGAGCCGCGGGTGATCGAGGGGGCCTACAGCGAGGACCAGCATCGCCGCCTGCTCGAGGTCGTCCGCAACAATGGCCCCTGGTCACTGATCATCTCCCAGCACTTCAAGTCCGCCGAGGAGCTCATCGCCACCACCTCCGGCTCTCTACCGGAAGGTGTCGAGCCCACCCTGGACATGTTTCTCAGCCCGGTATTCCGCGGCTACTACTCCTACGGCGGGGTGTGCAGCCAGCCGGAGATCGAGGACTGCTTCTACAACCCGAAGTTTCTGCAGCTGGTGCGGGATTACTGGGGTGCGAAGTATGCCGAGCCCGACAGCATGCTGTTCAACATTCAGGGCCCCTGTGGCGGTGCCGGCAACCCCCATGTCGATGCCACGCGCTTCCGCGGTCTCACCCTGGACAATACGCCGATCTGGCTGATGAATACCATGGTCAAGTCGGGCCTGTTCAAGCACTGGCAGGCGCGCAAGGCCCAGGTAATCGCCTGGTATTACAAGGGCAAGGTCGGCGGCGGCTTCACCTACTGGCCGGATGGCCCCCACGAGCAGCCAAAACAGATTCACGCCCCCATGTGGGGGCGCGCCGTGGTGGTGGAGAACGAGATGATGTTCCACACTGCCCAGAGCAACGGGCCGAGCGCTTTGCGCAAGCCCGAAGGTCTGGCTTTCGAGTCGGTGATGGAAGCCGATCCGCAGGTTGCCGGTGGCTGGCGCATTCGTACCGGTGAGCAGGTCATTCAGCAGATCCCGGAGGAGGAGTTCCGCTTCCTGGTGCACTGGGGAGCGAATGTCTACATGGACCTGGATGAGCTCAAGCGTACCGTGGACCATACCGACGACATCTCCCACCAGCAGGTCTTCGATATCTTTATTCAGGATCTGAAACGCCGGGGCATTCAATTCGAGGAACCTACGGACCCGCTGACGGATCGCGCCTTTATCGGCTTGCTGACCAGCGTCTACGACGTGGGCGCTCCGCTGTATTTCCCGCCGGAGCCCGAGGAAGAGCTCGCCGCGTGATACCAAGCCGGTTCTGGCCCTGGGTACAGGTAGGCGTCGCGTTTCTGATCCAGGCGACGGGCGCTGGCGCCCTGAGTTATTCCTACAGCGTGATCGCGGTTCCGCTGGCGGAAACCTTCGAGCCCAGCCGCATGGTGTTGATGCTGGGCCTGACCTGCATGACGCTGGGCGCCGGATTCGTTTCGCCCATGGCCGGTATCGCCATCGATCGCCTGTCCCTGAAGCTGATCATGGTCGCTGCGATCCTGATGACGGCGCTGGGCTATGTCGGGCTATCACTGGCCGCGGCGATGTGGCAGGTACCGCTGATCTATGGTGTGCTGCTCAGTTTTGGCTATGTGCTCCTCGGCCCGCTCTGTGCCTCCACCCTGTTGACCCGCTGGTTCCACGAAAATCGCGGCATGGCACTGGGCATAGCCGCCGCCGGTACCTCCTTTGGTGGCTTTCTCTATCCACCCCTGATCCAGGCACTGACCGAGCTGGTGGGTTGGCGGGAAGGCTTGCGCTGGGTTGCGCTGTGCATCGCCGGTACCGCCCTGCCGGTCTGGTTGCTGGCGGTGGACCACCCGACGCGCAAGGGCTTTGAGCCTGCCGCGGCCGGTGGCGCCCAGGCGCCGGACGCGTCGGGGCGTTTCAGCTCCACCTACGCCATTATCCGCCACCGCAGTTTCTGGATGATTGCCCTGGTGGTGACGCTGATGTTCGGCTGCTTTACCGCGACCATGGGCAATATCGTGCCCTTTGCCCTGGATGTGGGGGCGACGCGGGAGCAGGGCGCCATGATGATCTCGAATATCGCGCTGTCGGCGATTGCCGGCACCTTGTTCTTTGGCTGGCTGTCGGACCGTTTTGATGTGCGTCTGGCTCTCGCCGGCCTGATCAGCATCATGGCGCTGGCGCTCACCTGCTTCTGGGGTACGCCCGACTTCCCGCGCCTGGCACTGGGCTCGCTGGTGTTGGGCCTTGGCAGTGGCGGCATGTTGCCGGTATGGAGCGCTCTGCTGGGGCAGGTCTACGGGGCGCTGAACTACGGGCGGGTGATGGGGCTGATGAGTCCGATCCTGCTGCCTTTCAATTTGCTGACGCCGCCGCTCACCGGCTGGATACGCGATGTGACCGGGGCCTATCACTGGGCCTTTGTCGGCTTTGTTGCGCTCCTCTGCCTCGCGGTGCTGATGATACCGCTGATTGAACGCAGCGGCGGCAACCGGACGGTGCCTGCGGCGGCTGGCTGAAATTTACTCCGATGGCGGCATCGCGAAGGCCGCCATCGACAACCACAAGGAAGCATGACGTGTTTGCAATGATCATTGAGGAAACCGGCGGGCCGGAGGTGTTCAAGTACGCCGAGCTGCCGACCCCGACGCCCGGACCGGGCGAGGTGCTGGTGCAGATTGCCTGTGCCGGCGTCAATCCGGCCGACTGGAAGAACCGCGAGGGGCACCTGGCGCAATACCGGCCCTATACCTTTCCCTACATTATCGGTTTCGACGCGGCGGGTATCGTCGCCGCAGTGGGCGAGGGCGTGACGGAGTTTCAGCCGGGCGAGCGCGTTTTTACGCCGACCAATCACGGTCAGGGCGGACAGGGCAGCTATGCCGAGTACGCGATTGCCAGTGCCGATCGCGTGGCCCGCATTCCCGAGGGCCTCAGCTTTGCCCAGGCAGCGGCGCTGCCGGTGGCCTCACTCACCGCGTGGCAGGGCCTGTTCGATCGCGGCGGGCTCAAAGCGGGCCAACTGGCGATGATTCACGGCGGCTCCGGTGGCCTGGGCAGTTTTGCCGTGCAGTTCGCCCGCTGGGCTGGCGCGCGGGTCGCAGCCACTTGTTCGACCCCCAATGTGGACTACCTGAAATCTCTGGGGGTCGAACGCGTGATCGATTATCGCACGGAGACGATTGCCGACGCGGTGGCGGCCTGGGCGCCGGAGGGCCTGGATTACCTCATGGATGCCGTGGGCGTCAGCACCTTGCCGAACGGGCTCGACCTGGTGAAGCCGGGTGGCACCTTCGTCTCCATTCCGACCCTGGTGGATGACGGGGATATCCCCGCCCAGGCGGCCGCGGGTGCCGCGAAAGGGGTGAAGCGGGTGTTTTCGACCATGGACGATGTCGGCTGCGGCCCAACCCTGCAAAAAATCGGCGAGTTGCTGGCGAGCGGCGATATCGTTTTGCCGCCACTGCGTGAATTCCCGCTGCGAGAGGTAGCCGAAGCCCATCGTGTTATCCAGGAAGGCCACAATCGCGGCAAGACTGTACTGAACGTCGCCGATCTCTGAGCTGCCCACAACCTAGAGCTCCCGCGTGTGCCGATCGCACACGCAGGGGCTTTTATCGTCATTAAACTTAGTGATACGATAAACATATATTAATTTTATAAAACTTATGAAGAGGCCTCTGATGTCTGTCAAACCCAGTTCCGGAAAACTCCTGTCATTGTCCGTGCGAGCCCTGATTGCGAGCCTCGCGACTGGCGCGCCGGTGCTTGCGACCCCGGCACTCGCCCAGGATTCCGCACGGCTCGAGGAAGTCGTGGTCACCGCGCAGCGCCGCGAGGAGAGTATCCAGGACGTGCCCATCGCGATCAGTGCCATCGATGCCGAAAGCCTGCGTCAGCAGGGCATCAGCAGTGCGATGGACCTGTTGGGCAAAGTGCCCTCCCTCAACGTGAGCAGTGCCGGCAACCCGCGCAACGCCGAGGTGGTGACGATTCGCGGCCAGGGTGCGACCTATCTGGCGCCGGTGGGGGTGGTCAATTACTTTGCCGAGGTCCCCCTGATCCAGTCCGGCATCATCGCCAACCAGGGCGGCCCGGGGACCTTCTTCGACGTGGGTTCATTGCAGGTGCTGCGCGGCCCCCAGGGGACCCTGTTCGGTCGCAACACCACCGGGGGGGCGCTCCTGCTGGGGCCGCAGAAACCCTCAGAACAGCTCCACGGCTATCTGCAGGTACAGGGCGGCAACTATGACAATCGCGAGTTCGAGGGCGTCTTCAACCTGCCGGTGATCGACGACACGCTGATGTTGCGCCTCTCCTACAAGGACGTGGAGCGCGACGGTTTCACGGAAGATGTCGGCCCCGAGGCTTTCGGTTTCGACGACGTCTGTGCGCCGACCCAACAGCCGCTGTGTGGTGCCTTTGCGCCCGACGCCCGTTCACCCGGCTATGCGGGAAAGGACTACGACAACAAGGACTGGTCGCACCTTCGCCTGGGCGTGTTGTGGCGCCCGACCGAAAATATTGAAAACTACTTTGTGGCCCTGCGTTCGGAGTCCGAGGACAACGGCACCGGTTTTGTCTTCAGTGGCGCCGGCCCGGGCTCCAACGTGGCCAACCTGGCGGGGAACTTTGCCTACGGTGTGGGCAACCTGTTTTCCGGGAATGTCTTCGATCCCACCATCACCCAGGGCATCGTCGAGCGCCAGCGTGAACTGGGCCCGCGCAAGACGGCGATGAACCACGATCAATTCACTGAGATTGATCACGACGCCTATATCAACACCCTGTCGATCCAGCTCACCGACAACCTGACGCTGAAAAATATCGTGTCCTATCAGGAAATGGAAGTGAACTACGACTGGGATCTGGATGGTTCTTTGCTCCCGATGCTGGCGCAGTTCCCACCTTTCATTGGCGACGACGAGCTGGACAATGCCTTTGGCGAGCCGGGTGATCGCGGTGTGATCTCCGACAACAGCCAGACCACCTTCGAGCTACAGCTGCAGGGCATGGCGCTGGACGATAACCTGGACTGGGTGGTGGGCAGTTACTATTCCAGTGTGGAGCCGGAGGGGCTGCAGGGCACCGCGTCCTTCAATGCCGCTGATTTCAACAGTGGTTCATTCTTCGAGCAGGACATCACGGCGCTGGCCTTCTACTCCCAGGGCACGCTGAACCTGGCCGCTATCAATTCCGACTGGGATCAATGGCGCCTGACCCTGGGTGTCCGTCACACCGACGATGAAACCGAGGGTAGCCGCCTCACCAACAACTTCTATTCAGACCGGGTTTACAGCAGCCCCAATGAGTATGAGCGAGTGGTAAAGACGGCCACCCAGCGCTCGAAAGAGTGGACCTGGACCGTCGGGCTGGACTATCAGTACAACCCGGATACGCTGTTCTACGGCAAGGTCACCCGGGGCTACAAGGCCGGCGGTTTCAACTATGCGGCACCGCGGGCACTGACCTACGAGCCCGAATTTGTCACCAGCTATGAGCTGGGTGTAAAGGCCGACTTTGCGGTTGCCGGTATGCCGGCGCGGGCCAATATCAACCTCTACAGCATGGACTACGAGGACATTCAGCGCGCGGCTGCCGACAATGCCCCGATCGGTGGTTTCCTGCCCGATGTCAACGATTTCAATGGCAATGGCAACACCAGCGAGTTTGTCTGTACCGGTCCCAATGGCGAAAACTTTGCCGACAATGCCACCTGCCTGGACCAGGGCGCGGTCACGTTCAATGCGGACTCCGCGCGCATTTCCGGCGTCGAGATCGAGTCGACAATTGCGCCGGTGGAAAACCTGGAAATCAGCCTGGCCTATTCCTATACCGATGCGGAGTATCGTGACTACGATCTGACCATCGCACCGGACCCCCTGCGTGGCGGCACCACCCTGTATCCCTGCAGCGGGCCCACTACCTGGCCCAGCGTGGGTCAGCAGGCTGTGGACCTTGACTACTCCTGTATTCCCTTCCAGAACACGCCGGAACACATCGCGGCGCTGAGCGTACGCTACTACCTGCCCCTGGTGAACAACCTGGGTGAGCTGGTGTTCTTCGGCAGCCTCAACCACCAGGGCAAGATTTATTCCTCGGCGACGACATCGGAGCGCGAGGATCCCAGTGCCTGGATCGATTCCTACGAGGTACTGAATCTGTCGCTGGAGTGGAATGGCATTCTGGGTAGCAATCTTGACGCGCGTGCCTTCGTCAACAATGCAACGGATGAAACCTACGCCGTCAACGAGTACGTCGGCTTTTCCCAGTCGGGTGGCTTCACCAACACCGTCTACGGCGAGCCGCGGATGTACGGTATGTCCCTGCGTTACCGCTTCGGCGAATAAAAGTTGTGGTACCGGGAAGGGCCTCGCTTCGAGTCCGGGCAGGCTCTTTCCTATTTCAGGCCGCTGTGTACGGGGGTGCACAGCGGCCTGCTTTTTTGTGCTAGCCCTCGCCGAATCCCCAGCGCGGAATTCGGTCGCCTCGGGGCAGGTACGGCAGTACCTTCCGTTCGAACAGTTTCAGCATCTTCCAGGCCCTGTCGGGCGCTATACCGCCGAACAGCGGGGTCAGGTAAAGCGAACTGAAGCTACCCAGCTCCTGCGCCATGGCGGCGGTCTGTTCTGGCGTGAGTACCTGGTAGGCCCCACTCTCGCGGATGGTTTCCGCAGTCATACCGCCGGCGTAGGGGCCGACAGGCTTGCCATAGGCGGCCGCAGTCCAGCGCGAATAGGAGTCCAGTACGTGCAGAACGTGGGGCGCAATCCACTGCCAGTCCCGCTCCGGTTCTTCCGACACCCACAACAAGGTGGGGCCCTGATTGGGATATTCACCGGGGTCGGCTTTACCCAGTTTCAGGCATTCATCGCGGTAGGGTTGCCAGGTCTCCGGGCCGAACAGTGGCACCAGAAAACCATCGGCGATTGCCGCTGCCGCACGGGCCACCTTGGGCGCCATGCCGCCCAGCAGAATGGGAACCGGCTTGTCGGGTACTGGTAGCACCTGGCACGGTCTGCCCCGGTATTCGAAAGGTTGGCCGGTCCAGGCCTGACGCAGGAGCTTGACGGTGTCGCAGGTAATTTCGAAGCGGTCCTCGACCCGGTGGCCATACATGCCGAACTCGACCGGGCGATAACCGAATCCCAGACCGAGCTCAAGCCGGCCGGCGCTGGCCAGCTGGGCGACAGCCAGATCTTCGGCCAGGCGTACCGGGTCGTAGCAGGCCGCCAGCAGCACTGCCGTGCGCAGGCGTATATTTCGTGTGCGACCGGCCATGGCGCTGGCCAGAACCAGTGGCGAGGGGTTGTAGCCATCCTCCGAGCAGTGGTGCTCGCCAAAGCCGAGCACATCGAAACCGACCTCGTCGGCCCAGGCCGCCATGTCCAGTGCCGCGCGGTAGAGCTCGCCTATCGGAGCGCCAAAGTCCGGCGCGCGCATGTCGAAAATCATGACCTTTTCCATGGGGAGGCTCCTGTCTGCCGCTTGCCTGGGGGGCGGCGAATATTTTTATCAATAAGGGCTTTTCAGGCATATAAACTTAGAGCTACTATAAATCAAACATTAATTCTAATTAATAAAGTAGAGGTGATTCATGCCCGTCAATTCCTTCCGTGTTGACCCGATTGCCCGGGTTGTTCAGGCCCTTGCCTCCGCCGCTGTCTGCATTGCACCCTTGAGCGTGGCGCCCGCCTTTTCCCAGGATACCGCGCGTCTCGAGGAGGTCGTCGTCACCGCCCAGCGCCGCGAGGAGAGCATTCAGGATGTCCCCATCGCCATCAGCGCCCTGGATGCAGAGAGCCTGCGCCGGCAGAACATCGCCAGCGCCTACGACCTGCTGGGCAAGGTACCTTCCCTGATTGTCACCAGCCACGGCAACCCGCGCAACGCCGAGGCGGTAACCATCCGCGGCCAGGGGGCTACCTACCTGGCGCCGGTCGGCGTGGTGAACTACTTTGCCGAAGTGCCGATGATCCAGTCCGGCATCATCGCCAACCAGGGTGGGCCGGGCACCTTCTTTGATGTCGGCTCGCTGCAGGTTCTGCGGGGCCCCCAGGGCACCCTGTTCGGTCGCAATACCACGGGCGGTGCACTGTTGTTGGGGCCGCAGCGACCCAGCGAGACCCTGCACGGGCACCTGCAGCTGCAGGGTGGGAACTATGATGACCGCGAGTTTGAAGGGGTTCTGAACCTGCCCCTGGTCGAAGACACCCTGATGGTTCGGCTGTCCTACAAGGATGTAGAGCGGGACGGCTTCACCCGTGACGTGGGTCCGGCGGCCTTCGGCTATAGTGACGTCTGCGCGCCCACGGCCCAGCCCCTGTGCGCCGCCTTTGCGCCGGGCGAGCGATCCCCCGGTTTTGCCGGCAAGGATTACGACAACAAGGACTGGTGGCACGGGCGTATCGGTGTGCTGTGGCGTCCCACGGAGAATGTTGAAAACTACCTGGTTGCCTTCCGCTCGGAGTCGGAGGACAACGGCACCGGTTTTGTGCTGAGTGGCGTGGGTCCCGAGCCCAATGTGGCAACCCTCGCGGGCAACTTCGCCTACGGAATCGGTAATGTGCTGTCCGGCAATGTTTTCGACCCCGCGATTGCCCAGGGTGTACTCGACCGGCAGCGTGAACTGGGTCCGCGCAAGACGGCGATGAATCACGATCAGTTTACCCGGATCGAGCACGAAGGCTACATCAACACCTTGTCGATCCAGCTGAGCGATGACCTGCAGCTGAAGAATATTCTCAGCTACCAGACGATGGAGGTCGGCTATGACTGGGATCTCGACGGCTCGCTGTTGCCGATGCTGGCCCAGATCAATCCGTTTATTGCAGACGGTGATACCAGCAACCCCTTTGGCCGGCCGGGTGAAAAGGGGCTGATTTCCGATAGCAGCCAGACCACGGCGGAGCTGCAACTGCAGGGCGCGGCGCTGGATGACAACCTCGATTACGTCATCGGGGCCTACTATTCGAGTGTGGAGCCGGAAGGCCTGCAGGGAACCGGTTCCTTTAACGCTGCTGCCCTGAATGCCGGCACCCTTTACGAGCTGGATATCAGTGCCCTGGCCTTCTACTCCCAGGGCACTTTGAACCTGGGGGCACTGAACCCCGACTGGGACCAGTGGCGGCTGACGCTGGGCGTGCGCCACACGGATGACGAGACCGAGGGCCGTCGTTTTACCAACAGTTTCTTTTCCGACCGCATCTACTCCAGCCCCAACGAGTTTGTGCAGGCTGCGCGTTCCGCCACCCAGCGTTCCAAGGAGTGGACCTGGACCGCGGGCCTGGACTACCAGCTGAATCCCGATACGCTGTTCTACGGCAAGGTAACACGAGGCTACAAGGCGGGCGGTTTCAATTACGCCGCGCCCCGGGCGCTGACCTATGAGCCGGAGTTCGTGACCAGCTACGAGCTGGGCATGAAGGCGGACTTTGCGCTCGCAGCCATGCCGGCCCGGCTCAACCTGAATGTCTACAGCATGGACTACGACGACATCCAGCGCGCCGCGGGTGACAATTTCCCTATCGGTGGCTTCCTGCCGGATGTGAATGACTTCAATGGCAATGGCAATACCAATGATTTTGTCTGCACCGGCCCCAATGGCGAGAATTTCTCTGCCAGCGCCACCTGCCTGGATCAGGGTGCGGTAACCTTCAACGCGGATTCCGCGCGTGTGCAGGGCCTGGAGCTGGAGGCGACCATTGCGCCGCTTGAGAACCTGGAGGTCAGTCTCTCCTATTCCTACACCGACGCCGAGTACAAGCACTTCGAGCAGGTCATCTACGCCGACCCTCTGAAGGGCGGCGCCACCATCACTACCTGTGATGGACCGCTGAGCGTGCCGACTCTGGGCCAGCCCTCGGCTGTTGCCAACTACGACTGCATTCCCTTCCAGAATGCACCGGAGCATATCGCGGCCCTGAGCCTGCGCTACACGCTGCCGCTGGTGAATAACCTCGGCGAGCTGGTGTTCTTCGGCAGCCTCAACCACCAGGGTGAAACCTACGCCGCGGCAAACTACCATCCCGCGGATGAACCGACCGCCTGGATGGAAAGCTTCGAGGTGCTCAACCTGTCCCTGGAGTGGAACAGCATTCTCGGCAGCAAGCTGGATGCCCGGGCCTTTGTCACCAATGCCACCGACGAGACCTATCGCGTCAGTGAGTACACGGGCTATCTGACCTCCACCGGCTTTACCAACTCGGTCTACGGCGAACCGCGGATGTACGGCATGTCCCTGCGCTACCGCTTCGGGGACTGAGTATTCCCTGCAGGGCTCCGGGCTTCTGGCCGCCATGTGCGCAAGTGCATGGCGGCCATTTGTTTTGTGGGTGAAGCCCCGGCCAGAAGCGGGAAACGGCACTTGCACCACAGATAACTTATAGATAAGATAAATCTGTAAAGCAGCTAACCCTGGCCGCTGCGGCGCGACCCGACTGATAAGAGGCACAGCCATGAACGCACAGATTCTCGATCACAGCCCGACACTGCCCATTCGCGATCACGACGCCCTGCGCGAGGCGCTCGAGCAAGGGGATGTCCCCACCCTGCTGATGGTGCTCACCCACTTCCAGGGCGACGTGGCATTCATGGACCGCTTTCGCCCCTATATTGGCTCTATTTTCGAGGAACAGGCGGCGATCCCCGATGAACTGCTCAAGGAGTTGCGGGAGCGACTGTTCCAGGTGCTGACCCAGGACCCGCCGCCCGCCGACGCGTCCCCGGACGAGTCCCTGTGGCGCAAAATGCTGAGCACCGATGTCGGTGAGCCGGTGGAAGATGAATTCATCCCCATGCTCAAGGAGCAGATGGGCTTCGAGGCACCCGAGCAGCGCAGCCAGCGCCCCGGGCGTCATGCACCGGACCCGGATTTCAAGGTATTGGTGATTGGCGCCGGCCTCACCGGCCTGCTGGCCGCGATCAAGCTCAGCGAAGCCGGCTACAACTTCGAGGTGGTAGAGAAAAACCCCGAAGTGGGCGGCACCTGGTGGGAAAATACCTACCCCGGCGTGGCGGTCGATACGCCCAGCCATTTCTATTCCTATTCCTTTGAGCTGAACCCGGAGTGGTCCCACTACACCCCTACCGGGCCGGAGTTTCAGCGCTACCTGCTGCGTGTGGCGGACAAGTACCAGCTGCGCCAGTACGTGACCTTCGAGACCAAGGTGCTGGGCATGGTCTGGGACGACACCGCCCGGGAGTGGGAGGTCGAGCTGCAGGACGCGAAGGGCAAGCGCAAGGTGCGCGCCAATGCGGTGATCAATGCCCACGGCCCGGTGAATCGCTGGAAACTGCCGGATATCCCCGGCCTGGATGATTTCAAGGGCCCGGTCATGCACACGGCGGGCTGGGACAGCTCGGTGGAACTGAAAGGCAAGCGGGTGGCGATGATCGGCACGGCAGCCAGTGCGGTGCAGCTCGGTTCGTCGATTGCACCGGAAGTGGCGCACCTGACGGTGTTCCAGCGCTCGCGTCACTGGGTGATGCCCAACCACTTCGTGGAAGTGCCTCCGGCGGTCCGCTGGGCCCAGGCCAACATTCCCCACTATGCCGAGTGGTTCCGCTTCCGCGCCTACTGGTTCGCCGCCGATGGTCTGTACGAAAACATCAAGCTGGACCCGAGCTGGGTCAGCGAAGACGGCACTTCGGTCTCCGCCTATAACGAGGGGGTACGCCAGTTCGCACTGCAGAACTACCGTGAGAAGCTCAAGGACCGTCCGGACCTGCTGGAGAAACTGGTGCCCGACTATCCGATCTTCGGCAAGCGCATCTGCATGGACATCGACTGGCTGGATACCCTCTGTCGGGACAACGTGACCCTGGAAGACAACACCCTGGATCACATTGTCGAGGATGGCATTGTGCTCAAGGACGGCAGCAAGGTGGAAGTGGACGTGATCCTCTGTGCCACCGGCTTCAGTATTTCCGACATGACCGGCGGGCTGAAGATCATTGGTCGCGGTGGCCGCAACCTGAAAGAGGAGTGGGGCGAGGACGACCCGCGGGCCTACCTGGGTGTCACCGTGGCCGGCTATCCGAACTTCTTCCTGACGGTGGGGCCCAACAGCGCGCCCAACCATGCCGGTGGCCAGAACATAACGTCTGAGACGCAGGTCCACTACATCCTGGAATGCCTGGAGTGGATCAATCAGGAGGGCATGGCGGCTCTGGAACCCACGGAAGAGGCGCAGGAAGCATTCAACACCCGGGTGGACGAGACCATCAAGGGCCTGATCTGGTCGCACCCGAAGGCGAAAAGCTACTACAAGAACAGCAAGGGCCGGGTATTCCTCTCCTGCCCCTACCGTCTGGTGGATTACTGGCACATGACCCGCCGGCCTGCGCCGGAAGACTACCGCCTGATTGCGCCTGCCCGCGCGGTCGCCTGAGGCATGCCGGGAAGAGACCTTGGCCCGGTCGGCTTTGTCGGCCTGGGCAAGATGGGGGCACCGATGCTGTGGCACCTGCTGGCGAGTGGCCTGGCGGTCACCGCCTTCGACAGCGATCGCGAGCGGCTGGCGTCCCTGGCGTCAGAGTGGCCGCAAAACTTGCGTGCCGCCGCGTCCCTCGCGGAGCTGGCGGACTGCGACACGGTGATTACCATGCTGCCGAACAGCCGCGTCACCAACCAGGTGCTGGTCGACGGGGAAGACGCGCTGATTCATGTTCTGCACCCCGATGCGTTGGTGATCGATATGGGGTCTTCGGATCCGGTGGAAACCACGCGTCTGGCTGCGCTGTTGGAGGCCGCGGGGCTGCGGCTGCTGGATGCACCGGTGTCCGGCTCGGTGGCAAAGGCAGAGAGCGGGCAGCTCTCGATCATGGTTGGCGGCGATAGCGATCTGCTTGAACGGGCGCGGCCACTGCTCGAGGTGATGGGCAGCGTGATCCTGCCCACCGGCCGCGTCGGTTCGGCCCATGCCATGAAAGCACTGAACAATTATGTCTACGCGGCGGGGCTGCTGGCCAGTTGCGAAGCACTGCTGGCGGTGCGGGCGATGGGCCTGGACGCGGAGACGTTTGTCGATATCCTCAATGCCTCGAGCGGCCGCAATGTCGCCACGGAAACCAAGCTGCGCCAGTTCATTCTGTCCGGCAGTTTTTCCGGGGGCTTTTCCCTGCCCTTGCAGGCCAAGGACCTGGCCACCGCGAAACGCCTGGGTGACAGCGCCGGACTGGATATGCCCCAGCTCTCGCGGGTCGCGTCTCTCTGGTCCGGCGCAGTGGCCGTGCTGCCGGCGGAGGCTGACAACACCGCTATCTACCGCTACCTGGAAACCCTGCAAACAATCCCGGAGCCCCAGTGAACCCCCTGATTGAAATCCGCAAGCGAGCCCTGACTGTCGAAACCGTCTACCACGAGGGTGGGCCCGTGGCCGAGGTGCCGCTGAAAATGGCCGCGGCCATGGCCGTGGTGCGCAACCCCTATGCCGGTTGCTATGAAGAAGACCTGATGCCCTTCATGGCGGCGCTGCGCAGCCTGGGGCGCGAACTGGCCGAGGAGCTGGTGGAGGTCTTCGGCGGTCGGGAGCAGGTCGAGGTCTACAGCAAGGCCGCCATCGTCGGTATCAACGGCGAAATGGAGCACGGTGCGGTGTGGCACGAGGCCGGTGGCTGGGCCATGCGGGAGGTGCTGGGGCAGCCCAAGGCCATGGTGCCCGCGAACAAGGCGGTGGCCTGCGCCGGCTACCGCATGATGGTACCGGTGCATTACATTCACGCCGCCTATGTACGCAGCCATTTCAATTCGATGGACGTCGGCCTGCAGGATGCGCCGCGACCCAATGAGATCCTCTTTGCCCTGGTGATGGGCAGTGGCGGGCGGGTGCACTCGCGCCTGGGTGGCTTGCTTAAGGAGAATGTGCAGGGCGACGACGGCCTGCGCTGAGCGCACTGACCGTCTTTTTGGGGAGAGGGCCGTTGCGGGCCGCGTAGGTGTCGCGGCTCGCAAGGGCTTGTCCGGTCTTCAGCCCTTGTCCGGCGCCCCGGGCAGGGTGTCGTAATAGCGGCCGATCAGTAGTCCGCCATCCACCTTGACCTCTTCGCCGGTGACGTAGGAAGCATCATCGCTGGCCAGGAACAGTGACACACGGGCCACTTCCTCCGGCTCGCTGATGCGCTGCAGGGGAATGTCCCGGTAGGCCTTGTCGATCTGGTCCTTGGGTTGCTCGAAGGGGTTGGACATCACGGTGTTGACGCCGCCGGGATGTACGCTGTTGACCCGAATGCCGCGATGGCCAAACTCCATGGCCGCCACCTGGGTCAGGCCGCGCACGCCCCATTTGCTGGACGCGTAGGCGGACAGCGCGTTGCAGCCCTTCATGCCGTCCACCGAGGAAATGTTGACGATGGAACCGGCGACGCCCGTCTCCACCATGTGCCGGGCGATGGTTTTCACTCCCAGGAACGTGCCCACCAGGTTGATGCCGAGTACACGCTCGTAGTCTGCCTTGCTGGTGTCCAGGATGGACTTGAACATCAGCACGCCGGCATTGTTGACCAGCACCTGGACGCCACCAAAGCGGGCCACGGTGGCTTCCAGTACTGCCTGCCAGCTCTCTTCGCTGCTGACATCGTGGTGCTGGAACAGGGCGGCCTCGCCCAGTTCGCTGGCGAGGGCCTGGCCTTCCTCGTCGAGAATGTCGGCAATCACCACGTTGGCACCTTCAGCGACAAACAGTCGCGAGGTGGCGGCACCCATGCCGCGCGCACCACCGGTGATAATGGCGGTCTTGCCCTGTAATCTACCCATCGTTCTGTTCCTGTGCTGTGGCTTTATGGAATACCCCGGGACACCGGCAGGCGCCACGGCGCCCGCCGGAATCGGCGGGGCGCACAGGGTAGCGCAATTTCAGGGATTGAAGGCGACTTTGATCGCTCCCTGCTTGCGGTCGGCGGCAATCGCGAAGGCCTCCGACGCCGCTTCCAGGGGCAGTCGGTGCGTGATCAGGGTCGGGGCGATCATGGGATTGCGGGCCAGGGTGGCGGCCGCGATCTCCACGTCGCGCACCAGTCCCTGCCGGGCCTGGGCCATGGAAGTGACGGTGCGCAGTTCCTTCATCATCATTTGCATGGCGGGCATGGTCAGGCCTCCCCAGTAGGAGGCCAGCATCAGGATGGTGGCGCCGGGTCGGCAGAGATTGGCCGCCTGTTCCATGGCACTGTCGGTCCCGGCGCAGTCGATCACCAGGTCGTAGTCTTCGGTTTCGCCGCCGAGGGTTGCCCCGAGGATCTCGCCGGCCCGCAGCTGGGCCTCGTGGCGGGCGAAGAGATGCACCTTGCTGGTTGCCTGGCGCGCGATGGCCACCGCGCACTGGCCGATGGTGCCGCCGCCGATCACGGCCACCTTGTGCTTGTCGCTGATGCCCGCCAGGGCAATCCCGCGCACGGCCACCGAGAGGGGCTCGACCAGGCAGGCATCTTCGGCGCGGATGCCCCCGGGCAGCGGCACCAGGCATTTTTCCGGAACGATCAGTTCTTCGGTCATGCCGCCATCGCGGCCCACGCCCATCACGGCCTCGCTGCCGCGCACGCACATGTTGTAATCGCCGCGCACGCAGCGCTCACAGTGACCGCAGTAGACCGTCGGCTCAATCGCAACCGGCGTACCGTCGGCGGCGATGCCGGCGATCTCGTGGCCCAGGGTGAAGGGAATCGGGAAGCCCAGTTGCCAGAAATGCAGATCGCTGCCGCAAATGCCGGCGGAGGCAACCCGCACGCGGATGCCCTCCCCACTGGGTGGGGGGACATCGTGGACGTGAATTTCGTGGTCGTGGCAGCGGACGGCTTTCATGATGGCTTCCTCGTTGATGCAGTGCAGGTGTTCGCTGGGTGGTTTTTCAGGCGTTTCGCTGCGACGCAATTGCTTATTGATAAAAAAATGCAAAATACCGTCTTTCATGGGGCGTATGCAAGCTTGTGTGCAAGTTTGGGACCACGTTCGCTTGCTGTAAACTAGCGGCCAGCGCTATATTGAAACCTTATAGGTAACGGGTGCCAACATTGCGCCCGGCAGCGAATTCCAACTGGGGAAACCATGGCATCCAGCATTGAAGTCGACGACAGCGCCACCCGGGAAGACACCGGTCGGACCCCGCGTGCGGCCAAGCGAAAAGCATCGACGGCCGCCAAGGCAAAAGCAAGCGGAAAGGCTTCGTCCGTGGGCAAAACGGCCACCAGCAAGACGGCCAGGGCGAAGAAAGCGCCTGTTAAAAAGGCCACAGCCGGAAAAAAAGCTGCCGCCCGGAAAAAGCCCGCCGGCGCGCGGGGCAAAGTTGCGCCAGCCAATGGCCGCGCACGTTCCGCGGCGGGTCGACCGCCGCGGCTGTCGCGCAAGATGGTCCTGGACAAAGCCATGCAGCTGCTCGAAGAAGGGCCGGTGGAGGATTTCACCATGGCCCGCGTGGCGGCCTCCCTGGATACCGTGTCCATGGCGCTCTACAACTACTTCCCCAGTCGCAAGGCCCTGCTGGCGGCGGTGGCCGACCATATTTGCCTGCGCTTCAAGATGCCTCCGCGCAAGCGCAACCAGAGCTGGCAGGACACCCTCTGGCAGTGGCTGTGGACCTTCAAGAAGCTCTCTGATGAATACCCCTTTGTTCTCAAGGTGATGGGGGTGGATGGCAAGAGCTCGCCGGGCTGGTTGCGGGTCACCCTGACGGTGTCGCGTACGCTCCACGAGATCGGTTTCCGCGAGCACAAGCTGGCGGTGCACTCCTGGATGTTCTGCAGCAACGCCATCGCGCTGGTGTTCAACGAGCGGGAGGGGAGTATTTTCCGTTCGCCCATTTCCCTCTCGGATATCGACGAACTGGAGCCGGACGAGCAGGATTTCCTGATCATGCTGCGTCGCTATCACTCCGATATCGCCAGTGAGGAGGTTCTGGAGCTGGGATTCCAGGGCATCATCGCCAATGTCGAGCGGGAACTGGCGACGATGGCAGCTAGCGCCTGAGCTGATCGCCGGCACCGGACAGGAACAAGTCCGTTACCGCCCGTGCATGTTGATTGACCGCCTCTTCCCCCGGCAGCGGGTCGTTGAAGATCACCGTGCGCTGCCATTTGGCCAGCACCAGGGCTACGAAATGCGACGCCAGCTCTTCGGCGTCCCCAGGGGCTTCCATATAATGGGCCAGAATACGTGCGACCGGTTGTACCTGATGGTCGATGAACTGCTGTCGGGCCATGTCGCGCAACTCTTCAAATTCCAGCCCCTCGCGGTATAGCAGCCTGGCCACCTTGATCGCCGAGTCGCTTCCCATCGCCAGCTGCAGGCTGGTGGCGTGGGCGAGCAGTCGCTCGCGCAGGGTGCCGGAGGTCTCTGTCAGATCCAGCTCGATCGCTTCCGAGCCAAACTCGAGGCAGGCCCCGAACAGCGCGAGTTTGTCGGCGTAGTGATTGTAGAGGGTGCGGGTGGATACCTGCGCCCGCTGCGCAATCCGCCGCATGGAGGCCCCGCGAAATCCAGACTGCACGAACTCCTCCTGGGCCGCCTCCAGAATCGCCTGACGCTTCAGGGCCGCCTGTGCGGCACTGGGGCGGCCGGCGCCGCCTGCTTTCCCTAGCATGAATAGTTGTTCCTGTCTGGTTGATATAATTACATCATATGTTGTAAAAAGCGCTTCCACAACATAACACGGCAACTGCCGCATACAGAGTGAGGGAAACTAAGATGCAATCCGCCACAACGCAAGTCACGGAAAACACGATGACGTCGCAGGAGCTTGAGTGCATTGCCGAAGCACTGGACCCGGTGGTCTGCCTGGCGGCGCTGATCCAGATCACCGGGGACCGTTCCCTCCTGCACCGCTATGGGCCCGCGCTGGAGGGCAGCCAGCACGTGGTCAAGGAAGCCTTTGTCGATTTTGGCGAGGACGAACGCGCCCCCTCGCCGGAGGCCGAGCGCGCAGCGGCGGAAGTACGCGACCGCCTGCGCCAGGCGGTCAAGGCCGGGCGCCCACCGATCATGCCGCACCTGGATCGGCAGCTGTTCCATGCCCTTGCCAACCTGGTGACGGGGGTGGAGATTCCGGCCATGTCGCTGGATCCGGCTTACCAGCATGCGGGCTTCACGACTGATACCCGGGTGCGCGAGCCCCGGCGCCTGCCGCCCGCGGATTTCAAGGTACTGGTGGTCGGTGCCGGCATGATGGGTATCAACGCCGCGGTCAAGCTGCAGCAGGCGGGCTTCGAGTTCACCATTCTTGAAAAGCTGGACGCCGTGGGGGGCAACTGGCTGGAGAACACCTATCCGGGGGCGGCGGTGGACACCCCCAGCCGGGTGTATTCCTTTTCCTTCGAGCCCAATGCCTCCTGGAGCAAGTACTACCCCAATGGCCCCGAGTTTCTGTCCTACCTCGAGCGCGTGACGGACAAGTACAGCCTGCGGGAGCGGATTGATTTCGGTACCCGCGTCGAGGGCGCCACCTGGGATGACGCGCGCAAGTTGTGGGTGGTGAAGACCCTGCGCGATGGCCAGCCGGTGACCTACGAAGCCAATGCCCTGATCATGGCCGTGGGCCCCAACAACGAGCCCAATTACCCCCGGGTCGAGGGGCTCGACACCTTCCGGGGGCCGGTAATCCACTCCGCGCAATGGGACCATTCGGTGGACCTTTCCGGCAAGAAGGTCGTCCTTGTGGGCACCGGCTGCTCCGGCGTGCAGGTGGCGACGGCGATAGCCGACAAGGTGGGCGAGCTGGTGATCGTACAGCGCCAGCCCGAGCATATCCTGCCGAACCCCGCGGCCCATGCGCCGGTGGAGCGGGAAGAGATCCGCGCCATGGAGGCAATCCCCTTTGTTGCCCAGTGGAAGCGCCTGCAGAGCCTGGCCAGCCAGATGGTCGACATGCACGGCATGGTGATGAAAGACGAGGACTACGCGGCCGAGACCGGGGGTTTCGGGCCGATCAATGACGGCATGCGAATGCTGTGCGAGGGCTACCTGAAGAGCCAATTCCCGGACGACCCGGTGATGGTGAAACTGCTGACCCCGGATTTCCCCGTGTTTGCCAAGCGACCGATCCTGGACTGCGGTTTTTACGACACCCTGAAAAAGCCCCAGGTCAGCATTCTGCGCGGCGCACTCAAGGCCGCGGAGGAAGACGCGGTCATCCTGGCGGACGGCACCCGCATCGAATGCGATGCCGTGGTGCTCTGTACCGGCTACAAGCTGCACTTCGGGCGCCAGTTCGACATCGTCGGCAAGGCCGGCAAGACACTCCGGGAGACCTTCGAGCCGTATCCCTTCTCCTACGAGGGCATGCTGGTGCCGGGTTTTCCCAATTTTGTGCTGGGGGGCGGCCCCTACAGTTTCCTGGTGGCCAACCACGCCGTGGTCAGCGAACAGCAGATGCACTATGCCGTCGAGCTGCTGCAGTGGATGGTGGACGATGGCCTGTCGTCGGTGGATGTCACCGAGGAGGCGACCCGCGCCTTTGTCGAGGATGTGGATGCCGAGCTGCAGAACTCCGCCTGGGTCCAGTGTGGCGACGCCCACGGCTATTACCGCGACCAGGGCAGCAAGGTGATTCTCGCCATTCCGCGGCACAACTCCCGTATCTGGCACGACCTGCGCACGCCCCGGGAAGCCGATTTCACCGTGACCCGCCGCGATGACCTGGCCCCTGCCGGTGAGCCGGAAGTGAACATGCTGACCATCTAGGTAGCCTGGAACGTTCCAACTTCAACAACGATATGGCAGGAGGCAGACATGCAGGACCCCAGACCCAGCGGCAGCAACTTTGGCACCCTCTATTCATTCGCCAAGACCTTCGTCCACGACCTGGAGGCCATGGGCACGTTCTACGAAAAGGTTTTCGGCTTGATTCCCTACAACCGGCATCAGGATGCCATGCTGGGCCGCAAGATTGATGAAATCACCTATCAGAGCAGTTACCCGGGCGGGCCGGCCCTGACCCTGATCCAGTATCTGGACTCCCGGGGCCCCGCCACCCAGGAATCGGTGCAGGGCTTTGTCACCGAGGATCTCGAAGCCCTGTGCCAGCGTGCCCGGGATGCCGGCGGCACGGTGCCCGAACCGATCCGCGACATCGCCGAATTCGGCATCCGGGTGGCCTTTGTGCTCGACCCCGAGGGCCACATCAACGAAGTCGTGCAGATGACGGCGCAGTAGCGCCGAGGAGGATGACAGCATGTTGCGTGAACTGGCGGAAAACTTTCGTCCCGTGGCGCCGCCGCGCCTGATCGAAGAGGCCTACAGCGAGGACCAGCACCGGCGCTTGCTGCAGGTGGTACGCGACAAGGGGCCCTGGCCACTGATCCTGGCGGAAAACTTCAGCTCCCCGGAGGAGGTGATTGCCACCACCTCGGGGGAGGTGCCGGAAGGCGTAGAGCTGACCTGGGACATGATCGGGCTGAACCCGGTCTTTCGCGGCTACCTGGCCCGCGGCGGCGTGTGCTTCTATCCCGAGCTCGAGGACTGCTACTACAACTCGCGCTTTCTGGAGCTGGTGCGCGAGTATGCGGATTGCCAGTATGCCGAGCCGGAAACCTACCTGTTCAATATCCAGGGGCCGTCACCCATCGGGGGGCCACCGCACCTGGACGGCACGGTATTCCGCGGCATGACCATGGAGAACACGCCGCTCTGGCTGCTGTTGACCATGGCCAAGTCCTGCCTGTTTCGCAAGTGGCAGGCGCGGAAGGGCCAGGTCATCGCCTGGTACTACCAGGGCAAAATCGGAGGGGGGTTCAACTGCTGGCCGGATGGCCCCAGTGGCGAGCCGATGCAGATCAATGCGCCGATGTGGGGCCGGGCTGTGGTGGTGGAAAACGAGATGATGTTCCACCACGGTCAGGCCTGCGGGCCGGTGGCCAGCCGCCAGCCCCGGGGTCTGGATATCAGTTCGACCTTCGGGGCCGATCCCGCTGATTCTGCGGGCTGGCAGATCGAAACCTTCGGCGAGGTCAACCAGAAGGTGCCGGCGGAGGAAATGCGTTTCCTGGTGCACTGGGGCGCGCGTCTGTTCAAGAACATGGACGAGGTGCGTGTCGCCTACGATCACACCGACGACATCAACGCCGAGATGGCCCTGAACATGCTCATGGACGACATGCGCAAGCGGGGCATCCAGTTCGAGGAACCCAGCGACCCGATGCAGGATCGCAAGTTCATTGCCCTGCTGAGTCAGGTCTACGACATCGGTGGCCCTACCAACATTCCAGCTGACGCGACGGATGAGGCGGCATGAACAGCCGCCTGCGGTAGTTGCGGTATATGATTAGTGGTAAGATAAACGGCTCGCTAAATCCATTTGTTATTAGATAATCAGGAGTAAAACGGAATGACCCAGGGCATGGATGTATTCAAGGGCGGCGTCGCCGTCATCACCGGCGCCGGCTCCGGCATTGGCGAAGGCCTGGCCCGCCTGGCGGCCAAGCAGGGCATGCGCGTGGTCCTGGCCGATGTGGCGATGGAGCGTGCGGAAAGCGTTGCGGAGGAGATTCGCGCGGCTGGCGCCGAAGCCCTGGCGGTACACACGGATGTTTCCGAGCCGGAAGCCCTGGACCGTCTGGCCGCGGTCACCCACGAGACCTTTGGCGATGTCACCCTGCTGGTGAACAATGCCGGCATCGAGACCCTTGGCTTTTGCTGGGAGCTGCCGGCGGCGGTCTGGGAAAAAACCCTCAACATCAACATCCACGGTGCGATTCACGGGGTGCGCGCCTTCGCCCCGCGCATGCTGGAGGCGGGCAAGCGCGCCTGGATTGCCAATACCACCTCCATCGGTGGCCTGGGCATGATGCCGATCCAGACCTCCTACGTGCTCAGCAAGCACGCCATACTGTCTTTCAGCGAGTGTCTCTACCTGGAGATGCAGGTGAAGAAGGCGCCGATCCAGGTCTCGGCGATTCTACCGGGGCCGGTGGCCACGCGGATCTTCGAGGATTCGAAGACTGGTGAAGACCCGGTCAATGCCCACCACCGGGAGATCATGCGCAACATGCTGAAGGCCGATGGTATCAGCGGTTACGAGGCCGCCGAGCGCATCCTGCCGCAGCTGGCCGACGGCAAGTTCTGGGTCTCCACCCACCCGGAAATCACCGCGGAGTTTGCCGCCAACCGGGCGCAGCACCTGTCCAGCCAGGCGGATCCGATGTTGCCGCCGGAGGTGCTTGCGGGGCTTGGTGTGGGCTGAATACCCAGATCAATTTGCCACGGGGCCTGCTTTCAACAGTAAAACAGGCCCCGCTGGCCCAGCGCGGGCAGCGAGAAAGGACGCTGTTCAGCCCAGCGCCGGGTCGATCAGCACCTTGCAGTGGGGTGATGCACTGCGCAGCGACTCGAAAGTCTCCGGTAGCTGATCCAGGCTGACCGTGGCGGTATGCAAGGGCTGTGGCCTGGCTTCACCCCTGGCAATCGCGCGGATGACCGCCTCGAAATCCGACTCGTCGTAGGCCTGGCTGTAGCGGATGGAGACTTCCTTCAGCAGTGCGGGTAGGGGCGAGAAACTGTCGTCCTGCAGCACCACGCCCGCCACTACGATGCGGCCGCGAATCCCCACCAGACGCACGGCTTCCCGCAGCATCCCCGGCACGCCCACACATTCAAAGACGACCTGCGGGTTGCCGCCCGTGAGCCGGGCGAAGGCCTCTGCCGGATCCTGCTCTGCCGGATCAATCACTGCCGTGGCACCGACCTCCCGTGCGCGTTCGCGCCGGGTGGGGAAGCGCTCGCTGACGACCACTTGCCGGGCCCCGGCCATGCGCGCGAACAGGGTCACCGCGGCGCCGATGGGGCCGGCCCCGAGCACCAGCACTGAAGCGCCCTTGATCGACTCCGCCAGGCGCACCGCGTGGTAGCCCACCGAAAGGGGTTCGATCATGGCGCCCTCCTCAAAGCCGACACCCTCGGGCAGTGTCTGCAGCATGTCGGCGGGTACCCGCACATACTCCGCGTAGGCACCCGGGTGGTCGAGGGAGGTGCCGGCAAAGACCACCGACGGGCACAGGGCGTGGTGGCTACCGGCGCAGGCTTCACAGTGGTGGCAGACGTGCAGGGGCAGCGCCGTCACCCGCTGGCCAGAGCGCCAGGGGCCGCCCACGTCGTCGCCGAGGGCGACAATGGTCCCGGCGAATTCGTGCCCCATGATCAGCCCGGGCGGCATCACATCCGGATATTCCGTCATGTGCAGATCGGAACCGCAAATGCCCGCTCGGGCCACCTGCAACACCACCTCGCCCGCGGCCGGGCGGGGGTCGGCAACCGTCTCTATCGACAGGGGCTGGCCGGCCTTGTGAAATACCGCAGCGCGCATGACACTCTCCTTGCCTGATGGCTGTCAGATATCCGGGTGAGCGTATTCCGGGATTTGTGGGGGTGGCAGTTGTTCCTTGCCGTCGAGACTGTAGACCGGGAGCTTCTCGCGATAGGGGAAATGCAGGCTATGGGTGATAAGCCCGGTGCGCTCTGCCGCCGGCAGGTGACTCATGGCGAGGACGGTCTCGGTGAGGTATTCCACCGGTTCGGTGGGGTAATCCTCCGGGGTAAAGCGGTCTGCTCCCGGGGTACTGATCGCGGTGCTCGGCCCGACAACGTTGACGGCAATATTGTCATGCTCCAGCTCGGCGGCCAGGCCCTGGCTGAAGCGGTTGAGCGCCAGTTTGATTGCCGCGTAGATAGTGGCACCACCCAGGCGCTCCCAGTCGCCCCAGGGCTGAATCGGTCGCTGGGCGGTGACTGAGCCGATGTTGACGATCCAGCCGGCGCCCTGCTCCCGCATGACAGGGATGGCCTTCTGGCAGAGGATGAAGGGCGCCCGTAGGTAGTGCTGCACCGTGAGATCGAAGGTCTCCAGGGGCATGTCCTCCACCCGCGCGTAATGGGCGATGCCGGCATTGTTGACCAGGATATCCAGGCGACCGGCAGCCTCGACCGTGCGCGGCACCAGGGTTTCCAGATCCTCAACCGATTCGATGTCAGCGCGCAGGGCAATCGCCTTGCCACCGTTCTGTTCGATCAGGGAGACGGTTTCCGCCAGCGTGCCGGGAAATTCCGCCGACTGGTCGACACTGCGGGCGGTCACCACAACGGTGGCGCCGGCGCTGGCCAGTCGTTGGGCAATGGCCCGGCCGATGCCACGGCTGGCGCCGGTGATCAGGGCAACCCGGCCCTGCAGGGTGTTGGCTGCAGACATGAAGGACTCCTCGTTATGTGATGAATTGGCGGTGGCAAAGATCAGTCGCGGCCGACGATTGTCGATTCCAGTGGGCAGAAGGCGTGACACAGTCCTGTATCCACGACCCACACTTCTGGAAACTCCGGGTCGAAGCGCCGGTCCACCCAGCCCCAGTGATAGGGGTGCAGCAGGTATTCGCCCATCAGGTCATTGATGGTGGTGTACTCCTGCTGCCAGACATGGGTCCAGTGCGTGCCCGGGGAGGTCACCCGTCCCAAACGCCAGTTGCGGATGCCGCGCATGTAACGCGGCATTCCGAGTGTCTCCTGTTCGAATTTCGCGACCTCTTCCGCCGCGGCGCCATCGCGGATTTGCAGCATCAGTGTGCGCCAGATGCCACCCTGGATGTCGGGCTCGCGCAGGCCCTGCTCAATGGTCTGGTACTGCACACCGTCGGTGCGTTCAAAGCCGGGGACGCCGCTGAAGTCGATGGGGCGATCGGCGCTGTCGGCCTCGCGCAGCAGGTCTACGGTCAGCTGCCCCGCACCCCAGCAGCCCTCGAGGTTAAGGCCCACATGCCAGGATTGCAGGCCCGTTGTGCCAGCGAGCTGGCTGCGGATGGCGGCGTCAGCCTGGGCGGCATCGGCGCCCGGCTTCAGGTGGATCTGTAGGGTCTCGCAGATGCTCATGCGTCCTCCAGTGGCTGTGGCAGTGGCTGGGTGGCATCACCCATGACGTGGCGGCGGCGCTCCCGGCAGAGCTGATCGACCTCCGCCCAGAAGCGCATCACGCCCTCATCCGCGGTGCCGCGCATGGTGTAGTAGCCGTAGGCGTCGGTGACCTCCCACAGCAGCCAGAGGGTATTGTTCTGATTCTCCAGCTGTACCGGTGGTGATACCCAGCGCTGCTGCAGACTGAGTGTCTGGCGGGCGGGCAGACCGGGCAGATAGTGCTCCTCCAGCAACTGCAGCACCTGCGCGATGGCATCGGGTGCGAGGACGATTTCGTCCAGAATGTGTATCGTGCTCAAGCCGTTCTCCTTGTGGTCAATGGGGTGTCACGCCTGGCGCTCGTCGTGCACACGGTGTCAGGCGGCCAGCTCCTGGCCCGGCCCGGGTGCGTCCGACGGGTACAGGCGGGGCGCGCCGATATCGTATGCGCGGGTCAGCAAGCTGATGAACGCGGTATCCCGCAGCGGGTCGCTGGGCGGGTCGAACTGGTGGCCCTGGCGGCGCAGGTCGGCGATCAGCATGTCGAAGACCTGCTCGTGGCTCAGGTCGTCGGTCTGCTCCATCACCATCGCCAGTTCCTCTTTGTCCTGGTAGATCTCGGCGCTCCAGTGGATCAGGAAGCGGAACTCCCCGGCGGGTATGCGCTGTACCACCTGGTTGCCCGTGGTGATCTGCCAGCCGTCGGCACTGGCCGGGTCCGCACCGAGCAGGGACTCAAAGGCGAGCCCGGCCGGCTTGCGCTCAGCCTGCGGCCCGCAAGCCTCGCCGCGGTGGTACATCATTTCGTTTTGCACCACCACACCGCGGTTCCGCATGGGGGCGGCTACCCGCTTCGGCGCCTCCAGGGGGCCCTGTGGCCAGTAGGTGAAGCCGCCGCCGATTCGCCCCGGGTAGAACCAGGTGATGACCTGGGCGCGCTTCATCAGCCAGTGGTCAAACAGCCCGGACTTGGTCATGGTATTCATCAGCCAGATCGGGGTGTTCTTCTGGTTGATGCCGCGGAATTGGGTGGCGTCCAGGTGTGCCGGGTCGTGGCTGTCACAGGGGCCGTTGATGTTGAACAGCATATTGTCGGGGCGCGCGTACTCGGCCTTCCAGTAGTCCCTGACCAGATCCAGGAACTTGCTGTTGAAGAAGCAGTCCTCCAGCTCGGGGTAGAGGCAGGTGCCGTGCTTGGCGAAGTAGCCGCGGAAATTGCTGGTCAGGAAATGATCAAAGCTGGGTTCGACACCCTCCGGCAGGGCGCCGGACAGGGTGGCCACCACCTCCTGGGCCGAGGCGAAGTGCTGGGCCAGGATCAGCTGCCAGGGCCCGCGGTCGCGGACCACACCCAGCATGCGCTGGTACTGGTCTTCACTGTAGACCTCATCGAGGATGCGCGGCTCGGCTACCGGGCGGATACGGCTGGCAATGGCCTGTTGATCTGTGTTCATGCGGGTCACCGTTTTTTATGCAGTAAATTTACGGGTAATATATTCCAATAATAACTTATCTGTCATTAAATGTGCATTGCGGTGCGGAAGTTGCCCAGCAGGCTGGGCCTTCCTGCATGCCGCAAGCTGTTGAAGACAGTTTCCGATAATATTGTGTGTATGGAGTGACACCATGGCTGACAACGCATCCGCGTCCCTGTTTACCAAGCTCATCGTCGACGATGAAGAGAAAATGACCGAGTACTACTGCGCCGTCCACGGCCTCAACGTGGTCGCGCGCGTGGGCGGTGATGCCGGTGGCATGGGCGAGCCCTTCCGCGAGGTCATCCTGGGTACCGGCGAGGCGATGGACGGGGGCCAGACCCTGGTCATGTTCAACTTCCTGGATCGGCCCAAGCCGCGCGATCAGCAGGTCATCCTGGGCTTTGTGACCGACGACCTGGACGCCCTCAAGGCACGCATTGTCGCCAACGGTGGCAAACCGCTCGGGGATATTTTTGAACAGACCGACCACGGCGTGCGCGTGTTGTTCGCCGAGGACCCCGAGGGCGCCCTGACCGAAAATGTACAGATGCTGGCGCACTAATCGCGCAGCGCGGCATCCGGCGTATACAGGTTGGCCAGGGTCTCGGGAGAGCTCTCGCAGACCTCGGCCAGCAGGTCCGCGGACAAGCCCACACCCGGGGGTGGCTCCAGCCGGGTGATCGCTTCGGAGGCATCGTCCAGCCACAGGCTGAGCATGGCGGCCCAGGGGAAGCGCTGCTCGCCTTCCTGGTAGTGCGGCGTGGTGTAGTCGACACTGATCCGGCTCAGCCCGTGGTTTTCCGCCAGCGCCTGGGCCCAGCCGGCGATGGCCGAGCGGAAGGCGGTATCGTCACCCTGGCGTTGTAGCAGCAGTATCTGTCGCCGCCGGCCCGCCGGCGTCACCTCGCGCGCCGGACCCACCAGTATCAGTTCTTCCGCCGCCGCCGGGCGGATCAGTCGCTGGTTCATAAAGGCGCGTTCGTCGGCATCCAGAATCTCTCTCACCCGCCCGCTGTGAACGCCGGCGACGTCGGTGCTGTCGTCAAAGAAGAACTCGGTAATGACGTCGAAATCGACCGGTTCATCGCTGGCCAGCAGGTGATTGCGCACGTACTTGGCGAAGGGGAAGTAGCGGCTGCCCAGGGGGGCGTGGCGATTCTCGTAGTACTCGCGGAAGGCTTCGCGGGTCGTACCGGGCTTGCGCGACAGCAGGCAGACGGATTTCATGAATGATCCTTGTCAGGGTCGCGCGACTGGCGGCGACTATCGTTATCTTGTTTATAAACTATATACTGTTTGGCAATTACTGCGCAGCGCTGTCGGTAAAAAGCGCTCCGGCGATGCTCGCAGCCCGATAATCAACCATAACAGGGGACAGGACAATATGCAGGAGATGCGATTTGACGGCCAGGTCGCCATTGTGACCGGCGCCGGCGGCGGCCTGGGGAAGGCCTATGCGTCGCTGCTGGCCGAGCGCGGGGCCCGGGTACTGGTCAATGATCTGGGTGGCGACTTCCAGGGTGGTGGCGGCGACGCCAGTTACGCCGAAGCAGCCGCGGAGGCGATCCGCGCCGCAGGCGGCACGGCCGAGGCCAACACCGACAGTGTGGCCAGCTCAGTGGGCGCCCGCGCCATTGTGGCCGATGCCATGGAGCGCTGGGGCCAGGTGGACATCCTGGTCAACAACGCCGGCATTGTCAGCGGCGCCGGGCTGCTCGAGGACATCACCGACGAGCAGTGGGCAAAAGACATGGCGGTTTCCGCCAGTGGCACCTTCTATCTTTGCCGCGAGGTCTGGGCGCACATGAAGCAGCGCGACTATGGTCGCATCGTCAACGTCTGCTCCGGTTCCTGGTTCGGTATGGGCAGTGGGGTGCCCTATCCAGCGGCCAAGGGCGCGGTCTGGGCGATGACCCGGGCATTGGCGTCCGCCACGCGCGCCCAGGGCCAGAACATCGCGGTCAACGCCATCATGCCGATCGCCGGCAGCCGCATGACTGCCCTGATGGGCGAGCACATCGACGCCCTGATGCAGCGGGATTTCCCGCCTGCCGCGGTGGCGCCGGTGGTGGCCATGCTGGCCCACGCATCGGTGCGCTGCAACGGCGAGATGTTCAGTGTGGGCGGGGGCGGTTATGCGCGGGTATTCGCCGCGGTCTCCGAAGGGTATCGCGGCACACAGAAGGACTGGAGTATCGAGGATGCTGCCGCGCACTTTGATGAGGCCATGCAGACCGAGCGCTTCCGCGTGCCGACGGACTCCATGGATGATGCCGAGATGTACCACTCGGACGTGCCCTGGAGTGCCTTCCGCGAGTTCATTCAGTAGTGCCGCACTGGCTTGCTAATAACTTCTACATAAATTAATGTTCCCGCTGCAACCTGCCCGCGGAGGTGCGGGTAGGCGATTACCGCTTGTCACGCACTTTCCGCGTGTCTCTTTTCCGGCGAGGAACACACTGCATGAAAACCGCGATCACCGAACTGCTTGGTATCCGCTATCCCATCATCCAGGGTGGCATGATGTGGGTGGGGCGTGCCGAGCTGGCCTCGGCGGTATCCAACGCGGGGGGGCTGGGTATTCTGACGGCCCTCACCCAACCGAGCCCCGAGGCCCTGGCAGCTGAAATTGCCCGTTGCCGCTCAATGACGGACAAGCCCTTTGGGGTCAACCTGACGGTGCTGCCCACCGCAAACCCGCCGCCCTACGCGGACTATGTTGATGTGATTGCGAGCAGTGGTTTGAAGGTGGTGGAGACCGCGGGGAATGTGCCGGCGGAATTCTTCGAGACCTTCAAGCGCGCGGATATGCGCATTCTGCACAAGTGCACGGCGGTGCGGCATGCCCTGAGTGCCGAGAAGAAGGGCGTGGATGTGGTGAGTATCGACGGCTTTGAGTGCGCGGGGCATCCGGGAGAGGATGATATCCCCGGCCTGGTGTTGATTCCCGCCGCGGTCAGTGCGTTGAAGATTCCCGTGATCGCCTCTGGTGGTATCGCCGATGGTCGCGGCATGGCGGCGGCGCTATCCCTGGGCGCTCAGGGTGTCAACATGGGTACCCGCTTCATGCTGACGCGGGAGGCGCCGGTGCACGACAACATCAAGCGGGCGGTGGTGCAGGGCACGGAGAAGGATACGCTGCTGATCTTTCGCACGCTGCGCAATACCGGGCGCGTGTTCCGCAACGCCATATCCGAGGAAGTCGTCAGTCTCGAGCGGCGCCCGGGTGGCTGCGAGTTCAAGGACATCCAGCACCTGGTAGCAGGCGCTCGCGGGCGGGCCGCACTCGAGTCCGGTGCGGTGGATGACGGCGTGGTCTGGGCAGGTCTGGGCATCGGCCTGATGCAGGATATCCCCAGCTGTGACGAGCTGCTTGAAAGAATGGTCGCCGAATGCCGGGAGCATTTGACCCGGGCGCTCGGCTGGGTGGCCTGAGGGGATAAGGGGGCCCCACAAGCCGCGTGCTGGCGGTTTGTGGGGGGCTAGCTTTGGTAAAGCGCGCTGTGTGCCAGGCGCAACTCCCGTTTCAGAATCTTGCCAGAAGGGTTGCGCGGCAGATCGCTCGCAAACACAACCCGTTTCGGCACTTTGAAGGCTGCCAGCCGTTCGTGACAGAAGGCAATGACCGCGGCCTCATCAGGGCTGCTGTCGGGTTTCGGCACCACCACGGCAGTGACGGCCTCCACCCAGCGATCGTGGGGCAGGCCGATGACCGCAACCTCTGCCACCCAGTCCAGCTGGTAGATGGCTTCCTCGACTTCGCGCCCGGAGACGTTCTCACCGCCGGTCTTGATGATGTCTTTCTTGCGGTCGACGATGGTCAGGTAGCCCTCTTCGTCGACAGTCGCCAGGTCGCCACTGTGGAACCAGCCGCCGGCAAAGGCCTCGGCCGTTTTCTCCGGATTCCTGAAGTACTCGGTCAGCAGCTGCGGTGAGCGGTGAACCACTTCACCGATCTCGCCGGGTGCCACGTCTTCGCCGGCGTCATTGACCACACGGGTTTCCACATGCAGCACGGGCCTGCCCGCGGAGCCGGCCTTGCGCAACTGGTCCTCGGGTTTCAGGATGGTTGCCGTGGGGGCGATCTCCGTCTGACCGTAGAGGTTCCACAGGCGCAGTTCAGGCAGGCGCCGCTGGATTTCCCGCAGGATCTCCACCGGCATGATGGAAGCGCCGTAATAACCCTTGCGCAGGGCGGACAGGTCGGCAGTGTCGAAGCCCGGATGCCGCAAGAGCGAGATCCACACCGTCGGGGGCGCAAAGAAGGAGGTGACCCCTTCGCCCTCCAGCAGCTTCAGCAGATTGTCCGGGTGATTGTCGGCGGTGATGATATTGCTGGCGCCGACGTGAATCGATGGACCCAGGAAACAGTCCAGCTGGGCACAGTGGAAAAGGGGCAGGGCGTGCAGCAGCACATCGTCGCCGGCCACTTCGGCGTCAGCCAGGATACTGCCATACTGCCACAGCACGGCGGCGTGGCTGAGCACAGCGCCCTTCGGCGCGGACTCGGTGCCGCTGGTGTAGATGATCTGCGCCGGGGTAGTGTTGTCGATACTGGGTCGCTGGGTCAGGGCCGGCCCGGCGGCCAGGGCATCCAGCGCCTCGAAGCCGGCGGGTGGGGCGCTGCCGAGGGCCAAACTGTAGCACTTCTCCACCGACGGGCACTCGCGCGCCGCGGCCAGCGCCTTGTCCGCCTCGGTGTCACCCACGAACAGCAGCTTTGCGCCGCTGTGGTTGATGATGTACGCGGCCTCCTCGGCGTTGAGCATGAAATTCACCGGTACCAGCACCGCACCGCGGGCAGCGATGGCGTAGCGCAGGGCCGCGAAGGCATTTGAGTTGCGCGAGAGAATGGCCACCCTGTCACCGGGCTCGACGCCCTGGGCGGCGAGCCCGCCGGCGAGGTTCAGACAGAGGTCGTTGAACTCCCGGTAGGTCCAGTTCTCACCGTGCTGCCGGATGGCCAGCTTGTCGGGATGTCGCGCCGCGGTACGGCGCAAGGTGTCGTACAGGGACTGCTGGCGCAGACTGTCAGCGTGCATGGGTTACCAGACCTTTCACGGTTGTTCTGTCGGTGGCCGGCCGCGACTCAGGCGGCATCGATGTACAGCGGGGTTACCGGCGCCTCTTCCGGGTACTGCATCGGGCCACCGGTATCATAGGCGGCATTCAGCGCCTGGATGAACTCGCCGTCGTGTAGCGGGTCCGAGGGCGTCTTGATGTCGATGCCCTGGGCGCGGACATCGTCGATCATCATTTCGATGGCGCGCTCCTGGGTCAGGTCGTCGCTGCCGTCCATGTTCTTCTTCAGCTCCTCGAAGTCCTCGAACACCTCCGCGGACCAGTGCACCAGGAAGCGCAGTTCGCGGGTATGGTGGCGGGCGATGACGCGATCACCGGTCTTCAGCAGCCAGTGGTCGCGATCCGCGGGGTCGCCGCAGAACACGCTGTCAAAGGCCAGGCCGTCGGGGCGTTGCTGCGCCAGCGGGCCGTTGGCTTCGCCGCGGTGGAACATCATTTCGTTCTGCACCACCACGCCACGGTTGTAGATCGGCGGCTGCAGGCGCTGGGGGGGCTGCATGGGGCCCTCGGGCCAGAAGGTGAAGCCGCTGTCCGGGCAGTGGGAAAACCAGGTGATGACCTGGGCCATCTTGATCAGGTAGTCCTGGAACAGGCCGGACTTGCCCATCACGCTGCACAGCCAGGTGGGGGAGTTCTCGTAGCGAACCCCGCGGAAGCTGGGGCTGTCCAGGTGCCCGGGGTCGGTGTTGCCGCAGGGACCGTTGACATTGAACAGCATCATCTGGGGCTTGGCGTATTTTGCCCCCCAGTAGTCCTTGGCCATGTCCAGGAAACGTTCGTTGTAGAAGCAGTCGTGGATCTCCGGGTAGAGCGCCGCCGAATAGTTGGCGTAGAAGCCGCGGAAAGTGGGGGTCATGAACCAGTCCAGACTGATCTCCTGGCCTTCCGGGGAGCCGCCGGACATGGTGGCCAGCAACTCCTGGGGCGAGGCGAAGTGCTGTGCCAGAATCAGCTTCCAGGGGCCGTGGTCACGCACCACCCCCAGTAGCCGCTCGAGCTGGTCCTGACTGTAGACGTTGTCGATTTCCCGCGGCGGGGAGGCCGGGCGCAACACCCGGGCCAGAGCTTCCTTACGTTCCTGCGTCATCATGGCAAATAGCCTCTCGCGCGACTCTTGTATGTGTATGTGCCCGGGCGCCGGCGTGTCGCGTTTCCGCGGCGCGCCCGTAGGCTGTGGATCTGCAATTATATTATAGCTAAGTAAATAGAATCGAGTTGATCCAGATCAATGGCACAGTATTAGCTTATTACTAATATAAATGCAAATTCATTCTTCGTGAGAGGCGCCGTGATGACTCAGCGCATGCAGGACCCCGGGCGGGTGCAAGGCCTGCCAATTACCGACCACCAGGGCCTTCAGCAGGCCCTGCAGGAGGCCAATCTGCCTTCGCTCCTGATGGTCTACGTGCAGCTTAGCGGTGACGAGGCCATGCTGGATGCGTTTGCGTCCCATCTGCAGTCCATCTACACCACGGAGGTGAGCGAAGTGCCCGAGGACCTGGCCACGGACCTGCGCCAGCGCCTGTTCGCCCTGCTCACGGCGGAGGAGCCGATCAACGAGCCGCCCCTGAGTACCGACTTTGTGCGGCACATGATGAGTGTCAGTGTGGGGGAGGCCGTGGACCCGGAGCTGGTGCCCGTGCTCTATGACCAGATGGGCTTCGAGCGACCGGTGCCTCGCAAGGAGCAGCCCGGGCGCCCGCAGCCGCCGGCGGACTTCCGGGTGCTGGTGATCGGCGGTGGCATGAGCGGGATCGCTGCGGGGGTGAAGCTGGGTGAGGCTGGCTACAATTATGTGATCGCGGAAAAGAACAGCGAGCTCGGCGGAACCTGGTGGGAGAACCGTTACCCCGGTGTCGGCCTCGATACCCCGAGCCACTTCTATGCCTATTCCTTCGCACAGAGCCCGGACTGGAGTCACTATCACCCCAAGGGTCCCGAGATCGAGCGCTATCTGCTGAACGTGGCAGACCAGTACGGCGTGCGCGAGCGAGTGCAATTCAATACCCGGGTGACGGCGCTGCGCTGGGACGAGCACGCCAGCCTGTGGCGCGTCAGCCTGGAGAGCCAGGGCGAGGTGAGCGAGGAAAGTTTCCAGGCGGTGATCAACGGTCACGGCATTCTCAACCGCTGGCGCATGCCGGATATCCCCGGGCTGAAGGATTTCCAGGGCGTCGCCATGCACACGGCTGGCTGGGACCCGGAAGTGGACCTCAAGGGCAAGCGTGTGGCCATTATCGGCACCGGTGCCAGTGGCGCGCAGCTGGCGGTGGCGATAGCGCCCGAGGCCTCTCAGCTGACGGTATTCCAGCGCTCCCGCCACTGGGTGATGAACAACCCGGAGATTCACCTCGGGGTGACCGAGGGTGTGAAATTCGCACTGCGCCACATCCCTCACTACATGGAGTGGTTCCGCTTCCGTGTGTACTGGTTTACCGGCGACGGTTTGTACGGCAATGTGCTGCGAGACCCGACGTGGGAGGACCAGAGCCTGTCGATTTCCGCCCAGAATGACGGTGCCCGCCAGTACGCCCTGGCCTACATGCAGCGGAAATTCGCCGATCGTCCGGATCTGCTGGAAAAGATGCAGCCCGACTACCCGATCTTTGGCAAGCGTATCGTGCTGGATGCGGACGGTGGCTGGCTGGATACCCTCAAGCAGCCCAATGTCAGCCTGGAAACGGCCGGTATTGAGCGCATTGTCGAAAACGGCATCCTGACCCGGGATGGCCGGCTCATCGAAGTGGATGTGATTGCCCTGGCCACGGGCTTCGAGCTGGCGCCGGCCCTGGGCAGCATGCAGGTCTTTGGCCGCGGCGGGGTGGAAGCCGGCGCGGTGTGGGGGCGGGACGAGGCGCGCTCCTACCTGGGTATCATGGTGCCCGGCTACCCGAACTTCTTCATGACCCAGGGCCCCAACAGTGCGCCCAACCACGCCGCCGGGGTCAATATGGTGATCGAGTCCCAGGTCAACTACATCATCGAGGCCCTTGATCTGCTGGTGGCGCGGGGTGCAAAAGCACTGGAGCCGACGGAGGCCGCCTACCGGGAGTGGAACGAACGGGTGGATAGCCAGATGCAGAACATGGTGTGGCTGCACCCGAAGGCCAGCAGCTATTACCTCAACAGCAAGGGCCGCAACTGGGTCTCCTGCCCCTTCCGGCTGGCGGATTACTGGTCGATGGTGCGGGAGCCGGACCCGGAGGCGCTTGTGCTGAAGTAAGTGCCCGCCTATCCGCACGGCAATCGGTCTTCGGGATCCGAAGCACAGTTTTTGCTGGAAACTTTCAAAATATGAAAGTATCTTGCATTTATGGAAACGTTAACCCGCATCATCAGCAGCGCTGGCTTGCGTGGCAGGGTGCTCAACGAGCACCAGCTGGCCCGTTTGGTGGAGGGTACGCCGCAGCGACGCTATAACCTGGTCAACCGAGCCCTGCGTAGCGGGGAACTGGTGCGCCTGAGACGGGGGCTGTACCTCGTCGCAGCTGATGTCTCGGGTTCCTGGCCACACCCCTTCGTGGTCGCCGAGAGCCTCTCGCCCGGTGCCTATGTCTCGCTGTTCAGCGCGCTCTCATACCATGGCTGGGTTCCCGAGTCCGTGCCGGTTACCCAGTGCATTACTCCACATGTGCGCCGCAGCGAGGTCTCCAGCGCGGAAATGGGGGAGTTCCGCTTCTATCCTCTGGCGATCAGGCACGGTTATTTTCTCGAGGGGGTAGAGCGCGTGGTGCTTGCGGGCTCTCCAGCGCTGGTGGCTAGCCCGCTGAGGGCCTTGCTGGATGACTTCTGTCTGCGCAAGCGAGAGTGGACGAATATCGGCCAGCTGACTGAAGACCTGCGTATCGAGGAGGCAATGCTGCGGTCGATCGACAGGCTTGCGCTGGAACGCCTGCGGCCGGTCTACAAACATCGCCGCATGCAGCGGGCCATTGATGGTCTAAGCGGGGAGATTGGCGAATGATTGCACTGTTACAGCAACGTCTGGCTTCCTACCGCTGTACGGACGCCCGCGGTGAAGAGCAGGCGCTCAAGGAGATTCTTCAGGAACTGGTCCTTTATGGGCTTTGGCGAGCGGACTTTTTCAGCATCGCTGCCTTCCAGGGCGGCACAAGTCTTCGCATTCTCCACGATCTGCCGCGTTTTTCGGAAGACCTGGATTTCATACTGAAGGTTCCGGACCCCGACTTTGCATGGCCGACGTATTTCGGCGCACTCGAGGAGGTGCTGGCGGAGTTCGGCGTAGAGGCAGAGCTGCTTGACCGCGGAAGGGCAGACCGCGCAGTGCGTCAGGCCATGCTCAAGAACAACTCCATTGGTCATCAGCTGAATCTTGGCTTTGTTGATGCCCGCGATGGGCGAAAGCTCAAGGTCAAGCTGGAAATCGACAGCAATCCGCCTCCGGGTTCAGACTTTGATTACCGCTATCTGGATTTCCCCCTGGACTTTGAAATCTGCTGCCAGGATCTGCCCAGCAACTTCTCCCTGAAGATTCATGCTCTGCTGTGCCGGCCCTATGTGAAAGGGCGCGACTGGTTTGACCTGGCCTGGTATGTGCGTCAATCGGTGCGCCCGAACCTGCCGTTGCTGTCAGCTGCCCTGCAGCAATACGGACCCTGGCAGGGCCAGGGTGTAGAGGTTGACGCAGCTTGGCTGGAGATCGCGCTGAAGGAAGTGATCGACCGGATAGACTGGCCTCAGGCGGCTGCCGATGTCGAGCCGTTTCTTTCACAGCCGGAGCAGCGCAGCCTGTCCCTGTGGAGCGCCCGATTTTTCCACGACAAGGTGGAGCGTCTTTGTCGGGCCGGCGAATGATCCGGCGCGGTGGCGCAGTCATAGCCCAGAACCCTTTGCTGGCATATTCCAGGCTGATCAGGCACTAGCGCCAGCCGACAGCGCCTGGCGATAGGCTCGGGGTGACACGCCACCGCTCCAGCGCTTGAAGGCGGTGGTAAAGTTGCCGGCTTCCGAATACCCGAGCATTGCGGCCACCTCCGCGATGGAGAGCTTGCGGTTGCGCAACTGCTCCCGGGCCTGCTGGAAGCGGACATCCTGCTGCAGCGCGGTGAAGCTGGTCCCGGTCTCTTCAAGGCGCCGGCGCAGGGTACGCGGCGAGGTGCCCAGTTGTCGGGCGATCGATCCGATATCCTGCAGATAGCCAGGCCGCTGGAACAGTTCGTCGCGTACCCTCCCGGCAATATCCCGGTTGTCGGCCAGCTCCGAAAGCTGCCTTTCGCATTCCCGGACACAGAGCTCGAAGGCGGCGGCATTGCGGTAGGGGTTGGGGCGGTCGAGCTGTTGCGCGGAAAAGGTGACACTGTTGCTGGGAGCATTGAACTCGACCGGGCAGCGAAAGAAGTCCTCGTAGGCCCGCGCGTGGCCGCCATCGCCGTGTTCGAAGGTCACTTTCAGCGCCGTGTGCAAATCACCCATGGCAGTGCCGCGTGCGCCGATGGCGGAAGAGGCCAGGTCACGATCGGCGAAGTAGGCCTTGAGCGTGGGGTCGAGATTGAGGCCGGTCGCGGTGAACTGGAGTATTCCCATGCCATCCCTTTCCATGAAGTGCAGGGCCTGGAGGGTGTAGGTCAGCCGGTCAAAGCGGTCGGCGAGCCGCAGGCTGGTTCGAATATCCGGGGCGGCCATCATGGCGTAGCCAAACATGCCGTAGGCCTGGAGCGGAAACAGGGCTGACATCTTCAGGCCGAGCAGTGGGTCGTCCATGATTTCTATCAGGCGTCGGTAGAATTGCAATTGCCGGTGCATGCTGAAGGCCGCATTTTCGCGGCCAAAGTCGAGGGGAAACTCCCGCCACAGGCTGTCGGGAATGGGCATGCCCAGGGCGGGCATCAGTTCGCGGGCGATCCGGATGCCATTGATGTGGTGGTCGGTCGCGTACATGGCCCCTTATACCCAGTAGATGCATGAAAATACCGATCAGATTCGGGATAGTATGCGGATGATGGCCGATATTCAAAAGTTGTTGTCCTCTCGCCACATGGCAAAATGCGCAGCAGTGAGTAGAGTTCCCGGTATCCCGCACCGGTGTGCCCCGCCTGCCCGTGCAAGAAAAGAACTGTCTGGGAGAACATGCCATGAACATGAGTGTTTCAGGGAAGGACCTTCAGCCCACGGGGGCCTGGACGACGGAGGGTCGCCAGCCCCGCATTGCCATTATCGGCGCAGGCTTTTCCGGCATCGGTGCCCTGATCAAATTGCGCCAGCAGGGCTACACGGACCTGACCTGTTTCGAGAAGGCCGGGGAAATTGGCGGCACCTGGCGGGACAATCACTACCCCGGCCTGTCCTGCGATGTGCCCTCCCACTTTTACTCCTACTCCTTTGCCCTGAACCCGGACTGGAAGCACCGCTTCTCCTACGGTCCGGAGATCCTGGCCTACATGAACCAGGTGGCCGACAAATACGGCGCGAAGCAGGATATTCGCTTCAACTGCGGAGTCACCGACCTGACTTACCTGGGGCCGCAGTGGCAGCTGACCACGGAGCAGGGTGACGTGGAGCGCTTTGACCTGGTAATTGCAGCGACCGGGGTCCTGGTCAATCCGGCCTATCCGGATATCCCGGGGCTGGACAGCTTTGCCGGGGAGCAATGGCACTCGGCGCGCTGGCGTGACGACGTCCCCCTGAAAGGCAAGCGGGTTGGCATTATCGGTACGGGCTCAACCGCCTGCCAGATTGTCGGGGCGATTGCCGGAGACGTGGGGCACCTGGATGTCTTCCAGCGTACACCACACTGGATCACGTCAATGCCCCAGAAGCAATATTCCGCCACCTGGCGATTCCTGTTGCGCAGGGTGCCGGGCCTGCAATTGGCGATTCGCAACTTCATGCGCTGGCTGATGGAGCATACCTTTGCCCGGGCCACCCTGGGCGATGAAAAGCAGCAGAAACGGGTGCAGGATGCCTGCCTGGCCTTCCTGAAGGAGCAAATTCCCGACCCCGAACTGCGCGCGCGGGTAACCCCCGACTACAAGGCCACCTGCAAGCGCATGATTATGTGCTCCGACTACTATCCCGCGCTGCAGCAGGACAATGTCGAGCTGGTCACCGAGCGCATCGATGCAGTCGTCCCGGAGGGCGTGAAGACAGGCGATGGCAAAGTGCATGAGCTGGATATTCTGCTGCTGGCGACTGGCTTCCACGTGTCGGATTTCATTCTGCCGACCCGGGTCACTGGTGAGAATGGCCTGGAATTATCCGCGTTCTGGCGGGAGGCGCCCCGTGCCCATCGCGCACTGACCTTCCCGGGTTTTCCGAACTTCTTCATGCTGGAGGGCCCAACCGGCGTATTTGGCAATACCTCGCTGATCGACATTTCCGAGCATCAGATTGACTGTGTCATCGCGATCCTGGACAAGATGAAGCGCGACCAGGTGGCTGTGGTCGCGCCGAAGCAGGAAGCCTACGAGGCTTACAACCAAGCTATGTCCCGGGATATCGGCAAGTCGACCTGGGCGACCGGCGGCTGCGACAGCTGGTACCTGGATGCAACGGGGACGCCGAATATCTATCCCTGGCTGCCGCAGCAGTACCGCGAAGACATGCTCAATCCGGATTTCAGCGAGTACCGCTTCGAGCCCTTGAAGGTGGCCGTGTAGCCGCAGAGCGGGGCCGGGTTGCTCCCGGCCCCTATGCGCGCTTTATTCCGGCAGGTCGGGTACCCAGGCGACGCCATTGATGTGGCCGCCGCCATCGACATACAGGGTGTTGCCGGTCATGTAGCGGGCGTCCTCGCTGGCCAGGAACGCCGCCACACCGGCGATATCCCGCTCCGGATCGCCCATCCGCCCCATCGGGTTGGCGGCTTCCATGGCCGCGGCGAGCTCCGGCTGCGCCTCCTGGAAGCGCCGGAAGGCCGAGGACACGGCGGCCGGGCAGATCACGTTGCAGCAGATGCCGTAGGGGGCCCACTCCCGCGCCGCGGAGCGGGTGAGGGTGCGCAGTGCCTCCTTGCTGATGTTGTAGCTGGCGGTGCCCATGTGGGCGTTGACGCCGTTCAGCGAGCAGATATTGATGACACGGCCCCAGCCGCGCTCGCGCATGTGCGGGTAGGCGGCGAGCATGGACCACTTGCCGGCCCAGAAATTCATCCGCAGATTTTGCTCGAAGTCCTCGTCGGCTTTCTGCTCCAGGCGTTCCGGGGGCTGGCCGCGATAGGCGTTGTTGATCAGGATATCGACGCTGCCCCAGGTGGCCACGCAGTGGGCGACCATGCCCTCGACGTCCTCCCGCCGGGTGACGTCGACATGGCGGTACTCGGCCTGGCCGCCGGCATCGCGGATCGCTTCCGCCACCGCCTGGCCTTTCTCGTCATCGATATCTGTGACCAGGATGGCCGCACCTTCGCGGGCCAGGCGTTCGGCCATGGCGCGGCCGATGCCATCACTGGCGCCCGTCACGATGGCGCTGCGCCCTGTCAGTTTCTTCTCTCCCATGACCCTTCCTCGGTTCGGTGTGATTATCGTCTGTGGATGACCTGTGTCGCGGGCGCTGCCCTGATCTCGCTCACCGCGCGCGACTGTGTCAGTCAGTGTGAAAGCCGTTCCAGTGGAGCACTTGCTCAACCGGTCGCCGCCAGGCGGGCCTGAAATCGGCGCCCAGGGTGTAGGCAACCGGAAACAGACCGGCCTGGGTGTGGTCCTCGGGGATGCCCAGCAGCGCGGCCATCTCGGCTTCCCGGTTCAGGTGGCCGGTGGTCCAGGCACTGCCCAGGCCCCGCGCGCGCAGGGCCAGCATGAAGCTCCAGGCGGCTTGGAGGATGGAGCCCCAGAAGCTGGCCTGGGCAAACACATCCAGGCCTTCGGGGCGCCCGCGAATGACCGGTACCACCAGCGCCGGTACCTCGGCCATGTGGTCGCGCAGGTACTGCACGGAGTCGCCAACCCTCTCGAAACCGGGCACGGCGGCCCCGACATAGTTGTCCCCCACGGCACTGCCCAGGGAGCGCACATAGTCCTCCAGTGCGGCATCGTAGATACCTGCCATCCGGGCAATGGTCTTGCGATCATCCACCGCGATGAAGGACCAGCGGTTCAGGTTCGAGCCATTGGGCGCCTGCAGCGCCAGCTCCACGCACTCGGTGATGATCTCCCGGGGAACCGGGCGGCTGAAATCCAGGCGCTTGCGCACGCTGCGGGTGGTGGACAGGACTTGGTCCGGTGTCAGGTTCAGCATGGTGTCGCCTCGCGTAGGGTAGCCTCGCTGTGGATCATTCGGTCTCGCGCTCCCAGATCAGCACCGCCCGGGTGCCGTGCTCGTTGACGGCAGTGGCGGATAGCGTGAGCCGCGTGCCCTCCAGCGCGTAGCGCCGGGGGAATTCACTGCCCGCCCAGGCCAGCACCGAGGCACCTTCCAGGTGGTGGGTGACCAGTTGCTGTGCACTGTCCACGCTGTAGCGGCCGAAATAACTGGAGTAGCAGGCGTAGGAGAGCGCCAGGTCCGGGCTGACCCCCGGCGGCAGTTGCTCCGCAGCTGGCGGCTGGGTACCGGGCTGCGACAGGTGCACCGACATGTGGCCGCCGGGACTGTAGACCAGCAGGCCGGCGGGCTGCTCGCCCATGGGATGAATCACGCTGCCGTCGGGCTGTTCCAGCTGGTAGGCCTTCAACAGCCAGCAGCCCACTAATCGCTGTGTATCAGTCATGTCGAATTACCACCTTGCCAATGTGCCCGCGCCCGGCGAAATAGCGGTAGGCCTCGGGTGCTTCGTCGAAAGGGAAGACCCGGTCGATATGCGGGCGCAGCTGGTGCAGGCTCACTGCCTGCAGCATGTTTTCGAGATCCGCCAGGCTACCCATGGAGTTGGCGAACAGTGTCAGGGCCTTGTGGATGATCGGGATCATGTGCAGATAGTCCACGCTGCCCATACCTCCCACAATGCCGATCAGGGCCAGCCTGCCGCCGGGGCGCACGGCCTTGATGGATTCCGGCAGGGTGCCGGGGCCACCGAGCTCCACCGCCAGGTCGACGCCGCGGCCGCCGGTCAGTTCGACGACGCTGTCACCCCACGCGGAATTTTCCCGGTAATTGATTACCGCGTCGGCACCCCGCTCGCGCAGAAACTCGGCCTTTTCCGCCGTCGAGGTCAGGGCAATGGCCCGGCAGCCCGCCAGTTTGGCGAACTGCAGCAGAAACAGGGCGACACCGCCGGTGCCCTGGACCAGCACGCTCTCGCCCGGGGCGCAGACCCGCCGGTGGGGTGGCCCGCCCATGATGCTGTTCCAGGCGGTCAAGCCGGCGCAGGACAGGGCGGCGGCCTCCTCGTCGCTCAGGTGCTCCGGTGTCGCCGCCAGCCCGGTCTCGGGCACCAGCGCATAATCCCGCAGGGTGCCGTCGATCATGCCACCCAGCACCGCACCGTAGTTCGGCGGGCGCAGCTCGCCGGCCAGCCAGTTCTGGTGGGGATTGGCGATGACGCGATCACCCGCCTGCCAGCGCTGGACGCCCGGGCCCACCGCCGCGACTTCGCCGGCACCATCCAGCAGGGGTATCAGGCCTTCGGCATGGGGCATGTGCCCGGCGAGAAAACTGAGATCGGCATAGTTGAGTGCGCTGGCGCGCAGGCGCACCAGCACCTGGCCGGGACCGGGTTCGGGGGTGTCGGATTCGCGTTGCGCCAGCCCGAGGGCGGCGCCGGGAATATCCAGGGTGGGCGCCTGGGCGGAAAGATGGTAACTGTGCACGGAAACGGGATCCTTTTGATTATGGCAATTCCATGGCGCTGCCGCTGCCCTGAGGTCTGCACGATCAGGGAGCCGTCCAACACGCATGATGTCAGTCGAAGCTGGACAGGCGCTCGTCCACCACGAACATGCGGGTGCAGCTGCGGTCCAGGAAGTTCTCCTCGTCCTCGGCGATGGCCTGTGCCACCTCGGGGCGGGCGTGCAGGGCCATCGCCGCATCATAGGCGGCGCGATCCGGGAACCATATTTCGGTGATCACATCGAAATCGCGCGCCGCGGCACCGGCATTGATAAATGCGCCTTCGGGCTCGACGAAATTGCGCCGGTAGCCACAGATCTGGGGCAGCAGGCTGCGGATCAGCGGAACGTGGTGGTTCTCGTAGTAGTCGATAAAAGCCTCGCGCGAGAGGCCGGGCTTGCATTTAAGAAGCGCAATGGTCTTGAACAAGGTTGATGAACTCCTCGTCTTATTGTCATGGCGATGCGCCCGCCGCCGCTTGCGCCGGGCGAGCGCTCCGTGATCACTGCGGCACGGTCAGGGGCTGACCCATGTCCGCAAAGATCTTCGCCATGGTACCACCGGCGAAGGCCCGGCGCTGCCGGTCGGACAGTCCTGCGAGCAGGGCCCCGTAGTGTTCCGCCGGGTCGGTGAAGCCCTCGAAATGGGGGAAGTCGCTGGAGAAGACCAGCATCTCCTCGGGCAGATCTTCCATGATGCGCAGCAAGGGGCGGTCGTTGCCGCCATCCAGGGGCGTGGCCTTGACGTTGCGCGCCAGGTATTCGCTGGGTTTGAGCTTCAGTGTTGATTTGCCCAGGAAGAGTTCTGCCACCGGCGACACGCGGTCGTCGATTTCCCGGTACATGAAGGGCAGCCAGCCCGTGCCGACTTCCGCAAGGAGTACTGTGAGGGTGGGGAAACGCTCGAAAAGGCCGCTGTAGATCATGCCGTTGAGCAGGGTGGTGGGGGCCACGTGGCGGTGGGCGCCCCCGAGCATGCGCAGCAGGGTGGTGTCCCCCCCGGTATTGGCCCAGCCGGGATCGAAGCGCATGTGTTCGAAGCCCGTGTGCATCATCGGCACCATGCCGTTGTTGACGGCGGTATCCCAGATCACGTCCCAGTCCGGATGCATGGGTGGCACGCCGTTCACCGGATAGGCGGGGATCAGGAAGATCCGGCAGCCGCGCTGGCGCATGCGCTTGAGCTCAGCAGCGGCCCAGTGGAGGTCGGTGTAGTCGACCGCCGCCACCGGCAGCATGCGCTCGCCACCTTCGTCGCAGGTATCCGCCAGCCAGTTGTTGGCGGTGGCGGTAACCTCCTGGCGCAGGCCGACATCGTCGATGGCGCTGCAGTAGGAAATGCCCGACAGACAGATGATGTTCTGCACGTCGATACCCTGGGCATCCATCCACTGCAGCCGGGCCTGGGCGTTGGCGGTCTGCATCTGGTTGCGCCCCTCGAAGGCCTTGCGCCGCTCCGCCTCTTCGGCCTTTTCCTTGCCAAAGAGAATCGCGGCGCCCGGGGGAACCAGATCTTCCATCGGCGGGCGCTTGTCCTCTGGTACATCGTGCAGAAGATCGCCGCAGATGCTGTCGACGGCCAGCTTGCCGGGATTCACCACCGGCAGGCGCGCCTTGAGGTCGGGGTAGGGTGCCAGCCAGTCGTCGCCGGGTTCGAAATGGGCGTCGACATCGATGACCGGTGCGCCGTTCAGATTCAGGGCGCTTTTCAGTCTTCCCGTTTCGTTTGTCATGGTGCTGCCTCGCAGTGTGTTATCAGGTTCAGATGTGCATGATTTCGGCGGCGGCCGCGCCGAAGAACAGTTCCCGGGTGCGCGGGTCCACACCCTCCAGCTGCGAGTCGTAAAGTGCCACGGCTTCCTGGTGCCCCTCGATATGCGGAAAGTCGGAGGAGAACACCACCAGCCCCGGGGGTATCCGCTCGATGGTGGGCCGCAGACGATCCTGCTGATGGACCACCGAGACCCGGACCTGGCGCTGCATGTACTCGCTGGGCTTGAGGGGCAGATCGTAGGGCGCCATCGTGAGCATCTGCGGGCGTTCGTTGTCGGCAGCGGCATCGATGCTTTCGAGGAAGTGAGGCAGCCAGTCGATACCCAGCTCGGACACCAGGATTCCCAGTTTCGGGTAGCGCTCCAGCACGCCGCCGAAGATCATGGCGCCCAGGGCCATCTGCGGAATCATTTCCCGGGCCAGGGAGGCCTGGCGGTAGAAGGCGGCCATGTCGCCACCATTTACCGCCCAACCGGGATGCATGGCGGCGCGGGCGCCGCCGACGTGAAACATGATGCTGACCTGCAGTGCCTCGGCCTCGGCCCAGAAGCGTTCAAAGTCGGGGTGGTTGAGGGCCTTGCCACCGTGGGGGTCGGCCTTGACGAAGGCCACCCGGGAGCCCTGTTTGCGCAGTTCGCGCAACTGGCGCAGGCTCCAGTCGACGTCCGACAGGTCCACCACCACCGCGGGAATCAACCGTTCGGTGTGCCCGGCCAGGCGCTCGGCGGCCCAGCGGTTGTAAGTGTCCAGGGTGTCCAGTGCCAGCTCCGGGGCATTGCGCACGGCGTTGCGGTAGGGGTGGTAACCCAGGGTGGGCAGGATGACCTGTTTCTCGATCCCGCGCGCGTCCATCCAGGCCAGGCGGGCCTCCGGCTCGCTGGCCGCGGGCAGGAAGGCGCCGGCCTCCACCGCCACTGGCGGCGGCTCGCCACCGTTGATGAAGCGCTCGTAGCTCTCGCGCACGAACTCCGGGACCAGGCTCATCGGCTCCGGCCGCATGGCGGGGGGAATGGAGGCAAACAGGTCGCCCACCACCACATCGAGAAACTTTTCCTCGACGGACATCTTGGGCAGTTTTGCCGCGAGGGTGGGGTTGGCCTGCTCGAACCAGTCGGCGGGCTCCTGGAAGTGGCTGTCCACGTCGAGGATGCGCATCTTGTCTCTCCCGGTGCGCGAGGGCACCTGATGTTATTGATTTACTGGTAAGTTAAATCAAAGCCGGGGAGCTGTAAACAGGGACGCATGAAGAAGAATGGCTTGGGGTTACTGTTAGCGGCTCACTTCCGAAACAAGTTTGGTGAGTTTCTTGCTGTCTTGAGCATGGGCAATAGCTCGGGTAGATCATCGCGGATGATACTCCAGAGAGTATCGTTATCTATGCCGAGGTAACCATGGATGAGCCTATTGCGAGTAGCGACGATCATCCGCCAGGGGATTTCCGGGAGTTGTTCACGAACCGCCACCGGAATATGACCGGCGGCTTCGCCAATCAATTCCAGATTACGCAGAGTGGCGTCGTAGGTCAGTCCACTGTTTATGAAAGTTGTCTGGTCAAAGCCTTCAGTGTAAGTGAGAGCCTTCTCGGTAAAGGAGATCATGTCATCCAGATAGAAGCGCCACTCACGCCGGCTAGTTTCAGACATTGATGCGGTCTTGCTCGATATAGGGACGAAGTTCCGGGCGCAGAGCTTTTTCTGTGACCAGGTCGACCGGACGACCAAGCAAGTCCTCCAGATAAAATTGCACACCAAAATAACGTTTGGAGGTTGCGGGTCCGTCGAAGGCCACCAGGATATCGATATCGCTTTCGCGATTCGCCGTGTCCCTGGCGGTCGAGCCGAACAACGCCAGGCGGGTTACCCCGAAGCGGCTACGCAGTTCCTCTTTGCTGCGGCTCAGCAGGTCTACAACGTGCTGCTTTCTCATTGCTTCGCCTCCTGTGTTGGAAGTTGTTGCTCGGCTGGATTCTGGTGTACTCCAGGTTCCGATAATAGCAGAGGTACTGGTAGTAAAAGAGCAACTACTTGTCAGCCTTCCGCCAGATCCCGATACGCCTCGGCAATCACCCGCGGCCGCATGTCGATATTGATGTGCGGCGGCCAGTACTGCACCAGGAAGAGCAGGAAAAACTTTCGCGTCGGGTCGATCCAGCAGGCGGTGCCCGCGGCCCCCGGCCAGCCGAATACACCCTCCGGTGCCTCGCCGTCCCCGGTCTGCACCGACATGGCCGCGCCAAAACCCACATTGGGCCAGGTGTAGCCCAGGGGCAGTTCGATGTGATCGACACCCTCAGGCAGCAGGTTGGAGCGGGCCAGGCGGGCGGTCTCCGCTTGCAGCAGGCGAACGCCGTCGAATTCACCATCGTTCATCAGCGCGGCGGCAAAGCGGGCGTAGTCACGAGCGGTGGAAACCAGGCCGCCACCCCCCGAGGGCAGGGCGGGTTTCGCGTACACGCTGTCTTGCGGGTCATCCACGAGCTGCCAGCCCTGCTCCCCCTGTTCCGCCAGGGTGGTGAAGCGGTGCAGCTGGTCCTCGGGCACCTGGAAGCCGGTATCCGACATGCCCAGGGGCTTGAAGATGCGCTGCTGCAGGAAGGTCTCGAAGGGCGCGCCGGAAACGCGCTGGATGACCAGGCCCAGCAGGTCGATTGCCAGGCTGTACTCGAAGCGGGTGCCGGGGTAGGTGGCCAGGGGCAGGGGCGCCAGGCGTTCGGCGAATTCCTCCAGGGTCGATGCCGGCGGCAGCTGCCCTTGCGCGGGGCCCCAGTTGCGGGTACCGGGTACCAGGCCGTGCTGCAGGTAGAGCTCGGCCATGTGATCGCCGGCATTGTGATAGCCAAAGCCGGCGGTGTGGGTCAGCAGGTGGCGAATGGTGATCGCGCGTTTTGCCGGGCGGGTCTGTGCCGGGTCGCGGTCAACGATGACCTGCATGTCGGCAAAGGCGGGCAGGATTTCGGCGAGGGGCTGGTCCAGGCCCAGCTTGCCTTCCTCGATCAGCATCATTGCCGCGGTGCCGGTAATCGGCTTGGTCATGGAGAAGATGCGGAAGATGCTGTCCGGCCGTATCGGGACCTGACTGTCCCGGGCCAGGGTGCCGCTGCAGTGGTAGTGGATCTCGCCATTGCCCAGGGGCCAGGCGAGTGCGACTCCCGGGACCAGCTCGTCGTGGATAAATTGCTGGACCAGCTGTTCAGTCCCGGGCAGTGTTGAAGGGTGTGCAGGCATCATGCGCTCCTATTATTCTTCGGCCATCCAATCGCCATAAAACGGGGGCATGGACGAAGCCCGGGCCGTGAAGGCCGGTTTGCGCTTCTCCAGGAAGGCCTGTACCCCCTCCTTGCCGTCGCCCACGCTGCTGTAGAACATGGCCAGGGACTCGATGCGGTGCGCCTCCAGCGGCGATTCCAGGGCCGCGTTGCGGTAGAGCATCTGGCGGATCAGGGCCACGCTGACCGGTGAGCGATCGGTGATCAGGCTGCGGGCAAAGCTGCAGGCAGTCTCGAGCAGCGCTTCCGGGCTGGTCACCTCGCGCACCAGGCCCTTGTCGCGGGCCTCTGCAGCGTCGAAGATATCGGCGCGATAGAGCCACTCGAGCGCCTGCTCCATGCCGACAATGCGCGGCAAGAACCAGGTGGAGCAGGCCTCGGGGGTGATGCCGAGGCGACCGAATACAAAACCCATGCGCGCTTTTTCCGAGGCAAAGCGGAAGTCCATCGGCAGGGTCATGGTGGCGCCAATGCCCACGGCGGCGCCGTTGATGGCGCCGACAATCGGCTTGCGGCAGGCGAGCATGGCCAGAGCCACCCGGCCCCCGGTGTCCCTTACCCCGGTTTCGATGTCCGGCTCATCGAGGCGCTCGCGCAGATCCCCCAGCCCCGGTTGCTGACTCTCGTCGAGGCCAAAGACGTTGCCGCCGGTGGACAGATCCATGCCGGCGCAGAAGGCCTTGCCGGCACCAGTGACCACAATCACTTGTACGCTGTCGTCCTCGCTGGCGCGGTTGTAGGCGTCCACCAGCTCGTTGGCCATCTCGACGGTAAAGGCGTTCATCTGCTCGGGACGGTTCAAGGTCAGCAACAGCAGGCCCTTGTCCACCTTATAGCGCAGGGTTTGATAGTTCATTATGGTCTCCTTGGATTGCTTCGGGGGACTGGTCTTCGCGGGTTGGCCGGTCCAGACTGTCGGCTCCCCCGCCGGCGTGGTCCGGCTCGCCGGGCATGATGCTTGAGGGGGCAATATAAATTACCTCTAATATAAATGTAACCGCGGGGCCGGTCGTATTTCCGCCTGGTTATCGGCCCCCGCAAGCACAGGAGAATACCGTGACCGTCAGCCGCGAAGAAACCCAGCGTATTATCGACCGTCACCGCGCCGCCGCCGGCGGCATGATGATGCGTCGCGACTACCTCGTACCCGACTGCTTCGAGGAGCAGGCGGCGCGCCTGGGCGAGCGCAGGGCACTGGTCTACGAGGGGGAGGTGGTCACCTGGGCGCAACTTGAGCAGCGCTCCGCCCACTACGCCCGTGTCGCCCTGGGGCTCGGCCTCGGGGCGGGGGATGTGGCGGCGGTAATGATCGAGAACCGTCCCGAGTTTTTCTACGCCTGGCTTGGCCTGGCGCGGATTGGCGTGATTGTTGGCCTGATCAACACCTCCGCGGTGGGCACTGCCCTGAGTCATGCCCTGAGGGTCACCGGCGCGGGCCTGCTGTTCATCGGCGATGAGTGCATGGCGCAACTCTGCAGTACCGATGATCTTCCCGCAGCACTTTCGATCGTCCGCATTGCCGATGCGGCCACGCCGGACGCGGTCAGTCACCCCGCGGCCCGGGATCTGCAGCAGCTGCCCGCCGCCGCGGCGCCGGCGGACGGTTTCAAGGCGCTGCGCGCCGGCATCGACAACATGCGGCCGTGTTTCTATATCTTTACCTCGGGGACCACCGGCCTGCCCAAGGCAGCCCTGATCAGCCACGGCCGTTTTCTCTCGGTGGGCGCGGGCTGGATGAGTGTGGTCGAGCTGGGTCAGGAGGATGTCTTCTACTGCGCCCTGCCGCTGTTCCACGGCGCCGCGCTGATGTCGCTGTACAGCACCGCCCTGCAGTGTGGCGGCGCGGTGGTAGTGCGGCGACGTTTCAGCGTCTCGCGCTTCTGGCCGGATGTGCAGCAGTGGGGGGTGACGGTGTTTCAGTACGTGGGCGAAGTGGTGCGCTACCTGGTCAACGTACCGCCCGTGCCCGAGGAAAAAAACCACAGCCTGCGCATGATCATGGGCTCGGGGATCGGAATCGACGTCTGGCAGCGCTTCAAGCAGCGTTTTGGCGAGCAGGTGCTGGTCATGGAGGGCTGGGGCGCCACGGAGTCCAACGCCAACATGACCAACTTCGACCAGAAGCCGGGGGCCTGTGGCCGCATTCCCTTCCCGGAGCAGAGCCATGTTCGCCTGCTGCGCTACGATCAGGGTGCCGACGAGCTGATGCGCGACGAGCAGGGGCATTACATCCTCTGCGGGCCGGGGGAAGTGGGGGAGCTGCACGGTCAGATCCGTCGCGGCAACGGCGAGTGGGTCGCGCCCTTCGAGGGCTACACCACCCAGGCGGATACCGAGGCCAAGATTCGCCGGGACGTGTTCGAGGCGGGGGATGCCTGGTGGCGCTCGGGGGACCTGTTCCGCTTCGATGAGGACGGCTACTTCTATTTTGTCGACCGCATCGGCGATACCTTCCGCTGGAAGGGCGAGAATGTTTCCACCACCGAAGTGGCCCAGCAGCTCTCGGTCTACCCGGACACGGAAACCACCAATATCTACGGCGTGAAGGTGCCGGGCCACGAGGGGCGGGCCTGCATGGCGGCCCTGGAGCTGAAGCCGGGCCACGACTTCGACCCGGATGCCTTTTACCGCTGCGCAACGGAGAACCTGCCGGCCTACGCCCAGCCGCTGTTTGTGCGCATTCTGCCGAGGCCAGAGGTGACCGCCAATTTCAAGTTGCAGAAGGTGCGTCTGCGTAACGAGGGCTTTGACCCGACGGAGGTGGCCGATCCGCTCTACGGGCTGGACCGCGAGCGGGGCACTTACGCAGCCCTGGATGATGATCTGCTGGCGCGGCTGACGAGCGCCTGAGGGGAGTGTGCGGGCACCGGTGCAACTCGGGGCCCGCGTTGTGGGAAACGGTGTCTACCCCGGATCCGGGAGCAGCCGCCGTTGTGCAGAGCGGGCGGGAGCTTCAGCCCGCTTTCTGCTGCTCGATGAATTCGTCCAGCACCTGGTAGAGGTACTGGCAATCCTCCTCGGTCATGGTCGGGTGGCAGGGAAGCATCAGGCCTTGACGCATGACCTGCTCGGCGTTCGGGTAGCCGGCGGGGTCGAGGCGGAACTCGGCATCTTTCATCATCGGTTGCAGGGCCACATGGCCGGAGAAAATTACCCGGGTGAAGATGCCGGCGTCCTCCAGGTGCTCCTGCAGCTTGCGGCGGCTCCAGCCCAGTTCCGGGCGCAGCATCACCGGGTAGCAGATCCAGGTGGTGAAGACATCGTCGGAGACCCGCGGCTTGATGAAGTACTCGCTGCGGCTGTCCATGTAGTCATCGTGACGGCTGAAACGGGCCTGGCGCAGGCGGGTGAATTCTTCCAGCTTGTTCAGCTGCTCGTGGCCGAAGGCGGCGCCCGCCTCGTTGGGAATGAAGCCGTAGCCGAGTTCCTCGAAGATGAACATGCCGTCGTATTCGATGTCACCCAGGTCTTCCAGGAAGCGGCCGTCGCTGTCCTGCTGGCGGGGGCCGTAGAGGTACTTCTCCGAGGAGCGGCCCCAGGCGCGCAGCATCAGGGCGCGGTCCCACAGGGCGGGGTCATTGACCGCCACCAGGCCGCCGTTGCCCAGGCAGGTGATGATGTGGAAGATGGAGAAGCTGGTGACGGTGATGTCGCTGCGCTTGCCGGGTGGCGTGCCGCGGTAGGTGCCGCCGAGGGTGTCGCAGCTGTCCTCGATCAGTTTCAGGCCGTGCTTGTCGGCGATTTCCCGCAGGCGGTCCCAGTCGGGCATGCCGCCGACCAGGGAGGGCACCAGCATGGCCTTGGTCTTCGGGGTGATGTTGTCTTCGATACGGTCAATGTTGATCTGGTAGGTGTCGGGTTCGACGTCGATCAGCACCGGCACATGACCGTTCATCACGATGCTGGAGATGTCGGTGCCGAAGGTCAGGGTCGGGGTGATGATCTCGGAACCCGGGGGCAGGTCCAGCAGGCGAATGGCCAGCAGCAGGGCGGAGCTGCCGGAGTTGACCATCACGCCGTAGTCCTTGCCCAGCAGATTGGCGCAGCGCTTCTCGAAGGTGGTGACATTCTCGCCGACCACCATGCTGGTCTGCATGACATTGACAACGGCATCGACTTCTTTCTGGTCGAGCATGGCGCCGCCGTAGCGGATCTCGCGTTTGGCTAGTTTCATGATTATTCCTCGTATTCATGCGGAGAAAATGCAGGGCATGCTGCCACTGTGCCCACAGACTATACTGCGGCGGCGGCTCGAGGAGAGGACCAAAGCCGGCAGCAGGGGGACATTTTTTTGCAAGAACGACAACGCCCAGCATCGACCGAAGCGCGGGAGGGCCTGGCTGCCGACTGTGCCGGCCTGCCCGAGGGACTCGGGGCTTTCGTTGACGCTCTGGTGCACGAATATGTTGCCAGCGGCGGGGACATGGCGGAGCTTGGCGACGGCCGGGCCACGACGCTGGATGCGGCCCTGGGCATCCTCGAGCACTGCATCACGGCGCTCTCCGAGCGGGCCAACCGGGAGGGTGAGCTGCCGCCGATGAGCAAGGAGGAGGTGGACATGCTCTGTTACTGCGTGATCACCTGTCGCACCCTGCGCGAGGCCATCGAGCGCGCGGCGCGCTTCTGCGCCATGCTCGGTGGTCGCGGCGCTCAGTTGTCGCTGGCCGTCAGCGGCGGCCGGGCGCGTTTCCACATGGCCACGCGGCGTTTGCGCGACAGCCCCAGTGCCCTGCTCACGGATCTTTTTGGCCTGGCGTTCTACCGGCGACTGTTTGCCTGGCTGATCGGCAGCAATCTGCCAATCCAGGGCTATGCGGTGTATGCCAACCAGGTGATGGAGCGGGAGGTCCTGGAGGGCTTTTTCCTGCAGCCACTCACCTTCGGTGCGCCGGACAACAGTTTTGATTTCCCGGCGCCCTTGCTGGATCGACCCGTGGTGCGCGATGCAGCCGATCTGCGGGAAGTTCTGGCCGTACTGCCCTTCGATCAGCTCTTCGAGCCGGGCGGGCAATGGCGCTTCCGGGACGCGGTGGCGAGCATTATCCAGACCCAGCTGGTGCGCAACAGGCGCCTGCCCAGCCTCGATCAGATTGCACGCTTCTTCAATACCAGCCCGGCGACCTTTCACCGGCGACTGGTGCAGGAGGGCACGACCTATGTCGGGATCAAGCGGGAACAGCGGGAGCAGCGGGCGCGGGCCCTGCTGCGACACGGCGATGCCAAGGTGGGAGACATCGCTGCGCAGCTGGGCTTCAGCGATGTGCGCGCCTTTCGGCGGGCCTTTGTCGACTGGACGGGGGAGACGCCCCAGGGCTGGCGCGCGCGGCACGCCGCTCCCGGGTAAAGTGCTGAATGTAGAGCCTTGTCCGGCCGCCGGCGGGTCGTGCCGGCGCCGGACAAAGCCTCAGCTCAGCCCTCAGTCACCGAAACGCCAGGTGGCGGTCACGCCCACTGTGCGTGCGGGGATCACGGTCACGTCACTGTAGCCGGAGAACAGTGTCTGCGCGGGCGCGCCCGGCAGTACTGCGTTGGTACCCGAGACCGCGTGGCTCTTGCCCAGGGCATTGGTGGCTTCGCGGTCAAACAGGTTGCGCGCCCACAGGGACAATTCCCAGCGCTGGTCCGGGGCCTGCAGGCCGGCGTAGAGGTCCCAGGTGCTGTAGCTCTTCACCCGGTAGCCGTCATAGAGTGCCGGGTTGAAGGCGGCGTTGTCGTCTTCGCGACTGCCGACGTAGCGCACCAGGCCGCGGATGTAGGCGTCGTTGCCGGCAACCAGTCCCGGGAAGCGGTACTCGCTGCTGACGGTGGCGCTCAGGTTGGGCGCGGTACCCATGCGGCCGTCCGTGCTGCAGGTGCGCAGCTGGCTGCCCGGATTGGCGGCGTCGCCGAAGTTGCCGCAGGGTACCGCGGCATCGTCGAACTTGCTGTCGTTGTAGCTGGTGGAGAAGAACAGGTCCCAGTTGTCGGCGAGCATGGCGCGCCCCTCGAACTCTACGCCGCGGATGACGGCATCAGCGTTGAAGTTGGTGCCGCCCGAGAGCGCGGTATCCAGCACGCCGTCGCCGTCGAGGTCGAGCACCGTGCCCTCGTTGCGTTGGATGAAGCCATCGAACTGCTGGTAGTAGGCTGCGCCGCTCACCTGCAGGCGGTTGTCCGCGGAGACGTACTTGAAACCCAACTCGATGTTGTCGCTGGTCTCCTCGTCGTAGGTGATCAGCGAGGGGTCGATGCCCACGGTGGGCTCCATCACCGAGCCGCCGGGGCGATAGCTGCGGGCATAGCTGCCGTAGACCATGACCTCGGGTGTCATGTCCCAGGACAGGCCCAGGCTGCCGGTTACCGCTTCGTCGGTGTAGGTCTGGAATTGCTCCGGGATGCTCGCCAGCACCGTGCCCCCGGGCAGGACAAACTCGGGGCTGAAAACCACGTCACTGCCGGCCAGCGTAGTGACATTGCGGAACAGTTCGTTGCGCTGCCAGCGAAGGCCGGCGCTGGCCTGCAGGGTGTCACTCAGGTTGAATTCATTGGCCACGAAGAATGACTCGGTCTTGTTGTCCGCGGGTGCCAGGGACAGCGAATCGACCAGGCCCAGGGTGGGCATGCCGGGCACCCCTGGTTGGCTGGGCAGCACACCGGGAATGCGCGAGAACAGCGTTGGCGAGAAGCGCGTGTCGGTGGTGTCGGTGACACTGTCGAAGTAGTAGGCGCCGATGATGTAGTCCCAGAAACCGCCGAAGTCGCTGGCCAGGCGCAGTTCGTGGCTCCAGGTTTCATAGCTGCTTTCCGTGACCGTGGGCAGGGGGAAGTCGGGGAAGATGTTGCCGAAGTCGGTATCCCGCTGGCTGGACTGCCACAGGTCCAGGTAGCCACTGACCAGGGTCAGGGTGTGATTGTCCAGGGCGTAATTGACGGTCAGGTTGGTCATCTGGTTGCGGCGGAAGACGCTGGCGCTGGCGTCCTCCAGGGAGCGCCGGTCATTGCCTGCCAGTGTCGGGTTGCCGTTCCCCAGCAGATCGCGGCCTTCCACAGTGGTCAGGGCGTCGGCGTCGACTTCCAGGTAGTCATAAGTCAGTGACAGATCCAGGCGGTCGGTGGGCGCGGCGAAGAAGCTGATGCGGCCGCCCTGGGTGCGGGAGTAGCCTTTTTGTCCCGAGGCGGCACTGCGGGCGTCGCGGTCTTCGTCGGAATACACGCCGGCAATCCGCACCCCGGCCATGCCGTCCATCAGCGGCAGATTCACCGCGCCCTCGGTCAGGCTGTTACCGCCGCTGACCAGGTTCTGGCGCAGATAGCCGTGCACGCCGGCGCCGTCGGCCTGCTGGGTGTGAATCTGGATGGCACCGGAGGGAGAGGTGGCGCCCTGGACGGTGCCCTGGGCGCCGCGCAGTACCTCGATGCGGCTGATGTCGTAGAGCTGGGCGAAGGCGGCATTCGGGTAGACCTTCAGGCCGTTCCAGTAGGTGACCACGGTGGGTTCGGCACTGGAGTCAGGGTTGTAGGGCGCGCCGCGCAGGCTGACGCTCCAGGAGCGCGGTGTGGCGGTTTCCAGGTCCAGGCCCGGCGCCATTTTCTCCATGTCCTCGAACTGGAAAATCTTGAACTCGTCGAGCTGATTGCCGGTGACCACGTTGACCGTCTGGGCCAGGTCGGTGACCAGCTCCGATCGCTTGGTGGCGGTCACCACGATTTCCTCCAGCTGGGCTGCCGCGGTGGGGGCGATGCAGGTGGCGGCGATGGCCATGGCCAGCTTGTGTCTTTTCAGCCCGGCGCTGATGATACTTTGAGTACTTTGAGTACTTTGGCCGGAACGAGCGAAAGCGGGACGATTCATCCAATGGGTCCTTCTGCTTGTGGTTTTTGGGAGGACGGGCGGACTGCCCAAATTTCTGAGCGACTTATATTAACAATATATTACACATAATTTATTAGGCAGGTAAGCCCGGCGTGCGACTTCAGGCTGTCGGGCTGGAAGGGGCCGTGGGGTGCGGTGAGGGAAGCTGGCGTTGAGGAATTATCCGCGCGTGCGCACGGCGATACCTTCCAGCAGGACTTCCACGGTCTGGTTGAACAGCTCTTCGCTGTTGTCGGGGCCGAGTCTCGGCAGGAGTTCCTCCAGCTGCCTGCGGTCTCCCTCGGACAGTGCGGTCAGCGCGTCCCGGGCATCCTGCCGGTGCACCGGGCTGACCACGGCGTCGTGTTGCAGCTCCACCATGACCAGGCCGGCGACCCCGCGGATAAAGCTCTTGAAGGCAACAAGCAGAGCTTCGTCGCGCAGGCCGCTGGCGCGCAGCAGGCGCAAAACCGGGAGGATGACCCGGAACCAGCCGGGCGGTACATAGGGGCTCATCTGCATCAACAGGGCGATGTGGGGGTACTGCAGGTAGCGGGCACGTACGGCCTGGGCCCAGCGCTGCAGGTTGTCGCGCCAGGGCCCCGCTTCGTCGATGCCGCTGAGGTCAATGCCGTTGGCCACCTCCATGGCGGCGGCCTTGAGTAGCTCCTCCTGGCCGGAAAAGTAGGCGTAGAGGGCGGCCGGGGTGATGCCGAGACTCTGCGCCAGGCGGCGCAGGCTGAACTGATCGGGGGGCAGTTCGGCGAGCAACTCCAGGGTGCGCTGGACGATCTTCTCCCGAGACAGCGAGGGCTTGCGTCCCCGCGCCGATGTCTGTGTCGCCATGTTGTCCCCCTCCTGGGCCATGTGCCGACTGCGATCCACCCTTTGGGTGGTGCGGCCGGTACAGTCGCCTGAACCGTTTTTTCTTGACCTGACTCGCCCCCGCCTCTTATTCTGAACGGCGTTTACTAAATAATGTTAACAATGATCCAACATGCCTGAGAGTACTGCAAGCACCGATCTCCCTGCGAGTGGACAGGCGGCTGCCGCACGCCCCCTGGACACGGTGCAGACGAGCAGTTTGCCGGACCCGGAACGCCATGCCCGGTTTATGGCCGTGATCGCCTTTGTCGCCCAGAACACCGCGGTTGGCCTGTGCTACGGCTCCTTTGGGGTGCTGATTCTCGAGTTCGAGCGGCATTTCGCCGTGGGTCGTGCCCAGGCGGCACTGGCCTTTTCCCTGGTGGTGCTGGCCACCGGTCTGGTGGCGCCCTTCATCGGCAGCCTGCTGGGGCGGATCTCCATTCGTCCGGTGATGATGAGCGGCGCGGTCCTCGCCTCCCTGGGCTTCGCCGGTATGACCCTCACGGACAGCTACCCGGTCATGCTCGCCTGTTTCGGCCTGCTCATCGGCCCCGGGGTCAGCCTGCTGGGCAATATTCCCGCGATCACCCTGGTCAACAACTGGTTCACCCGCCGTCAGGGCTTTGTGCTGGGGCTGGTGATGATGCCGGTGGCAGTGACGCTGGTGCCCCTGGCCGTGGTGAAGCTGCTTCCGGTGCTGGGCTTTGAGGGGCTGCTGTGGCTGATTGCGGCGGGATACCTGGCGATTTTGCCCCTGCTGCTGTTTGTGGTTGATCGCCCGCAACACCTCGTGGGGGCCGTCGGGAGCGACGCGGAGAAGCGGAGAGCTGCGGGCGGGCAGGGCGTGAGTAACAATCCCCTTCTGCGCGATGTGCTCGGCCATCCCGCATTCCTGCCCCTGGTGCTGGCGACAGGTCTGATGATGGGCGCCGGCATCGCCAAGAACACCCACATGGTACCCCTGCTGGTGGAGAGTGACTGGTCGATGGAAAAGGCCACCCTGCTGCTGGCCATTTCCGGCGGCTCCGCGGTGATTGGCTCGCTGTTGCTGGGCACCCTGGCGGACCGCTTCAATGCAGCGGGGGTGCTGCTCGGCAACGCTTTGCTGCAGATGGTGGTCTGGCTGATCCTGATTGCGCCGGTCTCCTACCCCCTGCTGGTCCTGGATGCCGTACTGATCGGTATCTGCCTGGGGGGATTTGGTACCGCCAAGGCCGTCGTCGTGGTGCGCATCTTCGGCCAGCAGCGTTTCGCCTTTGTCAGCGGCCTCACCGGCCTGACCACGCTGCCCTTTCTGTTTGGTCTGTCCCCGGTGGTCGGTCTGGTGCGGGAAATGACCGGCAGCTATGTGGCTCCGGTGAGTCTGATGATCGGTGGTTTTGTGATTTCCGCCGCCTGCCTGGCCCTGGTGGGGCTGCGCGAGCGACAGTACGCGCTGGCGGCCAATTGACGTGTTGAATCAACAGTGGAGATAAACCCCATGAACACTACCCTGATTCGTGGCGGCTCGGTCGTCGATGGTACCGGTGCACCGGCTTTTGCCGCGGACGTGCGCGTGCGCGACGGGCGCATCGCCGAGGTCGCCCCCGGGCTGCAGCCGGAGGCCGGCGAGCAGGTGGTGGATGCCAGCGGCTGCTATGTGGCGCCGGGCTTTATCGAAACCCACACCCACTTCGATGCCAACATGTGGTGGCAGCCGGACCTGGATCCGCTGCCGGGTTACGGTGTGACCACCACCATCCTCGGCAACTGTGGCTTCACCGCTGCACCGGTCTCCGACGACGAGGCCGTGCGCATGGAGATGGTGAATATCTTTTCCTTCTTCGAGGACATCCCCGTGGCGCCCTTCCTGGAGCACCTGCCCTGGGATTGGCGCAGCTGGCCCGAGTACAAGGCGTCCATGACCAGCAAGGTCAAGGTGCCGGCCAACTACGGGGCCTTTGTCGGGCACCTGGCCATTCGCCTGGTGGTGATGGGCCTGGAGGCCTGGGAGCGCGCGGCGACCCCCGAGGAAGTGCAGCGCATGTGCGACATGCTTGACGAGGCCCTGGCTGCCGGTGCCCTGGGCATGTCCTCCAACCTGCTGGATCACGACGGCCAGGATCGCCCGGTCCCCACGCTCAAGGCCGACGATGCGGAGTGGGAGGCCCTGCTGGATGTCCTGGCGAAACATCCCGGTGCCACCCTGCAGGTCATCGTGGACACCTTCATGCGCAAGACCGCGCCGCAGTCCATCGAACGTATCGACCGGCTGATTGGCGACCGCCCGATCCGCGCCCAGGTGGCGGGCATGGCGCCGACCCTGACCTTCCAGAAGGACATCGAGGAAAAGGTGGGTCCCCTGCGGGAGCGCTTCAAGCAGGAAAAGCGGGACATACGCGCCGGCTTTGCCCATGTGCCGCCGACCAGCGTGATCAGCATCAAGAAGTCGCTGATCTTTGCCCAGTCCAATGACTATGTCTGGCACGAGGTCGTGCTGGTGGAAAGCGAGGAGGAAAAACTCCGACTGTTGCAGGATCCCGACTGGCGCGCCCGTGCCCGGAGCAGCTGGGACGAGAAGGTCTGGAAGCATTCCCCCTTCGCCAACCCCCAGAGTCTGCTGTTGATCAACTCGGAAAACGGCGTTGGGCCCACTGACATCTCCCTGGCCGAGTATGCCGAACAGCTGGGTGTGCATCCCTCGGACGCCATGGCCGAGTGGCTGGTGAAGAACTCCGTGCACTCCACCATTCACATGGCGCCTTTCCCCCAGGACGAGCAGATGGTGGTCGGCCTGATCAAGGACCCCTGGACTGTGCCCAACATCTCCGACGCCGGCGCCCACGGTCAGATGCTCTGCGGCGGTGGGGAAAACATCCGCCTGTTGAGCTACTACTGCCGCGAAAAGGGCTGGATCAGCGTGGAGGAGGCGGTGCACGCCCAGACCGGCAAGATTGCCGACTTCTTTGGTCTGCAGGACCTGGGCAAGATCCAGGTCGGCAAGCGTGCCGACATCACCGTGTTCAACCTGGATGAGGTCGATCGCCGGCCGATGAAGAAGGCCTTCGACGTGCCCGACGAGAACGGCGGCACCACCTGGCGCTTTACCCGCGACCCGGCGCCGATGCGCCTGACCATGGTCAATGGCGAGGTGACCTTTGCCGAAGGCCGCCCCACGGGTGCCGCTCCCGGTGAAATGCTCAGTCCGGCTGCCGCCTGAGGCAGCCACGACCGATCCCAACAGACGAATCGAGGTACCCACAACATGACGGACAAGAAAACCCCCTACCTGATGAAGGGCGTCAGCCAGCCCGTTTCCGAGAGCTCGATCCTGCTCAGCTCCTCGAAGTATCTGAACGACGCGCGGGTGCGCGACGCGATTGCCCTGCGCATGCTGGGGCGCACCGGACGCGACCTGCCTTCCACCTACTCGCTGCCGGCCCTGTTCGAGGCCCTTGGCGCGGTGGAGGACCCGGAGGAGATCCAGCAGCTGTTTGATGAGGAAAAGGCCGTCAATCCTGCCTTTGCCAAGTGGCTCTCCGAGCGCTATCTCTCCACCATGGAGCGCGACGACTTCAAGGACTACCCGCCGGAGACCGTGGGGGGGATTTACTACCGCTATCTCTACGACCGCCAGTTCGAGCCCAACATCATTGAGCTGCACGAGCCCCGCAGTGACATGGAATACTGGGCGATGCGCAGCTCGCAGATTCACGACATCTTTGAGCACATTCTCGCCGCGGCCCCCTTCGACATCATCAACGAGATGGTGCCCACGGCGATGAAAATCACCAATACCCACAAGCACCTGGGTCCAAAACTGGCGGGCAAGCTGACCATCATCAACAGTACCCTGTTGACGGGTCAGCTGATGCGCACCACGCTGCACTATCCCGAGTGCATGCAGGCGATCGTCGAGCGCATGGAGCGGGGGCTGCTGATTGGGCGGACTTCCGAGCCATACTTCATGCTTAAGTATGAAGACATTCTGCATTTGACCCCCGAGGCTGCTCGGGAAGCCATCGGCATGCGCAATGTGCTGGCGGTGGATTACCCCGAGCTTTCCAATGTGATCAGCGAGGGGGTGTATTATGAGGAAATGGAGGAGATGAAGGTCCGCGCCCGGCAACGGGAGGCCGAGCGGGCTGCCTGATTGTACTGCCAGTTTCCGGCAGTTGATGGATAATGGCCCTGGGCCCAGGGTGCCCGACGGTGTATCGGGTACCCGTTGATAACCAGATATAAATTATAAATGACTGGAGAAAAGCATGAGAGCAACGTCCCTGCCTGTTCGCGCCATGGTATCCGCCGTAGCCTTGGTCATCGGCGGTAGCGCCCTGGCCCAGGAGGCTGCTCAGCGCAGCAGCGCCCTCGAGGAAATCATCGTTACCGCGCAGAAGCGCGAGGAAAATCTGCAGAACGTACCGATTGCCGTGACGGCCCTCAGCAGTGACACGCTGAGTGATTTTCGGGTGACCAACCTTGAGGGACTGAGCAATCTCGCGCCCAACCTCAACATTGTCAATCAGGGCCGCAGTACCATCCCCCAGATCAATATTCGGGGTGTCTCCTCCGGGGTGTCCGATGCGGCAGTGGATCCGAAGATTGCTACCTATCTGGATGGTGTTTACATCGGGCGCACCATCGGCTCCATCTTCGATCTTGCCGACATCGAGCGGGTGGAGGTGTTGCGCGGCCCCCAGGGCACCCTGTTCGGTCGCAACTCCACCGGGGGGGCCATCAGTATCACCACGGCGGCGCCCACGGGGGAGTTTGGCCTCAAGCAGGACATTTCCATCGGCAATTACAGTGCTTTCCGCAGTCGCACAACGCTGAATTTGCCGGCCATGGGACGCCTCAGTCTGAAGATGAGCTACCTGCATGACGAGATGGACGGTTACACGAAGAACCTGATAGCGGGGGACAGTGTCGATCTTCGCTTGCGTGATCCCAGCATGGGTGTACTCACCTATGCCAACGAGCTGGGTGGCAAGGAAGCTGATGCCTTCATGCTGGGTGCCCAGTTCGAGGCCAGCGACAGCGTGCTGATCGATTACCGCTTTGACCACACCGACAGCAAGACCGTGGGTGCTCCCGTGCAGCAGCTGGGTATCGTCGGTGCCACGGCGCCGCTGGTGGCGGGCATCAATGCCTTTCAGCCGCTGTTTGGCGGCATCACCAACCTCAGCACCGAACCACTGAACCGTGTTGCCAATGCCACCAGTGAAGAGCCTCTGCGCATCAGCGGACACAATCTCACCCTGAGCTGGGAAATCAATGACCAGCTCAGCTTCAAGAGCATCACGGCCTACCGGGAAATGAAGCAGCGCCCGTCCATCTACGACCTCGGTGGCACCGGTGGCTGGAAATTCACCACGGCGCAAATGGGCGCGCTTTTCGCTGGTGATGTTGCCGGAATTCTCGCCAATCCGCCGGGCCCTAATGACAGCTTTTTCACCTTGCTTACCGCGCGTTCACTGGAGCAGGACCAGGTCAGCCAGGAGCTGCAGCTGACCTGGACCACCGATCGCCTGACGCTGGTCACCGGCCTGTTCTACTTCCAGGAGGAGTCAGAGGCGCACAACGTGCTGGGCGTGCTGCAGCCGGTTGAAAACGGCGTGGTCGTGCCGTCATTCCTGGACCCCATTTTCGGCAATGGCGTAAACACCTCGGCGACTGACAACGATTCCATGGCTGCCTTTATCCAAGGCACCTACTCGGTCACTGACAAGCTGGATCTAACCCTCGGCCTGCGTCGCACCGAGGACGAGCGCGAGATCAACCTGATCGAGACGGGGGCGTCCGCCGGCGCCGGGGACCTGGGGGAGGGCATCTACACCCTCGACTACGGCCAAACCAACTACACCGTCGTGCTGAGTTACAACTGGGCACAGGACATCATGAGTTATGCCAAGGTGGGCACCGGCTTCTCCGCTGGCGGTATCATGAACGGCATTGCCTACGACCCCGAGGAGATGACCAACTACGAGGTGGGTCTGAAGTCACAGTTCCTCGACAACCGCCTGCGGCTCAATGCAGCGGCCTTCTTCATGGACTACGAGGATCTGCAGGTACAGACCTTCAACGATGGCAAGCAGCGCTTCGAGAATGCCGGCCAGGTGGAAATCACCGGGGCGGAACTGGAAGTCGATGCGATCCTCACCGATGGCCTCACCTTGAGCACGACCCTGGGCTGGTATGACCTCGAGTACAAGGAGTACCTGCGCAATGGTGTCGATATTGCCGACCAGGTGCGCCCGATTCGTGCGCCCGATCTCAACGGTCGCATATCGCTGGATTACGAGTTTCCGCAGCAGCTGGCCGGTGGCAACCCCTTCGCTCGCCTCGATGCGCGCTACCTTTCCGAGACCGATAACGTGGCCCTCGCCACTGGCTTTCCGGAGGCCGACAGGTTGTCGGTGCGGGATGCCTACTGGATTCTCGATGCACGAGCCGGTCTTGCGGGCATTGCCACGGGTCCGGGGATGATCAACGTCTCGGTGTGGGCCAAAAACCTGCTGGACGAGGATGACATCAACGTGTTCGGTAACGAGGTCATCAACATGACAGCGGTTTACAACATGCCGCGCACCTTCGGCATCGACTTTACGCTCGAGCTGTAACCATCCCGGCCCGACCCGGTAGCGGGTCGGGCCTCTCCCCGCCCATTCCTTGCGGCAACCGGGTTCTCCGGTTGCCGGCTTTACTTTGAGCTCCCGGACCGTCAGGTCTTCCCCTTCTGGGCGCTTGCGACTCCGCTCGGACTTTAATATATTATGAATAATTAAATAATAAGCAAGACAGCTGAATGGCTGCGGCCAGTTTCCCTCAAGCCCTGTTTCATCTTTGCCTCTGGATTGCCCAATGACCGAGATTCCCCAATTGCGTTCCACCGCCAACGACTTGTCGGTACTGCCCATCCGCGACCACGAGGGCCTGCGGGAAGTGCTCGCCGGGGCGGATGTACCCACTTTGTTGATGGTCTACGTGCACCTGTCCGGCGATACCGCCGAACTGGATCACTACGCACCATACATTCACCCACAGATGGCGGGTGGTGCCGCGGTCCCCGAGGCGCTGGCCGAGGCCCTCCGGGAGAAGCTGCAGGCGCTGCTGACCCAGGATCCGCCGCCGCGTCCGCTCGTACATGACGAGAAGACCCTGCAGCGCATGATGAGTGTTTGCGTGGGTGAGCCGGTTGCCGACGAATTTGTGCCGCTGGTGCTGGAGCAGTCGGGTTTTACCCACATTCCCGGCCAGGACCCGGTACCCTACGGACAGCCGCCCGAGGGTTTCCGTATTCTGATCATCGGTGCGGGGCTGACCGGCATCAATGCCGGCGTGCGCTTCGCCGAGGCCGGCTATGACTACGACATTGTCGAGCGCAACCCCGAGGTGGGCGGCACCTGGTTCCACACCCGCTATCCCGGCCTGGCGGTGGATACGCCCAGCCATTACTACTCCTACTCCTTCGAGTTGAACGGTGACTGGAAGCACTGGTTTTCCCGGGGCCAGGAGAATCAGGACTACCTGGTGCATACGGCGGAGAAGTTTGGCATCCGCAAGCGGGTGATTTTCAGTACCGAGGTGGTCAGCTGCACCTGGAACGAGAAAACCGGCCTGTGGGATGTTCTCACCCGTTCCCTGGCGGATGGCAGTGAAACCCTGCGCCACTACAACGCGGTCATGACAGCCGTGGGTTTCAGTACCCGCCCCAAGCCCTTCAATATCCCCGGGCACGAGAGCTTTCGCGGCGAAAAGATGCATACCGCACGCTGGGACGACAGTATTGACCTGGCCGGCAAGCGCGTGGCGGTGATCGGCACCGGCGCCAGCTCCATGCAGGTCTCCCCGGAAATGGCGAAAATCGCCGCGCACCTGACCGTTTTCCAGCGCTCGAAGCACTGGGTGATGCCCATCGCCAACCTCAACGAGAAGGTGCCGGAGCCGGTCTGCCGGGCCATGCGCGAGATTCCTCACTACGCCCAGTGGTGGCGCCTGCAGACCTACTGGAATGCCTCGGACAACTGGTACAACAACGTGCTGATCGACCCCGAGTGGCAGATGCCAGAGGTCTCGGTGAACGCCACCAATGAGCAGATCCGCCAGTACCTGCTGGGCTATATCGACGAGAAACTGGCGGGTCGCCCGGACCTGAAGGAGAAGGTGACGCCGGATTACCCGCCCGGCGGCAAGCGCTTCTGCATGGACAATGGCTGGTTTGACATGCTCAAGCGTGACAATGTGAGCCTGGAGACCGATGGCATCGAGCGCATTGTGGAAAACGGCATCATCACCGCGGACGGTCGCCTGGTGGAACTGGATGTGATCATTTTCGCCACCGGCTACCAGCACGCCAAGATGCTCTCCACGGTGGAAGTGACCGGCCGCGATGGTGTCAGCATCCGCGACCTCTGGGGCGAGGAGGATCCCCGGGCCTATTACGGTCTGCTGGTGCCCGGCTTCCCCAACCTGTTTGTCGGCTCCGGTCCCAACAGCGCGCCCAATCACGGCGGTGGGGTGAATATCCTGGCGGAGAGCCAGATCCATTACATTCTCGCCTGCCTGGACCTCATGCATCAGCGTGGGGCGAGCACGCTGGAAGTGACCCGCGAGGCGCACGATGCGTACAATGACCAGCTGGATGCCAAGCTGAAGCAGATGATCTGGGGCCACCCGCGGGTCAAGAGTTATTACCAGAACAGCAAGGGGCGCCTGTACCTGTCCAGCCCCTGGCGCCTGGTGGATTACTGGAACATGACCCGGGAACCGAAGCCCGATCATTTCCTGCTGGACCAGGCGCCGGCAGGTGAACAGTCACGCGCGAGGGCAGTCGGCGAGGAGTGAGTGCGAGCACGCAGCTCATCCTCCCGGTGCCACCATCGAGAGCCTGGGAGGGCCGTGAGATCATGTCAGATAAACCGATGAACGAAACCGAAATCAGCCAGCGCCTGGCGGCGCTGCCGGGCTGGGAGCTGCGCGAGGGCAAGCTGGCTCGGGATTTCCAGTTTGCCGATTTCAAGGCGGCTTTCGCCTTCATGAGCCGCAGCGCCCTGCAGGCGGAGCAGATGAATCACCATCCCGAGTGGTTCAATGTCTATAATCGGGTATCGGTGGCGCTGACGACCCACGACGCCGGGGGTATCACCGAACGGGATTTCACCCTGGCTGGCGCCATGCAGGACTACGCGGCAGCGCTGTAAGCACTGTCCGCCTGCGTCACAGCCGCCGAGCCCAGGTTGTTCTGGGCCTCAGGTTTTCGCGGCCAGCAGTGCACCCGCCAGCTCGCCCTGGTCTATCAGGCTCTCGATGAGCGCGCGGATCTGCGCTGCCACGCAGAGGGTAGCGCGACCGGGAGGCAGTCCCGGGGCCTGGGCCAGCACAATCTGTCGCATCAGCCGCGGTCCTTCCACGGCGGTGGCGGACAGGCGACCCGTGGCGACATCCTCCCGCAGTGCCGAGGCCGGCAAGATGGTGTAACCGAAGCCGGCCGACACCAGCGCCTTCATCACCCGGAAGGAATCCACTTCCATGGCAACCTGCAGCGTTCTTCCTGCCTGGTGGGCGGCGCTCTCGACCCGTCCGCGCAGGCCGTGCCCGGTACTCGGCAGCACCAGTGGCAGGTCGCAGATGGCCTGAATCGTGCTGGGCCGCTCGTGGCAGAGCTGTCCCGGTGGGCCGGCCAGGTGCAGGGGCTCGTAGAACAGTTCGCGGCTGGGGCAGTGGAATTCGCTACCTGGGCCGTACATCAGCGCCAGGTCGATATCGCCCCGGTAGAGCCAATCCAGCAGGTGACCCCCATAGCCGTCTACCAGGCGCAGCGAAATATCCGGGTAGGCCTGCTGCAGTTGCAGGGCGAGGCGAGCGGCGAGCAGGTCGCTGACCGAAGGCACCATACCAAGGACCACGCGGCCGGCGGGGTTGGCTCCGGCGTCCCGCGCCTCGTCAATGGCGCCCTCCAGCTGGCGGACCGGGCCGCGTACGCGCTCCAGGAGCTTCTCGCCTTCGGCGGTCAGGCTCATGCCCCGGGCGTGGCGGTCGAACAGCGGCTGTCCGACGGCTGCCTCCAGCAGCTGGATCTGGCGCGACAGGCCCGGCTGGGACAGCTGCAGGCGATCGGCGGCCCGGCTCAGGGTGCCGCTCTCGGCCACCGCGATAAAGGATTTCAGCTGGCGCAGGTCCATGGCGGTGTTGTCTAGCGCTTGCTGAAGGCCTCCACCGCGTCCCGGTGGGCATCGGTGGTATGCATCAGTGCCTGAATGGCCGCGGCGGTTTCCAGCAAGGTGGCCAGGCTTCCCTGGCGGCCCTGTACCAGCAGGCGCTTGGTTTGCTGCACCGCGTGGGGCGGGTTGGCCGCGATGCGCGTGGCCAGGGCGCGCGTCTCCTCCATCAGCGATTCCTCGGGGACCACCCGGGACACCAGCCCGCAGGCGAGGGCCGCCTCGGCGTCCAGCATGTCGCCGGTGAAGGCCATCTCCGCGGCCTTGGAGAAGCCGACGATGCGCTGCAGCAGCCAGGCGCCGCCATCGCCGGCAATCAGGCCGAGCTTGACGAAATTCTCCGAGAAGCGCGCGCGGCTGCTGGCGATGCGGATGTCGCACATGCAGGCGAGGTCGCAGCCGGCGCCCATGGCGGCGCCGTTGACCGCGGCGATTACCGGGGTCTTCAGCTGCTCGAAGACCAGCGGAATACGCTGGATGCCGCGCTGGTAGTTGGCGGGGGTGTCGACCGGGTCCGCCGCCGCCAGGCTGTCCGGGTTGTCGGGCAACATGGTCTTGATATTGCCGCCCGAGGAAAAGGAGCGGCCGGCGCCGGTGAGGATGATCACTCTCACCTCGGGGTCGGCGTCCACCTGTTGCAGAGCCGCCACCAGGGCGTCAACCGTGGGCCGATCGGAGATCGGATTGTGCAGCTCCGGCTGGTTCAGGGTCAGGGTGGCGATGTGCGCATTGATGTCGATCAGTACCAGGGACATTGGGGCTTCCTTTGTTAGAGCGCCGGGGCGAGTTTTTCCTGCACGGTGGCGTAAATCCGGTCGTTGCCGTCCAGGCAGAAGGTACCCAGCTGCCGGGACCAGTAGCTGTCGGATCCGCAGCTGCGGCGCCCGGCCAGCAGGCGCTGGGTCCACAGCTGCAGATCGTACTCCTCGGTGACCCCGATGGCACCGTGGACCGCATGGGCGACGTCGGCGGCCGGTTGCGCCGCCTCGCAGATGACCACGCGCCCGGCGGCGACATGGGCCGGGTCAAGCAGCAGCCGACCTTCGTTGAGGCGGGCACCACCGGCGGCGACCGAAAGGGCCACCACGGCACTGTGGCCGTGACCCGTCATCACGCTGATCTGCTGCTGCAGGGCCTGGAATTTGCCGATGGGGCGACCAAACTGCTGGCGCTCGTTGGCGTAGTCGACGGTCATTTCCAGCAGCCGCTGCAGGGCGCCAACCATCCAGGCACTTTCGATAAAGGCGCCCAGCGCGAGCTTGTCGACAGCAAACCCGAAGCGCTGCTGGATCGGTCCCAGGCTCACCTGCGCACCCTCGCGGCCGGTGACCGGGCGGAGCAGGGTTTCCTCCCCGCTGGCGATAATGACTGCCTGTACACCGCGCAGGGCTGGTTGCAACAGCAGGGCGCTGTCGCCGCTCGCGTCCAGTTGGGCCAGCGCAATGGCTTGCTCCGCCTCGCTGTCATCGATGCCGAGGGCCGCACGGATCAGCAGGGTGTCGATAAAGGGCAGTGCCAGGCCGTGATAACCGGCAGCCTGCAGCACTGGCAACGCCTCGGCCAGTGACAGGCCGACGCCGCCCGCTTCTTCCGGCAGCAGGGCATTGAGAAAGCCGGATTCCACCAGGGCTTTCCAGGTGTCGTCGATGTTCTCTTCCCGCTGCTGGGCGCGCAGGCCCGCGCTGTGGCAAAGATCCCCGAGCAGGGTGTGAATCGCGTCTGCGTAGAGTGAAGTCATCAGCGTAACCCCATGCCGCGCGCGACCATGCCGCGCAGAATTTCCCGTGTGCCGCCACGCAGCGAGTAGCTCGGTGCAATGGCTGCGGTATAGACCAGCGTGCGTTCCAGTTCCGCCGGTAAGGGCTGCTCTGGTCGCCGGCCCAGGGCGTCGCTGATCAGCGGCGGCAGCGACTGCTCGAAGCCGGTCCCCACGTCCTTGAACAGCGCGGCCTCGATGACCGGGCTCTCTCCCTCGGCCAGGCGACCGGTCACGCCCATCGAAAAGGCGCGCAACACTGCCAGGCGCGCGGCGAGACGCCCCGCCAGTTCCTCGTCGGCGCTGTCGTGGCCATGCTCCCGCAGCCAGTTGATCCAGCACTCCAGCAGCATGATCGCGGAGAGGATGCGTTCGGGGCCGCTGCGTTCGAAGGCCAGCTCGGCATTGACCTGCTTCCAGCCGGCGCCTTCTTCACCAATCAGAGCATCCGGGGGCAGCTGGACGTCGTCGAAAATCACTTCGTTGAAGTGGGCATCACCGGTCAGGTCGCGGATCGGCTCCACGGTCACACCGGGCAGGCTGAGGTCGATGATGAACTGCGACAGGCCCTCGCGGCGATCCTCCGGCCCCCCGGCGGTGCGGACCAGTGCGATCATGTAATGGGAGTGGTGGGCCATGGTGGTCCAGATCTTGCGCCCCTTGAGCTGCCAGCCCCGCTCGTTTCGGGTCGCCCGGGTCTGCACGCTGGCCAGGTCGGAGCCGGAAGCCGGCTCGCTCATGCCGATGCAGAAGTAGAGTTCGCCGCGACAGATGGCGGGGATGTACTGTTGGCGCTGGGCCTCGGTGCCGAACTTGAGGATCAGCGGCGCGCTCTGGCGGTCGGCGATCCAGTGGGCGGCGACGGGGGCGCCGTGGGCCAGCAACTCCTCGACCACCACGAAGCGGGCAAAGGCGTTGCGGCCAGCCCCGCCGTACTCGCTGGGAATAGTCAGGCCGAGCCAGCCGGCGGCGCCCAGTTTGCGGGAAAACGCGGCATCGAAACCCATCCAGGAACGGGACAGGATATCCGCGGGCAGGTCGGGGAGGTGCTCCGCGAGGAAGGCGCGGATCTCGCTGCGCAGGGCCTCGTCCTCTGGTGGAATGCGCGCCGGGCGCGGCCACTCAAGCATGGGGTTTCTCCGTATCGGTCGTTGGCAGGTTCGGTTCCGTCGAGTCCCCCGTTCCCATACCCAGCTCCGCCAGCACCTCGGCGGTATGTTCGCCCAGGGACGGCGGGGCAGCGCGGTAACGGGGTGGCGTGGCGGAGAGTCGCAGGGGACTGGCCACCTGGGGGATGGATGCCCCATTGGGCAGGGGCATGTCCAGGCGCATGTCCCGGGCCAGTACCTGGGGGTCCTCGAAGATCTTGTCGATGCTGTTGATCGGTCCGCAGGGCACCGAAGCGGCCTCCAGCGCGCGGAACCAGTCGTCACTGCGGCGCTGGTGCATCAGGGGCTGGATGACCTCGGCCAGGGCCTCGCGGTTGGCCACGCGATCGGCGTTGCGGGCAAATCGCGGGTCCTCGCTCAGCGCCGGCACGCCGGCCTCGCGGCAGAAGGCCGCGAACTGTCGATCATTGCCCACGGCGAGGATCAGGTAGCCGTCGGCAGACTCGAAGACCTGGTAGGGGGCGACATTGGGGTGGGCATTGCCCAGGCGCACCGGTGTCTTGCCGGAGACCAGGTAGTTCTGGGCCTGGTTGGCGAGCAGGCTGACCTGGCAGTCGAGCAGGGAGATGTCCAGGTGCTGGCCCTCCCCGGTGCGCTCGGCGTGGCGCAGGGCCGCGAGGATGCCGATGGTGGCATAGAGCCCGGCGGACAAGTCCGAGGTGGCCACCCCCACTTTCATGGGCTCGGCACCGGGCTGGCCATCCGGCTGGCCGGTGATGCTCATCAGGCCGCTGCGGCCCTGGATCAGGTAGTCATAGCCCGGGCGCCTGGCATCGGGGCCGGTCTGGCCAAAACCGGTGACCGAGCAGTAGACCAGGGCGGGGTTGACCTGGCGCAGGCTGTCGTAGTCCAGGCCGTATTTGGCCAGCCCGCCGAGCTTGAAGTTTTCCACCAGCACCTGGCTTTGGGCGGCCAGGCGGCGCACCGCCTCCTGCCCCTCGGGACGGCTGATATCGAGGGCCACCGAGCGCTTGTTGCGGTTGGCGACGAAGTAATAGGCGGCATCGCGGGAGCCGTCCTCCCGTTCGACAAAGGGCGGCCCCCAGCCGCGGGTGTCATCGCCGCCCTGGGGGTGCTCGATCTTGACCACCTCGGCGCCCAGATCGGCCAGGATCTGTGTCGCCCAGGGGCCGGCCAGTACCCGGCTGAGGTCGAGAACGCGCACGCCCGCCAGGGCGCCCGCGCTGGGTAGTGCTGTCGTCAAAGTAGCCTCCCGGTCGTCGGGGAAAGCGCCATGCTAGCACCGGGGGGAGCGGTTTAACTATCAGCTTTTGTTATGCCTATTATGCGACATATCCAGGAAACTTAAGGTTTGTAGTCGGGGGCGGCGCGCTTGTTTACAGGGGGGTGACCGCAATCTTCGGTGCCACCTGCTGGAAGAAATTCTTCAGCGTGCGCCAGCTCAGTTCGGTTTCCAGGCCGCCCACCAAGGGGTGCAATACCAGGGCGTCGTTGTCCGCCATCTGCGGCGCACGGGCAACCACCTCCTCCGCCTTGACGACCTGGTAGGTGCCCAGTGCTTTCAGTGCGTCGGCATCCATGGCGCTGCTGAAGAGCATGTCCAGGTCGGTACTTTCCTGCCATTTCGCGTAGCAGTTGGTTTCATAAAGCGCGAAGGGCGCCAGGCGTTCCCAGTCCGCTTCGGGCTGGTCCGACACATAGAGAAAGGAGAAGGGCATCTCGGCCTGGAAGCGCGGGGTCTTGCCCAGGCGCTGGCACTCCGCGACATAGATATCATTCAGGTGGGGCATGCCGCCGATGAAGCCGTCCCCTTCCCGGGCAGCGCGTCGCGCCGCCGGGGCCGAGCTGCCACCCATGTAGATGGTGGGGTGGGGTGACTGCAGTGGCGGCGGGGTGATGCGCGCGGGGCGACCGCGGTATTCGAACGCGTCGCCGCTCCAGGCTTTCTTCAGGGTCTGTACGCCCTCCTCCATCAGGGCGCCGCGCTGCTTGGGGTCGACCCCGAACATGGTCATTTCGCTGCTGACATAGCCGCCCAGCAGAAGCACCTCGGCGCGGCCCCGGCTCAGCTGGTCCAGCACGGCGACATCCTCGGCGACCCGCAGGGGGTCATTGAAGGGCATCAGCACATTCACCTGCAGGCGCACATTGCGCGTGACACGCGCGGCGGCGGCCGCCATGGCCACCGGGCTGGGCAGGTAGCCGTCGGCGCTGCCATGGTGCTCGCAGAAGTTGATGGTGACCGGGAAGCCCTGGGCGTCGATCCAGGCGATCTGCTCCAGGGTCAGGTCGTACATGTCGGCAAAGGACAGGCGGGTAGTTTCCGCGGGTGCCCGGCACTCGTATTTGATCATGACGGAAGGCATGGGGTTCTCCTGGTCGGGTCAGGCTTCGTCAGGGACGTTGAAGTAGGTCTGGTAGCGCTGGTAGAGCTGGCGCTTGCGGGCATTTTCCCGCTGCTCCCCGAGGCTGTACTGGTGCTTGCCGAATTTGCCTTGCGGCTTGCGCGCGAGGTAGGTCTGCATGGCTTCCCGTGCCGTTTCGTCCAGTGACTGACCCATGTCCCGGTAGAGGGACTCGAGCGCTGGCAAGGGCTGGCGCACCAGGTCGGCGTAGAGGAAGTTGTGCACTTGGCCTCGCGACACCGAGCCCTGCTCCAGCAACTCGACGACCGCATCCAGCCGCGCGGCGCCGGCTTCCGGGGTCATCAGGTTCTCGAAGGCGCGGGCATCGAAGGCCTGGCTGCTGCGCATCCAGTAGAGGGTGCCCAGCAGGTTGGTCACCGAGGCCTGGGCCACGATGGGGTCGCGGTGGGTGATTACCACCCTGGCGTCCGGAAAGGTGTCGAAGACCACCGGCAGGTTGCCCAGGTGGGAGGGCGCCTTGAGCAGCCAGTGGCGGCGCGGGTTCTTCCACTGCAGCAGTTTGAGCATGCGCCGGTAATAGGCGTAGGCGGGCCTGAGGTCCTGCTGGTAGTACCAGGCGTTATAGCTGGGTATCTGGTACTGGCCGGGCAGGTTCTCCGACAGGAAGGTGCAGCTCATGGCGACGATGCACTCGTTGGGAATCTCCGCGCCCATCTCGTGCATGGCGGCGTAGGTGGGGACCACCCGGTTCCACTGGGTCACCAGGTGCTGGCAGCGCTCGATACGCGGGTCGCTGTGGTAGCTCGCGGCTTCCGGCGGCGGGTAGGGGAACATGATTTCCCAGTTGCGCGGCGAACCGAACTGCGGGTCCTGGCTGAGCAGCTCGAACAGGATCGAGGTGCCGGAGCGGGGCAGGCCGGTGACGATCACCGGCTGGTCGATCACTTCATCCTCGATTTCCGGGTGCTTGGCGTAGGCTGCCTCGATGCCCAGGCGCGCCTCCAGCCAGCGCAGGATATCGGAGCGGGTCATCAGCCGGCCGAGCAGGTGCAGCTCCGCCTCTTCGTCGAGCGCCTGGAGGAAGACGTGAAAACCCTCCAGCCAGCTGTCTTCGCCGAAGTCGTCGAAACCGGTATTGCGGCGCGCTGTGGCCATCAGCTCCTCCGGCTCCAGGGGAACCAGGCTGCGGATGTCCATGTGCCGCCCTTCGTCGATGACCTGTTGTACCCAGTCGGGGCGTGGCGGGGGTGTCCACTGGCTCATGGCATCCAGGCCCCACCGCTGACCGATACCATCTGGCCGGTGATGTAGCCGGAGCGCTCGCTGGCCAGGAACAGGGCCAGCCAGGCGATGTCCTCGGGGCGACCGAGCCGGGGAATGGGCAGGCCGCTCATGTTGTAGAGGCTGCCTTCCTCCAGGGCTTTTTCCATGTCATCGGGTTTGCCCATGGTCTCGAAGCCGAAGCGGTTCCAGAAGCTGCCTTCACCCACCTCGCTCTCGTCCCGGGGCACGATCCAGCCGGGACAGATATTGTTCACCCGCACGCCCTTGCGCGCCCATTCCCAGGCCAGGCCCTTGCTGAAGCTGTTGACGAAGCCCTTTACACCGCCGTAGTGCACGATATTGGCGGCGGCCTCGCCGAGCAGCGAGGAGTTGGAGGAGACATTGATGATGCTGCCGGTCTGGCGCGAGAGCATGTCCTCGGCCACTGCCTGGCAGCAGTTCACCACGCCATCGACGTTGAGGGCGATTTCCCAGCGCCGGGCGTCCGCGTCCAGCTTCTCGAAATCCGAGGGGTGGGCGACGCCGCCGGCGTTGTTGACCAGCACATCCACCGGACCGAAGGCTTCGCGGGTTTTTGCGACCATGGCGTCCACGCTGGCGCGGTCGGTGACGTCGGTCTTCACCGCCAGGACCTTGCCGGACAACCCCATCTCCGCCGCCTCGGCGGCGAGCTTTTCGCCGGTGGCCAGGTCGCGGGAGGCGCTCACCACATTCAGGCCCTCGCGGGCGAATTCCAGTACCAGCCCGCGGCCGATACCGCCGCTGCCGCCGGTGATAATGGCGGTCTTGCCTTGCAGTTGCAGATCCATGTTCCTGTCCTCGTCGTCAGTCTCGCAATCATGTTGTGACAGCCCGGCCCGGATTCGCTGCCGCTGCAGTCGGGTCGCTGTCGTGGTTGTTACACCCCAAAACGCTGAATCACCCCGCGCCGCCGGGCGGCGATCTGTTCTGCCCGCTGCTCGGCGGTGACTGTCCTTGCCCCGGCGGGCAGGTGTTGATCGAGTTCCTTGAGTTTGACCTGGGTCGCCTGGGGAATCGGGTAGTGGTCGGCCTGCATCCAGCGCACGGTCACGTAACCTTCCTGGAAGCCCGCCGGGTCCAGCCAGTTGGCGTGACCCGTGTCGACGTGGGAAATCACCAGGATCAGTTCACCGTTGTCTTCCAGCTGCGCATAGTGGCAGTTGGTGTTGCTGAGGATGCTGCGATAGTCCATCGAGCACCACCAGTAGTTGCCGAACTCCACCGCCCAGTAGTGCGCATCCGGCGGGGTCACGCGAACCACGATGGCCTCGTCCGCCGGCAGCTGCCAGTAGGCGATCAGCGGTTCGCCGCCGGGCGTCACGTCGAGGGCATTGTCGTCCAGCTGCCGATAGGACAGGAAGGTGTTGGGCTGTACCTTCCAGCGCTCGATCATGTCGGCCCAGTAGTTGAGGGAGTCGCCCACCCAGCGCGACACGGTATCCAGGCCGCGATGCAGGCGCTCTGGATCCATCACTGCCTTGGGGGCGGGCTCACCGCTGATGCGATCGATGCTGGCGTGCATGGGGCGCTCGTTCTCCCAGTCGGCAAAAAACTGACGGAAGGTCACCCGGAAGGTGTTCGGCGTGGTTTTCAGCCAGTTGCCGGGATGCGGATCGGGGCTGCAGATCAGCTCAAAGCTGCCGTCCTCTTCCACCTCGAGGTCCTGGCTGAAGAGGGAACTGGCGACACCGCCACCCCAGGGCGTGTTGCCGGTTTCCACCACGGTGACGGCAAAGTAGCGCGCGCTGCCGCGATTGCCGTGAATACGGTAGGTGTCGGTGCCGTTGATCGGCGCGCCGACATAGACCGCGTCCGGGTTGTCGCCGCCCTGCTTGCGAATGGGGTCGAAGTAGTGGAGCAGCTCCGGGTGCAGGGGGTCGTCGTTCTCGAGGAAGAACTGCATCCCGAGACCGATGTTCTGTGCCAGGCAGCGGAAGCCGGCGCTGCGACTGAGATCGCCCGCCGGGACGCCGTTGCGAAAGGGAATGCGGCCGGCGGCCTTGAGCTGGTCGCAGAACTGGTCCCAGGCCTGGGTGAGCAGGGCGTCGTCGGCGCTGTAGTCGCGTTCGGTCATGGTTGTGGCTCCCGTGTCAGGTGGTCGAGGGTGCGGTCGATGAGTGATTCCAGGTAGTCGCGGCTGTAGTACTCGGGATCAAGCAGGGCGCCACAGGCCGCGCCGGCCATCAGCAGGCCGAGATCGGTGGCGACCTGCCCCGGCTCGGCCATTACCCTTATCTCGCCGTTTCGCTGCGCGGCCTGCAGGTCCTGCAGGTAGCGCTCGCGGGTCAGTGCCAGACGCGCTTGCTGCTCGCGCCGTGTTGCGGGATCAATGGCAGCCACACTCCAGAAACACAGGCGGATCTTCCAGGCCTGGCGGGAGTCGGCATCCAGCGGCAGCACGCAGCGCAAACGGGCGCGCAGCGCCGCGAGGCCAGTCAGTCCCGCGGTCAGCTTCCGCTCACGGGCCAGGTAGCGAACGTTGACCTGCTCCAGGGCCGCCTCGATCACTTCATCCTTGTTGGCAAAGTAGTGCTCAACGATGCCTTTGGAAACGCCGGCGCATTGCGCGATGACCCGCATGGTGGTGCCGTGCAGGCCCTGCTCGGCGATGCAGCCGGCGGCTGCCGCTGCGATCATCGCGCGGCGTTCGTGGTGGTCGACTTGCCTGGGCATGGGGTGGTTTCAGGTATTCAATCAACTGGGATTGCCAGCATGCCGGTCTCGCACTTTTTTTGCAAGCCAGTCGTCCCATAAAAAAGAAAGCGGTTGTTTGTGTCAGCCTGCAGGCTGGCGAGATCGTTCTCCAAGCCAGGGACTGTAGAGCAGCGGAATCACCATCAACATGAGGAGTGCCAGAAACAGGGTGCGATAACTGCCTGTCAGATCATGCAGCCAGCCGGACAGCAGGGGTGCCAGTGCGCCCGCAGTGACGGTGAAGAGCGTCATGGTTCCCATGACGCGCGCGTAGAACTGGATGGCGAAAAGTTTGCCCACCAGTGCGCTCCAGAAGGAGGTCAGACCACCGCCGCTGATGGCAACAACGGCTGTGGCCGCCATCAGACCAGGCAGATCATCGGCGCGCAGGAACAGGGCCATCGAGGTGATATTGAGGATCAGCAGCGCGGTAAAAACCCAGCGAATATCGAACATGTCGCAGGCCCGCCCGATGATCGGACTGGCGATCGTGCCGACGATAGCATAAAGAGCGATCAAGCGTGCGGCCTGCTCCCTTGGTATGCCCATGTCGGTGGCGAACAGTGCGAGGTTGGCCAGTACGGTGGTGAACATGGCCACCATGATGGCGATGCCGAAACCGCCCAGCCAGAACTTGCGCTCGGTGATTATCTGCCGCAGGGTGATTGCCGTGGCACCGGATGTGGGTGCGCCCTGACGACCGTCCGTTTCCGCTGGTGGATCGCCATCCACTCCCAACCCGATCATCGAAGGGCGATCAATGACAAGGCGGGCGAGCAGGGGGATCAGCAGTGCCACACACAGGCCCACCGCGCGCAGCGCGAAGCGCCAGTCAGCACTGTCGATCAGCCAGGCCAGCGCGGGTGGAATGGCAAATCCCCCCAGCTGTGTGCCAAGCGCGGCAAGGCCGATGGCGAAGCCGCGCTGGCGCAGAAACCAGCGTGACAGCAGTACCGAGGCAGACATCATGCCAAGCGCGGACAGGCCCACGGACACCAGCAGAGCGTAGCCGGCCACGAAGCCCCATACGGTCGGTGAAAAGGATATCGCGAAAAAGCCCGTGCCCATGATCACTGCGGTCAGCGTCATGGTACCCCTGATCGAGACACGATCGAGCAGCGCCCCCAGCCAGGGTGCCAGCAGGCCGATCATGATGCTCTGCCCAGTCATGCCCAACATCACCACGGCACGGGAGGCCTGAAACGCCTGTTCGATCTCACCTGCATAGAGGCTGTAGGAGTAGATGGTCACTCCCGTAACGATGCCCTGGATCAACAGACATGCCAGGACCAGCCACCATCCGTAGAATAGCCCTTTCACGATTCGCTCCGCAGTATTCTCGTTATCCGGCCGACGCTACCAGCAGCTCGCCCGGGCCACAATCTTCCTGTACATATTCTTTTCAGACGGTTGAAGTTGTTGCGTTCCAGAACAGCGGGGTTCACGTCCTCATGAGTTTGTAGGATGTCCCTCTGTACTGCGTTGCGGATACTGCTGCTAAATCCTTCCCCGGAGATTTTCTGCAGTGAATGAATCAGCAAGCGAGTATTTGCAGCGTCTCAGGCCGGTGAGTGCACCGTATCTGTCCGAGCGCAGCCGACAGCTGCGACTGGAGATTCTGGATGTGATCAGCCATGCCCCCATGGGCCACTATTCCAGCTGTCTGTCCTGTGCCGAGATTCTGGTCACCCTTTACCACCATGTCTTGCGTCTGCGCAGGGGCGAACCGGACTGGCCGGATCGTGACCGCTTCCTGCTGGGCAAGGGGCACGTGGCTGTGGCGCTCTGGCCTTTGTTCGCAGAGCTCAACTTCTTTCCGCACACGTGGCTGGAGACCTTCGGCAAGCTGGACAGCCGGCTGACTGACCATCCGGACATGCACCGGGCGCCGGGCGTTGACTTCAGTTCAGGTTCCCTAGGCCACAATCTTTCGGTTGGCTTGGGCATGGCGATGGCCGCCCGCAGGCGCGGTAAAGATCACCGGATTCATGTGCTGCTCGGCGACGGCGAGCTGCATGAGGGCCAGGTCTGGGAAGCGGTTATGGCGGCTTACCACTATCGGGCAGACAACCTGGTGGCGATTGTCGATGCCAACGGGTCGTGCGCCGATGGCCCTACCGAATCGGTGATGAGTATCGAGCCCCTGGTGGAACGCTTCGGCAGTTTTGGCTGGCGCTGCGTAGAGGTGGACGGCCATGACCCCGGAGCGCTCATGGCCGCCTTTGCCGAAGCCATGACACCGGACCACAGACCCTTTTGCATCGTGGCGCGAACACTCAAGGGCAAGGGTATTTCCTTCATGGAGGCGTCACCGCGAGAGTGGCATCTGGGCGCATTGAGTGGCGAGGATCTTGAGCGGGCCAGGCGTGAAATCAGGGAGTCAGCATAATGAGCGGCATGAGTGATCCTTTCAGCTTCAATGCGGGTGCGGTCGAAAGCAGTTACGTCGGGAATCTGGGCGAGGCTTTCCGCCGTTATGGCGAACAGGACGAGGAGGTTCTACTGATTTCCCCGGACCTTGGCGCCGGCCCCGTCACGGGTGCCTTCGTTCAGCAATTCCCGGAGCGCTTCATTGACGCGGGCATCGCCGAGTGCAATGCCATGTCCCTGGCGGCGGGGCTGGCAACCTATGGATACAAGGTGTTTGTTCTGCAAATGGGGGCATTCGGCGCGCTGAAATGCGCCGAACAGATCCGTACCGATATTGCCTTTGCTCAGGTGCCGGTGCGCATCCTGTCGGCCTGGAGCGGCCTGGCCATGGGCTTTTTCGGCACCACCCACCATGCACTCGAGGATATTGCGATAACCCGTGCAATCCCGGGTCTGACGGTGCTTGCCCCTGCGGATGACAACGCTGCCTCGGCGATGCTGGCGGCCTCGGAGCAGGTCGGCGGACCTGTTTTCATTCGCCTCACCGATGCCAGCATCAATCCGGTATACGATGAGCCACCGGAAGTCACTATTGGTCGCTTTGGCCTCGTCCGGGAAGGGCGTGACGGGACCATCATCGGTACTGGCCTCGGTGCTCAGCTGGCGGCCGGAGCAGCCGACCTGCTGGCGAAGGAAGGCCTGTCCATCAGGGTGCTTGATGCCTACAGCCTGAAGCCACTGGACGAGGCGGCCGTTGTGGCCGCCGCCCGTGAAACCCGTGCCATTCTTACCGTGGAAGAGCACCTGGTTACCGGCGGACTTGGCAGCGCCATCGGCGAAGTTCTTGCCCGCAATGCGTTGGCGATTCGCTTTGCCATCCATGGCCTTCCTGACGAAACTCTCACGACGGGCATGCCCGATGAGCTGTACGTCCGCTACGGTCTCACCATTGAGGAAACCGCAGTGCGGATGCGAGCGTTAGTTGAAGCGCGGTGAATTGGTGCGTGCCGATACGCCGCCGTCGACACAGAGCAGTGCCCCGTTGATGTAGGAGGCCTGCTCCGAGACCAGGAAGACGATCGCCCTGGCGATCTCCTCCGGTTGCCCAAGCCTGCCAGGAACGGTCTGAGCAGCCCAGCCTTCCACCCCCTCCGGTGATTGCGCTGCGGCTGCAAGCATCGGTGGCGTGGCGATCGGACCCGGCAGGATGACATTACAGCGAATGCCCGCCCTGGCATTTTCCACGGCAGTGGTGCGGGTGAGATTGACCAGGCCTGCCTTGGCGGCTCCGTAGGCTCCCAGGCCCTCTTCCCCGGCCAGTGCTGCGCCAGAGGCGATGTTGACGATGGCGCCAGCTGCCGGGCCCGGATTGCGAACCATGGCCTGCAGGGCACTGCGCACCCCGTAGAAGGCGCCGTTCAGGGTAACCTGGAAAACCGTATCCCACTCTTCGTTGCTACAGCTTGCGAGAGGACCGAACAGCGAGCGGGCTGCATTGTTCACCCAGATGTGCAGTGCGCCGAAGTGTTCTATGGCAAGTGCTGCCAGCTGGTCGGCAGTGGCCGGATTGCCAATGTCTCCGACCAGTGTGACGGCGCGATCGGGCGCCTGCAGTTCGGAGCGGGTGGCTTCAACCTGATCGGCGTTGACATCATTCAGGACCAGCTGGCAGTCCTCCTGGCTGAGCAGCTGGGCAGTAGCGCGACCTATGCCGCTGCCCGCGCCGGTGATGACGGCAACGCGATTCTGCAGATCCTGGTACATGAGATTGACTCCCTGCCTGTGTGTGGAAAGTTGCGTCGTCATGATGGTGTCGCGGATGGTGGCCGGCATCATGCATATTCATGAGGCGTCCGGTCAATCCTCATAGGAGACTTCACGTATGGCAACATGAAAAGCGCCCTTGGAGAAAAGGATCATGCTGAAGCTGACTCTGTGGCCCTCCGCGCTTCTGCTGGTGACGCTGGCTGCAGCCGCGCATTCGGCACAGCCGGCTGGTGAACCTTTCAGCTACAGCCCCGCGCGGACCGATGTCCCGACCCGGCTGCTGTGGGGTGATACGCACTTGCACACCACCTATTCCCCGGATGCTTTCAGCATGGGCAACGTGGCCCTGACGCCCGAGCAGGCCTATGCGTTCGCCCGCGGTGAAACGGTGGTGGCCAGCAACGGCATGCCGGCGCGGCTCAAGCGCCCGCTGGACTTCCTGGTGGTATCCGATCACGCAGAGTACTTGGGTGTGCTGTCCGCGCTTGAACAGCGGGATCCTATTGTGACTGGCCTGCCGGCGGCCCGGCGCTGGATGGAAAGGCTGCATGGTGACGCCAGTGGGCGTCTCGCGATGATCGGCGAGATCGGCATGAAGTTTTCCATGGGCACACTGGACGAAGTGGAAGCCGAAGCCGTCAGTGCGCTGCGACAGTCTGCCTGGCTGCGCGTCAATCACTACGCCGAGGCGGCCAATCGGCCCGGTGTGTTTTCCGCCTTTGCGGGTTTCGAGTGGACGTCCATGCCCTCTGGCAAAAACCTCCACCGGGTGGTGATGTTCCGGGATGATGCGGATCGTCTGACCCGGGTGGCACCTTTCTCCGCACTGGAGAGCATCGACCCCGCACGTCTGTGGGATTATCTGGAGAACTATGAGGCGACGACCGGTGGGCGGGTCATGGCCATTCCACACAACGGCAATGCCAGCAATGGCCTGATGTTCACGCCGCAAACCTTCGATGGCGAGCCAATGAGCAAGGCATACGCAGAGCGCCGGGCGCGCTGGGAACCCGTGGTCGAGGTAACCCAGATCAAGGGTGATGGCGAGACACACCCGCTGCTGTCCACCACCGATGAGTTTGCCGATTTTGGCACCTGGGACTATGGCAACCTGTTCGGCACTCTCGACAAGGAGCCGGAGATGCTGCAGTACGAGTATGCCCGTTCCGCGCTGAAGACGGGCCTGCAGCTCGGTGAGGAAACCGGTGTCAACCCTTTTCAGTTTGGCATGATCGGTGCTTCCGATGCCCACAATGGGCTTGCTGCGGTGGAGGAGGACAATTTCTGGGGCAAATCGGCAGATCACGAGCCGGCTGTGGATCGTGCTGTAGGTCGTTTCGTGAATGCAGAGCCAGCCAGCCCGAAGGTGGATCGCTGGCAGCAGGTTGCCTCGGGCTACGCCGGCGTATGGGCAACTGATAACACACGAGCGGCTATCTTTGACGCCATGCAGCGCCGTGAAGTCTATGCCACCACCGGGCCGCGCATGACGGTACGTTTCTTTGGCGGCTGGGCCTTTCCCGCCAATCTGCTGGCCCACCCGGACTACGTGCGGCGCGCCTACCAGCTGGGCGTTCCCATGGGTGGCGAGCTGACGGGGCGCGGAGGCGAGGCCCCCGCATTTCTTCTGGCGGTGCAGCGCGACCCGGAAGGCGCCAACCTGGATCGCCTGCAGATCGTCAAGGGCTGGCTGGATGCCGATGGCAACACCCATGAGCGCATTCACGATGTTGCCTGGTCGGGCGATCGCCAGCCGGATGGTACTGGTCGGCTGCCACCGGTGGGCAACAGCGTGGACCTGGCCACGGGTGAGTACCTGAATACCATTGGCGCCCCCTACCTGGCGGTGCAGTGGCAGGATCCCGAATTCGATGCCGAGCGCCCGGCGTTCTATTACCTGCGGGTGCTGGAGATCCCTACGCCCCGCTGGCCGGTGTACGACCGGGTGCGTCTGAATGGCCAGATTCCCGGGGAAGCGGAACTCGTTCACCAGGAGCGGGCCTACAGTTCGCCGATCTGGTACACGCCAGGCTGAGACCTGTCACAGTCCGTGGATTGTCCGGATCACGTGACTTACCAGCGAGGACTGCTGGGACACGCCCATCTTGCGGAAGCTGGCGTAAAGATGCGTGCGCGCGGTGTTCTTGCTTACACCGGTCTCGCTGGAAAACTCCTCCAGGGTACCGCCGTTGGCCAGGGCAATCACCAGGCGGGCCTCCTGGGGTGTCAGGCCGAAGGCCTCCATCACCAGCTGTGTCTGATCGATCTGGCGCAATTCGGGGTCGGTCATGTACAGCGCAATGTGGTGCTGATTGTCCAGTTGTTCCTGCTGAGGCAGGCGCCGCAGGGTCAGGAACAGTGGCGAACGGCCTGCCTGCCTGGCAATCGGAATGACCTGAGGCAGGCTCCGGGCATTGTCTGACAGCAGGCGAGCGACTGCCTGCTGCATCTGCTGGTGCTCCTGCTGGCGCATCAGCCGCAGCTTGCCATGTACCCGGGTAATCGCCGGGTTGTTATCGATCAACTGCTCCGCCACGCTGTTCATGTAGGTAATGTGCAGCTGGGCATCGAGGATGACAGAGCCCAGCACCAGGCTCGAGAAGGCCTGCTCGTGCAGGTGATGTTCACGCAGGGAATTGCGGTTGTGCGCAAGCCAGTTGGCCAGCTCCCTGCTCGCGGGCTTGAGCAGGTCAAGAAGGCGACGTTCCCTGGCGCCGAAGTCGGGCTCTCCGCGGCCGCGGATCAATCGCAGGAACAGCGCGACCTGACCGTCGTGGTGGATATCGAAGCCCACCAACTGCTCCTGGTTGGCCGGCTGCATGAAGGACTGGTAGTAGATGGTCTTGTGCAACTGCTCCCTGCCTATCAGGTCGTCCACCGAGACGGTTTCTCCGTCCGGCAGGTCTACCAGGGGTGCCAGGGCCGAATACTTGTTGGCAAAGTTGGCCAGGTCCTGCGGGGAGTAATGGGCGCCGCCCACATAGGCAATTCCGCTGTCACCCGGGGTGGGCAGCCGCAGGCCAATCACGGTCAGGCACGGCGCGGCCAGTGCACGCAGCCCTGCCAGGAAGTCCTCCCAGGGGGACTCCTGGAAAGGCCCGCGGTACAGGGCCGCGACCAGTGACGCATAGTGATCGAGGCTGCACGGCTCGCTGTCAGGGGGCATGCCGGGTGTGGCTACGGGAGATCGCATGTTATGGGCTCCTGCAAATGCATGAGGCTGGCTGGTCCGCGCTGGCGCTAAGGTATCATGCAGGCAAGGCGGGGAGGACCTCAATGAATTCCGGAGCACTGGGACGATGCGCACGCGCGACGCTGTCACTGGCGTTGTTGGTGACCGGGGGCTGGATGGCAGCCGGAGGTGCCTGGCTGGCCGCCCTGGGTGGGTCGCTCCATTACCTGCCGGCGGGGGTCGTTACGTTGGTGGTAGCGGGCCTGGTCTGGCGGGGGCGGATGCTGGGGCTCTGGCTGTATTTGGGGCTGTTGCTGACAACCCTCGCCTGGGCCCTGGCTGAGGTCGGCCTGAATTTCTGGCTCCTCCTGCCCAGGCTGGGCTTGCCACTGGGATTTGCGATGCTCATTCTGCTGGTGTTCGGCTCCGGTACCCGAGGACACCGGGGCCAGGCGCCTGTCTGGATCGGTACCGGCGTCGTCGCTGTTGTCGGCGCAACCCTGCTGATCGCATCACTTGGGCAAGAGGTGATCTTGTCGAGCGACTCAAAGGCGTCGCCGTCATCGCTGCCAGCTGCCCGCGATGATGCGGAAGAGTGGCGAGAATACGGGCGGACCCAAGCGGGTACACGATACGCACCAGCCAGCCAGATTACCCGCGATAACGTGCATCAGCTGGACGTCGCCTGGACCTACCGAACGGGTGATCTGCCCGAGGCCTACCCGCAAGCCCGCAACGCCTACAGCTTTCAGGCCACCCCCCTCAAGGTGGACGACAGCCTGTACTTTTGCTCGCCGCGAAATATCGTGATTGCCCTGGAGGCCGAGACCGGTCGGGAGCGCTGGCGACACGATCCGCATATTGATGCCAGTGGCGCATACATGCTGGCCTGCCGTGGCGTGTCCTATCACGAAAGTGTCGAACCGGATGCCGCCTGCCCGCAGCGTGTTCTGGTTGCCACCCTGGATGCCCGGCTGATTGCCTTGGACGCCCGGAGCGGTGAGCGCTGCGAGGATTTTGGTCGCGGTGGCGAGATCTCCCTGCTGGAGGGCATGGGTGAGGTGAAGCCCGGCTACTATCTGGTGACGTCGCCTCCGACCGTGGTTGGCGATGTGGCGGTGCTGGGTGGTTTTGTGCTCGATAACATGTCGGTAGACGAACCGCCCGGTGTGGTGCGCGCCTATGACGTTACCAGTGGCAGGCAGCTCTGGGCCTGGGATTCCGGGCGTCCGGTCGAGGCTGGCCCCTGGCGGCAGGGAGAGGCGTTTACCCGCGGCTCACCGAATGCCTGGAGTCTGTTCAGCGCGGATGATGCCCTGGGGCTGGTCTATGTCCCCACCGGCAATGCCACGCCCGACTACTTTGGTGGCCAGCGCAGTGCGGCCCAGGACCGCTACGCCAGCTCGGTGGTTGCACTGGAGGCCGCAACAGGGAAGCTGCGCTGGGCCTTCCAGACCGTCCATCACGACCTGTGGGATTACGATGTGGCCTCGCAGCCGGTGCTGGTTGACCTGCCGGTTGGCAACGAGGTGGTGCCGGCCCTGGTCCAGCCCACCAAGCACGGGGAAATCTTCCTGCTCGACCGACGCAGTGGCGAACCCCTGGCAGCCGTCGAGGAGCAGGTGGTGCCCGCGGGCACAGTGCCCGGTGAGCGCTACTCACCTACGCAGCCCGCTGCCACGGGCATGCCGAGCCTGACCCCGGCACCCTTGACCGAGCAGGACATGTGGGGGGCCACTGCGCTGGATCAGCTGTGGTGCCGCATCACCTTCCGCAGCCTGCGTTACGAGGGCAAGTTTACACCCCCTGGCCTGGATCGCAGCCTGCTCTGGCCCGGCAACAACGGCGTCATGAACTGGGGCAGTGTATCGGTGGACGAGTCGCGACAGTTGATGGCGGTCAGTTCCTCCTACATGCCCCTGCTGGTGCAGCTTCTGCAACGCGATGAAGCGCCAGCGGGTGAGGTGATCAGCTTTGATGAGCGCGGGGTGCCGATTTCGCCGCAGATGGGCACGCCCTACGCGGTCAGCACGGAGCGACCTTTCATGTCGCCTTTCGGAGCGCCCTGCAATGCGCCGCCCTGGGGGCGCCTGTCGCTGATCGACTTGAACAGCCGTGAACTGCTCTGGCAGCGACCACTGGGCACTACGAAAGACGTGGCGCCTCTCGGACTGCCGGTAGCGGGCGCCTTTTCCCAGGGCGGTACCATGACCACCGCGGGAGGGCTGGTGTTCGTGGCGGCGGCCCAGGACGACTACCTGCGGGCCTTTGACATCGACACGGGCGAGGAGCTGTGGAGGGGGCGCCTGCCGGCAGGCGGTCAGGCCACGCCGATGAGTTTCGTGTCGGCGCAGGATGGCAGGCAGTATGTGGTGATTGCCGCGGGCGGTCACCAGTACATGCAGACCACCATCGGGGACTTTGTGGTTGCCTTCAGCCTGCCGGACTGAAGGCAACCGGAAGAGCTGATCCGACTCAGCGATCGAAATCCACCCGGGTTACGGTGTCTGGATCGCGCTGTTGCGCGATATCCGCTGTGCGCTGCTCCAGCATGGGCATGAACCGGGTATCGGGGATCAGCCAGAAGCGGCCGGCGTCGATTCCCGTGAAAACGCTGGTGGCAAACGCATCCGGGGACGGACCTGCCGCCACGTTGCTGGCCACGCTATCGTGGAACTGCTGCTCGTCTGCTCCCAGTCCGACGTGCTGGTCCGCGGGTCGCAGTCGCTCTGAATGCCAGATGCCGGTGGCAACCTCCGCCGGGCAGAGTACGGAGGCAGTCACCTCGCCTGGCTCGCCCGCAAGCTCTTTGTAGAGGCTCTCGGTCAGGACCACTACCGCATGCTTGGTGGTCTGGTAGGGGCTCATGTAGGTCCCCCCACCGAGCAGGCCACCGATGGAGGCCGTGTTCACCACCCGCGCTGCCTGACCCTGCTGCAGCATGCGTGGCACAAAATGGTGGATGCCGTGAATGACCCCCATCACGTTGACATCAATGATCCAGCGCCAGTCGCGCAACGGACGCTCCCAGCACTTGCCATCCACCAGCACGCCGGCATTGTTGAACAGGAGGTTGACGGCACCGTGTCGGGCGTAAACCCCGGCGGCGAATTCCCCCACGGCATCCGCATCGGTCACGTCGAGCACCTGAGTTGTCAACTGGTCGCGATGCTCAGGCACGCTTTCCACCAGCCTTTCCAGGCCGTCGGAATCCACGTCGGCGCCGACTACCTGCATGCCGCGCCGCAGGGCCTGGCGTGCCAGCCCCGCACCAATGCCGCTGCCTGCGCCGGTGATGACGCAGATTGATCCTTTCATGTTGCTCATGGCTCGTTACGTGTCTCCTGCACTGGTGTGCTTTTTGTCGTCGGCGCCTGGCTTCCGGCTTTCTCGACCGCTTCAGTATTCGTAATTGAGTTCAATGCCGTAAGTCCTTGGTGGTCCGTACTGTTCGGTTACCAGGCCAAGCCCGCCAAAGTTGATTGAATAGGTTGGGTAGTCATCATCCAGCAGGTTTCTTCCCCACAGGGTGACGCGCAGATAACTGTCGCCCAGCTGGATGTTCTCAAGGCTCACACGCGCATCGACCAGTGTTCTTGCGTCCATGCCAATCTGGTCGTAGATAACTGGGTCGCCATTTACCAAGCCTGACCAAAGGGGGTTTTCATCCCATTCTCCCTGGTGATTGACCTGTAGATAGCCGCGTACATCACCGAATCCGGTACGCGCAAATACGTAGTCGAGTGAAGCCGTGAGCTGGTAGTCAGGTGATGTTCGCCTTGCGGCCCGGCTCCCATCCAGACATTGGGTGGGAGTATTTGAGCCACAGACATCGGGATAGTCGTCAAAGTCGCCATGGATATAGGCATAGCTCAATGCCACCACCATGTCCCCCATTGGCACTGCGGATATCTCGAGCTCACCCCCCCAACGGTCGGCAGCGCCCGCATTGGCGATAAGCGTGGTGGCAGCTCCATTCACTACTTCCGAGCGCGTTACCTGCAGGTCATCATAGGAATAGTGGAACAGCGATCCATTGATACGCAGACGATTGTTCAGCCAGTCGCTTTTGAGTCCTGCTTCATATTGAGCAATGGTTTCCTCCTCGTAGGCATTGTCGAAGATTTCACCGTTAAATCCTCCACTGCGATAGCCGGTAGAGTAGGTCAGGAACGCATTCACATCATCGGTGATGGCGAAGGCGGCGGTCAGATTACCGCTGGTATTGGTAAAACTCTGCTGTCGACTGACAGAGCGCGGAGGAATCACGCCGAAAGGTGACACGACCTGTCCGTAGTCGTAATCAATGGTTTTGTCTTCTTCGGTGTAGCGCAAGCCCGCTGTGAACGAAAAGCGTTGCCCCATCCAGTCCGGTGTCCATGTCACCTGGGAAAATACTGCCCATGCCTCAGTTGAGTTGTCGTAATACTGGCTGGACCCGATACCATTCAGTGGAGCGGCAAAGGTCGAGTTGCGACGATATTTCCCTTCATCTTCAAAATAATACAGGCCAAGAACATATTTCAGGCTGTCGGTACTTCCGATCATCTGCAGTTCTTCGGACCACTGCCGGTACTTCGTCGTAGTATCCTGCTTGGTATGGAATGCTCCACCGGATGTGATGGATCCCCACAGATTGTCGAGTAGTGGATAAGCGAATCCGGAAGAGGGGCCGTAGAGCTGTCCCAGGGTCAAATGCACCAGGTCTGAATAGGCACCTACTCCATTTGCATCCAGTCGGGAGTCAATATCCTCCAGGTCACCAAACACATAGGTTTCGAGGTCGCGCAGCGCCGAGATTGAGCGGAACGTGACATCCCCCAGGACGCCCAGATCTCCTGCATCCCAGGTGATGGTGAGGGCATGGCCGTCGACGTCATTGGTGGTGGCTGGCGAGAAGTCGGCTCGTCCGGAGCTGCGGCGTCCTTGTCCGTTTGCTTCTGCCTGCTGGTAGGCTGCGATGGTCTTTTGCAGTGACGGTATCCACCGTTCGGAAATTCGGGGGTCGGACCCCGGGATGGCAGCCCAGCCCTGTGCCGCTCCCACCAGGCCCTGCAATGCGCCGATCCGGCTAACCCTGGCAGACGGATCTAGGGCGGTGAAGCCAACGGTCTGCTGCAAGGCCATTGCTTCATCGAGCTTGCTCTGGTCATAGGCGTAGTCGAGAATCAGCGATTCAGCGGGTGTCCAGCGAGCGGCCACTCGCCACGCCTGTCTATCCATGTCGTCGAAGTCCTGACCACCGGGGGATCTGTTCTTGTAGAGAGCATCCCTCAGCCTGGTCTGGTAACCGAAGCTGAAGGCCAGCTCCCCGGGCCCACTGCCCACAGTGCCGAGGGAATCCGTATCCAGGTTCAGCTTGAGTTGCCGGAAGTTGTAGTTGCCGATGCTGGCATTGGCGCGAATGCCGAACTCTCCGGTCGGTTTTTTCGAGATAATGTTGACCGCGCCACCCGTGGAGTTGCGTCCATACAGTGTGCCTTGCGGGCCACGCAGCACCTCAATTCTTTCGATCTCCGCGACATCCATGGCGGAACCAATTTGTTTGCCGATGTAAACGCCGTCCTGGTACAGAGCAATGGCAGGATCGACAGAGAGATTGTTTGGACCACCGCCAGAAATGCCCCGCATGTTCAATGCCACCGCGGAGCGATTGCCGGGGGAGTCAAACCCGGAGAGCCCGGGAACCTGGCCCATCAGATCCTGGGTGTTATAGATGCCTCGGTTTTCGATGGCCGATTCGCTCAGGGCAGTAATGGATATCGGGGTGTCCTGACTCGACTCCTCGCGTTTCTGTGCCGTAACGACGACCTCCTCCAGGCCGGCGCTCTGTGACAGCGCTGGGGCTGGACAGGAAATGGCAGCAGCTACTGCCAGTGCGATGGCTGACACAGGACGTTGACTGGGGGTATATGCGCGCATGTTTGCCTCTTATGGTTCGTATGGGATGTATGTACATTGAAGCCGGGTCTGGGTTGCAGTGTGGCTCCTGAGCGTCAGGCAGCCGCGGTAGTGCCGAAGCATCGAGGGACATTACTAAAGCGAGGTTTGCCCGAGCATCCTACAAATGCATGAGCGTCTGGCCGCCACGAGCCTGTTGCGGCATGGCCCGAAAGTCTGTCCTGGAAACAAGGCGGCTCAAGAAGTTGTCTTTTGATGAGGCCTTTTGTCTGTTGATGAATATCCACAAGGCTAATCTGTAGTAAGTTCGCAGATGTTCAGCCCTGTTTCTGAGGAGGAGAGATGCGATCACATGCTCTGGTGCTTTATCTAGCGCTGATTTCTGGTGCGGTGTTCTGTGCGCCGCAGACTGTCGCGCAGGTCCAGCCGGCAGCCGAGACACGCTCCCCCGCCGATATCATCGCCCACCGCCAGGAGGCTATCGCCTACTCGGTCGGCCTGCAGGCCTACTTCTACGGCTACCCCGTGGTTGACTACCTGCGGGTGATGCGAGAGCAGATCAACGAGGGGTTGGACCCCAACGGTGTCTACGCACCAGTCAATGCCTTTGCCTATCAGGAAGACCTGGCGGCACCGGGTGGGCTTTACGCCGGTCGCGGCCCCAATAGCAGTACCCTGTATTTCACCGCCTGGCTGGATCTGAGCCAGGGGCCGGTGCGGGTGCAGACGCCGGATACCGGCGATCGCTACTATGTGCTGACCTGGGCCGACCTGTATTCCGAGGTACAGCACACCGGGACGCGCACTACCGGCAGTCAGGCCCAGACCCTGCTGGTCGCTGGCCCCGACTGGGAAGGCGAGGTACCCGAGGGGACCGAACTGGTTCGCCTGCGCACCCACCGTGGCTACCTGCTGGGCCGGGTGCTGGTCAATGGCCCGGAGGACCTGCAGGCGGCGCGCTCCGTGATGCGTGCCATTGAGCTGGAGGGGCCGACCCGCAATGCCGCTGACTACGACCTGCCGAAGCCCGGGGCGCTGACCTCCCTGGACTTTTTCGAATACCTGAACCGCTTCCTGCGCGGCAATCCTCGCCTTTCCGAGGAGGCGCTGCTGATGGCAAAGATGGACCAGGTGGGTATCGGTCCCTCGGTGGATTTTCAGGCGGAGAAGCTGCCGCAAGGCCTGCGTCGTGGCCTGGAGCGGGCGATCGCCGACGGCCAGCGCATCCTGCGTGAGTCCCCTCAGGCGGCACCCAGCCATACCGGCTGGAGCACCCCCGCCAGCGAAACCTATGGCAGTTACGGTTTTGACTACTTCCGCCGGGCGATGGTGGAGTACCACGGATTCCTCGGCAATCACCCCGAAGAAACTATCTATTTATCTGCCCTCACGGACGCCGCTGGGGAGCCACTGCAGGGCAGCCGGCGCTACGAAATTGTGTTTCCCGCCGGCGCGTTGCCGCCGGCCGAGGCTTTCTGGGCGCTCAATGTCTACGATGCCCGTACGGTGGATCTGATCCCCAACACCCTGGACCGCTACGCCATCAGCGACCGCATGCAGAACCTGCGCTTCCGCGATGACGGCTCACTGGTGGTGCGTCTGCAACAGGTGTCGCCTGAGGAAGCCGACGTGAACTGGCTGCCGGTGAATGACGGACCGCTGTTCGTGACCCTGCGTTTTTTCGCGCCGGCGCCCGAGGTGTTGCAGGGGAGTTATGTGCCCCCGCCGCTGCGCAGGCTGGACGCTCAGTAAACACGCTGCGCGTCTTTCGCGATTGACAGTCCTTTATTTATATATAAGATAAATAAAATCTGTCTGCGGGTTCCCCTTTCCTGGGGGTGGACCTGCGGGCTACTTTCAATAATGGACAAGGAGATCTATTCATGGCGCGTCTGCAGAACAAGGTTGCCATCGTCACCGGCGCCGGCCGCATCGGCAATATAGGCCTGGCGGTGTGCGAGGCTTTTCTTCGCGAAGGTGCCGCGGGTGTGGTAGCCACGGACATCCTCCTCGATGACGCAGCGGCCATTGCGGCAAAAATGGCTGACACGCACGGCGAGGGACGCTTTCAGTTGCTGCAGCTTGATGTGACCTCCGAAGCTGACTGGCAGCGTGTCGTCGAGGAAACGGTCGCCAGCTTTGGCCACCTGGATGTGCTGGTGAACAATGCCGGCATTTCCATTCACGGCGGTGTCGAAAGCACTTCGCTGGAGGATCTGCGCAAGGTGATGGCAGTCAACCACGACGGCGTTTTTCTTGGCACCAAGGTCTGTGCACCCTTGCTCGCGGAAGCGGTCAATCGCCACCCCGGTGGTGGCTCGATCATCAACACGGCATCGATGGCGTCGTATATGCCCAATGCCAACAATATCGGCTATCACGTCTCCAAGGCCGCCGAGCGGATGCTGACCATCTGTTCTGCGGTGGAGTTTGGTCCGAAGAAGATTCGCGTCAACTCGGTGCACCCCGGTACAACCATGACGCCACTGATACGCCAAGGCCTCGAGGACTATGTCCGCGGCGGCCTCTGGAGCACTACGGAAGAAGCCGAGACAGCGCTGGCCGGAATGACGCCGCTGAACATGAACAGTCAGCCGGAAGACACGGCCCACGCCTTCGTCTACCTGGCTTCCGACGAATCGCGCTTTGTGACTGGCGCGTCCATTTATCACGATGGCGGGATTGGGCTGCGTTACTAGATTCTATCCAGGTCGCCACCCAGGCAGTTGGCTGGAAGCCACTGATATTGTGCAGAATAAACTAATGAGGAAAGGCGTATGCAGGGCAGACTGAAAGACAAGGCCATCATGGTGATCGGCTCGGGTAGCGGAATCGGGGCAGCCACTGTGAAACAGCTCGCCTCGGAGGGTGCTCGTGTCTGCGTGGCGGACATTAATCTCGAGGCGGCGCAAAGCGTGGCAGATGAAGTCCGCGATAGCGGCGGCGAAGCTCATGCCGTCTACATCGACATTGCCGAGGAGGACGTGGTCAACCGCGCTTTCTCTGAAGCCGTGACGGCACTCGGTGGCCTCGACGGCGTGCATGTGAATGCCGCCGACCTGCGGGTGATTTTCGAGGACAGCGATGCCCTGGCCGAGGATCTGGCGGTGTTTGATCGTACCCTTCAGGTCAACCTTCGCGGCCACCTGCTGTGTACCCGCGCAGCGCTGCCGCATCTGCTGAGCAGGGGGCAGGGTGCGATCGTCTATACCAGCTCCGGAGCCGCGGATTCTGGCGACAGCACCCGGCCGGCCTACGCGGCGGCAAAGAGCGGGCTGAATGCGCTCATGCGACATGTGGCAGCGCGCTGGGGGCGCGAGGGCATCACCGCCAACTGTGTGGCGCCGGGCTTTGTTTATACACCGGAAATGCAGGCCAGCGGGCAGGTGCCACAGGAGTTGCTGGATGGCTTCCAGGCGCATACACCGAGTACCCGCCTGGGGCGGGTGGAGGATATCGCTGCCATGGTTTGTCTCCTGCTGTCGGAGGAGGCGCGCTGGATCAACGGCCAGGTGTACAACGTCAACGGTGGCGCACTGATGCCGTGAAGGCCGAGGACGCGAGATGCTCAAGAACCAGAAAATTCTGCTGACCGGGGCCGCCGGCCAGATCGGTTTTCCGCTGGGTGAATACCTGGCGGCGGACAATGAGGTCTGGGCGGTCGCACGTTTCACGGCACCGGGTTCCCGGGAGCGCTGCGAGAAGGCAGGCATGCACCCCTTTGTGCTTGACCTCGCCAGCGGCGACTTCACTGGCTTGCCCGACGATTTTGATTATTTGCTGCATTTCGCGGTGTTCCAGTTGGGAGGCGCCGACTATGATCACGCGCTGCAGGTCAATGCCGAGGGGACCGCGCTGCTGATGGCGCATTGTCGGCGGGCAAAGGCCTGCCTGGTCATGTCGACCTGCGCGGTATACGACAATCAATCCGATCCTCGTCATGCCTTTTGCGAGAGTGATCCCCTCGGAGATTCACACCAGCCCTATTCACCCACCTACGCCGTATCCAAGATTGCACAGGAAGCCGTGGCCCGCAGCTGCGCCCGGCTTTACGCTCTGCCCACGACAATTGCGCGGATGAATGTTTCCTATTCGGCCAACGGTGGTATGCCCGCCTATCACATGGATGCGATCCTGCGCGGCGAGGCCATTTCCCTGCCACCTGGTGGAGAAGCCTGGTTTACCTGTATTCATCAGGATGATATCAACCGGCAGGTTGCCGGGCTCCTGAGTGCGGCATCCGTGCCGGCGACGGTGGTCAACTGGGGTGGTGATGAAGCTGTGGAGGTGCGCAGCTGGTGCCAGTATCTCGGCGAGCTGGTGGGGCGGGAAGTCCGTTTTCGCGAAGAAGAATCTGCCATACCCTCGCGGGTGACCGATAACCGGCGCCGGATCGAGCTGGTGGGTCCCTGCCAGCTGGGTTGGCGCGAGGGGCTATCGGCGGTGCTCCGCGAGCGTTATCCGGAGATCATTCCGCCAGCGTGAACAGGCACTGTTCCTGAGCCCGGGTAACGCTCACCCGTCGGCCGAGGGGTTCACCCTCCAGCAATTTCCGTGGCGTATCGGTGTCGCCCTCTGCGGTCTTGGCCAGGAAGCGCGTGTTGTCGACCGAGCGTCCAATCATCAGGGCATGGTCCGGCGTGCCTCTGCGGAAGACCACCGAGCAGGTTTCGATGCTGCCCTGCCCGCTGAAAGTCGGATCCACGGTGACAGGAGTTTGCGCCTGCATGCTGCGCTCGGCGCGCTTGTCCGCCGGCTGCCAGTCGTCCACCGCCCGGGTCGAGTAGATGCCCACCGACTGCTTGGACAGGTAGCCGCCATTGGCTGTCACCAGGCCGAATGCACCGGGTCGCCGGCGCAATTGCTGCAACATTTCCGCGACGCCGTGCAGGCTGTAGTTATTGCCGGGGCCGCCAAAGAAAGGCAGGCCACCGGTCACGGTGAGTGGCCGCGGATCATCCGGTCCGATGTCCAGCGCTTCACAGGCGGCCAGCACTGCCACCGGGAAACAACTGTAAAGGTCAAACAACTGGATGGCATCTGTGCCCTGTCTCGCCATGGTGAGCGCTGCATCGGCGGTGCTCTTTAGCGCCGCAGATGTCGACAGGTCCGGGCGTTCGGAGACCCAGGTGTCGTCGGCATCGGCGTAGCCATGCAGGAAGACCCACTTGTCCCGGGGGATACCCAGCCGCTCGGCCTGCGCCACCGAAGTGAGTACCACCGCGGCTCCCTGGTTGACCGCATCCTGGGCCACGCTCCATTTGTTGTAGGGCTCGGCGATAGGGAAGTTCTCCGCCGAGGCGCGTGCCAGGAAGGCGTGCTCGCGAGGCGTGGGGAACTGGGCCAGGGGATTGCTGCGGGCCACCTGGTTCAGGCGCAGCAGCACATCGGCCATAAGCTTGCGGTGTGCTTCCACGGACAGACCGTGGCGATGGCGCCAGGCATTCTCGAACAGCGCGTACACTTGCGTCGGCAGTGTAATGTGATGCTGTGCTTCAAAGTCGGTCTGCAGGGCTGCGCAGCCGCGATCTTCAAAGCTGCCACCCACCTCCTCGCGCCAGTCGGGCTGCCAGCCCTGACGCCCGGCCAGCTTGGCGGCACCAATGGCTTCCGCGCCGCTGACCACCGCCAGGTCGCTCTCGCCACGGGCGATGGCCTCGGCGAATTCATTGATCAGGCGCTGGGGGCTGTGCCCACCGACGGGTCCGTAGATCAGCCGCGCGGGATCTGCCCCGGCGCGCTGTGCGACCGAGCGCGGCAGGTTGTCGCTGCTGCCGAAGGGATGCAGGGAGAGGCCGGGAACGGAGTCCGCAAACAGGCGTACCAGCGCCAGTGTGTCCACGCGCGCAGCCAGATCAAGCACCCCGGTGTCCGCGAGAGCCAGGTTCACAGCCTCGCCGGCGAGATCAGCCGGAGAGGGTATCTCGGCGGCGGCGTCGATGCTGTGCCGCGTGATCTGACCGCTGCCAACCAGAATGGGGGTGTTGGGATGCATGTTAGGTCTCCGATAGGTCGGTCTGTTCAGGGGGCGCGCGCTCGACATCGATCAGGCCCTTGGCCTGCAAGGCATCCAGACTGCTGTCGATGTGTTCGCGCAGCACGGCCTCGGTCGCGCGCGGCAGCACCAGGCACCAGCCGTTGCGGGTGCCGTGCTTGATGGTGTACAGCCCCTTGTCAGCCAGTTCGATAGCCAGCTCCCAGTGGCCCGTGGGAGCATGCGGCGCAGCAAGGGGGTAGGGGCACAAGCCCAGTGATGCAGTAAGCGCGACGCTGCGCCCGTCTTCCAAAGTAAAGGCGTGCTGTTCAATGGATCGCACCAGGCGCTCCGCCAGCCCCGCCAGGTGCTGTTCCGGCAGCGGCTGCAGGACCAGCAGGAATTCCTCGCCGCCCCAGCGGAGCACCTCGTCCCGCGGGTGCACCATCGCGCGGAGGAAGTCGGCAAACTGACGCAGCACCTGGTCTCCCGCATCGTGGCCAAGCTGGTCGTTGACGCGCTTGAAGTGATCCAGGTCCAGCAGCGCGAGCAGGCGGCAGTTGCCCTGGTGCATACCGGCCGCCTTTTCCTGCTGGAACCGGGTCAGTTCGACGGAGATTTTTTCGCTGAGATAACGGCGATTCCACAGCCCGGTGAGGGGGTCGGTCATGCTGGCGGTTTCCAGCTGCCGGCTGTACTGACGCAGGTTTTCATTGGCGACACGCAATTCTTCTGTGCGCTCGCCCACGAGTTGTCTCAGCTGGCGCTGCCGCTGGGCCAGGTTGCGGGTTCGCCAGCGCACTCCCAGCCACATCAGCAATAGCAGAGTGGCCGCCGCGGCCAGTTTGGCCCACAGGGTTTCGTGCCAGTAGGGGGCAATGTGCAGTGTCAGCTCTGCCTGGTCTGGCGACCAGACGCCGGCGTTATTGCTGCCACGCACCTGAAAATGCAGCGTGCCCGAGGGGAGGTTGGTAAAAAAGGCCGTGCGGTGCTCCGGGTCGTCCAGGGCCTGCCACTGGTCCCGATAGCCGAGGAGGCGGTACTGCAGCTGGACACTGCCGGGGTCCTGGTAGCTCAGCGCGGTAAAACCGAAGGCGATATCCCGCTGATGTTTATCCAGCTGCAGACGGGTATCGTTGCTTGCGGGCTGCCAGCGCCCGTCCAGGCGCACCCGATCGATATGCAGTCGGGGCGGATAGCGGTTGCTGCCGGTCTGCCCGGGGTGCACTGCGATGATCCCCTCGCGGGTGGGGAACCACAGCGCACCATCCTTTACCAGGGCGCGGGCGCTGCCGGCCCCGTTACAGCAGGTGGTGTTCTGTGCGCCGGCGACATCGCCGCGTTCGCTGAGCAGCATCCTTGCATTGAGCGATGTACTGTCGCCGCGGAGGTAGGCGTCGAGCTGCTGCAGGGGCAAGTGGTAAAGCCCCCGGTTGCCCGCCACCCACAAGGTACCCTGTTGCTCGACCAGGGCGAACACCGTATTGCCGGGCAGGCCATCCGCTGGGCCCAGTGTGCGCCAGCCATCCTCCCCGGAAATCAGCAGCTGCTCGCTCCGGCTGCCTGCGACCACGCGCCCGTCCGCAAGTTGAGTCAGGGCCATGACTTCGTGAACTTCGTCCAGCCCATCGACCGGGTCAAAAGTGCCGTCCTCACCTTCGAGCAGGATGCCCCCCACGGTTCCTGCCATCAGCTGTCCGTCGCGGGTCTCCAGGAGTATCCAGGTCTGGTTGGCGCTGCTGTCACTGGCCGAAAGGCGCTGTTCAAGCCTTTCGCCATCCCAGCGCCAGATGCCGCTGGTGGTACCCAGCCAGTAGCTGCCGTCGCGGCGGCGCAGAATGGCCTGGACGTGCTCGCCTTGCAGTGCGTCGAAGGCGGCAGGTCGTTCAATCCGTTCGTCCTCCCGCCACCACCAGTAGAGTCCGGCGCGCGTGCCCACCCAGATACGCTCGGGCTCGGGCAGCAGGCTGTAGGCGTGCGGATGCGGTTGTTGCTCGCCGCGGACCAGCTGCTGGAATCGACCATCCTGATAGCGGGCGAGGCCGTCCGCGGTGCCTACCACGATGGCGTCATCCACATCCCTGGCCAGGGTCCATGTCAGCTCGGCGTGCAAGCCCTCGGCGCTGTCGTAGCGCATGACGTAGCCATCCCAGAGGCGCACCAGGCCATAGGAGCGGCTGCCCAGCCACAGGCTGCCCTCGTGGTCCTCGGCCATGGACAAGACGTTGCCGTCGGCAAAGGGGCCTTCCGTGCCGAGGGTGTCAATAACGCGCCCGTGTTGCATCCGGTAGAGTCTGCCGGTGGCGCCGACCCAGAGCGTACCGTTGGCATCGGTAAACAGCGCTTCGACGCGGCGGCTGTCGATATCTTCGCTGATGGCAAGGTGCTGCCACTGTCCGCCCTCGCGTCGCAGCAGCCCGCGGCTGGTTCCCGCCCACAGGCGACCCTCGTGCCAGACAAGATCGGTGACTTGTACGCCCGCGAGAGACGCGGGCAGAGATTCCGCGATCCAGGTACCGTCATGCTGTTGCCAGATCTGCCCCTGCCCGCCGACCCAGGTCTTTCCCTCCCGGTGGTAGACCGTCAGCAGACTGTCCAGGGGAGCGCCAGGACTGCGCTCCAGGGTGTCGCCGCGGGAGCGCCACAGGCCACTGCCGGTGGCCAGGAGGATCCAGCCATCGCTGGTCTCCGTCATGTCGAGAATGTCGACGGGTTTGCCGCTGGCAGTCGGGACCCGCTGGATGCTGCCGTCCTGCAGCCAGGCGGCACCCCGCAGGGTCCCGATCCAGAGGCGCTGGCTCGCGTCGACATAGAGAGAGCGGATCAGGCGGCTGGGCAGGACCGGATGGTTGTCCGGGGAGTACAACTCGAAGCGCGTGCCGTCAAAGCGGGCTAGTCCCGCCTGGGTGCCGGCCCAGATATAGTTGTCGGGCCCCTGGGTGAGCGCGTGGACGGTGACCTGGGGAAGGCCCTGCTTGATGCTCCACTGGGAGAGCTCGAACTGGTGAAAGCGCATGTCGGGAGAAAGTGCCTGGAGCCCCGGGGAGGCGAGCAGCAGGAGCCACAGGCAGCCGGCAAGCGATGCCGGCAGGTGCCTTCGTCGCAAGGGGCATGCGGGTGCCAGCCGGCGGAGAACGTTCATCGTGTCAGGTCAGGGACATCTTTTGCGTTTACTCCACATTCTGAATTTGTTCCCGCATCTGTTCAATCAGTACCTTCATCTCCACCGCGCTGTGGGTGCTGCTGCTGGCGGTGGATTTCGAGGAGAGGGTATTCGCCTCGCGGTTCAGCTCCTGCATCAGGAAGTCCAGGCGCCGCCCGCAGGGGCCACCGCGATCCAGGGTGCGCCGCACCTCCTCCATATGACTCTCCAGCCGGTCCAGTTCCTCGTCGACATCTGCCTTGTGGGCTAGATAGACGAGCTCCTGCTCCAGGCGCTCGGAATCGGGTGTCTGCTGCAGTTCCGCCAGCCGTGCCAGCAGACGCTCCTGCTGGTGGCGTTTCAGCTCCGGCATCTTCTCACGTACGGCCTGGGTTTCCCGGCTCAGCAGTTCCAGCCGCTCGCGGATAAACAGGGCGAGTTTGCGACCCTCGCGGGCGCGGTTGGCGGCGAGTGACTCCAGGGCACAGGCGAACAGCGCCGAGGCCGAGGCCTGGATGGCCTCTTCGTCCGCCTGCGGCGCGCGACAGACGCCGGGGAATTGCAGGACCGCTAGCGGGTCCAGCGGGCGGGCGTCGGGGAGTGCCTGGCGGACCTGCTCTGCCGCCTGCAGCACGGCCTCCAGGCGCTCCGCATCCACCTGGAGGCCGGCGGACTGCTCGCCATCCGTCTGCAGGCGCAACTGGCACTCCAGCTTGCCCCGGCTGACGGTGTCCGCGACCTGCTCGCGCAGGCCGGGTTCCAGGCTGCGCAGTGTGTCCGGGAGCCGGAAGCTGGTGTCCAGATAGCGGTGATTCACCGAGCGCAGCTCCACGGTCAGGGTGCCCAGCGGCGTGCTGGTGGATTCCCTGGCGAAGGCGGTCATGCTGTGAATCTGTCCCACGTTTGCGCTACCTCTGCTGACGGTGAGTCGGCCAGTGTAGCAGCTTGCGTCGCCTGGAAAAGGTGATCGATTGCGCCCGAAACGGCCGGGCATCTCCAGTATACTGTCCGGCTGGTTTTACAATTACGGAGATTTTGCATGTCACGCCCCAGCGGCCGCGCGCCGAACGAGCTGAGAGAGGTCACGCTCACCCGCGACTACACCTGCCATGCCGAGGGCTCGGTGCTGGTCTGCTTCGGTGCTACCAAGGTGATCTGCACCGCCTCGGTGGAGGAGGGCGTGCCGCGCTTCCTGCGCGGCACGGGCAGTGGCTGGATCACGGCGGAATACGGCATGTTGCCCCGGTCGACCGGCTCGCGGATGGGGCGAGAGGCCAGTCGCGGCAAGCAGGGTGGCCGTACCCTGGAGATCCAGCGGCTGATCGGCCGCTCCCTGCGCTCGGCGGTCGACCTGAAGAAGCTCGGGGATTTCACCATCACTGTGGATTGCGATGTCATCCAGGCCGATGGTGGCACCCGCACGGCGTCGATTACCGGCGCCTGTGTGGCCCTGGTCGATGCCATCAACCACCTGCAGCGACGCAAGTTGCTCACCACTGATCCCTTGCGGCAGATGGTCGCCTCGGTCTCCGTCGGCGTGTGGCAGGGCACCCCGGTGCTGGATCTCGACTACCTCGAGGACTCCCGGGCGGATACCGACATGAACGTGGTGATGGGCGAAGACGGCGGCTTTATTGAAGTCCAGGGTACCGCGGAGGGGCAGCCTTTCCGGCGCGAGGAGATGGACGCGATGCTGGACCTCGCCGACAGCGGCATCCGGCAGCTGATTGAGTGCCAGAAAGCGGCCCTGGCGGGCTGAGGCCGGGTCGCCGGGCAGATTCCTGCCGGCCCTGGCGGGGCCGGCTGATCCTCAGACCTCGATATCGTAGTCCATGATGATCGGGGCGTGGCTGGAGAACTGCTTCAGCTTGTAAATGGCGCCGTGATCCACCGAGTACTTCAGGCCCTTGGAGATCAGGTGGAAGTCGGTGCGCCAGCCGTTCTCACCGGGGGTGCCATCCGGCCACCAGCTGAACTCATCGCGGTCGGAGTTGACCTCGCGGAAGGCGTCCACATAGCCGGCTTCAACGATCTCGTCCATCCACTGGCGCTCCTCCGCGAGGAAGCCCGGTCGGCTGCTGTTGGCGCTGGTGTCCTGGACGTCGGCTGCGCTGTGTGCGATTTGCCAGTTGCCGCAGATGATGAATTCCCGGCGCTTGTTGCGTACCTTGAGCAGGTGGTGTTGCAGCAGGTTGAAGAACTCGCGTTTGCGGCCCAGTTGTTCTTCGTTGCCCGGCTCCGCATGGGGAGCGAGCAGGCAGCCGACGCTGAGGTTTTCGTAGTCGGCCTGGATGTAGCGCCCTTCCATGTCGAAATCGGTGAAGCCGAGACCGGTCATGATGGCCTTGGGCAGCTTGCGGCAGTAGATGGCGACGCCATTTTCCTTGCCGTTGATGTCGTCGAAGAAGTAGGCGTTGTACTCCCGCGGGAAGTAGAGATCCTCCTGCAGGTCGTACTCGCTGCAGCGCAGGTCCTGGATACAGATGAAATCCGCATCCTGTTCCGACAGCCAGTCGTACAGCCCGTTTTTCGCGGCATCGCGGATGCCGTCGGCGCTGAAGCTGATAATCCTCATTCGTGGCCCCTTGTCTGGAGAGCGTGTATGATGCGCACACCGCCGCCGGCGATCGGCCGGCTAGATAGTTGTGGGGGTTCCTCCCCTGCAATCGCGTATGATAACCACGGCGCTGCTTCAGCATAACCCCCATTTGCGGGATTTGCCGACGGTAAAGTGATCTGCCCTCCAGGAACTGTCACCCCATGCAGGCGTATCAACAGGAATTCATTGAACTGGCCCGTCACTACCAGGTGCTCCGTTTTGGTGAGTTTACCCTGAAGTCGGGTCGTATCAGCCCCTATTTCTTCAATGCGGGCGCCTTTGCCAGCGGCGCTGCCCTGGCCGCCCTGGGGCGCTGCTACGCCCAGCGCATCGTCGACTCCGGCCTGGCCTTCGATGTGCTGCTGGGGCCGGCCTACAAGGGGATTCCCCTGGCGGCGGCGACGGCCATTGCCCTCGCCGACCAGCACGGGCGCGATGTGCCCTTCGCCTACAACCGCAAGGAGGCCAAGGACCACGGCGAGGGGGGAACGCTCGTGGGCGCGCCGCTGGAGGGCCGGGTCCTGGTCATCGACGATGTCATCACGGCGGGTACCGCCGTGCGCGAAGTGATTGGCATGATCGAGAGCGCCGGCGCCGAACTGGCCGGGGTGGCGATCGGCCTGGACCGCCAGGAGCGCGGGAGCGGCGAGCTTTCCGCCATCCAGGAAATCGAGCAGGCCCACGGGATTTCGATACTGAGTATTATCGATATCAACCACATCATTGCCTGGCTGGAGGGGCTCGGCAGCGATCGCGCCAGTGATCTGGCGGCCATGCGTGCCTACCGGGAGCGCTACGGCGTGCACTAGCGGGCGGGGCAGCGACTGTCCACTCACGGCCGGCTTGTCCACATACCCGGGGCCTTCTATAGTGAGCGCATGAATTTCCGAACCCGACATCTGCTTCTCGTCCTGCTGGCACTGCCCCTGTTACAGGGCGCCTCCAAAGGCGGGGAGCTCTATCGCTACCGCGATGACAACGGGCAAATGGTCGTGGGTAGCCACGTGCCGCCCGAGCATGTCGGCAAGGGCTACGAAGTGCTCAACGAGCGCGGTATTGTGGTCCGTGTGGTGCCCCGGGGCCTGACCGAGGAGGAGCGGGCCGATGCCAGCCTGCAGCGCGAGCTCGAAGCCCGCGCCGCCCGGGAAGAGGAGCGCCTCAGGGCCTGGGATGAATCCCTGCTGCTGCGTTACAGCTCGGTCGAGGATATCGAGGCCGCCCGCGAGCGTGCGGTGGGTGAGCTGCGCGTTCGGCTGAGTATCCTGCGCAGCAACCGCAGTTCCCTCAAGCACCAGGTCGAAAACTACCAGGCGCAGGTGGCGGACATGGAGCGCCGGGGCGATGTGCCCGACGCGGCGCGCCTGGAGAATATTGCCAACCTGCAGCAGGAAATCGAGCAGACCGAGTCCCAGATCGAAGAGCGCGAGCGCGAAATTCGCGAGGTGGAGGCTGCCTTCGCCAGGGATATCGAGCGTTTTGCGCAGCTGGAGGAAGTGGTTGAATTGCGCCGTCGCCTGTCGGCGCGGGGCGACTCCTGAGCGCCGGATTCTCGCGCGAGACCCCGCCGGGCCCTCAGGCTGCCGGCGTACCCGGGGCCCTCACCACGGTCTGGAAAAAGTCCCGTTGCAGCTGCAGCCACTGCTCGTCCCAGTCGCTGGTGGGCAGGCGTGTGAAGCCGCTGCGCACATACTGACTGATGCGCCCCTCCGCCGCGGCCATGAGGAGGTTGGCGGCCGCCGCCAGGGTGATGCGCGGACGCAGGCCCTCGCGCAGCTCGGCTTCCCGCAAGACCTGCCGGATCTGGGTTTCAAAGCGATCAAACATCTGGGCCACCCGCTGGTGCAGACGCTCGGTTTCACCCGCGAGGGCGTCGCCGGTCAGTATCCGGGTGATGCCGGGATTGCGCTCGGTGAAGGTCAGCAACAGCAACAGCATCTTGCCACAGCGGGCGGCGGCCCGCTCCTCTTCCTCGAGGATGATCCGCACGCGGCTGAACAGCGTTTCCTCGATGAACTCGATCAGGCTTTCAAACATCTTCGATTTGCTGGGGAAGTGGCGGTAGAGCGCCGCTTCGGAAACCCCGACCTCACGCGCCAGTCCGGCGGTGGTGATGCGGCTGCCGGGCTCCGCTTCCAGCATCCGGGCCAGGGCTTCGAGGATCTGCTGGCGGCGTTGGGATCGTCTCGGGGGCATGTCGCTCGGGTCTGCTGGGCCGGGCCTTCATGCTAGCGACTCCCCCGGAGGGCTGCAACACACCCGCGGATGTCCCGAAGCATTGACGCGTTTGCGTCAGGGCATCAGCTGTCCGCGAGAGCCTCGCGACGGGTGATCAGGGTGCCGATGCCGACGTTGGTGAAAATCTCCAGCAGCACGGCGTGGGGTACCCGGCCGTCGATGATGTGCGCGCTGGCCACCCCGCCCTTCACGGCGTCCAGGGCACAGCCGATCTTGGGCAGCATGCCGCCGGCAATGGTGCCGTCCTCGATCAGGGAATCCACCCGTTCGGTGCTCAATCCGGTCAGCACGTTGCCCTCGCGGTCCAGCAGGCCGGCGACGTTGGTCAGCAGCATCAGCTTCTCGGCCTGCATCACCTGGGCAATGCGACCGGCGACCAGGTCGGCGTTGATGTTGTAGGTGTTGCCCTGGTTGTCGACGCCGATCGGAGCAATAACCGGGATGAAGTGGCTGTTGAGGATCACCTTGAGCACCTCGGTATCGATTTGCTCCACTTCACCCACGTGACCGATGTCGACAATTTCCGAGGCCCCCAGCTCGGGGCTATAGCGGTTGACCTTCAGCTTGCGGGCGCGAATCAGCTGCCCGTCCTTGCCGGTCACGCCGATCGCCTTGCCGCCGGCGCGTTGGATCGAGGAGACGATCTCCTTGTTCACGCTGCCGCCCAGCACCATTTCCACCACATCCATGGTTTCGCTGTCGGTGACCCGCATGCCGTTGACGAACTCGGTGTGGATGTTGAGCTTTTTCAGTAGTTCGCCAATCTGGGGGCCGCCGCCGTGGACCACCACCGGGTTCATTCCCACCAGCTTCATCAGTACCAGGTCGCGGGCGAAGCTCTCGTGGAGCTGCGGGTCAACCATGGCATTGCCGCCGAACTTGACCACGATGGTCTTGCCGGTGAAACGCTGGATGTAGGGCAGTGCCTCGGTGAGTACCCGGGCGATCGTTTGGGCGGATTCCAGATCCAGGCTCATGCTGTGTCCTTGCTCAATGGTCGGAGTCGGCGGTACCGGGGGCATCGGGGAGTGCCACCGGCGGGTCCAGGGCCGCCAGCTGCTGGCGGAAGGCCGCCATGATACTCGCAAGCTGCGCCGGATCCGAGGCCTCGAAGCGTGCGGTCAGTGCCGCGGTGGTGTTGGAGGCGCGCACCAGGCCCCAGCCCTCGCGGTAATCGACGCGCAGCCCGTCCAGGGTGTTCAGGGTCGCGTCGGGGAAATCGGCGCGGTCGGCGAACTGGCGAATCAGGGAAAACTTGCGCTCTTCGGGAACCGGGAGCAGCAGCTCCGGGGTGCTGACGGTGGGAGGAATGTCCGCCAGCAGGCTGTCGAGATCCACCCCCTGGCTGGAGAGAATTTCCGCCAGACGGGCGGCGGCATACAGGGCGTCATCGAAACCGTACCAGCGCTCGCCGTAGAACACGTGGCCGGAGAATTCGCCGCCCAGGAGTGCCCCGGTTTCGGCGACCTTCTGCTTCATGAAAGCGTGGCCGGTCTTGCACAGAACCGGGCGGCCGCCGTCCGCGACGATGCGATTGGCCAGTTCCCGGCTGCACTTGACGTCGAAGACCACATCGGTCCCCGGGTTGCGGGACAGTACGTCCCGGGCCAGGACCATCAGCAGCTCATCGGTACGCAGGATACGGCCACTGGCGCTGACCACCGCCAGCCGGTCGCCATCGCCATCGAAGGCCACGCCGAGGTCGGCACCCTGGTCAACGACTCGGGCGGCCAGATCGGCCAGGTTTTCCTCGCGGCTGGTATCTGGCGGCCGGTTGGGAAAGTCGCCGTCCAGCTCGCAGTACAGGGGCAGAACCTCGCAGCCCAGCGCGCTGAAGAGGGCGGGTGCCGCCTCGCTGGTGGCACCATTCCCGGCATCCACGACCACGCGCAGTGCGGCCGGCAGCACGATATCGTCGACTACCTCGTCGAGGTAGGCGGCGACGACGTCCCGCTGGCTCAACTTGCCTTCTCCGACACAGAAGTTGCCCAGCTCGGCGCTCTGGCGCAGTTGCTGGATCATGCCCGCTGCCAGGGTCTGCCCCTTGATCACGATTTTCAGGCCATTGTCAGCGGGCGGGTTGTGACTTCCCGTGACCATCACCCCGGAGCTGCAGTCGAGGTGGTGGGTCGCGTAGTGCATCAGGGGGGTCGGTACCACGCCGATATCGATGACGTCCCGACCGGTGGCGAGGAGGGCGCGGGTCAGCGTCTCGCGGATACGCGGACTGGATCGCCGGCCGTCGCTGGCGACGATAATCGCCGCTTGGTTCTTTTCCGCAGCCAGGGTGCCAATCGCCCTGCCAACCCGGTCCACCACCGTGTCGGTCAGGTCCCGTTCAGCGTGGCCACGCAGGTCGTAGGCGCGAAAAATCTCGGTGGGCAGCCCGACCGGATTGTCGTCGTCGGCTTCGGGGCCGTCCGCTTCTGCCGCGGCGAAGAGATCGTCGAGGGAGGCGGGTTCACCGGGGCTGTCGGACACCCGCTGGCGGGGCTGTGCGACGGCACCGGCTGTGGCAGCTGGCACGGAGCCGACCGGCGACAGGCCCGCCAGCCTGCGCAGCAACAGCCACAGGGCGCAGAGGGCGCCGATCAGGCCGCAGCCAGCCACGGTCAACCAGTCCCGCAGCCCTGGACGCAGCTCCTCGACCAGCTCCGTGGCGGTCGCGAAGCCGACCTCCCAGTTGCTCCCGGGCACGCTGTGATAGCGGGCAGGTGTCGCCCCGGGCGCGATTTCCCGACCCAGCTGCAGCACCTCCCGTCCGCCTTCGCCGTAGCGCTGGCGGATTGTCACCTGCCCGACCGCCTGACTGCTGCGACCTAAAGGCCTGAACAAGTGCCTGTCGTCAATCGATGCGAGCAGTACCAACCGCTCCGGGCTTGCCTGCCCGGGTGCCACGAGCAGCGCCAGGGAGGTGTAGACCGCTTCGCCCACCGGGTAGATTTCCGGCGCGGGCGGCTCGCCTGCCGCCGCGCGCCGGACCAGGTCGATCTCGATATTGTTGCGCAGCCCCGCCATACCCTCTCGCAGCGGTGCCGAGCCAAGGTCGTCGACCGGTATCAGGCGCAGGCTCTCCAGTTCCGGGAAGAGCAGGCGCAGCTCCTGCTCGATGACCTGCCGTTCCTCGGGCGAGGCCGTCACGCTGGCCTGTATCCGGGGTGAGCGGGCCGCGTTGTCCAGTCGTTCCCGCAGGCCCTGCTCCAGGGTATGCAGCACCTCGGCCTGCTGTCGGGCGAGCAGCTCGTTGAGGTTTTGCTGCATGCTGGCGGTGAGCTGTGGTTCGCGCACCAGCGCCAGCCAGGCGACACCAGCGAGCAAGGGTCCCACGGCAATCACTGCCGCCAGCAGGAGGGTCCGTGTCAGTGCCGGGCTGGCCGTTGCCGATCGGGGCATGTCAGGTCACCGTTTCCCGGTAGCGCCGGGCGAGCCGGGTAATAATGTCGCGGGCGATCTGTTGCTTGCCACTGCGGGGCAGGGCCTCTTCAGCGCCGTCCCAGAGCACGGTCACGGCGTTTTCCTGGCTGTTGAAGCCGATACCCTCCGCCGACACGTCATTGGCCACGATCATGTCCAGGCCCTTGCGCTCCAGCTTGTCCCGAGCATAGCTCAGCAGGTCCCGGGTTTCCGCGGCAAAGCCGACAGTGAAGGGGCGCTGCGGGTGAGCGGAAACCGCAGCCACGATATCCGGGTTGCGCACCAGCTCCAGTGTCATGCGTTCCTCGTTCTTCTTTATCTTGTCGCCGGCGACGTCGGCGGGCCGGTAGTCAGCCACGGCAGCGCAGGCAATAAAGATGTCGCAGTCGGTCAGGCGCGACAGGCTGGCCTCCAGCATGTCCTCGGCGCTGACCACGTCAACGCGCTCCACGCCCTCGGGGGTGTGCAGGTCCACGGGGCCGCTGATCAGGGTGGTCCGCGCCCCGGCCTCCGCGGCAGCGCGGGCGAGGGCGTAGCCCATGCGGCCTGAGCTGTGATTGGAGATATAGCGTACCGGGTCCAGGGCTTCGCGCGTTGGCCCGGCGGTGATCACCACGCGCCGGCCCGCCAGCTCGCCGGATTCAAACAGGCTTGCCGCGGCGGCGGCGATAATGGCGGGGTCTTCCATGCGACCCGGCCCCACGTCGCCGCAGGCCTGCTCCCCGGCGGCGGGGCCGACCATGTGCACGCCGCGCGCTTGCAGCCGCTGCAGGTTGTCCTGGGTGGCCGTATTGCGCCACATCTGCTGGTTCATTGCCGGCGCCAGCATCAGGGGGGCGGGGCATGCCAGGGCCACCGTGGTGAGCAGGTCGTCGGCGCGTCCCTGGGCCAGGCGGGCCAGCAGGTCGGCCGTAGCGGGGGCCACCAGGAGCAGGTCCGCCCAGCGGGCCAGCTCGATGTGCCCCATGCCCAGCTCTGCTTCGGGATCGAGCAGGTCAGCGTGGACCGGGTGCCCGGACAGGGCCTGCAGGGTCAGCGGCGTAATGAACTCGCGGGCGCCCCGGGTCATGACCACGCGGACATCGGCGCCGCGGGTCTTCAGTTGACGGATCAGTTCAGCGGACTTGTAGGCCGCGATGCCGCCGCTGACGCCCAGGACCACATTGCGTTGAAAAAGATGTCCCAATACGGTCACCGACTTGCGAGAATAGGAATCAGAAAGCAGGGCAAACGATACCACTGGCGGCGCGGCTTGGACACTCTCCGCGCGGCTTGACACCAGGGAGGGTGATGGTATGTCGATGCGCGACTGGGGGGCCGGCGAAGGCCCCCGGGACAAACTCCTGCAGCGCGGGGCGGCAGCCCTCTCCGATGCCGAGCTGCTGGCGGTGGTGCTGCGAACCGGCCGCCGGGGTTGCAGTGCCGTGGACATGGCCCGGGATCTTCTGGGCAGTCACGGCAGCCTCGGCGGCTTGCTGACAGCGCCCGTGTCGGAGCTGCTCGGCTGCCCGGGTCTGGGGGCTGCCAAGCTGGCGCAACTGCAGGCTGCACTCGAGCTGGCGAAGCGGCAGGCGCTGGAGGAAGCCCGCGCCGGCAGCGCCCTGACCAGTCCGCAGCACACGCGGCGCTTCCTGCAGCATCACCTGGCGGGGCAGGCGCGGGAAGTGTTTACCTGCCTGTTCCTGGATAACCAGCACCGCATCCTGCGCTGTGAGGACCTGTTCTTCGGTACCCTCGATGGTGCCGCCGTCTATCCCAGGGAGGTCGCGGTGCGCGCTTTGCAGTATCATGCAGCCGCGGTGATCTTTGCCCACAACCACCCTTCCGGGGTGGCCGAGCCCAGCCACGCGGACCGTCGTATCACCGAGCGCCTGCAGGCGGCCCTGGGGCTGCTCGACATCCGGGTGCTGGATCACGTGATCATCGGGCGAGGCGCGGCCTACTCCTTTGCCGAGCGGGGGCTGCTTTAGCGGGCCCCCTCGCCGGCTGCGGCCCGGGAAAGGGGCGTATATAGCGCTTGCGATAGGGGGGGTGTTCTGGTATAAAGTCGCGCTCCGCGCGGCCGGGGTACCTGTGGCACCCCCTCGGCCACACCTGTTTTCACGAATCCCGTGGTCTATGGGAGAGGTACACATGTCAAGAGTCTGTCAGGTCACCGGCAAGCGTCCGGTCACCGGTAACAACGTATCACACGCCAAGAATCGTACTCGTCGCCGGTTCCTGCCGAACCTGCACCAGCACCGTTTCTGGGTGGAATCCGAGAAGCGCTTCGTCTCCCTGCGGGTTTCCAGCAAGGGCATGCGCATCATCGACAAGAAGGGCATCGACCAGGTGCTCGCCGACCTGCGCGCCGACGGCGTCAAGGTCTGAGTCCAGGCCGCCAAGGAGAGTAATCATGAGAGACAAGATCCGGATGATTTCGTCAGCGGGTACCGGTCACTTCTACACCACTGACAAGAACAAGCGCACCACCCCGGACAAACTGGAAATGAAGAAATTCGATCCGGTTATCCGCAAGCATGTCATGTACAAGGAAGGCAAGATCAAGTAAAGCTTGCGCGACCGCATGATGTCCAGAAACCCCGGCGCTGTCCGGGGTTTTTTGTCTGGGCAGGCTCCGATTATGATCCTGTGACCGCTAGAGCCCCCTCCCATGCCTGAATTGCCGGAAGTCGAAACAACCCGCCGCGGCGTGGAGCCCTGGGCGCTGGGGCAGCGCGTGGCTGCCGTGGAGGTGCACGAGCCGCGCTTGCGCTGGCCGGTGCCCGCGGACCTCCCGGCCCGGCTCGGAGGCCAGGACATTCTTGCCGTGGAGCGCCGGGCCAAGTACCTGCTGTTCCATACCGCCGCCGGCAGCCTGCTGCTGCACCTGGGCATGTCGGGTTCCCTGCGCGTGATCCGCGACGGTGCCCCGCGCCGGCTTCACGACCACGTGGACATCCTGCTCGCCAGCGGTGACCGTCTGCGCTACAACGACCCCCGCCGTTTTGGCTGCCTGCTGTGGCTGGAGCCGGGCGAGCGGCATCCGCTGCTGGCCAGTCTGGGCCCCGAGCCCCTGTCCCCGGCCTTTTCCGGGGAGCACCTCTACCGTCTGTCCCGCGGGCGTCGCGCAGCGATCAAGCCTTTCATCATGGATAACGCCGTGGTGGTCGGGGTGGGGAACATTTACGCCAGCGAGGCCCTGTTTCTGGCCGGCATTCGCCCCGATCGCGCCGCCGGTCGGGTCTCACTGCAGCGTTACCAGCGCCTGGCCGAACGCATTCGCGAGGTTCTGGCGGCGGCGATTCAGCAGGGTGGCACCACCCTGCGCGACTTCGTCGGTAGCGATGGATCTCCGGGCTACTTTGCCCAGCAGCTCTTTGTTTATGGCCGCGCCGGGCAGGCCTGCAAGCGTTGTGGCGGCCTGCTGCGCGAGCGACGCCTGGGCCAGCGCAGCAGTGTATTCTGCGTGACCTGCCAGCGTTGATGGGGCTACACTGGTGGGGCGGTTCGCGTCACCCCGCGCAACGCGGCAGGTGGCGGAGCAGGAACAGGACTTCAGCCGGGAGACCACGGCCATGAAAACAAACACTATCGGGCGATTCTGTCGGCATGCCGCACTGGCTGCTGTGGTGGCGGGGACAGCGGCGCTTGCCCCCCCGCTGCAGGCCCAGCAGCCCATCGACGAGAGTCCCTCGGAGGCGGAAATGATCGGCGACCTGCTGGTTGCGCGGCCGATCGGGGCGGTGATGACCGTCGCGGGCACCGCGGCCTTCCTGGTCAGTCTGCCGTTTACCGTCCTTGCGGGGAACGTCAGCGAGGCGGCGGAAACGCTGATGGTCGGGCCCGCGAAAACCACCTTCGTACGCTGCCTGGGCTGTCGCAAGCCGGGTTACAGCTACAAGGACATCGAAGCCAATCGTGCGCGCAAGGCGGCCGAGGCCGAAGCGGAGTACTAGCCGGGCCTTGCCCCCGGCAAGCAGTCTGGCCGGGAGCTGCAGCGCGCGAGCTTCCGGGTCACTCCGGGGCAATGATAGGCTCAGCCGCGGAAGCGTGCCTGCAGGGCCTCTGCGACCGGAGCCGGCACGAAGCTGCTGATATCGCCCTGCAGTGAGGCAATTTCCCGCACCAGCGATGAAGAAATGTAGGACAGGTGCTCTGCCGGGGTGAGGAAGACGCTTTCAAATTCCGGATCCATGGCCCGGTTCATGTTCGCCAGCTGAAATTCGTACTCGAAGTCCGCCACCGCCCGCAGGCCGCGCAGCACACAGCGTGATCCCTGGCTGCGGGCGAAATCAATCAGTAGGTTGCTGAAGCCCACCACCTCCACGTTGTCCAGGTGGGCCAGGGATGCGCGACACAGCTCAACACGCTCCTCCAGGCTGAACAGTGGTGTTTTTTTCTCGCTGTGGGCAATCCCCAGCACCACGCGGCCAAACAGGCGCGCGGCGCGCTCGGTGAGGTCAACGTGGCCATTGGTGATCGGGTCGAAGGTGCCGGGGTAAATGACCGTCTGGGTTTTCATGGGCTGCTCGCTGCCGGGTCTGCAAGGGGCGGATGGTAAACAGTCCCCGGTGCAGGTGCAATGCAGCCACTCCGCTCAGTCCAGCCGGTACAGCCGGCTGGTGACACCCCCGGCATGCTTTTCCCGGTGCAGTTGCCAGCTCGGGGGCACTGTGGGGGCGGGCTCCTCCCGGGCGGTCTCCACGTAGACGCAGGCGCCGGCGGACAGACAGTCGTGTTGAGCCAGCAGGTCGCAGATTGGCTGCACCAGTCCAGCGCCGAAGGGCGGGTCGACGAAGACAATGTTCCACGGGCCGGCGGCCGCGGCGACAAAGGCCTCGGCGCTGCCGCCGTGGCACTGGCCCGCCTTTTCGGCTTCCAGGGTACGCAGATGCTGTTCCAACTGCCGGATGGCCCCGGGCTCGCGGTCGACAAAATCGCAGTGCTCGGCCCCCCGTGACAGGGCTTCCAGCCCGAGTGCGCCACTGCCACAGAAGAGGTCCGCGCAACGTGCGCCGAGCACGTCCCCCATCAGCCAGTTGAACAGGGTTTCCCGAACCCGGTCAGTGGTCGGGCGCAGCCCCGGTGCCGCGTGAAAGCTCAGCCGCCGACCCCGCCAGCGCCCGCCGATAATGCGCAGCTCGCCGCGCCCGCCAACGGTCGACGGCGTCCTGCGGCCTGCTGTGTGTCGGGATTGTCTGCCCACCGGGAAATTTCTCCGCTTTCTGCAACAGTGGTAGGATACCGCGTTTCCCACGCCCTGATGTTTCGCCATTCCACGACGCGAGAGCCATGAAGTTTTTCAGACGCAAGAAATCCCGGCCTGAGGCAGATCGGGCCGCCGAGGCGGCCCCCCGGGTTGAGCCGGGCGCCGAGGCAGCCGAATCCCCCGAGCGCGCGGAGGCGGCGGTGGAAGCGGCCGCAGTACCGGCAACCAGCGCGGTTGTGCCCGAGACGAGTGCGGTGCCCGAGGTGGAAGAGACGCGGCCCGAAGCCGCCGTGGCGGCACAGGAGCCCCGCGAGACCGGCAAGAGTGGCGGCTTGTTCGCGCGTCTGAAGCGCGGATTGAGCCGGACCAGCGAGAATCTCGCGGAGGGGATCGGCAACCTGTTCCTGGGGCGCAAGGAAATCGATGCCGAGCTCCTGGAGGAACTGGAGTCGACGCTGCTGATGGCGGATGTCGGCGTCGACGCCACCATGGAGATCATCGAGCACCTGACACGGCGCGTTTCGCGCAAGGAGCTGACGCGCCCCGAGGCGCTGCAGGCCGCCTTGCAGGAAGAGTTGCTGGCGCTGTTGCAGCCCTGCGAGCAACCGCTGGACGTGGGGGGCAAAAAGCCCTACGTGATTCTCATGGTGGGGGTCAACGGTGTGGGCAAGACCACCACCATCGGCAAGCTGGCGCGTCGTTTCCAGTCCGAGGGGCGCTCGGTAATGCTGGCGGCGGGGGACACCTTCCGCGCCGCTGCCGTGGAGCAGCTGCAGGCCTGGGGGGATCGCCACCAGGTGCCGGTAATCGCCCAGCACACCGGGGCCGACAGTGCCTCGGTGATTTACGATGCCCTGCAGGCGGCTCAGGCGCGCGGGGTGGATGTGTTGATTGCCGATACCGCAGGGCGACTGCACAACAAGGACAACCTGATGGAGGAGTTGCGCAAGGTGGTCCGGGTCATGGGCAAACTGGATGCCGGGGCACCCCACGAGGTGATGCTGGTGCTGGATGCCGGCACCGGCCAGAACGCACTGGCCCAGGCCAGCCAGTTCCAGGAGGTCGTGGGTGTCACTGGCCTGACACTGACCAAGCTGGACGGGACCGCCAAGGGCGGCGTGATCTTCGCCATTGCTCGCAAGCTGGGCCTGCCGATCCGCTATATCGGTATCGGCGAGACCGCGGAAGACCTGCGGCCCTTCGCCGCCGAGCCCTTCATTCGCGCCCTGTTCGGGAGCGACGAAGCGCGCGGATGATCACCTTCGAGCGGGTCAGCAAGCGTTACGCTGAGGGCCGCGATGCCCTCAGCGAGGTCAGCTTCGAGATCCGCCCCGATGAACTGGTGTTTCTCACTGGCCATTCCGGCGCCGGCAAGAGTACGTTGCTGCGCCTGATCATGCTGATGGAACGTCCCACTCGCGGTCGTGTCACGGTGGATGGGCGCGACCTGGCCCGGGTCGGTCGCCGCGGCATTCCCCGGCACCGCCGCGATATCGGCGTGGTGTTCCAGAATCACCAGCTGCTGATGGACCGCAATGTGTTCCACAATGTCGCGCTGCCCCTGGTCATCGCCGGTCACGATCATCGCGAAATCGGTCGCCGGGTGCGCGCTGCCCTGGACAAGGTCGGCCTGTTACCGCGGGAGCGGGCGCTGCCGGTCAGCCTGTCCAGTGGCGAGCAGCAGCGGGTGGGCATCGCCCGGGCGGTGGTGGGGCGCCCGCGGATTCTGCTGGCGGACGAGCCCACCGGCAACCTCGACCCGGCCCTTTCCGCGGAGATCATGCAGTTGTTCGAGGCCTTCAGCCGGGTCGGGGTAACCGTGTTGATTGCCAGCCACGACCTGACGCTGATTTCCCGCCTGCACCACCGCATCCTCACACTGCGCGAGGGGCGCCTGGTGGGGAGCGGAGGCCCGTGAGTCGCGAGCGCGTCCTGCGCCGGGACGGCGCCATCAGCAGCCGCGCGGGCTTGCTGGATCGCGGCCGCGCCTGGCTGAGTCATCACCGGGATTCTGCCGCTGACAGCCTTGGCCGCCTGCTGGCGCGGCCCCTGGGCAGCCTTCTGACCTGCCTCGCCATCGGTATCGTGCTCGCTCTGCCCGCGGTTCTCGCCCAGGCACTGGAAGAATTCCGCCAGCTGAGCGGCGACTGGCAGGCTCCCGACCGCATCTCCCTCTTCCTGCGGGAGAGTGTCAGCGAGGAGGCTGCCCTGGCCTGGCGCGAGGAGCTGGAGGCATTACCCGCCGTAGCCCGGGTGGATTTTTTGTCCCGCGATGATGCCCTGGTGGAGTTTCGCGAGCTCAGCGGTTTTGCCGACGTGCTGGATGGTCTGGAGCAGAATCCCCTGCCGCACCTGCTGCTGGTGGCGCCGGCGGCATCGGAGCAGGCTGCACAGCTGCGAGCGCGCCTGCTGCGGGACGAGCGTGTCGCGGAGGCGGTCCTGGACAGCGCCTGGCTGGCGCGACTGCAGCAACTCACCGACCTGGGACGTCGGGTGGTGTGGGTGCTGGGTGGCCTGCTGTTGCTGGGCGTGGTGCTGATCCTGGGCAACACGCTGCGGCTGGCGATCGAGAGTCGCCGCGAGGAAATCCTGGTGGTCAAGCTGGTCGGTGGCAGCGATGCGTTCGTGCGGCGACCGTTTCTTTACACCGGCCTCTGGTACGGGGTCGGCGGCGGACTCTGCGCGGGCCTGCTGGTGGTAGCGGTTTTTGCCCTGGTCGGGCCCGCCGCGACCGAGCTAGCGGCACTCTACGGCGCGCGGTCATCCCCCCTGGGACCCGAGCCGATGGCGATTCCCTACCTGGTCCTGCTGGGTGCGCTGCTGGGCCTGGCCGGCGCCTGGCTGGCGGTCTCCCGGCATCTTGGCGAAATAGAGCCGTCGTAAGCCCAAGTCACTGATATGCCTGAATAAAAATGCCTGGCCAGGGAACTTTTCCGGGGTTAGCACTCTAATAACATGAGTGCTAAACTAGCGCCATGACAGATGGAGAAGATCGCATGAGCAAGACCCTGCAGCCCCTCTACCAGATGGCACCGGGGGCCAATCTGACCGCCTATGTGCAGGCGGTCAGCAGCATTCCACTGCTCACACCCGAGCGCGAGCGCGAGCTGGCGGAGGACCTCTACTACAACGACAACCTGGAAGCGGCCCGGGAGCTGGTGATGTCTCACCTGCGTTTCGTGGTGCATATCGCGCGCAGCTATTCCGGCTACGGCCTCGCCGAGGCCGACCTGATCCAGGAGGGCAATGTCGGCCTGATGAAGGCGGTACGCCGCTTCAATCCCGAGAAGGGCGTCCGCCTGGTCTCCTTTGCGGTGCACTGGATCAAGGCCGAAATGCACGAATTCATTCTGCGCAACTGGCGCATCGTGAAGGTGGCCACGACCAAGGCCCAGCGCAAACTGTTCTTCAATCTGCGCAGTGCGAAAAAAAGCCTCGCCTGGTTGACCAGTGAGGAGGCCCAGGCGGTGGCCAGCGAGCTGGGGGTGGACGTCGCCGAAGTGCAGCGTATGGAAGGCCGTCTCAGCAGCCGCGACCTGGCTTTTGACGCGCCGGTGGACAGCGATGACGAGGACAGCTGGCAGGCCCCGCAGTACTACCTGGAGGATCAACGTTCGGATCCGGCCGTGGCGGTTGAGTCCGACGACTGGCAGGAGAGCAGCGAGGAGAAGCTCTACCTGGCCCTGGATGGCCTCGACGAGCGCAGCCGCGACATCCTGGCCCAGCGCTGGCTCGCGGAGAGCAAGGCGACACTGCACGAGCTGGCGGCCAAGTACTCGGTTTCCGCCGAGCGCATTCGCCAGCTGGAGCAGAACGCCATGAAAAAACTGCGGGCGGCAATGGTCGCCTGATGGGGCCGCAATTCATTGCCACCGCCGCGATCAGTGGCCTCCTGGCGGTTGTCTTTGGCGCCTTTGGTGCCCACGCCCTGAAGGCGCGCCTGGACGACTATGCCCTGGGCGTGTTCGAAACCGCGGTCCAGTATCACTTCACCCACTCCCTGGCGTTGCTGGCTGTCGGCATCATTGCCCTGCAGTATCCCGGTATCGCCCTGCTGCGCAGCAGCGGCTGGCTGTTTCTCTGCGGGTTGCTGGTCTTTTCCGGCAGCCTCTACCTGCTGGCACTGACTGGCCAGCGCTGGCTGGGGGCGGTGACGCCCCTCGGCGGCCTCGCCTTTATCGCCGGTTGGGGCTGCCTGGCCGCCGCCAGCTGGAAACTGTTGCCCTGAAACCATGAACGACGCCCCCGACGCCGGACAACGGCGAGCCATCCGCAGTTTTGTCCTGCGCCACGGTCGCATGACCGATGCCCAGCAGCGCGGCCTTGAGCACGGCTGGCCGCGCTTTGGTCTCGAGCACCGGGACGGTCTGCTGGATTATCCTCAGGTTTTCGGGCGGGAGGCACCCCGGGTATTCGAGATCGGCTTTGGCATGGGCCAGTCCCTGGTGGAAATGGCCGCGGCAGCGCCGGACACGGATTTCATCGGCGTGGAAGTGCACCGTCCGGGGGTGGGCAAGCTGCTGCACCTGATGGAAGAGCGCGGCGTGGAGAATATCCGCGTCTACTGCCACGACGCCGTCGAGGTCCTGCGCGACTGTATTCCCCCGGGCTCTCTGGATACCATCCAGATATTCTTCCCCGATCCCTGGCACAAGAAGCGCCATCACAAGCGTCGCCTGATCCAGCCCTCCTTCACCGCCTCACTGGTCACCTATCTCAAGCCGGGCGGCATCCTGCACCTGGCGACGGACTGGGAGAACTACGCCGAGCAGATGCTCGACGTGCTGTCTGCCACGCCGGGGCTGGAGAATACCGCCGGGGCCGGCGAGTACGCGCCGCGTCCGGATCACCGGCCCCTGACCAAGTTCGAGGCCCGGGGCGAGCGCCTCGGTCACGGGGTCTGGGATTTGTTGTTCCGGCGCGTCTAGGCGTCCCGACGCCGGCACGGTAAGCCCGCGGTGCGCGGCCTTGCGCGGCCGGCCCCACGGGGCGCTACCCGAGTCCCAAGGCTAATGCCCGACACTAGAGAAACTCGGCAATCACCGAATCGAGGAAGCGTCGTCCCAGGGGGGTGGCGCGGATGTTGCCCGTATCCGGGTTTTCCGCTAGCAGGCCCCGCGCCAGCATCGTGTCCAGGGCCGGTTGCAGGGAGTCCCGATCCAGGCCCGTGCGCGCCCGGTAGTCCGCCAGCAGAAAGCCCTCCCGCAGTCGCAGGGCGTTGAGTAGATACTCGCCCGGCAGGGCTTCCTGCTCCAGCCAGTCCTGTCGCGCCCGATGCTCGCCCCCGGCGGCCGACAGATAGGCCTCTGGCTGTCGCTTTTTCGCGTAGCGCTGAATGCGGCCATCGGGATGGCTGATCTTGCCGTGGGCGCCCGCACCGATGCCCAGGTAGTCGCCGAAGGTCCAGTAATTGCGGTTGTGCCGGCAGGCGTGGCCCGGAAGCGCCCAGGCGGACACCTCGTAGTTTTCCAGCTTGGCGGCTTGCAGCAGGCCCTCGCCGGCGTCCTGGATGTCGGCCAGGGCATCCTCCACCGGCAACAGCGGGGGATGCTTGTGGAATACCGTGTTCTGCTCGATGGTGAGCTGATACCAGGACAGGTGGCCGCTGTTGTAGTCCAGGGCCTGGCGCAGGTCGGCCAGGGCATCCGCCTCGGTCTGGCCGGGCAGACCGTGCATCAGGTCCAGATTGAGGCGGGCAAAGCCGGCCTCGCGGGCTGCGAGAATGGCGGCGTGGGCCTGGTCGCTGTCGTGAATCCGGCCGAGTGCCCGCAGTTGGTGATTGCCGAAGGACTGGATGCCCAGGGATAACCGGTTGATGCCCGCTTCCCGGTAGCCGGCGAAGCGGGCGGCTTCGGCGCTACCGGGATTGGCTTCCAGCGTGGCCTCGAGATCCTCGGCCAGTGGCAGGCGCGCGGCAATGCCCTGCAGCAGGGTGCGAATGGCGCCGGCGCTGAACAGGCTCGGGGTACCGCCGCCAATGAACAGGGTCCGGACGCTGCGGCCCTGGGCCAGGGGCAAGTCGTTTTCCAGGTCCCGCAGCAGCGCCTCGACATAGGCCTGCTCGGGCAGGTTTTCGCGCTCGTGGGAGTTGAAGTCGCAGTAGGGACACTTGCGCTCGCACCAGGGCAGGTGGATATACAGGCCGAGCGGCGGCAGTTCGGGCAGGCTCATTGGCGCTGACCCAGGGCCTCCAGCATGGCCGCACTGGCGCGCGCGCGGTGGCTGATGCGGTTTTTCTCGGCGGCGTCCAGCTCGGCGGCGCTGCAGCCACACTCCGGAACCCAGAACAGTGGGTCATAGCCGAAGCCGCCATCGCCCCGTGGCGCCGCCAGGATGCGGCCTTCCCAGCTGCCGTTGCAGATCAGGGGGGTGGGGTCCGCGGGGTGGCGCAAATACACCAGCACGCACTGGTAGCGCGCAGTGCGCCCGGATTCCGGCACCCCGTCCAGGGCCTCCAGCAGCTTCGCGTTGTTAGCGGCATCGCCACCCTCCGCGTAGCGGGCGGAGCGGATACCCGGCGCGCCCTGCAGGGCATCGACCTCCAGGCCGGAGTCGTCGGCAATCGCCGGCAGCCCGCTGTGGATGGCCGCGGCGCGGGCCTTGAGCAAGGCATTCTCGACAAAGGTCAGCCCGGTTTCTTCGACCTCGGGCACGCGGTAGTCGGATTGCGGGCGCAGGGTTACACCCAGGGGGGCCAGAATCCGCTGCAGTTCGGCCAGTTTGCCAGCGTTGCCACTGGCCAGGACAATCGTGGTGTCGCTCATCTTCAGTTCTCGTAGAGCTGCTTGCGCAGTTCAAAGCGGTAGCTGCGGGTGCCGCCCTCGGGGCGGAAGTCGACCTCGAAACGCAGCCATTCCTCATCGATGAAGCGGAACTCGGCGATATAGTAGATAGCCGAGCCCTCACGGATCTCCTGGAAATCGAGCACCTGCTGCTTGTTCAGCAGATCGGTCGCGCTGCCCTGCAGGCGCATGGCGCGTGCCTCGGTGCTGCCATCGTCCAGGTGTTCGCGAACTGCCAGGTTGAGGATGGCATAGTTTCGGCCCCGGGTGAGCTGGTAGCGGGCGGCAATCTCCGGTGCCAGGAAACTGGTATTGACCACACTGTAGTGCAGTTCATAGGGTCCGTAGCGCTCGGATAGCTGGGCCTGGGCCGGCAGGGCAAGTAGCGCCAGCAGGCAGGCAAACGGAGCCAACCAGCGCTGGCGTTCGAGAAGTGTCAGGGGCATTGGCTTCACGGCGGATACCTCAGCGGCTGATCAGGTAGATGGCGGTCAGGGCAAACAGGTTGGGCCATGCGCTGGCCAGCATCGGCCGGCCTTCGGTGTTACCGACCATGTCCCGGGCCAGGATGCGGATACCGCGCGCCTCGCATAGGGCCTCGAAATCCTTCACCGTGCAGAAGTGGATGTTGGGGGTGTCGTACCAGTGGTAGGGCATGAATTTGGAGACCGGCATGCGACCGCGGGTGCCCAGGTGGACGCGGCACAGCCAGTGGCCGAAATTGGGGAAGGTCACGATACCCTGGTGACCGATACGCAGCATTTCCTCCAGCACCCGGTCCGGGTAGTGCACCGCCTGCAGGGCGTGGGCCATGACCACCGTGTCGAAGCTGTGGTCGGGGAAATTGCCCAGGCCGGCGTCCATGTCCTGCTCGACGATGTCCAGGCCGCGCCCGAGGGCCCGGGTGATCTTCTCCGGATTGATCTCCAGCCCCAGGCCGCGCACCCCCCGTTCCTGCTGCAGCCGCTGCAGGAATTCACCTTCGCCACAGCCCAGGTCGAGTACCCGGGAGCCCGGTGTAATCCAGCGCTGGATATGGGTCAGGTCGAGGCGCATCAGCGGTGTTCTCCCACGCGTCGCATCCAGGCGGCGAAAGTGTCCAGGTAGCGGGGGATGGGCATCAGGAAGGCATCGTGGCCCTCGTCTGCTTCGATCTCCGCGTAGCTGACCGGGCGGTCAGCGGCGATCAGGGCGTCGACAATTTCCCGTGAGCGATGCGGCGAGAAGCGCCAGTCCGTGGAAAAGGAGATCACCAGGAAGCTGCAGCGGGCATGCCGGAACGCCGCTACCGGGTCATCGCCGTACTCCCGGGCCAGGTCGAACCAGTCCAGGGCCCGCGTCATCAGGATGTAGGTGTTGGCGTCGAAGCTGCCGGAAAAGCGGCTGCCTTGGTAGCGCAGGTAGCTCTGAACCTGAAATTCCGCCTGGTCTTCGTCCCCCAGCTCCAGGCTGCCGGTGCGCAGGTCGCGACCGAATTTGCTCGCCATGGCATTATCCGACAGATAGGTGATGTGGCCGACCATGCGCGCCAGGGACAGCCCGCGCGCGGGGACCTTGTCGGCTTTCAGGTAGTGGCCTTCGGCATAGTCGGGGTCCGATTGAATGGCCTGCCGGGCAATCTCGTTGAAGGCGATGTTCTGGGCGCTCAGGCGCATGGCGGAGGCAATGACCACGCAGTGGCGGACGCGATCCGGGTATTCCAGTGCCCAGCGCATGGCCTGCATGCCCCCCAGGCTGCCGCCGATGACCGCGGCCCAGGTGTGAATGCCGAGGCGGTCGGCCAGGCGCGCCTGGCTGTGCACCCAGTCGCGAACCCGCAGGGGTGGGAAGTCGGGGCCCCAGGGTTCGCCGGTTTCCGGGTTGATGCTGGCTGGCCCGGTGGAGCCGTGGCAACCGCCGAGGTTATTCAGGCTGACCACGAAAAAGCGGTTGGTATCGATGGGCTTGCCCGGGCCAATGCAGGCCTCCCACCAGCCGGGCTTGCGATCCTCGTCACTGTGGTAACCGGCGGCGTGATGGTGACCGCTCAGGGCGTGGCAGATCAGCACGGCATTGCTGGCCTGGGCGTTCAGCTCGCCGTAGGTTTCGTACATCAACTGGTAGCGCGGCAACACCCGTCCGCAGGCGAGGGTCAGGGGCTGATCGAACTCAGCGCACTGTGGAGTGACAATGCCGACGCTGTCGGAATTCATGGCGGACTCAGAGGCCGATAACCAGGGCCGGGGGCAGACCCATGCCCGCGGCGAGATGGCGCAGGGCGATCTGGATGACGTTGATCAGAATAAATACCAGAATCGGAGAGAAGTCCAGTCCTCCTGCCGTGGGCAGCAGACGGCGGAAGGGGGCCATGACCGGTTCGGTAACCTGGTAGAGGAGAATAATAGCGGGATGGCGCGACCCGCCTGCCACCCAGCTCAGAATGATCATGGCCAGCAGGGCAAAAAAGTAGATGTTGACCACCAGGCCGACCAAGCCGACGCTGGCCCAGGCCAGCAACACCCCGATGTTGGGCAGCCCGGCGCGGTACAGCAGCAGCATGCTGATGATGGCCAGCAACTGCAGCAGCAGTGCGAGTAGCAGGGAGGCCATGTCCAGGCCGGCCAGCCCCGGGACTACCCGGCGCAGGGGCAAGACGAGGGGGTTGGTCACGCGCACCACGAACTGACTGATGGGGTTGTAGAAGTCTGCCTGCACGGCCTGGAGGATAAATCGCAGGAGCACGGCAAACAGGGCCAGGTGAATGACCGTCTGGATCAGGTAGGCGAAGATTTCGTTGAAGGCCCCCACTCAGCTCGCTCCCATTTCTTCGGCGCGCTGCCGGGCAGCGTCCATGGCGTGATTGACCAGTTCGCGCAGGCCCTCGTGTTCGAAGCATTCCACGGCGCGTTCGGTGGTGCCGCCGGGGCTGGTGACCCGTCGCCGCAGCTCCATCAGATCGGCGTCACCCTCCAGCGCCATGCGGGCGGCGCCCAGGGCCGTCTGCTGCGCCAGGGCGGTGGCGGTCTCGCGATCCAGGCCCATGTCACAGGCGGCGTTGATCATCGCCTCGGTAAACAGGAAGAAGTAGGCGGGGCCGCTGCCGGAAAGGGCGGTGGCGGCGTCCAGGTCCGTCTCCCGGGGTACCCAGCGGGTGATGCCGACGGCGCCGAGCACGGTCTCCGCCAGCTTGCGCTGGGCGCTGGAGACCTGCGGGCTGGCGTAGAGTGCGGTGGCGCCGGCACCCACCAGTGCCGGCGTGTTGGGCATGCAGCGCACGACCGGGGTCTGCTCACCGAGGGCAGCTTGAATGGTTCCCAGGGTGGTGCCCGCGGCGATCGAGATAACCAGGGCTCCGGTGCTGGCCACAGCCTCGCGGATCTCGGCCATGGCCTGATCCATGATCTGCGGCTTGACCGCCAGTACGACCACGTCGCTGCCGATACAGGCCTCGGCATTGTCGCTGTACAGCGCCAGGTCACCCAGTTGGCGCAGCCGCTCGTGGCTGGCCGGCAGGGGGTCGGCGGCACGCAGCGATGTTGCCGGATAGCCGCTGGCGAGGAGGCCGCCGAGAATGCTGGCGGCCATGTTGCCGGCGCCGATAAAGGTCAGGGTTGCAGTCGCCAAGAAGTCACCTATCCCGTGAGCTTGCAAATAGGCCAGTATACACGGCGGCCGCGGGCAAAATCATCCGTTGTCGGGTCCTTCCGGGCCGCCCGCGGGGCCCTCTGTCAGTTCGCGGGACGCGGGCGCGGACCGAACAGGTCGGTGCCGATACGCACCAGGGTGGAGCCCTCGGCGATGGCCGCTTCCAGGTCGCCGGACATTCCCATGGACAGGGTGTCCAGCCCGGACGGCAGTCCCTCCAGGCAGTGGCGCAGGGTGGCAAAGGCGCGTCGCTGGGCGTTGACATCATCGCTTGCCGCCGGAATGGCCATCAGGCCGCGCAGTTGCAGACGTGGCAGCGTTGCCACGATGCGGGCCAGCTCCGGCAGGGCCTCGGGGCTCACCCCCGCCTTGGTGGCTTCGCCGGAGACATTCACCTGCAGACAGACCTGCAGTGGTGGCATGGCCGGCGGGCGCTGCTCACTGAGGCGGCGTGCCACTTTCTCCCGGTCCACGCTGTGAACCCAGTCGAAGGTCTCGGCGATGGCCCGGGTCTTGTTCGACTGGATCGGCCCGATGAAGTGCCACTCCAGGTCCAGCTCCCGCAGCACCTCCATTTTTTCCCGGGCTTCCTGCAGGTAGTTTTCACCGAAGGCGCGGAGACCCAGAACTGCGGCCTCGCGGATCTCTTCGGCACTGCGGGTCTTGCTAACCGCGAGGATGCGAACACGCTCCGGCTGGCGCTGGTATTTTTCCGCCGCGAGACGTACTCTTTCGAGCAGCCGGGCATAGTTGTGCTGTAGGGTTTTCGCGTCCATGGGGCGCATAGTAGCGTTTCGCGTCCCCGCCGGCGAGACAATCGCCGGACGTGGCAGCGGTTTCCAGGAGGAACACTGTGGATATCACCGAGCTTCTCGCCTTCAGCGCCAAACAGGGCGCCTCGGACTTGCACCTGTCGGCGGGTCTGCCTCCCATGATCCGGGTCGACGGCGACGTGCGCCGCATCAACCTGCCGCCCCTGGAGCACAAGCAGGTCCACGACCTGATCTACGACATCATGAACGACAAGCAGCGCCGGGACTACGAGGAGTTCCTGGAGACGGACTTCTCTTTTGAAGTCCCCGGCGTAGCGCGCTTCCGGGTCAACGCCTTTAACCAGAACCGCGGCTCGGGCGCGGTATTCCGCACCATTCCCTCCAAGGTCCTGACCATGGAGGACCTGGGCATGGGCCAGGTCTTCCGCGATATCTGCATGATGCCCCGGGGCCTGGTACTGGTGACGGGCCCGACGGGCTCGGGCAAGTCGACCACCCTGGCGGCGATGATCGACTACATCAACGATCACAAGTACGAGCACATCCTCACTATCGAGGATCCGATCGAATTCGTGCACGACAGCAAGAAGTGCCTGGTCAACCAGCGCGAGGTGCACCGCGATACCCTGGGCTTCGCCGAGGCCCTGCGCTCGGCCCTGCGGGAAGACCCGGACATCATCCTGGTGGGGGAAATGCGCGACCTGGAAACCATTCGCCTGGCCCTCACGGCTGCCGAGACCGGTCACCTGGTGTTCGGCACGCTGCACACGACCTCCGCCGCCAAGACCATCGACCGGGTGGTTGACGTCTTTCCCGCCGCGGAGAAAGACATGGTTCGCTCCATGCTTTCCGAGTCGCTGCAGGCGGTGGTATCCCAGACGCTGCTCAAGCGCGTCAACGGTGGGCGGGTTGCGGCCCACGAGATCATGCGCGGCACCTCGGCCATTCGCAATCTGATCCGCGAAGACAAGGTGGCGCAGATGTACTCGGCGATCCAGACCGGTCAGGCGGTGGGTATGCAGACCATGGACCAGAGCCTGCTGCAATTGGTGGAAAAGCGCATCGTCAGTCGCGATGTCGCCCGCGAAAAGGCGCGTATGCCGGAAAATTTCTGAGGCCCGGAGGGCAGCAGCCATGCGAATCGAAGATCTCCTGCGCAGCATAGTGGAAAAGAAAGCGTCGGATGGGTTCATCACTGCCGGAGCGCCGCTGGCGATCAAGGTCGATGGTCAGGTCTACCCGGTCAGCGACCACCGACTCAGTGAGGATGAGGCTCGGGCGCTGGTGCTCTCGGCGATGAACGAGAGCCAGCAGGAGGAGTTCCTGCGCACCCGGGAGTGCAATTTTGCCCTGGTGCGGGATGACATTGGCCGCTTTCGCGCCAGCGCGCTGGTGCAGCGCGGTCGCTTCGAGCTGGTGCTGCGCCGCATCGAGACGGTGATTCCCGAAATCGACGATCTCGGGCTGCCACGGATCATCAAGGACCTGTCGATGACCAAGCGCGGGCTGGTGATCTTCGTGGGTGCCACCGGCACCGGCAAGTCGACCTCACTGGCGGCCATGGTCGGCTACCGCAATCAGAACAGTCGCGGCCACATCATCAGCATCGAGGACCCGATCGAGTTCATCCACGAGCACGGCAAGTGCCTGGTGACCCAGCGGGAAGTGGGGGTGGATACCGAGTCCTTTGACGTGGCCCTCAAGAACACCCTGCGCCAGGCGCCCGATGTGATCCTGATCGGGGAAGTGCGCTCCGCCGAGACCATGTCACAGGCGCTGACCTTCGCCGAGACCGGCCACCTCTGCCTCTGCACCCTGCACGCCAACAACGCCAACCAGGCCCTCGATCGCATCCTGAGCTTCTTCCCCTCGGACTTGCACCATCAGGTGTGGATGGACCTGTCCCTCAACCTCAAGGCGATGGTGGCCCAGCAGTTGCTGCCGCGGAAGGACGGCAAGGGGCGGACGCCGGTGGTGGAGATCCTGCTCAACACGCCGCTGGTGCAGGACTACATCCGCAAGGGCGAAGTGCACCTGATCAAGGAGCTGATGGCCAAGTCCACCGAGCTGGGCATGCAGACCCTGGACCAGTCACTGATCCAGTCCTACAAGGACAATCTCATCAGCGTGGAAGAGGCGCTGCGTTACGCCGACTCCGCCAACGAAGTCCGCCTGGCGATCAAGATGTTCGAGAAGGGGCGCAGCGGTTTCGAGGCTCACGAGGACCTGTCCTTCGACGAGGCCGATCGCGGCCGCTTCATGGGGCGCTGAAAACTCGCCATCAGTTCCACGTGGGGCGTGTGGGGGAACAGGTCCAGGGGCTGGATGGCCTCGGTGGTAAAGCCGGCCTCGAGCAGGTGGCGGACATCCCGGCGGAAGGTGGCGACGTCGCAGGCGATGTACAGGACCACCGCCAGGGATTTCCAGCCCGCGAGTGCCTGGGGCATCAGGGCAAAGCCGTCCCGGGGTGGGTCCAGCACCAGCAGTCGCGGTTTCGTCAGGGCCTGCCGGGTTTGCGCCAGGCCTGCAGCCTGGAACAAATTGCAGGCCAGTGAGCTGACTCCCGTCAGGTTCCGGGCTGCGAGCCTGTCGATGGCCTCTCCCTGCCCCTCCACCGCCAGTATGTGCTCAAACCCGCGGGCGCTGAGTACCTCGGTGAAGTTGCCCGAGCCGGCAAACAATTCCACCACCGGCCAGTCCCCGGGCAGGGCGGCGACGGTTTGCCGCAGCCAGTCCCGCATGCGCTGGTTCTGGGCGCTGTTGCCCTGCTGGAAGGGGCGCCGGCTGTTGATCGATGCCTCGCCCACCGGCAGGTCTTCGTCAATATCCAGGGTGGTCCAGTCCTGTTTGCGTGCCGGACGCCAGGCGGTCTCGGGGAGTCGCGCGCGCAGGGTCGCCAGGGTTTCGCGGTTGTGTCGGCTGAGAATGGGGCAGTCCTGGACATCCACCAACTGGCGGCTGTTGCTTGCCACATAGCCCAGGCTCTGGCCGTCGCTTTTCAATTGTGCGCGATTGCGGTAGCCGAGTGTCAGGGGGGAGGGCAGAACGGGCGCCATCACGGAATCCAGGCCGAGCCCCACCAGCGCCTGCCGCACGCGCGCTTCCTTGGCTGCCAGCTGGGCCGGGTAGCTCATGAATTGCCAGGGACAGCCGCCGCAGTGCCCCGGGCCGACCCCGTGGTGCACACAGGGTGGTTGCATGCGCTCCGGGTGGGCCTCCTCCAGGGCCACCAGCTCGGCAAAGCCGTGGCGCTTGCGGAAACCGCTGACACGGAACTGGGCGAATTCGCCGGGCCAGACGCCGGGAACAAAGAATACCTGTCCATCCGGGTGAGGCACGATGCCGCTGCCATCGGAGGCGAGGTCGCGTACGCGGGCGGTGAACAGTTCGTGGAGTCGGGGCATGGCGGGGCATTCGCTTCGGCAGATCGGGGCAGGCGCGTATTATGACAGAGGCGTGGAGGCGGATCCCGGCCGCGACACTCGCATCGGCGCGGTACACGGCAGTCTTGCGCCAGCGCGGGTGCTTGCGTATGTTGACCGCTCTTTTCGCAGTGCGCAGGAAGCCCCGCCCATGAGCATCAAGCTGGGGGTCGTCATGGACCCCATTGCCGACATCCACTACAAGAAGGACAGTACCCTGGCCATGCTCTGGGCCGCCCAGGCGCGGGACTGGCAGCTCCATTACATGGAGCCTGGCGACCTCTACCTGGAACAGGGCGTGCCCAGGGCGCGCATGGCCCGCTTGACGGTCTTCCACGACCCGGAGTCCTGGTTCAACCTGGAGCCCGCGGAGGACGTCGATCTGGCGGACCTCGACGTGATCCTGATGCGCAAGGCCCCGCCCTTCGACAATGAATATGTCTACGCCACCTACATCCTGGAGGCCGCCGAGCGCCGGGGCACCCTGGTGGTCAACCGCTGCCAGAGCCTGCGGGACTGCAACGAAAAAGTCTTTGCCACACTCTTTCCCCAATGCTGCCCGCCGGTGCTGGTGAGCCGGGATGCCTCGCGGCTCAAGGCCTTTTACCGGGAGCACGGGGATGTCATCTTCAAACCCCTGGACGGCATGGGCGGTACCGCCATTTTCCGGGTGCGTGAGGGCGATCCCAACCTGTCGGTGATCCTCGAGACCCTGACCGAGCACGGGCGCAAGAGCATCATGGCCCAACGCTACATCCCCGAGATCGTCGATGGCGACAAGCGCATCCTGATGATCAACGGCGAGCCGCTGCCCTACTGCCTGGCGCGGGTGCCCTCGGTGGGGGAATCCCGCGGCAACCTGGCGGCGGGGGGGACCGGTCGCGCGCAGCCCCTGACTGATCGCGACCGCTGGATCGCCGAGCAGGTGGGTCCCACACTGCGGGACAAGGGGCTCTACTTCGTCGGTCTGGACGTGATCGGCGATTATCTTACCGAAATCAATGTCACCAGCCCGACCTGTATTCGCGAGATTGACCGTGCCTACGAGCTGGACATCGGTGGCCAGTTGATGGACTGTATTCAGGAGCAACTCGGACGCTAGCGAGCCATGGCTACTGCAGTCACTCGACAGCCGCGCGACGGCTTTTCCATCGCCCTGTTCCTGGCGCTGGCGCTGCATGTGATTCTCTTGCTGGGGCTGGGCTTCAGCGCCCTGGAGGAGGCCTACGACGCGCCTCAGCTCGAGGTCACCCTGGCGCGGGTTCGCAGCGATATTGCGCCCGAACAGGCCGACCACCTGGCCCAGCAGCACCAGCAGGGCAGTGGCGACCAGGCCGAGCACTCGCGGCTCGCGGGGGGGCAGGCACTGCCGCTGCCGGCCGGCCAGGTGGCCCAACGCGCCGAGCAGGATGCCCGGCAGCAGCACAACCGTCAGGTAATCACGACCCGCAGCAGTGACCTGCCACCCCCGGAGGCCCGGGATACCGTCAGTGCGGTGGCGCGCCTCGACCAGGGGCGACAGGGCATTGCGTCCCCGCTGCCGGCCCGGGAAGCGTCCCTCAACGATGCTCCCGAGGAGTCGGTTCAGGCGGAGGCCTCGAGGGCGCCGAGGACACGCCGGATCACCGCAGCCAGCGCTCGCGCCGCGGTCGATGCAGCCTACCTGCACGACTGGGAGCGACGGGTCGAGAATGTGGGCAACCAGTACTATCCCGAGGCTTCAATTCGCTACGGCATCTACGGCAGCCTGCGCCTGCTGGTGGTAGTGGACCACCTGGGGCAGCTGCTGGAAAGCCGCGTCCTCAGCTCCTCTGGCCACGCGGTGCTGGATGAGGCCGCGCTGAAGATCGTGCGCATGGCGGCCCCCTTTGCGCCCTTTCCCCCGGCGCTCAAGGCTACTACCGACCGTCTGGAGATCGTGCGCCTATGGCATTTCCAGGAAAACCGGCTAAGCTCAGGCTGAATGCTGCGGTTTTGTGACTGACATGAGTGCACCCCTTCCACCCATCGCGAGTCAGAGTGGCAGCAGCCTGCGGGATCATTTTCTGCTTGCCATGCCCGGCCTGAACGAGGGCATATTTGCGCACAGCATCACCTACCTCTGCGAGCACGGCGAAAGCGGCGCCATGGGCATCATCATCAATCAGCCACTGGAATTGAACGTGGGGGAAATCTTCGAACACCTCGACATTTCGCCCCGGCGCGACTTTTCCCAGGAGATCGTGTTTGCCGGCGGCCCGGTGCAGATCGATCACGGTTTTGTCCTGCACCGCGCCGGCGCTGCCGAGTGGGACTCCAGCCTGCGGGTTACCCCCGACATCACCTTGAGCACCTCCCGGGATATCCTGCGCGCCATCGCCGAGGACGAGGGCCCCGAAGATTATCTGATTGCCCTGGGGTACGCGGGCTGGTCCGCCGGGCAGCTGGAGGAGGAGCTCTCGCACAATGCCTGGCTCACCGTACCGGCGGACAGTCACACCCTGTTCCATACGCCCTGGCAGCAGCGCCTGTCTGCGGCCGCCGGGCGGTTGGGTATCGACATGAACCTGATTTCGGCGCAGGCGGGGCATGCCTGAACCTCCGACGACGGTCGCCGCGAAAGCAGTCACCCTCCTGGCCTTTGACTACGGTCTGCGCCAGATCGGCGTGGCGGTGGGCAACCGGGTTTTGGGCACGGCCCAGGCCTTGACCGTGCTGCGGGCACGGGACGGGATTCCCGACTGGCAGCATATCGAGAAGTTGCTCGGGGAGTGGCAGCCGGACCTGTTGATCGTGGGTGACCCGCTGAACATGGACGACAGCGTCAGTCCCCTGGCGGAGCGGGCACGCAAGTTTGCCCGGCGCCTGCACGGCCGGTTCGGCCTGCCGGTCGCCATGGCCGATGAGCGCCTCAGCAGTTTTGAAGCCAAGCAGACGCAGCGCGAGCGCGGCCACCGTGGCGACTACCGGGCTGCGCCGGTGGACAGTCACGCGGCGGAAGTGATCCTTATGGGCTGGTTGCGGGAGCAGGGCCTGGACTGAGCGCCGGCGCCGATCCCGGAGTCTCCCTCAGCCGGCGGGCTACATGCCCATGTCGCCCCAGCGCGCCTGGAGTATGGCCAGGGCGGCAACGGGCGCCGTTTCTGTGCGCAATACCCGTGGGCCGAGGGCCAGTGCCTCGAACCCTTCGCCGAGGGCCAAGGCAATTTCCGCTTCCGTCAGTCCCCCTTCGGGCCCGACCAGCAAGTTGACGCTGGCGGGAGCGCTGGCATCGGAGAGGCCGGTATCGCTGCGATGGTGCAGCACAAAGCGTCGCTCGCCCGCGGCGTTCCGTAGCCAGTCGCCCAGGAGTTGCGGTTCATGTAATACCGGGAGCTTGTTGCGGCCGCACTGCTCGCAGGCGGCGATCGCCACCTGTTGCCAGTGCCGCTGCTTGCGCAGCTCCCGCTCGCCCTTCAGCTTCACTTCCACGCGCTCGGTGTACAGCGGGCTGATGGCGCTCACCCCCAGCTCGGTGGCCTTTTGCACCACCCAGTCGAAGCGCTCTCCCCGGGAGATGCCGATGCCCAGGTGGATGTGCAGGGGGGATTCCAGGTGGTTCTCCACCGGGGCTTCCAGGTGCAGATGGACGCACTTGCGGTCCACGGCGCGGATGCTGGCGCGGTACTCGCCGCCCCGGCCATCGAAGACCTGTACCGCGGCCCCTTCCCCCAGACGCAGTGCGCGAGACAGGTGCTGGCTGGGCCCGGCCTCCAGGGCGATATCCGCCCCGGGTGCCAGACTCTGTTCGCTGTAGACTCGCGGAATGCGCATCAGAGCCCCAGGTTGCGGTAGATTTCCCGGGTCGGCTCCACCTGGTTCATGGTGTAGAAGTGGATGCCCGGGGCACCGTTATCCACCAGGGTCTGGCAGAGCTGGGTCACCACTTCGATGCCGAACTTGCGAATGCTCTCCTGGTCATCGCCGTAGCCTTCGATGCGTTTGCAGATCCAGCGCGGGATCTCCGCGCCGCAGTTGCGGGAGAAGCGCGCCAGGTTATTGAAATTGGTGATCGGCATGATGCCCGCGTGAATCGGTTTGTCGATACCGATGGCCGCGCACTGGTCGAGGAAATAGAAATAGGCCTCGACGTTGTAGAAATACTGGGTGATGGCACTGTTGGCGCCGGCATCCAGCTTGGCCTTCAGGTAGTGCAGGTCCTTCTGGTAGCTCTCCGCCTGGGGATGAATCTCCGGGTAGGCGGCCACTTCGATATGGAAGTGGTCGCCGGTTCGTTCGCGCACGAAGGCCACCAGCTCGCTGGCGTAGACCAGCTGGCCGGAGCCGCCCATGCCCGAGGGGATGTCGCCGCGCAGGGCGACCAGGCGGGTGACGCCCAGCTCGCGATAGCGTTCCAGCAGGGCGGCCATGCTCTCTGCGTCATCGGCGCCGAAACTCAGGTGCGGCGCCACATCCAGGCCCTGCTCGCGCAGGGCCTTGACCACGCCGAAGGTGTTGTCCCGGGTGGAGCCACCGGCGCCGTAGGTGACCGAGAAAAATGCCGGATCCAGGGCCTGCAGGGCAGGCGTGGTGGATTCCAGGAGCTTGCTGCGGCCCTCCGGGGTTTTCGGTGGAAAGTACTCGAAACTGATGGCAGTCATGAATGCCCCTCAGTACTTGTAGCTTTCGGGTTTGAAGGGACCGCTTACCGCCACGCCGATGTAGTCTGCCTGGGGCTGGGTCAGGCGTGTCAGCACACCGCCGAAGCCTGCGACCATATGCGCGGCGACTTCCTCGTCCAGTTTCTTGGGCAGCACTTCCACGCGCAGCGCGCCTTCGCGGAGCTCCGGCTCCAGGTCGGCGAAACGGCGCTCGTAGAGGTAGATCTGCGCCAGTACCTGGTTGGCAAAAGAGCCGTCCATGATCCGCGAGGGGTGGCCGGTGGCGTTGCCCAGGTTCACCAGGCGCCCCTCGGAAAGCAGGATCAGGTAGTCGCTGCGGCTGTCGTCCCGGTAGACCTTGTGCACCTGGGGCTTGACCTCTTCCCAGACCCAGTTGCGACGCATGAAGGCGGTGTCGATCTCATTGTCGAAGTGGCCGATGTTGCAGACCACTGCGGTCGATTTCAGTGCGCGCAGCATGTGCTCGTCGCAGACGTTGTAGTTGCCGGTAGTGGTGACCAGCAGGTCGATCGCGCCCAGCAGATCGCGGTTGATGCCCTCGGCACTGCCGGTGTTGATGCCGTCGAGGTAGGGAGAGACGACTTCGTAGCCATCCATGCAGGCCTGCATGGCACAGATCGGGTCTACCTCGGAGATACGCACGATCATGCCTTCCTGGCGCAGGGACTGGGCCGAGCCCTTGCCGACGTCGCCGTAACCGATGACCAGGGCCTTCTTGCCCGCCAGCAGGTGGTCGGTGGCGCGCTTGATGGCGTCGTTCAGGCTGTGGCGACAGCCGTACTTGTTGTCGTTCTTGGACTTGGTCACCGAGTCGTTGACGTTGACCGCCGGCACTTTCAGGGTGCCCTTGCGCAGCATTTCCTGCAGGCGATGCACGCCGGTGGTGGTCTCCTCGGTAATGCCGTGGACGCGGTCCAGCACCTGGGGATACTTCTCGTGCAGCATGGCAGTCAGGTCGCCGCCATCGTCGAGCACCATGTTGGCGTCCCAGGGCTGGCCGTCCTTGAGGATGGTCTGCTCCAGGCACCACTCGTACTCTTCCTCGGTTTCACCCTTCCAGGCAAACACCGGTACACCGGCGGCGGCGATGGCGGCGGCAGCGTGGTCCTGGGTGGAGAAGATGTTGCAGGAGGACCAGCGCACTTCGGCGCCCAGGGCGACCAGGGTTTCGATCAGGACGCCGGTCTGGATGGTCATGTGGATGCAGCCGAGGATCCTGGCGCCTGCCAGCGGCTTGCTGTCGCTGTATTTCTCGCGCAGTGACATCAGCGCGGGCATTTCGGTTTCGGCGATTTCCAGCTCCCGGCGACCCCAGTCGGCGAGGCTGATGTCGGCGACCTTGTAGTCGCCCTGGGTGGTGATGGTTTCTGCCTGGGTCATGGTCGGTTCCTCGTCAGTCATGTTTGTTCGTCTGCTTGGACATGTAGATGCCCTTTGCTTCGTAAGTTGGTACGGGCCGGAGCGACTGATAGTGCCTCCCGGGACACGCTGTAAATCCGTCCATGGAGGATTCACAGCGTGTCCCGAAAGTCCTTGCTCCCGGTGGCTAACCGGCGCTTACGGAGTCCCCTGCACTCCTCTGGAGCACCCCTTAGATCGCTGCCCGCAGCGCCGCGGCCTTGTCTGTCTTCTCCCAGGTAAAGTCGGCGTCCTCGCGCCCGAAGTGCCCGTAGGCCGCGGTTTTCCGGTAGATCGGCCGCTTCAGATCGAGCATCTCGACAATACCCTTCGGGCGCAGGTCGAAGTGCTCGCGCACCAGCTCGACGATGCGGGCATCCGAAACTTCGCCGGTGCCGAAGGTGTTGATGGCGATCGAGGTCGGCTCCGCCACGCCGATGGCGTAGGAAATCTGGATCTCGCAGCGATCGGCGAGGCCGGCGGCGACGATGTTCTTGGCCACGTAGCGACCGGCGTAGGCGGCGGAGCGGTCGACCTTTGATGGGTCCTTGCCGGAGAAGGCGCCGCCGCCGTGGCGGGCCATACCGCCGTAGGTGTCGACGATGATCTTGCGGCCGGTCAGGCCACAGTCACCGACCGGGCCGCCGATGATGAACTGCCCGGTGGGGTTGATGTGGTAGCGGGTTTCGGGGCCCAGCCACTCGGGGGGCAGGACTTCCTTGATCATCAGGTCCATGACCGCCAGGTGAATGTCGGCCTGGCTGATGTGCTCGTCGTGCTGGGTGGACAGCACCACCGCGTCGACGCCTACCGGGCGGCCGTTTTCGTAGCGCAGGGTGACCTGGCTTTTGGCGTCGGGCCGCAGCCAGGGCAGTGTGCCGTTGCGCCGCAGTTCCGCCTGGCGTTCGACCAGCCGGTGGGAGAAATAGATGGGCGCGGGCATGAGGGTGGCGGTCTCGTTGGTGGCGTAGCCGAACATCAGGCCCTGGTCACCGGCACCCTGCTCCTTTTCCGCGCTTTCGTCCACGCCGCGGGCGATGTCGGGGCTCTGCTTGCCAATGGCATTCAGCACCGCGCAGGAGGCACCGTCAAAGCCGACCTTTGAACTGTTGTAGCCGATGTCGAGAACGACCTTGCGGACCACGTCTTCCAGGTCCACCCAGGTCTTGGTGGTGACTTCGCCGGCAATCACCACCATACCGGTCTTGACCAGGGTCTCCACCGCCACCCTGGCGTCGAGGTCGTCGCCGAGAATCTTGTCGAGAATGGCGTCGGAGATCTGGTCGGCCATCTTGTCCGGGTGCCCCTCGGAAACCGACTCTGATGTGAAGAGGGCGTATTCGCTCATGAAAAATGTCCTTGTCTCGGTATCAGGGCCGGCCGAACAGGCGCACCTGCAGCCGGAAGCCATTGCGTTGTGCCAGGTAGACGCTGGCGTGTTCGTCCAGGCCGGCGAGGGTGGCCCAGTGGGTCAGTGCTTCGGGGGAAAAGCCCAGCCAGAGATCGCCGCAGGCGTCCCGGGCCCAGGCCTGGTCGTGTTCACAAAGTTCGGTCACCATCAGCAGCCCGCCGCTGCGCAGGCAGTTGGCCGTGTCCGCGATGATCTGGTCGGGGCGCGCGCAGTGGTGCAGCACCATGTTGATGACCACCCCGTCCACCTGCAGCTCGGCGAGCCCGGGATGGCGGGTGTCACCGTGCAGGAAGCGGATATTGTCCAGTCCCGCCTCGGTGGCGCGTTTGCGGGCCCGTTCCAGCATGGCCTCTGCGTTGTCCAGGGCGATCACCTCCCGGAACTGGTCGGCGAGGTGGGGCAGGAAAGCGCCGTCCCCGGGGCCCACCTCGAGCACGCGCTGGCGTCGGGGAAAGCGCGCCTCGCGCAATACCTGGGCCACGGCGTCGCCATACTGCCAGTGACTGGCAATGAGGTCCTGCTGTTCGCGAAACTTGTCCGCATTGTCGTGGAAAAAAGCCCGGGACGTCGCCTCCCGGCAGGCCTGGACCTCGCGCAGGTGTTCACCCAGACCGGGCTCCAGCGGCAGGGCGTCCAGACTGTCAAAAAGCTGCTGCTGCAAAGCCTCGAGGCCATCGACCCTGCCCGGCTGACTGCGCCGGTAGAACAGACTGTTGCCTTCGCGACGACTGGTCACCAGTCCGGCCCCGGAGAGCACCTTGAGGTGGTGGCTGAGTGCCGGCTGACGAATGGCGAACAACTGGCACAGTTCGGTTACCGTGAAGGAGTCGCGCTCCAGCACGCGCAGGATGTGCAGGCGCAAGGGCTCGGCGCTCGCCTTGCACAGGCTCGCGAGCTGATCCACGGGTGAGTCGATATCCGACGCCCCGCTGACGGCAATGGCGGGAGTGGCTTCCATAGGCTGCGCAGTGTAGCAGGCTCCGGAGCTATATCAAAATATTTTGATATAGATCGCGCGGTTGTCGGTGGGGCCAGCCGAGCGGTGAAAATATCGCCAGTTTATTTGCCGTTCGGCGCCGCATACGCGAAAATGGCCGCCCTTTCGACAGCACTCCCCATCGACTCACTATTCTGGAGACACCGATGCCCTCGCGTACCGACCTCGCCAATGCCATCCGCGCCCTGAGCATGGACGCCGTCCAGCGTGCCAAAAGCGGCCACCCGGGCGCCCCCATGGGCATGGCGGATATCGCCGAGGTGCTCTGGAACGACTTTTTGCAGCACAACCCCGCCAATCCCCACTGGCCCAACCGGGACCGTTTCGTGCTGTCCAACGGTCACGGCTCCATGCTGATCTATTCCCTGCTGCACCTGACCGGCTACGAACTGCCGATGGCGGAAATCCAGAACTTCCGTCAGCTGCACAGCCTCACCCCGGGTCACCCGGAATACGGCTACGCGCCGGGTGTGGAAACCACCACTGGTCCACTGGGCCAGGGCATCAGCAACGCCGTGGGCATGGCCCTGGCGGAGAAGGTGCTGGCGGCCCAGTTCAATCGTCCCGGACACGCGGTAGTGGACCATTTCACCTATGCCTTTGCCGGTGATGGCTGCCTGATGGAGGGAATTTCCCACGAAGTCTGCTCCCTGGCCGGTACCCTCGGACTGGGCAAGCTGATCGTGTTCTACGACGACAATGGCATCTCCATTGACGGCGAGGTCGAGGGCTGGTTTACCGACGACACCCCGGGGCGCTTCAGCGCCTACGGCTGGCAGGTGATAGCCGATGTCGACGGCCACGATGCCGCGGCGGTGCGCCGGGCGATCGAGGCGGGTCGGGAGAACAGCGCGCAGCCGACACTGATCTGCTGCAAGACGGTGATCGGCAAGGGGGCGCCCAACAAACAGGGCACGGAAAGCTGTCACGGTGCGCCCCTGGGGGACGAGGAAATTGCCGCGACCCGGGAGGCCATCGGCTGGCCCCACGCGCCCTTCGTGATCCCCGAGGAGATCTATGCCGGCTGGGATGCCCGTGAAGCGGGTGCGCAGCGGGAGCAGGCCTGGGAGGCCGCCATGCAGGCCTACGCGGCAGACCACCCCGACCTGGCTGCGGAGTTGCGCCGGCGCCTCGCGGGTGATCTGCCCGAAGACTTCGAACGTTACGCCCGGGATTACATCGAGCAGTGCCAGAGCAAGGGCGAGACCATCGCCTCCCGCAAGGCTTCCCAGAACTGCCTGAATGCCTACGGCCCGGTACTGCCTGAACTGCTGGGTGGTTCCGCCGATCTGGCCGGCTCCAACCTGACCCTCTGGGACGGAGCTCGGGGCATCACCGGCGCCGATGCCTCCGGCAATTATGTCTACTACGGGGTGCGCGAGTTCGGCATGTCCGCCATCATGAACGGTGTCGCCCTGCACGGCGGCCTGGTGCCCTACGGTGCCACCTTCCTGATGTTCATGGAGTACGCCCGCAACGCCGTGCGCATGGCCGCGCTGATGAAGCTGCGCACGATCTTCGTCTACACCCACGATTCCATCGGCCTGGGCGAGGACGGGCCCACCCACCAGCCGGTGGAGCAGCTCACCGCCCTGCGCGCGACCCCCAACCTGCTGACCTGGCGTCCCTGCGATGCAGTGGAGTCGGCGGTGGCCTGGCGCGAGGCGCTGCTGCGCACCGGGGGGCCGACGGCTTTGATCTTTTCCCGCCAGGCACTGCAGCACCAGGCGCGGAACGCGGAGCAGCTGGAGGCCATCGAGCGCGGCGCCTACATCCTGCGGGACAGCCGCGAACACCCCGAGCTGATCCTGATCGCCACCGGCTCCGAGGTGCAACTGGCCATGGAGGCTGCCGAGAAGATTGCTGCGGAGGGTCGCCAGGTGCGGGTGGTTTCCATGCCCTGCGCCGAGCGCTTCATGGAGCAGGAGGCTCTCTACCGCGAGAAGGTGCTGCCGAGCGATGTGCTGGCACGGGTGGCGGTGGAAGCCGGGCACGTTGATTACTGGTACAAGTTTGTCGGTCTGGACGGTCGCGTGGTGGGCATGAACACCTTCGGTGAATCCGCGCCGGCGGCGGATCTGATGGCGCACTTCGGCTTCACCGTCGACAGTGTGGTCGCGGTGGCGGAGGAGCTGCTGCAGGAGTAGGGTTGTGCTGCGCATTGCCATCAACGGCTATGGCCGCATCGGGCGCAGTGTCCTGCGGGCCCTGTACGAGGGCGGCCTGCGCAGGCAGCTGCAGGTGGTTGCCATCAACGAGCTGGCGGATGCCCGCACGGCACTGCATCTGACCCGCTACGACAGTACCCACGGTCGTTTTCCTCTGCCCCTTGAGGGCGATGTGGGTGCGCTGCGGGTAGACGGTGACGAGATCGCCCTGCTCAGTCAGCCCGAGGTAGGCAAGCTGCCCTGGGGCGAGCTGGGCGTGGACATGGTGCTGGAGTGTACCGGGGCCTTTTCCGATCGCGCCACGGCGGAGCTGCACCGGCGCCAGGGGGCCGGCAAGGTGCTGTTTTCCCAGCCGGCCCAGCCAGATATCGACGCCACGGTGGTCTACGGCGTGAATCACCACGAGTTGCGGGCGACCCACGGTGTGGCTTCGGCCGCATCCTGCACCACCAATGGCATCGTGCCGGTGATCGACGCCCTGCAGCGCGCCTTTGGCCTGGTCAGCGGCACCATTACCACCATTCACTCTGCGATGAATGATCAGCCGGTGCTGGATGCCTATCACCACACGGATTTGCGCAAGACCCGGGCCGCCTGGCAGTCAATCATTCCGGTGGATACCGCGCTGGACCGGGGTATCGGGCGGATCCTGCCCGACCTGGCCGGCCGCTTCACCGCACAGGCCCTGCGGGTACCCACCCTGAATGTATCCGCCATGGACCTGACTGTGCTGGTCGCCCGTGACACCACGGAAACTGCAGTCAATGACGTTCTGCAGCAGGCGGCCGAGGAGCGCTACCTGGGCGTGCTGGGTTTCAGTCGCGAACCGCTGGCCTCCTGCGATTTCAATCACGACCCCCGCTCCAGCATCGTCGACGCCAGCCAGACACGGGTCAGCGGCGAGCGACTGGTCAAGGTGCTCACCTGGTTCGATAATGAATGGGCCTTTGCCAACCGCATGCTGGATGTAGCGAACTACTGGGGCAACCTGACAAACGACGAGGAGTAGGTGATGAAGCTGATGGCCGAGCTGGACCTGGCTGGCAAGCGGGTGCTGATCCGCGAGGATCTCAACGTGCCGATCAAGGATGGCCGGGTAACCAGCGATGCGCGAATTCGGGCGGTGCTGCCGACCGTGCGCCAGGCCATGGAGGCGGGGGCGAAGGTGATGCTGATGTCCCACCTCGGGCGCCCGGAAGAGGGCCATTTCGAGGCGCAGTACTCCCTGGCGCCGGTTGCCGAGCACCTGGCCGGCCTGCTGGGCTGCCCGGTGCCCCTGGTGGCCAACTGGCGAGAGGGTGTCGAGCTGGCAGAGGGTCAGGTGGCCTTGCTGGAAAACGTGCGCTTCAACCCGGGCGAAAAGAAGGACGACGAGTCTCTGGCCAGGGCTTACGCCGCGTTGTGCGATGTCTTCGTGATGGATGCCTTTGGCACCGCCCACCGCGCCCAGGCTTCCACCCACGGGGTTGCCCGCTTCGCGCCGGTCGCCTGCGCGGGGCCCCTGCTGGCGGCGGAGCTGGATGCCCTGGAAAAGGCACTTGCCCGCCCCGCCCGGCCGCTGGTGGCGATCGTCGGCGGTTCCAAGGTCTCCACCAAGCTGGAGGTCCTTGAAACCCTTTCCGAGAAGGTTGACCAGCTGGTGGTCGGCGGCGGCATCGCCAACACCTTCCTGGCCGCAGCCGGCAAGCCGGTGGGCAAGTCCCTGTGTGAACACGATCTGATTCCCGCCGCCAGCGCGTTGATGGCGAAGACCAGGATTCCCCTGCCCGAGGATGTGGTCACCGCGAAGGCCTTTGCCGCGGATGCCACAGCGGAGCTAAAAGGGGTGGATGCGGTCGCCGAGGATGACATGATCCTGGATATCGGCCCGAAGGCCGCAGCGGCCATTGCCGAAGTGATCGCCAACGCCGGTACCATACTCTGGAACGGGCCGGTGGGTGTGTTCGAATTTCCGGCGTTCGCGGCCGGTACCGAAGCCCTGGCTCACGCCATAGCGGACAGCCCTGCTTTTTCGCTTGCCGGCGGTGGCGACACGTTGGCTGCGATCGACCAGTTCGGCATTGCCGGGCAGGTGTCCTATATTTCCACCGGTGGTGGTGCTTTCCTGGAGTACGTGGAAGGCAAGACCCTGCCGGCGGTTGCCATTTTGCAACAGCGCGCCGCCGACTGACGGCGCAGCGCTTCAAACAGAGGAATTGAAATCATGGCACTGATCAGCTTGCGCCAGCTTCTCGACCACGCCGCGGAATACGGTTACGGCGTGCCCGCCTTCAACGTCAACAATCTGGAGCAGACCCGGGCCATCATGGAGGCCGCCGCGGCCACCAACTCGCCGGTGATCATGCAGGCCAGTGCCGGTGCCCGCAAGTACGCCGGTGCGCCCTTCCTGCGCGCCATGATCGCCGCCGCCATCGAGGAGTTCCCGCAGATTCCGGTGGTCATGCACCAGGACCACGGAGTATCTCCGGCGGTCTGCCAGCGTTCCATCCAGCTGGGCTTCAGCTCGGTGATGATGGACGGCTCCCTGGGCACCGACGGCAAGACGCCGATGGATTACGACTACAATGCCGGCGTGACCCTCCAGGTGGTGGAGATGGCCCACGCCTGTGGGGTCTCCGTGGAAGGCGAGCTGGGCTGCCTCGGCTCCCTGGAAACCGGTCAGGCCGGCGAGGAAGATGGCGTGGGCGCCGAGGGTACCCTGAGCCACGACCAGCTGCTGACCGACCCCGAGGAGGCAGCGCAGTTCGTCAAGGATACGGGTGTCGACGCCCTGGCGATCGCCTGCGGAACCAGCCACGGTGCCTACAAATTCAGCCGTCCGCCGACCGGCGACATCCTGGCGATCGATCGCATCAAGGAGATCCACACGCGGATTCCCGACACTCACCTGGTGATGCACGGTTCCTCCTCGGTACCCCAGGAGTGGCTGGCCATCATCAACGAGTTCGGTGGCGAGATTCCGGAAACCTACGGCGTGCCGGTGGAACAGATCCAGGAGGGCATCCGCCACGGGGTGCGCAAGGTGAATATTGACACCGACCTGCGCCTGGCCTCGACCGGTGCCGTGCGCCGCTTCCTGGCGCAGCACCCGGCGGAGTTCGACCCGCGCAAATTCCTGGCGGAAACCGTGAAGGCGATGCGCGAGATCTGCATCGCGCGCTACGAGGCCTTCGGCACGGCCGGTCACGCGGACAGGATCAAGGTACGCTCCCTGATCAGCATGCAGGAATCCTACGACGCCGGCGAACTGGATCCGAAGGTACACTGAGCGGGGCGGGCGCGTGTTGCCGCTCACTGCCGAAAGTCTGGCCGCCCTGGCAAAAGGGCTGCCGGACTTTCACGAGGGCGTGTCCCCGGGCGATAAGATGCTGCCCGGGCTCGAGGGGCTGGACCGCTACCTGCACTTCTATCATCTGGACTTTGCCGAACGCCTGCCCGGCGTGCGCCACCGCATTGGCGCCATCCAAAGCGGGGACTACAGGCTGGCGGTACAAACCTGGGAGCAGCCCGGGGCCCGGCATAACCTTCTGCTCCTGCACGGCTACTTCGACCACACGGGCCTCTACGGGAACCTGATTGCCCATGGTCTGGCCCGGGGCGCCAATGTGATGATCTTCGATCTGCCCGGACACGGACTTTCCAGCGGCCCTCCGGCCAGCATCGATGACTTCGCCAGCTATGGCCGGACTGTTGCCGATGTCATGGGGGCTGTTCACCTTCCCGAGCTGCCCTGGGCCGTTATCGCCCAGAGTACCGGCGGTGCCGCGCTGGTGGAATTTGCCCGCCACCAGGCTGGTTCCTGGCCTTTCCGCAATACCGTGCTGCTGGCACCCCTGCTGCGACCGGCCCAGTGGCGCCGTGTCTGCCTCGCCCACACCCTGGTGCACCGCCTGGTGGACAGTGTTCCCCGGCGCTTCGCCGAAAACTCCTCCGACCGCGAGTTTCTCGACTTCGTGCAACGCGACCCCCTGCAGTCCCGGCGTATCCCCGTTGCCTGGGTCGGCGCCCTGCGCCGCTGGCTGGCCGGGCTGCCCCGGGAGGATCTCGGCGTGGGACCGGCCCTGCTGATTCAGGGTGATGCCGATCAGACCGTGGACTGGCGCTACAACCTGCCGCAGTACGGCAAGCTGTTTCCCGGCCTGCGCATCGAGTTGCTGCCCGGCGCGGGACATCACCTGGCGAATGAGGCGGTGGGGTTGCGGGAGCGTTATCTCAGGCTGGTGGATCGCTATTGCGGGTGGTGACTGGTTTCGCAACAGCCAAATCGGCACTCCGCCTCCCACCGGGAGAGCGTCTTGTTTTGACTTCGTGGGTGGGAAACACCGTTTGCTGGTATTTTCTCACTTAAGGATGTTGAGCCAGGGTCACTAATAGCGGAATTGTACCCATAAAAACAAGGCGGGCTCATGCCCGCCTTGTTTTTAGAGTGTCATAGACTAAAAAGCCGCTTTGAAACCAACGTAGTACTTGGTTCCATATACAGGGTATACGCTGGCGTTGGTATCCCAACCTGTTGTATTGCCTGTGACACCAGTCAGTATCGTGGGAGCTTCCTCATCTAGTACATTGTCTACTCCAATGTGAAGATTCAGGTTGTCCATGATTTGGTAAGAAGCATAGATATCATGGACCACAAATTCCCCTACGTCGTAATTGAATTCAGGGGTTGTGAGAGAGGGCTTCGAGTCACCTATGTACAGAGTCTCCCACTGAATGGCCAGGTTGTCAGTGCGATAGCCGAGAGAAGCTAGCCAACGGTGTTCTGCGTAACCCACCTCCCCGGCGTAGTCCTGAGTGACGCCAAATTTTGTTTCCTCGAATTTGTCGAGGTAGCTGTAATTGACGTTGAGCCCAATCTGTCCCGCTGCCCCCTGAATGAAGTCACCCGGAAGAATGGACCATTGAAATTGAACATCAATACCCTCGGTCTTGAGTTCTCCTTCGTTGATATAGCCTGAGTTTACTTCGGTGATTTCGCCTAGTTGAAATGCTGGGCCGGTTGTATCACGTACAACTAAGTCACAGAATTCATTAGGGAAGTTCTGGCCCGTATAGCAGAAGTCGATAGCCGTCTGCCGGCCGACGACATCAATCAGGTCTTCTATTTCAATCGAGTACCAATCGACTGAGACGGTTGTTTCACCATACTCACCAAAGCTATGGTCAAAAATCAGCCCAACAGTGAAGCTGTCGGAGGTTTCTGTATCTAGGTTCTCATTGCCCAAGCCAGTAAAGCCACCCGTGCCTTGTATCTCGGTTTGCTGAAGGTCAAAAACCCCCGTCTCTGCGATACGGGAGGCAACTGCTGGAATGGATCGGCAGTTTTCGGCAACTATCCCCGGAGTTGTGGAAGTGATGCCATCACAGGGATCAGAGACGGGAGCGAAATTTTCACCTCCCGGTGCAAACTGTTCCGTGATGTTTGGAGCCCTTACTGCTTTTGCATACTGGAGACGAGCCCGCAAGGATTCTGTGAATTGCCAGGATAGTCTAGCCGTATATGCGTCGGTACTTCCGACAGTATCATAATCAGAATATCGGTATGCTGCACCAGCGGAAAGGTCATCTATCAAGGGTAGGTCTTTCAGTAAAGGCACGTCGATCTCAAGAAAAATCTCATCGACGCTGTATTTCCCTTCGGTAATCTGTTCCTGGTTTCCGGCATTTTGCCCAGTCTGGGTGAGCGCATCTGGAAAATCTCCCGCATATTCTGAGCGGTATTCGTAGCCTGCTGCAATGGCGACACTGCCAGCTGGTAGATCAAAAACCTCACCGGTTATGTTGAAGCCAGCTATAGTCTGTTCGGTTTTTTGATCCCTGATAGAGGGTGCACGGACATAATCGGCAGCGTCTTGACTAATAGAGCCTTTGCCAAAAATATTGATTGGAACACACCCTTCGGCTCGTGCCGCAGGGTCTGCACAGACTGGGTCAAAGGTGCTGGGGTCCCCGTCTCCGTCGACGACATTCAACGCGTTACGGAAATTTGGAGCGTTGAGCTGGCCGGTAGAGCGCTGGCTGTCCTGCATCCGGCCTTCACCGTAGTAGGCGTCCCATGCCCAACCATCACTGATATCCCCGCGCAGCCCAAACAATGCTCTGAATGTCTGGCGTTCTGCTTCCGCGCCTCTCTCGCCCAGCTCTGTGGTTCTACGCCAGAACTCTACGTATTCATCACCCGCATTGGTGACAAAGTCACGCATCGCGGCGGGAACATAAGGGTTGGAAACATGTATGCCAGGAATATTAAGGTCTTCATTGCCGAGAGGGAATGGTTCAAGCTCTGTGGACGTTTCTGTTCTAGCAAAAGTGGTTTCCAGGTAAGCCTCGACGCTATTATTGATTCGGTAGTTGATGTTGCTGCTTATCAAGTAACGCTCGGTTGGGACAAGGTAGCGTCTGAAGGCCTGGCGATTAAAGCCATATGTATCGGAGTAGGGAACCAGTTCACCGTTCGCCCCCAATGTGGGATCGAACACGTATGAGTCGCCCGTCGAAGGAACGAAGAGTCTGCCGGACTCAGAGTAGCTGGAGAATACAGGAGCGATAGAGTCACGAACATCTTCGCCAAAGTAGATCCCGCTCAAATCGTCAAGTCTTGTCTCGCGGCGGTCTCTGGCGAGAACCCCGCCCTCATCTGAATAGGTAACGGAAACGACAGCGTTGCCCCTGTCATTGGCGAAATTGTCACCCATTGTGATATTGATACGCTGTCTTTTATCGTCACCATGATCGATGGTTTCACCGAAAGAACCACTGATCTCCAGTCCTTCGAAATCATTTTTTAGAATGACGTTTACTACGCCGGCGAGAGCATCAGAGCCATAGATTGCTGATGCACCACCCGTAATAACCTCGACTCTGTCGATGAGCTCTGTTGGTATAGTGTTCCAGTCTACAGCTGCGGTTCCTGCTACACCCGAAATATATCTGCGGCCATTGACGAGTACGAGCGTCCTGTCTTCACCGAGATTTCGGAGGTTGATGGTGTTTACGCCACCACCAGATGTGAAAAAGTTAGAGTTGGCAGATGAGATTCCCGGCACACCTGCAGAGGGAAGGTTTCTTAAAATATCTGCTGCATTGATCTGACCTGAAAACTCAATGGTATCCGAGTCAATCGTGGTTATTGGTGTTGGTGATTGAAGGTTTGAGCGAAGTATCCGGGAGCCGGTAACAATTACTTCTTCTATCAAAAGGTCTGCTTCGGAATCTTGCGCATTGGCGACCCCGGGCAGAACGGCCCCGGCGCTCAGGCCCAGGGCGGCTGAAACTGCCAAGGTGAGACGATTTTTGATCAACATAGCTTTACCCCTGTACGTCGTTTAAACGTTTTGTTTTCCGGTGGCTGGTGCCACTGGCTACAAACATTAAACGAATTCGACAGGTGCGTCCGTAAAGTTCCCGCGGGTTTTGTGAGAAATTCACGGAATCTTTGGGGAACCCGAAAAAGTGCCAAAATCCCACCGCCGGGGTACAGCGCCGTGTGCTAGTTGACCCGGGTGACACCCACGGTTTTGCCGCTGCTGGTCACGGTCATTTCCCAGAAGCCGAAGAGGTTCTTGCGAATCACCACGGCGTTGTCGTCACTGCGGTGAAAATACCGCCCGCGCAGTCGCTGGCGCCACACCTGGCCGTTGTCCAGCTGAAATACGGTATTGCCGTCCCAGCCCCGGAAAGGCGACTTGATCGCGGCCTCGATGGTCACGGCCTCTTCCGCTTCCTGCACGGCCTGGTTGCTGCGGCGCAGCTCCTGGGCATCTCCCACGGTGTAGTGCAGCAGCCAGCGGTCCAGCGCCTCCCGCTCTCCTGTGCTGAGCTTGTGCAGTCCGGCCTCCCGAAACTGCTCGTCGCTCATCAGTTGACGGACACCGGGAAAATCCTCGGCGAGGGCCGTTGAGGCGGAGAGCGAGAGGGCCAGGAAGGTATATACGAGGGGATGGGGTCGCATGGGAGGCTCCAATCAGAATCGCTGGCTGAGGCGGGCGTACCAGAAGCGGCCCCGCAGCTCGTGGGTTCTGGCGTCGATATTATCGTTGAACGCCGAGGCGACCAATGGCGCCGCTTCGTCGAGGACGTTGTCCACGCCCAGGGTGACGCGCAGCCCCTCTCGCACTGGCAGCAGCAGGCTCAGCTGCAGGTCGTGGATGGTCCAGGCATCAATCCGGCGTCGACGGTTGGTATCCGGGAGGGTTTCCCGCAGGCTGCTGACATGGTGCAGCTGGTAGCTGGCCTCCCAGTTGCGCCAGTGCCAGAGCAGGCCCAGTTGGGATTTCCAGCGGGGTATGCCACCCAGACCCTCGGCTGCCTCGTCCTGGAAGGTGCCGGCGAGGTCGCGGCCCCGCTCGCTGGGGTCGAACTGCGTGAGGTATTCCCCGATCCAGGCGCCCTTGCCCTGGAGCTGCAGTTGCCCCCAGGTTTGCCGCGGCAGGGTCCAGGTCAGGCCCAGATCGACCCCCTGCACGCGCCGCCGGCCCACGTTGAGGTTTTCCGCCTGGACCAGCACCAGGTTGCCCCGCTCATCGCGGCTGATGCGCTCGGCAAAGCTGCCGTCCCGCGCGTTGCGGTTGACGAGGAACTGTGCGCTGGAGGCGACCACATCTTCCTGTTCAATCAGGAAATAATCGGCTTTCAGGCGGAGCCCCGGCACGCTCGCGGGGTTCCAGCGGATCCCGGCACTCCAGGTGTCGGCGTGTTCGGCGTCGAGGTCGGGATTGCCGCCCTTGACCACCAGGAACTGGTTGCGCGTGGGGTCGGCCTGCGTGCTGCATCCGGGCAGGGTGCCGACATTGGCCGGGTTGATGCAGGGGTCAGTGATGAAGGCCTGGGTCTCGCTGGGGCCTTCGTGAAGCTCTTTCAGGCTGGGGGCCCGGAAGCCCCGGGCGTAGCCGCTGCGTAATACCAGGGACGGGGTGATCTGATAGCGCAGTCCGAGCTGGGGATTGGTGGCCGCGCCGAAATCGCTGTAGCTGGACTGGCGCAGTGCTGCCTCCAGATCAACCCGGGACTTGCCCTGGCGCCACAGGGGCAGGCGGGTCTCGGCGTACAGCTCGAGGACCTTGCGTTCACCGCGGGTGGCCTGCAGATTGCCCGCCCCCAGTATCGCGGTGTCGGCGAGACGTGTGTCGGGGCGCTTGGCGGTCGCCTCGTGGCGAAATTCCAGGCCGACTGCGAGGTCGCCGCGCCCCGCGGGGAGATTGAGCAAGGCATTGCTCAGGTTGATGGCGGCACTGCTCAGGCTGCTGTAGCCACTGATGCTGCCGTCGACGCGCAGGTAATCCACCTGTGCCGGGCCCAGGCTGCCGGCGGGCCCCAGCAGGTTGACGGGCTGGCAGCCATCGATTGCCGGGCCGCGACAGTCGGCGACGGGGCCGATACCGCGCTGCAAGCGCTCTGCATCGACCAGGTTGGAGAGGGACTCTCGCGCCCGGTTCTCACTACGGGTCAGCGCGACATCCCAGTGCCAGTCGGCGTAGATGCCCTCCATGATGGCGCTGGCGCGAAAGACTTCGGACTCGTTGTGCTGCTCGCGGCTGGGGAATTCCACCAGTCGACGGCGCACGTCAGTCAGCGGTATGCCGAAACTGTTGAAGGGGTTGTCGGCGGCCACTACCAGTGGCGTCTGCTCGAAGCCGGTAAAGATCGGGGTCGGTGCCAGCGTGGCCCGTGCGCTGTTTTTCAGCCAGTGCAGTTCCAGCTCGGCGCTGACCTGGTCGGTGATGTCGTGGATCAGGCTGGCGTAAAGGCTCTCGCGCCGCAGGGGAACCACCGCGGTGGTGTCCTGCTGGTAGTTGTACAGGTCGTCCGGGCCCGCGGGTCGATAGCCATCGGGCGTGGCAATCAGGGTGCCGCCATCCGGCAGGGCGATCCGTGCATCGGGCGTCGCACTGGAGCGTTGGTCGCTGCCGCCGAGAGCGCGGGTGTCGGCATTGCGCGACACCCTGCGGTCGCGGCTAAAGAGCGGCTCCTGTTCGAAATGCGACGCGCTGACAAATACGGTCCCGCGCGGAATGGTGCCGCCGTATTGCAGGGTCTGGGTTCGCGTCTGCAGGTCGCCCCGGCTGCTCTGGCCGTGGTAGGCCTCCGCGAGCCAGCCGTAAAAGTCCCGCTTCATGATGACATTGACCACGCCGGCAATGGCATCCGAGCCATAAATGGCGGAGGCTCCATCCTTGAGAATCTCCACCCGTTCGACCGCTGCCGCGGAAATGCTGTTGAGGTTGACCGACTCACCCGCCAGACCGGCATTGGCGACCCGGCGACCATTGATCAGAATCAGGGTATTGCTGGCGGGCAGGCCGCGCAGGGTGACCGTGGCGGTCCCGTCCCCGCCGTTGCTGATGGCCGTGCTGGTGGAGTTGCCCACGGCGGCGGGGAGAAAGCGCAGCAGGTCGCTGAGGGTCTGCGCACCGCTGCGCTCGATATCCGCCCGCGCGAAGATGTCCACCGGCGCATCGTAGCGCCCCGGGTCCCGGCGAATGCGCGAGCCGGTGAGGCGCGAGCCATAGACGTAGGTCTCCTCGATGCCGGGCTCATAGGCCATGTAGCGGGCTCCGGTTTCCCGAAAGCCCGGGCAGTCCGGGTCGTCCTCGTGGTCGATGCAGCGTGTGCGGAAGACGGCAATAATGCGTTCATCCACCGCCTCCCAGCTCAGCCCGCTATGGCGCAGCAGCTGATCGAGGGCTTCCGCCGCGGTCAGGTCACCGATCACGGCCGGCGCGGAGAGATGGCGCACGCTTCGGTCGGAGAATACGATGGGGGTATCACTCTGCCGGCTGAAGGCGAGGAGGGCCGCCGGCAGCGGGCCGGGTTCGATCTGGAAGGGGTAGCGAACGGGCTCTGAGGCAAGGGCCAGGGATGCGAGGCAGACCAGGGCAAGCAACAGGGCACAATAGCCCGCCGACCGAAGCAAGCGGCCAATGCCGCTGTCAGGAGCGGCCGCGATGTCTTCTCGCCTGCTTGGCAAAGGCTACCTGCTGAACTTGCGTAAGGAAACCGCAGCCAGTAGCCGCAGCGTAGCCCGGTTATAGCTTACTGATCTGCTTTCATCAACCGCAGTGTGCGCGAACTGATAGCTTCTGCACGCAGGCCCAGGCTGCGCTCGAGTGCCCTGACCACTGTGTCCGGGTGATCGAGCTGGAAAACCCCGGAAACCGTGAGCGCGGCGACCTCCGGGGTGCCGGCGACGATGCGCTGTTCGTGGTAGCGGGACAACTCCCGCAGGACGTCGGCGACCGGCATGGCGTCGGCGATCAGTTCGCCGCGCTGCCAGGCGGTGTGTGTGCGACTGTCGACGCCCCGTTTCGGGGCCAGCCCTGCGCTGGACACATGCAGGGCTTCGTCGGCCGCCACCAGCGCGGGCGCCTGGGTCGAACCCGCCCTGCGGTCGCTGACTCGCACGACCCCCTCGGTGACGGTGATATCGCTGCTATCATCGCCTTGGCGACGAATGTTGAAGGCGGTGCCCACCGCGGTGATGTCGAAGGCCCCGGCGGTGACGGTAAAGGGGCGCTCGCGGTCTGTCACCACGCTGAAGTAGGCTTCCCCCTGCTGCAGTGCCAGGGTGCGCGAATCGCGGTGGTACTGCACCCGAAGCCGGGAGTCGGTGTTCAGTACAACCCGGGAACCGTCCGGCAGTGCGACCTCCCGGCGCTCCCCCAGCGCAGTGCGAAAGTTCAGGGTATCGGAGGGGGCCTCCGCTGCCGGCCACAGCAGGATTGCCAGTAGCGCGCTGGCCGCCATGGCGCCCGCACCGGCCAGCCAGCGGCGGCGGGAGGGCTTGGCTGGCTCCTCAATGGGCTCATCAAAAGGCAGGTGCTGTACACTGCCCAGGTCATCCCAGAGGTCGAGCATGAGGTCGAGGGCCTTGCGATGCTGATCGTCCGCGGCCAGCCACAGGGCAAAGGCACGGTGATCATCCTCGCCGGCACTGCCACTGCGAAACCGGGCAATCCAGGCCAGGGCATCGTCGCAGTCCTGGTCGAACTGCTCTCGCGCCCTGTCCTCTGTCAGACCTGTTCCGGAGTGCCCCATGCCCCTCGTCTACCTGCAAGCCCGGCGATCAGTGTTGCCCTGCCAGTGGGCCGTTTCCGGGCCGGGCACATCGTGTCTTAGTGTAACGAGTATCGGCGAGATTCCCTCAGTAAATATTCCGGGCATTTTCAGTCGTCCGGGTAGAGGCGCGCGAGGCGCTTCCGGCAGTGTCGCAGCGCCTGCAGGATGTACTTCTCGACGCTGGACACCGACACGCCCATTTCCCGCGCTATCGCCTCGTAGGACAGGCCGCTGCGCCGGTGCAGCAGAAAGGCCTGTCGCACGGGCAGGGGCAGTTCCTCGACAGCGCGCATGATCGACTGGAGTTTCTGGCGTGCGGCGAGCACGTGCTCGGGGGAGAGTGTGTCGCTGCGGGCGTCATCCGCAGCGTCCCCGGACTGCTGCGAGCTGCTTTCCCGGCTCAGGTAGCGATGGTGGAGGCTGCGTCGTCGAAGCTGGTCGGTGGCCAGGTTGGTGGCGGTCTGGAACAGGTAGGCCCGGGCGTTGTCGAGTGTTTCCGGAGACTGCATGCGATGCAGCCGCAGGAAGGTTTCCTGGGCGATTTCCGCTGCATCGTCGAGGCTGTCCAGCTTGCGCGCCAGGTAGCGCTCCAGACCGGGGCCCTGCTCCGACATCAGTTCCGCCAGAAAGCGGTCTTTGGGGTTCGCCAAGGCCGTCACGCCCTTACCGGTACCGGGTTGCCGATCTCTGGCGGCGCCGGAAGTCGCGCCGCCCCTGAGTCAGAATAGTACGCGACTGCGAATCGTACCGTCTATGCCTGCGATCTTGGCCAATGCGACGTCGGAGTATTCGGCATCCACATCCACCACCACATAGCCGATGGCCTCGTTGGTTTGCAGAAACTGTGCGGTGACGTTCACGTTGTTCTCGGAAAACACCGCGTTGATGGCGCTCATGATGCCGGGCACATTGTGGTGGATGTGCAACAGGCGGTGGCTGCCCTCGTGTTCCGGCAGGGCCACCTCGGGGAAGTTGACCGAGGAGGTGGTGGTGCCGTTGTCGCTGTAGCGTGCCAGCTTCTCCGCAACCTCGGTGCCGATATTGGCCTGGGCCTCCACGGTGCTGCCGCCAATGTGCGGGGTCAGGAAGACGTTGTCGAAGGCCCGCAGCGGTGAGATGAACTCGTCCTCATTGGAGCGCGGCTCCACCGGGAACACGTCGATGGCTGCCCCGGCGAGGTGTTGGCTGTCCAGGGCCGCGGCCAGGGCGTCGATGTCCACCACGGTGCCCCGGGAGGCGTTGATCAGAATCGCCCCCTTGGGCATCTGCGACAGCTGCGCCGCGCCGATCATGTTGCGGGTGCTACGGTGATCCGGGACGTGCAGGCTGACCACGTCCGAGTTGGCCAGCAGGCTCTCCAGATCGGGCATCTGCCGGGCATTGCCCAGGGGCAGCTTGCTGATGACATCGTAGAACAGCACCTGCATGCCCAGCCCTTCGGCGATCACGCCAAGCTGCATGCCGATGTTGCCGTAACCGATGATGCCCAGGCGCTTGCCGCGGGCCTCGAAGGAGCCGGTGGCGGATTTCTGCCACTCGCCGCGGTGTGCTGCCGCGTTTTTCTCGGCGACCCGGCGCAGGAGCAGGATGGACTGGGCAATCACCAGCTCTGCCACGCTGCGGGTGTTGCTGAAGGGGGCGTTGAAAACCGCGATGCCGCGGCGGGTGGCTGCCTCCAGGTTGACCTGGTTGGTGCCGATGCAGAAGCAGCCCACGGCCACCAGCTTACGCGCCGACTCGAATACCTCTTCGGTCAGCTGCGTGCGGGAGCGGATGCCGACAAAGTGCGCGTGGGCGATGCGCTCCTTGAGTTCCTCGCTGGGCAGCGCTTTCTGGTGGACCTCGATGTTCTCGTAGCCGGCTCGGCGCAGGGTTTCGATGGCCGAGGGGTGGATGCCCTCCAGCAACAGGAAACGGATTTTGCTCTTGTCCAGCGAGGTCGACGCCATGGGCGGATGCTCCCGAAGTCAGGGTGTGGGGCGGGATTCAGGGGGTGCGTATGCTACCATACAGCGCCGAATTTGCGCGCCCCTCCCGTTAAACTGCCCCGGAGCCCACCCGTGAGTGATTTCCCCACTGCCGCCCTCGATGACCTGATTGCCTGCGTCGGTGCCGAGCGTGTTCTCACCGACCCTGAATCCCTGCAGGTCTATGGCCGCGACTGGACCCGCTTTCACGACCCCGCGCCCGCAGCGGTGGTGCTGCCCGGCTCGGTCGAGGAAGTGCAGGCGGTGGTCAAGGCTGCCCTGGCGCACCAGCTGGCACTGGTCCCCTCCGGGGGGCGCACCGGTCTGAGCGCCGGTGCCGTGGCCTGTGCCGGCGAGGTGGTGGTGGCACTGGACCGCCTCAACGCCCTCAGTGATTTCAATCCGGTGGACCGCACCGTGCGTTGCGGTGCCGGGGTGGTCACCGCCAGCCTGCAGCAGTTCGCCGAGGATCGCGGCCTGTTTTACCCCGTGGATTTTGCCTCCAGCGGTTCGAGTCAGATCGGTGGCAATATTTCCACCAACGCCGGTGGTATCAAGGTGATTCGCCACGGCATGACCCGCGACTGGGTGGCCGGACTGAAGCTGGTCACCGGCACCGGCGAGCTGCTGGATCTCAATCGTGGCCTGATCAAGAACAATGCCGGCTACGACCTGCGCCAGCTGGTGATCGGTGCCGAGGGTACCCTGGGCATCGTGGTGGAGGCGACCATGCAGCTCAGCCGCGCCCCGCGGGATCTCGCGGTCATGGTGCTGGGAGTCACCGATATGGGCGCAGTGATGTCGGTCCTGCAGGCCTTCCAGGGCAGCCTGGACCTGGAAGCCTTCGAGTTCTTCTCCGAGCTGGCGCTGCAGAAGGTGGTGGAACACCAGGACCTGCAGCGGCCCTTCGAAACCGCGACACCCTACTACGCATTGCTGGAATTCGAGCAGCACAGCGAGGCGGAAATGGAGCAGGCCATGAGCCTCTTCGAGCACTGCGTCGAGCAGGGCTGGGTGCTGGATGGTGTGGTCAGCCAGAGCGTTGCCCAGGCCCAATCCCTCTGGCGCCTGCGCGAGGATATCTCGGAGACCATCTCCCGCTGGACCCCCTACAAGAACGACATCGCCACCACCATTTCCCGGGTACCCGAATTCCTCGCCGAAGTGGAGGCGGTGGTGACCGAGGCCTACCCGGACTTCGAAATCGTCTGGTTCGGCCACATCGGCGACGGCAATGTGCACCTGAACGTGCTCAAGCCCGACGCACTGCCCATGGACGAGTTCAAGGCCCGCTGCGGAGAAGTCAGCCGCTGGGTCTTCGAGATCGTCCAGCGCCACGGTGGCAGCGTCTCCGCCGAGCACGGCGTGGGGCTGCTGAAGAAGGACTACCTCCACTACAGCCGCTCCCCGCTGGAGATCGAGATCATGCGCCAGATCAAGCGGGTCTTCGACCCCTCAGGCATCATGAACCCCGGCAAGATCTTCGACGCCTGACCTGTCCCCGTGCGGCCTGGCGGCCGCTGCGGGTGCAGCGAGGCCGGATGCCTGTTACTCCATTACGGGCAGCACTGGTGCCGACGACCTGCGGCAGACGTCGGCGGAGAGTAGAGAGTTGTGGCCCTGGTCGCCGATGCAGGCGGGGAAAACCTTCAGGGTGGATAGCGCGGCGGTTGTGGCACCGGTAGCCGAAAGTGATTGCGCTACTGGCGGACTTGGGAGCGCACCACCGCTGCCCTCCAAGTCCGCAACAGGCATCCGGCCTCGCCACACCCGCGGTGAGCTTCGCGTCTCGCAGTGCGTGTGAGGCCAGTTGTCGTAGGTCAGCGGGCGTGCAGGGTCTCTACGCCGGATTCCCTGCCGAGCAGGAGGACATCCGCCGGGCGCAGGGCGAACAGGCCGTTGGTGACCACGCCGGTGATGTTGTTGATGCGCTTCTCCATCTCCAGCGGCGCCGGGATCATGAAGTTGTGCACGTCGAGGATGACGTTGCCGTTGTCGGTGACCACGCCCTCGCGGTAGACCGGGTCGCCACCGAGCTTGACCAGCTCCCGGGCGACATGGCTGCGGGCCATGGGGATCACCTCCACCGGCAGCGGGAAGGCGCCCAGGGTGTCGACCAGCTTGGACCCGTCGGCAATACAGATAAATTCCCGCGCCACGGCGGCGACGATTTTCTCGCGGGTGAGGGCGGCGCCACCCCCTTTGATCAGCTGCAGGTATGGGTTGGCCTCGTCGGCGCCATCGATATAGAAATCCACGCGATCGACGGCGTTGAGGTCGAATACCGGTATGCCGTGCTGCTTCAGGCGCTGCGCCGAGGCCTCGGAGCTGGCCACCGTGGCGTTGATCTGTCCGCGCAGGTCTGCCAGGGCGTCAATGAAATAGTTGGCGGTGGAGCCGGTGCCGATACCGAGTACGCTGTCGTCCTCCAGCCGGGGGCGTATGTGGGCCAGTGCCGCTTCGGCCACGGCCCGTTTCAGTTCGTCTTGTGTCATTGCGCTGTTCTCCCTGCCTGCTGAGTGCCATCCATTATACGACCGCGGGTGGGTGCGCTTCAGTAAAAACCGTTCGGCGACCGCAATCGGGGCTGCAACGCGCCCGCCCGTGGATTACCATGGTGGGTCATTCTCCTGTCAGTAAGCCAAGCCCATGCCACAGTCCTATATCAAGCGCATACTGGATGCCCGTGTCTACGACGTCGCCCGGGAAACGCCGGTGGACGAGGCGCCCCTCATGTCGAAGCGGCTGGGCAATCGCGTCTGGTTCAAGCGCGAGGACCTGCAGCCGGTGTTCTCTTTCAAGCTGCGCGGCGCCTACAACAAGATGCAGAAGCTCAGCGAGGAAGAGCGTGCCCGCGGGGTGGTGGCTGCCTCCGCCGGCAATCACGCCCAGGGCCTGGCCATGGCGGCCCAGCGCATGGGGGTGAAGGCCACCATTGTCATGCCGCGCACCACGCCGCAGATCAAGGTGGAGGCGGTGCGCAACCGCGGCGCCAAGGTGGTCCTGCACGGCGACGCCTTTGACGAGGCCTCCCGCCACGCCCAGAAGCTGGTCGAGGAGAAGGGGATGATTTACGTGCACCCTTTCGACGACCCGGACGTGATTGCCGGGCAGGGCACCGTGGGGATGGAAATTGTACGCCAGCACCAGGCGCCCCTGGATGTTCTGTTCGTGCCGGTGGGCGGTGGCGGCCTGCTGGCCGGCGTGGCGGCCTACGTCAAGTACGTCTGGCCGAATACGCGTATCGTCGGCGTCGAGCCGGAGGATGCCGCCTGCCTGAAGCTGGCGATGGAGCGGGGGCGTCGCGCTGTTCTCCCGGAAGTGGGGCTGTTCGCGGACGGTTGCGCTGTCGCGCAGATCGGCAAGGAAACTTTCCGCGTGATCCGCAACACGGTGGACGAGGTGATCACTGCCAGCACCGATGAAATCTGCGCGGCGATCAAGGACATCTTCGAGGACACCCGCGGTATCGCGGAGCCCGCCGGTGCCCTGGCCCTGGCCGGCCTGAAAAAGTATGTGGAGCAGACCGGTGTCCAGGGCCAGGAGCTGATGGCGATTGTCAGCGGCGCGAATACCAACTTCGACCGCCTGCGTTATATCTCCGAGCGCACGGAAATCGGCGAGCATCGGGAGGCGGTGATCAGTGTCACCATCCCCGAGCGGCCGGGCAGTTTCAAGGCCTTCTGCAGCGCCCTGGGGCGCCGCAATATCACCGAGTTCAATTACCGCTACGCGGATGCCAGCAACGCCCGGGTCTTTGTCGGGCTGTCGGTAGTGCCTGGGGGCAGTGACCTGCCCGACCTGCTCGCCGACCTGGAAGCCCAGGGCTATGTCGCCGAGAACCTGACCGACAACGAGATGGCCAAGCTGCATATCCGCCACATGGTGGGCGGCCGGGCCCCGGCAGACCTGCGAGATGAACTGGTGTATCGAGTGGAGTTTCCCGAGCGCCCTGGTGCACTGCTCAAGTTCCTCTCCGCCCTGGGGCAGCGCTGGAATATATCGCTCTTCCACTACCGCAACCACGGTGCCGCCTACGGGCGCATTCTGCTGGGGGTACAGGTGCCCCGGGGTGAGAAGCGCGCCTTCGAGTCGGCCCTGCAGGAGATCGGCTACCCCTTCTGGGACGAGCACAACAATCGGGCCTACCAGTTGTACCTGGGGCCGGAGTCCCCTGGGGCTTGACAGAAAAATCGCCTGTTTTCGGGGGTTTGGGCTTTGCAGGGGGCCTTTGGTGGGCTACACTCGAGGCGTTTGTGAAAAAAGTCACAAAAAAAGTCACAAGCCGAGGCGGTGGACAACCTGGTGGTTGCCGCGCCGGTGCAAGGTGGCCCGAGACACTCTGTCCCGGTGCTGTGTGGGTACAGCAAGAGAGCAGGTGAACAGTGAAGAGCAAGCCGGATTTCGTCCTGGTTCTTGTCGCGGTCTTTGCCATTGGGGTGGTGGTGACCCTGATGCTTCCCACGTCCGCGAGTCAGTCCGTCGCGGCCCCCGCGTCACAATTGCAGGCGGGTGTGTTGCCCGCTGATTGAGCTCAGGCCTGCCCGCCGGCTTGATGGTGCGCAGGGTTGCAGCAATACAGACCCGTTTCCGTCACGACGTAATCCAAGGGTACGTCCCAGTGGGCCCTGGGTAACGCCTCCACTTCCTGGCAGTCAAAGCCCAGACCAATCCTGACGGCTGCGTGTGTGCCCGCCAGGCTTCGGTCGTAGAATCCTCCACCCATGCCCAGGCGTGTTCCGTCGCGGCTCCAGCCCACCAGGGGCATCAGCACGATATCCAGCTCCGCGACAGCCAGTGCGCGTGCCGTGGCTGGCGGCTCGGGAATGCCAAAGCGGTTTTTGACCAGCACGGCATCAGCCAGCCACTCGCGAAAATGGAGTGTGTTGCCTCCGGCCAACACCGGCAGGCAGACCTGACGGCCGGCCTCGCGTACAGCTCGCAGCAGGGGCAGGGGGTCAATCTCCCCATCATTGGGCCAGTAGCCGGCGATGACTCTGGCGGACTGCCAGCATTCGAGGTTTGCCAGTCGCGATTCCAGGTTCCGGGCAGCGCTCTCCCGAAGGGTATCCGGCAGGCTCAGCCGCTTCTGGCGGAGCTGCAGTCTGAGTGCGCCTCGGGTCGGTGTTTCAGGAATCGGGGTTTCGGGCATGCGGGGGGAGCTTGTCTGGAAGGAAGGAAACCCGGCATAGCGTTGGCAGCGTGGCCCTTGAACCCGATGGTTCAAGGTGGATGGTCCAGTGCCGTATCAGGCTTCCCGGTACATGCCGGACTTGCGCAACAACGGCATCGAGGAGCATCCGGGTACAGAAGTATCGGCTCGAGGACTGTCTGCCGGGCGCTTATGCCAGGAATCCGAAGTCATTATACACAAATGTCGATGCCTCTGGCCCGGCCGAACCTAATTGATTTCCAGCTGGCGCAGCCTTGACAGGGCCGTGTCCAGCTTTTGCTGCAGGTTGGCGACCGCCTGTGCATCCAGGCTGGCGTTGTGCTGCGCCGCCTGCTGGGTTGCCTGGAGCAGCTCGTGGCTGATGTTGAGTGCCGCCATGACGGCGATGCGTTCCAGGCCGATGACCTTGCCGGTGTCCCGGATGCTGCGCATCTGGCGGTCGAGGTAGCGTGCGGAGACGATCAGGTCCTCCTGCTGCCCCTCCGGGCAGGCGACCTGGTACTCCTTGTCGAGAATATGGACCAAAACGGTCTGTGCAGGACTCACGCGCTTACTCCATTGCCCGCAGACGGGCGATCATCGCTTCCAACTTGGACCTGGCCAGTTCGTTTTTCTGCAACAGGTCCTCACGCTCGTGGCGCCAGTCACTGTTTTCCGCTTTCAGGCGCCGGTTTTCCCGATCGAGATTCTGGCACAGGGTGACCAGTTCATCGATCCTGGCTTCGAGTGCCTGAAGCGCGGAGTCTGCCATGGCGGTATACTTGGGCTGGTTGACGAGAGTGTTTACTATACGGGTAGCCGCGGACGCAGGTCAACGCGGGTTTTTTCATTGTATTTCAAGGGCCTGCCTGCACTTGTTGGCAACACTTCGGAGTTGCCGTGTTGCAGCTTGTGTCGCTGGCCAGGGGCGCGTGCATGTTTGACAGTCTGCCGGGTGAAACCGGTCTGTTCTATTTCGACGATATTGCCAATCTGCTGCTTGAGCAGGGCGAGTCCTGTTCGCCCTCCGAGCTGCACGGCTGTCTGTCGGGGCTGCTGGCCGCGGGCGATCAGCGGGGCGCCGAGGCGGCGCTCGATGACCTCAACCAGGCTCTGGGCCTCGAACTGCACGGTGAGCTTGCCGACCAGGTGCTGCGACTCTACGCGGCGAGTCAGGAGGCGATGGAGGACGATACCTTCGACTTCCTGCCCCTGTTGCCCGACGAGGGGGTCGAGCTGGGTCAGCGCCTGCTGGCACTGGCCGACTGGTGCCGTGGCTTCCTGACCGGCTACGCCCGGGTGACAGCGCGGGCGGGGACCGGTGGGGAAACCCTGCCCGGGGACAGCACCGAGGTGCTGCGGGACATGGCGCTGATGACCCAGGTCGATGAGGATGCGCCCGACGTGGACGAGGAGGATGCCGAGGAGAACTACGCAGAGGTGGTCGAGTACCTGCGCTTCGCGGCACTGAATGTCTACATGGATAGCCGGGGCCGGGATGAAGAGCGGCAACGGGCGGCCCGGCAGCGCCCGGGCGAGTTGCACTGAGGTCCGTCATGAGCAGGATCTCTCGCGCCGAATTTGCTCGCCGTCGCCGCCGGCTCATGGCCCTGATGGAGCCCAACAGCATTGCCATTCTGCCCTCGGCGCGCGAATGCATGCGCAGCCGGGATACAGAGTACCCCTTCCGCCAGGACAGTGACTTTCACTACCTCTGCGGATTTCCCGAGCCGGAGTCGGTGCTGGTCCTGATTCCCGGGCGTGAGCACGGTGAATTCGTGCTGTTCTGTCGGGAGCGCGATGAGGCGCATGCCCTGTGGCATGGCCACCGGGAGGGACCCGAGGGTGCCTGCGAGCACTACGGCGCGGATGACGCCTTCCCGGTTAGCGATATCGACGACATCCTGCCGGGCCTGATCGAGGGCCGGGAGCGGGTCTACTACTCCATGGGGCGCAGCGAGGGCTTTGACCGCCGGCTGATGGGCTGGGTCAACCGTATCCGCGGCCAGGCAGCGGTCGGTGCGGTGCCGCCCGGCGACTTTACCGACCTCGATCACCTGGTGCACGAGCTGCGCCTGAAGAAAAGCGCCGCGGAGCTCAAGCTGATGGCGAGGGCCGGGGAGATCACGGCCGCCGCCCACTGCCGGGCCATGCGGGCGGCGGCACCCGGGGTGACGGAATATCAGCTGGAAGCGGAACTGCACTACCACTTCGCCCTGGCGGGGGCGCGCCATCCCGCCTACCCGAGTATTGTCGGCAGCGGCCCGAATGCCTGCACGCTGCATTACGTCGATAATCGGCGCACACTGCGCGACGGCGACCTGGTTCTGATCGATGCCGGATGCGAGTACCAGAATTACGCAGCGGATGTTACCCGTACCTTCCCCGTCAGCGGCCGTTTCTCCCCCAGCCAGCGTGCCATTTACGAGGTTGTGCTGGAGGCGCAGCGAGCGGCACTGGCTGCCATCCGCCCAGGCAATCACTGGGATGATCCCCACCAGGCTACGGTGGAGGTGATTACCCGCGGTCTGGTCGAGCTGGGTATTCTCAAGGGCGAGCCGTCACGGCTGATCGCCGACGGCGCTTACCGCGACTATTACATGCACCGCGCGGGCCACTGGCTGGGCCTCGACGTGCACGACGTCGGCGACTACCGTGTTGCAGGCGAATGGCGCTTGCTGGAAGACGGCATGGTGATGACCGTGGAGCCGGGTATCTACATTCCGCCGGATGCCCCCGTGGCTGCACGCTGGCGTGGTGTTGGCATTCGTATCGAAGACGACGTGGTGGTTACAGCGTCCGGCTACCGTCTGCTGACGGAGGGGGTCCCCCGGGAGCCGGACGAAATCGAAGCGCTGATGGCGGCCTGAATGCCTATGGACAGACGTGACATCGTGATTGCCGGGGGCGGCATGGTGGGCATCAGCCTGGCCCTGCTGCTGGCTGAGCAGCTGCCCGCCACCCGCAGCATTACCCTGGTCGAGGGCTTTCGCCTGCCTCCCGCGGCGGGGCGGGTGCCGGATTACCACCCCGCTTTCGATGCCCGTTCCACCGCATTGAGCTATCGCTCCCGCAGCCTGTATGAGCAGTGTGGTGTGTGGGAGACCCTGCGCCGCCACACTTGCGCCATCGAGACCATCCATGTGTCTTCCCGCGGTCGTTTTGGCAGCAGCCTGCTGCGCGCCAGCGAGCACGACTGGCCGGCGCTGGGGCATGTGGTGGAGAACCCCTGGCTGGGACAGGCGCTGCTGCATGTGCTGCGGGGTCGGCCGGGTATCGAATTGCTCAATCCGGCTCGGGTGGTGGAGGCCCAGGCAAGTGCCGGTGGCATGCGGCTCCAGCTGGAAGGCGAGGGCGTGCCGCCGAGCCTTGACTGTCAGTTGCTGGTGGTGGCCGACGGTGCGGAGTCGGGGCTCCGGGATCGCCTCGGCATCGCGGTAGAGCGCAAACCCTACGGGCAGCATGCCTTGATCTGCAACGTCGCCACTGACCGGCCTCACGCGGGTTGTGCTTTTGAACGCTTTACCGACCAGGGGCCCATGGCCCTGCTGCCCCTGCGTCCGGCGGAGGGAGTTGCCCATCGCAGTGCCCTGGTCTGGACTCTGCCGCCAGAGCGCGCCGACACCCTGGTCGCTGCCGCTGACGAGGCTTTTCTTGGTGCGCTGGGGGATCGCTTTGGCTATCGCCTGGGGCGTTTTCTCCAGGCCAGTCCGCGCCAGAGCTATCCGCTGGCCCTGCTGCGCAGTGAAGAGCAGGTGCGCCGCGGCCTGGTGATCATGGGCAATGCCGCACACGCCCTGCATCCGGTCGCGGGGCAGGGCTTCAATCTTGCCCTGCGCGACTGTGCCGCCCTGGCGGAGACCCTGGGTGAGGCCGTTTCCCGCGGCCAGGAGCCGGGGGAGCTCTCCGTGCTGCAGACCTATGCGCGCCGTCAGCGGGGCGATCAGCGCCTGACCATTGGGTTCAGCGACCTGCTCCCCGCTCTGTTCATGCAGAGTGATCCCGTGCTGGGCATGGCGCGTGATCTGGCGCTCTCCGGGCTGGACTGGGTTGCGCCCTTCAAGAAGGCTTTTGTCCGGCAGGCTGCCGGCATGCGTGCCGGGGGGATGCAGGCGTGAGTCGAGGCGACTTCGATATTGTGGTGGTAGGCGCGGGTATCGCCGGCTCCGCCCTGGCCCTGGCCCTGCGTGGCAGCGGCTGGTCAGTGGCGCTGGTGGAGGCCGGGCCTGCTGCTCGCCCCGAGCTACCCGCGGAGCGTGGTTTGCTCGACTTCGACCGCCGGGTGGTGGCGCTCAATCCGCGCTCGCGCCGGTTTCTGCAGGACCTGGGGGCCTGGTCCGCAGTGGCGGACTACCGCTGCTGCCCCTACCGGCACATGACCGTGTGGGACGGTGACGGTACGGCCTGCGTGGAGTTTGATGCCAGCGAGACCGGTGGGGAGGAGCTGGGCGTCATTGTCGAGAACCGGGCATTGGTCAGTGCGCTGCTGGAGGCATTGGCCGGGCAGCGCGACCTGGCCTGGCTGGCGCCGGAGACGGTGTCGGATATTCGCCCCGGGGGGCCGGGCTGGCAGCTGCAGCTGGCATCGGGGCGGCGTCTCGAGGCGGCGCTGGTGGTGGCCGCCGACGGTGCCCTGTCACCTCTCAGGGAGCTGGCCGGCTTTCCCACCCGGGAATGGGATTATGGGCACCGCGCCATTGTGGCGACGGTGGAGCTGGATGGCCCCCATGGCGACACGGCCTGGCAGCGCTTCTCCGACACCGGCCCGCTGGCCCTGCTGCCCCTGCCGGGCAGCGGTGAGCGTCATTTTTGCTCGATAGTCTGGTCGCAGCGGGAGGCCCGTGCCGCCGAGTTGCTGGCACTGGACGATGAGGCCTTCCGCCGCGCCCTGGAAGCTGCCTGTGAGGGGCGTCCAGCGGGCATCGTGGCCTGCTCGCCGCGTGTCGGTTTTCCCCTGCGCCAGCGGCACGCCCGGGACTATGTGCAGCCGGGGCTGGCGCTGGTGGCGGACGCTGCGCATACCATTCATCCGCTTGCCGGCCAGGGGCTCAACCTCGGGCTGCAGGACGTGGCGGTACTCGCCGCCGAGCTGCAGCGCGCGCAGCGTCGCGGGCTGGCACCGGGGGACCTGGCGGTGCTGCGGCGCTACCAGCGGCAACGCAAGGGCGAGAACCTGCTGATGATGGCGGCCATGGAGGGCTTCAAGCGGCTGTTCGAGGCCCCCGAGCCCCCCGTGCGCTGGCTGCGCAACAGTGGCATGCGGCTGTTCCAGCGCGCCACGCCCCTGAAGCAGCAGGTGATGCACCGGGCCATGGGCCTCTGAGGCTCGGCCGCATTGTTTTTCCATTGCCCGCCGCTAGAATGGCGGGTTCAATCATCCCCAGTATCGAGGAATCCCCATGAGCCAGACGCCCAGTGAACTGAAGTACGCCAGCAGCCACGAATGGGCGCGCCTGGAAGAAGACGGCACCGTTACCGTCGGCATCACCGACCACGCCCAGGAAGCGCTGGGCGATGTGGTCTTTGTCGAGCTTCCGGAGGTGGGTGCCACACTGGCTTCGGGAGACGAGGCCGGCGTGGTGGAGTCGGTCAAGGCGGCATCGGACATTTACGCGCCGGTCTCCGGTGAGGTGATTGCCATCAACGACGCCCTCGAGGACTCGCCGGAGCTGGTCAACGGCAACCCCTACGACGAGGGCTGGTTCTTCCGGCTGCAACCCGCCGACACGGCAGAGCTGCAAAAGCTGCTGGATGCCGAGGCCTATCTCGAACAATGCGACAGTGAGTGACACCGGTAGTGCTGCCGCGGCGCTTCCCGAGCTCTGGCTGAAGGGCGGCGCCGACCGCCGCCTGCGCGCCGGGCATCTCTGGGTCTATTCCAACGAGGTTGATGTTTCGCGCAGCCCGCTGACCGCGCTGCAGGCGGGAGATACGGTCTGTGTGCGCGGCGCCGACGGCCGTCTGCTGGGTGCCGCCTGCATGGAGCCCCAGGCGCTCATCTGTGCCCGGCTTTACGATCGCGGAAACGACCGGCCCCTGGATCGGCGGCGTATGCAGGCACTGCTGGGGCGTGCCCTGGCCGCCCGCGAGGCAGATTTTTCCGCACCCTGCTACCGCCTGGTTTACGGTGACAGTGACGGCCTGCCGGGCCTGGTCGTGGACCGCTTTCGCGATATCCTGGTGCTGCAGCTACAGAACGCGATCATGGAGCGACATGTGCCGCTGCTGGTGGAGGTGCTGGTCGAGCTGCTGGCGCCGCGCGGCATTCTGCTGCGCGGTGACAGCCGGGCGCGCCGGGAGCAGGGCCTGGACGAAAGTATCGTCACCCTCTACGGCGAGGTGCCCGATCTGGCGCCGCTGGAGGAAAATGGCGTGGCCTTTCTCGCCCCGGTCAAGGCGGGGCAGAAAACCGGCTGGTTCTACGATCACCGTCTGGCCCGCGCGCGCCTCGCCAGTTATGTGAAGGGCGCGCGGGTGCTGGATGTCTACAGCTACATCGGCGGCTGGGGCATACAGGCGGCAGCGGCCGGTGCGCGCGAGGTGCTGTGTGTCGACAGCTCCGCGCTTGCCCTGCAGGGTGTCGAGGAGAATGCCCGCCTCAACGGCTGTGCCGAACGGGTCGGCGTGCTGCGTGCGGCGGCGGATGTCGCCATGCAGAACCTGCGCCAGGAAGGGGAGCAGTTTGATGTGGTGATTCTGGATCCGCCGGCCTTTATCCAGCGGCGGCGCGATCAGAAGAAGGGCTTCAAGGCCTACCAGCGCATCAACGAACTGGCGCTGCAGCTGTTGCGCCCCGGTGGCGTGCTGGTTTCCGGTTCCTGTTCCATGCATTTGTCCCGCGGTGACCTGCAGGCCGCCATGCAGGGTGCTGCCCGGCGCGCCGGCTGCGAGCTGCGGGTGCTGGAGCAGTGCGGTCAGGGGCCCGATCATCCGGTCCATCCCCTGATCCCCGAGACCGACTACCTCAAGGCCATTTTTGCCCGGCGCCTGCCCGCCGCCGACTGAGTAGCGGCCCGGCGCGCCCGGCTTAGTCGCGCAGGCTGATGACTGGCCACCCGGCGGACTCTGCATGGCGGCGCAGGGTCGGGTCCGGGTCCACGGCGACCGGGCAGTCCACGCCCTGGAGCAGCGGCAGGTCGTTGTGCGAGTCGCTGTAGAACCAGGTCGAGGCGGGTGCCAGCTGTTCATTTGCCAGCCAGGCTTTCAGGCGCAGCACCTTGCCCTCGTGGAAGGAGGGAATGCCCGCGGGCTCTCCGGTATACAGCCCGTCGACAATTTCACCCTCGCAGGCCAGCAGGTCGGGGATATCGAAAGCCGCGGCGATCGGACGGGTAATGAAGGCATTGGTGGCCGTAATGATCAGCAGGCGATGGCCCAGCTCGCGGTGGCTCTCCACCAGCTGCCGGGCGCGTGGCAGCAGAATGGGTTCGATCTTCTCTGCCATGAAGCGGCGGTGCAGGGCCGCCAGTTCATCCGCGGGGCGGCCTTTCAGCGGCGACAGGGCAAACCGCAGGTAGGCCTGGATGTCCAGATTCCCGGCCTGGTAGTCCCGGTAGAAGCGTTCGTTTTCGGCGGCGAACCAGGCGCTGTCCACCAGGCCCTGTTCGCACACGAAGCAGCCCCACAGGTAGTCGCTGTCCCCGGCGATCAGGGTGTTGTCGAGGTCGAAGATGGCGAGGGTCATGCGGGGCTCCTTGTGCGCGGCGCCAGCATAGCCCGCAACTGGTGTGCTGACAATTTTTCAGGCAGCCTAAAGTGTGGAACAATAGCCGGCCCAATAAAGAAGGTAGTCTCAGGTGATCGACCCCGACGGATTTCGGCCCAACGTCGGCATCATTCTGGCGAATGATGCTGGCCAGCTGTTGTGGGCGCGCCGGGTAGGGGGCCGGGACGCCTGGCAATTCCCCCAGGGTGGCATCAACCGCGGGGAGTCCCCGGAGCAGGCGCTTTACCGGGAACTGGAGGAGGAGGTGGGCCTTACCCCGGACGCCGTGCGCGTTGTCTCGGTTACCCGGGGCTGGCTGCGCTATCGCCTGCCGCGTCGCTTTATTCGCAAGGGGCAGAACCCCCTGTGCATCGGCCAGAAGCAGAAGTGGTTCCTGCTGCAGATGCTGGCCGATGACAAGGCCGTGTGCCTGGATGCCAATCACAAGCCCGAATTCGACCACTGGGAGTGGGTCAGCTATTGGTACCCGCTCAACCAGGTCGTGGCCTTCAAGCGCGAGGTCTATCGCCGCGCTCTGAAAGAACTCGCCCCGCCCCTCGGGCGGGTGCTGCGGGAGGCCGATACTTGGTAACCATGATGCTGGAAACCCTGCGCAATGTGGTGCAGGAGGTCAACACCGCCGAAGGGCTGGCCGATGCCCTTGGCATCATCGTGCGCCGGGTGCGCGATGCGATGGGTACCGAGGTCTGCAGTGTCTATTTGATCGACGAGACTACCGGTCGCCTGGTTTTTCGGGCGACCGAGGGCCTCAATGCCGGCCAGGTGGGGCTCGCCAGCCTCGCTCCCGGCGAGGGCCTGGTGGGTCTGGTGGCGGAGCGCGAGGAGCCGGTGAACCTCGAAAATGCCGAGAGTCATCCCCGTTTCCAGCTGCTTCAGGATCTGGGGGAGGAATCCTTCCACGCCTTCCTCGGTGTCCCCATCATCCACCAGCGGGAAGTTCTCGGCGTGTTGGTGGTACAGCAGCGGGAACGGCGTCGTTTCGACGAATCGGAGGAGGCCTTCCTGGTCACCATGTCCGCCCAGCTGGCGGGTGTGATCGCGCACGCGCGAGTGACCGGTTCGGTTGCCGAACAGCTTCCCGGCGTCGCCGCCGCCCCGGCACGCGTCAGCGGTATTCCCGGTGCCCCGGGGGTGGCCATTGGCACGGCGGTGGTGGTGTCACCGGTGGCCGACCTGTTCACCGTGCCACGCCGGCTGGTGGACGATCGCCGGCGCGAGCTACGCGCGTTCCGCAACGCGCTTGATGCCGTGCGCGCGGATATCCAGGCGGTGTCTGACAACCTGCGGGGCGAAATGAGCCCCGAGGATCACGCCTTGTTTGATGTTTACCTGGGCATCCTGGACGACTCGGCGATTGGCGGCGAGGTGGCCGCGATGATCAAGGCGGGGCACTGGGCCCAGGGGGCGCTGGCGGCGGTGATGATTCGCCATATTCGCCATTTCGAGCGTATGGAGCACAGTTACCTGCGCGAGCGCGCTGTCGACGTCAAGGATCTCGGGACCCGCGTCCTGGGCTATCTGCAGGACGCCGATCGCGTGCAGGGCCGCGACTACCCCGAACACACGGTTCTGGTCGGGGAGGAGCTGACCGCATCGGCCCTGGGGGAAGTGCCTCGGGAGCGTCTGGTCGGCCTGATTTCCGTGCGCGGTTCGGGCAATTCCCACGTGGCGATCCTGGCGCGCGCCATGGGCGTGCCCACGGTCATGGGCGCGGTGGACCTTCCCTATACCCGCCTCCAGGATCGTGAACTGATAGTCGACGGCTACAACGGCACGGTGCACCTGAATCCGCTGTCCGAAGTGCGCGCTCGCTACCAGGCGCTGGTGGATCAGGACCAGGCGCTGTCGCGCGACCTGGAATCCCTGCGCGACCTGCCCTGCGAAACGCCGGATGGTCACCGTATTCCCCTGTGGGTGAATACCGGCCTGATGGCCGATGTGACACGCTCCCTGGAGCAGGGCGCGGAGGGGGTTGGCCTCTATCGCACGGAAGTCCCCTTCCTGCTGCGCGAGCGCTTTCCCAGTGAAGAGGAGCAGCGGCAGATCTATCGGGAGCAGCTCGAGGCCTTCGCGCCGCGTCCGGTGACCATGCGCACCCTCGATATCGGTGGCGACAAGGCACTGCCGTATTTTCCCATCCAGGAGGACAACCCCTTCCTCGGCTGGCGGGGTATCCGGGTTACCCTGGATCACCCCGAGATCTTCCTGGCCCAGGTGCGGGCCATGCTCAAGGCCAACGAAGGCCTGAACAACCTGCGCATCATGCTGCCGATGATCAGTCATGTGGCGGAACTGGATGAGGCCATCCAGCTGATTCGGCGCAGTCATCGCGAGGTCGTGCAGGAGGGGGTCGAGGTGGCCCTGCCGCCGGTCGGTGTGATGGTCGAGGTGCCGGCGGCGGTCTATCAGGCCCGGGCGCTGGCCCGCCGCGCCGACTTCCTCTCAGTGGGCAGCAATGACCTGACTCAGTATCTGCTGGCGGTCGATCGCAACAATGCCCGTGTCGCCGACCTCTACCATTCGTTCCACCCGGCCGTACTCAGGGCCCTGCAGGACGTTGCCAGTGCCGGCCGGGAGGCGGGCAAGCCTGTGAGCATCTGCGGGGAGCTGGCGGGCGACCCCCTGGCGGCCATTCTGTTGCTGGCCATGGGCTACGATGTCCTGTCAATGAACGCCACCAGCCTGACACGGGTCAAGAAAGCCGTGCGCAATATTGGCTACCAGCGTGCCCGTGAAGTGCTGGAGGATGTCATGACCCTCGACCACGCGACCGCCGTGTACCAGTACCTCGAGCGGGTGATGCGCGAGCACGGCCTGCAGCAATTCCTGCACGGGGCTGTCAGCTGACTGTGCCGCCCGCGGCGGCAAAGCGCCATTCACAGCGGCCGCTCTCGCGGCCCTCCGCATCGAAGCTTACTTCGCACCAGTCGCCTGTCAGGGCCCCATCATCCGTCCCGCTCAACCACAGGGTGGTGGTGGCGCGGGTACCGTAGGTCGGTGTGAGAATGAACTGGGCGGACAGGGTGCGATCCATGGTTTCGGTCTGCCCTAGGGGGTGCAGGGCGGATGCCGGTGCCGGTCGCCGGTCACTGACAACGGCCCGCAGGCTTGCGTGGTCGGGTGGCGCGCCGTCCGCGAGCACCTGCCCCAGTGCGCGGCGCCCCTCGACCACCTTGGGCCAGGGCGTGTCCAGCAGTGCGTTGCTCAAGCCGTAAATGCCGGGTGACAGGATTTGCAGTGCATTTTCCGGTGCCGCACAGTTGCTGTAACAGGCCAGCTCACCCGGGGTGCCCGCGAGCAGGTTGAAGCCCGCGTACGCATCGGCCCGGGGGCCCAGTCGGCGCAGATACTCACTGGGGGCCAGGTCACTGCAGAGGAACTCCACCGCGAGTTCCCCGCGGCTGCGCTCCCGCGGCTGGCTGCGCGCCGGGTCGCGGAAATTGGTCAGGGCGGCGAAGCGCCCTTCCCGTGTCACGCCCATCCAGGTGCCACCGGCACTGAGGTCGCGTCCGGCCAGTAGCGATGGCTGATCCGGCCAGAAGTGCGCAGGGACACTGGGGCGCGCATGAAACTCGTCGCGGTTGGCAGCAACGACCAGGGGCAGGTTGTCCCGGGGGCGCCAGGCAAGGATAATCAGACACATGGCTGGCATCCTGTCACGCCGCGCTGATTTTGTGAATCCTTGCCCATGTTGCGTTACCCCGATATCGATCCGGTGGCCTTTGCCCTCGGCCCCGCGCAGGTCCACTGGTACGGGCTGACCTATGTCGCCGGGCTCGCCTTTGCCTGGTGGCTCGGGCGCCGCCGCGCGGCGCGCCCGGACGTTCCTGTCTCCCGCGAGCAGGTCGATGACCTGATCTTCTTCAGCGCCCTGGGTGTGGTGCTGGGTGGGCGCATTGGCTACACGCTGTTCTATGGCGGCGAGCGCCTGCTGCAGGATCCGACCTGGCTGCTGCGGGTCTGGGAGGGCGGCATGTCCTTCCACGGCGGCCTGATTGGCGTGATTGTTGCGGTCTGGTGGTTTTCCCGCAGTCGCGACCTGCCGGTCGGCGGTGTCCTCGACCTGGCCGCGCTGTTGACTCCGGTCGGCCTGGCCCTGGGGCGCCTGGGAAATTTTATCGGTCAGGAGCTCTGGGGGCGGCCTACGGACATGCCCTGGGGGATGCTGTTTCCCGCCGACCCGCTGCAGTTGCCGCGCCACCCCTCGCAGCTTTACCAGTTTGCTCTCGAGGGCATGCTGCTGTTCTTCATCTTGTTGTGGTTTGCCCGCAAGCCGCGCCCGCGCTGGGCTGTCGCGGGGCTGTTCTGCCTGGGCTACGGCGTGCTGCGTTTTGTCGCCGAGTTTTTCCGCGAGCCCGATGCGCACATCGGCTACCAGGCCTTCGGCTGGCTGACCCGCGGCCAGTTGCTGTGCCTGCCGATGGTGGCGCTGGGCACGTGGCTGCTCTATTACGCCTACCACTATTCCGTTCGCCACCGGGGGGCATGACGTGCGCCAGTATCTCGACCTGTTGCAGGATATTCTCGACCACGGCGTCGCCAAGGGGGACCGCACCGGCACCGGCACGTTGTCGGTCTTCGGGCGCCAGTTCCGCCACGACCTGGCCGACGGTTTTCCCCTGCTCACCACCAAAAAGCTGCATCTGAAAAGCATCATCAACGAGCTGCTGTGGTTCCTGAGTGGCAACACCAATGTGCGCTGGCTACAGGAACGCGGGGTCAGCATCTGGAATGAGTGGGCCACCGAGAGCGGCGACCTGGGGCCGGTATATGGCGCCCAGTGGACGGCCTGGCCCACGCGCGACGGCGGCAGCATCAACCAGATCGACTACGTCGTCGACTGCCTGCGCAACAATCCGGACAGCCGGCGCATCCTCTTTCACGGCTGGAATGTGGAGTACCTGCCGGACGAGTCGGTCAGCCCGCGTGAGAATGCGCGGGCCGGGCGCATGGCCTTGCCTCCCTGCCATCTTCTCTACCAGTTCTGGGTGGCGCAGGGGCGCCTGTCGGCACTGCTCTATATCCGCTCCAGCGACAGCTTCCTGGGCTTGCCCTACAACACCGCCAGCCTGGCGGTCCTGACCTTGATGCTGGCCCAGCAGTGTGACCTGGAGCCCGGTGAGATCATCATCAATACGGGTGACTCGCACATCTACAGCAATCACATGAGCCAGGTTCGCGAGCAGCTGTCCCGCGCCCCGCGGCGCCTGCCGCGGCTGGAGATCCTGCGCCGGCCGGATAGCATATACGACTACTGCTTCGAGGACTTCCGCCTGGTGGACTACGACCCCTGGCCGAATATTCCGGCACCGGTGGCGGTATGACACGCCTCGCGCTGATAGTCGCCATGTCCCACAACCGGGTTATCGGACGCGACAACGACCTGCCCTGGCATTTGCCTGAAGACCTGCGCCATTTCCGCCAGCTGACCATGGGCAAGCCCCTGGTGATGGGGCGGCGAACCTGGCAGTCGATCGGTCGCCCGCTGCCGGGGCGCCCCAGCCTGGTGGTGAGCCGCGACCCGACCTTCGCGGCGGAGGGTGCCGACGTGTTTACCAGCCTCGATGCGGCACTCGAGCGGGCCGGCGTTCTGGCGGCCCAGGCCGGCGTCGACGAGGTCATGGTCATCGGCGGTGCCCAGATCTACGCCGAAGCCCTGCCGCGGGTGGCGCGGCTCTATGTCACCGAAGTGCACGCGGAGGTTCCCGGCGACACCTGGTTTCCGGCCTTCGAGGGGCCCGCTTGGCAAGAGACAATGCGCGAAGAGCACCCGCCGGCCGAAGGCCGCCCGGGCTTTGCCTTCGTTCAGCACGACCGGTGTCAGGGGGGTGACATTGGGTGATTATGTTACTTTATGGCCGTATATGACCAGCAAACGTAACGTAACTACACACTTAAAAAAAATACAAGACCCTCCTTGGTGGATTGATTGAAAATGTCACAGTATTCAGATTAAATTCCTCACCTCGGTTTACCGATCTGAGATGTTCACACTAACTACGTTGTACCGAGCCACGCTGTCTCAGCCCTGAATCATCCCTGATGGAAGAAATAGGAAGCGCAATTCCCATGACTACGCATCGATTGAAAAATGTATTGATCGCTGCACTGGTAGCCTCCGGCACCCTGTTGGGTGCTGCGGCGACCGTGCAGGCCAATAGCCTGGACTCCATCCTGGAGGTTGGGCAGGAAAAGAACCAGGCAGCGCGGGAGTCCCAGCAGCGGATTGACCGCCTGGCGGACGAAGCCCGCGACCTGCTGGCCGACTACAAGGCGGTCATGAAGCAGGTGGACGGCCTGAAGGTGTACAACAACCGCCTGGAGAAGCAGATTGCCAACCAGGAGCGCCGCATCGCGGACATCGAGGAGTCGATCAACGATGTCACCGTGATCCAGCGGCAGATGACCCCGCTGGTCATTCGCATGATCGACGGGCTGGAGCAGTTCGTGCAGCTCGACGTTCCCTTCAACCTGGACGAGCGCATGGAGCGTATTGAGTTCCTGCGTTCCAACGTCGACCGCTCCGATCTGACCGTGGCGGAGAAGTTCCGCCAGGTGCTGGAAGCCTACAATATCGAGCTCCAGTACGGTCGCGGCATGGAAACCTACAGTGACACCATCGAAGTCAACGGGGTGACCCGGGATGTGGACTTCCTGCGCATTGGTCGCGTCGCGTTGGTCTATCAGACCACCGACGGTGAAGAGAGCGGTGTCTGGAACAACGAAACCCGCAGCTGGGAGCCCCTGTCGGCCGGCGACTACGCCAATGCCATTCGCAAGGGTGTCCGCATCGCCAAGAAGCAGGCCACCATCGAACTCCTCAACATGCCCGTTGCTGCACCGGAGGCTGAATAATGAACGTGCTTAACAAGTTTATCTCCGCCCTCATGCTGGGCGGCGCGCTGGCGGTGACGGGTGCTGCCCAGGCGCAGGACCAGGCAGCCGACGACGCAGCTGCCGCCGCCGAGGATTCACAGGCGGATGTGCGCGCGGAAGCCGCGGCTACCCTGAACGAGCTGCTGCAGTTCGTGAAGCAGGGCCAGGCCCGCGAAGCCCAGGAAAACCGCGAGCGTGAGCGCCGCTTCCAGGCTGCCAAGGCTGAACAGCAGAACATGCTGCAGCAGGCCCGCCAGGAGCGCGACCGCCAGGAAGCCCGTTCTGCACGCCTCGAAAGCGAGTTCGAGGAGAACGAGCTGGAAGTGGATGCGAAACAGCAGCAGCTGAAAGAGCGTCTGGGTGCCCTGACCGAACTGTTCGGCCACCTGACCGCGGCAGCCGGCGACCTTTCCCAGAACCTGGAAGTCTCCCTGGTATCCGCCCAGTATCCGAACCGCGGCGAGTTCCTGCGGGAGCTGATCGACAAGATGAGCACCTCGGACAAGCTGCCGAAGATCGAGGAAATCGAGCGCGTCTGGTACGAGATGCTGCGCGAGATCACCGAGACCGGCAAGGTAGTCAGGTTTGACACCGAAGTTGCCACCGCCTCCGGCGAGCGCGAGAACCGTGAGGTCGTCCGTGTCGGCGCCTTCAACGTGATCGACACCGATGGCAACTACCTGGCCTACAACAATGACACCCTGAGTGTGCTGCCGCGTCAGCCCGCGGGCAACTACACGGCCTGGGCCGAAGAGCTGGCCAATGCCTCTGAAGGCATGCACCAGTTCGGTATCGACCCGACCGGCCCCACCGGTGGTTCTTTCCTGGCGGCTATCATTGACAGCCCGACCCTGGAAGAGCGCTGGCACCAGGGTGGCTACGTGGGCTACGCGATCACCGCGGTTGGTGTGTTCGCCTTCCTGCTCGCGATCTACCGCCTGATCGTTCTCTCTGCGGTTGGCGCCAAGGTCAGCAAGCAGCTGAAGAGCTCCAGTGCCAGCACCAACAACCCGCTGGGTCGCGTGCTCAAGATCCACGAGGACAACCCGAACATGGACGCCGAGACCCTCGAGCTGAAGATGGCCGAAGGCGTTATGCGGGAAACTCCCAAGCTGGAATCCGGTCTTACCCTGCTGAAGATCATCGCTGCCGTCGCGCCGCTGATGGGTCTTCTGGGTACGGTGACCGGTATGATCATCACCTTCCAGGCCATCACCATCTTTGGTGCGGGTGATCCCAAGGCCATGGCGGGCGGTATCTCCAGCGCTCTGGTGACCACTGTACTGGGTCTGCTGGTTGCCATCCCGACAGTACTGCTGCACACGGTCGTGAATGGCCGCGCCCAGCGCATCATTCACGTGCTCAACGAGCAGGCCACTGGCATCGTTGCTGAGCACTCCGAAAAGTAAGCAGGGGTTAGACCATGTCAGGAGGTATTGTAGAAACCATTCTCGCCTTTATGGATAAAGGCGGGGATGTGCTCTGGCTAATCGCCATCCTGGTCTTCGTGATGTGGACCCTGATCTTCGAGCGCTTGTGGTATTTCAAGCTTGCATGGCGCAAGGATGCCTTCCGGATCATTAACACCTGGGAAGAGCGTTCGGAGCGCAAGTCATGGAATGCCAAGCAGATCCGTTCGAAGCTGTTGTCGGAGAGCCGCGAGCTTATCAACAACAACCTGCCGGTCATCACCACCTTGGTGGCCCTGTGTCCCCTGCTGGGGCTGCTGGGAACGGTGACCGGGATGATCGAGGTGTTCAACGTGATGGCGGTTACCGGGGGCGGTGACGCCAAGTCCATGGCGGGTGGTGTGGAACGAGCCACCATCCCCACCATGGCTGGCATGGTGGCGGCCCTCTCCGGGCTGTTCGCCAACACCTACCTCACGCGAATCGCGAATCGGGAACAGGAATTTCTTCAGGATCAACTGACGTCCGATCATTGATCGGGCGTCCACAGGTACCCAGCCAATGCGTAGACTCGCTAAACATAAGGAAGAAGGTGGAGCAGACATCGACCTGACGCCCATGCTGGACGTCGTCTTTATCATGCTTATCTTCTTCATCGTGGTAGCGTCGTTCCTCAAGGAGGCGGGGCTTGAAGTCAACCGTCCGGATGACTCCAAGTCCGATCCGAGCGACGCCACCAGTATTCTTGTCAATATCCATGCCGACAACCAGATCTGGATGGAGAATCGGCGGGTGGATGCGCGTGCGGTGCGCGCCAATATCCAGCGCCTGCTGGCCAGCGATCCGGACCAGGCAGTAACCATCAAGGTTGAGAAGGGCGCCAGGGCCAATGCGGTGGTTGACGTGGCGGATGCCGCGCGCGAAGCCGGGGCCGGTGCTGTCAACTGGGCCAGTGCGGGGGGGCGGTAAACATGAGCATGCGAGACAATGCACCCCGGCCTGCCGAGGGCGATGAAGCGGGACAGATCGACCTGACCCCCATGCTGGACGTCGTGTTCATCATGCTTATCTTCTTCATCGTGACGTCTTCCTTTGTGAAGGAACCCGGCGTGGAGCTGATGAAGCCCCAGGCGACCATGACCGAGGCCTGCGAGCGGGGCACGATCATCTTTGCGGTCGACTCCCGGGGAGACATTTACTACAACAAGGAGAAGGTGCCCCTGGAGCGGGTCAATCGTCTGACCGAAGCGGCCAAGAACGAATCGCCCCAGGCCAACCTGGTTGTACAGGTGGATCGGGATACCCCGGCCTATGTGGTCGAGCAGCTGGTGGACGAGGTGCGTCCGCTGCTGACTGCTCCCCCCTGTATATCAACGGATGACGAGGTGTAATCGAGATGGGCAACCGTTTTTTAAGGGTTTTGATTGCCGCCCTGGTCGCCATCCCGGTCGCGGTCGGTCTGTTCTACATCATGCAGAGCCTGATTGATCGGGAGTATGAGCAGGAGGATGTCGAGTCCCGCAAGATTGCCGACATCGTCGTCCCCGAGCGGGAAATCGAAGTCAATGTCCGCGAACAGAAGCCCGAGAAGGTGGAGGATCCCGAGGAGCCGCCGCCGGAGATGGAGCCGATGGACATGGACATGGACATGGACATGGATATCGCCAACGTGGCCCCGCGGGCCAACGTGAATGTCTCGATCAGCTCCTCAGGCATGTCCTCCGGTGACGGCGAATACCTGCCCATCGTCAAGGTGGCGCCAATCTACCCCCGTCGGGCCCAGACCCGTGGCATCACCGGCTATTGCATCGTGGAGTACACGGTGACCACCAGCGGTTCCACCAAGGATATCCGTCCGGTGGATTGCCAGCCCTCGGGCGTGTTTGAGTCCGCCTCGGTCAAGGCCGCGGAGAAATTCAAGTACAAGCCCCGGGTCGTGGATGGCACCGCCATCGAAGTGGCAGGTGTGCAGAACAAGTTTACCTACGAACTGGAAGACTAAGCGGGTAATCCTATGAAGATGTCCAAGCCCTCAGTCTGGTTGCGTGCCGCCTTTCTGGCGCTGCCGGTTGTGGCCGTGCAGGTTGTGGTCTCCCAGGCCCAGACTGACGCCGGGCTGCGCCCCATGGCCGCGGCGGTCGCCCAGGAACAGCAGGGTGACCAGCGCGAGACACGGCGTACCCCCGCGCTGCGTAACCAGGTTTATGAAAAGCTGGCGGAGGCCCAGACCGCTGCGGAAGAGAAGGATCTCGCTACCGCCTCGCGTATCCTTGACGACATGCTCGCCTCGGGTGGTCGCAACGAGCTGAACAGCTACGAGCTGGCGAACGTCTACAACCTGTATGCGTTCATCCACTACTCCCGCGAGGACTACAGGAAGGCGCTGGAGGCCTACGAAAACGTGGTCAGCCAGCCGGACATTCCCCTGGCGATGGAGATCAACACGCGCTATACCATTGCCCAGCTCTACTTCGTGCAGGAGCAATGGCAACGGGGCGTTGATGCGCTGCTGCGCTGGTTCGACATGACCCAGAACCCGAATGCCGCGGCACACGTGCTGCTGGCCCAGGGTTACTACCAGCTCAACGACTACAACAAGGCCCTGAGCAACGTGGAAAAGGCCATCTCGATGTATCGCGAGAAGGACCGGATCCCCAAGGAGCAGTGGCTGAACCTGGCGCGCTTCCTCTACTTCGAGAAGAACGAGGTGGACAAGGCCGTCGCGGTGCTTGAAGAGCTGTTGACCTTCTACCCGGACAAGCAATACTGGGTGCAGCTGTCCCACCTCTATGGCGAACAGAAGCGGGATTCCCTGCAGCTGTCAGCCATGGAAACCGCCTACGTGCAGGACATGCTGGACAAGGGGACCGAGCAGGTCACCATGGCCTACCTTTACCTCAACAGTGAAGTGCCCTACAAGGCAGCCAAGGTGATGGACAAGGGGCTCGACGCCGGTGATATCGAGGATACCTCGAAGAATTGGGAAGTGCTCGGTAATGCCTGGCGCCAGGCGCAGGAGATCGATCGGGCCATCCCCGCCATGGAGAAGGCCGCGGCCAAGTCCGAGGACGGTGAGTTGTACGCGCGTCTGGGCAACATTTACCTGGATGGCGAGCAGTACAACAAGGCCATCGATGCGATCAACAAGGGCCTGCAGCGCGGGGGTATCAAGCGTCCCGACACGGCGCGGCTGGTCCTGGGTATGGCCTACTTCAACGTGGGGCAGTACGACAATGCGCGACAGGCCTTCCAGGCCGCCGGTCGCGATAAGCGTTCCGCGCAGTACGCCAGGCAGTGGATCCAGTACATGGATTCCGAACTCGACCGGCAGAAAAAACTGCAGGAAAGCTGACTCGGCAGTGGTGTGAACCCGGCGGTTGCGCCCGGCGGGTTCAGCGACGACAAAAAAAGGAGCACTCAGGTGCTCCTTTTTTTGTACCCGGAAAGGTTCAGAGCGGGGTGACGTTCTCCGCCTGCGGGCCCTTCTGGCCGTCGGTGACGGTGAACTCGACTTTCTGGCCATCGGCCAGCGTCTTGAAGCCCTCACCCTTGATGGCGCTGAAGTGCACGAAGACGTCGGGTCCGTTTTCGCGCTCGATAAAGCCGTAGCCCTTGGTCTCGTTGAACCACTTGACGGTGCCAGTCTCTGTCGACATATCTCTTTCCTGCTCACTATGTATCGTTTGATGCCCATGGGGCACCGGGTTTCACTGTATTTATGGTCAACGTACCGAGGAACTTTGGGGAACTTCGACAACGCGCATAACCAGGCTGTTTTCACAGCTTTTTCGAGTGTAGCACCGCTGCGCGACAGGGAGATGAGGCTGCAAAGGACTAATTTCGGGAATTTTACGGCTTCGGGACGATGCCGGTCAGGGGCGCATGAGCGGCACCGAGCAGTCCGGGGCTGGAGTGTTGAATCAGCCTGACCGGCACGGCGCCCAGGGCGCCGGCCAGTGGCCCGCGGTCCCGCAAGCGTTCGAGGAAGGGGCTTTCCTGTAACAGGGGCGTGATGCGGGGAAGTATCCCGCCAGCCAGGTAGAGTCCACCCCAGGCTCCGGTTGCGAGGATGAAGTCCGCGCAGAGATCACCCAGTAGAGCGCAGAAGACGGCCACGGTGCGAGCGCACTCGGCGTCTTCACCCGTCAGGGCCAGGCGGGTGATGTCGGCGGGCTCGAGAGGTACCGCCGCACCATGCTCGTGCTGACTGCGCGCCTCGTGCAATCGCGCCAGGCCGCTTCCGGAGAGCAGCAACTCGACATACACACGGCCGTAGCGGGCAACCAGCTGGGGCCAGAGTGCCAGCAGTTCCGGGGTGCCCGGTGCCAGGTTCATGTGGCCGGGCTCGCAGGCGATGGCCCGCGCAGTGGCACCGCGACCTTCCAGCAGGGCCCCGCCCAGACCGGTCCCCGGGCCCAGGACCGCCAGGCGACCCTGCGTGACTTCACCTGCCCCAGCTTGCAGGGTCACGACCTCGGACGCCGCCAGCCAGGGCAGCGCGTAGGCGTGGGCCTCGAAATCATTCAATACGGCCAGGGCGCGGAAACCGAAGCGCGAAGCCAGCGCGCGGCAGGAAAAAGACCAGTCGCGATTGGTCATGCGCACCTGGTCGCCGCGTATCAGGGCGGCCACGGCAAAACAGGCGGTTTCCGGAGTCGGTTCGTCGATATCCTGCAACCAGTACTGGAGCACCGCTTCGAAATCCGCGAAGTCCCGGTTAAGGAAGGTCTGCTGGTATCGAAACTCGTTGCGCGCAGCATCGTGGATCGCCAGACGCGTGTGTGTGCCACCGAGGTCGGCAGCGACCCGCCGTGTCGCGGTGGCCAGCGGGCTCACGCGACCGCCAGAATCTTCATGATGTCGGTGGAACCCGGCTGCCCCATGACCGAGCCCCGGGTCAGCAACACGGCATCGTCCTTCGCCAGTTGCTGGCGTTCCAGCAGGAATTGAATGGCTTCCTGTTCGGCGCCCTCCGCGTCGGTGTGTCGGCAGTCAAAGAAGAGGGGAACCACGCCGCGGCACAGGCTCAGTCGCTGCAACGTGTGGCGATTGTGACTGAGGGCGAAGATTGGCAGGCCCGAGCTCAGTCGCGACATCAGCAGGGGAGTGGTGCCGGATTCCGTGAGGCAGGCGATACCGCGCACCCGCGGGTAGTGGTTGGCGGCGTAGATGGCGGACATCGCAATCACTTCCTGCGCCGATTCGAACTGGCGATCGACGCGGTAGCGGGACGTTCGCGCCACCGGGTGCCGTTCCGCTCCGAGGGCGGCCTCTGCCATGGCGCGCACCACCTCGACCGGATACTCGCCGACCGCGGTCTCCGCGGACAGCATGACGGCGTCCGTGCCGTCGAGCACCGCATTGGCCACGTCGAAGACCTCGGCCCGCGTGGGCATGGGATTGCTGATCATGGACTCCATCATCTGGGTGGCGGTAATGACCACGCGGTCCATCTTGCGCGCCCGGGATATGAGGTCTTTCTGCAGGCCGATCAGTTCGGCGTCGCCGACTTCGACACCCAGGTCACCGCGGGCGACCATGATGCCGAAGGAGGCCTTCATGATGCCGTTCAGGGTGTCCAGGTGGGCCACCACCTCGGCCCGTTCGATCTTGGCGATAATGGCGGGCTGCAGCCCGTGACGCCCGAGCAGCTCCCGGGTCAGGTGGATGTCTTCCGCCGTGGAAACGAAAGAGACGGCGACAAAATCCGGCTGTACCTCTACCAGCCGGTCAATATCCGCCTTGTCCTTGGTCGTCAGCGCCGGCGCGGCAAGGCCGCCTCCCAGGCGATTGATGCCCTTGCGCGAGCCCAGCCGGCCGCCCTGGGTCACCGTGCAGGTGACGGCGGTGGTGGAGGCCTCGACCACCTCGAGGCGCAGGCGACCGTCGTCCAGCAGCAGGGTGTCGCCGGGCTTCACACTGCCTGGAAGCTCGCGGTAGTCCAGGCCCACGGCCTGTGCATCGCCCTGGTCGTCTCCCAGCTCCAGGTCGAGGCGAAAGTGTTGCCCGGCGCGCAATTCCACCGCGCCGTCGCGAAAGCTGGAGATACGTATCTTGGGACCCTGCAGGTCGGCGAGGATGCCCACCTGGCAACCGGTGGCCGCAGCCTGCCGGCGTATGCGATCGGCCACTTCCGCGTGGTGGCTGGCAGAGCCGTGGCTGAAGTTGAGGCGAAACACATTCACGCCTGCGCTCATCAGCTTGCCCAGCATGTCCTCGGCTTCGGTGCCGGGACCGATGGTGGCGACGATCTTGGTGCGTCGGTTGACGGTAACACTCATTGGGGCGTCCTTGCGGGTGGGTGGTGACGCAGGTAGTCGACCACCAGATCGGGAAAGTCGGTAAACAGGCCATCGACCTGCTGCTGCCCGACGAAGAGGTCAAGCAGCTGTTCAAAGCTGTCGATGCCTTCGGGCAGGTCGTCGCGACGAAAGGTGTAGGGGTGTACCAGCAGTCCCCTGGCGCGGGCTTCGCCAACCAGCGGCGAAAACAGCGGCGCTCCCTGCGGATCGCTGCCCAGGTAGATCTGTCGCAGCCAGGGGCCGATACCGTCCGCGTAGCGGGCAATCGCGTCCAGCCCTTCCGGTGTGAGCAGGAAGTCATAGTCGACCGCGCTGTCCTCACCCCAGCTGCTGTCGGCGATCAGCTGTATGAGTGGCAGGGGCGTGTGCAGCTCGTGCCTGAGGTAGCGCAGGGTGGCATCGTCAAAGCACTGCAGGAATACCTGTGACGCACGCTTGGCATAGCCGGTTTCCTGGAGGACCTCGAGCACTGCCCGCGCGATATCCTGTCCCTCGGCCGCGTGAAAGCGCGGCGCCTTGAGCTCGATATAGAGACCGGTCTGCTTGCCGCGGCTGCGGTCCAGGCCGGCGATCAGGCTGATTTCCTCTGCCAGCGTGGGCACCGTGAACAGCCCCGGCGTCAGGGGAAAGCGAGCGGGAAATACCGTTGCCTCGCCATCGGGCTGGCGACGCTCAAAGACGCGCAGCTGCCGGATTTCCGCCAGGCTGAAATCAATCGCGTAGTACTGACCATCCTTCCGCGCTCGCTCGGGGAAGCGTTCCGCGACATCCGTGGTGGTCTGCAGGTGAATGTCGTGCAGGACAATGGGTACGCCGTCCCGGGTGAGGACGATATCCTGTTCCAGATAGTCGGCGCCCATGGCGTGGGCCAGCGCCTTGGCTGCCAGGGTATGTTCCGGCAGGTAGCCGCTGGCGCCCCGATGGGCGATCACGATGGGTGTCTGCGCAAGGCTGTTCATGGTCAGCCATGATAGCGCAAGCAGGGCCGCCGCGAGCAGTCGGCGGCGGCCACCGGCGCTATTTTCCGATCTGCATGCGGATGGTCTTCTCGGTCTTGTCGCCGTAGGGCGGCAGCATGCCGCCGAGTTTGCCGACATTGAGTTTCACCTGGCGATAAATGGACTTGGCGTGGCTGAAGGTACGAAAGCCCGCTTCGCCGTGGTAGACGCCCATGCCACTGGCGCCCACACCGCCGAAGGGCAGTTCCTCCTGCATGATGTGCATGATGACATCGTTGATGCAGACGCCGCCAGAGGTGGTGCGCCGGAGGACCGCCGCCTCCTCGTTCCGGTCCTCGCCGAAATAATAGGCGGCCAGTGGGCGAGCGTGGGCATTCACGTAGCGCAGGGTTTCCTCGAAGTCGCGATAGGTGCGAATCGGCAGCAGTGGCCCGAACAGCTCGTCCTGCATCAGCTGCAGGTCTTCCGGTGGATGGGGAATCAGTGTCGGGGGGATCTTCCAGGTTCCCTGCTGCTGAGCGAAGTCCTCCCCGGCGGGGTTGATCGGGATAGTCGTGACGCCACGTTCCGCCGCCTCCTGCAGATAGCCCTGCAGGCGCTCGAAGTGCCGCTGGTTGATGATGGAGCTGTACTCCGGGTTGTCCAGCAGGCGCGGGTACATCGCGTTCACCGACCGGGTCGCGGCGGCGATGACCTCGTCGAGCTTTTCTTCGGGGACCATCAGGTAGTCCGGGGCCAGGCAAATCTGCCCGGCATTCAGCGTCTTGCCGAGCATGATGCGCTCCAGGCTCTGCTCGATATCGGCACTGCGGGAGATGATGACCGGCGACTTTCCGCCCAGCTCGAGGGTCACCGGCACCAGGTTCTGTGCCGCGGCTGCCATGATATGGCGACCCACCGAGGTCGCGCCGGTGAACAGCAGGTGGTCAAAGGGCAGGCCGGAAAAGGCCCGGCCCACCTCCGGGCCGCCGCTGAAGATGGCGACTTCGGTCTCGTCCCAGGCTTCTGCGACCAGCTCCGCCATGACCTCGGCGGTGGCCGGGGTATATTCCGAGGGCTTGATCATGGCCCGGTTGCCGGCGGCCAGAACGCCGGCGAGAGGGCCGAAGGTCAGGTACACCGGGAAGTTCCAGGGGGAAATTACCCCGACCACGCCCAGGGGTTGGTACTCAATCCGCGAACGGCCGCCCAGGAGGTTCAGGGGAAACATCGTGGGGCGGCGCTCGGGGCGCATCCAGCGGTCGAGGTGCTTGCGGGCGTGGCGCAGGGGAGTGATCGCCGCGGCCACATCGGTAAGCAGGGTGACTTCCCTTGGGCGACAGCTGAAGTCACTGTCGAGAGCCTCGACAAAGCGCTCCTGATGTCGCACCAGGGCGGCGATTCCGCGGTCAATCCGGTCCTGCCGGGTGGCGGCGCTGACCTCCCCCTCGCGGAGAAAGTCCTCGCGTTGTGCATGGAGTGTGGCCTGCAGCCGCTGTTGCAGGTCTTCCTGTCGGATCCGGGCTTCGGGTGCATTCATCGCGGGTCTCCCGTGTATTGTTATGTCTGGGCTGGCTGTAGAGTATAGTCCTCAGGCATGCGGGGATTAACTACCCTGTGGGGGTCGATTCCGGCCAGCGGGGCTTGGCAGCCGGGTCGGCACCTGCTAAAAAGCCCGCATGAGCGAAGCTGTTGATACACGTACACCCTCACCGCCCTGGGGATACTCCCGGGAGTGCCATTTCAGCCGCGAGCAACAGCTGCACATCGTGGCGGAATTTCACGCCCATCGTATACGCCCCAGCCGCATTGCCTACCGGGTGGGCATTGATATCGCCTTCATCGAGGCGCTGATTGCCGGTGAACTGGAAGCCGAGCGCTTTCCCCGCCTGGTGGCGTACTATCGTCGCAATCGCTACCAGCAACGGCTGCAGGAAAGCCAGCGCCTGCAGGGGGGGAGGCGTTTCGAGTTGCAACAGCGCATCGAGGCGGACTTCCAGCGCGAGGTGGATCTGTAGCCTGCGGTCAGAGTCGGGCTAGTTTTCGCGTTCGGCTTCCCGCTCCAATTGCCCGATCAGCCAGGCCTCGCGGCGTTCCAGTTCGGCAATGCGGCTTTCCAGCGCCGCCTTCTCCTCGGGAGCGGCCTGCTTGAGTTGTTCCCGACCCGCCTTCAGGTCTTCGTGGAGCTGCTCGCGCTGTACGCGCAGCTCCTCCACGCTGGCGGCTTCCTCCGCCTTGTCGAAGATCTTCTCCTCCGGGGTGTCCTGTGGGTCGGGATTCTCGCCGCTGTGCAATACCGGTTGCTCCGGCATCACGCGCTGCTCCGCATCCACCCGCCGCTGGTAGACGAAACCCGGTGACACGATTTCCACCTGATTGCCGTGCAGTTGTTCGAGAATTTTCTTGCGCAGGCTGGAGCGCGCGGTCAGTGGATGCTTCATGTCCTCGAGGAAGCCGCAGGCGCGGTAGACGACCGCGTGATCGAGCAATTCCTGGACCAGCACGAAGGGCTCCGTGAGGCCGGCGTCCTCACCGGCCGCGAGCAGCAGCTCCTGGATGCGTGTGTAGGGCTGGTCGTAGCCGATCGACACATCCGCGGAAATGATGGTGCCTTCCCGGTGCAGCACCGTGAAGGGCTCGGTGACCAGCAGCAGGTTGGGCAGGGTCACCAGGTCGCGCATTTCACTCTGGATCTGGGTGTTCAGCAATGCGCGTTTGGTCACCCGGCCGAAGAGTTCGTTGACCCGCACGTAGTCCCCCGGTCGGAAGGGATGGGTAATCTGCAGCATCACTCCCGCCATGGCATTGGCGACGAAGGTGGTGGAGGAGAGGGCGATGATCGCCGACAGTAGCACCCCGAGCAGGCTTAGCACCTGGCCCTGGGTTTCGTCGCTGATGGGCAGCACCACCACCAGGGCGATGATGCCGGCGGAGACGATCAGCCAGACCGCCAGCTGGAACACGATGCTGTCGGTCCCGTGGGGGCCGCGCAATGCCGCCAGGCGGGCCAGCAGCACACCGGTCAGCACCAGCGCCACTGTCAGCAGGGCGGGCCATGTGGTCTGCAACAGGGCGGTAAAATCGGGCACGAATGAATCCCCTCCGGACAGCACATGCGCTAATATAGCATGTGGTTTTCAACACTCCTGACCCGATGCGACCTCTGACCCGACACATGCCCCGCTCGACCCGCGCCCTGGCGCTGGTTGTGGCATTGTTGCTGGTCGGTTTCCAGGCCATTGAGTCCGGCCACGTGCACCTGCCCGCGGACCTGGCCGCTGACTGCGCCCTGTGCCACGGCCACGCACCGCTGGCACCGGCCAGCGCCCTGCCGCTGCTGTTTGCATCCTGGCGCACGTTCCTGCTGCCACTTGCCCCGACACCGGCACCGCTTCGCTTCGAGTACAGCCCCCGGCAAGCGAGGGCCCCGCCAGCTTTCTCCTGAACTGCCACATGCCAAACCCCTTTTGTTCAGGAGTAGAGAATGAAGACTTACCTGCCTGTTGCGCTGGCGGTTGCCAGCGCCCATGCCTGGGCGCAAACGCCCCACACCGTTGAACACGTGCTGGTCACCGCACCCCTGCAGAAGCAGGAGGCGGAAACCGCCCTGCCGGTAACCGCCCTCGATCGCGATGCCCTGGCGCGCATCGCCGGCGCCACCATCGGCGACACCCTGGGCGACATGCCCGGGATCGCCAATGCCTCCTTTGGTCCCGGTGTCGGGCAGCCGGTGATTCGCGGGCAGCAGGGCCCGCGGGTGAGTGTCCTGCAGAACGGCACCAGCAGCGCCGATGCCGCGAATGTCAGCGCCGACCACGCCGTGTCTGTCGAGGCACTGCTGGCCGACTCGGTGGAGGTGCTGCGCGGTCCCTCCACGCTGCTCTATGGTGCCGGCGCCATTGGCGGCGTGGTGAATGTGATCGACAATCGCATCCCGCGCCGGCCCATCGAGGGCGTGGAGGGTGGCCTCGAGCTGCGCCACGACGGTGCCTCGGACATGGACACCAGCCTGTTGCGCCTGGATGGCGGCAACGGGACCTTCGCCTGGCACGTGGACGCCCTCTACCGGGACTGGAATGACCTGGATATCCCGGGAAGCGCAGGGCGTGACGACGAGGCTCACGAAGATCACGAGCACGAGTACGAGGATCACGACGAGGGTCACGGTGACGACGAGCATGCCGAGGCGGAAACCACCGAGGGCTATATTGGCAACACCGCCGGACTCACCCGGCAGCTCACCACTGGCGGCAGCTACCATTTCACCGGTGGCTTCGTCGGCCTGGCGGTGAGCCGGTTGGAAAACACCTATGGCATTCCCTCTGGAGCCCACGCCGGTCACGACCACGGTGATCACGAGGAGGAGGCGCATGGTGAAGATGAAGTTGCTCACGATGAGCATGGCGAAGCGGCGCATGATGAGCACACGGTTGAGACCGATGATCACGGCGATATCCTGCTGGATGTCGAGCAGACCCGTTATGACCTCGCCATGGAGCTGGAAAACCCCTTGCCGGGTTTTTCCGTCGCGCGCTCCAGGTTGACCTACACCGACTACGAACATGCCGAGATCGAGGGCAGCGGGGAAATTGGCACCCTCTACAGTAACGAGACCTGGGAAGGGCGCCTGGAAATGGTGCACAACCCGTTGGGGGAGCTGCACGGCGCGCTGGGTCTGCAGGCCCGTCACGGTACCTTCAGTGCCCTGGGCGAGGAGGCCTTCATTCCCCGCACCCGCAGCCGCGACATCGGTATCTTCCTGGTCGAGGACTACCACTGGGACAACTGGACCCTGGAGGGTGGCTTGCGACTCGATCGCGACCGCCGGGACCCGGATGCCGCAAGGGCCGGCGAGGAGAGCTTCACCTCTGTAAGCGCCTCTGTCTCCGCACTCTGGAACCAGACCGAATCCCTGCAATGGCGGCTCTCCCTGGCACGCTCCGAGCGGGCGCCCTCGATTGAGGAGCTGTTCTCCAATGTGGACAACGCCGGGCCGGATACCTGGGTCGAGCACGCCGCGACCGCGGCCATCGAACTGGGTGATCCCGATCTGGGCACCGAGGTATCCCGGAACGTGGACCTTGCCCTGCACTGGCACGGCGACACCAGCGAGGTCGAAGTGACGGTGTTCCACAATGACTTTGCCGACTACATCACGCTGGTGAATACCGGTGCCGAGGTGGGCGAGATACCGGTGCTGGCCTATCACCAGGAGGGGGCGCGGTTCCACGGCGTGGAAGTCAGTGGCAGCCTGGAACTCGGGAGCCTGGCGGGCGGCGTGGTTCGCGCGGGCCTGAGTGGCGATAGCATCCGCGGCGAGCTGGATAGTGGCGAGGACATTCCCCGCCTGCCTCCGCGTCGCATCGGTGGCCAGTTGAGCTGGAGCGGTGAGCGCCTGGAGCTGTGGACCCGCGTGCTCGATGCGGCGGCGCAGAAACGCAGTGGGCTGAATGAGTCGGATACCGCCGGCTACACCCGCTGGGATCTCGGTCTGGACTATCGGCTGCCACTGGGCGGTCGCGAGCTGGTGCTTTTCGTCGCCGGTCACAACCTGGGCGACGAGGAGATCCGCCTGAGCACCTCCTTCCTGCGCGATGTGGCGCCGGAGGCGGGCCGTTCCGTGGAGGCGGGCCTGCGCCTGCACTTCTGAGGGATCGGGGCGCAAGCCGGGCAGCCCGGTGAAACTTGGCTGTCCGGCTGGTAAAGTGTGCGGGTCTTTTTCTGCCACAGGCAAGTCCATGGCCCAGCGCATCATCGTCGGCATCAGTGGTGCCTCCGGCATCGTCTATGGCGTGCGGGCACTCGAGTTGCTGCGCGACAGCGGGGTGGAGACCCACCTGGTGATGACCCGCTCCGCGGAACTCACCCTGCACTACGAGCTCGATCTGACCACAGCGGACATCCACGCCCTGGCCTCGGTGGTGCACCCGGTGAAACACGTCGGGGCCAGCATTGCCAGCGGCTCTTTTCTGACCGCCGGTATGCTGATTGCCCCCTGTTCGGTGCGCAGCATGGGGGAGATCGCCACGGGTGTGACCTCCACGCTACTGACCCGCGCGGCGGACGTGGTGCTCAAGGAGCGCCGGCGCCTGGTGCTGATGGTTCGTGAAACCCCCCTGCATGTCGGGCACCTCCGCACCATGACGCAGCTCTCCGAAATGGGCGCGGTCATTGCGCCCCCGGTGCCCGCCTTCTATGCCCGTCCCGCCAGCCTCGATGACATGGTGACCCAGACCGTGGGGCGCGCCCTGGATCTTTTCGATATCGATAGCGGTCGCGTCGAGCGCTGGCAGGATCAGTGACTCAGGCGGCAACGAGTTCCCGCGGTTACCGCGCCCGGGCAGCGGTGCTGTTTGGCGTCGTGCTTATCGACCTGATCGGTTTCGGCATCGTGATTCCCATCCTGCCCTTCCTGTCGCCGCAACTGGGCGCCGGCAAGCTGGATATCGCCCTGATCATCATCACCTACGCGGTCTTCTCCGGCGTGTCGGGGCCCTACTGGGGGCGCCTGTCGGACCGCCTCGGGCGCAAGCCGGTGATCATGATCTGCCTGGCGGGCGGGGCACTGGCCTACGTTGCACTCGCCCTCGCCAGCGAGCTGTGGATGGTCTATGCCGCGCGTGCCTTTGCCGGGCTGATGGCCGGCAACCTGGGGGTGGCATCGGCCATGATGGCGGATCTGACCCCCGGCGAGCGCCGCGCCCGGGGCATGGGACAGATTGGCGCAGCCTTTGGGCTGGGACTGGTGCTGGGACCTCTGCTGGGTGGCCTGCTGGCCGGCGGTGACGACAGTTTCACGCTGCCCTGCCTGTTTGCGGGGGGCATGTCACTGCTGGCCATCCTGGCCGCCGGCCTGTTTCTCGAGGAATCCGTGGGCGCCGAGCATCGCGCGGCCAGCCGGGCGGCCCACCGTCGCGGTGTCCGTCACTCGTTGCTGAAAATGCTGCGGGAGACCGGCAACCGTTTGCTGGTCTTCCAGTTTCTGCTGCACGCCGCCGCCGTCAGCTCACTGACCTACCTGGTGCCCTTGTGGCTGGGTGACATGCTGGGCTGGGGCGCCCGGGAAGTGGGCATCGTGTTTGGTGTCCAGGGAGCGATCATGGTGCTGCTGCAGGGGGGGCTGCTGGGCCTGCTGGTGCGTGTGGTGGGGGAGTGGCGGTTGCTGCGAGCCTGCATCAGCCTGCTGCTTTGCGGGTTGCTGCTGGCCTTGTTCGCCGGCGGCAAGCTGTCAATGCTGGCGGCGATCTACCTGGCCCTGTCCGGCTCCACGCTGTGCATGCCCTTGCTTAACAGCATCACCAGCCAGCGCACGCCCCAGGCACTGCGTGGGCGGATGCTGGGGACGACGGCATCGGCGGCTTCCTGGGGGCGGGTGGTGGGGCCGCTGATGACCGGTGCCAACCTGAGCCTCTTCGGTTACCAGGCCGCCTGGCTGGGGATCGTGCTGATTGTCGCGATCTACTTGTCCTGGGCGCTGGGGGCGCCGCCGACGCCGGCAACATCGCCGGCGCGCTGAGACGAACCGGGCTTTACCCATAACGATAAGTGACAATACAAGGAGATCTGTCATGTCCACGCAAGTGTTTGATCTGAGCGGCCGCCTGGCCCTGGTAAGCGGTGCCAGCCGGGGTATCGGCGAGTCCATCGCCCGCCTGCTGGCGGAGCAGGGTGCCCGGGTGATTGTCTCCAGCCGCAAGCTGGAGGACTGCGAGGCGGTGGCCGCCAGTATTCGCGAGGGAGGTGGCGAGGCCGAGGCCATGGCCTGCAATGTCGGTCGCCTGGAGGATATCGCGGCACTTTTTGCCGCGGTGCGCGAACGTCACGGCCGACTGGATATCCTGGTCAACAACGGCGCCGCCAACCCCTATTTCGGCCACATCCTCGACACTGACCTTGGAGCTTTCCAGAAAACCGTCGACGTGAATATCCGCGGTTACTTCTTCATGTCGGTGGAGGCGGGCAAGCTGATGCGCGAGCAGGGCAGCGGGGTGATCGTCAATACCGCCTCCATCAATGCCCTGCAGCCGGGCCCGATGCAGGGCATCTACAGCATTACCAAGGCGGCGGTGGTCAACATGACCAAGGCCTTCGCCCGGGAGTGCGCGCCCCTGGGGATCCGCTGCAACGCCCTGATCCCCGGCCTGACCCGCACCAAGTTTGCCGGTGCACTGTTCGAGAACGACGACATCTACGCCATGGCCATGGACAAGATTCCCATGAAGCGCCACGCGGAGCCGGAGGAAATGGCCGGGGCCGTCCTCTACCTGGTCTCCGATGCCGCCAGCTATACCACGGGTGAATGCATTGTCGTGGACGGCGGCTTCACGATCTAGCGCTGCCGCAGGGACGCGTCGGCAGGCCGCGGGATATCAGGGTCGCCAGGCACAGCAGGGCAGCGGAGACCCACAGGCAGGCCTGCAGCCCTGCGCTGCCCTGGCCCGCCCACTGGAACAGCCAGCCCGAGAGCAGGGTGCCCAGCAGTCGTCCCAGGGCGTTGGACATGTAGTAGAAGCCGACATCCAGTGATACCCCGTCGCGGTCGGCGTAGCTGACGATCAGGTAGCTGTGCAGGGAGGCGTTGACCGCGAACACAGCGCCGAACAGCAGCAGACCGCCGACCAGCGCGGTCGCCGGGTCCATGCCCCACCACAATCCCAGGGCAATGGCCCCGGGCAGCAGGGTGAGCAGCGCCGCCCAGCGCGTCGCGGCGCGCCCGTCGGGCACGCCTCTGCCGGCACTGCCGGTGATGCGCGGCGCCAGGGCCTGCACCAGCCCGTAGCCGATCACCCACAGGGCCAGAAAACCCCCGGTTTGAGTGTGGTTCCAGCCCAGGGACTGGGACAGGAAGACCGGCAGGGCCACCACGAACCAGACGTCCCGGGCGCCGAACAGGCACAGCCGCGCCGCCGAGAGCACGTTGATGGCAGGGCTCTTGGACAGCAGGTCGCGGAACCTGGGTTTCTGTTTCGCGCGCCCCAGTTCCTGTTTCAGCAGTAGCAGACTGAGCAGCCAGACCAGGCTCAGGGCCACCGCCATGGCGGCCACAGCGCCGGCAAAGCCGAGGGTCATCAGCAGCACGCCGCCGAGGAAAAAGCCCGCCCCCTTGAGGGCATTCTTGGAGCCGGTGAGCAGGGCCACCCACTTGTACAGCGTGCCCTGGGCGTCCTTTGGCACCAGTAATTTGATGGCGCTCTTGGCGCTCATCTTGTTGAGGTCCTTGGCGATACCCGACAGCGCCTGGGCGGCCATTACCCAGGGCACGGTAAGCCAGGCGGCCGGCACCAGTAGCATCGCCAGCGCCAGCACCTGCAGGATCAGGCCCACCTGCATGGTGCGGTTGAGGCCGACGTGCGCTCCCAGCCAGCCCCCCAGCAGGTTGGTGACCACCCCGAAGATCTCGTAGAACAGGAACAGCAGGGCAATTTCCAGCGGTGAGTAGCCCAGACCGTGGAAGTGCAGCACCACCAGCATGCGCAGGGCGCCGTCGGTGAGGGTAAAGGCCCAGTAGTTGCCGGTGACCACCAGGTACTGGCGCAGCTCCGGGGCGAGGCGGGCCAGCATCTCAGCCGCGCCCCACCTTGAGGGCCAGCTCCGCGCTGCGGTTGGCGTAGCCCCACTCGTTGTCGTACCAGGCGTAGATCTTCACCTGGGTGCCGTTGACCACCAGGGTGGACAGGGCATCGATGACGCTGGAGCGCGGGTCGCTGCGGTAGTCGATCGACACCAGCGGCAGCTCCTCGTAACCGAGAATGCCCTGCAACTCACCGTCGGCAGCGGCCTTCAGCAGGGCGTTGACTTCCTCGGCAGTGGTTTCCCGTGCCACCTCGAACACGCAATCGGTAATCGAGGCATTGGCCAGCGGTACCCGAATGGCGTGACCGTTCAGCTTTCCCCGCAGCTCCGGGAAGATCTGGGTGATGGCGGTGGCGGAGCCGGTAGTGGTGGGAATCAGGCTCATGCCGCAGGCTCGCGCCCGGCGCAGGTCCTTGTGGGGCGCATCGAGAATGGTCTGGGTGTTGGTCAGGTCGTGGATGGTGGTGATCGAGCCGTGGCGGATGCCGAGTGCCTCGTGGACCACCTTGACCACCGGCGCCAGGCAGTTGGTGGTGCAGGAGGCCGCGGTCACGATGCGATGCCGAGCCGGGTCGTAGTGGTGGTCGTTGACCCCCATCACCACGTTGAGCACCCCCTCCTCCTTGACCGGCGCGGTGACCACCACCCGCTGCACGCCCTGGTCCAGGTAGGCCTGCAGCAGAGCTTTGGTCTTCATCTTGCCCGAGGCCTCAACGACAAGGTCGCAGGCGCTCCAGTCGGTGTCCGCGATCGCCCGGTTGTGGCTCACCGCGATGCGCGCGCCATTGATGCGCATGCTGTTGCCCTCGGCGACCGCCTCGTGCTGCCAGCGACCGTGCACCGAGTCAAAGTTGAGCAGATGCGCCAGAGTGGCGGCGTCACCGGCGGGATCGTTGACTTGCAGGACCTCTACATCACGGTGTTCAAACAGCACCCGCAGGGTCAGGCGCCCCATGCGGCCAAAGCCATTGATGCCGATTTTCAGAGCCATTGCCGATACTCCTTTGCAACAGAAAAGCATTCACGCAGCACGCTAACAGAAGGATCGCGCACGCAATCGAGGCAGCAGAAGAACGTCCTCTACCGCCGGGATCAGCTCTGCCCTGCCTGCGATGCCGGAAACCAGTGCCGCGTGCGGTTGGCTATCGCCACCAGGGACAGCATCACCGGCACCTCCACCAGCACCCCGACCACGGTGGCCAGGGCCGCGCCGGAGTGCAGGCCGAACAGGGAAATGGCCACCGCCACCGCCAGCTCGAAGAAATTCGAGGTACCAATCAGGCAGGCCGGCGCCGCCACGTTGTGGGGCAGGCGCAAGCAGTACGCCGCCGCATAGGCGATGATGAAAATGCCGTAGCTCTGCACCAGCAGTGGTATTGCAATCAGCCCGATGGTCTGGGGCTGGGCAATGATGGTCTGCGCCTGAAAGCCGAACAGCAGGGCGACAGTCGCCAGCAGGCCGAGAATCGACCAGGGCTTGAGGGTGTGGAGGAAGCTCTGCAAGCGCTCGCCGTCACCCTGGCGCTCCAGCCGATGCCGGGTCCAGGCGCCAGCGACCAGGGGCAGCACCACGTACAGCAACACCGACAGCAGCAGGGTTTCCCAGGGTACGTGGATATCGCTGACCCCGAGCAGAAAGGCGGCAATCGGTGCAAAGGCAAACACCATGATCACGTCGTTTACCGACACCTGCACCAGGGTGTAGTTGGGGTCGCCTTTGGTCAGCTGGCTCCACACGAACACCATCGCCGTGCAGGGCGCGACACCGAGCAGAATCATCCCGGCGATGTACTCTCCCGCGCTTTGCGGGTCCACCCAGTCCGCGAACAGCACCCGGAAAAACAGCCAGCCGAGGGCCGCCATGGTAAAGGGCTTGATCAGCCAGTTGACCACCAGGGTCAGCAGCAGCCCCCTGGGGCGTTTGCCGACATCCTTGATGGCGGCAAAATCGATCTGCACCATCATCGGGTAGATCATGACCCAGATGAAGACCGCCACCACCAGGTTGACGTGCGCGAACTCCAGGCCGGCGACTGCCGCAAACAGCCCGGGCACCAGGTTGCCCAGGCCTACGCCGCCGAGAATGCACAGCGCGACCCAAAGGCTCATGTAACGTTCGAAAATTCCCATACCTTGCGGCCCCTCAGATGGCGCGCTGATTGACCCGGGCCGAAAGCTGTTCGGCACTTTCCACCCGCTCGGAATAGCGGTCCGTCAGGTATTCGCTGCAGCCGCGGGTCAGCAGGGTAAACTTCGTCAGCTCCTCCATCACGTCGACGATGCGATTGTAGTAGGGCGAGGGTCTCATGCGGTCGTTGTCGTCAAACTCCAGGAAAGCCTTGGCCACCGAGGACTGGTTGGGGATGGTGATCATGCGCATCCAGCGACCGAGGACCCGGAGCTGGTTCACCGCATTGAAGCTCTGGGATCCACCGCTGACCTGCATCACCGCCAGGGTCTTGCCCTGGGTGGGGCGCACCGCGCCCAGGCTGAGGGGAATCCAGTCAATTTGCGCCTTCATGACCCCGGTCATGGCGCCGTGGCGCTCGGGGGAACACCACACCATGCCTTCGCACCACTGCACCAGCTCCCGCAGCTCCTGCACCTTCGGGTGATCCGCCTCCACTTCGTCCGGCAGGGGCAGGCCCGCGGGGTTGAAGGTGCGGGTTTCCGCACCCATGGCCTGCAGCAGCCGCGCCGCCTCCTCCGTCACCAGGCGGCTGAAGGAACGCTTGCGCAGGGATCCGTAGAGCAGAAGGATGCGCGGCGGATGCTCGGGGCCAGGTTGAAGCAGCGATTGGCTGCAGGGATGCCTGAACTGTTTGCGATCGAGGTTGGGTAATTCCGGGGTCATGGCCTATGTCTCGGCTGTTTCATCGCATAGCCGGCCGCCGTCCCGAGGACGATCGGTCATGCCCTGCAGTCGCGCCAGGGGCGCCTGTAACAGTGATGTGCTGTTCTCCCGGGTCAGGCCCAGCACCTCGCGCATCCAGTCGGGCAGGTGGGGGTGCAGGCGGTAATAGACCCACTGCCCCTGGCGTCGATCCGCCAGCACACCGCTTTTGCGCAACTGCGCCAGGTGACGGGAAACATGCGGTTGCGGCAGCTCCAGGGCGGCCATCAGCTCGCAGACGCACAGCTCGCCTTCCCCGTCGATCAGCAGCAGGCTAAGGAGGCGTGTCTGGTCGGCCAGTGCCTTGTAGAAGGTCAGCGGCTGCAGAGCCTTGAGGGTGGTGCCGACCTGCTTGCTGTTGACCAGCACAAAAAGGCGCAGCCGTTCGCTGATTTCCTGCAGGGTATGCTTGAACGCTCTGAGGTCGAGGCTGACCCGGGGGTCGGGGAAGTCCCAGGCCATGACCACGCCACTCTCTGGCCAGTGGCGGCAATCGCGATGCGCCTTGTCGCAGAGGCTGATGACGTAGTCGAAGTGCTGTTTGGCCAGGCCCTCGAGCGATTTTGAATGCAGACCCTGTGTGTCCACGCCGAAATCCTGCAGTGCCTGCAGGGTGCGAGGATCTATCTCCTCGGGGTCGGTGCCGGCGCTGCAGACGTCAAAGCGGTCGCCGGCAATATGGCGAAGCATGGCCTCGGCCATCTGCGAGCGGGCAGAGTTGCCGCGGCAGAGAAACAGCACGCGTTTTTTCATGGGGCCTCCATATTCCGAAGGCACCATATATGATTTTACTTATATGATCAATATCGTATGCGGCTGCATCTTGGGCCAGGGAATCAGCCCGCGCGCAGGTAACTGAAGCCTCCCTCCTTGATATAGAGCTCGCAATAGTCATTGCTGGTCGGCTCCAGGGATCCGCCGGCGGGAATCCGCAGCCAGGTGTGCAGGCCGTAGCTTCCCCGGGCATCGCTGAAGCTCCCCTTGAGGACCAGCAGCTCGGCGCCCTGGGGGAAATTGATGCGGCCCAGCTCGGCGGGGGTATCCCAGGCCTCCAGGCGCATGAAGTCGGTGTAGGGCTCCTGGGCGTAGAGTTTTTTCCAGCTTACGCTTTTCTTCACCGAGGGTTGCCAGGGGCGCGCCCGGGTGTCGACAGCCACGTGTTCGCGGTCGGCACCGGGAAACTGGCGCAGCTTGACGAACAGCAGGCAGCCGTCTCGGGAAAAAGGCTGGTGCGTGAAGCCCTCGGGGTTGAGCAGGTAACTGCCGGCGGGCCAGTCGCCGTGCTCGTCGGAAAAGACCCCCTCGAGGACCAGGATTTCCTCGCCCTGGGGGTGGTCGTGCGCGGGGAAGTTTGCACCCGGTTCGTAGCGCACCAGGGAGGTGACCTGGCCGGACTCCTGGGCCCCCACCCGGTGGAAGCGCTTGCGCAGGACGTGCCCGCCCGGGCTGGGTGTCCAGCTCAGGTGCTCCGGGCGCATGACGATGCGCTGGCTCAGATCCCCGTTCAGGGGCGTGTTGCTGTCACTCATGGCGAATGCCTGTCGGCTGGAAAGTCAGTGGGCAGCCATGGTAATCCCAAGCTGCCTCTGTTGTCAGGATGCAGGCCTGGGGTATGCTCTGGTGATGCGCAAGAAGATTCTGGTTACCCATACGCTGCCCGGCGAGCGTATCCACGCCCTCTCCGAGCTGGCCGACGTAAATGTCTGGCTTGGCCCTGGCCTGATGCCCGCCGATTCACTGCGCGAGGAGCTGGCGGGCTGCCACGGACTGGTGTGCCTCCTTACCGACCAGGTTTCCCGCGAGTTGATCGAAGCCAGCCCCGACCTGACCTTCGTGTCCAGCATGTCGGTGGGGGTGGATCATGTCGATGTGAGTGCCCTCAATGCCCGCGGGATCCCGTTGGGACATACCCCGGGGGTGCTGGTGGAGACTACCGCGGATACGGCCTTTGCCCTGCTGCTGGCGGCGGCGCGCCGCATCAGCGAGGCAGACTGCTTTGTGCGCCAGGGCGCGTGGCGGCGGGAGAATCGCTGGTCACCCGACTTCTTCACCGGCAAGGATGTCAGCGGCGCCACCCTGGGTGTCCTCGGCCTGGGGGCGATTGGGCAGGCGGTGGCGCGCCGGGCGGCTGCCTTCGGCATGCGCGTGCTGGCCTGGAACCGCAGCCCGCGGGAGGTGCCCGGGGTGACCGCCGTCAGCCTGGAGGAACTGCTGGCCGAGTCGGATTTCCTCAGTGTGCATCTGGCCCTGACTGACGAGACACGCGGTCTGCTCGGCGCCGGGCGTATCGCGGCCATGAAGCCCGGTGCCGTGCTGGTCAATACGGCGCGGGGTGGCATTGTCGATGAGCATGCCCTGGCCGAAGCCCTGGGCCAGGGTCAGCTGTATGCCGCCGGCATCGACGTCTTCGAGGAAGAGCCGGTGCCTGCGGATAACCCCCTGCTCGCACTCCCTAACGTGGTGCTGGCGCCACATATAGGCAGTGCGACCGCGGCCACCCGCGCACGGATGGCGGACATGGCGGCAAACAATGCCATCGCCGCCTTGAACGGCGAAGCCATGCCCCATTGCTTCAACCCCGAGGTCTATCGCGACAGGGGCTGAGGGGCGGGCTACTGCTATTTGCGTACCGAGCTGCGGTAGGCGCGCGGCGACATCCCCACGGTGCGCCGGAACAGGCGCGAAAAGTACAGCGGGTCGCTGTAACCCGCGGCGGCCGCAATCGCCTTGATCGGCAGGTCCGAGCTGTCCAGCAACTGACAGGCGTATTCCATCTTCATGTGCAGGAAATGCTGGATGGGCGAGTAACCCGTGAGCGCCTTGTAGCGGCTGGCAAAGTGGTACTTGGACAAATGCGCCACGGCCGCCAGTTGCTCCAGCTCCAGGCTGGCATGGATGTTGTCCCGCATGGTCGCCTGAATCGCTTCCAGGTCCAGGCCGCTGGCGTGAGTGGCCCGCTGCCGGTTGGCTTCCAGGGCAAACTGGGTGAACAGGTGCCGGCAGTGGTTGGCCGCGTTGATGAAGGCCTTGCTGCTGTAACCCGTGCGACTCACCGCCAGTAGACTGTGAAAGGCTGCGCTCAGGCCGGGAGCGAGGCCCACGGGGATAACCAGGCGGTTGTCCCGATAGCCCAGGTACTCCATGAAAACCCGCGAACTGACGCCCTGGAAGTGCACCCAGTAGAGCGTCCAGGGTTGCGCGCTGTCCGCCGCATAGCTGTGGGGCAGGCCCTGGGGCAACAGCAGCAGGTCCCCTGGGCCGACCGACAGTCGCTGATCGGCGGCGCGCAGGCGGCCGTGACCCTCGACACAGTAGATCAGCAGGTTGTCGTCGTGGCGCCTGCGCCGCATGCGGTGCCCCCGTGCCGCCGGATAGTAGCCCATGGCGGTGGGGTAGCAGTCCCGGGTGAGGGGGTGCCGGTGCAGTTGCTCGAGCATGAACACCGGCGTCAGGAAGCGCACCCCCTGTTCGGGAAGTGACCATTGTGAGGGACTACTCATGGCCTGGAGTCCTGTTGCGGGGTGTTTATGGTTTTCATGGCAGCAATATAGTCCATATTGATCGCAATTTCGTCCCTTTGACCCGCTCCTGTGCCCGGGTAGTCTGCCCTGCCATTATAAAAATCCCGTCTATAGTCTGTTGTGGGCGGGATCCCGACCCGCAAGTAGCACGACAGGAGTGTGAATCATGGCCAAGGTGCAGGAAACTCAGGAAAACAACGAAGTCCAGCAGGAAATCGCCGAGATGATGGCGCGCGCCCGGGCGGCGCAGGCTGCGATAGAGCACTATACCCAGGAACAGGTCGACGAGCTCATCACCGCCATGGTCTGGTCCGTGGCCCGGGAAGACGTCTCGGAGAAAATTGCTCAGTTCGCGGTGGAGGAAACCCAGCTCGGCAACTACGACGGCAAATTCCTCAAGATCCACCGCAAGACGCGGGCGACCCTGCTGGACATCATCGATGACAAGTCGGTGGGTGTGATCGAGGAAGACCCGGTGCGCAACATCATCAAGATCGCCAAGCCGGTGGGCGTGATTGGCGCACTGTCGCCCTCGACTAATCCGGAGGCGACGCCGGTGATCAAGGCCATCTCCGCGGTCAAGGGACGCAATGCCATCATCATCGCGCCGCACCCGCGTGCCAAGCTGACCAACAAGATGATCTGCGACTACATGCGCGAAGCGATTGTCGCCATGGGCGCCCCGGCGGACCTGGTGCAGAGCATCGACGTTCCCTCCCTGGACAAGACCAACGAGTTGATGCGTCAGTGCGACCGCATTCTCGCCACCGGTGGCGAGGCCATGGTGAGTGCGGCCTATTCCTCCGGCACCCCGGCTCTCGGCGTGGGTGTGGGCAATGCCGTGATCACCGTCGACGACACCGCCGACCTGGATGAGGCGGCGGAGAAGATCCGCATTTCCAAGACCCTGGACCTGGCGGCCTCCTGCTCCTCCGACAACTCGGTGCTGGTATTCGAGTCCATCTACGACGAGTTTGTCGAGAAGCTCAAGCACGAGGGCGGCTACATCATCGAGGGTGATGACAAGCAGAAGCTGCAGGACGTGATCTGGGTGGACGGGCACCTGAATGCCCAGATCGTCGCCCAGCGCGCGACCACGATTGCCGGCCGCGCGGGAATCGATCTGCCCGAGGGCAAGCAGTTCTTCATCGTGCCCGAGGTGGGTGCCGGGCCGGATTACCCCTTTTCCGGCGAGAAACTGACCGTGACCATGGCCCTCTACAAGATCAAGGACATCGACGAGGCGATCGCGCTGACCAACCGTATCCAGGCCTACCAGGGGCAGGGGCACAGCTGCGGGATCTACTCGAAGAACGACGACAACATTCTCAAGCTGGCCCTGGGCACCAAGACCTCGCGGGTGATGGTGAACCAGCCCCAGGCGGCCTCCAACAGCGGCAACCTGTGGAACGGCATGCGACAGACCTTTTCCCTGGGCTGTGGCTCCTGGGGCGGCAACAGCATCAACCACAACATCACCTGGCGCGACCTGATCAACGAGACCTGGGTGTCCAAGCCGCTGGCCAAGACCAAGGAGATCCCCAGTGACGAGGTTCTCTTCGGCAAAGTCATGAACCGCTTCTAGGAGGTCGGAGCATGGATTTTTCGGTTTCCGAAGAACAGCAGGCCTTCGTCGACAGCGCGCGGGCCTTCTCGGAAAAGCAGCTGGCGCCGAACGCGGCGCGCTGGGATGCCGAGGCGATCTTTCCCAAGGAGGCCTTCGCCGCCGCCGGCGAGCTGGGCTTCATGGGCATGTACACCCCGGAAGCGGCCGGCGGCCTGGGCATGAGTCGCCTCGACGCCAGCCTGATTGTGGAGGAGCTGGCCCGGGGGTGTACCACCACCGCGGCCTTCATGACCATTCACAACATGGCCACCAGCATGATCGGCAAGTACGGCAGTGAAGCGCTGATCGAGCAGTGGTGCCCGGACCTGGTGATGGGCAGCAAGCTGGCCTCCTATTGCCTAACCGAACCGGGCGCTGGCTCGGATGCCGGCTCCCTGCGCACCCGTGCCGCGCGCGACGGTGACGACTACGTGATCAACGGCAGCAAGGTGTTTATCTCCGGCGCCGGCGAGACCGATGTGCTGGTGGTCATGTTGCGCACCGGTGCCGAGGGCCCCAAGGGGGTAACGGCAATGGCCATCCCCGCCGATGCCGAGGGTGTCAGCTACGGCAAGAAGGAAGAAAAGATGGGCTGGAATGCCCAGCCCACGCGCATGGTCAGCTTCGACAATGTGCGCGTGCCGGTGGCCAATCGCCTGGGCGAGGAAGGGCAGGGCTTTGCCATTGCCATGGAGGGCCTCGACGGCGGTCGCATCAATATCGCCACCTGCAGTATCGGTACCGCGCAGCAGGCCCTGCAGGAAGCCGCGGACTACGTCCAGGAGCGGCGCCAGTTCAACAGCGCCATCGCCGACTTCCAGGCGACCCAGTTCAAGCTGGCCGACATGCTCACCGAGCTGGTGGCTGCGCGGCAGATGGTGCGCCTGGCGGCTTTCAAGCTCGATAGCGCCGACCCGCAGGCGACGACCTACTGCGCCATGGCCAAGCGTTTCGCCACCGATGTGGGCTTTCAGGTATGCAACGATGCGCTGCAACTGCTCGGCGGCTACGGCTACATTCGCGAATACCCCATGGAACGGCACGTGCGCGACACCCGCGTACACCAGATCCTGGAAGGAACCAATGAAATCATGCGCGTCATCGTGGCGCGACGACTGCTGATGGAAGGCGCCCTGGAGGTTATAAAATGAGCCTGAGCACGAGTGACAAGATCAAGGTTGAACTGCGCGGACACACCGCGCTGGTGACTATCGACAACCCCGCCGCCAATACCTGGGACGTGGAGAGCCTGCCGGCCCTGCGCGACCTGGTGGGCAAGCTGAATGAAAACCCCGAGGTCTATGCCCTGGTGTTGACCGGTGCCGGCGAGAAATTCTTCTCCGCGGGCGCCGACCTCAAGCTGTTTGCCGACGGCGACCCGAAAACCGCTGACGAGATGGCGCGCTATTTTGGTGAGGCCTTTGAAACCCTCGCGGATTTTCGCGGTGTCTCCATCGCCGCGGTGAATGGTTTTGCCATGGGCGGCGGTCTGGAAGTCGCCCTGGCCTGTGATATCCGCATTGCCGAGGAGCAGGCGCAGATGGCCTTGCCGGAAGCCAAAGTCGGTCTGCTGCCCTGCGCGGGTGGCACCCAGCGCCTGTCCTGGCTGGTGGGCGAGGGCTGGGCCAAGCGCATGATCCTCTGTGGCGAGCGCATCAATGCCGCCACCGCCGAGCGCATTGGCCTGGTCGAGGAAGTGGTCGGCAAGGGCGAGGCCCTGGACAAGGCCCTGGCCCTGGCCGAGCAGGTGGGCGAGCAGAGCCCGTCCTCCATTGGCCGCTGCAAGCGCCTGATTCATTCCGCCCGGGACAAGGCCATTGCCGATGGTCTGCAGGGAGAGCGTGAGCTGTTCGTGGAGCTGTTCTCCACCGAGGACCAGCGCGAAGGCGTGAATGCCTTCCTGGAAAAGCGCAAACCCGAGTGGAAGAATCGCTGAGCACGCAACGCCAGTAGAGGAGAGTTTGATGTCAGACGACGCGATAGTTTTCGCAGAATTGCCGGCCAAAACCGGCAAGGTTGGCCGGGTTACCCTGAACGTGCCTGGCACCCTGAATTCCCTGACCCTGGATATGGTCGACCTGCTGCAGAACCAGCTGGATCGCTGGGCAGAGGACGATGCGGTGGCCGCTGTCTTTATCGAGGGCAGCGGCGAAAAGGCCTTCTGCGCCGGTGGCGACGTGCAGGCGCTATACCGCTCGGCCATCGCCACCCCGGGCGGGCCCTGCGAATACGCGGAGGCCTTTTTTACCCGGGAATACCGCATGAACTACACCCTGCATACCTACCCCAAGCCGATCGTGTGCTGGGGCAACGGTATCGTGATGGGGGGGGGCCTGGGGGTCATGGCCGGCTGTAGTCACCGGGTGGTGACGGAATCCACGCGCATTGCCATGCCGGAAATCACCATTGCCCTGTTCCCGGACGTCGGCGGCAGCTGGTTCCTCAACCACATGCCGGGCCGCTCGGGGGAGTTCCTCGCACTGACCGGGGCTTCGATCAATGCCGCGGACGCCCTTTACACCGGCCTTGCCGACCGCTTTATCGCCAGCGAGCACCGGGATGCGGTGCTGAAGGGGCTGCAGGCCCAGCAGTGGCTGGCGGATGACGCACTCGCCAATCACGGCCTGGTGCGCCATGTCCTGCGTCCCTTCGCCGAGCAGAGCCTGTCTTCGCTTCCGGGCGGGCAGGTGGAGCCGCACATGGGGCGCATCGGTTCACTCTGCGACGGCGACAGTGTCCACGAGATCATCGACAACATTCTCGCCCAGCACACGGATGACCCCTGGCTGGCCAAGGCGAGGGACAGCCTGGCCCACGGTTCCAAGCTGGCTGCCCTGTGGATTCATCGCCAGTTGCGGGAAACCCGGCACAGTTCCCTGCGCGAGGTCTTCCAGGCGGAAATCCTGCTGGCGACCAACGTGGTGCGGCACCCCGAGTTTGCCGAGGGCGTGCGAGCCCTGCTGATCGACAAGGACCGCAAGCCCGCCTGGCAGTTCCAGCGCTCCCGCGATGTGCCGCAGGATTTGCTGGACGCCTTCTTCACGCCGCCCTGGCCGGAAAATCCCCTGGCGGACCTGTAAACAACGAGGTAATAACATGGCAAAAGCAGGATTTATCGGGCTCGGCAATATGGGCGGCCCGATGGCTATCAATCTGATCAAGGCCGGTCACCAGGTTGCCGTCTTCGATCTCTCTGAAGCGGCATGCAAGCAGTTGTCAGAGGCCGGTGCGACGGTGGCGGAAAGCGCCGCCGCGGCCAGTGAAGGTGCCGACTACGTGATTTCGATGCTGCCTGCGGGCAAGCACGTTGCCGGCACCTACCTGGGTGACGACGGCCTGCTGGCGAAACTGGACGCCAGCACCACCGTGATCGACTGCAGTACCATCGATGCGGAAACCAGCCGCAAGGTGGGCGAGGCCGCCGCGGACCGGGGCATCGGCTTCATGGATTGCCCGGTGTCCGGTGGGGTGGCCGCGGCGGCGGCCGGAACGCTGGCTTTCATGTGTGGCGGCGACGCGGCCAGTTTCGAGAAAGCCCGGGTGATTCTGGCCGACATGGGCAAGAACATTTTCCACGCCGGCCCCGCCGGCGCCGGCCAGGTGGCCAAGGCCTGCAACAACATGCTGCTGGCGATCCACATGATCGGTACCTGTGAGGCGCTGGAAATGGGCGCCCGCAATGGCCTGGACCCGAAGGTGCTCTCGGATATCATGCTCGCCAGTTCCGGGCGCAACTGGTCCCTGGAGGTCTACAACCCCTGGCCCGGCGTGATGGAAAATGCCCCCGCCAGCAAGGGCTACCAGCCCGGCTTCATGGTCGACCTGATGGTCAAGGACCTCGGGTTGGCGATGGAAGTGGCTGAAGGCAGTGGCGTGGACAACGCCATGGGCCAGCTGGCGCGCAGGCTCTACGAGGGGCACCAGGGCGGTGGCAATGGCCAGCGCGACTTCTCCTCCATCCTGGAGCGCCTCAAGGCCTCCTGAATCCAAGGTCCGGCCTTGTGCCCCGAGTTGGCCCGGGTCGGATCGCGCGGCGCGGCGGATCAGTCGCCCTGCGCGAGGGGCCACTCCGCCAGCGGCTGGTAGTGCACGCCTTGCCGACCCGCTACCGACTCGTAGAGCGTGAAACGGTGCCAGCCCAGCCGGAAATCGGCAGCTTCGGTGGGTGCGGGGGGCGGTATCTCGCAGCGGCGGAACAGGGTCAGGTGTGGCTGGTAGGAGCGCCGTTCCCGCCGCGCTCCGACCGCGAGGGCGCTTTGTTGCAGGCACCGCGCCAGTTGCTCGAGAGCTACCGGGGGATCTGACGGCCCGAGCCAGCAGATTCCCGGTTTCGGCCAGTAGCCGACCCGCGACAGGGTCATGCTGGCCCCGTGCTGCATCTGCCGCTCCAGGCGCTCGTCGACGTCGCGACACAGTCGGTCGAGAGCGGGCTCTGAACACTCGCCGACAAAGGCCAGGGTGATGTGGAAATTCGCCACAGGCACCGGGCGTCCCATCGGCGGGAACTGGCGCTCGCGCCAATCGGCAATCGCCAGCGCCGTGTTCGCGGGAATCTCCAGGCCAAAGAACAGTCGCATCCAGCCCCTCGCTCAGTCCTCGGTCCAGGGCTCGCGCATGGTGACCAGCTCTTCCGCGGCCGTCGGGTGAATGCCGATGGTGCTGTCGAACATCGCCTTGGTGGCACCGGCCCGCATGGCGACGGCAAAGCCCTGGAGGATTTCCCCCGCGTCCGGCCCGACCATGTGCAGCCCCACCACCCGGTCACTGGCCTTGTCGACAATCAGCTTCATCAGGCTCTGTTCGCTGCGCCCGCTGATCGTGTGCTTCATCGGCCGGAAAGTGGATTTGAACAGGCGAATATGGCCGAAGTGCGCCCGGGCCTGTTCCTCGGTGAAGCCCACGGTGCCGATATTGGGCTGGCTGAAGACGGCGGTGGGGATGAAGTCGTAGTCGACCTCCGCCTCCTGACCGCCGAACTCGCGACGGGCGAAGGCCATGCCTTCTGCCAGCGCGACCGGGGTCAGTTCCATGCCACCGGTGACGTCCCCGAGGGCGAAAACCGAGGGCTCACTGGTGCGATAGTGCTGGTCGACCTCGATGGTGCCGAACTCGCTCAGGGCAACGTTGACGTGCTCCAGGCCGAGACCTTCCAGGTTGGGCTTGCGCCCCGTCGCGTAGAGCACTGCGTCCACTTCCAGGGTCGAACCGTCACTGAGTTCCAGCAGCAGGCCACCGCTGCCGTGGCGGATTGCCTCGACATTGGTCTCGAAGCGCAGGTCGACACCGGTCTTGACGATTTCCTGTGCCGCGTGGGCGCGAATGTCGGCGTCGAAACCGCGCAGGAAGAGCGGCCCCCGGTACAGTTGGGTCACCTGGGCACCCAGCCCGTTAAAGATACCGGCGAACTCCACGGCGATATAGCCGCCGCCGACGATGGCCAGGCGCTCCGGGAAATAATCGAGGTCGAAAACTTCGTTGGAGGTGATGGCCAGCTCCCGCCCGGGAATGTCGGGTACATGGGGCCAGCCGCCGGTCGCAATCAGAATCCTGTCGGTGCTGTAGCGGGCTTCGCCGACGGCCACGGTGTGGGCGTCGACGATGCGCGCGCGCCCGTCGAAGACATCGGCGCCGGAATTGTCCAGCAGACGCTGATAGATCGCGTTCAGGCGGGAAATCTCCACGCGCTTGTTTTCACGCAGGGTTTCCCAGTCGAAGGGGGGAATCTCGCTGTCCCAGCCAAAACCGCGGGCGTCTTCAAAGGCCTTGCTGTACTCCGAGGCATAGACGTAAAGCTTTTTGGGCACGCAGCCGACGTTCACGCAGGTTCCGCCCATGTAGCGATCTTCGGCCACAGCGACGCGGGCGCCAAAACCCGCTGCCATACGCGCGGCGCGCACGCCGCCCGAGCCGGCGCCGATTACGAAGAGGTCGTAGTCCCTGTCACTCACTGCTGTCTCCTTTTTTACCGCGGGCTGCGGCGCGGAGGCCCCCTCCGAACCGCGAAAGCCGTGAAATTCCGCTATCATAGCGGGTTTTTGAGCATGAGGCCCTGACATGACCGGATTCGCCCCCCGCCACCTCGCCCGCGCACTGTCCCTGCTGTGTCTGTCGATACCTCTGGCCCAGGCGCAGGACGAGATTGTGCTGCGCGACGGCTCGCGCATATTGGGCACGGTAACCGCCGTTCGCGGCGGCATTGTTACCATCGAAACCGGCTTTGCCGGCACACTGAGCGTGCAGCAGGCCCAGATCGAGAGCCTGTCCGCGGAGGGGCCGGCGGTGCTCAAGCTGGCTGACGACTCGGTGCTGGAGACACCTGCTCTGCAGGTCGAGAACCGGGAGCTGGTGTTGCCGACTGAGGTGGCGAGCAGCCGGACTTATCAGTTGGAGGACTTGTCCCTGGTCAACCCGCAGGCCTGGGAGCTGGGGCAGGGTTACCGCTGGACCGGCCAGGCCAGCTTTGCCCTGGGCATGCAGCGTGGCAACACGGATACCGACGAGCTGGACTACCGCCTCGACAACACCTGGCGCAGCCTGGATGACCGCTATACCCTGCGTATCAATGGCGAGGTCGACGAGGCGAACGGGGTAAAAAACGCCGAGAACTGGTCCGCGCTGGGCAAGTACGATCAGTTCCTCAACGGCAGCCCCTATTACTGGGGTATCAACGCCTCGGCCGAACAGGACAAGTTCGCCGACCTCGACCTGCGCTACTACGTGGGTCCCTACCTGGGCCGGCAGTTTTACGAGGAGCCTGCGCTGACACTGTCCGCGGAGGCGGGCCTGGTCTACGTGGACGAGAATTTTATCCTCGCCGAGGACGAAAGTTACCAGGGCGCGAATTGGTCGCTCCACGCTGACAGCAATATCCTGGGCGGTGACTCTCAACTCTACCTGGACCACACCGGTATCTGGAACCTGGACCAGGCGGATGAGGTGATCCTGGATGTCATCATGGGCCTGTCGTTCCCCATGTTCATGAGTATCGAGGGTGCCGCAGAGGTCCTGCTCGAGTATGACAGCGGCGCGCCCGATGGGGTCGAGGAGCTGGATCAGACCTACCGTTTCCGGGTCGGCTACAGCTGGTAGCTGGATGGCCCTGGCGCGCTCAGCGCGCCCGACGACGGACCGCGGCGGCTAGCTGCTCCAGTAGCGGCAAGGTGTCCGCCAGGGAGAGGCAGGCGTCGGTGACGCTCTGACCAAAGGTCAGCGAGTCAGGCGCTGCGAGGGGCTGGTTTCCCCCCACCAGGTGGCTTTCCAGCATCACGCCGCGGATGGCTGCCTGGCCTTGCTCAATCTGGTCGCACAGGTCCGAGACTACCACGGCCTGCCGCGCCGGATCCTTCTCGCTGTTGCCGTGGCTGCAGTCCACGATCAGCGAGGCAGGCAGGTCGTGGGCCGCCAGTGCCTCCGCGGCCTGCTGAACTGCTGCGGCGTGATAGTTGGGGCCGCTGTCGCCCCCGCCCCGCAGGATCAGGTAGCCGTGGGGGTTGCCCGCGGATTGCAGGATGGCCGGCGTGCCCTCCTTGGTCAGCGAGGGGAACCAGTGACCGTGGCTGGCGCTGCGAATGGCGTCGATGGCGACCTGGATGTTGCCGTTGGTACCGTTCTTGAAGCCCACGGGCATCGAGAGCCCCGAGGCCAGCTCCCGGTGAATCTGGCTTTCTACCGTGCGCGCGCCAATGGCGCCGAAGCTGACCAGTTCCGCGTAGTACTGGCCGAAGGTGGTATCCAGGAATTCACTGGCTGCGGGAAGCTCCAGTCCGGCAACATCCAGCAGCACCTTGCGCGCCCTGCGCAGACCCTTGTTGATGTGGAAGCTGCCATCGAGGTCCGGGTCGTTGATCAGACCTTTCCAGCCGACAACGGTGCGCGGCTTTTCGAAATACACACGCAGTACCGGCAGCAGCGCATCACCGAGATCCTGGCAGCCCTCCCTGAAGGCGCGCGCGAATGCGAGCAGGGCCTCGGGATCGTGTACCGAGCAGGGGCCGGCGATGACCAGCAGGCGACGATCCTCGCCGGACAGCACCGCCTCGATGGCCCGGCGCGAGGCGGCAATGAAGTCCGCCGCCTCTTCGGGCAGGGGCAATTCCTCCGCCAGCACCCAGGGTGTGATCAGGGGCTGGGCACGGTGAATGCGAACGTCGTCAGTGCGCGCGCTCATGGCGGGTCTCCTCGCAATAAAGACCGGCATTGTCGCCCCGGTGGCCGCCGGCCTCAAGCCTTGGTCTGGCTGCCATCGCGGGTGCGGCTTTCGGTGTCACGCCGCTCGGCTATGGCGGCCTGCACTGCGCGCAGGTTGGCTTCGCTGGTGTGGACCCGGGCAATTGCCAGCAGGGCGAGCAACAGTGCAGGAATAACGCCAAGACCGAGGGCGTAGACCAGTCCCTCTCGCGTAGACTCCGGTACATCGCCGGGGCGCATGCCGGCTGACAGTCCCACCCAGTCCAGCGCCAGGCCACCGTAGAGCGGGCCGACAACCGTCGCCAGCTTGCTGACGAAATTGATGACGGCAAAATAACTGCCTTCCTGGCGCACGCCGTGGGCGAGCTCGTGCTCATCGGTGAGGTCGGCAACGATCGAGGTGCTGTTGATCAGACGCAGTAGAAACAGGTACATGAAAAGAAACATGAACAGGAAATTCAGCCAGAAACGCAGTGATGGACTGTCCGGTAGCCAGCCCAGCAGGGCCGCGGGATAGAGCCAGAGGCAATTCAGGATCAGTCCCGCCAGCGCCAGTTGTACCAGGCGGTGCTTGGGGGCAAGGCGACCCAGCGGCCCGAGGCTGAGGGTGGCCAGCGCGACCGCAAGCAGGCTGGGTAGCGAGAGAATGATGGACACCTGGAAGGCACTGAAACTCCAGAAGAAGGTCCAGACCAGCATGTTCAAGCTGGTGATGACACCGTAGGCGCCGGTGGCGGCCATGTCGTAGGCAATCAGGTAGCGAAAATTGCGGTTATCGAGGGTGCGCCAGAGGTCGCGCCCCAGCTGCAGCAGCGTTGTACGCTCCTCCAGCGCTCGCGGTGCATTGCGGGCATGCTGCCGGGTGCCGACCGTACTGAGGCTGGTGGTCAACCATACGACCAGACAACTGAGGGCGCCGTAGAGCGGGTAATTCTCCGCCTCGAAGCGACCATCCTGACCGGCGCTTTCCGGAAATATCCAGTACATCCCCGCGGCGGGCAGCAAGACCGCGAACAGGAACATGGTCGCCAGCCGGGCCCCGAGCACCTGGCTGCGCTCGTGGTAATCGGTGGTGATTTCGGCCGAGAGCGCCAGGTGCGGAATGGCAAAGGTGGTGACAAATGTGCGCACCCAGAGCGACCAGAACAGCAGCCAGCCGGCCAGCCAGGTGGTGTTGGCCGCGACCGCTGCGGGCGGGCTGAACAGACCGACAAAGCCGAGACCGAGGGGAAGCACACTCATGGCCATGAATGGGTGGCGTCGGCCCCAGCGGCTGTGCAGTCGATCGGAGAGTGAGCCGACCAGGGGATCGGATACGCCGTCCCAGATCAGGCTCAGGGCGATGATGACGCCCGTAATGGTTCCTCCCAGCCCAAGTACCTGGGTGTAAAAAAGCAGCACAAACATGGTGTAGGCTGCTTCCTTGGCGGCGGGTGCCGCGCCGCCAAGGCCATAGAGCAGCCGGTCCCCTCGCGACAGGGTAGGGCGGGGCATTCCCTTTGCAGGCGCCTTAGCGGCCGCCGCGGATCAGACTGCGGAACAGGTCCAGCAGGGTTTCGTGCTTGTAATCGGTGAATTCGCCGGCGTCCATGAACAGGCCATGCTCTTCGCAGGACTCGTACCAGATGTGCTTTTGCTTGGGGTCAGAGGTTTTCTGCATGTCCTTGCCGCAGCGCGGGCAGGCGATGTCTTCCACAGTGTCCCAGCGCCGGCCGTCCCGCGGATTACCGGTGTCCAGCACGTCGCCCATGTAGCGATCCTTCAGTTGCTCGGCCTCGCCGGTATCGAACCACAGGCCACCGCACTCGGTGCAACGGTCGATGGTGATATCACCGTAGCTGGCTTCCTGCATGCCGTGGCCACACTTGGGGCATTTCAGGCTGTGTTGCTGGGGGTCGTATTCCATTGTTATTCCCTGTGCATTGCCAATTAAGGGTTTTCGAGTTGTGTTCTTCGCACTGAGACACCGCTCAGGGCGAGTCTAGCCCAGTCCGTTATCATTGTCTTGGGGCTCCAGGACACTCAGCACTGTAGGCCCTCACAGCAAAAACTGCTAGATTCACATTTCCCTCCGACGATGTTCCCAGAGCCATGAGATTGACGATTTTCTTTCGCCTTGCCTTGTTGAGTTTTGCGTGGGTTGGCGGTGCTTCGGCAAATAGCGAGCTCTACGCTCCCTGTGCGACCTGCCACGGTGAACAGGCGCAGGGTCAGCGAGCCCTCGCTGCACCGCGCCTGAATCACCTCGATCCGGTATCACTGCTGCTGCAGCTGGAAAAGTTTCAGCGTGGCTGGCGTGGAGGTGAGGGCGCCAGCGCCGCGGCGCAACAAATGGCTGGCAGCGTTGCGCTGTTGCCACCCGAAGCTGCCTGGCCGGAATTGGTTGCCTGGATTGCCGATCAGGACAGCGATGTGTCGCCTGTTACTGTGACCGGGGATCGCGAACGGGGAGGCACGCTTTACCGCCAATTCTGTGCGGCCTGTCACGGTCCGCGGGCCCAGGGTAACCTGGCCTTGAATGCGCCGCGTCTGGCAGGTGGTGACGACTGGTACCTGCTGGCGCAGTTGCACGCCTTTCGTGAAGGTCAGCGCGGGCGTCTGCGCGAGGACCGCGCGGGCCGGCAGATGCGTTCCATGGCCGCGGCGCTTCCCGATGACGCCGCCCTCGCCGATATTGTCAGCTGGATTCGCGCACAGTCGGAATAGCATGTTGCGTCACAGCGAAGCGTTAGGGTTTCGCAGCCGCAATTTTTTTCGCGTGCCGCAAACATTTCTCACAGGACTGTCGCGATAGCTGTTTTCTGTTGGTGCGTTTTTCCCTGTTTATGCACTTCAATGAGGCGAGGGGCGCAACAAAGACGGTATTTATACCGCCGCAGGGGATTAAAAACCCCGCGGCTATTTGCGTGGCCAGTGAATCTGCCTACACTATTGCAGTGGTACCCACCCATTTCAGGGAGTCGACGCCCATGTTGGAAAAGGAACTGGCGCAAGCCGCCAAAATGGCAGAGCAAGCCAACAAGAAGGTTGCTCAGCTGCAAAAGAAGCTGATTGCGGAAACCGAGAAAATTCAGAACCGCGTCAAAACCGACCTTACCAAGGCACGGAAAAAGCACAGTGATGCTAACGCACGTCTGAAGAAGGCACGCGCAGATCTGCAGAAGAAAGGCAGCAACGCCAACCACAAGCGGGTGGAGGAGCTGGTCAAGCACGTGCAGGAACTCGCGGATGCGGTCGCGAAGGTGGCCAAGTCTGCCTATTCCTCGGCCGAGAAACTGTTGCCTATTCAGGCGGATCTGGCGCTTGAAGCCAGCCGCGCCCAGGCGGCAGAGAAAGCTGCGGCAATTGCCGAACAGGCAGTCAACAAGAGCCGCCAGGTAAAGGCAGCAGCGGGCGGCAAAGCCCCGGCGCGTCGCAAGACGGCAGCAAAGAAGGCGCCTGCGAAAAAAGCCGCAGCGAAAAAGGCTGCCGGGAAGAAGTCTCCCGCACGCAAAGCACCAGCCGGTAAAGCTCCCGCGAAAAAGTCGGCAGCACGCAAGGCACCAGTGAAAAAGGCACCGGCGAAGAAAGCTGCCGCTAAAAAGGCACCAGCGAAGAAAGCGCCTGCCAAACGCAAGGCCGCTGCTGGCAAGGCGCCCGCGCGGAAGACAGCCGCACGCAAGGCGCCAGCCGCCAAGCGCGCGACCACAACGGCCAAGCGTCCGGTGCGCAAGAGTGCTCCGCGCAAGGCAACGCCCAAAGCCGCAGCCCAGTCGGGCGGCAGCAACAGCTGAGGGCCTGGTCCGGGCGGTCGCGGTCTTCAGGGCTCGCGGTCGTGATGCTCCGGCCTCACCGGGTGTCTTCTCCCGCACCGGCGCGTGTCGCCGGCGCGGGGCGTATTTGAATCAAGCGGCCCTGCTCGCTGTCTGTGAGCAGATACAACAGGCCATCCCTGCCGGTGCGAACGTCGCGTATACGCTCGCCGACCTCTCTGAACAGCGATTTTTCCGCGGCAATCCTGCCCTGCTGCAGCTCCAGTAATCGGACTTCCTTCGGCACCAGTGCCCCCACCAGCAGGTCACCTTGCCAGTCGGGGAAGGCGTCGCCGCGATACACGGTCATTCCCGAGGGCGCGATGCTCGGCGTCCAGGTATGCAGGGGCTCGGTCATGCCGGGCAGACTCTGGAAGGGGGAAACGAAGGCGCCACTGTAGTCCAGGCCATAGGTGACGGCGGGCCAGCCGTAATTGTTGCCCGCCGTCAATACATTCAGCTCGTCACCTCCCCGCGGCCCGTGTTCGTGCAGGTATACCGTACCGGTGGCGGGATCCCGCGCCAGGCCCTGTGGATTGCGATGCCCCAGCGTCCATATCCGCTCCGCACCGCTGTGGGTAAAGGGGTTGCCGGGTGAGGGTTTGCCGCCATCCGTGACACGCAGAACCTTGCCCAGTTCACTGTCCAGTGACTGGGCCTGTTCGCGCAGATCAAAACCGTCGCCAGTGCTCAGCAGCAGTGTGGCGTCTTCGAGAAACAGCAGACGACCGCCGTAGTGTTGCCGGGTGGTCTTCGGTGGACTAACCGCCAGCAGATCCTCGCCCTCGAACAGTTCGTCGCCCCGGAGGCGCGCACGGTGCAGTGTGGTGGCATTGTCGCCGGGCTTGCCTCGGGCATAGGCGAGATAGACCAGCGCGTTGTGCTCAAATTGCGGGTGCAGGGCAATGTCGAAGTAACCACCCTGCCCGCCGGTCAGGGTTTCCGGGCCACCCTGGATTGCCTGAATCGAACCGTCCGCCGCTGCGATACGCAAAAGTCGCCCGGGGCGTTCGCTGACGAGAAAGTCGCCGTCGGGTAACTGGACGACTGACCATGGGTGTTGCAGGCCATCCGCCAGTGTCACCAATTCGTAGTGCTGCCCAGAGGCGGGAGGTGCGGTCAGCACCAGCGCCAGCAGAAGTAGTGACAGCGTTTTCTCGACAATGTGCATGGGCTTTTCCTTTGCCGGGTGAGCCGTCATTATAGTCAGGGTCTGCGAACGAGGTCGCTGAGTCGTGCTACGTGTGCTGAAGGCTTTTTTCCCCGCTGTTTTTGCCGCCTATGTGCTGGCATCGCTACTGGCGACACAGGTGATTCTGCACGACCTGGTGGTCATGGGGGTGGAAGTCGATCTGGAAACGCGCCTTCGCGCCAGTCTGCACGATCTCCTTGGCCTTGCGAGTACCTACCTTTTACTGGTGCTGCTGGCTTTTCTACTGGCCATGCCGGCCGCTGCTGCGCTGGTTAGGCTACACCTGATTCCCGGCTCCCGGAGCCTCTGGTTTTCACTGGCGGGCCTGGCGGCGCTGGTTTTGCTCAACGTGATCATGCGGCAGCTGCTGGGTGTCTGGCCGCTGGCCGCCGCCAGGGACTGGAGCGGGCTGCTTCTGCAGGGTTTTGCGGGCGCAGTGGGCGGGTATCTGTATGCCCGGCTCAGCCAGCGCAGGCCGCGCCAACTGTTCAGATAATGCGTGAAAAGCGCGGCGCAGCAGCCTCCTCGCGGCCCTGCTGCTGGTAGGCGTCGAATACCATGCAGATACGACGGATCAGCAGGCGCCCTGCGGGAAGCACCTGGATGCCGCGATCGTCGACACTGAGCAGCCCGTCCTTTTCCAGTGGCGCAAGCGCCTGCAGTTCTGCGCTGAAATGCCGCTGGAAGTCCACACTGTACTCCGATTCAAGGGTTGCGAAGTCCACTGCGAAGTGACAGATCAGGGCGTTGATCACCGCGCGACGCAGGTGGTCCTCGCGGCTCAGGGAGACCCACTTCGCCAGAGGCAGGGCCTTGCGTTCGAGGTCGGCGACGTAGGGGGCCAGGGACTTGTGATTCTGGAAGTGGGAGTCGCCGATAGCATTGATGGCTGAGATACCAAAGCCCAGCAGGTCGCAGTTGCCGTGAGTCGCGTAGCCCTGGAAGTTGCGGTGCAGATCACCGGCGGCGGCAGCGCGGGCCAGGGCGTCCTCGGGCAGGGCGAAGTGATCCATGCCGATGTACACGTAACCCGCATGCAGCAACTGTTCGATACTCTGCTCCAGGATGGCCAGTTTCTCCTCGGGTGCCGGCAAGGTCTCGGCATCAATCTGGCGCTGCGTCTTGAAGAGATTGGGCATGTGAGCATAGTTGAAAACTGACAGGCGCTCCGGCCGCAGGGCAATGACGGCATCCAGTGTCTGCTGAAAGCTCCGGGCGCTCTGGTGGGGCAGGCCGTAGATCAGGTCCATGCTCAATGAGCGGAACTGTGCGCGCCTCGCGACATCGACCAGCTCCTGCACCTGCTCCAGGCTGTTGAAGCGGTTGACGGCCTGCTGTACCCGGGGATCGAAGTCCTGGATCCCCATGCTCAGGCGATTGAAACCGAGCTCGCGCAGCAGCCAGAGCCGATCGGGCGGAAGCTCGCCCGGGTGCAGTTCAATCGAATACTCCCCACACTCGTCGTCCACCAGGGTGAAGTGTCGGCGCAGGACGGCCATGAGCTGACGCATTTCCGCGTCACTGATAAAGGTGGGAGTGCCTCCGCCCCAATGGAGCTGATGCACCGGTCTATCGGTGTCGACGAGGGCCGCCTGCAGTTCGATCTCGCGATACAGGTAGTCGAGATAGGCGCTTGCTCGCGCGCGGTTGGCGGTGACGATCTTGTTGCAGGCGCAGTAGTAGCAGATGGTACTGCAAAAGGGGATATGCACGTACAGTGACAATGGCTTGCCGCGGGCATTGCTCTGCGCCATCGCGCTACGCCAGGCCGATTCCTCCACGTCGTCGCGGAATTGTGCCGCGGTGGGGTAGGAGGTATAGCGCGGGCCGGACAGGTCGTGGCGCCGGATCAGGTCGAGGTTCCAGAGCTCACGGCTGGAGAGGGCTGGCTGGCTGAACTGGGGCAATGCCATGTGGAGCTCCCGAGGGTCGCTTGCAGGAGCCCAGTATAGTCACGGAGGCAAGCTGTCCCCTTGACCTGAGTCAAAGGGGAGTGAGAGGTCCTCGAAGATCTGCGCCCCGGGCGCAGATGGGTGCATCAGGTGGTTTGGCAGCCCGCGGCGGCGGAAAACAGTCCCCGCGCTTCCTCCAGTTTGTCGATGACCGGGTAGCGGCTGTCGATGGCCCAGCGGGTGGTGAGTGTATTGAGTGTGCCAACGACCATCGCCGCGAGGATTTCCGGGCTGAAGTTCGCGGGAATGTCGCCGCTTTCCTGGCCGATGGCAAACAGCTCGGCGAAGGCGGTCAGCGCGTGGTCGGCGATATCCCGTTGCTGTTCCGTGTCGCTGGCCAGAACGCTGGGAGCCAGCAAGATCAGTTGGCGGTCGACCTCGTCAAAGGTGGCGAAGCGCTCCTCGATATAGTCGATCATGGCCATCAGGCGGCTGTGGGTATCCGGAAAGCTGGACACCAGCTGGGCGAGCAGGGGGCTGGCCTGGCTGTACAGTCGCGAGATGCCGAGCCCGCCGAGCAGCGCATGCTTGTTGGGAAAATAGCCATAAAAGGTCCGCCGGGCGACGTCGGCTTTTTCGCAGATCTGCTCAATACTGGTGCTTTCCACGCCCTGGCGGCGAAACAGATGGTAGGCGGCTTCTTCGATGCGATGGCGCGTGGCCTGACGTCGTTTTTCCCGACGCCCCGGTTCTGTCTCGGCTACACCCATGAACTCTTCCCCTGAAGCAGTTGCGTTTGCGCGCGCATTAAACTATTTTGTTCGCAAATGTGCAAACTTGCACATTTGTTACATAACTTTAAACATCAGTCCAGTCACACAGTTATCGCAGAGAGCGCGTTATGTCTGATCATCTCATCGTGGTGTCCTCCGATTGCCACGCTGGCCTGCACATCGCCGATTACAAACCCTATGTCGAGTCCAAGTATCACGAGGTCATGGACATGGCGGTCCCGGTTCAGGTCGAGCTCACGGCCAAGGCGGAGGAAAGCTTCCTGATCAAGGAAATCAACGACGCCTGGCGCGAGCCCATCCAGAAGCAGTTGACCGGTGCCTGGGACTACCAGGAAAGGCTCAAGGTCCTGGCCGAAGACGGCATCGCGGCGGAAATCATTTTCCCCGACGGTATTACCGAAATGAACACGCCCCCCTTTGGGGCTGGCCTGGGGCTGTCCCCCCGGGACGCTGTGCCCGAGCTGCAGTGGGCCGGGGCCATGGCGCACAATCGCTGGTTGGCCGAGTTCTGCGCCAACGACCCGGCTCGGCATATCGGGGTGGCCTCGATTCCCCTGTTGTGGGATGTACAGCAGGCGATAGATGCCGTGCGCTGGTGCGTGGACAACGGGCTGCGCGCGGTGATGATCCCCACCATGTGGGGCGACCAGGCCCCCTACCACGATCGCAAGTACGATCCCTTTTGGGAGGTCTGCCAGGATTTGGGCGTGATCGTGCATTTCCACTCGGGTCCCGCGCCCCAGCCGGAATATTTCGGCAAGGAATGGCCGCGGGAGGATCGCTCCGATGAACTGCCGGGTGCCATGGGCATCTACGTCTCCGAGGTCATGTGGTGGCTCTACCGGCCCCTGACCTTCATGATCTGGGGCGGAGTCTTCGAGCGCTACCCGCGGCTGAAAGTGGTGATGACCGAGGGTGGCACTACCTTCATGCTGCCGCCGTGGCTGCGCCTGCTCGACCACAATTACTTCGACATCCAGTTCTCCGCCAAGCTGGGGGATTTCCGCAGCCACCTGTCCATGTCGCCCACCGAATACTTCCAGCGCAATATCGCCATCGGCGCTTCCTGCGTGCCGCGTCGCGATATCGATGCCCGCGAGGCCCTGGGCACCGACAAGTTGATGTGGGGCAGTGACTATCCGCATCCGGAGGGCACCTGGCCGCATACTCGGGAGTACTACCGCGAGGTTTTCGCCGGGGTTCCCGAGGAGGACGGCCGCAAGATTCTCGGCGAGAACGCGGTCGGCTGGTACGGCCTGGACCGCGCCTATCTACAGACTGTGGCCGACCGCATCGGTCCGACCACGGCGATCTTTGATGACAAGGGAGTTGCCGCATGAGTGCCATCATCGAGCCCTGTGAATCCAGGACCAATACGACGCCCGAGTTTCCCATGGGCTGGTTTTCCGTTGCCCGCAGCCACGAGCTGCAGGTGGGTGAGGCGAAGCGGGTGCAGGCTTTCGACCGCGAGCTGGCGCTGTACCGCACCCGCTCGGGCAAGCCCCAGATTCAGGATGCCTTCTGCCCTCACCTCGGTGCGCACATGGGCGTTAACGGGCGAGTGGTGGGGGAAACCCTGCGCTGCCCCTTCCACGGTTGGCGTTTCGACGCCGAGGGGGCCTGCGTGGAAATACCCTATTGCGACGAGATCCCCGAGCGGGCGCGGGTGCGGACCTGGCACTGCGAGGAAGCCAATGGCGAAGTCTATATCTGGTTCCACCCCCAGGGGCTGGCACCGAAATGGCCGCTGCCCGAGCTCAGGGAACTGGGCGACCCCCAGTGGACGCCACCGCGCTATGCCGAGTTCGAGGTGCCGGCCCACATTCAGGACATCGCGGAAAACTCCTGCGATCCGGTGCACTTCCAGTATGTGCACGGTCAGCAGGACGTGCCCCCCTCGGAAGTCACGGTAGACGAGGACGGTCGTCACCTGCACCTGCACCTGGACGCCAAGAACGCCGCGGTCCCCAACAAGCTGCATTCCCTGGTGGAAAGCCCCGGCCTCGCCACGGTGCGCACCTCCTATGGTCCGGGTGCCGAGATGGTGGTGTACAACAGCGCCCAGCCGATTGATCGCAACCGCACCCTGTTGCGCTGGACCTTGACCGTGCGCCGCGAGATCGAGGATCTGGCCGGGGACGAGGTGATGAACGGAATTATCGCCGGCATCCAGGACGACTACCCGATCTGGGCCAACAAGGTGCACAAACACAAGCCGATTTTCTGTCGCGAAGACAAGACCCTGGTGCTCTACCGCAAATGGGTGCGTCAGTTCTATGTGGATGTAAGGGAGCTCGCCTGAATGAAGGATTTCAAGGACAAGGTCGCGGTCATCACCGGCGGTGCCAGCGGCGTGGGGCGCTCCCTCGCCTTTGCTCTGGGGTGCAGGGGGGCGCGCATCGTGATCGGCGATGTCGACCGCGAGGCCATGGAGGCCGTTAGTCGTGATCTGGAGGCGGAAGGTATCGAGGCGCGGGTGGCGCACTGCGACGTGACCGCCCTCGCCAGTCTGCAGGCCCTGGCTGACACCGCGGAGGAGGCTTTCGGTGCGATCGACCTGGTGTTCGCCAACGCGGGTATCGGCGCCGGCGAGAGCGGCGCGATGTGGGATTACTCGGAGAAAGACTGGCAGTGGTGCATGAACGTGAACGTGTGGGGTGTGATCAACAGTATCCGCGCGTTCATGCCACGGCTGGTGGCACGCAATCAGCCGGCCCACTTCGTGATTACCGGCTCCGGTAACGGGGCCATGGTGATCTACCCCGACGCGCCTATTTACACCGCTACCAAGGCGGCGGTACATGCCATCACCGAGAATCTGCACTTCCAGGTGCAGGCGGCACAGAGCCCGGTGAAGGTCAGTGCTCTGTTCCCCGGCCCCCATGTGGTGGAAACCGGCCTGTTCAATTCCGGGCGCGTGCGCCCCGAAGCTCTGAAAAAGGAGATCGAGGGCAACGAGTCGGGGATTACCTCGGTGGATGACATGAAGCGCATGGCGGCGGAGTACGGCATTGAGCTGAAAACCACGCACCCGGATGAGGTAGCGGAAATGGCGGTCAAGGGTCTGGAGCAGGACGCGTTCTGGTTGCTGGCCACCACCCCTGAAACCGAGCAGAAAATCCGCGATCGCGCGGAGATGATCCTGTCGCGTAAAACGCCGGAGCCGCCGATGGTGGGTGGTTGATTCCGGCACCGGGGCACCGCCCCACGTCTGTACCCGAAGGGCACGCCCCTTCTTCTTCTAACGATAAGGACTTAGCGAGATGAGCGAGAACAGCAGTGCACCCCAGGGCAGCCCCGGGGAAATTCTCAACTGGCCGATGCTGAAGGTGGTATACCGCACCGACCCGGAAGCGATTGCCGCGATACTGCCGCCGGGTATCGAGCCGGGCGCGGACCCGCACGTCAACCTCACCTTCTATCTGGTACCCGTACCCGACGAACCGGAATACGGGATTCTGCAGACCGTCAATGCGGACTACAACGGTCTTGCCGGTGAGTACGCCCTGGGCTACGGCATTGACCAGGAGTCGGCGATCTTTATCAGCCGGGACCACAATGGCCAGCCCAAGTATCCGTGTACCACCGATTACTACCGGCTTGGGCCGAGTGTGACCGCGCGCAGCCATCACCAGGGCTATACCTTTGCCGAGTTCCGCGGCACCGCCAGCGGCGAGAACGCGCCCCTTGATGAGTTCGACATGCACGAGTGGTGGGTCAAGTTCTCCCTGGCCGTCGGGGTGATGCCCGACCCCGACCAGGGCTATGATTTTCCGCCTCACGTGGTGCATGTGCGCAGCCGCTACGGCACTGCCTGGCGCGAGCGCGTCGACGGCGAACTGGTGCTGCGCGACAGTCCCTGGGACCCCCTGGCCAGCCGCCTGCCGATGCGCGAGCAGGTCTCCGCACACCTGTGGTGGCCGGTCTTCCTCGACCGGGAGATCAAGCTGGCGGGCAAGCTGGACCCCGAGGCCTTCAAGCCCTTCGCGGACACCATTTCCGGCTCGCGCTGGCCCGGGACCCGGGGCGGTCCGCGCCGCTGACAATCCCGCCGCCGGGCGCAGCGAGCCCGGCGGCGCACGTCCTGCCTTGTAACTGTAGTGCGGCTGCGCCATGATCGATGTCTTTCCGGAGTTCCGCAAAGGTTCCGAGCATGCCCCTGAGTGCAGTAGAAGCGCTGCAGCTGACACTGGTGGTGGTGAGTCTGGTGTTTGCCGGAGCGTGCTATCTGGGATGGCGCCTGTTTGACCACCCGCGGCATGCGCTGATCTGGTCTCTCGCCTTTGTCCTGGCAGCGCTGCAGTACACCTTCAATCTGCTGCGGGAGTTCTCCCCGAGCTACGAGTGGTGGTGGGTCAGTGTCAACACGCTGTCCTGCCTGCTGGTGCTGACGGCGGCCGTGGGCCATCGCAACCGCCTGGGGCTGTCCTCCTCCCCCTTGGCCCTGGTGACAATAGCGGGGACGCTGTTGCTTGCCCAGGTGCTGTTTACCCTGCTCGTGCCGCGCATGGATGTGCGTGTGGCACTGGCGCCGGGTTTTGCCTGCCTGGCTTTCTGCCACGTGGCCTGGATTCTGTTCCGTCATGGCCCGGAACCGCGTCTCGCCCAGCAGGTCGCGGCCGTGGTCAACCTCCTGTTCGCGCTCGCCCAGGGACTGGCCGCACTGATCGCGTTGCAGTTTGGTACCGAGGCGACACAGGAACAACGCGATCTGTACAACCTGGTCAATTTCGCCCTGATGCCGACTTTCTTCGTGGCAATGGGGGTGACGGTGATTTTCCTGCTCGCCACCGATCTTGCCACGCGCCTGCGCCAGCAGGCAGTGACCGACAGCCTTACCGGCATGAGCAATCGGCGAGGGTTTATGCAGCTTGCGGGGCACCTGTTCGGGCTGGCGCGCCGCCAGGATCAGCCCCTGATGTTGATGGCCATCTAAACTGACCCCCTTCTGGCCATTAATTTTGACCCACCCCCGAGGTGGCATAGGCCACCAATACCTGTAGCGTTCCCCGCCTGAT
>NZNC01000014.1 GCA_002692965.1 Haliea sp. | reverse complement strand
TTTACGGATGGAAATTCGAGGGAAGTCTGGTAGCATTCTGTCACGGCGGAAGTCTCTTTGAATCAATGGTCGCACACTGATTTTTAAGGAGTTTCCGCCTTTTTTCTACCTACCTTCGTGCAAAATCCGGGCTAGAGTGGCAGCTCGAAGCGCTCGCGCAGAAAACGGGCGATGCCGTCCTCGTCGTGGTGGCCAATTACCGCGGAGGCAGCCGTCTTGACTGCGGCGTCGGCATTGTCCGGGGCGTAGCATTCGTCGGCGAGCTGGAACATGCTCAGATCGTTTTCGCCGTCGCCGAAACAGACCACCCGCTTGACCCCCAGCTCCTCCTTCAAACGGCTGACAGCGCCGCCCTTGCTGGCATCGCTGTGGTGGATATCAATCCACTTCAGCCCCCGGCCTTCGATCGCCGTGCCGCAATAGGCTACAAGGTTGGCCTCGTCCAGGATTGCCGCGGCAATGGTGTCGATGGCGCCGGGTTCGCCGAGGGCGCTGATATTGGTGATATCGGCATTCGCCGGCAGCTGTGCGATCGGCAGCACGGGGACATCGCTACGCTTGCCGAATTCCTGTGCCAGGTGCTCCTCGACACTGTTCTGCACCGGCGGGTGGTAGATGGCGTGTCGGTTGCCGGGCTCCAGCGTGAAGACGAAAGGTGTGACCTCCCGTGCCAGCACGGCCTCGAGTACGTGCTGTATCTCTTCCTGGGTCAGAAACGCCGTGTGGCTGTAGTCCTCCAGATCCGGTTGCCAGATCACCACGCCATTCTTGTAGATCTGCGGCAGCTGGAAGCCGTGGCCGGCCAGTACGTCCCGGGAGGCGTGCAGGGTTCGGCCAGTGGCCACGGTATAGGCGATACCGCGCTCTGCCAGCAGGCGCAGGGTATCCCGGGTATAGGGGCTGATCTCGGATTGGCGGTTGAGTAATGTGCCGTCGAGGTCGAATACCAGCAGGTCCACGCGGGGCTCCAGGGAAAGACTTGGGCGCGAAGCTTAGCGGGTTTGGGGGGCGCACGTCGAGTGGCGCGGGTCCGCTGTGGCGATGCCCGCCGGCCCCCGCTACACTCGTGCCATGACAATAGCCGCTTCCATTCAGGGTGTTCTGCTGGCGCTTCTGCTGGTCGCCTGCAGTGATGCACCGTGCCACGAGACACTGCCGGAAGGCAGCGTGGTACTGGCTTTTGGCGACAGCGTGACCCATGGCACCGGAGCCCCGGAGGGTGCCGACTACCCCCGACATCTGGCGGCACTCAGCGGCTGGCAGGTGATCAATGCGGGTGTCCCGGGTGATACCGCGCAAGCTGCGCGGGAGCGCTTGCCGGGCTTGCTGCGCGCGCATCAGCCGCAGCTGGTGATTGTCGAACTGGGCGGCAACGATTTTCTGCGCAAGCGCCCCGACCACGCCGTGGAGGCGGATCTCCGGGCGATACTGGCGCAAGTTGCCGAGCATGGCGCGTTGCCGGTGCTGGTGGCGGTGCCCCGGCTTTCGCTGCTGCGCGCCAGTGTGGGCGCCCTGAATGATGCTTCCCTCTACGCGGATCTGGCGCAGGAGACAGGCGTGTTGCTGGTGCCCGACGTGTTCTCGGAGGTTCTCTCCGACGCCGAGTTGCGCGCGGATGCCATTCATCCCAATGCCGCGGGCTATCGTGTGCTGGCGGAGGGGATCGCCCGGGCGCTGCGGGAGTCGGGTCTGCTGGAGTGAGGCCCGCACCGTGCATGCCCTGGCCGCCGCGCGGTAGGCGGTGCCGCGGGGGGCTCGCTAGAGCCCGCTTTCCCGCAGTACCACCTGCAGCTCGGCCAGCTGCTGTGGATTCCAGTCGGACCCCTGGGCCAGGTTGCCCCACACCGGTTGTGGCCAACAGGGGTCCCCTTCGCGCCGCCCGAGAATATGCAGATGCATCTGCGGTACCAGGTTGCCGAGTCCGGCAAAATTCACCTTGGGGTAGCCCAGTGGGCCCTTGAGCAGGGCGGACACGCGCTGGCAGTCCGCCATGACCGCCGCGAGTTGCACGGCGGGCAGGTCCAGCAGGTCCTGCGCCCGGGTATCGGGTACCAGAATGAACCAGTGCAGCAGGGCATTGCGCATCAGCAGCAGGCTGCCCGAGGGGAGGGCAGCCAGGTGATGGCAGTCCTGCTGCAGCTGTGGGTGCAGTTCAGACATCGGCGTAGCGATTGATGACCATCTTGCCCAGGGCCATCTGATGGACCTGGTCGGGGCCGTCGGCCTGGCGGCACCAGCGGGCGTAGTTGAAGCCCTCGGCCATGCAGTAGTCGCCGGTCAGGCCGCCGGCGCCGTGAATCTGCATGCAGCGATCGATGATGTTCTGGATCATCAGCGGCACGCTGCTCTTGCTGGCGGCGATCAGGTCGAGGGATTTCGGCACGCCGTTTTCATCCATGCTGTGGCAGGTCTTGAGAACCAGCAGGCGGGCCATTTCCAGTTCCGAGAAGGAGCGGGCGATTTCCTCGCGCACGGACTGGTGCTTGGCCAGTGGGCGGCCGAAGGTCTCGCGCTGGGTGGCGCGCCGGCAGGCCAGCTCCAGGGAGCGCTGGGCGACGCCGATCAGGCGCATGCAGTGGTGCATGCGGCCGGGGCCCAGGCGACCCTGGGCGATCTCGAAACCGCGGCCCGGGCCGAGCAGGATGTTCTCCAGCGGTACGCGCACATTGTCGAAGCGGATTTCGGCGTGGCCCAGGGGCGCGTCGTCATAGCCCAGCGTGGTCAGGGGGCGCACCAGGGTGAGCCCGGGGGTTCCCGCCGGCACCAGGACCTGGCTCTGCTGCAGGTGGCGGTTGGCGTTGTCGGGGTCGGATTTGCCCATGACGATAAAAATCTTGGTGCGCTCGTACATGGCGTTGGTGATGAACCACTTGCGCCCGTTCAGCACCCACTCGTCACCCTCCTGGCGAATGCTGAGCTGGACGTTGGTGGCGTCGGAGGAGGCCACCTGGGGTTCGGTCATGGCGTAGGCGGAGCGGATCTCGCCGGCGAGCAGGCGCGGCAGCCAGTCTGCCTGCTGCTTTTCGCTGCCGTACTTGATCAACACTTCCATGTTGCCGGTGTCCGGCGCATTGCAGTTGAACACCTCGGGCGACCAGAGCACCCGGCCCATGATCTCCGCCAGGGGGGCGTAGTCAAAGTGGTTCAGGCCGTCGTGGTCGCAGTACTCCCCGGCGTGAGCGGCGTGTTCGGGGGTCAGGAACAGGTTCCAGAGGCCCGCGTTTCTCGCCTTGGTCTTCAGTTCATCCATGACCGGGAGGGCGGCGAAGCGTGAGCTGGCCTGGTGCAGTTCCTCCTCGTAGCGCGCTTCGTTGGGATAGATGTGCTCATCCATGAAGGCCTTCAGGCGGGCCTGCAGCTCCAGGGATTGCTGGCTGAAACGGTACACGGCGATTCCTTTTTTGCAGTTTATTCAGAAGTGATCAAGTGTACCCCGTTCGGGAGGTTCCGGGAAACGCATGGGTTTGGCAGTTGACAGGTCTCAAAACAGCTGCGTACCTTGGAAGCCTGTTGGCGCCGGAGGTGTTGCTGTATGGCCGATACCGAGATTGATCTCGATCTGGACTTCGACGATAGCCAGGATCCGATCTGGAATCCCGCGCTCCTGGCGATTCCCATGCCGGGCATACGGCGCATGGTCAACCTGGCCGCGACCCTGGACGATGTCATCCACCTGTCCATTGGTCAGCCGGACATGCCGGCTCCCGCACACGTGGTGGATGCGGCGACCGAGGCACTGCAGGCCGGGCAGACCGGCTACACCATGGACGCCGGGCTGCCGGAGCTCCTCGAGGCGCTGGCCGAGTACTACGCGGAGCGCTACCACCGGCCGCTGGACCCGGAAAACTTCCTCATCACCACCGGGGCGACCGAGGCGATCTATCTGGCACTCACCGCGCTGTCCGCGCCGGGGCGGGAAATCATCCTGCCCGACCCCAGCTTCATGCTGTACGCCCCGCTGATCCGCATGCAGGGTGGCTCCGTTTATAACGTGCCCCTGCGGCAGGAGAACCGCTATCAGCTGGACCCGGACGAGGTGATTGCGGCGATGGATCGCAATACCGCGGCGGTGGTGCTCAATTCCCCCAGCAACCCCACGGGCACGGTGTACCCGCGAGAAACCGTCGAAGCGATTGTCGAGGAGGCGGCCTACCGTAATATTCATGTGATCAGCGACGAGGTCTACGACCACCTGATCTACGACGGCAAGACCTATCCCAGCGTCCTCGGCTGCTGCTCTGACCTGGACCACGTGATGGTGATCAGCAGCTTCTCCAAAACCTACAGCATGGCGGGCATGCGCGTCGGCTGGCTGGTGGCCAGTCAGGGCGCGATCCGCAAGCTGCGTCGCTACCACATGTTTACCACGACGGTGGCCAATACCCCCTGCCAGTGGGCCGGGGTGGCTGCGCTGCGGGGTGGCAGTGAGTTCGTCGACAGCATGCTGGAAGAGTATTCCCGCCGTCGTGACCGCCTGGTGGAACTCGTGGCACAGACACCCGGTCTGCGCGGCTACCGGCCCGAAGGGGCCTTTTACATGTTTCCCTCCCTGCCAGAGGGGGTCGACGGCAATGACGTGGCGCTTCGGCTTCTGCGCGAGACCGGCGTGTGTACGATTCCCGGGGGCACCTTCGGCGAGGGGAGTACCAACGCGCTTCGGATCAGCTACTCCACCTCCATCGACAGGATCGAGGAAGCCTTCGAGCGGATTATTCCGTGGATGGAAAAACAGGACTTCACCTGAAACCACAGCTTTACTCACCGCAGGTGTCTGTGTAGTCTCATGGCTCTGCTTCGCGAAATCACTCGCGGAGCGGCCGGACGGGCGACCGGTGCCGGAAGGTGAAAGCTCCCAGATATTCACAACCATAGGGGATCATCCATGAACAGAACATTACTGTCTCGCACCCTCCTTGCCACTGCGGTAGCGCTGTCCATCAGCGCCTGTAGCCAGGACGATGCCGAATCCGCCAAGGAGTCTGTCTCCGAAGCTGCCAGCAGCGTTTCCCAGACTGCCAGTGACGCGATGGATGCGGCCGGTCAAACCATGTCTGACGCTTCCGAGGCCGTCGGGGATGCCGCCAGTGACGCGAAGGAGTGGGGTGAAGACGCCATGCACGACGCCGAGCAGGCAACCGAGGACACCATGCACGACGCCGAGCAGGCCATGGAGGACGCTGGCCACGAAGCCGAGCAGGCCGCCGATGAAGCCGAGGATGCCGCCGACGAGGCAGCCGACGACATGAAGAGTGCGATGGAAGGCTGAGGCCTTTCTGCCATCGCTGCCTGTGAGCAAGAACGATGGCACGCGGGCAGCGATGCAGGAGAACACTATGTACAGCTTACTGAAGCGGGTCGTCTTTCTGGCCTTGCTGGGGTGTGGGCTGCAGGTGTCGGCAGAGCCGATTCACTCGCAGACTGGCTGGCTGGAACTGGTCAAGGGGCACCTTGACGATAAAAGTGGTGCCACGGTTGCCGATGTGCAGCCGGGGGATCAGCAGGGCACGCGCAAGGTTACGCTGTACATTCCGCGCCAGACCCTCTCGGGGCACGAAGGGGACATTGAGGAGGTGCGCGTCACCGCCCAGCGCCCCGACAGCGGGGTGGATATCAAGCTGCCCGAGTTCCGTTACGAGTGGGTGGACGATTACGACAACGACTATTACGGGCTGGTGATCCATCTGCGCGACGATGGCTCGCTGCCGCTGCGGCTCTATCTGGAGTCCGGTACGGGCTACGCGGATCAGGAATTACCATGAACCCCTTGACGTAAGCGATTCAGATCCCTATAGTTCGCATCTCACAACGCAAAGCGCCCGTAGCTCAGCTGGATAGAGTACCTGGCTACGAACCAGGCGGTCGCACGTTCGAATCGTGCCGGGCGCGCCATATCCGAAACCCGCGAAGTCTCTGACTTCGCGGGTTTTTCTTTTCTGCGGCACATGCTGGTGGCGGAATCTTGCCTAGCCCGGGGCTTCCTCGCGCAGTGTTCGTATCAGCTCGCCGAACTCATCGAGTAATTCCGGATCGTAGAAGCGGCGATCATTGTCCATGATGTTCAGTGCCTGCTGCCAGGAAACGCCCCAGTGATAGGGGCGGTCTTCCGTGATGGCGTCAAAACTGTCGCAGATGCGCATCATCCTGGCAAAATAAGGAATATCTGTCCCGCCCAGCCCCCGCGGGTAACCGCTCCCGTCAAAGTTTTCGTGGTGCATGAGGACGGCGTCTTCGACGTTCTGGCTCAGACCTAGCGGCGATATGATTTCGTGACCGATGAGCGTGTGCTGTTTGACCAGCATCATTTCCGCCGGTGTCAGTCGGGATGCCTTGTTGAGAATATTCTCCGGTATGGCCATCTTGCCGATATCATGAATTTCCGCGGCCTGCTTGAATCCCTCGCATTCTTCTGCCGAGCAGCCAAGGTGCAATGCAAAGCTGTAGGCCTCGCTGCCGAGGCGGCGGTGATGACCGGCGAGGTCCGGATCCCGGTAGGACACCATCCTCTCAACAAACTTGGCTATCCTGTCCATCTCGGGTCACGCTCCCTTGTCGAGATCTCGCTGATATTGGATTGTTTTTCGTGATCCCGTGGTACTTTCTAAACGGGGTGCCACCTGGGTGTCAAATCATCAACGCACTGTGTGTGATCCATTGACGATTTTGGCTAAAAGCAAACCGGGTCAAACGCTATAGCGGACACGATCGCTCTACTGTCAATCTCCCGGAGCTGATGGCAAGATGTGCGGCTTTTTTTCGCTCTGGAGTCTTATCGCAGTGCGCACAATTCTTCTACTGATCTCTCTCGCCTTGCTTCCGGGCTGTGCTGTTGTCAGCGTCGCCGATGCGGTGGTCACAGTGGCTGCAACGGGAGTCAGTGTCGCCGCGAAAACAACCGGTGCGGTCATCGATGCGGCAATTCCCGACAGCGACGAGACCGATGGCCAGGACTGACTTAAAGTCTTGGTCGACCGCGCGTTGGCGCCATGCTGACTCGCCTGTCGTGGGGGTGCCCGTCGACCACGGTCGGTAGCAGGGAGGCCCGCCCGTTGTCGGCGGAACATCCCCCTGCGGTCGACGGTCGGCTGCTAGATAGCGCCGCCATTGATGCTGGCGGAGATCAACACATTGGTGTCGCCGCTTTCGGTGGATTTCAGCAGCATGCCGTTGCCCACCCCGAACCACTCGTTGCGCAGGGTGTTTCCGCCGCTGTCCGTGGTTTCCACCTGGAATTTGCAGGCCTGGTAGCTTCCCGCAGGTACCGTCACACTCTCTACCCCGATGAAGGTGGTTTTGGTGGCGGTGGCATTGTTCGTGGTGTTGTTGAAACCATTCGCCCGGGTGGTCACCTCTGTGGTGTAGTTCTGGCTGTAGCTTTGACCGGCACTGAGGTCGAAACGGTCAAGGCGCTGGGGCTTGAACACGATCCGGGTTTCCGATGACACCGGGCTTGTGGACGCCACCTCGACACCGACCTGCGTGACCCGGTAATTGGCGACGTCCGGTACAAAATAGGCGTCGGTGGTTGAGGTGGAGGGCGCAGCGCCGGTAACGCGTGTGTCGCTGCTGCCCTTGAAGGTGTTGCGACCGTTGAAACGGGCACCTGCCTGTATCCGCTGCTCATAGTTTGTGGTCAGGGTCGCGCCGGAAGCATCGGTGCTGCGATAGCGCGCAACGATGACGGTGTCGGCGGTGACAAGAGCCGCGTTGAAGCAGTTGCGGGCATCGCCGCTACCGGTTTGCGGCTTCTTGCGAAAAACCGCCTCCAGATAAAATACTTCGTTCGGTCGCTCCAGAAATGCCATCAGGTCATCGTTGCCCGCGAAGCCCGCTGTGGACAGACGGCAGGGCTTGCGGTTGCCGCCACACATTCCCCGGTGCCGCTTCTTCCAACCGACGAACTCGTAGCCCGCCTGTGGGCGTGCCACGAAGGTTTCGTCAAAATGGATATCGTTAACGTCAATCGTCGGGCAACGGGTATTCGGTCGGCAGGTGAAGCTGCCAGATTGCGTCGTGATGGTGCCTCCTGGCGAGGTGCTCATCTGGATCTTGCAGCCCGACAGAATCGTGGTGGCGGCGAGTAGGGCAGCGGTCAGTGCTTTTTGCATGGGGAGAGCCTTCCTGTAGCTCGTTATTGTCATACCGGAGAATAAGTCAGCTTGAATGTGGACGGTTTGCCAGCGACCGGATTTGTGATGCGACTCACAGTTCCCGTCGAGGCACACGGGTCACCCGGTTGTCGGCGTTCCCGAGTTGGCCCCCGGGACTGAATTTGCGGCTTTGTTCCACTTCTCGACGTGACCGCTTCACGGTTATTATTCGCACCTCTTCGCCTGCCTGGTGTACCCCGATATGTTTCGCTCCATACGATTCGCGACGCTGCGTCGCGGGCTGTTCGCGATCCTGTTTGCCGCCTGGGCACAGGGGCTGGGTGCCGTGGTCCTCGAGGTGCCGGTTCGCCTGGATCTTGCGGTGGTCAACGAGGCCCTGCAGGCGCAACTGTTTACCCACACGGGGCGTGCCGAGATTGTCCGCGATGCGATCGCATGCAACCGAGTGGCCCTCTCTGACCCTCAACTCTCCGCGGCTGAAGACGGCTTGTTGCGGCTGACCACGCGCCTCGAGGCCCAGGTCGGAACGCCACTGGGCAAGCGCTGCCTGTTGCCGTTTCGCTGGGAAGGGGTGATCGAGACCCTGGAGCGCGTGGAGCTGCAGGCGGATCAGCGTATCGCCTTTCGCGTGGTGGACTCGCGGATCCTGCGCGCGGACGAGCAGCGCCGGGCGCTGCCGGGGCTTGCCTGGGACTGGGTGAAAGACCATATACACCCACGCCTGGGGGCGGTCACTCTGAACCTTGAGCCCGCGATCAACGACCTTCGCCTGCTGTTGGGCCAGGCCCTGCCGGTAGCAGCGGAGACCCGCGACGCCGTGGCTCGCTCTCTGGCTATTCGTGACGCGCGTGTCGGCGAGCAGGGGCTGGAGGTTGTGGTTGCCCTTGAGGTGCCGCCGGCACCGGACGGCTGGCAGTCGTTGCCTCAGCCCGTTCTTAGCGCGGAGGAACTGGCGCGCTGGGATCAGGCGTGGCAGGCCTGGGATGGCTTCGTGACCTGGCTGATCAAGGATCTGGCGGTCGCCGCGGACCCCGCGCTGCGAGATGCTCTCGGGGGATTGCTGGTGGAGGCGCGTTATGCCTTGCGCGATGCACTGTCCCGGGAACAGCCCGACGGCGATGCGGTGCGACAGCTTTTCCTGGATGCCTGGGAACGGCTGGCCCCCCTGTTGCGCGAGTATCCCGATAACCTGCCCGGGAGCCGCAGCCTGCAGCTGGCAACCTTCCTTAGCGCTGGTGATGCCTTGCGGGCGATTGATACGGCCGCGCCTCACCTGGGGCTGAACCTGGATAGCCAGAGCCTGCGCCATATGGCGCGCATGCTAGCGCCCCAGGTCAGTGACGAGGACCTGGGCCGGCCGCTCGGGGTGGACCCGGTACTGCGGCAGTTACTGGGGCTGGAGCCCGTGCCGGAGGAGGTGCCTGCACCGGCCGCGCTCCCTTTTGCCTGGCTGATGTCCCCGGCTCATGCAGCCGGGTTGAACCCCGCGTTGGTCGAGCGTCTGACACCCTGGGCGCCGAGCCGCGCTGATATCGACCGCTACCTGCCGGTGATGGAGGAGCTACTGGACGCGGCGATTCGCGCCGAGTGGCAGCGCGGCAAGGTGCCTGCAGCCTATTTTGATCTCTACCAGGACCTGGTGCGGGCGACCGCCTGGCAGGAAACCTGTTGGCGGCACTTTGTGCGTAAGGAAGGGGCGATTGCGCCGATTCAGTCCTCGGCTGGCTCGGTCGGTCTGATGCAGATCAACCAGCATGTCTGGCGCGGCGTCTATGACCTGACCCGCTTGCGGGAGGATGTGGGCTACAACGCCCGTGCCGGGAACGAGATTCTCGCCCACTACCTGGTGGATTACGCCCTGCGCCGTGGCGAGCATGAGGTTAGGGGTGATACGCATGACCTGGCCTTTGCAAGCTATGCCGTCTACAACGGTGGGCCGCGGCACCTGACCCGCTACCGCACGCCGGAGCAGAGCAATGACTACCTGCGGGCTGTCGATCGCGGTTTCCGCGACAAGTACCAGGCCATCCGCGAACAGGGCTTCCGGGCGGTCAAGGCTTGCTACGGGGATTGAGAGCGCCGGTCAGACTGGTGTACCAAAAGCCGTTTTTGCCGCCCGCAGGCTGGAGTTGCGCGGCTACCTCACCCTAAGCTGGCCATTCATACAATAACAGGCAGTGATCCGGTGGTCAGGGACGTTACAACCGACTGGCTGGTGGCAGGGAGCGGCGCGGCCGGCCTCACCAGCGCAATCGTGGCCCATCAGCTTGGCGGCAAGGTGCTGGTGGTGGAAAAGGAAGCGCGCTACGGCGGTACCACCTGCAAGTCGGGTGGGGTCGCCTGGATTCCCGCCAATTCCCGGCAGGCGCAGTGGGGCGTACAGGACAGCGTGGAAGAGGGCTGGACCTATCTCAGCAGCCTGATCGGCGACAGTGTGCCCGAGGCGCGTTTGCGTGCCTATGCCGAGCGCGCTCGGGAAATGCTGGACTTCATGCTGCAGCACAGTGCGGTGGATTTCACGCCACTTCCCGATTACATGGACTACTACGAGTCCCGTCCCGGCTACAAGCCTGGGGGCCGCTCCATGGACCCGGGCGCCTTCGACCGCCGCCTGCTCGGTGATGAGGCACGGCGCATTCGCGACGATTACATCACGCTGTTTCCTTTCAGCATTACCGTGCGCGAGATGCTGCGTTTGGGTGCCATGGACGGCGGTGCCTTCCTGCTTGGGGCGCGTCTCGCCCTGCGCTACTGGCTGGATCTGCCAGCGCGCCTGCGGGGGGAACCCGATCGCCGCATCAGCCTGGGCGCGGGCCTGGTGGCGCAACTGCGCTACGGACTCCTGCAGCGCGATATTCCCCTCTGGCTGAGCACGCCCGTCGAGGAGCTGTGTGTCGAGGATGGCCGTGTCTCCGGTGCCCTGGTGTCCCACGAGGGGGAGACCCTGCGCGTACACGCCCGCCGCGGTGTGCTGCTGGCGACCGGGGGGTTCGCCCGCGACCTCGCCCTGCGGGAGACCTGGCAGCAGCCACCGGTGAGCGATGTCTGGAGTGCCGCGGCGCCGGGTGCCACCGGCGACGCCGTGCGCCTGGGGCAGGCTGTCGGCGCGCAACTGGGCTTCATGGGCAGCGCCTGGTGGTCCCCCAGTTATCGGCCGCCCGGTGGCACGGCCCAGGCCCTGATCAGCGGCAAGGCCTATCCCGGCTCCATCATGGTCAACCGCCAGGGGCGGCGTTTTACCAACGAGGCACAGCCCTACGAGGATGTGGTCAAGGACCAGTACGCGAGCGAGGCTCGTGGGGAGGGGGCGGTGCCGGCCTGGCTGATCTTCGATGGCCGCTTTCGGCGCCGCTACGCCGCCGGTCCGGTCAAGCCGGCCTGGATGCAGCCTGACTGGCGAGTTCCGGCGGCATGGTTCGATTCCGGCTTGCTGACCCGGGCGGACTCGCTGGAAAGCCTGGCGGAGAAGCTGGGCATTGACGCTCCGGGGCTACTGGCGACAGTGCAGCGTTTCAACAGGCATGCCCGCAGCGGGGAAGATCCCGAATTCGGGCGCGGTGCCACCCTGCACGATCGTTTTTACGCCGACCACAAGGTGCAGCCCAATCCCTCTCTGGGGCCATTGGAGGAGGCGCCGTTCTACGCCCTGCGAATCGAGGCGGGTGATCTCGATACCAAGGGTGGGCTGGCCTGCGACGAGTACGGCCGGGTGCTCGACGGAGCAGGTAACGTGATTACCGGCCTGTATGCGGCGGGCAACGCCAGCGCGGCGGTGATGGGTGATACCTACCCCGGTGCCGGGGCCACCATCGGCTCGGCGATGACCTTTGGCTACCTGGCGGCGCGGCACGCCCTGGGCGCCGAAGCCGGCGCGCCCGAGCGCACCCGTCGCGCCACCTCGCCCAGTGAAGATCACGCGATGCAGGATGGCGAGGCCATCGCATAAGGAGACAACAACCATGCAACCTGCCTATGCCTTTCTCGCCCCCGGCCAGTTTGCCCGCGGCTGGCACATCGTGCGCTTCTCCCGCGAGCTCGCGACAGGGGAGTTACAGCGCCTGCACTACTTCGGCCGGGATCTGGTCCTCTACCGCGGTGAATCGGGCCGGGCCGTGGTACTGGATGCCCACTGCCCGCACCTCGGCGCTCACCTGGCCAGCGATGGGGGACGACTGATCGGCGACAATATTGCCTGTCCCTTCCACGGCTGGACCTTCGACCCCGAGGGACGCTGCGTGGATATTCCCTACGCGAAGCGGATTCCCGAGAGGGCGCGGCATGCCCTTCGGGGTTGGCCTGTCCTGGAGAAGGACGGTTATATCGCCGTCTGGCACGACCCCGAGGGCAACCCGCCCGAGGATTATTTGCCGGACATTCCGGACTGGGGTCAGGCGGGCTGGGGCGACTGGCATTTCCATCGCTCGCGCATACGGGCACAGCCCTGCGACGTGATCGAGAACATTGTCGACGTCGCTCACTTTGCCCATGTCCACGGGGGGGAGGTGCAGAGCTTCGAGGCGAGCTTCACCGACCGCACGGTGACCCAGCGCTCCCGGGTCAGGCAGACCGCCGGTGCCCGCCGGATCATTCCCCCGGGTCTGGCTTTCGATTTTGCCGCCTCTACCGCCGAAGCCGTGGCGGCGGGCTCCGAAGTCACCGGTGAGGCCACCTATCACGGACCGGCGATTATGACCTATTGCGCCGAATCGCGCAGTGAGCTGGTCAGCTTTCGCACCTGGTGGGTGAACTGGCACACGCCGGTGAACGATGATGAAGTGGATCTGTGCAGCGCGGTGATTCTCGCCAGCCTGACCGATGAGCCGCTGCCAGCCGAGTTTGTCGAGCTTTACGCGAATACTGCCCACGCGGCCTTCGGGCAGGATGTGGAGATCTGGAAGGACAAGATCTACCAGGCCGACCCCATCCTTTGCGACGGTGACGGCCCGGTAAACAAGCTGCGCCGCTGGTACGAGCAGTACTACCTGCCCCTGCGGAGCTGAGGTGCTGGCAGCTCCGCAGGGGCTGTGCCTCCGCGTCTGACTACTGCCCCTGCGCGGCCATGGGGCGCATGATGCGTTTCTCGTAATCTTCCATGAAGCGCTTTTTCTCGTCCAGGCTGGAGCGTTTGCCCAGGGCGAAGGCAAAGGGCAGGTTGACCGCCGAGGTCATTCCGGCTTCCTCGAGGCGCTGCAGGGTAGGGACATCCGGCGGCGTGGTCAGGCCGACGATGGTCTCGAAGGGTTCGTCGCCGCGGCCGGCTTCCCGGCGCAGTTCCCGCAGGCGCTCGAGAATGGCCGGCACCTCGTCAGGGTGGTTGCCGGCGCCGATCCAGCCGTCGCCGCGGAAGGCCGCCCGGCGCAGTGCGGCCTCGTTGTTGCCACCGACGATGATCGGGACCTTGTGGCCTGGCGCGGGATTGATGCACAGGCGCGGGAACTGGAATACCGGTCCGTCGTGCTCGACCATGCCCCCCTGCCAGAGCTTGTGCATCACGTCGATCATGTCGTCCATGCGCTTGCCGCGCGCCTTGAAGGGCACATCGTAGATCTCGAATTCGTCTTCCATCCACCCGGCGCCGATGCCCAGCGCGAAGCGACCGCCACTGAAAATATCCAGCGAGCCGGTGGCCTTGGCGACCTCGAAGGGGTTGCGCAGGGGCAGAACATAGATCGAGGTGGTGAAGTGCAGTTTTTGGGTCGCCGCTGCCATGAAGGCGATGCTGACCCAGCAATCGGGGTAGGGCGCATCGGGGGTCATGGGCGGCTTGCCGTCGGCGGCATAGGGGTAGGGCGCCTTGACCTCCTCCGGGAACACCGCGTGATCGGCATTGAACACACCGTGGAAGCCGAGTTCCTCGGCAAACTGTGCCAGGGGGACCAGCTGCTCCGGTTCGGTCCAGACCAGCGCTTGCCAGAACTTCATCTCTCTCTCCTGCTTGTGTTGTGACAGCCAGGCTGTCGCGACCGGTGTCGTCCGGCGGCTGACCATCCTATGCCAGATTGCCGTTACCGCCACGCCAAGTTTAATGAATGTATATTAATTTGATGAATAGTTGAACCCCGGGCCCACACAGCATGCAAGGGGGGCCAGCGATGGCTTCCCGCGCCCGCGAGGCGCTGTTACTGTCGCTGCAACAATCACACAGGAGAGCGGCAGACATGGGCAAGCAGGAAGACAGGGCTTTCGCAGAGCATTATGGACCCGTCGCGCTGGTCACCGGTGCCTCGTCCGGCATCGGCGATGCCTTCGCTCGCCTGCTGGCTGCCCGCGGCCTGGACCTGCTGCTGGTCGCGCGCCGTCGGGATCGCCTGGAGGCGCTGGCCGGGGCACTGCATGAACAATACGGCGTGCGAGTGGAGGTGTGTGAGGCAGACCTCGCAGACCCGGCCGCGGTGGACCGTATTGTCGAGGCCGCCCGGGGGCTGGATATCGGGCTGCTGGTCAGCAATGCCGGGTTTGGCCTGAAGGGGGCCCACCAGGACACTGCCCCCGCCCGCATGGCCGACATGCTGCAGGTGAACTGCGCGGCCCCGGCCCAGCTCTGCCAGCGCCTGATACCGGCCCTGGTGGCCCGGGGGCGCGGTGGGATCGTGTTTACCAGCTCGGTGGAGGGGCTCATGGGCATGCCGTTCTCCGCGGCCTATTCCGCGAGCAAGGGTTTCGTCAACAACCTGGGCGAAGCCCTTTGGGGAGAGCTGGCGCCGCAGGGAATTGATGTGTTGACCCTCTGCCCCAGCAGCACCGACACCGAGGCCCACGCCCTGCAGGGGATCGACAGCTCGACCCTGGAAGGAATGATGAGCCCCGAGGCGGTGGCGGGCGAGGCCCTCGATCACCTGGCCGATGGCCCGGTCTGGATTGCCGGCGAGCACAACCGACAGATGTTTGATGCCATGTTAAGCATGCCGCGCCGGGATGCCCTGTTCAGCATGGCGGATGCCATGCGCGCCGCGCTCAAACCCTGATCAGACAAGGAGTCGACATGACACTGGAACAGTTACTGGCGGAACGCGAGATCTACCGCGCCGTGGTGCGTTTTGCCCGGGCCATGGACGAACGGGACTGGGACGCCCTGCGGGAGCTGACCACGGCGGACGTCACTGCCGACATGGGCACGGGGCCTCTGCAGGGTGTCGAGGCAATCATTCACGTGATTCGCTCTTACCTGGATGACTGCGGACCGACCCAGCATCTGCTCGGCAATGTTCTGATCGATGTGGAGGGGGATAGCGCCCGCAGCCGCTGTTACGTGAGTGACATGCACCTGGGGCAGGGTGGTGCCGAGGGCAAGACCTTCAGCACCCTCGGGGATTATCACGATCAATGGCGCCGGGAGGACGGCGTCTGGCGCATGTGTCATCGCACCAAGTTGAATCGCGCGCATATCGGCAGCTTTGAGGTCCTGGGGCCAGGCCCGGGTTGAAGGGATCGCGCCCCCGGGGTCGTCGCCGGGCATCCAAACGTCTTTAGCCGGAAGCCAGCGCGGCTGCCCGCGCTTGGCGTGCTTGCGCACCTGTGCTTTAATTGAAAACAATTCTCATCATCAACACGGAGCCTTGTTATGCGCCTGACCCTGCCCCTGGTTTTCGCCACCCTGCTGGCTGTGCCTGCCTTCGCCGACGACGACCGAGTCGAGCACTACAAGGGGGAGCCGTCCCGTAGCCTGGAAGAGGCCCTGCAAAACTTGAGCGAGTACAACGGCCGACTGAAAGCGGTCCTTGAAGGCGGCGAGCTGGCCGGGGACGATTTCCACGACATCCACCAGATCACCTATACCCTGGAAAACGCGCTGGAACGGCTGGAAGATGAGCTGGATGCAATGGAGGATGACCTGGAAATCATCCACCAGGCATCCGAGCGCGGCGAGGCGGACAAGATTGAGGCCGCCGCGCCCGCCTATTTCGAACGCGCCGACAAGCTATAGCGCTGACGATAGCGGCTGTTTTACGGGCGCCATTTCGGCGCCCTTTTACTTCCTATCGCCGCGGCTGAATGGCCGGACATGGCGGGCCGGCCCCCCGCGGGCGGGAAGCCTCGTCACCACGCTTGCGAGGTTTCCGGCAGGGCAAAGGCCAGGTAGGCATCACCGGTGGGAGTACCCAGCTTGCCGCCGCTGCAGGTGATGACAATGTACTGGCGCCCATCAATGCTGTAGGTGGCCGGGGTGGCATAGCCCGCGGCGGGGAGCTGGTACTCCCACAGCTGTTCGCCGGTATGCTTGTCAAAAATGCGCAGCTTCTCATCCGAGGTCGCAGCGATAATCAGCAGGCCCCCGGCGGTCACCACCGGGCCGCCAAAGTTGCGGGTGCCGGTCTGCGGCACGCCCTCTGCGGTCAGTTCCGCGTACTCCCCGAGGGGCACTTCCCACAGGCGCTTGCCGGATTTGAGATCGATCGCATTCAAGGTGCCCCAGGGCGGCTTGACCGCCGGGTAGTAGCGGTCGTCGACAAAATCCGTGTAGCCGGCGAAGACATGGATGGTCTCTTTCTCCACCGCGGCATCCGCGGGCTCCGGCTTCAGCTCGCCGGCACTGAAGGCGAAGAGGTAGTCGACCACCGCTTCCCGCTCGTGTCGCGACAGGTGGTTGAACGGCATCATGCGCCCGCGACCGGCGGCCACCACCTCGAGTGCCTCGCGCTTGTCCAGGGTCTCGTGCACGTTCTTCAGAGGCGGCGCATAGGGGTAGAAGCCGGCGAGATCGAGCCCGTGACAGCCGCTGCAGTGCTGCCGGAAAACAAATTCTCCCACGCCCATGGAGCTGCCGCGGTTCACTTCCACGGCCTCCATGCGAATGATGTTGGGGGCATTCATGGCGTTGATGTAGTAGAGCCCGGAATCGGGGTCATAGGCGCCGCCACCCCAGTTGGCGCCGCCGTAGAAGCCGGGCAGCAGCACCGATTTCTGCAGGCCGGGGGGGCGCATGAAAGCAAAATCCTGCGCCTCCTGCCACTGCTTGAGGGCATGGGTGTGGGCCTTCTCGTTGATGTCGGTGAGGTCATCCACGCTCATTTCGCGGCGGGCAAAGGCCTCCGGCAGTTCCACCCGCGGCTGGGTCGGATAGCTGTAGCTGCCGGGAATGTCCGAGCCCGGCACTGCCACCTCGGGAATCGGCCACAGCGGTTCGCCGGTCAGGCGGTCCAGCAGGTAGACCACCCCTTCCTTGGAGGCCTGGGCTACCAGGTGCAATGTCTCGCTGCCGCGGCGCAGGTCGACCAGGGTGGGCGCGGAGCTGAGGTCGCGGTCCCAGAGGTCGTGATGCACGGTCTGGAAATGCCAGATACGCTCTCCGGTATTCGCATCCAGGGCCAGCAGGGTGTTGCCGAAGAGGTTGGCACCCTTGCGGCCGGAGCCGTCGAAATCCGGGGCGGGTGAGCCGGTGGGGGCATAGACAATACCCCGCTCGCGGTCGATGCTGAGGCCCGCCCAGGCATTGGCGCCGCCATGGGTCTGGCGGGCTCCTTCCGGCCAGGTTTCGGCACCGAATTCGCCGGCGGCGGGCACCGTGCGGAAGCTCCAGACGTGCTCGCCGCTGCGCACGTCAAAGGCGCGGATGTCACCCGGGGCGGCACCGGCCGACTCGGTCACGGCGGAGCCGAGGATGATCAGATTGTCGTGGATGACGCCGGGGGAGGGCACGTTGAGGCTGACGGTCTCCGGGTCACGGTCGAGGCCGTGGCGCAGGTCGACGCGGCCGGCCTCGCCGAAGTCCTCGATGGGCTTGCCGGTCGCGGCATCCAGGGCCATCAGGTAGTGGCCGGTGGTAAACAGGATGCGCCCGCCCTCGTCATTGCCCCACCAGGTGACGCCGCGCATGTTGGACATGCCCGCGTATTCCGCCGAGGGCTCGAAGGTCCAGAGTTCGCGTCCGGTAGCGGCTTCCACGGCAAACACGTTGTGCAGCGGGTTGCGGCCATAGAGAACCCCGTCGACGACGATGGGGTTGACCTGCAGTTCCGAGCTGGCGGGCAGCTCGGCGCCGTGGGCACTGTCATAGCGCCAGGCGAGCGTCAGTGCCTCGACATTACCGCGGTGGATCTGGTCCAGGGCGGAATACTGGCGATTGCCGGGGTCGCCGCCGTAGTGGGACCAGCTGTCACTGGCCTGGGTTGCGGCGGGTAGGTGGCCCAGGCACAGCCCCAGCAGGCCCAGGGTCAGGTGGCGGCGCATGCTGTGAAGTGTCGACATGGCGGAAGCTCTCGATCGGAATACGGGGATTGACCGACGCCGGCACCGCAGGGCGCCGGGTTGATCGGGGTCAGGTGTTTTTCTGCCGCACCAGTTTGGCTGTGGCGCTGGCGGTGGCGGATACCTGTCCTTCCCGGTTGACCAGGTGGCCCTCCAGGAACACGGTGCTGCGCCCGGCCTTGACCACCCGGCCGTGGGCGGTCACCGGCCCGGCGCGGGTCACCTCGAGGAAGCTGACCTTCAGTTCCAGGGTGGGCAGGGCCAGGATGTCCGGCTGGCTGATAAAGGCCGAGTGGGACATGGCGGCATCCAGCATGGCCGTGATGAAACCGCCTTGGATGGTGTCCACCGAGTGGCAGAACTGCTCACCAATAGCAAAGTGCATTTCGCAGGTGGCGGCCTCCATGTCGAAGTCCACCAGCTCCGCGTTCAGCACCTGCAGGCAAGGGGGCAGCAGCGAGTTGTTGTATTCCAGGCGGGCTTGCTTGTCCATGGCTCAGCGCTGCCCCCATTTGAGCAGCTCGAAGATCTTGTAGGAGGGATCTTCCTGCCCGGGCTTGCCGATGTGCGCGCCCTGGATGATGGGGTTGTCCAGGTTGACCTGGGAGGGGTTGTTCAGATAAGCCCAGTCGGCATCGACTGCGCGGTGGCTGAATTTCCACACGCCCTGGCGCTTTTCGTACTTGTCGAAGTAGCGGCCACCGATCAGCAGGTCGATGGGGCCCTCGTCGGTGCTGACACGGTGGAAGGCGATGATGTAGACCTCGCCCTCGCCGCGATCACCGTCGAGCTTGATGTTCACCGTGGTGACGTTGTGATGCAGGATCTCCATGTTGGCCTGGATGTCAGGCAGCTTTTCCATGAAGTCCATGGCCAGGCCCTTGAAGAAGGAGCCGTGGTCATCGATGGCGTCTTCGTGATAGAGCTGGCGGAATTTCTCGTTGTCGTGCCGGTCGGCGGCGTTGCAGTAGGTGTTGATCAGTTCCATGATCGCCTGCTTGTCCAGCAGGGCCTGTAATTGTTCTTCGAGGCGCTTGTCCATGGGGTGTCTCCGGAAGGGGGTCCGGCAAAGCATAATGCCGGCCCTGTAAAAAGGAAAACGGGTGGCGCCCCGGCGAGGCGCCACCCGTGTCGGGTCGATCAGAATTCCCAGGTAGCTTCCACGCCGTAGGTACGCGGATCGCCAAAGTAGCTGACGGTCCAGATACCGAAGGGCAGCGTGTTCACCCGGTATTCATTGTCCAGCAGGTTCTTGCCCCACAGAGCCAGTTTGACGTTCTGGTTCTCGCCCACCGGCAGGTTGGCCAGAGTCAGGCGACCGTTCAGCAGAGCGTAGGGTTTGATTTCTGAAAAGGCATTTTGCGCCGGCTCGATATAGGGTACATGGCCGTCCACGAATTCCCAGTCCAGGCGGCCGGTCAGATCACCCCAGCTGCCACGCGCGAAGGTGTATTCCGCGGAGAGGCTGGCGCTGTGACGCGGCGCGTAGGGGAAGTCCTTCTGGTCCTTGCGGTCGACCCCGTTGTCGATGAACTCCTTGTACTCCGCATCCAGGTAGCCGTAGGTTGCCTGCAGCTCCAGGTCCGGGGTGGGCAGTGCCACGATTTCGAACTCGAAACCCTGGAGGACGGCTTCACCGGCGTTTTGTACCACGGAGGCGGCACTGTTGCCGGCGACGAAGATGGACATCTGCATGTCGGTGGAGTCGTTGTAGAACACGGCACCGTTGAACTGCAGGCGGTTGTCCAGCCAGCGCGACTTGATACCCAGTTCGTAGGAGGTGATTTCCTCGGCATCGTAGGGCGTGCTGAAGTTCTCCAGGGAGATTGCCTCGCCGTTGAAACCGCCGGCTTTCCAGCCTTCGGCGACCTTGCCGTAGATGTTGATCTCGTCGGTCAGGTCCCAGGCGGCGACGAAGGTCGGGGAGACATCGTCAAAGGTGTCCTTGGCGCGGCCGGCAAAGGGCGGTGCATCCTGGGGGTGATCGATGTAGGTATCCTTTTCCTCTTCCGTGTAGCGCAGACCCACGGTCAGGGTCAGGCGATCCTGGAAGATGTCGGCACCGGGGCGCCACTCTACCTGGCCGAAGGCGGCGATAGAGTCGTTCTCGAAGCCGTAGCGGTTTTCCGAGGTCGGGGCACCGAACAGCGGGAAGAAGGAAATCGGGTTGTAGACGTCCGCTTGCTCTTCAAAGTAGTACAAGCCCAGCACGTAGTTGACGCGATCGGTCATCCCGGTCAGCTGGAACTCGTGGGATTCCTGCTCGTAGTCGATGTCGCGCGAGGAAGTGAAAAAGTTGAGCGGCGAGCCGTCGATGTCGATGTTGTCATCCCAGCGCAGCTTGCGGGTGTTGCCCAGGTACTTCAGCGTGACATCGCCCAGGGCGCCCCAGTTGCCGGCATCGTAGTCCGCGAAAAGGTTGTGGGAAATGGACTTCGAACGTTCGTACTGGTGCTGGTCGAGGCTGACTGCATCCACGTTGTCGTTGGCGCGGGTCAGGTAGGGGGCCAGCAGGGCGTTGATACCTGCGGAATCGGTGGGATCCAGGCCGGTCAGCTGGTTCTTCGGCGGCGCCAGGTCCATGTTGCTGTAGTCCCAGGCGTAGCGGATCTCCAGGCGGTCGCTCGCGGCCCAGAGGATATCGTAGCGGAAACCTTCGTTGTCCAGGTTGTTGAGCTCGTCGATCATCGGCTCGTTGGCCAGGGGGATGCCCACGGGGTCGGAGACGTTGTCGTAGAAGCCGTCGCGCTCGCGGATGGAGCCGGTGATCTTGGCCATGACCTGACCCAGGCCCTCGAGGTCCAGAATGCCGGTGTCGACGGTGCCGAACAGGGTGCGCAGGTCGTGGTTGCCGACGCCGCCGCGAATCTTGCCGCTGAACTCACCGCTGGGGGCCTTGGTGATCAGGTTGACGGCACCGCCCAGGGTGTTCTTGCCGTACAGGGTGCCCTGGGGGCCGCGCAGCATTTCAATACGCTCCAGCTCCGCGACGTCAAAGATGCCACCGACGTTCTTGCCGATGAAGATCCCGTCCATGTAGATACCCACGGTGGGTTCCCAGGTGATGGCCGGGTTGATCGTGGTGGAACCGCGGATGGCGATGGTGGCCGCCGTGGTGTTGGAGGGGCTGCGGGTGATCTTCACGTTGGGCACGGAGGTGCCGAGGTCTTCAATGTTGTTGACGCTCTTCTGTTCCAGGGCGTCCGAGCCGAAGGCGGCGATGGAGATCGGCGCGTCCTGCAGGGACTGCTCGCGCTTCTGGGCGGTGACCACCACTTCTTCCAGGCCCTGGGCCAGCGCAGTGCCGGCACCGCTGGCAACCCAGGCGGCTACCAGCATGGAAAGGCTTTTTCTTGCGTGCATAGCGAGATCCTCGTCATGGCATGTGTTGTTGTGCGGGCGCATACTAAACAGGCAGCCCGCGGTGGGCATACCTTGTTTGGGGGATGCGAGGAGGGTACCTTAACCGCGGTATGGATTTGTCCACAAGAATCCAGTCTGTGTAATCCTTTACGGAAAGACGTCGCGGGAAAAGCGCATGGAATTCAAGGACTATTACAGCATTCTGGGGGTCGAACCGGAGGCGGATACGGCGACGATCAAGAGCGCCTACCGCAAGCTGGCGCGCAAGTACCACCCGGACCTGAATGCGGACCCCGAGGCCGAGGCACGCTTCAAGGAGGTGGCCGAGGCCTGGGAAGTGTTGAAGGACGAGGGCCGGCGCGCCGAGTACGATGAGCTGCGACGCATGGGCGGGCGGCGCGCGGGCGGCTTCGAGCCGCCGCCGGGGTGGCAGTCGTCCTCGGGCGGCGAGTACCAGCAGTTCGGCGGTGACTTTTCCGACTTTTTCAACAGCATTTTCGGCGGCGGTTTCGACGCCGGTGCGGGACCCGCAGGCGGGCACGCCAGTGGCCGGCGCGCGGGTGGCTGGCCGGGGCAGGATGTGGAGATCGAACTGCCGGTCTTTCTCGAGGAAACCCTCGCCAAACAGTCGCGCCCTGTGGAGTACCGCATTCCCGTGGTCGAGGGCGGTCAGCGCCGCGAGTTGCACAAATCCCTGAAGGTCACGGTCCCCGCGGGCGTCGCCGATGGGGCGCGTATACGCGTCCGGGGCCAGGGCGCACCGGGTAGCGGTGGTGCACCGGACGGCGACCTCTACCTGCATGTCCGACTGGTTCCCCACCCGCTGTTCGATGTGGAGGGGCACAATCTGGTCATCAGTGTTCCCCTCGCGCCCTGGGAAGCGGCTCTCGGTGCCCGGGTCGATGTGCCCACACTTGAGGGGCGCATCCGTTTGTCGGTGCCCGCAGGCAGTCAGTCGGGACAGAAGCTGCGGGTTGCCGGCAAGGGACTGCCTGGCCCCGGGGGGCGGGGCGACCTTCTCGCGGTCCTGCGGATTGTATTGCCCAAAGAGACGGGCCGCGAGCAGCGGCAGCTCTGGGAGCAGCTTGCCGCGGCCAACTCCGGCTTTGATCCCCGCGCGGGATGGGAGAGATGAGCATGAAAGACGTATCCACGCGCATGTCCGCCCTGGAGCTCTGCGAGTGCGAAGGGGTTTCCCGTCAGGCGGTTGTCAGCCTGGTCGAGTACGAGGTTGCCTTCCCGCTGGCCGGGGCCTCGGTGGAGGACTGGACCTTTGATGTCGACAGCATTCACTGGTTGCGCAAGGCCCTGCGACTGCGCCGCGACCTGGAGCTGGAATGGGTGGCCGTGGCCATGGTGGTGGATCTGCTGCGCACACGCGAGCAGCTGGAACGGGACAACCGTCAGCTTCAGCGGCGACTCTCGCGTCTGTTGCAGGAATGAAGGTGGGGCCCGGCAGCCAGCTTGCGCCGTGCCGAGCCCCGCCAGAGGGACGTGCCGACTAGCCGAAGACGTAAAAGGCCATCTTGTTGCCGTCGGGGTCGCGGACATAGGCACCATAAAACATGTCGGGCATGCGCTGACCCGGCTCGCCCTCGCAGGTGGCGCCCAGTTCAATCGCCTTGTGGTAGAGCTTGTCCACGTCCGGCTTGCTGGCCGCGGTAATCGCAAACATGTTGCCGTTGCCGGGATTGGGGGCCTCTTCATTGTAGGGGATACAGACTGCCAGCATGGGCTGCTCCATGCTCGGGCCAATCATGGCGATGCGGTCCATTTCCATGAGGACCTTGGCCCCCAGTCCGGACAGCAGTTCGGTATAGAAGGCCTTGGCCCGGGCCATATCCTTCACGCCAATGGTGATGTAACCGATCATTTGATGTTCTCCTTGTCTCGTCGGTAGGCGGTCGTCCGCCGGCACAGCATAGCCGAAAGCGACCTCAGTGCGATACGCGCCGCCACAGCAGCAGCTGGTTGTTGGCCGGCATGGGCTGTCGCATTTCCAGGCTGAGCCCGGAACCTGCGGCGAGGCTCTTCAGGGCCTCCAGATCGCGAATACCCTGATTGGGCGATCGCTCTCTCAACCAGCTGTCAAAGCGCTTGTTGCTCTCGCTGGTGTAGCGGCCATCTTGATTGAAGGGCCCGTAGAGGCAGAAGCAGCCTCCGGCGGGGAGTAGATCGCCGACACCCCGGAACATGGCCTCAACCTCCGACCAGCTCATGATGTGCGCGGTATTGGCGGAGAACACGGCATCCACCTGAAGGTCCGGCCATGGCCGCTGTGCCACATCCAGGGCCAGTGCGGGCTGCTGCAGATTGACGGGCGCGTCCCTCGCCAGGCGCTCGCGGCTTTGCCAGAGTGTCTCCGGATGATCGCTCGGCAGCCAGTGAAGGTGGGTCAGCCCGGTGGCAAAATGCACCGCGTGCTGACCGGTGCCGGTGCCGATCTCCAGTACCCGTTTGCTGTGGGCAAGCCAGTCCCTGAGCACCACCAGAATGGGCGCCTGGTTGTTCTCGCAGGCCTGGGAAAAGGGCAGGTCGGAACTGTGCATGGCGTCCTCCTGGTGCTTGGGTCAGTTGTGAGTTTGTGCAACTGCACGTACCTGTACGCATAGTTGCCAAAAATCTTGCGGGATCAGTAATAAAGTCCTATAAAACATTAGTATATACATTTATTTTTAAGTGTTTTCTCATTAAGCTCTGTCCCTCGCACTTGCCGGTGCGGCGAGCCTTTGTTAGAAGGTACAAGAATTTGTTCGTTTGTGCAGGGTCCCGCCATGGATGCCATGAGTTATTCCGCCTTTCGGCGCCATCTCGCCTCGGTGCTGGACCGGGTCAATGATGACCGCAAGCCGGTGCTGATCACCCGCCAGACCGGCCGCCCCGCGGTACTGGTCAGCCTGGATGACTACCAGGCCTGGGAAGAGATGGCCCACCTGACCCAGAGCCCGGCCAACACGGCGAGCCTGAACCGGGCGGTCGAGGCGATTGCCGCCGGGGAGGAGGTCCAGGGCGACCTGTTCGAGCTGTGACCCTCTACTGGTCGCCCGCTGCCTGGGAGGATTACCAGTACTGGTCCCGCCAGGCACCCCAGGTGCACGCCCGCATCAATGCCTTGCTGGCGGATATCCGGCTGCATCCGGAGACCGGGCTGGGCGCACCCCTGCCGCTGCTGGCGGGCTGGTCCGGCTACTGGTCCCGGCGTATCGACCGCAAGCACCGCCTGGTCTATCGGGTGGATGGCAAGCGCCTGTTGGTGGCCCAGTGTCGCTACCACGACGGCCACTTCCTGCGCGCCGCGGACGACTCGCTTTTCAACCCCCTGGAGACACTGGCATCATCGGCCTCCTGAGTTAAGCTGCATAGGATAACAACAGCCAAGGGGGGCGGGCATGCTGGCGCGCATCAAGCATTTTTTCAATACGGTTTCCACCAACTGGTCGGAGGATCCCGCGGCCCGGGGTGCCGCCAAGATGACAGCGGGAGCCGTGCTGGTCGCGGAAGGCTTGTTTGGCACCCTCCGCGGCGTGGCCAGTGCCGGCAAGAAAAAGAAAGGCGGTCTGCTCGGTGGTCTCTTCGGGGTCATATTCGGGGCGGTATTCATGGGTTTCGGGGGGCTGATGTCCCCCGATGAACTCGCTGACCCGGTGGAAGTCCAGGGCAGTATCGTGGACGTCGAGAGTGGCCGTGACAGCGATGGGCAGACCATGTACAGCGCGGTTTACCGCTACACCGTGAATGGCGAGGACTACACATTCACTTCCGGGGTGCGCTCGAGTGGCCGCCCGACCATCGGTAAGCCGGTGGATATTGTCTATTCCGCCAGTCAGCCAGCGAACGCCTACCGCACCGACGGCCTGGACGGCAATTTCCACCTGATATTCCAGGGTGCTGGCCTGCTGGTGCTGGTCTTGTCCCTGTTCAGTCTGTTGGTCAGCATTGCCCTGATTGCCCTCGGCGTCTGGCTGTTCCTGCAGGGGCGCAAGGACCGACAGGAGGCTGGCAGCAGCCAGGGCTTTTTCGCCGATCTCATGTCCCTCGCGCAGCGTGCGCGCGAGGGCGGTGTGGATGTCGAGCAGACCGCCGCGGGGCAGAAGGGGCGCAGCCAGGGTCTGGCTAGTCTGCTGGAAAGCGCCGCTGCAGGCGTCGGGGCGGGGGTTGCCCAGCCGACGGCGGCCCCGGCTTCGGGGCCCGATGAAACATCCGCGCCGGCACCGGATGCCGCCAGCCGCCGGGATGCGCCGCCTCCCACTGCGCCGCCGGAGGGCTGGTACCCCGACAGTGAGCAGCCTGGCATGTTGCGCTGGTGGGACGGGGCACAGTGGACGGCGCATCGGCGGAGTGAATAGAAGCGGCGCGCTGCCAGTCCCCGCCTAAAGCGGGGTTTCACTGGCACGGTATCGGTCACCTGAATTACACTAACGATCGTTAGTCTGTGTGCGGCTGCCCGGCATTGCCGGTGCAAGCGGCCAATCGACGTGAATTCCACCGCCAACGGGTTTTTCTGAATGACAGCATTGCAACGTTTCAGCGACAAGGTCGCTATCGTCACAGGTGCCGCTTCCGGTATCGGTCAAGCCACGGTTCTGCGCCTGTTGGCGGAGGGCGCTCATGTAGTGGGCGTGGATACCAGTGCCGAGGGACTGGCGCAGACTGCCGACCGGGCAAGAGATGCGAGTGAGGGCGACAACCGGGCTGCGCCTTCGCTGCTGCGTACGGTGGCCTGTTCGGTGGCCGACGAGTCGGCCGTCAAGGCGCTGGTCGCGGGTGTGCTGGAGAAAGAAGGGCGCCTGGATGTGCTGGTGAACATGGCCGGGATTCTTCGCTCGGAACCGACAACATCAACCTCCCTGGATCTCTTCCAGTCGGTGCTCAACGTGAACCTGATTGGTACCTTCCTGTGCTGTCGCGAAGCGCTGCCGGCCCTGTTGGAGACTCGCGGCTGCATCGTCAATGCGGCGTCGACTTCCGCCCAGTTCGGCCACCCCTACATGGCCGCCTACGCGGCCAGCAAAGGCGGTGTGTTTGCCTTGACCCGTACGCTCGCCTGGGAGTACCTGCGCCAGGGGGTCCGCGTCAACGCGGTCGCCCCGGGGGGCATCCTGACACCGATGGTTGCCGCCCAGGGGGAAAGGATGGGCGAATTCGACATGAGCCTGTTCGGCCACCTGTCGCGACCGGACGGTGTGTTTGGCGCGCCGGAGAGTGTCGCGGCGGTGATCGCCATGCTGGCCTCGGAGGATGGTGCCCACATGACCGGTGAAGTGGTCAAGGTGGATGGCGGTGTTCACAACTAGGGGGTGGTGCCGGAGATATGAATTTCCGCCAGTCTCAGTATGTCTCAATCTGTCGTAAAAACGCTATAAATGAAGAGGTTTCCTAAATTTCGTTGTTTCTCCCCGTTTCATGTTGTAGCATCCAATTGATTCTCCTATATAGGGATAGAAATGGGGACCTGAAAGTTCGGTTCCCAAAAATGCGGTATCACCTTTGGGGTATTGACGATGCCGAGACTCGCGCGGGAGCTCACCGATGCCGAAGTCCGCCGCCTGAAATGGGCCAGGGTCCAATCGGGTAGCAACAAGGGGGCGGCCTGTACCAAACTGCACGCGGTCGGTGGCGTTGGAGGGCTCTACTTGCACTGTGCTCCACCCGTGTCCGCTAACACCACGTTTGCCCGCTCCTGGATACTGAAAACACCTATCGGTAAAGACATACCTGAGCTGGGATTAGGTCCCTATCCTGAAGTAACGCTTTCCGTGGCACGTCAGAAGGCCCGGGAACTCAAAGAACAGATCAGGCAAGGCATTGATCCACGTGTGACTCGAAAGGCGCTCGCCTCGGCTCTGGTCGCCGAACAGGCCAAGGCAGTCACGTTCCGCACCCTTGCTGATAGGTTCATCGTTAAGAAAGGTAAGGAGTTCAAGACCGCAAAGCAAGTCCAGAAATTAACTTCACACCTCGAAACCTATGCCTATCCGATATTGGGTAATCTGCTGGTGTCCGATATCGGGCGGGCGCACATCATGAAAATGCTGACCCCCATCTGGGAGACCAAAACTGAGACCGCAACCAGGGTTAGAGCCACAGTCGAGCGCATCCTTGATATGGCTGGGGCAGAGGGGCTCCGCACTGGCGACAACCCGGCGCGTTGGCGTGGCAACCTCGACTTGTCCCTGCCTTTGCCGGACAAGGTGAGAAAGGTAAGGCATTTGGCCGCCATGCCCGTCGATGAGATCCCGCCATTCATGCACGTCTTGGCCACCAAGGACAGCACCGGTGCAATGGCACTGCGGTTCGCTATCCTGACTGCTGCCCGGTCCGGCGAGATACGCGGCGCCATGTGGAGCGAAATCGATTTCAAAGCCAAAGTCTGGACGATTCCGGGTGAGCGCATGAAAGGCGGTCGCGACCATAAGGTACCTTTGTGCCACGAGGCGGTAGATCTGCTGAAATCACTGCCCCGCGACCATGACTCCGAGGTGATATTTGTGAGCCCGACCGGCAAGATGTTATCTAATATGACCCTAACAAAGGTGTTAAAGGATATGGGGCATCAGGTCACGCAGCACGGCTTTAGGGCCACGTTCCGCACATGGGCACAGGAACACACTAGCTACCCAGAAGAAGTCTGCGAGCTCGCCTTGGCGCACGTCAACAGCGATGCCACCCGCGCCGCCTATGCCCGGTCCGAATTGATCGAAAAGCGCCGCAAGCTGATGGCCGATTGGGAGCGATTTTGCCGCGAAGGACTGCCATCCAAGGGTAAGGAGAATAAGATCCGGGCGCGCTAGTGATACCATTTAGAGGGTCGCAGGTGCCCGGTGAAACGCTTCGGCTGGTATTACTCGTCCTGCGCCGTGCTCAAGCGGAATGGCAGTTCTAACAGCGGGTTAGAACCCTACGGTCCAATCAGCGCTAACAGCCGAATCGGCTGGTGGTCCTTGAAGCACTGAATTACCGAGCGAGAGCCGTTGCGGCGTCGGCAAGATGATCCACAAGATGGCTGATAAACATGCGCACTTTGGCTGAGAGATGCCGGTTGTGTGGATACACCGACCAAACCCCCGAGTCCGTTGGGTTGAAGGCCTCCAGTAGTTCCCTCCGGGTACAGCGGCCCATGCGGTCAGACGCTGCGCGCGAGTCTGTGCCGGTAACTAGACCGTTTCTTCCAGCCGTTCATCAACATATCGACCCTCAATTGGATCGGATAGCCACGCCTCACGGAACTGCCCGCTCTAGCTTCAAAGACTGGTGCCGGCAGAACAATCGATTTCCCGATGAATGGTCGGAGCTGGCGCTGGCTCACGTCAACAGTGACCAGACCAGGGCTGCATACGCCCGTGGCGAGCTTTTGGAAGAACGGCGGGGCATGATGGAGGAGTGGGGGCAATTCTGCGAGCCTCGCCGCTCAGGTGGTGGTAGTGACACATAATCTGTTCGGGCAGACTTATTTGCTACCAACACTCTCCGCTCTGGTGGTTTCACAGTGGCGTCATTGTAGTAGTCCGTGCGTGAACTTTGTGCCCGCGCACAGCTGGATGCACCGCGAGACGCTTGAGAGTGGATGTACGGCGAAGAGTGTAGCTTGACCGAGTGGATGGAGGACACAGCCTCGGGACCGCAACTAAGCGGCAGCCTTGTTCAAAGAAAGCCTTTTCCCTTGCCCCGGTCAGCTGGTACCGCGCGGCGGATAGCCTTTCTCGCTAATGTAGGTCACACCTTTTTTGATCATGTCCAGATCGGGGCGACAGAACGGGGCGCTGGCAACATCACTGAAATGCAGGCTGCCGTCAGAACGCACGAAAAATATGCCGGGTTCCGCGAACGCGGCATCGGTTTCCTGGGCACTCAGGGGCGTTGAAATGAAGAGTCCCAGTTCACGCGCCTGTTCGATAGCGAGATCATAGGCGACGGTAATATCCAGATGCGCTTCTGCCGCAAATTTCTCGGCCTTTTCTTTGGGATCTGTCGATACCGCCACTAGCTGAACACCCATGGCCTCGAAGTCCGATTTCATACCATTCAATTGGCCCAAGTACTTCTGCAGATGGGGCAATGCAGGCCGCGATAAACCACGATCAACTGTGATTGGTTGCTGGATGGCTGACCCAGTGTTACTGATTCTCCAGTTATCGTGGGCAGGGCAATGCGGAGAAAGTCGCTGCCTGGATGTGGGATATTTCTCATTCCTGTATCCTTTTCAGGGTTGGCTGGTGGTGCAGATGCGTCAGCGACTGCACACCTCAAGTAGATGCATGTGGCTGAGTTTCGTCACAAGCCGCTCATTGTCTTGATATCCCTGATGTCTCCAAGGAAATGTTCAGACTATGTAACAAACACTACGTTTCGGAATCAATGACCCCAAGCCACAGCGACTCAGAGTTAGCGCTCACGCTGACGACTCGGGAATCTCAAAAGTGGGCGGTGCCGCGGATATCGTCGACGGCGACGCCGTTGCGGCGCATGATCTCGGCGGCTGCGCCCATCAGCAGCGCGGTATGCGATTCCTGATCGGGAAGCTTCAGGGTGCAATTGAAGAAAACGGCCCTGAGATCTGAAAAATCGGTGTTGTTCTGGTCGCAAAGCGCGGTTTGGTGTTCATGCAATTCCATCGGTTCTCCTAGGAGTTATAACTAAATCTGGTGTTTGAGGAATTGAAAGAAAGCGGCGTATCTGGTTGATTGTTAGTCGCCAAACAAAACGATCAACCAAGGACACGCCG
>NZNC01000013.1 GCA_002692965.1 Haliea sp. | reverse complement strand
CCCAAGACCGCCGGGGCCTTGGTTTTCCCTGTGAGCCTTCGCTCAACCGGGGCTGCGCATTCTACTCTGGAATCGCTCTTTGTCAACAGGTTTGTGAAATTGTTTTCGCTTCACTTCCCTGCGAGAGCCTTCCGGCCTGCGCCCGACTAGATACACTCAAGTGATTGAATCACAAGGCTTTCTGGCCGTCCCTCTCAGCGCCGTTTTGCGTGTCGCCTCAAGAGGACGCGAACTATACGCAGCGGCCCCGGGGTGCGCAAGCCTCTTTGCCAAATATTTTCGTGGCCGGGCAAAAAACCACGCATTCTGTACAGATTCTAGGCAGCACGGCCTCGCTTTCGCTCATTAATTCGCCAATACAGGCGCAACCCCAATAGCAGCAAAGCGACTGCGCTGTAGAAAAGCGCCTCACCGGCGTCTGATCGCACCTGCCACCAGAGATGCAGACAGGCGAACACGAGTGCCGGATAGATAAAACGGTGCAATTGCAGCCAGCGCCGCCGCAGCTTGCGCTGCGCGCCTCGCGAGGATGTCAGGGCCAGGGATAGCAGCAGCGCCCAGGCGACAAATCCCACCGTAATGTAGGGTCGCTCGGCCAATTCTTCCCACAACAGTGGTGCCGACCATCCAACATAGGCCTGGGCAAAAAGTGCCAGGTGCAGCGTGGCATAACTGAACATCCACAAGCCCAGCTGTCGCCGGTGCCGAATGATTGCGGGACGCCCGGACCAACGACGCAGGGGCGTGATGCAGAGGGTCAACAAGAGGAAACGCAGCGCCCAGGCCCCGGTTCCCTGCATGACCACCTGGACCGGGTCCGGACCCAGGCTGTTGGCGATAACCCCCCAGGCAAGCCAGGCCAGGGGGGCGGCGCAAACAACAAACAGTACCCCGCCGGTGGGAAGCCGCCTCACTCAGTAGTACCGTGTGAGGTCCATGTCGCGATAGAGACTGGCCACCTGTTCCGCGTACCCATTGAACAGCTGCGTGGGAATGCGGTTCGGCCGCAAGAACGACGAGGGCAAGCGACGCTCGAACTTCTGACTCCAGCGTGGGTGATCCACCTCCGGATTCACATTGGCATAGAAACCGTACTCATCCGGGGCCAGGGACTGCCAGGAAGTGGCAGGCTGCTCTTCGAGCAGGTCAATTCGCACAATGGACTTGATGCTCTTGAACCCGTACTTCCAGGGCACCACCAGCCGGAGTGGCGCACCATTTTGGTTGGGCAAGGTCTTGCCATACAGGCCAACCGCCAGCAGGGTCAAGGGGTGCCGTGCTTCATCCAGACGCAGGCCCTCGCGGTAGGGCCAGTCGATAATGCTGCTGAAAGAGCGCGTGCCGCGCATTTCCTCACGACGATACAGTGTCCGGAAGGCAACAAAGCGCGCGCTGCCCAGCGGCTCGAACCGATCCAACAGCGCGTGCAGGGGAAAACCTACCCAGGGGATGACCATCGACCAGGCCTCCACACAGCGCAGCCGATAGATTCTCTCCTCCAGGTCGACACGACTGAGCAGGTCTTCAAGGTGCAACTTGCCAGGCCGCGCCACCGCACCACCGACCTCTATCGACCACGGATCCACAGTCATCTCGTGGGCATATCGGGCTGGGTCTTCCTTGCCGGTGCCGAACTCGTAAAAGTTGCAGTAGCGAGTGATATCCCCGTAGGGCGTCAGCGCCTCCTCCGTGTAGGCCAGCGGATTGCCTGGCTTTGCCGGCTGGTAGTCCAGCGGCTCGCCGCCGGTGTCGGGATCGCCCCAGGCAGGGCCCGACGCCGCTGCCGCCGATGCGCCGACAATCCCCGCCTTGAGCAGGGAGCGCCGCCTCAGGTAAACCGATTCCGGCGTAATCTCGGAGGAAGGAATGGCTGGATATCGAAGTCTTCTGGCCATGGAAACGGCCTCCCGGGTCGCAAGCGGCTGATAATCTGTCTGAGGCCACACAGTCCCGGGAGTTCCCCACCCAAGGCGGACATCAGCTGGACGCGCGCTCCTCCGCTCCGGGCCGCTTGCGCTTGAGCAGCATCAATGGTCCCGAGGCCGCATAGAGCAGAAATGCCCCAAGGAAGATCAAGGGCGGATCCAGCGTCACCAGACTAAAAGCCAGAACCACCGCGAGGATCACCACAAAGGGTACCCGACCGCGGAAGTCGATGCCCTTGAAGCTGTAATACGGAACATTGGTCACCATTAGCACCCCGACGATGCCGGTCAGGCACCCCACCAGAAAGGCCACTTCCCCCGGGAGGGCTTCACCGACCCAACCCAGGTCGTGACAGACCCAGACCGTACTGGCGATGATGGCCGCGGCCGCCGGACTGGCCAGTCCCGTGAAGTAGTGACTGTCTGCCGTGTCCACACGCGTGTTGAAACGCGCCAGCCTCAGTGCCGCACAGGCTACATAGATAAAGGCCGAGCTCCAGCCAAAACTTCCGAGTTCGCCGAGCGCCCAGCTGAACATCACCAGGGCCGGCGCCACACCGAAGGACACCATATCCGATAGCGAATCATATTCGGCCCCGAACTTACTGGTGGTATTCGTCAATCGGGCGATGCGGCCATCGAGGCCGTCAAAGACCAGCGCGAAAAATATGGCGATGGCGGCCTCCTCGAAATTGCCCCGCATCGCCGCGATCACCGCGTAGAAGCCGGCAAACAGGGCCGCCGTGGTAACCAGGTTCGGCAACAGGTAGACCCCTTTGCGGCGAACCGTCTTGCCGTCCTCGGAAACTTCCTCCTCGTGATCGTCCACAAGCAGATCCAGCGGTGGCGTGACGCTGTGCCCGCTTGGCTCCGCCTCGCGCCCCTGCTCCTCGACTGATTGACGATCCGTCATGCCATTACCCGCTGCCAAATGAGCAAGCAGTATATCAAAGGCGCTGCTGGGTCGTCTGCTGAGCCACCTCCCGGAGCGCCTTGACCCGCGGATCCTCGAGGCGGGACTGCAAACTGCACAAGCCGATATCCAGCGCCGGCAAGGGTTCCCACACCGCTATGGGCGTGACCCGCTCGGCCATGCCACTGGCGCGCACTACCAGTTCCGGAGCGATCCCCACCCCCAGCCCCAGCCCCACCATGGCGACGATGGCCTCGTGCCCTGCGACCTGGGCGTAGATTCTGGGCTGGGCACTGCGGCGCGCCATCCACTGGTCAAACAAGCCCTTGGTCACGCCCCGCTCGGGCACAATAAACGGAATGCCCGACCAGTCGAAATCCGCCGAAGCCGGGTCTCCGGCCAGGACACTGCGGCGTACGGCACAGTCCGCGGCCGGCATCAGCACCAGCATGGGCGATTGCAGCACGGACAGGAAAGCGAGTCGCGGCGACAGTGGCTCCGGGCGCCCCGTCACCGCCAGATCTTCCCGCCCGCTCAGAACCCGTGCGATACCGTCAGCCTGATCCCCCGTGTGCAACAGAATCTCGACCGCCGGATGCTGCAGCCGGAAGGCCTCGAGAATCGGCGCCAGTATGCTGTACACCGCTGTCACCGAGCAGAACAGGTTGACTTCCCCCACCAACTGCCGGTCTCCGCGTAGCTGCCCACGCAGGCTCTGCCACTCGGCCAGGGCACGCTGGGCGTAATCCCGGAAGGTACGACCGGCCGGAGTCAGGCGCATGCTTCGCTTGTCGCGCTCCAGCAGGCACTGGTCCAGCTCTTCTTCCAATCGCTGCACGGTGCGACTCACGGCACTGACGCTGAGGTGCATCAGTTCGGCACTGCGACTGAAGTTCAGGGTATCCGCCACCGAAAGGAACACCTGCAGGGACCGCATTTCCATAACATTTGCTCCTAACGCAATTCTATTTCACAAATTTAGCGTTTTACGCAACTCCTGAAAAGGCGTAATGTGCTGCCGTCCAACCATCCCCCAGGAGGAAAACATCATGGGTCAGAACTATTTCAACACCCTGTCGCTGCGCGAACAGCTGCAGCAACTGGGCAAATGCCGCTTCATGGACCTGTCCGAATTCGCCGATGGCGTGGAAAAACTGCGCGGCAAGAAGCTGGTTATCATTGGCTGTGGCGCCCAGGGCCTCAACCAGGGCCTGAACCTGCGCGACAGTGGCCTCGACGTCTCCTATGCCCTGCGCGAAAGCGCCATCAGCGAGAAGCGCCAGTCCTGGAAAAACGCCACCGAGAACGGTTTCACCGTCGGCACCTATCAGGAGCTGATCCCCTCGGCGGACATGGTGCTCAACCTGACCCCCGACAAACAACACAGCGCCGTGGTCAGTGAAGTCATGCCGCTGATGAAACAGGGCAGCTGCCTCTCCTACTCCCACGGCTTCAATATCGTGGAAGAAGGCATGCAGATCCGCGACGACATCACCGTCATCATGGTGGCACCCAAGTGCCCGGGCACCGAAGTGCGCGAGGAATACAAGCGTGGCTTTGGTGTTCCGACCCTGATCGCGGTCCATGTGGAAAACGATCCCCAGGGTGAAGGCCTGGAGCTGGCCAAGGCCTATGCGGCCGGCACCGGCGGCCATCGCGCGGGCGTACTGGAATCTTCCTTTGTCGCCGAAGTGAAGTCCGACCTGATGGGCGAGCAGACCATCCTCTGCGGCATGCTGCAGACCGGCTCCATTCTCTGCTTCGACAAGATGATCGAGAAAGGCATTGAGCCCGGCTACGCATCCAAGCTGATCCAGTATGGCTGGGAAACCGTGACCGAAGGCCTGAAGCACGGCGGTATCACCAACATGATGGACCGCCTGTCCAACCCGGCGAAACTGCGCGCCTACTACCTGGCGGAAGAGCTGAAGGTCATCATGCGTCCGCTCTACGAGAAGCACCAGGACGACATCATGACCGGGCACTTCTCCCGGACCATGATGGAAGATTGGGCCAACGACGACGCCAACCTGCTGAAATGGCGCGCGGCCACCGCGGAGACTGCCTTCGAGAAGACGCCCAGCACCGATGCTGAAATCAGCGAGCAGGAGTTCTACGATCACGGCATCCTGATGGTGGCCATGGTCAAGGCCGGGGTGGAACTGGCCTTTGAGACCATGGTGGCCTCCGGCATCATCGCCGAGTCGGCTTACTACGAGTCGCTGCACGAAACGCCGCTGATCGCCAACACCATTGCCCGGCGCAAGCTCTACGAAATGAACGTGGTGATCTCGGACACCGCCGAGTACGGTTGCTACCTCTTCGATCACGCCTGCCGTCCGCTGCTGGCGGATTTCATGGCCAACATCGACACCGATGTGATCGGCAAGGGTATCGGCGCTGACAACGGGGTGGACAACCGCGAACTGATCGCAGTCAACGAGAAGATCCGCTCGCACCCGGTGGAAACCGTGGGCAAGCGTCTGCGCGGCTACATGACGGCGATGAAAAGCATCGTCTGAGTGACGCGACTCCCAGCATGAAAAAGGGGCCCCTCGGGCCCCTTTTTTGTCGGCTCACACCTGTTGAGCTACAGCCGCAGAATTTTTTCCCCGCGTGATATGCCGGCAACACCGGAACGCACCACCTCGAGAATTTCCGCGTCCGCCATGGCCGCCACAAAGGCATCCAGTTTCTCCCCCGTTCCCACCAGCTGAATGGTGTAAGTATTGGGGCCGACATCCACGATCTGGCCACGAAAGATGTCCGTACTGCGCTTGATCTCATCGCGTTGACTGCCGCCCACCGCGCGCACCTTGATCAACATCAGGTCGCGCTCAATGTGGGCGCCCTCGGTCAGATCCACGAGCTTGACCACATCCACCAGCTTGTTCAGCTGCTTGGTGATCTGCTCCATGACCCGGTCATCACCAATGGTGGTGAGGGTCAGTCGGGACAGTGTGGCATCCTCGGTAGGCGCCACGTTGAGCGTCTCGATGTTATAGCCGCGCTGGGCGAACAGGCCAACCACCCGGGACAGCGCGCCGGGCTCGTTTTCCAGCAGGATGGAAATGATACGTCGCATGCCTCAGGTCCTCTCGTTCTTGCTCAGCCACATGTCCTTCATCGCGCCGTTGGGAGCGATGTGCATGGGATACACGTGCTCCATGGGGTCAATGAAGATGTCGAGGAAAACGAGACGATCCTCCATGGCGAAGGCTTCCTCCATCCGCGCATCCAGCTCGTCCAGTCGGGTGATCTGCATGCCCACGTGGCCGTAGGCCTCCACCAGCTTGACGAAGTCGGGCAACGAATCCTCGTAGGTACTCATGGCGTAACGCCCTTCGTACTGCATGTCCTGCCACTGCTTGACCATCCCCAGGTAGTTGTTGCGGAGGTTGATGATCTTCACCGGCGTGTTGTACTGGGTGCAGGTGGACAGCTCCTGGATATTCATCTGGATACTGCCCTCGCCAGTGACACAGGCGACGTGCTTGTCCGGGAAGGCCAGCTTGGCACCAATCGCCGCCGGCAGACCAAAACCCATGGTGCCCAGACCGCCGGAATTGATCCAGCGTCGCGGCTGGTCGAACTTGTAGTACTGGGCGGCAAACATCTGATGCTGGCCGACATCCGAGGTAACGTAGGCATCACCGCGTGTCACCCGGTACAGGCTTTCGATGACCTGCTGGGGCATGATGCGATCACTCTCGCCATACCGGCGGCCGTGCCACAGTCCGTGTTTCTCGCGCCACTCGTCGATCTGCTTCCACCAGCGCGCCAGCGCGCCGCTGTCTGGCAAGGACGGCTCTTTCTCCCGGAGCAGGTCAATGCCGTCAATCAGATCCTGCAGCACCGACTGCACCGGGCCAACGATAGGAATATCCGCCGCTACCGTCTTGGATATGGAGGTCGGGTCGATATCGATATGGATGATCTTGGCACCGGGACAGAACTTGGAGACCGTGTTGGTGACCCGGTCATCGAAACGCGCGCCCACGGCCAGGATCACGTCACTGTGATGCATAGCCATGTTGGCTTCATAGAAGCCGTGCATGCCAAGCATGCCGAGGAACTGGCGATCAGAGCCCGGATACGCGCCCAGGCCCATGAGAGTATTGGTCACCGGGAAATTCAGCTTGCGCGCCAGCGCCGTCAGCAGCTCGCTGGCCTCGCCCTGGATGACACCGCCGCCACTGTAGATGACCGGGCGCTTGGCACTTAACAGCAACTTGACTGCCTTGCGGATCTGCCCAGTATGACCGCGCTGGGCGGGTGAATAGGACCGTATTTTGACCGAGTCCGGATACTCGTATTCAAACTTGGCATCCGGGCGGGTGATGTCCTTGGGAATATCGATCACCACCGGACCGGGGCGCCCGGTTGTCGCGATATGGAAAGCCTTCTTGATGGTAGCCGGCAGATCCTCGGTCCGGCGAACCATGAAGCTGTGCTTCACGATGGGCCGCGAAATGCCGACCATGTCGGTTTCCTGGAAGGCGTCCTCACCGATCAGGTGCGAAGCCACCTGGCCGGAAAACACGACCATCGGAATCGAGTCCATGTAGGCGGTGGCGATACCTGTTACGGCATTGGTGGCGCCCGGGCCGGAGGTCACCAGTACCACGCCCGGCTTGCCAGTTGCGCGCGCATAGCCGTCCGCCGCGTGGGTGGCCGCCTGCTCATGACGCACCAGCACGTGGGGCACCTGGCAGTTCTTGAACAGCGCATCGTAGATGTGCAGTACGGCTCCACCCGGGTAGCCGAAAATGTACTCAACGCCCTCGTCCTCGAGGGCCCGGGCGATCATCTCGCCCCCCGATAACAACTCCACGGTCGTTCTCCCGATCAACAGGCACCGGCGCGATACCCTCGCCCGTGCGGTTTCGGATGTCTGTGTGGACGTTGCTGCTGGAGCACCTGGAACCGGTGCCGGCTGGCGACGCCACCCCCTTACAGGCGCAGTGCACTGCTCGCAACCACCCACCGGACATCCCGGTGAGGCTATCCGCTGAGGAAAACGATCACGAACCCGTGCATCGGTCGCCCTGCGAGGTAGCGCAGTGTCTGGCCCCCAACCCCGCCAATACGGCCCGGGCTGGCTACGGGACCCATCAACAGCTGCGACGAATCATGACAACGCCGCAGTGGACCAGAGACCGGGGGTACCCGGCGGTAGTCGTTACCACTGATGAGACCTGCTTATTATTTGGCCACGAGGAAACTGTGTCAACCGGCGGGCAGACAGTAATTGCACCGGTAAGGCCCGTTGGGGTACTTTACCGGAGTGGCCGGGAAAGGGGCTTTGATCATGCGTGATACCGCTTTACGACAGTTGCTGCGGCAGGCAGGTCCATGGCTGATGGCGGCCATCCTGATCGGCGCCGTCCCGGCGATCGGCGAGGAGAGCCTTTACCGCTGGCTGGATGACCGTGGCAACCCGGTCTACAGTGACCGCCCTCCACCTGCCGGCATTGACTATGAGGTTATCTCCTCGCGCAGCAGCCTGAAGAGAGTCGTGCCTGCGGAAGAGGGTGCGGTTCCCCCGGAAGTGACTCCGCGGGTGGGGAACGAATTCCAGCCGGTGAGCAGCAGACCCGAGTCGCAGAGCTTCAAGAGCAGTGAAATCTGCGCCCGGGCACGGGAAAACCTGGAAATGCTGCAAAGCTATCCGAGGTTGCAGATTCGCAACGACCAGGGGGACATGGAGCTGATCGATGAGGAGCAGCGTATTCGCCTGATGGAGGAGGCAGAGGCACAGATTAGCCGCCATTGTGAGTAGGGCGACGGCCACTTGAGCCGCCACTGCCTCCTCCAGTTTTCAGGCACGACGCTCTTCCTGTCCTGCCTCACCGCTTCCCGAAGGCCGTTTCCTCCCCCGCCACATCCACGGTAATCGTATCGCCGGCGACAAACTCACCCGACAGGATCCGTTGAGCCAGGGGGTTCTCAAGCTCCTGCTGGATGGCTCGCTTCAGGGGTCGCGCGCCGTAAACCGGGTCATAGCCGACTTCGGCCAGGCGCTCCATGAAGGCATCGCTAATCTCGATCTGCAGATCGCGCTCGGCCAGCCGCTTCTTGAGTGACTGCAGCTGGATCTCGGCAATGCCGCGGATCTGCCCTGCCGCCAGCGGATGGAAGACCACCGTTTCGTCGATGCGGTTGATGAACTCGGGACGGAAGTGCTTGCCAACAATACCCATCACCGCCGACTTCATGGCACTGTAGTTCTCCTCACCGGCCATTTCCTGGATCACGTCGGAGCCCAGGTTGGAGGTCATCACGATCACCGTGTTGCGGAAATCCACCGTGCGACCCTGGCCATCGGTCAAACGGCCGTCCTCGAGCACCTGCAGCAGGATATTGAACACATCGGGGTGGGCCTTCTCCACCTCGTCCAGCAGGAGCAGCGAATAGGGCCGGCGGCGAACCGCCTCGGTCAGGTAGCCGCCTTCCTCGTAGCCGACATAGCCAGGAGGCGCCCCGATCAGACGCGCCACCGAGTGCTTCTCCATGAACTCGGACATGTCCACCCGCACCATGGCCTGCTCGCTGTCGAAGAGGAATTCGGCCAGGGCCTTGCACAGCTCGGTCTTGCCCACCCCGGTGGGGCCGAGGAAAAGGAAGGAGCCATTGGGCCGGTTGGGGTCGGAGAGGCCGGCCCGGCTGCGGCGCACGGCATCCGAGACCGCCCTGACCGCCTCGTCCTGGCCCACGACCCGCGCATGCAGGCTGTCTTCCATGCGCAGGAGTTTGTCGCGATCGCCCTCGAGCATCTTGGCCACGGGAATGCCGGTCCAGCGCGAGACCACCTCCGCAACCTCCTCATCGGTGACCTTGTTGCGCAGCAGCGTGCGCTCGGCGGTCTCTGCCTCCTGGGCAGCGGCGAGCTGCTTTTCCAGCTCCGGCATCTTGCCGTACTGCAGCTCGGACATGCGGGTCAGGTCGCCGGCACGGCGCGCCGCCTCCAGGTCCAGCTTGACCTGTTCCAGCTCGCTCTTGATCTGGGCCGCCCCCTGCAGGGAGGCCTTCTCCGCCTTCCAGACCTCCTCCAGGTCGGAGTACTCCCGCTCGACCTTCTCGATCTGCTCGTTGAGCAACTCCAGCTGCTTTTTCGCACCCTCGTCAGAATCCTTCTTGACCGCCTCGCGCTCCATCTTCAACTGGATCAGGCGGCGTTCCAGGCGATCCATGGATTCCGGCTTCGAGTCGATTTCCATGCGAATGCGGCTGGCGGCCTCGTCCACCAGGTCGATGGCCTTGTCCGGCAGCTGGCGATCCGTGATGTAACGGGTGGACAGCTTGGCGGCGGCAATGATGGCGCTGTCGGTGATGTCCACACCGTGGTGCACCTCGTAGCGTTCCTTGAGGCCGCGCAGGATGGCGATGGTGTCTTCCTCATTGGGCTCGTCCACCAGCACCTTCTGGAAGCGGCGCTCCAGGGCCGCGTCCTTCTCGATGTACTTGCGGTATTCATCCAGGGTGGTGGCACCCACGCAGTGCAGCTCGCCCCGGGCCAGGGCCGGCTTGAGCATGTTGCCGGCATCCATGGAACCCTCGGCCTTGCCGGCGCCAACCATGGTGTGCAGCTCGTCGATAAACAGGATGATGCGGCCCTCCTGCTTGGAGAGTTCGTTGAGCACGGCCTTGACGCGCTCCTCGAAGTCGCCGCGGAACTTGGCCCCGGCCAGCAGGGAGCCCATGTCCAGGGACAGCACGCGCTTGTCCTTGAGGCCCTCCGGTACCTCGCCGTTGACGATGCGCTGGGCCAGGCCCTCGATAATGGCGGTCTTGCCCACCCCGGGCTCGCCGATCAGCACCGGATTGTTCTTGGTGCGCCGCTGCAGGACCTGGATCGTGCGGCGGATTTCATCGTCGCGGCCGATAACCGGGTCCAGCTTGCCCTCTTCGGCGCGTGCTGTCAGGTCGATGGTGTACTTGTCCAGCGCCTGCCTGGATTCCTCGGCTTCCGGATTCTGCACGGACTCCCCTCCACGTACCTGTTCAATCGCACCCTGCAGAGCCAGTGCGGTCACACCGTGCTTCTTCAGCAGATCGCCTGCGCTACCCTTGGTCTCCAGCATGGCCAGCAAGACCAGCTCACTGGAAATGTAGGCGTCCCCCTGCTGCTGGGCCAGCTTGTCGCTGACGTTGAGTATCCGTCCCAGGTCGTTGGAGACGTGGATATCGCCGCTGGTGCCGGAGACTTTCGGCAGTGCCTCGATCGCGGCACTGACACCGGCGGTGAGCGCCGGCAAGGCGGCACCCGCCTTTTGCAGAAGGGGCCGCGCGCTACCGCCCTGCTGCTGCAGGAGGGCGGCCAGCAAGTGTAGCGGTTCGATAAAGTTGTTGTCCTTGCCCAATGCCAGTGACTGGGCATCCGCCAGCGCGTTCTGCAGCGGGTTGGTCAATTTGTCCATGCGCATTGCTTGCAATCTCCCTGGCCGGCAGCCACGGCGCCGGCAATAACAGTTTCACTGGCAACAGTTATGGGGCAGCAATGCCCCTGTTTCAAGTGGGGACATGCTGACAGGAGGGCGAATTCAGGCGGGATTGAGCTGGATCAAGCTGGCCATGCGACCGGTTTGCCCGTCGCGACGGTAGGAGTAGAAGCGACGGGCATCGCGGACGGGGCAATACCCACCGCCGTAAATGGCCTGGATGCCGAGCCGGTAGAGGCGCAGCCTGGCCAGCGCGTAGAGATCCGCCACCCAATGGTCTGCCGCCAGGGCAGAGACGCGAAAACAGGCGTGCTCGCGCGCATTGGAACCCGGTGCCGCGCAGAAGGCCTCACGCACTTCGCTGCCCACCTCAAAAGCCGCCGGGCCGATAGCCGGGCCCAGCCAGGCGAGCAGGCTTGCGGGCGCTGCGGGTATGGCCGCAACGGTCTGCTCGATCACCCCCGCCAGCAGCCCGCGCCAGCCCGCGTGCACGCTGGCAACGGCGGTACCCGCCCGGTCGCACAGCAACAGCGGCAGGCAATCGGCTGTCAGCACGGCACAGGCCATGCCCGGCTGATCACTCCAGCTGGCATCCGCTGACGGAGGCAACCGGTCTCCGGCGGCGCGCACCACCACATTGCCGTGTACCTGCCGCAACCACTGAATCCGGCTGCCGGGCGGCAGCAATTGCCCCAAAGCGGATCGGTTCCGATCGACAGCAGAGCGCTCATCGCCGACATGATCGCCCAGATTCAGCGTGTCCCAGGGCGACGCACTGACACCGCCTTGGCGCGTCGTCGCCAGTGCCAGGACATTGGCCGGTGCCGGCCAGTCAGGCAGGATGCACGGCGGTGTCAATGGCATCCTCTTCCTCCAGGACCTGCAGCAAAGCCGCGATATCCGCCGGCAGCGGACAGTCGAACTGCATGGGCTCGCCCGTCGCCGGGTGCAAAAGCCCCAGGGATTCCGCGTGCAGGGCCTGCCGGGCAAAGCCGCGCAGCGCCTCTATCAGTCGGGGCGAGGCACCCGGCGGAATCCGGGGGCGGCCACCGTAGACCGGGTCGCCGACCAGCGGGTAGTGGCGCCAGGCCATGTGCACGCGAATCTGATGGGTACGGCCGGTTTCCAGGTTCACCGCCAGCCGGGTATGGTGGGCAAAGCGCCGGGCAATCCGGTAGTGGGTTACCGCCGGCTTGCCGCCCTGCTCCACCACGGCCATTTTCTTGCGCTGCCGGGGATGGCGACCAATGGGCGCCTCCACCGTGCCGCCGCCAGTGAGGGCGCCGATGCAGACGGCGCAGTACTGGCGCTTGACGCTGCGGGCGTGCAGCTGGTCGACCAGGGAGTGATGACCGAGCAGACTCTTGGCCGCCACCATGACCCCTGAGGTCTCCCGGTCCAGGCGGTGCACAATCCCCCCCCGGGGCAGCTGGGCAAAGGCCGGGTCATGGTGGATCAGGGCATTGACCAGGGTGCCGTCGGCATGGCCCGCCGCAGGATGCACCACAAGACCCGCGGGCTTGTTGAGCACCAGCAGGTGTTCGTCCTCGTAGAGAATGTCCAGGGAAATCGGCTGGGGGGCCCAGTTCACTGCCTCCTCGCACAGCGCGTCCAGCTCCAGCAGGGCGCCCTGATTGACCTTCTCCCGGGGTTTCACCGCCCGCCCGTCGCAACGCAGCTCCCCCTTGCGGATCCAGTCCTGCAGGCGCGAGCGGGAATAGTCGGGAAACAGCTGCGCCGCCGCCTGGTCAAGGCGCTCGCCCGCCAGCCCGTCGGGAACCTCCGCTTGTTGCCTGATCCTTTCTGTCATCAGAATACCTGTTTCGGCGCCACCGGCGCTGTGGTTAAATAACGCCCTGCGCATACTCACTCATGTTAACACGCAAGCGGTTGCCACCTTGTTGAATACAGTCAAATTTGCCACGGCTCTGCTGCTGGCCCTCCTGATCACCGGCTGCGCCAGCAACGATGACGTGGACGGCATCACTGCCGACTCCGGTGAACAGCAGATGTACGAAACGGCCCAGCGCTACCTGCGCAGCCGCAACTACAGTCTGGCGGTACGGGCCCTGCAGATGCTGGAATCCCGCTATCCCTTCGGCCGCTATGCCGAGCAGGCCCAGCTGGAGCTGATTTACGCCCACTACAATGCCTATGAGCGGGAAGCCGCGGTGGAAGCCGCCGATCGCTTCATCCGCCTGCATCCCCAACACCCCAGCGTGGACTACGCCTACTACATGAAGGGGCTGGCGGCCTACAGTGCCGGTGGCGACCTGTTCGACCGCTTCCTCCCCACGGATGAAAGCAGCCGCGACATGTCCCACGCCCGGGAGGCCTTCACGGAATTCTCCCAGCTGGTCAACCGCTTCCCAGACAGCCCCTATGCGGAGGACGCGCGGGCGCGCATGGTACATCTGCGCAACCTGCTGGCCCGGCACGAAATCCTGGTGGCCAACTACTACTTCCGCCGCGGGGCCTACCTCGCCGCCACCAACCGCGGCCGTTACGTGGTGGAAAACTTCCAGCGCACCCCGGCGGTGCCGGATGCCCTGGCCATCATGGCCCAGGGCTATATCCTGCTCGGGATGAAGGACCTGGCCCAGGACACCATCGAGGTGCTCGCCATGAACTATCCGAGCTACCCCGCGCTGGACGAAAACGGCCGTTTCCGCAGCGACTACTCCCTCGAAGGCCAGGAACGCTCCTGGGTCAACAAGGCCACCTTCGGTCTGTTCGACCCGCCGGAGGTGCCGCAGTTCGACACCCGCGAGCTCTACGACTGACTTACTCTCCCGGCGTCCAGCCCGAGGTGATCGGGTAGCGCCGGTCGCGACCAAACCCGCGACGGCTGATGCGCACCCCGATCGGGGCCTGGCGGCGCTTGTACTCGTTGAGATCCACCAGCCGGATCACCTTGTGGACCTGCTCGGCATCCAGGCCGGTGGCGATGATCGCCGCCGCACTGTAGTCCTGCTCCACGTACAGCTCGAGGATGCGGTCCAGCACCGGATAGGGCGGCAGGTTGTCCTCGTCCTTCTGGTCAGGCGCCAGCTCGGCCGAGGGCGGCCGGTCGATGACCCGCTGGGGCACGCAGGGGGACAGCCGGTTGCGGTAGCGCGCCAGCTCGAAGACCAGGGTCTTGGGCACGTCCTTGAGCACGTCGAAGCCCCCCGCCATGTCACCGTAGAGCGTCGAGTAACCCACGGCCAACTCACTCTTGTTGCCGGTGGTAAGGACCAGCAGGCCTTTCTTGTTGGAAATGGACATCAGGAAAACACCGCGGCAGCGCGCCTGCAGGTTCTGCTCGGTGGTATCCACCTCGGTACCGGCAAACTCCTCGCTCAGGCCATCCATGAAGGCCTCGTAGGCCGACTCGATGGAAATCACGCTGTGCTTGACCCCGAGCATGCGGGATTGCTCGGCGGCGTCTTCCACGCTCATCGACGAGGTATAGCGGAAAGGCATCATGACGGCCTCGACCCGTTCCGGCCCCAGGGCCTCCACTGCTACAGCCAGGGTCAGGGCCGAGTCGATCCCGCCGGACAGCCCCAGCACCACGCCGCGGAAACGGTTCTTGTTGACGTAATCGCGCAAGCCAAGCACCAGGGCCCGCCAGGTCGCTTCCAGCTCGTCGAGGGGCTCCGCGGGAGGCTCTTCACAATGCAAGACCACCGCATCACTGTCGCGGGAAGCCTGTAGCCAGAACTCTCCCTCGACAAAATTGGGTGTCGCAGCACGCAGCGCGCCGTTGGCACCCACGGCGAAGGAACCGCCGTCGAAGACCAGCTCGTCCTGACCGCCCACCTGATTGACGTAGACGATCGGGCAATGACTGCTGCGCGCGCGCTCGGCCACCAGCTCCCAGCGCTCGACCCGCTTGCCCCGGTGGTAAGGCGAAGAATTCAGGTTGAGGATCAATTCCGCACCCGCCTCCGCCGCCTGCCGTACCGGGCCGGTTTCCCAGATGTCCTCGCAGATGGTCAGCCCCACGGGTACACCCTGGATATCCACCACGCAGGGCTGGCTGCCGGGCTGGAAATAGCGCACCTCGTCAAAGACCTGGTAATTGGGCAGGCACTGCTTGTGGTATTCGGCGACGATTTCCCCCCGATGCAGGACCGCAGCAGCATTGTAAAGGGCAATCCCCTCGCGCCGGGGAAAACCCAGCACCAGCCAGGCATCGCCCTGCATGGCTTCACACAGACGGCGCAGTGACCGAGCTACCCGCAGCTCCACGCTGGGGCGCAGGAGAAGATCCTCCGGGGGGTAACCACTGAGTGTCAGCTCGGGGAATACGATCACCGGGCTGCTGTGCTCTTCTTCCGCGCGGCGCATGATCTCGATCACGCGATCGGTATTCGCTTCGAAATCACCTACCAGGGTGTTCATCTGCGCCATCAGAAGGTTCAGGGTACTCATGGGCTGTGGTCCTCTCAGATCAAGCCAGCCATTTTCCGGGAAAGCGCAGCCCGCTACCAGCCCCGCGCATCCCGCGCTTCCTGATACACTGAATTGGCCAGGATTCAGGACCGACTGACAGTGACGCTGCTCACCTCGCCATCGACACAAATCGCCAGCGCGCCGCCACAGCACAGCCTGGCGCTGCTGCGTGTCTATGCCGGCTACCGTTTGCTGTTGTCCGTGGCGCTGTTGAGCATGCTGGTCAGCCCCACCGCTCGCGAGCTCGTGGGGCACCTCAACCCGGGCCTTTACCTTCTGGGGTCCCTGGGCTACCTGTCGACGGCTCTGCTCCTACTGGTGGCCGTCCTTCGCCACTGGAAGTTCTCCCAGCGCGGCCTGTTTGCCGTCTTTCTGGTGGATATCACCATCATCGCCCTGCTCGCCGACACCAGCGGCGGCATGAGCAGCGGCTTGCCGGTGCTCATGGTGATCACCGTCGCCGCCAGTGCGGTCATGCTCAGTCGGCGCATTCTTGCCACCCTGCTGGCGGCAATCAGCGTACTGGTGACGCTGCTGGATACCGTGTGGCTGATACTCCGCGGTGCCCAGGACCTGAACGGCCTGTTGCCCGCGGGCCTGCTGGGCCTGCTGATCTTCGCGGTGTCGCTGCTGGTCCAGCTGATCGCCTCGAGGCTGGGGCGCGCCGAGGCACTGGCGCGCAGCCGTGCGACCGACCTGCACCAGCTACAGCGACTGAACGAACAGATTGTGCAGCACCTGCAGGCCGGGGTCCTGCTATTGGACGATCGGGGGCAGGCGCGCCGGATCAACGAGGCGGCACGCAGACTGCTGCCGCTCGATCGCGACCGCCCACTCGCCGAGCCCACGTCACTGGCAACCTACAGCCCCGAACTGGCGAAACAATGCCGAGACTGGCAGCTGAGTGGTGAGCATCGCCCGGAACCTTTCCAGGTAAACCAGGACAGCCCCCTGGTGACCGCTCACTTCCTGCACCTGGGGCCGGAGGCGGTAGCCAGCACGCTGATTTTTCTCGAGGATCACCGCCCGGTGGCACAGTATGCGCAATCTCTCAAACTGGCTTCCCTTGGGCGCCTGACAGCCAGCATTGCCCACGAGGTCCGCAATCCTCTGGGAGCCATCAGTCACGCCGCCCAGCTGCTGCAGGAGTCAGCCGACCTGCAGCCCGCCGACCAGCGACTGGCTGACATCATCCAGCAGCATAGCGTGCGGGTTAACCAGACCATCGAAAGTATCATGCGGATCTCCCGCCGGGAGCCACCGCGCCCCGCACCCATTCGACTCGCCGAATGGATCCCCGGTTTCCTGCAGCGCTACCAGGCGCTACTCCAGGAGCCCGCCCGCATAGACTTCCACTGTGAGCAGCCCGATCTCACGATTGAATTCGACCCGGAGAACCTGCGGCGGATTCTGGGCAACCTGCTGGACAATGCCCTGCGTCACAGTAAGATGGCCGGCGGAAATGCGGCGGCTCGCGTCGAGGTTCACACCGACCCGGCCACGCGTCAGTGCCTGCTGGATGTGCTGGACCGCGGCGAGGGGGTCTCCCCGCATGACCAGCCCAAACTCTTCGAACCCTTTTTTACCACCGTCACAGAGGGGAGTGGCATGGGCCTTTATCTGAGCCGGGAACTCTGTGAAATCAACCGGGCCAGCCTGCGCTACCGGAGAACCGGACAGGGCGAAAGCTGCTTCCGCATCACGCTGAGCCCGCGGGGGTTCCGATGAATCAGGGCACCACACAGTCCGTCCTCATTGTTGACGATGAGCCCGACATCCGCGAGCTGCTGAGTCTCACGCTCGAGCGGATGGGCCTCGCCTCTCACTGCGCCGCCACCCTGCAGGAGGCGCGACATCAATTGCAGCAGCGCACGCCGGATCTCTGTCTGACTGACATGCGACTTCCGGATGGCAATGGCATCAGCCTGGTGGAGCTGATCCAGCGAGAGTACCCGGACCTGCCGGTCGCGGTTATCACGGCGCACGGCAGTGTGGAAACTGCCATCTCGGCCCTCAAGGGAGGCGCTTTCGACTTCATCAGCAAGCCGATCGAGCTCGAGCGCCTGCGCAGCCTGGTGCAGACAGCCCTGAAACTGCCCCGGCGGAGCGCAAACACCGCTGCCAATGGCGCACGCCTGCAACTAGTCGGGCAATCGCCTGCGATGCAGAGCTTGAGGCAGCAAATCCGCAAACTCGCGCGCAGCCAGGCACCCGTGCATATTCACGGCGAATCCGGGGTGGGCAAGGAAGTGGTGGCCAGACTGATCCACGCCGAGGGGCCGCGTGCGGAGGGGCCCTTCATCGCTGTGAACTGCGGCGCTATCCCCCCCGAGCTGATGGAGAGCGAGTTCTTTGGCCACCTGAAGGGAAGCTTTACCGGTGCCAGTCGCGACAAGCAGGGCCTGTTCCAGGCGGCGGAGGGCGGTACGCTCTTCCTCGACGAAATCGCCGAATTGCCCCTTCCCATGCAGGTCAAACTGCTGCGCGCAATCCAGGAAAAGGCCGTGCGCCCGGTGGGTGCCCAGAGCGAGCAGGCAACGGATATCCGCCTGCTCAGTGCCACCCACCGGCACCTGGCCAGCGAGGTGGAAGCGGGGCGCTTCCGCAATGACCTTTTCTACCGCATCAACGTCATCGATTTGCACATACCGGCCCTGCGGGAGCATCGGGAAGACCTGCCGCAACTCGTCGAGGTTCTCCTTCTCCGGCTGGGCGCCAGCGAAGCCGTGCGCCTGACACCCTCCGCCCTGTCGACGCTGCAGGACTACGCCTTTCCCGGCAATGTCCGGGAACTGGAAAACATGCTGGAACGCGCGCTGGCCCTCGCCGAGGGCAGTAGCATCGACACCGGTGACCTGCAGCTGCAAGGGCATCAGACAAGCCGGGGCCACCCGAACCACACCGGGTCAGGCGCCGTTCCCGCCGAGAGCGACCCCGAGATGCAGCGAACCCTGGATGCCGCTGCGTCAACGCCGCCCCCACTGACCGCGGCGCGGGGCGACCTCGACGGCTACATGAACGCTATCGAACGCCAGGTATTGACGTCGACGATTGAGACCTGTGGCGGCAACAAGACGGCTGCGGCGCGGGAGCTGGGCATCTCCTTCCGCAGCCTGCGCTACCGATTGCAGAAGCTCGGTCTGGACGACTGAGCTTGCCTGCTTCGGGCACTCTGAAGCGCAGTCAGGGCCAGCACGCCGACTTGCCGGCGGCCGGCACACTTTCCGCCGCATCCGCCAAGGCCTCGCGGGTAACACTGCCGTGTGCCCCGGTACTGTCGAGCCACAACCGTGCGCAGCGATGGTCTCGAGCCTGGCGACCCACCGCCGTGGCCAGCAGGCGCAGTGTCTGCGCCTCTCCCTGCGCCACCGAAATCCGGTAAATTCCGGGCTCTTCCTGCCTCCTGCCGTGGGCATCGAGGTAAAAATGATCGCCGTGCCCCACGCCAAGACTGGACAGGTCCATGGCGTAGCGGCGGTGGCGAGTAAAGTACTGCTCCTGGCGAAGCATCAGCTCCCACAGCGCCGTGGTGGCGACCACTCGACGAGCACGTAGTATCTGCTCCTGAAACGCTGGCAGCGCCAGTGTCGCCAGCCAGCCCAGCAGGACCAGTACGACCAGTAACTCCAGCAGGGAAAATCCCCTTGCCCTGATCATGCCTACTCGCGCTCCAGATCGCGCCAATACAGGGGAACCAGGCGCCGCACCGCGGCCGGCAACAGCTGCCGCGGCAGGCTGGCGTCATCCGCCCCCTCCGGGGGCATCTCTGGAAGCCAGTCGACCGGCACGGGCCCGGCTGGCACCCAGGCCTGCCACCCTACCCTGGCGATGCTCGCGGGCAGCCCCGGCGCCAGCGTCAGCATACGCACCCGCGCCGGCGGCCCTTCGTCGAGCAGTTGCAGACGATAAAGGCGATTTCGCCCCGGAGAGCGTTCACAGTCCTCGCGGCGCTGCGGCGGCAGGTAGCTGGTCAACCACAACCGTCCCCCTGCCAGGTGGGGCCTCGAGAGCCCCTTCTCCCCGGGTCCCTCCAGGGCCATTTTCCAGCCAGCCTGCCGCCCGGAACGACACAGGGGAATATCGTGGGCACAGTCGGCGAGATCGGGCAGCGCCTCAGCGTCAATGGGCGTCACATTCCCGGCTGTGGGACCCACCTGGTAGTCCCGCAGGTAAAACAGATAGTCTCGCCCCTGCAGATCCAGCGGCTGTGCCTGATTGCCGCTGGCCAGAACGATGCCATCGAAGGGCGTACCCGCCGTGTCGCGCGCCTGGAACACGGCCGGCGCATGGAAAAACCGGCGCAGCCGCGGAGCCCCGCCAAGTTCCCCCAGGTCTGCGAAAAGGCGAGCTCGCCAGTAGCGCTCCCTCTGACCAGGTTCCCGCCCCGGGGGCAAGTCCACCCGCCACACCTGACCACCACTGTCGCCCAGGTAAGCGCGGTAGATGAGACCGCGGTGATTGCGCAACACCGCAACCTGCGAAGGGATACTGTGACGCATGGCGGGCTGCCGATGAGCAGGGGCCGCGGATCCGCTGGTGTTGGCGCTGGCCTGCCAGACAAGCTTGCCTGTCGCGGCATCCACGACCAGGATGGCATTCCCGACAGGATCCGGATCGTCGGCTGCGTCCTTGCCCAACGGTTTTCCCTCGCCATCCCGACCACCGTGATAGCCGGCTCCGAATATCAGCACTTCGCGCTCTCCGTCCTCGTAGAGTACGCGCCCACTCACCGGCTTGGAGAAACCCAGCCCCAGGCGGGCATAATCCCCTTGCGGCCGGATACGCCACAACAGTCGCGGCGGCCCGTCGGGATCCGTAATATCCAGCATCTGGTAGCCGCGCCCGCCACGACGCATGCCAAATGCAACTCGTACCCAGTCCCCGGCCACTGGCTCAATGCGTCCGTCGCCGTCGACATCGCGACGCAGCACGACCGGGCTCCCGTCAAGGCCGTGAACAAAGTTCACCGTATTCGCTTGCACCTGCGATAGCACTGCGAGGTTGCCTAGATACTGGCGCGGCAGGTAAGCAAATATTTCCCTGCCTTCGGCCCCACCTCCGCCGTCTGCGATCATGTGCAAAAAACCCCACTGGGTGCCAAAGAGGATTCGCCGCAGGCGTGCGCCCTCTGCGCCGGCCGGATCGGGTCCGTAATCCACCACGACGGGTTGACTGTGTAGAATGGCCCCGAGCCGCCAGGGTGCTGTCACATCACCCTGCGCCGGCGGCAGTCCCCGCGCCCAGCGCAGCACCGCCCGGGCCTCGGTCTCATCCCTGACGCCAAGCTCGGCACTTAGCTCCCGCGCGGACGCGGCATCCGCGAGCAGCGGCGGAATATCGGCGAGCTCTCCATTGCTATGGGCAAGGGGTTCTAGCAGAACCCTGCGCTGCCCCGGCACCGGCACCTCCGACACTGGCGCCAACATCAACTGCTGGCCCGCGCCACCGCGCTTCAGGTCGCCACCGTCCGGCGACTCACCGAAGGGCTGATCCACGCGTGTCCACAGGGTTGTCGCCGACAACTTCAGCTGCCCGGTGCGCTCTCCACTGTCTTCCAGGGCCGATTGCCCCATGGCATCCACTGCACGCCCGCCGAGTATCTGGAGTTTCTTCAGGTTGCCGGGCCAGGCCGGCGCATGACGGGGCTGAAACAGAGGCAGATACATCGCCATCGGCAGCCCCACATGCGCCGTTCCCGCAGGAGGCAATCCCGGCAGCATTTGCCGTCCGAGCCCCGGCCCCGGCAGGCTGTAGCCCGGAGCCAGCTCTGGGTCGTCGCAAGCCTCGCCGAGGCGATAGGCCTCCAGGTCATCCGCCAATACCGGGTTCGCCAACAACAGGCACAGGGTCAGAATCCAGGAGTACCGGGTCATGTTCGCGGCTCCCCGCGCAGGGCAACCCCGACCGCACGCCGCGATCGACCGCCCTGCAACGCACGAGCGTCTACCGTGACGCTGGCCTCGAAAACTGCCGTCGGGCTTGAGAGGGCCGTCGACACGCTGGACTCCCGCTGTCGAAACGGCCAGTGCTCCAGCCAGGCAGGCTGCAGGCGACGCACTGACCAACTGGCCTGCATACCAACAGGCAGAGCGCCCTCCGGCAGCACCAGGACCAGGTCATCCCGCTCGCAGCCGGCACCGGGACGACAGCGCAGTGCGCCAGGCGGCAGGGACGGGTCAAAAGCGGCCGTTTCCCGGACCAGTTGCGCCAACAGTGCCTCGGCCAGCAAACGCGTCTGTTGATACTGTTGCAGATTGCCCGCAAGGCGCTGCTCCGCCTGTGCAACCCGCAGCAAGGTCACGGTGACCAGGGAGGTCAACAGCAACAGCAGCAGGGTCGCGGGCAGAACCAGTCCGGCCTGTCGCAGCGACCTCACGGCAGCCGCTCCATATCACGCTGCAAGCCCAGATTGGTCAGGGGCAGGGCCAGCGCCAGGGTACGCCGGAAGTAGCCGTCAGCGGGCCGCTGAAGCCTGCGGGGGCCGAGGTGAAACTCCTGCGCTTGGCGCGGCCCGGCGAGCGGACTCACGCTGCGCAGGAGCAGGTGTACCTGCAGCATGCGCGCGCGGGCCAGGTGCTCCGCCGCCGGCGCCTCCCGGTAGGTATCCACCACACCGTTGTGATCCAGGTCGAGGCCAAATTCCAGCACCCATTGCTCGACCCCCTCAGCCAGACACTCGGTGACCATGCGCAGCACCTGCAGGTGCTCCATGCATAACGTTGGGATCCCGTCCCCCGGTCGCTGCGACCAGCGACGGAGGTAAAAGATCGCAACGCGCCAGTCCCAATAGCTCTGGTGTTGCCCCAGAGGTATCGATTCGCGGGAGGCACCTTCGGGAAGAAATAGCCAGTCCGCCTCCAGCCTGCTGCCGTCGCGTGCCAGGTACCAGCGTCCGTCGGCCGGCATGGAGGAAGTGTCGAGTGTGAGCGCAGGCCAGGTGGCACTGCGGCGCAGGACCAGCAAAGGACTCCCCGGCTGGATATCCTCACCGGGTATACAATCAAGCTGATGCCCGGCCACTGTCACCGACGGTGTGCCGGGCGACGGGGCGACATCCACCGCCGGGTGCGCACTCAATGCCCAGTCCACACTGTCTGAACAGGCCAGGCTGGCATCCAAGCGGGTCTCCACGCGTTGCGAGGGCACACCCCCCGCGTACCCGGCAAGCGCCACCTCCCGCTGCAGCATTCCGAGAACATGACGCCCGGTGTCCTGCAGCCTGGCCATGGCTTCCCCGCGCTGCAGTTCCAGGCGCGCCTGGAGCCAGAAGGTGCTCAGGCTGAGCAGCAACAGGCTACCGAGGCCCACGGCAACCAGCAGGCTCACCAGCGTCAGTCCTGCCGTTCTCGCCTTCACGAGCCTCTGCCCCAGCTGCTCAGTCGCAAGCCCCGCTGCCGGCCTGGTCCGGGGCTCTCCCCCGCGGGACAATCGTGGGGGGGCGGGTCCGGCAATGCCACGCCGCGCCCACGCCAAGCCAGGGCAACGGTGACCAGGCGCCCGGACACGTCGACACAGGCACGCAGGGTCCCGGCGGCATCCGGCCCCTGCCCAGGCCTGCCGGTGAGCTGGCGAGCCCACTGGTCGAGATCAAAGCGCGCCAGGTCCGCCGGTGAGCAGCTGACCTGACGACAATCGGGGGGTTGCACCGGCGCCGGCTCAGCACCCAGTCCATGCACCGGATAGAGCCCCCTGTGCCCGGCATTCGCCCGCAGTCGCGCATGCATGTCGACCGCCAGTAGCGTGGCTTGGCTGCGCTGCCGGGCCTCGTCCAACATGCGGCTTGCCAGCACCTGACTGGCCGCCAGGCCGAGCATGCCGAGACTGCCAACCAGCACTGCCAGCATCACCTCGACCAGGCCAAAGCCCCGCTGACCGGGGTCAGACTGACGCATTGCAGTCACCCCAGCCGCGAGCCAGCCGCGGTCTTCCCAGGCGGTTGAGTACCAGGCTCCAGGACGCCAGCGACGGCTTTTGACGTGAACAGACCATGAAGGTGAGGTTGCGCCGGGCCGTGCCATCGGCACGCCAGCTGACCCGCGCGTCGAGCAGCTGCGTGCCGGCGCGGTTGACAATGGTGAGGTTCGGCCGCCCCGGCCAGCGCTGCAGTATCTGCTCCGCCGTGACGGGTTGCGCCAGGGCTCCTGGATTGGCATAGAGCATCCAGCCCTGGCTATAGGTTCCGCGACAGTGTTCGGTGTCACCCGCCGGGTCAGGGGCCGTTGGACAGAGGGTCACTGCCTCCCCGCGGAACATGGCCTCGCTGCGGGCCAGACTGACGGCCTGCAGCAGCCGCCCTGCCTCGAGCCGGATCGATACAGCCTGCTGCAGGGTCTGAAAGCCCGGCACCATCAGCGCGGCCAGCACTGCCAGTACGGCCAGTACCAGCAACAGTTCGAGCAGCGTCAGGCCCCGCGGGGGGCCGGATAGGGACATCCTGTCCATGGCACACCTCCCTGTGCCATGGAGACTAGATCACAGGCTGGGGATTACCAGCCGGGGAACACATTTGCCGAAAAGCGCCTAGTCCAGATGGCGCAGGGGGATGCGCAATTCCCGCGGCAGAGAGAAAGTCACGTTCTCGGGACGCCCCTCGAGCTCCACCGGCGCTGCACCACCCAGCTCCTGCAGGCGCGAAATCACGGCCTGCACCAGGACCTCGGGGGCTGACGCCCCCGCCGTCACGCCCACCCGGCTCTTGCCCGCCAGCCACTCGGGCCGCAGATCTTCGGCACTGTCCACCAGATAGGCTTCCGCTCCCATCCGCTCGGCCAGTTCGCGCAGGCGGTTGGAATTGGAAGAGTTCAGGGACCCCACTACCAGCACCAGATCACAGTCTGCGGCCAGCTGCTTGACCGCGTCCTGGCGGTTTTGCGTCGCGTAGCAGATGTCGTCCTTGCGCGGCCCCTGTATCGCCGGGAAACGTCGGCGCAGGGCATCAATCACCCGCGCCGTATCGTCCATCGAGAGGGTAGTCTGGGTGACGTAGAACAGATGCTCGGGACGGCGTACCGGCAGTGAGTCGACCTGGGATTCGTCCTCCACCAGATAGATATCACCCCCGGCGCTCCGATCGTACTGGCCCATGGTCCCCTCAACCTCAGGGTGGCCACAGTGGCCGATCAGGATGCACTCGGCACCCTCCCGACTGTAGCGAGCCACCTCGATATGTACCTTGGTCACCAGGGGACAGGTGGCATCGAAGACCTTGAGGGAGCGCCGGTCCGCCTCCTTGCGCACCGCCCTCGACACCCCGTGAGCGCTGAAAATCACGATGCTATCGTCGGGCACCTCGTCCAGCTCATCGACAAAAATGGCACCGCGACTGCGCAGGTCGTCCACCACGAACTTGTTGTGCACGACCTCGTGACGCACATAGATCGGCGCGCCGAAGTGTTCCAGGGCCCGATTGACGATATCAATCGCGCGGTCGACACCGGCACAGAAACCGCGGGGATTGGCCAGGCGCACATCCATCAGTGCAACTCCGCCGGCTCCACCCGGTGGATCAGCACCTCGAACAGCAGTGTCCGGCCCGCCAGCGGGTGGTTGAAGTCCACGGTCACCGCCTCGTCGTCGAAGGCAGCCACAACCCCCGGCAGCTCGGCACCGCTGGCGTCGGCGAAAGAGAACACCATGCCCTCCTCCAGTTCCTCCGTCTCAAACTGGCTCCGTGGGAGCACCTGGACGTTGTTTTCGTTGGGCTGGCCGAAAGCATCCTCGGGCGATACGGTGAAGCGTTCCCGGCTCCCCGGCATCATGCCGAAGAGCAGGCGCTCGAAGCCGGGCAGCAGACTGCCGTCGCCGACCACGAAGTCCACCGGATCGCGGTCGAAGTTGGAGTCAACTTCGGATCCGTCTTCCAGGGTGAGTGCAAAATTGAGTGTGACGCGGGTGCCCTCGCTGACGGGCACCGCCGATACCGTGGCCATGACGACCTCCTTCAGGCGTTTTCCGGCTCCCGGTGGGAGCGGAAACTGTCCAGAACCATGCAGGCAGCTCCCACTGTAATCGCGGAGTCCGCCAGATTAAAGGCCGGGAAGTAATACCCGGCATAGTGCAGGGAAATGAAATCCACCACGTGACCGAGCACCACCCGGTCCCACAGATTGCCCACGGCCCCACCCAGGATGAGTGCGAGGGACAGCGGCAACAGGCGCTGCACACGCGGCAGGCGGTAGAGCCAAACCACCAGTACGCCACTGATAAGCAGTGCAATGCCGGTGAAAAACCAGCGCTGCCAGCCACCGGCATCGCTCAGGAAACTGAAGGCGGCACCGGTGTTGTACTGCAAGGTCAGGTTGAACCAGGCCGTCACCGCCTGGGGCTGCGCGTACGCGAGCAGACCCTCCGCCAGGTGTTTAGTCGCCTGGTCCAGCACAATGACCCACAGCGCCAGGGCGTACCACAGCCACAGAGGCCAGGGCCTAGGCGTAGAAACGTTGCTCACCGGCACCTTCCACGTTCTCTACACAGCGGCCGCACAAACCGGGGTGGCCGGCGTGGCTCCCGACATCCTCGCGCCGGTGCCAGCAGCGCTCGCACTTGGGTGCCTCGCTGGGCACGACCTGCAGGCGCAGGCCCGCCAACTCCGTGCCTGCCGCACCGTCCGGTGCCTCGGCGAGAGGGAGGACTGTGGCCGCCGAAGTAATCAGGACAAAGCGCAGCTCATCCCCCAGCGCAGCCAGGGTCGCCGCCAGCCCGGCATCCGCGTAGAGCGTCACCGCCGTGTCCAGGGAGCCGCGAACCGCTCCCGCACCGCGCTGTACCTCGATCTCCCGATTCACCGCCGCGCGCGCCGCCATGACCGAGTCCCAGAAATTCCGGCCCATGGGCTCGTCCGCGGGCAGCCTTTGCAGGCCGGTGTACCACTCGCACAGCAGGACTGACTCGTCGCGCTCACCGGGCAGGTTTTCCCAGATCTCCTCCGCGGTAAAGCTGAGCACCGGCGCCATCCAGCGCACCAGGGCCTCGGCAATGTGGTACAGCGCCGTCTGTGCCGAGCGGCGAGCCAGGCTGTCGGCCTGGGTGGTGTACTGCCGGTCCTTGATCACATCCAGGTAGAAGCCACCCAGGTCAGTGGCACAGAAGTTGTGCAGCTTCTGGTACACCTGATGAAAATGGTAGCCCTCGTAGGCCGCCGCCAGCTCGTCCTGGAGCCTCGCGGCGCGATCAATGACCCAGCGATCCAGGGGCAGCAAACGGTCGAAGGCCTGCAGGTCCCGGGCCGGCTCAAAACCATTCAGGTTGGCCAGCAGGAAACGCGCGGTATTGCGAATCCGGCGGTAGGCGTCGGCGGTACGCTTGAAAATTTCCTTCGACACCGTCAGCTCGCCGCGGTAATCGGTAGCGGCCACCCACAGGCGCAGGACATCGGCGCCGAGGTCATTCATGACCTCCTTCGGCGCGATCACATTGCCCAGGGACTTGGACATCTTGCGGCCCTGGGCATCTACCGTGAAGCCGTGGGTCAGTACCTGACGGTAGGGCGCCTCACCGTAGGCGGCGAGGCCGGTCAGCAGCGAGGACTGGAACCAGCCGCGGTGCTGGTCGGAGCCCTCCAGGTAGAGATCTGCCGGCGCCCTGAGTTCCTCGCGACGCCGCAGCACACAGGCGTGGGTCACCCCGGAGTCAAACCAGACGTCGAGGGTATCGGTCACCTTCTCGTAGTCCGCGGCCGCATCGCCCAACAGCTCCGCCGGTTCCAGGTCGAACCAGGCATCGATACCGCCGCTTTCCATGCGCTGGGCAACAGCCTCGATCAGCTCCGCCGTCTGCGGGTGCAGCTCACCGGTCTCACGGTGCAAAAACAGGGGGATGGGCGTGCCCCAGGCCCGCTGGCGGGAAATGCACCAGTCGGGGCGCTGGGCCAGCATGCCGTCAATGCGCGCCTTGCCCCAGTCCGGCACCCAGCTGACCTGCTCCACCGCGGCCTTGGCGGCATCCAGCAGACCGTTCTGCTGCATGGCGATAAACCACTGTGGCGTGGCCCGGAAGATCACCGGCGTCTTGTGTCGCCAGCAGTGGGGATAGGAGTGATCGTAGGCCTCACTGTGCAGCAAGGTACCGTGCTCGCGCAGCAGAGCCAGCATGGCCTCGTCCACCTTGAGCACATGCTGGCCGGCAAAGTGTTCGGTCTCCGGCAGGTAGACGCCATTGCCACCCACCGGGTTGTAAACCTCGAGCCCGTAGCGTTGACCGACCGCGAAGTCCTCCTGGCCATGGGCCGGCGCCGTGTGCACGGCCCCCGTGCCCGCCTCGGTGGTGACGTGGTCACCCAGGATGACCGGCACCTCGCGGTCCTGGTAGCAGTGGCGCAGGGCCTGATGCTCCAGAGCGTCTCCGCGACAGCGCCCGAGTACCTTGACCCCGTCGAGCTGGAGACGTGTCGCCACGCTTTCCGCCAACTCGCTGGCGACCAGCAGCGCGCGCCTCTCGCCTTCGATCAGTACATACTCCAACGTCGGGCTCAGGCAGACCGCCATGTTCGCGGGCAGCGTCCAGGGGGTGGTCGTCCAGATGGGGATTGCGACCTCACCGGACCACGCACTGTCACAGGCGCGGGCAAAGGCGCCGGGGTCCACCGCGACGAAGGCCACGTCGATGGCGCTGGAACGCTTGTCCTGGTATTCCACTTCCGCCTCGGCGAGTGCGGAACCGCAATCCAGGCACCAGTGCACCGGCTTGGTCCCCTTGTGCAGATGACCGTTGGCGATGATCCGGCCCAGGGTGCGGACGATGTCCGCTTCCTGCTGGAAATTCATGGTCAGGTAGGGCTCGTCCCAGTCGCCGATCACGCCCATGCGGCGAAAATCCGCGCGCTGTGCATCCACATAGCGGGCCGCATGCTCGCGGCACTTCTGCCGGAACTCCGCCGCGGAAACCTTGACCCCTGGCTTGCCCACCTTTTTCTCGACGTTCAGCTCAATCGGTAAGCCGTGGCAGTCCCAACCGGGCACATAGGGCGCGTCGTAGCCCGCCAGGGTCCGGGACTTGACGATCATGTCCTTGAGAATCTTGTTCACGGCGTGCCCGAGGTGGAGGTCACCGTTGGCGTAAGGCGGGCCGTCGTGAAGAATGAACTGGGGCCGCCCGGCACGCGCGGCGCGCAACTTGCCGTAGAGGTCGCCCTCCTGCCAGACCTTGACCCGGGCCGGCTCCCGCTGGGCCAGGCTCGCCTTCATCGGGAAGGCCGTCTTGGGCAGGTTCAGTGTGTCCTTGTAATCCGTCATCTCGCCGTCAACTCAACCGTCATGATTTCGCCGCCCGGAAAACCAGGCGCGCGCCTCCGCCGTGTCGGCGGCTATCTGTTCCCGCAGCACTTCCACCGAGGGGAAGCGCTGCTCATCGCGCAGCTTGTGCAGAAAGGTCACCGCAATGCGGCGGCCGTAGAGCTCGGGACGCCCATCCAGGAGGTGCACCTCAAGATTGGCGCGAATGCTCTCGTTCACCGTGGGTCGCGTGCCCACGTTGGCCACTCCCGGCGCACCCGACAGGCCGGCGCCGTGCACACGCACCGCATAGACCCCCGACAGCGGCGAACGCAGCCGGTGCAGCTGCAGATTGGCCGTCGGGAAACCCAGCTCGCGCCCGAGCTGGCGCCCGTAGACCACCTTGCCCGAAATGCTGTAGGGGCGGCTCAGCAAGCGCTCCGCCAGGGCGAAATCGGCGTCCGCCAGCGCCTTGCGTATGCGGGTACTGCTGACCCGTTCGCCGTCCAGGGTGTAGGTATCGGTGGTCTCCGCCTGGTAGCCGTAGTGCTCGCCCTCGGCGGCGATCATCTCGAAATCGCCCTCCCGGGCACGGCCGAAGCGGAAATCGTCCCCGAGTACCAGGTGCTTGACCCCCAGGCCCTCGACAAACACCTGCTCGATAAAGGCCCGGGGCGGCATGGTCCGCACCGCTTCGTTGAAGCGGATGCGCAGGACACGGTCGACACCCAGTCCGGCCAGGGCCACACATTTCTCGCGAAAACTCATCAGCCGGGCGGGCGCTTGCAGAGGCCGCAAGTACTCCCGGGGCAAGGGTTCGAAAGAGATCACCACCGCGGGCAGATCCAGCTCCCGCGCACGGGCCTGGAGCTGACCGATGACCGCCTGATGCCCCAGGTGAACACCGTCGAAGGCGCCCAGCGTGGCCACGCAATTGCGGTGTCGGGGCCGCAAGTTGTGCAGGCCGCGAATGAGCTCCATGGATACCTTATCGCCCTGTTAAGTCAAGCCGGGCAGTATAGCGAACTTGGGGCCCGCAGCCTATGCCGGCGACCCCGGCGTGCGCAGCTGGGACAGCCGCGTGCCAGCCATCAGGTGGAGCAGTAAGTAAGTGCCCCCACCGGCCAGCACCACCATCGCCAGCTGCAGGGCGCGGCGCGACAGCGACCAGTCCAGCCAGGTCGCGGCGGCCGGTGTCAGCCACAGCAGCACCCCGGCCATGCCCAGGGATGCCCCCGCGAGACGGAAGAGGTAGACACCCCAGCCAGGCTGGAAGACATAGACCTGCTCCCGGCGCAGACCGCGCCACAGCAGCCCCGCGTTCAACCAGGCGGCCACGCTGGTGGCCAGGGCCAGACCCACGTGACCGAGCTGGGAAAAATGCATCAAGGGCAGCACGAAGGCGAGGTTGAGGAGCATGTTGGCGACCATCGCCACGATGCCAATTTTCACCGGGGTCGCGGTGTCCTGACGGGCATAGAATCCCGGGGCCAGAACCTTGATCAACATGAAGGCCATCAGCCCCAGGAGATAGGCGCGCAGACTGTGCGCCGACATCGCCACATCACCAACCTCGAAGGCGCCGTACTGGAACAGGGTGATCAGAATCGGCTCGGCCAGCAGTGCGAGAGCGGCGGCCGCGGGCACGGCAATCAACAGGACCGAGCGGACCGCCCAGTCCAGGGTCAGGCTGAAGTCCCGCATGCGTGCGCCGGCACGATGTGCCGAGAGGCTGGGCAATATGACGGTGGCAATGGCCACCCCGAACACCCCCAGGGGCAACTCCATCAGACGGTCCGAATAGTATAGCCAGGAGACCGAGCCGGTGGGCAGAAAGGAGGCCAGGACCGTGTCCAGCAGCAGGTTGATCTGACTGACCGACACCCCGAACAGCGCCGGCACCATTAGCCGCAGTATACGCCGCACGCCCTCGTGACGGGTATCCCAGCGCGGCCGGGGTACCAGGTCCAGGCGGTACAGGAAGGGCAGCTGGAACAGCAGCTGTACCACCCCGGCCAGGGCGACCCCCCAGGCCAGGGCATAGACCGGCTCGGCAAAAGCCGGCGCCGCCAGCAGCGCGGCGCCAATCAGCGACAGATTGAGGAAGATCGGCGTCAGGGCGGGCACCGCGAAACGGCCGTAGCTGTTCAGAATCGCCCCGCAAAAACCGGTCATGGAGATCAGCAAGAGGTAGGGGAAGGTGATGCGAATCAGCTCGACGGTCAGCCCGTACTTGGCCGGGTCGGCGACGAAGCCGGGGGCAAACAGCGCGGTGACCAGGGGCGCGGCTAGCACCGCCACCAGTGTCACCAGCAACAGGGTTCCCCCCAGGACCCCGGCGACCCGATCCACCAGGGCCCGCACCGCCGCCACGCTGCCCTGCTCCCGGTAGTCGGCGAGCACCGGCACGAAGGCCTGGGCAAAGGCGCCCTCGGCAAACAGGCGTCGCAGGAAGTTGGGTATCTTGAAGGCGACGAAGAAGGCGTCGGCGTTGGCACTGGCCCCCACCACCGCGGCCATCGCCACGTCCCGCACCAGGCCCAGCACCCGCGAGGCCATGGTCATGCTGCTCACCAGCAAGCTCGACCGCAGGAGGCCCGGACGGGATTCCTCGCTCATCCCGGCCTCAGAGCCAGCGCTGGCGCAGGGCGTCGCCCTGAAGCTGTAGCCACTGCAGGGCCACCAGGGTATGGCCATTGACGATTTCGCCGCGGTCGAGCATGGCCAGGGCTTCGCGCCGGGGCACCCGGTGCACCAGGATATCCTCGCCCTCGGCATCCGCTCCCTGGATGGAGCCGACACCCGCCCGCAGCACGCGCCCGCAGAACAGCCGCACTTGTTCAGTACAGGCGCCCGCACTGGGGTAGTAGCGGGCAATCGGCACCAAGTCACTGAACTCGCAGGCGGCCTCTTCCTGCGCCTCCCGGCGGGCCACCGTGGCGTCGTCTTCACCCGCCTCCACCACCCCGGCGATCAACTCCAGCATCCAGGGGGTCTCACCCTCGCGCAGGGCGCCGGGACGGAACTGCTCCAGCAGGATCAGGCTGTCGGTCTCCACCTCGTAGGGCAGAACCCCGACGGCATCGCCGCGCTCGAACAACTCCCGGGTCAAGGTTTCACTCCAGCCACCGGCGAATAGCCGGTGCTGCAGACTTACCCGGCGGAGACTGAAAAACCCCCGGTAGGCGGTCTCCTCACCCAGCACCCGCACGGCATCCTCGCCAAACCGCAGGCGCATCAGAAACGCCTCGCGGTGTACCAGTTAACGTCGCGGGCGTGGCGATCCACCTGCTCAACCACGTCGAGCACCAGGGCAAACAGGGCCATCCGGACCAGCATGCCATTGTCGGTCTGCCGGAAGATCGCCAGATTGGGGTTGTCGTTCAGGTCTTCGTCCAGCTCGCGGGCCGTGGCCCGGGAATCCCGGGGCAGCGGGTGCATGATCACGGTGTTCGGCTCACAGTGCTCGGTGTAGATCGCCTGGTTCAGGCGGAAGCGACCGCGGTAGAGATCCGCCTCCTGGCGGGAGGCGAAGCGCTCCTCCTGGATGCGGGTCGAGTAGACAATATCGACGTGGCGGATACTGGCCTCGAGGGCGTCGGACTCCTCCACCTGCAGGCCCGCCGCGCGCATCTGCTCGACAATGTCTTCGGGCATGCGCAACTCCAGGGGGGACACCAGCATCACCTGTACCCCGTCGAACAGGCACAGCAGCTTGCACAGGGAATGTACCGTGCGGCCATAGCGCAGATCGCCCACCATGGCGATGCGCAACTGGTCGATGCCCCGGCCGCGCGCCGCCAGTTCCTGGCGGATGGTATACAAGTCGAGCAGCGCCTGGGTAGGGTGCTCGTTGCTGCCGTCGCCCCCGTTCAACACCGGCACCCGGCTGGCCGCGGCAAACTCCGCCACCGAGCCCTCCTGGGGGTGGCGCATGGCAATCACGTCGGAGTAGCCACTCAGCACACGGGCGGTGTCGTAGAGCGACTCGCCCTTGGCGATCGCCGACATTTCAAAGCCGGTGGTTTCCCGCACCTCCCCACCCAGCAGGTTGAAGGCCGCGCCAAAGCTGACGCGGGTGCGGGTGCTGGGCTCGAAGAACATGGCACCGAGAATGGCACCGTCGAGGACCTTGGTCACGCGCTCCCGGTGGGCGTAGGGACGCATGCGGTCAGCGACCTGGAAAACCCGTTCCACGTCATGGCGCTGGAACTGGGCGATGGACAGGATATGGCTTCCGGCAAATTGCACGCAGGGACTCCTGTTGGGCTGCTACGGGGCGACAGCGCCGCCGATGGGCGCCATTATACGGGCGCGACAGTGGCCTGCCCATGGCGGCACACCCTCGGGGGCGGGATATTACCGCTAATCAGACCAACAGCAGGTCACTGTACTCCAGGAGGGCCTGCAACACCCGCTGCTGCTCGGGGGAGCGCTCGCTCTCCAGCAATGACTCCACCTCATTCAGATAATCCTCCAGCACCAGGCTGCCCCCCGCCTCGGGATCGGTCAGGCGCTGGTAACGGAATTCCTCCCACTGGGCCTGCTCGGCGGCATCCAGACTCTCGGGATAATTCCGCGCCCGGTAGCGGAAGAGCATCTCCGGCAGGCGCGCATCCTCGAAGACAAAGGTCTGCTGCGCCAGCTCCGCCGGCGTGGCCCGCTGGATCTGCTGCATGCTGGCGCGGTCGCTGTCGGAGAAAAAACCGCCGCTATAGAGCATGCGGTCGGGGTCGCTGACCGGCTCGAAGCTGCGCCCTTCGTAGAGGGCACGCAGACTCGCCTGCATGCCCTCGGGGTCCTCCTGCTGCCAGGCCCGCAACTGGGCCAGGTGCGCCCGGCAACGCTCGCCGTCCAGTCCGACCCGGGCGGCCGTGGCCGGGTCTGCCATCTTCGCCGGAGCCAGCACGGGGCAGCGGTTGATGTGGACGCTCTTCAGGCCGGGACGGGCCTCGCCTTCCGCCAGCTCGCTGGCGCGGCTGAACAGGCGGCGCTGGAGCTCCTCCGTCGGCAGCTCGCGGAGCATCGCCGGGTCACTGTGGAGGTCGAAGCAGATCACCTCGTTGCGATTGCTGGGATGTTTCGCCAGCGGCACGATCAGGGCGATGTTGTGCCGCTGCGCCCCGAACATGCCGGACACATGCAGGACCGGCTTCATCGCCGGGATATCCAGCATGGCCTGCACTGCGCGCTTGTCACGCAGAGCCAGCAGGTAATCGAACAGGCGGGGTTGCCGCTGCCGGACCAGGCGTGCCACGGCAATGGTGGCCTCGACATCGGCGAGGGCGTCGTGGGCGCCGCTGTGCTCAATCCCGTTGGCGGCGGTGAGATCCTCGAGCCGGAAGCTGGCGCTGCCGTCCTCCCGCAGGGGCCACTCGATTCCCTCGGGGCGCAGCGCCCAGGCCGTGCGCAGCACATCGATCAGGTCCCAGCGGGAGTTGCCGTTTTGCCACTCCCGGGCGTAGGGATCAAAAAAGTTGCGATACAGGGTAAATCGGGTGACTTCGTCGTCAAAACGCAGGGAATTGTAGCCCACGCCACAGGTCCCCGGCTGCGCCAGTTCGCGGTGAATGCGGGCAATGAACTCACATTCCGGCAGGCCGCGCTCCAGCGCCAGCTGAGGCGTAATGCCGGTGACCAGACAGGCCCCGGGCTGGGGCAGGAAATCATTGGCGGGGCGGGCGTAGATCACCAGCGGCTCGCCGATGACATTGAGCTCGGCGTCAGTGCGCAGCCCGGCGAACTGCACCGGGCGATCCCGGGCCGGATCCGTGCCGAAGGTCTCGTAGTCGTGCCAGTAGAAGCTCGGGGCCGCCACGACTAGCGGGCCCCTAACATGCGGATGTCAGGCCGAGCGCACATCCCTCAGATCAGCTCGAGGGCCTGTTCCTCGATCTTCTGGCGCCAGATTTTCGGCCCCTGCTCATGGACCGAGACGCCGCGGGCATCCACCGCCACACTCACTGGCATGTCCTTGACCTCGAACTCGTAGATCGCCTCCATCCCGAGCTCCGGGAAGGCCACGACACGGGCATCCGTGATCGCCTTGGACACCAGGTAGGCCGCGCCACCCACGGCCATCAGGTAGACCGCTTTGTGCTTCTTGATCGCCTCGATACCCGCGGGGCCGCGCTCGGCCTTGCCGATCATCCCCAGCAGCCCCGTGTGCTCGAGGATAAAGTCGGTGAATTTGTCCATGCGGGTCGAGGTCGTAGGACCCGCCGGCCCCACGACTTCGTCGCGCACCGGGTCCACCGGGCCGACGTAATAGATGAAACGCCCCTTCAGGTCGACGTCCGACGGCAGCCCTTCACCGCTTTCAATCAGTTCTTTCATCTTCTTGTGCGCCGCATCGCGCCCGGTGAGCATCTTGCCGGAGAGCAGCAGGGTGTCGCCCGGCTGCCACTGGGCCGCCTCTTCCGGCGTCACCGTGTCCAGGTTGACACGGCGCACGCCCTCGCCCACTTCCCAGGTGATATCCGGCCAGTCGTTCAGGTCCGGCGGTGTCTGCAGGGCGGGGCCGGAACCGTCCAGCACGAAGTGCGCATGGCGGGTGGCGGCACAGTTCGGAATCATTGCCACCGGCAGGGAGGCGGCGTGGGTCGGATAGTCCTTGATCTTCACGTCCAGTACCGTGGTCAGGCCACCCAGGCCCTGGGCACCGATGCCCAGCTTGTTCACGGCATCCATGATCTCCAGGCGCAGTTCCTCGGCCCGATTGGCGGGGCCGCGCTGGCGCAGCTCGTGGATATCGATGGGGTCCATGAGCGATTCCTTGGCCATGACCGCGGCCTTTTCCGCGGTGCCGCCAATACCAATGCCCAGCATGCCCGGCGGACACCAGCCTGCCCCCATGGTCGGCACGGTCTTCACCACCCAGTCGACAATACTGTCGGAAGGGTTGAGCATGGCCAACTTGGACTTGTTCTCGGAACCGCCGCCCTTGGCCGCCACCTGCACGTCCACGGTGTTGCCGGGCACCACTTCCATGTGGATCACCGCCGGGGTGTTGTCCTTGGTGTTGCGACGGGCACCCGCCGGATCGTCGAGAATGGAGGCGCGCAGGACGTTATCGGGGTGGGTATAGGCCCGACGCACGCCCTCGTTGACCATGTCCGCCACCGAGAGCTTCGCATCCCAGCGCACGTCCATACCGATTTTCAGGAACACGGTGACGATGCCGGTATCCTGGCAGATCGGCCGGTGCCCCTGGGCGCACATGCGCGAGTTGATCAGGATCTGGGCCATGGCATCTTTCGCCGCGGGATTCTGCTCCATTTCCCAGGCCTTGTGCACCGCCTGCACAAAGTCGACCGGATGGTAATAGGAGATGAACTGCAGCGCATCGGCTACGCTGTCAATAAAATCGTCCTGACGAATGACGGTCATGGCGAAGTTCCTGTATCGCTAAACGGAAAGTGTAGGGAGGCCGCCGCGGGGCGGCCTCACGGCGTGGCCTGCAGGCTGCGCACCGCACCCTGCAATTCGGTGAGGGAGCCGTTCACCTGGCGGCGGAAGGCATCGATGGACTGCAGCCACTGCTCCTGGTTCTCGACCTTCTTGGCGAGGCCGGCCACCTGGCCACTCAGACGGTTGAGCGTCTCGGTCGCGCGGTCGACCGCGGCCTGGTTGGCCTTGGCACTGCTCATCAATCGCTCCAGATCACCGGCAACGCTCTTCAGGCGCGCGAGGTCCGCGGAAGCCTGTTTGAGTTGTTCCTGGGCCGAAGCCAGCGACTTCTCGGTCGCCGACAGCTTGTTGCCCTGGGACGAACTGGATTTCTGCAGCTCTTCGATGGCGGCCTTGTTGCGGCGCCAGGCCGAGGCCCAGAGCTTGTCGACTTCGGAGTACAGCTCCTTGATCTTGACCGCCATGGCCTGGGTATTCTGGCTCAGGCCCTCATCGGTATCCGAGAGGCGGTCCTCCAGGTCGGCAATACGCTGGGCGTAACGCTCCATGGTGACATTCGCCTGACCGAGTTTCTGCTGCAGCTGCCAGGCCCAGAAGGCCGCACCGGCGGCCAGCAGCAGCGCGAGCACGGCAACAGCGATGCCGGCCCGGGAGCCACCGCCCCCGGCACCCGGAGGAGAACCGCTGCCTCCGCGTCCACCGCCGCTGCCGCGACTACCGGAGCGGGGGGAAGCTTCCGAACGCGCACCGCGAGGCCGGCTGACCGGTGCCGGATCGTCGTCATCCCGGCCGGGCACGATGGAGGGAATGTGATCGAGATCGTCCTGGGCCATGGCTGCTCTTCAAGCAGGGAAATGTAGCCGCGCATTATACACAAAAGGCCAGCCGTTGAGCGGCTGGCCTCCGGAGGGCCTCGCCGCGCCCTGCCCGACAAACCGGCCGCGGGCAGCGACGCTGCGCAGGCAACTGCCTGTCAGAGGAAGGCGAGCAACAGCCAGATGACCGCGGTCAGCAGCACACTCATGTGTACCACACCCACCACGGAGGCCATCGGGCCGGGCTTGCCAAACAGCGCATTCAGCTCCAGCAGCAGGATCAGCGCACAGCTCGCTATCAAGCCGGTGGTGCTGGCCTCAATAAACGGAGCATGCTTGGAGCCCAGCATGCCCAGCAGCATCGGCCCGGAGAACAGGGTGTTGGTGCGCGAGGCCAGGCCGGCCTTGGCCGCACAGGCCGCGGCATCGCCCTCTTTCATGCCCAGCACCACCTGCTGCTTGGGCCAGATAATCAGCCAGACATTGAGGAACATCAGGGTACCGGTCAGGGCGCCCACCCAGATCAGCGAGCTGGCCACCATGTTGCTCATGGCGCCGACGAAATGCAGCAGCGCGAAGCCGGTCAGGAAGGTGAACATCGCCCCCCAGCGGAACCACCAGAGCGCCCGCGGGGCGAGCTTCTTCATCGCGTCGGCCTTGGCTGCGGCCTCGGCCTCCTTGAAATACTCGGTCTGAACAAAGTTGAAGTAATAGAGCATGCCGATCCACACGATGCCAAACACCACGTGAAACCAGCGAAGGATGAACTCAATGATCATGGATGACATGTCGTGCTCCCGATTCTGTTTATGGTTGTAGACCCAAGCCTCCCGGCGGGGTCACGCCACAAATAAACACACTGCCCGAAAAAAAGAAACCCCGCGCTAGGCGGGGTTTCCAGTGTCGCGTGGGTACGCGGGCCGCTTACATCATGCCGCCCATGCCACCCATACCGCCCATGCCACCCATGTCGGGCATACCGCCACCGGCAGACTTGTCTTCCGGTTTCTCGGCGATCATCACCTCGGTGGTGATCATCAGGGCAGCCACGGAGCCGGCAGCCTGCAGTGCAGTACGGGTCACCTTGGCGGGATCCAGGATGCCCATTTCCAGCATGTCGCCGTTCTCGCCAGTCGCGGCGTTGTAGCCGTAGTTGCCTTCACCCTTGCGGATGTTGGCCAGGACCACGGAAGCCTCGTCGCCGGCGTTGGCAACGATCTGGCGCAGGGGACCTTCCATGGCACGCAGGGCCGCCGCGATACCGTGGTTCTGGTCTTCGTTGTCGCCCTTGAGATCCTGGATCGCGGTCACGGCGCGCACCAGTGCGACACCACCACCGGCAACCACGCCTTCCTCGACCGCCGCACGGGTCGCGTGCAGGGCGTCTTCAACGCGGGCCTTCTTCTCCTTCATCTCGATCTCGGTGGCAGCGCCAACCTTGATCACGGCAACGCCGCCGGCCAGTTTGGCAACCCGCTCCTGCAGCTTCTCGCGATCGTAGTCGGAGGAGGTGTTCTCGATCTGCACGCGGATTTCCTTGACCCGCGCTTCGATCGCGGCGCTTTCACCGGAACCATCGATAATGGTGGTGTTGTCCTTGTCCATGGTCACGCGCTTGGCGGTGCCCAGGTGCTCCAGGGTGGCGGATTCGAGATCCATGCCCACTTCCTCGGAGATCACGGTACCACCGGTGAGGATGGCGATATCCTGCAGCATGGCCTTGCGACGGTCACCAAAGCCCGGTGCCTTGCAGGCAGCAACCTTGACGATACCGCGCATGTTGTTGACCACCAGCGTGGCCAGGGCTTCGCCTTCCACGTCTTCCGCGATGATCACCAGCGGCTTGGAGGACTTGGCCACCTGCTCCAGCAGGGGCAGCAGCTCGCGGATATTGGAGATTTTCTTGTCAACCAGCAGGATGAAAGGCGACTCGTGGTCGCAGTTCATGGTTTCCTGGTTGTTGATGAAGTAGGGGGACAGGTAGCCGCGGTCGAACTGCATGCCCTCGACGACATCCAGCTCGTTGTCCAGGCCAGTGCCCTCTTCCACGGTGATCACGCCTTCCTTGCCCACTTTATCCATGGCTTCGGCGATGATCTGGCCAACCTGGCTGTCGCTGTTGGCGGAGATGGTGCCAACCTGCGCGATGGCCTTGTTGTCTTCACAGGGGATGGAGGCTTCCTGGATCTTCTGCACGGCGGCGGCGATGGCCTTGTCGATACCGCGCTTCAGGTCCATCGGGTTCATGCCGGCGGCTACGGACTTCAGGCCTTCGTTGACGATGGACTGGGCCAGTACCGTCGCGGTGGTGGTGCCGTCACCGGCGTCGTCGGAGGCGCGGGAGGCGACTTCCTTGACCATCTGCGCGCCCATGTTCTCGAACTTGTCCTTCAGTTCGATTTCCTTGGCCACGGAAACACCGTCCTTGGTCACGGTGGGTGCACCGAAGGACTTGTCCAGAATCACGTTGCGGCCCTTGGGACCGAGGGTTGCCTTGACCGCGTCGGCCAGGATGTTGACGCCCTTGAGCATGCGCTGGCGAGCGTCATCACCAAACATTACATCTTTAGCTGCCATGATCTAATCCTTTGACTATCGAAGTTGATGAATCGGTTGAACGTATCGCCAGTTACTCGACGACGGCGTAGATTTCGCTTTCGCTCATGATGATGAGCTTCTCGCCATCGACTTCGATGGTGTTGCTGCCGGCGTACTGGCCGAACACCACTTTGTCGCCAACCTTGACGGCTACGGGGCGCTGGGTGCCATTGTCCAGCACCTTGCCTTCGCCAACCGCGACCACTTCACCCTGGTTCGGTTTTTCCTTGGCGGAACCGGGCAGAACAATGCCACCGGCCGTTTTTTCTTCCTCTTCCTTGCGACGAACGACGACGCGGTCGTACAGCGGACGGATTTTCATCGATCAAGATCTCCTGGTTACGGTGTTATACAGGCCCGCGAGGGCAGGCCCCAACGGGGGCTTGCCGGTGATATTGGGGCGACCGGGGGGTTTTCAAGGGGTGTTTTGGCACTCTTTTACCGAGAGTGCCAAAATTTTTTCAGTGGGAGAATTTTCTTTGGTAAGTCAGGCAGTTGCAAAAGCAACAGCTGCAGCGGGGGCAAGGACTTCCGCCTCAATCATCCAGACGGCGATAATCGCCCTCGAGGGTGGTGGCATCCTGCGGAGAATCGCCGGGGGCTTCCCGCCGGGGCCGCCGGCCACCCAGGGCCCGCGCCAGCCGCCGGCGCAGTGGCCCGATCATCACCAATACGGCCAAGGCGTCGGTAATCAGGCCGGGCACCATCAGCAGCACCGCCGCCAGGCCCATGGCCATATCGTCCACCAGCCAGCCGGGGTTGATGACGAAGCCCTGCTGGGTCTCGCGCAGGCGGCGGAGCATACCCTCGCCCTGCTTCCGCAGCAGCAAGATCCCCAGGACCAGGGTAAGGAGGACCCAGCCCAGCGCCGTCAGGGCACTGGTTTCGACCCCCAGCTGGATCAAGGTGAACAGTTCCAGCCAGGGCAACAGCAATAAGAGAAGTCGCATAGCATCTCCCGGCGCAGGGAGTGAGAGCGCCGCTGTGTACTCTATGGGGGCGAATGGCGACGATGCAAGCCCATCGCGAACTGCGCTTTGCCGGAAGCCGCCAAAATACCGGGTCTTACCGAGACCGCACACGGAGAGGATTGATCTCGGGAGCTTTCAGTGGAATGCTAAGTGCTCGATAAAAACCACAGCTGACGCCGCCATGCAGGCCTTTACCGACTCCAGTGACGCCCTCGGCGACGACCTGGCCTTGCGCACCCGCTTCGAGCGCGAGGGTTACCTGTACTTGCGGGGCATTGTCGATCGCGAGAAGCTGGCGGATCTGCGCCGTGAAATTGTCGCGATTTGTGTCCAGCATGGCTGGATAGATGACGGCCCGGACCCATTGCGGGCACACACCTGCCACCGGCCGGTCGTGGAAGGCGAAGCCGACTACTTCGGCGTCTACGACCAGATCCAGCACCTGGAGAGCTTTCACGCCCTCGCCCACGACCCCGCGATTCTGGCACCGATGCGCGCCCTGCTTGGCCCCAGTGCCTTTCCCCATCCGCTGTCCATCTGCCGCCTGGTCTTTCCCGCCAACACGGAATGGACAACACCGCCGCACCAGGACTTCCCCAACAACCAGGGCACGACGGAACTCTACGCTAGCTGGCTACCCCTGGGAGACTGCCCACAGGCGCTTGGCCCCCTGGCAATCCTCCGGGGCTCCCACAAGCTGGGCCTGCTGCCGCTGAAATTTTCACTCGGAGCCGGCCACCGGCAGTGTGCGATGGATGCGCGACACGCCAGGCTACCCTGGGTCTCCGGGGACATGGCGGCGGGGGACATGCTGATATTTCACAGCCTCACCGTGCACCGGGCACTGCCCAATCTGACCGACTGCATGCGGCTTTCCGTGGACTACCGTTTCCAGCGCGAGGGCGAGCCCCTCACCGCACAATCCCTGCAGCCACACTTCCAGCGACAGGCCTGGGAGGCGATCTACCGGGATTGGCGGGATCCGTCGCTGAAGTACTACTGGCGCCGCAAGACCTATGCCCTGGCCAGCTGGGACGCGAGTCTGCACGCGCTGGCGCCCGAAGACTGGGATGACGCAGTCCGGCAACGCATGGCCTATGACCGCCGCATCGCGGCGCGGAGCAACCGGGCGTGTGGCGACACAGAGACCGGAAACAACACCGACCGACGAGTGGAATGAGCCGCGAAACCTCCCATGCAATCAATCTGGCCGAGGGTCTGCGCCGGCCCTCCAGCTACCGCTTCGAGCTCGAGTGTCTGCGCGGGCTCGCGATCCTCCTGGTCTTTTTCTACCACGGCCACGGCATCACCTGGGGCGAACCGGACACGCCTCCGGGCGCCTTGCTGGCCTGGATTGTCGCCGGGAACACCGGGGTCACACTGTTTTTTGTCTTGAGCGGCTTCCTGCTGAGCCTGCCCTGGCTACAGGTGCAACACGGTGAAGCTGAACCTTCCATCATCGACTACCTGAAAGCCAGGGCCCTGCGTATCCTACCCCTGTATTTCGCCTTCGTGCTATTCGCCGGCGCGATAAGCGGAGCGTGGCCCATTGCTTTCAAGGCAGCCACCTTCCAGTTCGTCGGGTTCGATATTTTTCCCTACAGCGTGGTGTGGTGGACACTGAGCACCGAAGTGCAATTCTACCTGGCACTGCCACTGGCTTGCTGGCTCTACCTGCGCGGCGGCACTGCCCGGACACTGCTCTATCTGGCCCTGACCGGCTGGTTGCTCGCCTATCTCTACTGGGCGCTGGTGGTCGCACCGGTCACACCCATGGTGTCCTGGCTAGCCTCGAAATCACTGTTCGGGCGCCTGCCCGCCTTCGCCGTGGGTGTGGCGCTGGGCTGGTGGTATGTGCGCTTGGGCAGCGCCATACCCTCGCGCGATAATCGCCTGGGCAGTACGATAACGGCCTGTGTTCTGCTCGCGGCAATGACCTACCTGCTGCACAGGGGCGCGGCCCTGGGGGACTGGAATGCCGAGCGTGTGTGGCATCTCCGGCACACCTGGGAAGCCGTGGTCTGGGCACTGCTGATTGCCCTGCTGCTGAGCTATCGTCCACTCGGCAGCAAGCTGTTGCTGAACCGCCCCATGGCCACCATGGGCAAGCTCTCCTATTCATTGTACCTGAACCATGTGCCGGTATTGTTCTTCCTGATACAGCCTCTGAAGGACAGATTTGGCCCCGAGAACTACAGCGCATCCTGGCAAGCTTTCGCCGTGCCTGTCCTGGGGCTACTTCTTTCCCTTCTCTGCGCCAGGGCCACCTATCAGGCCATCGAGCGCCCCTTCCTGCGATGGAAGCGCAAGACACCGACCGCGGCTCCGCAAACACCCGATAAACGTCCCGCTGCCGCCCCATGACACACACCTCGCGCGCCACACAAGCCACCTGTACTATGATCACTTAGGCCAAGCCCCATGCCCCGGAACTCATGTCACCCCAAAAAGAAATCTGGATACTGCAATGCATAGCACGACCCTGCGAGTGCTCGACCACGGCGAACACGATCGCGAGCGGGAATCCCTCAACGACCGCATCGCCGCCTTCCGCGATCGCACACCGACGGCGAGTCCGCGCAAGCTTGCGCCGCATCCGCAAGCACGCCAGCTATCCCTGTGCGAAGGCATTCCGGAAATCGGGCCCGACGAGCTCGAACCGGATTTGCTGGATTACTGCCTGTGCAACCACGGCGCCCTCATTGTGCGCGGTCTCGTTGCGCCGTCGACAGCTGCCGAGCTGCGGGAGCTGTGTGACCGGGTGATCGACCGCTGCGCCTCCGCCCTGGACAAGCCCGCCGGCGAACTACCCCGTGGCGCCTACTACGATCCACCGGACATCCTGCGAGAAATCATGCAGGGTGCCGAGCTCGCCTATTCCCGCGGCTTTCACAACACCTCCGGTTCGGCAATGTGCGTGGAGGCGCCCGCCGTGGCGGAGGCACTGCTGCGGTTCTATAACGAGCTGGGGCTTTATGAACTGCTGCACAGCTACCTGGGTGAGGAGCCCTGCCTGTCGGCGAAAAAGTGGGTTCTGCGGCGAAGCGTGCTGCCGGTGTCCCCGGCTGGCTGGCACCAGGACGGCGCCTTCATGGGCACGGATATCAGCAGCGTGAATCTCTGGCTGCCACTAAGCCGCTGTGGCGGCGACACCGGCGCACCGGGACTGGATTTAATTCCCGCGCGGCTGAACGAGATTGTCAGCGCGGAGGACGCCTATTTCGGCTGGTCGGTGGCACCCGACACCGTCGACCGCGAGTTTGCCGGTCAGTCAGCTGTCGCGCCGGTGTTTGACGCCGGAGACGCCCTGTTTTTTGACCACTACTGCCTGCACCGCACACAGTTCCGCGAGCACCTGGATCAAACCCGCTACGCTCTGGAAACCTGGTTCTTCGGCAGTCAGAGTTTTCCCCGCAACCAGGTTCCACTCGCCTGGGAGCCTCTCGCGCCCGGGTCCGGCGAGGCATCCACTGCCTGATCTCGCGCAGCCCGGACCCCGCGCGACGCGTTCAGCCAACCGGCGCGGCCCGCTTGCGCAGATGTATCTTTGACGCCTGGGTGGGCAGATGGCCCAGAAAGGCCAGAGGTTTGTCGCTGACCAGGTGCTGATGGCCACGCAAGGCCTGGTATTGGGCGAGGTATTCCGCCAGCCGGTCATCTCGCAGGGTGTCGCTGCTGTTAGTGGTGGTTCCGCCGTGCACCTGATGAAAGCTCCCCTCACCCACCAGCTGCACTGGCACCACCCCCTCGCTCTCGACCGCACGCTTGTACAGATCCAGGTTGAGAAAACCGCCCCCGGGGAGGTCGAATCGCTCATCGGCCCCACCCAGAGCCAGAAACAGGTCTCGGCGCATGAACAGGCAATTGGACTCAAACATGCGGTTGAACCAGGTAATCCGCTCCGCGCCCCCCCACAGGGGGGTGCCCACCTCGAACAGACGGTAGCCATCCCGCGGCCAGTCGATACTGGCCAGCAGCGCGTCCTCACGGGCCTGGTTATAGCCTGCTTTCACGGTCTCGGGCTGCTCCCCGGGGCCGAGGTAAAAATAGCGCACCGCTACCACCGGTTCGTCGAAGGCGGCGAAGGCGCGCCCCGCCCAGTCGAGGACACCCGGGGTCAGCAGGTGGGCCCCATCGACCATGAGACAGACAATGTCGCCGCGAGCCATGGCGACAGCGCGATTCAGGCCCTGCGCCGGCGAGGGCGGGGCCGGGTCCAGGCGCAGCCAGCGCAGGGGAAGGCCCTCCGGCACACGGGACAACGATGCTTCCAGGGGCTCGGGAGAACCGTTGTCGACCACGATGACCTCGTAATCCCCCGGGTCGCTGTTCAGTTGATAATCGGGCGACAGCGCCTCCAGGGTTCGCGGCAACTCCCGCTGCATCTGATAACCCACGACAATGATCGACAGGCGCATCAGAACAGGACCGGTTGCTGTTTGAGAGGCGCCCGGGACTGGGCGAAGAACCAGGCCTCGATCGCGTAGCGAGGTAAACTCTGAGCCACCCCGAAGGCAGTGCGGTGCAGATTGAAGTGGTCAAAGATCAGGGCATCGCCGGGCGCGAAGCGGGGAACAAAACGGCTATCCGGCGCCACCTGCTCGACCAGCCCCGGCCCCACGGTCCAGTCGAAGTCGGCACCATGGCTGCCGGTGGGGAGAATCTCGCGCCGGCCGTTGGCAACGATTTCCATCCCCGGGGCCTCGGTGTCAGCGCCGCAATCACTCAGTGACAGCCACAGGTTCAGCGTGGCGATGCCCTCCCCGAGAAAGCGGCCATCCTGATGCCAACCTGCCTCGGCCCCGTTGTCGGGCGCCACCCGCCGCAGCACCCATTTCTTGACCGACAGCAGGGCAGGCTCCCCAAAGTACGCGTTCAGCAGTTCCGGCAGGCGCAACTGTCGATAGAGCGCCAGCAGTCGCGCGGTGGCATGCGGCGAGTCCACGGTCCACAGTGAGCTGCTGGCCGACACCGGCTCGCCAGGAGCGGCGAAAAAGCGGGCCGGCGCGCCGCGCACCTCCGGCGAGCGCGCATACCATGCCGATGCGGGCTCTTCACAAGGTTCTCGCGCCTCCCGCGCCGCCATCACCCGATCAAGCAGCCGGCGCAAGGTCAGCGCGCGCTCCCGTTTGACCAAGCCGCGCACCAGCAGTGCCCCGTGCTCGGACAACGCTTCGCGCACCGCAGCGACACTGAGATCCGCCGCAGCCACTTCAGGCAAGTCGGTGGCCTGGTCAGCCTGCGGCGATACCATGGCAATGCGGGGGCCTGGACCGTTAAACAGCGGCTCAGCCAAACCCTGCCCGCTACCTGCCAGCGCACGCCCGCCCTGAATACGCAAGTCGACCAGGGCGCGTTGCAGCGCCGCCGTCGGCCTCGACTGCTCGGCAAGCTCCAGCACGTCCACCGCGGTCCGCCACTGCCCGCGATCAGCCAGATCCCGGGCCTGGGACAGCGCCTGCCGAATTGTGTCGGGCTCCGTGAAGATCTGCTCCATCATTTCATCTCGCCTACGCGCTCGGTCAAAGGGGCGAGCTCACTCGCCACGGGCGGCCCTCAGCCATCCGCGGCCTGCTTGCCCTGCCCGCCCTTCTTCTTCGCCCCGATCAGCTCTTTAAGGCGTTTGGCCTGGCGTCGCGCCTCGAGAAAGTGCGCCGCATGGGTGTAGAACTGGCGCAGCCGCTTGACCGACGCTTCATCGCGATCAAACAGCAGCCCGGTCAACTCGGTCTCCCGCGGCTGCCCGCCAGGCTTGCGCAACACGCCGAGTCCGAAGCCGTGATTGAAGCGGAAAGTCTCGGCGTGCTCGGCCTGCAGCTCCTCGAAGAACTTCCAGGCGCCAAAATCCTGCAGGCGCGCCATGACATCGTGGAAGAGGACAATGCCGCCTGGCTTCACTTTGGGGTACCAGGTGGTGAAGTCCTCCTTCACCGCCTCGTAGGTGTGCAGGCCATCAATGTGCAAGAGGTCGATACTGTCATCATTGAAGTGGCGCAGTGCTTCGTGGAAGTACATCCGCAAGAGGTAGGCAAAACCCCGATAGTGCTCCCGGGCGTGCTGCTGCACATCGCGATAGATGCTGTCGTCATAGTGATCGGTATGCTTGTCCCCCTCCCAGCAGTCGATGGCATAGGCCACGCCGTCGATGTCGTTTTCCTGCATGGCCTGACAGAAGGTAAAAAAAGACAAACCATTATAAACGCCCAGCTCCACCACCACCTCGGGCCGCAAGGCGGTGACCAGGTCGTAGGCAAACGGCAGATGGTCCACCCAGGTGGAGAAGACCATACGGCGGGGCTCGAAATGCTGCAGGGAAGGGGGAAAATAGACAGAACTCACTCGCTTTCCTCAGGCCACGGCGCCGGGACGGATGGATTCCCCCGACGGACTAAGCTCACCCCGTTCGGCCAGAATGCGGGCGGCGGAATAATAGACAAACTTCTGCGCCTGGGGCGGAATTTCTCCCAGGAACAGGGCTTGCGTTTGGGGACTGCGGAACTCCTGCCCGCGCAGCTCGCGGTACTGTGCATGGCTAAGGGCAATGTAGTTTTCACGCACCGATGTGGACTGGCCACCGGTGGTGACGCCACCGTGGAACTGATGAAAAGTCCCCTCGCCCAGCGCAATGACATGCTGTACGCCTTCAGCCTCGCAGGCCCGCTTGTAAAGATCCAGGTTAATCAGGCCGCCGCCGCGCAAATCAAACCGCTCGTCGTAACCTCCCAAATCCTGCCACAGGTCCAGGGGCAAACTGATGCAATTGCTCTCGCTATTGGGGAGAAAAAATCCGGGAGCACTGGAACCACTGAAACAGGCGATATCGAAGAGGCGATAACCGTCCTCCGGCCAGTTGACCGAATGCAGCAACTCCCGCTCACAAGCCCGGTTATAGCCCGTATTGACCGCCTGCTGCTGCAGCTCGTAGCCCAGGTGGTAGCCGGGAACAGCGACCACCGCGCGGTCGGCCACCCGGTGCCCAAGCAAGAGATTGCGAACCACTCCCGGCGTCAGCATGCGAGCGCCATCGATCATGACACAGACGAACTCCCCCTGTGCCAGGCTGGCGCCATGGTTGATCGCCCGGGCCGGACTCGGCTCACCATCATGCCGCAGCACATAGCGAAAATTGAACGGCAAGGTGGCAAGAAAATCCCGGGACAAGGTGCGGGGTGAGCCGTTTTCAACGACGATCACCTCGTATTCCTCGCATTCCACCCCGCGCTGGTAACCCGGCAACAGGGCGCGCAGGGTATTCTCCGCTTGCTCCGGCATGTCATAGACAATCACCACAATGCTGATGATGGGTCCTCGACCGACCGGGCTGTTCTTATCTGCCTTTCCGAAAAGTCGTGACAGCATGACACATCCGTTACAGACTCGCGCGCCGCAGGCTCCTGTATAACCAGCGAACTTTCAGGGGTGTTCGGGCCCCTGACCGGGCGGCGAAATTTTTTAATTGATTATCGTAAAACCGTTGTGGCTGCGCCGGCGGCTTCAAACCCAGATAGCGAACCACCTGGTCAACCTTCCGATTGAAGGTCGCCTCCTCCTCGTCGAAACACAAAAGAGGAAATCCATAGCGACGCTGCTCGCGCTGAAGCACCCGGTTGTAGCGATACCAGAGCTCCAGTGCCTGCGACCTGGGCATTTGACTGCGCCGTTCCAGCGACTGCACCACAGCCTCAGGATGCCGGAAGATGCCGATAAACTCCAGCCCCGGTATCAAGGCCTTCCAGCCATCCAGTACCAACAGCGTGCGCGGGTCCTTGAACCCCATGACCGGCACCTCGGCGTGGGCAGCCAATAGCGCGCGGGCCCGGTCCTGGAATGCCTCCGACCAGCGACACCGCCGGGGAGGCCGATCCCAGCCGCCGCCGTTTGCGGCCAACAGCGCATCGTGAAGATCGACAATATCCTGGTTTTCCCGGTTGCCCTTCAAATTGTAGGGGTTCCAGGCGTGATACTTGCCCAGCTCAAGGCCCGCCTCCTGCAGGGAACCGGTCAGGCAGCTGGTACCACTGCGGTGCATGCCCAGCACTGCGATCACGCGCTGCGGCCGGGCACTCACGGCTGCGGCTCCCGCCACGGGGCAACCCACAGCAGCAGGAGCATCCCCGGCAGTGCGATGAGGGCGCAGAGCAGGAAGAAGTGGTACCAGCCCACGGTTTCCACAATGACCCCGGTACTGGCATTGGCAAAGGTTCGCGGCAGGGCCGCCAGGGCGGTGAACAGGGCAAACTGGGTCGCGGCATACATGCGGCTGGTCTCCCGGGCGATAAAGGCGGTGAAGGCGGCAGTGCCCATGCCCACCCCCAGGTATTCAAAGCTGATCACGGCCGCCAGCAGCCAGAGAACCGGTCCGCTCTGGGCCAGCACGGCAAATCCCAGGATACTGACCACCTGCACGACGCCAAAGACCCAAAGTGCACGATTAATACCCAGGCGCAACATGACGACGCCGCCCAACAGCCCGCCGACAATGGCCGGCCAGAGGGCCGCGTGCTTCGCCACCAGGCCAATCTCGGTCATGCTGAAGCCGGTATCCAGGTAAAAAGGCGTGGCCAGGGCCGTGGCCATGTTATCGCCGATTTTGTACAGGAACATGAAGCCCAGCACCAGGAAAAGACCCCGCCAGCCGCGTCGCTGCAGATACTCCCGGAAGGGCGCAATCACCGACGCTCGCAGGCCCTTGCCCAGGGGCAGTTCGGAGTTCGGCTCGTCCACCGCTAGGCTCATCGCCGCCCCGACAAGCATGAATGCCCCGGTCACCCAGAACACCACGACCCAGGGCAGAATATCCGCCAGAATCAGCGACAGCGAGCCCGGTACCAGGCTGGAGATGCGGTAGGCCTGCACATGAATGGAGTTGCCGAGCCCCAGCTCCCGATCGGGCAGGATCTCCCGCCGAAAGGCGTCCAGTGCCACATCCTGGCTGGCACTGAAAAAGGCCACGGCAAAAGCCAGCCAGGCGATCACCCAGGTCGAGTGCTGGGGGTCGAAATGCCCCAGGACCCCGATAGAGACAATCAGCGCCATCTGACACAGGAACATCCAGCCCCGGCGGCGCCCCAGCAGAGGCGGCACCCAGCGGTCCATCAAGGGGGCCCAGAGAAACTTCCAGGTGTAGGGAATACCGACCAGGGCGAACAGGCCGATCTCGGTGAGAGACACCCCCTGGTCCCGCAACCAGGCCGGAACCAGCTGAATCAACACATACAGGGGCATGCCCGACGCCAGCCCGGTGAAGATGCAGATCAGCATGCGGCGATTGAAGAGCGCTGCTCGCCAACCTGTCGCGCCTTCGACTGACTCCCCAGGCACCGGAGTCACGAGGTGCCTGCGTCCGCTGTCCACTCAGCCTGAGTGCGATCCTGACACGGGAAGCGTTCCCGCAACTCGCAATTGAATGAGCGGCAACCAGGATGTCCTGGGGGCGGGCCTAGTGACAAAAGTATGATTTTTCAGTTCTCCAACAGATCTTGGATGACTCTATCTGCTCTCCACTTGGACAAATCCTGCCTGAACTTGTCGATGAACTCCCTGTTAAGACTGCCTGCCTGCTTCTCACGCTTGAGGTGAGACCGATTGACTGAAGCTCCAGCAACACCAAGCTGCCTGGTAAGCGCAATGGTATTGCTCTCGGGGTCCCCCAAGAAATCCTCGTAAATCACTTGTATGGGTTCAATGCCCAACTGAAAGCAAAAGTCACTAATCCTCTGGTTATCCTCAACCACACCGAGAACATGTGATTTGATGCCCCTGTAGCTATACTTGGGGCTCCTCTGATTCCCATTGTGGAAGCTCGCCCACTGGTTCGTCTGGGCTGCTATAAAGTGTGAGACAGCCTGGGCAAGGATATCCCTTCGCCTGACTGCCATCCAGCGCACGTTTGCGAAGCAATTAGGTATGACGCCGCTCCTCAACAACATCAGGGCCTGATCTGCCGAAGCCTTCATGCCAAACAGGGTGCCAGGCTCGTGTACATGAGTCATGAGCCACTTCATGTAGCCTTCAAAAGAGGAAATATCGTGCTCGCTGGACCGCTCCAATACAAGCGGGTAATTCAACGGCTCTCCCATCCCGCTGAGCTTCTCCGTTGCCCTTAGGTAATCACATACAAGGGAGGAGCCCGAACGGTTAGTGAACAGCATGATACACACTTCGGGGGCGAGTAACGTGGCCGATGACGAGACATTCAAAGAGCCATACAGCTTTTCTATCTCTCGCTCATGAACCCCCTGCTCCAAGCCTTCGACAATCTCTCTCGCAAGCTTTGATACAGCACCGGGAAACCGACCACTTTTCAAATCTGACCTCACCACGTAAGCTCTTTATAAACCTCGTCAACCTAAGATCGCTAAAGTCAGTTTCTGCTCTCGCGCGTTTCCCGGATGGCTTCAAGTATGTCCTCGGTCGTTGCCGCAGTCTTGATACCTGGGACATCAAAGGGGGAACGGGACTCCCTTTCCTTGAGATGGACTACGAACACGCTGCCATCCCTACGCCGTATCTCCACATCCTCGTCCTGCGCCAACTTGAGCAGTTTTGCCAGATTCTGTCTGGCTTCAGAGTAGGTAAACGCTTTCATTCCGCCTCCAACAGTTGAATCCCGAGCTCACTTGCAACCGCCTGCATGCGTCTGTCCAGTGTGATAAGAGGCAATGAAAGACGGCGAGCAGACTCCAGGAAGTATGCATCATAGGCGTAGATGGAGAATTCAAAGGCGAGTTCCAGCGCGGATGGCACTGACACGTCCACCAATCTGACCGGAATATTGCGTATTACCTTTTCTGCCACAAACGCCTGCTGGAGGGTGAGCCGACCGCGACGCCCCATCGCCGACAGGGCATTTCCCACCTCGTAGGGAAGAATCGCCGGTGCCACTATCATGGCTGTCGAGGTGTTCTCGATAATACGAGCTTTCCCGGGCTCATCCAGAGCGACGGCCAGAAAAATATTGGTATCGGCAACGACTTCCATTAGACAATTGTACAATACCAAATATCGATTTGACGACGCCCGAAAACACTCAGCGAACGATTTCGTGCATCGGTCTGCGGGAAAGACAGCGCTTTATCCACTGCTGCACTCGGAAAGGCACCAGGGCCACCAGGCGCGCAACCCAGGGGTGGCGGCTGAGGCGCCACAGGCGCCCAAGCCAGCGCTCGCGCCGACCCAGAACTGGCAGCCCTGGGCGCAGGTTGTCGGCAAGTTGTTGCCACAGGGTCTCCGACAGCTCGCCACCTCGGGGTGTCACCGGCGACAGGTAGTCACCCCGGTAGAAGTCCTGTCGGGCGGGCGGCTGCGGCGCGCTATCGGGCAGCACCTGGGCCGGCAGTGCACGCCGGGATAGCACGCCTTGCCAGATCTCCTGCCAGCCAGAGACCGGCGTGTCCCAGGGCAGGATCGCACTGTGCTCGCGCCCCGCCACCCGCTCGACAAAGGCACCGATATCCGGCACCACCACCGGCAGGCCCAGGTGCAGGGCGAGGCTCAGGGTATAGCTGTAGGTCTCCGGCCACAGGGCCGGGTACCACATCACGTCCGGATCGATCTCCTCGATCAGGTGCCAGGCATCCTCGGCGGCATAGGGGCCGTGGGTGATGACACACCGGTCAAGGGCTCGATAAGCGTAACCCAGCAGGTGAAATTCAATCTTGCAACCGCGCAGGGCCAGGGCAACTGCCTCCAGCACCTCGGCGCCCTTCTCCCGACTGATGGCACCGGCCACCAGCACCCGGAGCGGGCGACTGCCGTCCCAGCGCCAGCGCGGCTCCGGATAGGGCTGAGAGGCCTGATAATCCGGGTGCCAAGCCACCACAGGATTTGCCAGGGTGAAGTAGCGCTGGAAACGTTCGGCACTGTCGGTGGACGGAAAAATCACCCGTTGCGCGCGATGCACCAACAGGGACTGGCCCTCCCGCCAACCTTCGGGGGTGACACCCTCCGGCAGAGGATAGTGATCGGCGCAACGGCGATCAAAGTCCGCGGCGGACTCATCCACATAGCGCGCATCGGCATCGGTCAGGGTGGGATTGCCGTTGACCAGGTAATAGTCGTGGACCGTAAGGTCGTGTCCGCAGCCGAGTGCCTCTTCCAGCACCCAGAGGCGCGGATGAACCCCCATGGTGTGATGGAAATGCAGGTGTCCGACACCCAGGGTACGCAGCAGCGTCACCAGCGTCTCAAAGTCCCGGTCCACCACGAAGTGCAGCCCGTCCAGCAACCGTTGACCACCCTCGAAGACGCTCAGAACAACCGACTCGCCCTCCCGCTCCGGCGTCAGTTGCAGGAACAGCGCCTGGTCCCGATACAGGCGGGCCAGTTCATCCACGTGCTGCTGGGCTCCCCCGCCAAGCTTGTGGGAAATAAACAGCACCTTGGGGCGCGAGGCGCGGGCAAACAGGCCCAGCAGTGCACGGGTGCGGGCGGCTCGGGCCGGATCAGCCGCAACATAGGCCTGAATGTCACTGTGATAGCGGGGGTAACGCTGGTCCAGCAATTCCATTGCGCGCGCAATCCGCGGGCTCTGCTCCTCGGCAAAGCTGACGCCACCCTTGTGAAAGACGAAGCAGTTGGCCAGGTGGAGGTTGCGCCAGCCGGCGCGAATGGCTCGCTGACACCAGTCATTTTCCTCGCCGTAACCGCGCCCGAAGGTCGCCTCGTCAAAGTCGCCCACGGCCTGCAAAGCCTCCCGCCGTAGGTACATGCAACAGCCCACACCCGTGGGCACGTCGTAGACCTCCGCTGCGGTGAAGCTCTCGGCGAACACCTCGTCGATGGTGGCGAGATCGGTCCCGAAGGGTAGTGTATTGTCCTTGCAGAAATTGGGAAAACTGAAGATGGTAGCGTTGTTGGCGAAGGGCGTGATGCTGGCCGCATCGGGATGGCGCTCCGCGGCTTCGCGGATACGCCAAAGCCAGTTGTTGGCGACTTCGACGTCGCTGTTCAGCAGCAGGACGTCCCGCGCTGGATCATGGCGCATGCCCCGGTTGGCTGTCCCGACAAAGCCCAGGTTCTCCGGATTCTCGAGCAGCACGATACGCTCGGGGGGTACCTCTGCCAGCTCGCGCAGGAGCGCCGTGATGGCAGGATTAGGGGAGGCATCATTGACCAGCACCAGGCGCGACCACGCGGGGTCCGTGGTCGCCAGAGCAGTGTCCAGACAGCGGCGCGTTTCTTCCAGCCCATCGTAGACGGGGATGACGATGTCGATGTCGCGCACGTCAGCAGGTCGCCGCAGGGCTTGGCATATAACGGTTTATGAACGATTTCCCCCGCTCAAACTCGTCCAGCAACAACCTTGACTGGGCAAAGGCCTTGTCCAGCAAACTGGCCTGAATTTCGGGCTCCTCGGGATAGTCATGAGCAAATTGATTGCGCATTTCCCGCAACATCATCCAGCGCTCGGTGGAATGAATGGCGCCCATTTTTTCCAGCCTGTTCAATTTATCAATAAATGTCGTCAACTCGCCCTGCTCCGCAGTGAGATCCAGAACCGCGGGTAATAACTGCGCGCCCATGGCATCCTGTAACTTTGAAAAGCGGGAGGCAAATTGGTCCATGATGGCGATTGTCGTGTCATCGACTTTTTCGAGCTGCTCGGGATCGAAAGGCTGCAAGTGACTCAATTGCCTCATGGCCCACTGCAGGCGCTCCGCGTGACGCTGGCAAATCGACAGCAGGGAGGTGATTTTTTCCGCACTCACAACACCACACCCTCGCGGAGCGCCACCTCGTGGACAGGTAACAGGGGCGTTTCTGGACGATGAATCACCAGGTCGATTTTCTGGTCTCCCAGCCTCTGCTTCAACTCCACAAGAGCCGCGAACTTGGCATCAATCAAGACTGCAGGCGACTGAATTTGTGGCTCCACGTAGAGATCGATATCGCCACCACGTTTACTGTCGTCGACGCGCGAACCAAACAGCAGTACCCGGGTCTGTTCGCCGAAATGCCGTCGAAGCACTTCGTTGATCACCTCGCGTTGCCTGGAAGATAGACGCACTGTCTCCAACTCATTCTGATAAACCTGCGGACATTATCCCGCTCATCCCTCGCCCCCGGCAAGCCGGCGTTGGCGCCACCAGCGTCCCAGGCGCAGTAACGGACCCAGGACAGGCAGCCGATAAAAGCGCTGAATCTCGGCGTCCTTGTCGGCGATGACCTCCAGCGCGTGGCTGTGCATGGCACCGATTTCTGCCAACCGGCCATCCAGCTCGCGGATCTGCGCATCGCGCTCGTCGATTGTGGCCAGCGCCTGGCGATGCTCCGTCGCAAGGCCCTCAATATCACGGTCCTTACCCGCAATCACCGCCAGGGCTTCCTCCAGCTCGGCAGCAAGCCTGCCGATGTCCGCATCCTTCGCCGCGATGGTCTCCAGGGCCCGGCTATGGGATTCACCGATGGCCGACAATTCACGGCCCCGGGCAACCAGGCCGTCCAGTATCCCCTGCAGTGCACTCTGCAGGGGGTACTGCTGATCAATCAGTGCCGCCAGGCCTGCCAGCTCCTCCGCCCCGATATCGGCGCGGGACAGCAGGGAATCCCCGGTTTCGACCTGCTGGTGGCGCAAATCGGAACGCACGGCGCGTGCGAGCGCCGCCTCATCCACAGCGAGCGGCAAAGCCTCGGACAAGCGCGCCAGGACAGACAAAGGAGAGGCCAGCAATGCCGGGTAATCGACACGTAGGGTCTCAACCGGGAGTGCAGCCATAACCGCTTGCCGGTAGGCCAGATCCAGGCGCAGGCCGTAGGCCTCGGGGAAGCCATCGCGCCGCAGCAGTGATCCCGCGACTTCCCGCGGCGCACGGCTGATGTAGCAGACGCGCGGCTGCAGGCCGGTGGCCTCGCAGGCCTGCAGCCAGAGCGGCAGGGTCAGGCAAAAGCGCGGATCCTTGATTGCCCAGAGGCTATCGGGACTGCCAAAGCCCCGGCCCAGGATGCGCTGGGCATCGGCGCGGAAGTCAGCCAGCGCGGCGGCAGGCCAGTCTCCCCCCAGGACCGCATCCCCGGGGGCGTACCAGCTGCCGCCGGCTGCTGCCAGCAGTCGCTCGTTGCATTCCACGACCTCGGCATCCTCCCAGAAACCCTCGTCGTTGACGCCGGCGAGGGGGTCCAGGAGACGGTCGCCGAAGCTGGCGCCGCAGGCTCGCAGTGCAGCGCACAGGGCCGAGGTTCCGGACCTGTGCATGCCGACCACCAGCAGCACCGACATGGCTTACGGGGCGCTCTTGTAGGGAGCGAAGATATCTTCCATCGCCGCACCGTCGATACGCACCTCGTCACTCAGCGACAGACTGGACTCGTAGTCCTTCACCGCGGCCTTGACGTACTCGCCACGCAGCGTGCGAATGATCAGGTCGCGAACTTCTTCGAAGGATTTGTAGTGCGCTTCCTGAACGTCGTCGAGGCGAATGATGTGGACACCAAACTGGGTTTCCACCAGGTCGGAATAGGCACCGACTTCCTCGATATCAAAGGCACCACCGGTGTAGCGGGGCTCGACACCCTTTTCGCCCAGGCTGAACCATTTCTCGAAGCGGCCACCTTTCTTGCGCGAACCGGGATCACCGGAGTACTTTTCCACCATCGCTTCAAAGTCGGCACCGTCGCGCAGCTGCGCCAGCACTTCCCGGGCCTCCTGGCGAACGGGCTCGCGTTCACATTGCCCGGGGGGACAGACCCAGAGGATGTGCGAGGTCAGGCGCTTCTCCGGCACCTTCGCGTACTTGTCCTTTTCGGTGGCGTAGCGCTCGCGGGCCAGATCAGCCAGTTCGGGCACCTCGACATTGGCCACGAAGCGATCAATCATGAAGCGGCGCTTGAGATTCTGTTCACGGAAATACAGGGTCCAGTAATCCTCGCCGTCGGCCTGGGGTGTCAACTTGTCCGCAGCCTGGGCGAGCTTCTTGTTGGTCACGGCGATATTGATCAACTCCAGGCGATCGCCGGTGTCATTGGCGGCCGCTTCGCGCATGTCGCGACTCCAGCGCTCGACAATTTCCTCAAATTCAGCGCGGGTGACCGTGACATCGCCGTCGCGAATCACGATCTCGTCTCCAGCCTGGACAAACACGGATACACAGAGGCCAAGGGCCAGCCAGAGTTGGCATTTCAACATGGTACTCCCTTCCTGATTGACGTGGTCTGCAAATAATAAAAAAGCCGGCACCTCGCGGTGCCGGCTTTCAGGTGCTTCTCAGCTAAACGAGCTGGCTTCGATTAGAAGCCGCTGCCGTAGGCGTGCTCGATAGCGCGACCGTAGTTGGCATCGGGGTTGCCGGGGAAGCTACGCTCCCAGGCGACGAAGCCAATTTTCGGGATCTCGCCAGCTACAACGCCGGTGGTGTCACAGCCGTAGGCAGTCACAGCAGCGACGATTTCGCTCGCGCCGCCAGCGATGTTGACGCCGGAGTTGCTGGAAGTTGCTTCACACACAGCCAGGTCACCGCTGGTGTTGCTGGAAACGCTCAGCTCCGCCCAGCCGAAGGGGCTCTCGGGAACCTGAACCACGATGTCGGAGTTCACGCTACCCAGTACGGGCTCGGCGCCCCACTGTACAACGTTAACTTCGTAGGGCAGCTGGGTGCGAACTTCCGCGCCGGGCAGCTGGGGAGATACAACCAGCTCACCGTCGGGCAGAGCGCGCTGCTGCTCTTCACGATCATAGACGTCGAAGGACGCAATGGCCGGGATGTCGCGGTGGTCACAGCCGGCGTCCAGACCTGCAAAGCTGCCAGCAGGCTGAGCCGTGCCGCGGTTGCAGGGGATCTCGTCCTCGGTACCTTCGGTCAGCAGGGACGCGAAGTAGTGAGGCAGATCCAGCATGGTGTACTGACCGGGGAAGGTGATAACCCAGTCGGTGCCCACGTTCAGGTCGGCGTTGGCAGACCAGTCGTTGATCACGGAAGCATTGCCGATCGCGCTGCGCAGCTCGACGAACTTGCCGCTGTTGCCAGTGCCCGGTACACCGCCGTTCAGGTCGGGGTAGTCGAAGCCCAGCAGGTCGCCGCTGAACAGACCGAACTGTTGGTTGGTGATGGCCGGCTCGTCAACCAGGAAGTTCTCCAGCATGACCGCCTGGTTGCCCATTTCGAGGCCGGAAGCCGCGTCACGCAGGAAGAAGGAAACCTGCAGCGGGTTGCCCGGGGGCGTGTAGGTGGTGGTGCCGTCGGGGGAGCCGGTGGCTACGCCGATCTGGTTGGTGCGGTCGTGCGCTGCAACACCGCGGGGCTGACCCTGGAAGGTGCCGCCAGCGAAGAAGTTGGAGCGTACACCGGCACAGTCAAAGGGAACGCCTTCGGAAGTGTGCTTGGCAGCACGGGCGATCGGGTCATCTTCGCTCTCGGGCGCACCCATGGCGATAACTTCGATGTAGCCTTCTTCCGCACCTTCGCGGTAGATGCCAGGCATGACGAACTTGCCATTCTGGGCAGCCGGAGCAGTACAGGAGGTGTCGGTCGTGTTGAACACGATGTTGTCACCTTCGTCCTGCAGGAAGCCGGTCCACACGTCTTTCGGAGACATGATGACGTTGAAGTCAAGGGCGTCCATGGAGTCGACACCGCGACGCAGGCGAATTTTGACAACCTGAGTGCGATCGCTGGTGTTGGTCACGTGAACACCGGTGACGAAACCGTCACGTACGGTGTAGTAAGGGATCAGGCCGACGTCGCCCAGGCCGTTGCCTGCCACGTCAGTCTGTGCAGTGGTAACGCCAGTGTAGCCAGCGGTCGCAGCTGCTACTGCAGCAACAAGACCCAGAGGCTTAAACTTTGCATTCATAGTAGGAGACTCCTAATGTGTTTTTACTTCACAACCAAAGTACAGATTGCTAGCGCTATTTATTGCTAACTGCAGCCAGCTTTCAACCGGGCTTCAGCCGCTAACGCTATGCCACCATTCGCCATCAATGCTAACCCATTTCTCGCGAACAGTCGTTGGTATAGCGCCAAATTGTGCAGAAACCGCGGTTTGTTTGGTCGGCCTGGACATGACCCGAACCGCCACACTTGCCACAGCTGCGTCGGCATCATAGGCAAGGACTTCGACAGCTGTCAACTCCCAGTCCACCGTATAAGTGAAGTTGCGCGCATGATAATCCCTCGGAAAAACAGCGCGATACGCCGGTGTTGCAAAGTCCCATGTAGCTGCGAAATCCTTGCGCTCCAGCGCCTCCCAACGGGCTGTCACGCGCTCGACCAGCTCGGCCCTGTCCGCGTCGGTGAGCGTCTTCGGCGGGCCACCCAGGCTTGCGCAGGACGCCAGGCAGGCCACCAGCAGCGCGCCAAAGAGGCCGCGAACAAGCGGGGATAGTGCATCCAACATATTGATTTCCTTAGTGATTAAATGAAACTTCAGTCATTGTAGCGCCCCTGGCACGAGCGCCTCAAGGCGGCACATCAACAGCCTGCGGCCGCTCGCCGCTGATCCCGCTGGCGCAGCCCCCACTCGTAGAGCGAGACATCCCGGGCGTGCCATTCACGCACCCGGCGCAGCAGTTCCGGCCCCAGTTCCCGCGCACCCCGCGGCTCGTCCGCCACGTTGACGAGCCGGGGCTGCAGATTTATTCCCAGAAAATGCTCGGAAAATTCCCGAAGATCCTCGGCGTAAAATTCGCTTATTCCGACAAAATCCAGGGCCCGCAGCGGGAAGGCCCAGAGGAACTGGTGGTAGACATCGCGCAGCTCCGGAGCGAGGCAGAACTGCTCCAGCGTCCAGCCCTCTTCCACCACCCGCCGGTGCAGCGTGGTGGTATCCGTGGCGTCGGCATCGTAACTCCGCTGCCAGTAGAAATAGTGCGAGATCAATCGCTCCACCGGCTCCCGCAACCAGGTGACAAAACGGCAGGGCAAGTGGTCCGCCAGCAAGAGGTATTTGATAGGCAGGAAATGCCCGTGGACACAGGTCACTCCGGCGAAATCCCCGGGCTCCACCGCGAGGCCGTACTCGAGTGCCGCCGCGTGACGCTCGGCCACCGGGCAGGCCAGGGGGTAGTCGGCGTAGTCGGGGCGAAAGCCCGCGCCGAAGGCCTCCTCCAGGGAGGCGCGAAAGCTCGAACCCGCCGTTTTCGGCATGTGTATCGAAACCAGCACGGGCGGCTTAATCCAGGCTAGGGTGAGTCGGCGCCGGGTACTGGATCAGCTCCATGCTGCGCACACGGGAGCGCAGTTCACGGCCGATATCGCGCAATTTCTGCTCATCGTTTATGACACGCGGCGTCAGGATAACCAGCAGCTCTGTGCGCCGGTTGTCGCGACCAGTCGACCCGAACAAGGCTCCCAGCACCGGCATGCGGTGGAGGAAAGGTACGCCTCGGTCAGTCGCGGAGGCATTTTCGCGTATCAGACCGCCCAGTACGACTGATTCGTCGGATCGCACCGCCACACGGCTCACAACACTGCGCTCGAGAAACGTGGGCTGATCTGTAGAATTATTTGGGCTAGTCCCGACATCGGTCACCGACTGCTCGACATCCATGGTTACCAGGCCACCGGCGTTGACCGAAGGCTGCACCATCAATTTGACACCGGTATCGCGATAAACAATGTTCTCGGTAGCAAAGCCGCCACTTTCAGATACCGTTCTTCCCTGGCGAACGGGGACTTGGTCACCGACGTGTATATAAGCAGGATGATTATCCAGCACCATCACCGAGGGTGACGATATGACGTTGATCAGCGAATCGCCAGAAAGCGCATTGAGCACCGCGCTGATATTGCCGGCACCGTTAGTCACGGTATAGGAGAAACCCGCACTATTGGACGAAGGACCACTACCAGGGAAGCTGCCGCTACCGTCATAGTTGCTGCCCAGGCCATTCTTGAAGGTCCACTCGAGGCCGTAACTTAGCTCTTCGGTCAGCGTCACTTCGAGGATACTGGCCTCAATGATCACCTGGGTAGCCACCACATCGAGCTGGGTCAGGGCATCCTCGATCAGGCGGTACTGCTTGCCGGTGGCGTAGATCATCAGGGCATTGTTGACCTCGTCGGCCACCACCCGCACATCCGCCAGCTCCGAGTTCTCACCCCCCGCGCCCAGACTGCCGACCTGGCTGGCCAGGTTACCCGAACCGCCGGCACTGCCGCCGAACAGGCTACCGCCGCTGCCACCCGAGGAACGATTGCCGCTACCGGTGCTAGCGGAGCTGCGACCACTGCTGGCAAAGCCCGACCCGGAGCCACTGTTGCTATCCAGGTCCGAGCTGCCCCCTCCGGAACTGCGGGTACCGCTGGAGCCACCCGAGACAGAACCGGAGGAGGAGGAGCTGATCGACTCCATCGACATGCCCGGCGCAACCCCGCCGGTGCCGGCATTGCCCGTGCCGGTACCGACGCCGCGTGCGCCACCGCTGCCACCCGAGTAAATGCCGTTGATCAGCTCCGCCAGTCGCGAGGCGCTGGTGTTCTGCACCGGATAGACGAACAGGCGCTTCTCGAAACTGGAGTCCGGGCGCACATCCAGGCGCTCGACCCAGGTACCCACCGTATCCAGATAGTGGGCTCGGGGGGTCACCACCAGCAGGCTGTTGAGCCGTTGCACGGGAATGATGTTCACCAGCCCGGCCAGCTCGCTGCCCTCGGCATTGGCCCCGAGCATGCTGTTGAGCACCTGTGCCGTCTCCTCGACCCGGGAGTTTTCCAGGGGGAACAGGCCCACCGACATACCCGCCAGCATGTCGACGTCAAAGGTCGACACCATGTCCAGCCAGCCCCCCAGCTGTGCCTGGGTGCCCGCCAGGATCAGGAGGTTGCGGCGATTGTCGACACGCACGAAGGCCTCTTCGTCCGCCATCGGGCGCAGAATATCCGCCATGGCGCCGGCGCTGATGTACTGCAGAGGCACCACCACAGTACTGTGTCCCGCGCCAGGGGAGCGCGCGCTGCCCAGCCGCGGCGACAGGCGCGAGGCCTGGCCGGAGCCGGTGACCAGGAAGCGGCCGCTGCCATCCCGGGTCATGACGACATTGTTGGCTTCCAGCAGTGACTCCAGCACCTGCAGCAGCTGATCCCGGGGAATCGGGCTGCGGGAGCGCAGGGTGATCTTGCCCTGTACCGGGTGATCGACGATGTAGTCCAGCTCGAGGATGTCGCCGAGCACCGCGTGCACCACCTCTTCCAGCGGCGCATTTTCGAAATTCAGGCTGACGGCCTCCCCCACCAGTCGCACGGGTTCAACGGGCTCGGGCGTCTCCCATTGGCGGTCGCTACCGGGGAAGATCACCGGCTCGGGACGTTCGCGCTGCTGCTCCTGCTGGCGTGCCAGCTCGGCGGTCGAGGTGGCCGGCCCCTCGCGCTCCTGATTGGGCTCCCCGCCCTGGGGCGCCTGATAGGGCTCCCGGCCGTACTGGTTCTCCAGCAGCGCACAGCTTGCCAGCAGCAGGGTGCAGGCCACTACGGTTAATGACCGCAACATAGTGAATCCTCGAATTCCGTCTTTCATAAGTGTCATCGCTGGCTGCCGTCTTCGCCCATCCGGCCCTGCAGCATCCGCTCGACCACTGCCTTGTCGATACCGCCGGCCGCGTCCGCGCCAGCGGACCCGGATTGTACGCGAATCGCGTCGCTGGCAAGGCGCTCCAGTTCCAGCTCCACCTCCCGGCCGTCCGCGACAAATCGTGCCGTGCGCCCGGACAGTGTTTCCAGGCGCCAACCCCTGACCGTATCGCCAACCAGCAGCCGCCGCTGCTCCCCTTTCACCGCGAGAATCGCGCCGCCCTGCTCACCAGCGCCGAACAGGCCGAGGAGGGTAATCCCCTCCAGCTTGCCGGCGCTGTCATTTTCCTCGGGCTCGGCCTCGACAACGACGTCCTGGGGGCGCCGCCCCTCCCAGAACAGTGGGCGCGCCAGCCAGGCCTGCCTGGCCTCGGCGGTCACCGGAGGCCTGGCAAGCAAGGGGTCCACCTCGAGGGCATCTGCCGCGGGGTAGACCGGCGGGGGACTGGCCGGCACGATTACCCGCAGCAACAGCCACAGCAACTGCAGCGCCCAGAGCCCCGCCAGTAACAGACAGACCAATTCCAGACGACGTTCGCTGCGCAGCGGTTCGCCGGGCACTCGGTAGCGTGACAGCAGACTCATGAGTGCAACCTCAGGGCCAGCACCTGCACCGTTGCGGTCAGGGTCTGCCCCGCTTCGGCCTGGCGGCCGGGCCGTGTGGGCCAGACTTCGAGGGACTCCACCAGCAGCAGGGGCTGATGACGGTCGAGGTCGGCCAGCGCCACATCCAGGCCGGCGAGGCCACCTTCGACCGTCACCTGAACCGTAATGCGATCAAAGCCCGCGTCTTCCTGAATCGGCAGGATCTGGCTGTTGCTCACTTCCAGGCCTGCGCTGGCAAAAATCTCCCGTACCTGTTTCTGCAGGGTAGCGGACACCGCGGCCTGGTCCGCCGTCGCGGGGTAGACCAGATCCAGGACCTCCGCGCTCACCGTGCTGGAAGCCTCCCGCAGCTCCGCTTCGCGCGCCAGCAAACCCTGCAGACGGGCAATCCGCGGCTCCAGCTGGGCGACTTCCTCGTGGTAGCTCGCGCGCAGACTCAACAGGCTGACCAGCAGATAAATCAGCAGGCAGGCGGGAACAGCAACCGTGGCGGCCAGCAGTACCGCGTGACGCGGGTGATCCTTCAGCCAGGCCTTCACGAGCGATCCCCGCGCAGGCGAATATCCACATGGAACTGCTCTTCACCGGTATTGCCGATCCGGGTGATGCCCTGGGGCGCGGTGACTTCGGCGTAGTCCGCCTGACTGGTGAGGTCCTGAATCACTGAAGCGGCATCCGCCGCTCTCCCCCGCAGGCGCAGCTGATCGCCGCGCTGGGTGTACTGGGCGACCCACGCTTCATCACCCAGTAACGCGGACAGGCGAGTCAGCTCCTGATGCGCACCCGGAAAACGACGGATAGTCTCGTTGACCGTGGCGACGGTCTGATTGGCTGCCGCCAGCCGGTCCCGCAGCGCGGTCGCCTCCCGGGCATCCCGCTGCACCGCGACGGCGAGGGATTGATACTGCTGCATCTGAAGGTAGGCGCTGCCCGCCGCGGTCAGCAGCATGGCAATCACCAGCGCCAGGCTTCCGGCAAGCCAGCCGGCCATGCGCAACAAACGGGCCTTGTAGCGCCGCAGCCGACGGGACTCGCCAAAGCCGCGCAGCACGATCGGGCGATCAGCGCCCTCGGTCCAGACCTCGCGTGCCGCCGGATCCTGAATATCGTGAACTTCCCCCAGGTGGCGCAGCACCGCCCCCAGTGACACCAGGGCCAGCTCGACGCGGATCTGCCCCGCATCCCGGCTGACGACCTGCCAGCCAGCCGCGGTATCCGGCGCAGGAAAGGGGCTGTTGGCCATGACCTCGAGAGCCATGGCGGCATCCAGCTCATCTTCCGCGGCCGCGGGTAGCGTCAGTGAGCGATGCAGCACCAGTTCATCGGGCAGCAGAATGGCCTCACAGCTGGCGTCTTCCCCCGCTACCGGTTTTCCAGCGTGATAGACCGTGGAGGCATCGCCTCGCATGACCCGGACACGCTCATCGAGGCGAGCGCGAATTGGCGAACGGTCTCCCCACAGAAACTCTGCCCACGCCACCTGCCAGTGCTGGCCAATGCGACGCACGTCGTAACCGAAGAGATACCACTGTTGCGAACTGTCGAGCATGGTCGCTGTTATGTCCCTGCCTTGGGATATGTCATCCCCACCACCCGGGGGGGTTCCGTGCGAAGCACCTGCCAGGGCAGCACCGAGCCAGCGCCCCCCCCTTGCAGGGACACCCAGTGGCGGCGCAGCCACTGGCGCCCGTTGTAGTCCACCAGCGCATCGACCCGCAACAGGGTCTCCGACGCCAGCAGGGACTGCAGGTCGACATCGCGCGAGCCCACCGGCGCGGTGCGACCTCCCGGTATCGCGCGTATGTCATCGCGAATGGCGTCCAGCAGCGCGCGATCGAAGCCCGGTATGCGCAGCAGGTCTTCCTGAACCTCCATGCGCCGGGCGAAACGCCCCCCGCCAGGCAGCGCCGCGCGCCACTTTACCACATTGTCAGCCAGCTTTTGCGCGTCCGCTGCGGCCAGGCCAGCCCCATCCGCCAGTACGCCGGCGATTGCCTCCGCGGGCCCGGCAAAGACATCCACCAGGATGCCGGCGGGCACGACACTGACCCTTACCGCGGTATCGCCCTGGCGATAATCTGCCGCAAGCGGCATTCCACCGGGATTATTGCCCTGCCCCCGCCGCCTCTCAATCAGCGCGGCCAGATGCAAACGGGTCGCGCCATCGCCTGCGGCTATCGCCTTGGCACGCCCGAGGTGGACCTGTGCGAGCCGCACGTCGGTGCGGGACTCATACACTGTGCCCATCACCAGCACCGACATGGCGGCAATAAACCACACCACCATGGCCAGCGCGACACCGCGCTGCCTGTGGGGAAGACGGCCTGCAGGCTGGCTGTATTCCATCAACTTCAACGCGGCCACCGCATCACCAGCTCCGGCCACCAGCGGTCGCGACTGCGCAACTGCAAACGCAGGGCGGCGGGAGGGGGACCATCCGCGCGCCAGGAGGCCTGCCACTCGGCGCCCGGCTCGGGCAGGTAGGCCACACGAAAATCCTGCACAGCCTCGACCATACTGCGGGAGGGCGTATTGGCCCAGCGGGCATTGCGGTCGTTGACCCCGCTTTCCTGCCAGCGCAAAACCAGTTGCTCGCCCTCCCGCGCCAGGCGCACCAGATAGACGCCGCCGAAACGCTCACCGAAGAGCAATGTGGCCTTCCAGGCAACCTGCTCCTGGTTGCCCTGAACAAAGGTCCCCGCGTGGCTGGGCCCACCCAGGGTGAGACCTTCCAGGTTATCGCCCCGGGTCGCTGATTCCACCAGGTCGCGCAGGGTGCTGCTGACATTGCGAAGCTCGTCCACGCGACCGGTCAGCCGCTCGAGGGAGATCTGGGTGTTGGCGAAGGTGCGCAGTGCCGTCACGGTCGCGAGCAGCACCAGCGCCAGTACCGACAGGGCGACCACCACCTCCACCAGAGTAAAACCCCGGGCACGCGAAACTCTCGGCGCGCAGCCCATCAGTCCCTCACCTCGCCTTCTACCACGGAGTCCAGGCGAACCCGACGCGAGCGGCTGCCATCCGTCCAGCTGACCTCGACCGCGATATCCTGCAAGGCCCCCGGGGGAATCTGCGCCCCCCGCGCGGCGGCTCGCGGGCGACTCTCGACACGCCAGAGAAAACCGCCCTCGGTTTCACCGCTGCGCACCAGCCCCGACCGTGGCACCACGGCATACTGGGCCAGCAGCGAGCGCGCCAGCTCAACCCCGTAGGCGTAGCGTTCATCCGTGCGTACATTACGGGTGGCGCCACTGACCGCCTGATAGAGCACCCCCAGGGCCAGGCCCAGAATCGCCATCGCAACCAGCATTTCCAGTAGCGAGAAACCGCGCTGCTTATTATTGGCTGGCCGCATAGCGTTCCTGCTCGACACCGCCGGTCAGCCAGTCGACAACCACTTTCACACCACCGCCGCCGCGGGTTTCAATATCGATACCGCCCCCGCTGGCTCCCCCTTCGGGGTAGAAACGAATGACTCCTTCGCGGCCACCGCTCAGCTCCCGTGCCGCGTGGACCGTCAGGCCGACGCCCGCGGGAAGCGCATGGGTACGTCCATCCAGGGTCAGGGTGCGCGCCTCGGGGTCCACCACCACGTCCTGGCGACGCCCGGTGTCCAGCGCGAGATGCCGGGCCGACGCGAACAGGGTAACGGCGTCGCGAACCGCCTGGCGGTAGCGAATATTGTCATAGAGCGTCGTCGACGCCGGCACCGCCAGCGCCAGGATCAGGCCGGCGATGGCCAGCGCAACCATGAGCTCCAGGAGGGAAAAGCCGGTGCTGCCGCGGGGGCATCGCACCGCCCCGGAATCACCAGTTGCCAACATCCTGGTCTTCGCCCTCCCCACCCGGAGTGCCGTTTTGCCCATAGGTATAGATATCCAGCTCGCCGCGCTCCCCCGGATACTTGTAGTGGTATTCACGGTTCCATGGGTCGAGGGGGACGTCGCCCTTGAGGTAGGGACCATTCCAGCCGGCCGCGCTGGCCGGCTTGTCGACCAGCGCTGCCAGCCCCTCGTTGGTTGTCGGGAAGCGCCCGACATCGAGCTTGTACATTTCCAGCGCCTGCTCGAGATCCTTGATCTGGATAGCGGCTGTCTTGGTCTTGGCACCGCCCAGCTGGTTGAGGACCTGCGGGCCCACCAGACTCATCAACAGGCCCAGGATGGCCAGTACCACCAGCAGTTCCATCAGGGTAAAGCCGCGCTGGCGGCGCTGCGGTCGATTGCTCATGCTTTGCATTGACTCCCTCTCAATCGGGTTGCCCCGATGCGGCAACGACGTGCCGCCTGTTCACTATATGGCCAAATCATTGACCGACAGAATACCCATCAGAATAGCGATGATGATCACCGCAATCACGAAGCCCATGCCGAGAATCAGCACCGGTTCGAGCAAGGTCAGCCCGCGTTTCACGCCGGCCTGCACCTGCTGGTCGAACACGCGCGCCAATTCCAGCATCATGTAGTCGAGGCTGCCGGACTCCTCGCCTACCCGCGTCATCTGGATGACCATGGGGGTAAACAGCCGGGTCTCCTCCATGGCCACGGACATTCGCCGCCCCGCCTTGACGGCCGGCGGCAGCACCTGCAGGGCCTCCTTGACCACCACATTGTCCACCGTGTCGATGGCTATCGAAATGGCCTTGAGCAATGACACCCCGTTGCCCAGCAAGGTTCCCAGGGTGCGGGCGAATTTGGCCACCTCGAACTGGAAGACGATACTCCCGGCCAGGGGCAGACGCAGCAGGCGCTGGTCCCGGGCCGCTCGCCCCTCGGGGGTGCGCAGCCAGTTGCGCAGGGCCATGACGGCGCCGGCGACCAGCAGCGCCAGCAGCCAGCCCCAGGCCTTGATGAAATCCGCCGCGGCAATCACCATCGCCGTCAGCGGTGGCAGCGCCTCGCCCATGTCTTCAAACAGGGTCTCGAACTGGGGCACGACAAAGCCCAGCATCACGACGATCGAGAGTATCGACACCACCAGCAGAATGGCGGGATAGATCAGGGCCGAGACCACGGTGTCGCGGTTGGCCCGGGCGTTTTCCAGGTACTCCACCAGGCGATCGAGCACCGCAGACAACTGCCCACTCGCCTCGCCGGCACGCACCATGTTCAGGTAAAAGCCACCGAAAAGCGCCTCGTGGGGCGCCAGCGCCTGGCTCAGGGACTTGCCGCCCTTCACCGACTTCAAGAGATCCTGCAGCAGGGTTTTGACCGGCGCCTGGGCGGCCATGTCAATCAGCACCCGCAGGCTGCGATCCAGCGGCAACCCGGCGCGCAGCAGCACCGCGAGCTCACTGGTAAAGGCGAGGATGGCCTGACGCTTGATGGCGCCGGGGGTCACCGCCGAGCTCTGCTGCGCCTCCCCGGGCTGCAGACTGAGCAGTGTCAGGCCCTGGGCTCGCAGCTGCCGCGACGCCAGCTCCAGCCCCTCCGCCTCGATGCTGCCATCCTTCGGCCTGCCGTCGCGACCGATTGCCCGGTAGGAAAAATGCGCCATGTCGGGATTCAGGCCGCGGCCTCGGCGACAGCGCCGGGCTCACTCTGGTCCTGGGTAACCCGCAGCACTTCCTCCAGTGAGGTCTGCCCCGCAACCACCTTGCGCAGGCCGTCCTCATACAGTGTCGTCATCCCCTGCCTGCGCGCAGCCGCGTGCAGCAGCGTGGCATCGGCACCCTCCATGATCACCCGGTGCAGGGTCTCGTCCAGCACGAACAATTCGTGGATCGACGTACGGCCGGTGTAGCCGGTCTGCAGGCAGTGTTCACAACCGCGCGCCTGGTGCACCGTGCGCTCACCCTGCGGAAGGAAGCGGCCCAGGCCGTAGCGCTGTATCGCCTCATCGGCCAGCTCTACCGGCGCTTTGCAATGACTGCAAAGGGTGCGCACCAGCCGCTGTGCCAGAACGCCATTGACCGAGGAGGTGATCAGGTAGCGCTCAATGCCCATGTCTTCGAGGCGGGTAATGGCGCCGGCCGCGGTGTTGGTGTGCAGGGTCGAGAGCACCAGGTGCCCCGTCAGCGCCGATTGCACACCGATCTGGGCCGTCTCCGTGTCGCGCATTTCGCCAATCATGATGATGTCCGGGTCCTGGCGCAGGATCGCGCGCAGCGCCCGGGCAAAATTCAGCTCGATCTGGGGCTGTACCTGGATCTGGTTGACACCCTGCAGCTGGTATTCCACCGGGTCTTCCACGGGGATGATCTTCAGCTTCTCCGAGTCGAGGGACGCCAGGGAGGCGTAGAGCGTGGTGGTCTTGCCGGAGCCAGTGGGACCAGTCACCAGCAGTACCCCGTGGGGCCGGTCCAGCAGCTGGCGGTAGCGCACCAGGGTATCCTCGGAAAACCCCATGGCAGGCAGGCTGAGACGAATGCTGCCACGATCCAGTACCCGCATGACCACGCTTTCCCCGTGCACGGTGGGAATGGTGGATACCCGGAGGTCGAGCTCGTGCCCTTTGACCCGGGTCATGATGCGTCCGTCCTGGGGCAGACGGCGTTCGGCGATGTTCATGTGAGAAAGTAGCTTGATGCGCGAGGCGATCGCCGACCCCAGGCTGGCCGGTGGAGAGTCGTCGAACTCCTGCAGGACACCGTCGACGCGATACCGCAGGTGCAGACCGTCCTCGAAGGGTTCGATGTGGATATCCGAAGCCCCCATATCCACCGCGCGATGGATGACCTGGTTCACCAGGCGAATCACCGGTGCCTCACTGGCCAGATCGCGCAAGTGTTCGATGAATTCGTCGTCGCTCTGACCGCCGAACTGATCGCCCAGCTCGTCCTCATCGTCTCCGGCCGCATCGGTCTGCAGATGCAAGTCCAGCGCCCTGCCGATCTCGCTTTCCAGACCCAGCACCAGCTCCACCGGGCGGTCGAGGGCCATGCGCAGGGCCTTGCCCAGGAATGGCTCCTGGGGCACGGTCGCGGCAAAGCATACGGTTTCGCCATGTATGGCAACCGGCACAACCGAATTGTTGACCAGGAAGTCCTGCGCCAGGCCTTCCAGGCGCAGCGCCTCCGCCGGATAGTCCGAGGAAGGCAGCAGGGGGATGTCCAGCTGCCGGGACAGGGCCTGGGCGACATCCTGCTCAGAAACAACGCCCAGGCGCACCAGTACCTGCCCAAACAGCCCGCCCATCTCGCGCTGGGCGAGCAGGGCCCGCTCAACGTCCCGTTCGGACAGCTTTCCCTGCTCCAGCAGCAGTTCTCCGAGTCTGGTCATGGCGCGCCGTCAATCAGTTACACAATGGGTAGACGGTTCACAGCCGCGACTGCTTCCCGCAATCGCGGGATTGTAGCACAGGCGAGCCTCAGGCCACCTCGAACAGACCCGCCGCACCCATGCCGCCGCCGATGCACATGGTGACAACCACATACTTCACACCGCGACGCTTGCCCTCGATCAGCGCGTGGCCGACCATGCGCGCACCGCTCATGCCGAAGGGGTGACCGATGGAGATGGCACCGCCATTGACGTTGAGACGCTCGTTGTCGATGCCCAGCTTGTCACGGCAGTAGATCACCTGGCAGGCGAAGGCCTCGTTGAGCTCCCACAGGCCGATGTCGTCCACACTCAGACCGTGGCGCTTGAGCAGCTTGGGCACCGCGAATACCGGGCCGATGCCCATTTCATCGGCCTTGCAACCGGCGACCGCGAGCCCACGGTAGATGCCCAGGGGCTGCAGGCCCTGCTGAGCGGCCATCGCGCCGTCCATCACCACACAGGCAGAAGCACCGTCGGAAAGCTGGGAGGCGTTGCCGGCGGTGATGAAACGCCCTTCCTTGACGAAGGGGCCGTCCTTCCACACCGGTTCCAGGCTGGACAGGCTGTCCAGGGTGGTGCTCGGGCGGTTGCCCTCATCCTTGCCCAGGGTCACCTCTTCGTAGGTGGTCTCCTTGGTCTCTTTGTTGAATACGGCCTTGGTGGTGGCCATCGGCACGATTTCATCATCGAAAAGACCGGCTTCCTGCGCCGCGGCAGTGCGTTGCTGGCTCTGCAGGGAGTACTCGTCCTGGGCCTCGCGGGAAATGCCATAACGATCGCAGACGATCTCCGCGGTCTCGATCATCGGGATATAGGCCCGCGGATCAATGCCTAGTACCGTCTTGGACACATTGCGGTAGCTGTTCTTGTGCTTGTTCTGCACCAGCGAGATGGACTCAAGGCCACCGGCGACGGCGACGTCGTACTCGTTGCACATGATTGACTTGGCTGCCGTGGCAATCGCCATCAGGCCCGAGGAGCACTGGCGCTCGATCGCCATGCCAGCGACACTTTCGGGCAGGCCGCCGGCGATTGCACTCAGCCGGCCCAGGTTGTAGGCCTGGGTGCCCTGCTGGGCAGCGGCACCCATGATGCAATCGTCGATCAGGGCGGGATCAATGCCGGCACGCTCGACCGCGGCGCGGACCACGTGACCGCCCATGGCGGGGGCTTCGGTATCGTTGAAGGCGCCCTTGAAGGCTTTGCCGATCGGGGTTCTTGCGGTGCTGACAATGACAGCGTCTCTCATGGTGTTCTCCTACTAGCGATTATCGGTTCCCCGGTCGAAGGCCACCCCTGTTTGCGACGGAGTTTCCTGGCCCGGGGCTGCCGCCGGCAAGGGCTCTTCAAAACACGCCGTGAATACGTCCCTGTAGGCTTCTCGCTCGCGTCCATGCGAGCGAGAGTTTTGAAGAGCCCTTGCCGGCGCCAGCCCCTCCCCCGGAGGGTAATTTTGGACCGGCACTTCGCAGAACTATCTATTCTGCGCCTGTGCCCGGATTTTGCGTAATTCTGCCATCACCTGCCACTTGGCTCATTATCCGGCTCTACACAGCGCAAACTATCCATTGGCACTGCGGGGAGGAGCCTTCACCTGTTGGCGGCTAACGGGACTCTCGCTCGCATGGACGCGAGCGAGAAGCCTCCAGGGAGGGATTCACGGCGTGTCCCGGTAGCCGCCAACAGGTGGAGGCTCTGGGACGAAACCCTCAGGCCCGCTGGCTCGAGCAGGATACCACCTCGCCGGTCATGTATCCCGAGTAGTCAGAGGCCAGGAACATCATGACATTGGCGACTTCCCAGACCTCCGCCGCGCGGCCGAAAGCCTCCTTGGACGCCAGCTCTTCCAGCAGCTCCATCGGTGTTGTCTTCTTCAGGAACTCGTGGAAGGCAATCGACGGGGAGACCGCGTTGATGCGGACGCCGTGGTCGGCGGCTTCCAGGGCGGCGCAGCGGGTCAGGGCCATGACGCCGGCCTTGGCGGCGGCATAGTGGCACTGCTCCTTCTGCGCGCGCCAGCCGAGGACGGAGGCGTTGTTGACGATGACGCCCTTGCCCCGGGGCTGCATCTTGCGCAGCATGGCGCGGGTCATGCGCATGGTACCGGTGAGAGTAATGTCGAGCACGCGGCTCCACTCGTCATCTTCCATGTCGACCAGCAGCTTGGTGCCACCGAGGCCGGCATTGTTGATCAGGACGTCAACGCCGCCCATTTTTTCCTCGGCCTCGTCGACCAGCGCCTGCACGTCGTCTTCCAGGGTGACATTCGCCAGCTTGCCGTAGACCGCGTCCAGACCGGTGTCCGCCTTCAGCTGCTCCACCGCCTTGGCCAGACGGCCCTCGTGGATATCGCTGATCATCACCGCGCGGGCGCCCTCTTCCGCGGCCCGTGTGGCAGCGGCGAAGCCGATACCGGCACCGGCTGCCGCGGTGATCAGGACAGACTTGCCCGCCAGCAGGTTGTGCCCCGCGACATAGGGTGGTGGTTCTTTCAGTGCCATTCTGATAACTCCTTCAATCGACGGCGCTCCGTGGGGAGCGCCTGGCCGCTAGCCGCGGGGTTCGCGGGGCATGCCCAACGCCCGTTCGGCAATGATGTTGCGCTGGATCTGGTTGGTCCCGCCGTAGATAGTATCGGCGCGGGTAAACAGGTACATGGATTGCAGGCGCCCCAGCTCGTAGGGTGCCTCGGGAACGATCTCGCTCTCCGCGCCCATGACATCCATCGCCAGCTTGCCCAGGTTGCGGTGCCAGCTTGACCAGTACAGCTTGTAGATCATGGCTTCCTTCTGCAGGCTGCCATCCTCGCCGCCGGAAAGCATGCGCATGCTGTTGAAGCGCATGATGCGCAGGCCGATGTGGGCCTCGGCGATGCGCTGGCGCAGGGCCGGGTCCCGGGCCGCGCCATTGGCTTTTGCCACGCGTACGATTTCGTCCAACTCGTTCTGGAACAGCATCTGCTGGCCCAGGGTGGAGACGCCGCGCTCGAAGCCCAGCAGCCCCATGGCCACCTTCCAGCCCTCGCCGGGTTCGCCGACGATGTCATCCGCCGCGCACTCGGCATCATCGAAGAAGACTTCGTTGAATTCACTGGTGCCGGTGAGCTGCTCGATCGGGCGGATAGTGACACCGGGCTGGTCCATCGCCACCAGGAAGAAACCCAGCCCCTTGTGGGCTTTCGACTCCGGATCGGTACGGGCGATGACGAAGCAGTACTGCGACTCGTGGGCCAGGGAGGTCCAGACTTTCTGACCGTTGAGAATCCACTTGCCGCTGGCTTCGTCAAAGCGCGCCTTGCTTTTCACGTTGGCCAGGTCGGAGCCGGCGGAGGGCTCGGAATAGCCCTGGCACCAGAACTCCTTGCCGGCGCGAATGCCAGGCAGGTAGCGCTCTTTCTGCGCCTCGCTGCCAAAGGCAATCAGGGTCGGGCCGGTGAGCGTCTCGCCGATGTGCCCGATGCGACCGGGGCCGCCGGCACGGGCGTACTCTTCGTTGAAGATCACCTGTTGTTCGATACTGGCACCGCGACCGCCGTACTGCTTGGGCCAACCGATGCAGGTCCAGCCGCCCTCGGCCAGCTTCTGCTCCCAGGCCTTGCGCTCCTCGACAAAGGAATGCTCGTCGCCGGGGCCACCGCGGAAGCGAATCGGTTCGAATTCCCCGCGCAGGTTTTCGCGCAACCAGCTGGCGACTTCCTCGCGGAACTGTTCGTCTTCGGGACTGAAACTCAGTTTCATGCGGCGTCTCCATCCAGTAGCTGGCGCGCCAGGCGCTCGCGGTGCCAGGCGGCATCCCCGAGCAGGGTCTCGCTGGACTTGGCGCGCTTGAAGTAGAGCTGTATGTCGTACTCCGAGGTGATGCCCACCCCGCCGTGCAGCTGGATGCCGCAACCGGCGTTGAAGAAAGCCGCCTCGGAACAGTAGGCCTTGGCGATGCTGGCGGCTTCCGCGAGGCCCTCGCCCAGGGGATTGTTGGCCAGGGCTTCGTCGGCCACGCAGGCGGCGTAGTAGGCTGCCGAACGGCCAGCTTCTACCTTGAGCATCATGTCGGCGGCTTTGTGCTTGATCGCCTGGTAAGAGGCAATCGTGCGCCCGAACTGCACCCGTTCCATGGTGTAGGCCACGGAGCTATCCAGGGACTCCTGGGCCACGCCGACCTGTTCCGCGGCTACGGCCACGGTCGCCAGGTCGAGGATCTTCGCCAGGGCCGGCCAGGCCTGCCCCGCCTCGCCCATCAGGGCATCTGCGGGCAGCTTCACGTCCTGCAGAGTGATGCTCGCCTGCTTGCGGGTCTGATCCACGGTCGGCAGCCACTCGCGGCTGACACCCGCAGTGTCCGCGGGCAGCACAAACAGACTGATGCCCTGCTCCCCTTCGCTGCCGGCCTCGCGCGCCGCGAGCACCAGGATGTCAGCGGTGTGGCCATCCAGCACATAGCGATACTCGCCGTTCAGCACGAAACCGTCGCCGTCCGCAGCGCAGGTAACCTGTACCGCACGCGCATCGGGCCGACTGCCCGGCGCCATAAAGGCCAGGGTCGCGGTCTTGCCCTCGGCGATCTGGCCCAGGTAGGTCTGCTTCTGAGTCTCGCTGCCGGCCACCAGCAGGGCATTGACGCCAAAACCCACTGTGGAAAGGAAGGGGGCGCAGAGCAAGGTCCGCCCCATCTGCTCCAGGGTCGCAGCCAGCTCCACAAAGCCCAGCCCCAGACCGCCGAACTCCTCGGGGATGTGCAGGGCCGGCCACATCATCTCCTGGCTGATCTGCTGCCAGAGTGCCTGGTCATAACCGCGCTCGGTGACCATGGCCTCGCGCACCGCCTCGGAGGTGGACACTTCCTTAAGGAAGGCCTCCGCGGTGTCGCGGATCATCACTTGCTCATCGGTAAAGCGGAATTCCATGCGAGTTGCCTCAGGTTCCGTAGACTTTTTGTGCGGGGACTTCGCGAGCCAGCAGCTGCTCGACCGCCTCGGTCACTTCTGCCGGCTCCCAGCGGTCACCCTTGTCCACCGGCTCGGGGGAACGCCAGCCATCGGCAATGGAAATCTTGCCGCCCTCGGCCTCGAACACCCGGCCGGTGACCTTGTTGGACAAGGGAGAGGCCAGCCAGGCCACCAGGGAGGAGACATTCTCCGGTGCCCAGTAGTCAAAGCTGCCGTCCTCGGGCTTCTTCATGCGCTCGGCCATGGACTCCACCGCGGTGGTCATGCCGGTACGCGCCGCGGGTGCCACCGCATTGGCGGTGATGCCATAGCGGGCCAGCTCCGCCGCCTGGTTCAGCGTCAGTGCGGCAATCCCCGCCTTGGCCGCGGCATAGTTGGACTGGCCAATGGAGCCCTGCAGGCCGGCGCCGGAGGTGGTGTTGATGATGCGCGCATCCACCGCCTTGCCTTCCTTGGACTGGCCGCGCCAGTAGTGGACCGCGTGGGAGCTGATGCAGAAGTGCCCCTTCAGGTGCACCGCCATGATCGCGTCCCACTCCTGTTCGGTCATCGACGCGAACATGCGGTCGCGGTTGATGCCGGCGTTGTTGACCACGGCGTGCAGGTCACCGAAGGCCTCGATGGCCTGCTTCACCGCATTCAGGCTGTCGTCGTAGTTGGTGATGTCGGAGGTGTTGACGATGGCTTCACCACCGGCGGCAACGATGTCGTCGACCACGGCCTGGGCAGCAGCCTGGTTGATGTCGTTGACCACGACTTTGGCACCTTCACTGGCCAGTACCCGGGCATGGGCAGCGCCCAGGCCACCGCCGGCGCCAGTGATGATGACTACGCGTCCTTCACAGATCTTGCTCATGATGTTCGTCCTGTCCGTTTTCCTGTCAATTCGTTTGCCGTCTCTGCGACACTCGGTTTTCCGCAGACCACCGTCTACAGCCCGGATCAGCCTCGATCCACTGGCCGATGGGGCTTCGATCCGCCGGGCGGTCGAGGTGGAGCGCTTCCGGGACACGCCGTGAATACGTCCCTGTAGGCTCGTAGGCGGCGTCCATGCCGCCCACGGTCCCGGAAGCGCTCCACCTCGCCCACCCGGCTCGGCTGGGTGCCATCCATGTGCCTTCCCGAGCAGCTGGCGCCTGCATAAGCGCCTTTGCCCTCAGCATTGCTACCCTCGGCACGAACTGGCAGGGCGCAACGACAGAGGCGCAGCGCCCTGAAGGCGTTCGCCGGGACTCTCGCTCGCATGGACGCGAGCGAGAAGCCTCCATGGACGGATTCACGGCGTGTCCCGGCGAACGCCTTCAGGGTGCTGCGCCGGGCGATGAAGCTCCGCATTCAGGAATCGCCGAGTTAGAGCCGCTCGAGGATGGTGACGTTGGCCTGGCCACCGCCCTCGCACATGGTCTGCAGCCCATAGCGCCCGCCAGTCCGCTCCAGCTCGTGGAGCAGCGTGGTCATCAACTTGGTGCCAGTGGCCCCCAGGGGGTGGCCCAGGGCAATGGCGCCGCCATTCACGTTGGTCTTGCCGTGGTCGTAGCCGGTGTCCTTGAGCCAGGCCATGGCCACCGAGGCGAAGGCCTCGTTGATTTCGACCAGGTCGATGTCCGAGAGGGACATGCCGGCGCGCTTGAGCGCGTACTCGGTGGCCGGGATCGGCGCGGTGAGCATCCAGATCGGGTCGGCGGCGCGCACGCTCATGTGGGCGATACGGGCGCGAGGCGTCAGGTTGTAGCGCTTCAGTGCCGCCTCGGAGACGATCAGCATCGCTGAGGAGGCGTCGCAGGTCTGGCTGGAAACCGCCGCGGTGATCGTGCCGCCTTCCATCAGGGGCTGCAGTTCGGCCATTTTCTCCATTGAGGTCTGGCGCGGAGTCTCGTCCATGGTCACGCCGTTCAGGGGCGCGATTTCCTTATCGAAACGCCCCGCCTGAATGGCCTTCAGCGCACGGGTATGCGACTCCAGGGCAAAGGCTTCCATCTGCTCCCGGGAGAAGCCCCACTTGTCGGCGATCATCTGCGCGGAATTGAACTGCGACGGCGGAGTGCTCCCATAGCGCTCGACCCAGCCGGTACTGCCGCTGAAGGGGTCGGCGAAGCCCATCGGCTGTGCGGCAATCATTGCCGAGGAAATCGGGATCTGGGTCATGGTCTGCACGCCGCCGGCGATGACCACGTCATTGACACCCGCCATGATCGCCTGGGCGGCGAAGTGCACAGCCTGTTGGGACGAGCCACACTGGCGATCGACGGTAGTGCCGGGCACTTCCTCGGAGAGGCCAGCCGCGAGCCAGCAGGTGCGGGCGATATCGCCGGCCAGGGGGCCGATGGTGTCGACGCAGCCAAAAATCACGTCGTCGTAGTCACTGTCGGGAATACCGTTGCGCTCGACCAGAGTCTTCAGCACGTGGGCACCGAGGTCGGCACCGTGGACGTCGGCCAGGCCACCCTTGCGGCGCCCGGTGGGGCTGCGTACCGCGTCAACTATGTAGGCGTCTGCCATGTTATGTCCCTCTCTGTTGGTTACAGGAATCCGTTGGTGCTGTCTTGCACCGGGCCTAGCGGAAGGTGCTGCCGGCACCCAGGGCCGCACCCTCGGCGAAAATCACACTGGCCACCTGCTGCTTGTGATAGCCGGCATCGCCCCAGGTATTGGCCAGGGCCCAGGCCTTTTTCATGAAGATGTGCAGGTCGACTTCCCAGGTGTAGCCCATGGCACCGTGCACCTGGATACTGTTCTTGGCCGCCAGGTTGGCCGCCTCGCAGGCCGCCAGTTTGGCCTGGGCCACCGCCAGGCTCGCCCCGGCCGCGTCCTCGTCCATGGCGTAGGCCGCGCGGGCCACCGGGGCACGAGCATACTCCAGGCGCACGGCCACGTTGGCCATGTGGTGCTTGACCGCCTGGAAGGAGCCGATCGGCTTGCCGAACTGCTGACGCTCGCTGGTGTACTGCACCGAGAGGTCGATCATGCGCTGGGCCAGGCCCAGGGCCTGGGCTGCACAACCGAGTGCGCCGCGGTTCAGGCTGGCCAGTCGCAGGCGATCACCCGCCTCGCCGCTCAATACCGGCTCCGCATTCCCGGTGACCGTCACACTGAACAGGCGACGACCGGGATCAATCGACTCGTTGCGCTCGGCGCTGAACTGATCGGGCGTCAGGGCGAACCACTGCCCGCTGCGCTCGAGCAGCAGCAGGTCGGCCACGTGGGCATCTTCCACCACCAGATTCTGCTCCAGGCCAGCGACGACGCGCGCCTCGCCCGCCGCCACTTTCGGCAGCCACTCGGCGGCCAGTTCACCGCCCAGGTCCACCAGGGCCGGCACGGCCACCAGCACACTGTTGACCAGGGGCTCGGGCAGGGCCACGTAACCGCATTCCTGGGCCAGCAGCACAAAATCCAGGGCGCTCATGCCCAGGCCGTCGTGCTCTTCCGGGACAGTCAGGCCAGTCAGCCCCATTTCCGCGAGCTGCTGCCACAGGGCGGCGTCGCGTCCGGTATCGGTGTCCCAGCCGGCGCGCAGGCGCTCGGGGGTAATTTCATTGACCAGGAAACTGCGCACGGTTTCCTGGAACAGCAGCTGGTCTTCGCTAAATGTGAAATCCATGGTTTACCTCGGCATGCCCAGCATACGTTCTGCGATGATGTTGCGCTGGATCTCGTTGGTTCCGGCGTAGATCGGTCCCGACTGGGAGAACAGCCAGCCGTCCAGCCAGCGGCCCACACCCTGCGCCGCAGGGGCGTGGGGCAGCAATTCGGCGCGGGCGCCGAGAATGCTCATGGCGGTGGCGTGCATGGCCTGGTCCAGCTCCGACCAGAAGATCTTGTTGGTGGAGGACTCGGCACCGATCTTGCCCCCCTGGCTCAGACGGCAGGCGGTCTGGTAAGTGCTCAGGCAATAGGCCTCCGCATCCATCCAGGCGCGAATGACCGCCTCGCGAATCGCCGGGTCGGCGCTGGCGGTGGCTTCGTTTTCGCGGTACAGCTCGACCAGGCGGCGGGCGGTTTCCTGGAAACGGGCCGGGGAGCGCAGCATCAGGCCGCGCTCGAAACCTGCCGTTGCCATGGCGACCGCCCAGCCGGCACCCTCGTCCCCCAGGCGATTGCTGACATCCACTTCCACATTGTCGAAGAAGATTTCGGCAAAGCCGGGCAGGCCATCCAGCTGCGGAATCGGACGGATGGTGATGCCGGGGCTGTTCAGGGGCACCAGGATGAAGGTCAGGCCGCGGTGGCGCTGGGAATCCGGGTCAGTGCGGAACATGCCGAACAGCCAGTCCGCCCAGACCGCCCGGGTGGACCAGGTCTTCTGGCCGTTGATGATGTACTTGTCACCCTCCAGGCGCGCGGTGGAGCGAATCGCCGCCATATCGGAGCCGGCATTCGGCTCGGACCAGCCCTGGGCCCAGATGTCGCGGCCCTCGGCCATGGCCGGCAGGAAACGCGCTTTCTGCTCGTCGGTGCCGTATTCCATCAGGGTGGGGCCGAGCAGGAAGATGCCGTTCTGGTTGACCCGCAGGGGCGCGCCGGCGCGGTAGTACTCTTCCTCAAAAATCAGCCACTCGATCAGGTCACAGCCCCGGCCACCGAGTTCTTCCGGCCAGGTCACCATGCCCCAGCGCCCCTCGTTAAGGGTCGCTTCCCACTCGCGGTGCTGTTGGAAGCCCTCCTCGGTGTCGAAGGTCTTGAGGGGCTCGGCGGGCACATTGGCCGCCAGCCACTCGCGGATCTCCTTGCGGAAGGCCTGCTGCTGTTCAGTAAATGCCAGTTGCATGCGTCAGTCCTGCTCTCAGAATTTGGCGTCGCGCTTCTGCACGAAAGCATCGCGGGATTCCTGGGAATCGCCCAGGGTGTAGGCCTCCAGGGTGAAGCCCTGCTCCCAGCGGTACTTGTCTTCCAGGTTGCCGTCCTCGATCCCGGTCAGGGCTTCCTTGGCCAGGCGCACCATGGCCGGTGACTTGACGGCGATCTTGGCGGCAATCTCACGGGCGGTGGGCAACAGTTCCTCTTTGCTGACCACTTTTTCCACTGCGCCCAGGCGGTAGGCTTCGGCGGCGTCGATAAACTCGCCGGTGAAGTACATGTAACGCACTTTCTGTACCGGGAACATGCGTTGCAGGTGGGCACCGCCACCCATGGCGCCGCGGTCGATCTCCGGCACGCCGAAACGCGCGCAGTCCGAGGCCACCAGGATGTCCGCGGCGCCGGCCATGCCGATGCCACCACCCAGCACAAAGCCGTGCAGGGCCAGGATCACCGGCTTGGGGTTGCGGTGGATGGCACGGAAGGTTTCGTAATTGCCCCTGTTGACGTCCACGATGCGAGTCGGATGGGCGGCCAGCTCCTTGATGTCGACACCGGCGCAGAAACCCTTGCCCTCGGCGGCAATCAGGATCACGCGCACATCGTTGTTCTCGCCCAGCTGGTCGATTTCCCGGGCGATGGCAAACCAGCCGGCGCTGTCAAAGGCGTTCACCGGCGGCTTGTCGAGAATCATCTCGGCAATGCCGTCGCTGATCGTGGTGCGGAAAGGTTGGCTCATGGAATCAGTACCTGTCGAAATTTGCGTTTATGCCGGGGGGTTGGCGCGGGCCGCCAGCGCCTGCAGGCGCTGCTCCGCTTCACTGACGATGGCGCCGATCAGTTCTTCACAACTGAGCAGGCTGTCGATAACCCCGGCCACCTGGCCACTGGGCAATACCCCGCGGGCGGGCTCACCGTCCACCATGGCCTTCTGGATAATCATCGGCGCGTTTGCCGACATGATGGCCTGGGCGGCGGTGGTGTCGCCGCTGCGACTCATGGCGATGGCCGACTTGAGCAGGCTGACCACGCTGGCACCGGTGTACTTGCGGAAGGCCAGGCCATTGCGCATGGCAATGATCAGCTTGCGCAAGGCGGAGGCCTTTTCCAGGTCCGCCAGCAGCTCATTCATGATCATGCGCTGGGGCAGACCGTCCATGGCCCGGGACACGATAATCTGCGAGGGGTTCTTGCAGTCCAGGTAGCGCTGCTTGGTAGCCTCCGGAACCGGCGACTCTTTGGTCAGCAGAAAACGCGTACCCATGGCGATACCGTCGGCACCCCAGGCCAGCGCCGCCACCAGGCCGCGACCGTCCTTGAAGCCCCCGGCGGCCACCACCGGCACCTTGTCGCCCACGGCGTCGATTACCTGGGGAATCAGCAGCGTGGTGGGCACGGAGCCGGTGTGGCCACCGCCCTCCCCGCCCTGCACCGTCACCGCATCGGCACCCAGCTCCACCGCCTTGATCGCGTGCTTCGGAAGCCCCACCGTGGGCATGCAGATCACCCCGGCGTCCTTGAGCTTGCGGATCATGTCCGGGCCCGGGGAACGAGAATAACTCACTGCCCGCACACCGTGACGGATCACCATGTCCACGATGTCCTTCGCGTTGGGCTGGTACATGTGGAAATTGACGCCGAAGGGCCGGTCGGTCTTTTCCTTGACCCGCAGGATGTCCCGCTCCATTTCGTCCGGCGGAATGGTTGCCCCGGCGAGGAAGCCAAAGCCCCCCGCGTTGCAGCTCCCCGCCACCAGGGTCGGGTCGGCCACCCAGCCCATCGCGGTTTGCACGATGGGGTAGCGGCAGCCGAGCAGTTCAGTGAGTCGTGTTTCCAGCATGCTCTAACCTCAGGCGCGGATTCCCGGCGGGTTGTCCTTGATCTGGTAGGCGCGCTGGTTGTGGGGATCCATCGCGCGGATGATGGCCAGCTGCTCCTCGGTGGGCGCCGGGGTTTCCGGGATATCGCCCTCCACGTGGATCGGGTAGCCGGTGTTCTCCTGGACTTCTTCCAGGGTCACGCCCGGGTGCAGGGACAACAGGCGGATCTGGTGATCCGGGCCGCCGAAGTCCATCACACACAGGTTGGTAATGACCCGCGGGATTTTGACGTCATCCAGGGAGTGCCCCTTGGGCAGGCGCTCGGGGTTGAAACCGATGGAGGACACGAAGTCGCACTCCCCCTCGATAAACACCCGGTTGTTGTGACCCGGAACGAAGAAGCTATTGGGGTGAGAGATGGAGTTGCCCGGGAAACCGCGGGCACCCAGCATCATCACCTTGGGCTTCTCGTAGGTGCCACCCAGGGCCGAGGTGTTGGTCTGGCCGTACTTGTCGATCTGGGTCGGGCCGAGCATGGCGTGGCGCTTGCCGCTCCACACGTTGTCGAAAATGCGCGAGAAACCCATCCAGGTCTCGTTGGCCTGCACGAAGTCATCGCCGCGCTTGCCCAGGGGGTTCGGCTCGCTGAGCAGGAAGGCCTCGGAGTCGGTCATCATCAGATCCGGATTGAAGGTCTTCATCGCGAGGCTGGCGGCCAGGCGCGGAATTACGCCGATACCGGTGGCCAGCACCTCGCCGTCATCGCGGAAGGCTTCGGCGGCGGCGACAATGCAGAGTTCTGCCAGAGTGAAATCTTTAGCTGGTGTAGACATGGTATTCCGTTCTCCCCGATTCGCTCAGTAGGTGGGCAGCTCAATGGCCTTGATGGCGTCCAGGCCGCCGACATTCTGCTGGTAGGCCTCCTCGGAGTCGCCGAGGTACTGGTCCAGGTAGGCCTGCAGGCCCCCTTCCTTGGCGAAGCCAGCGTAGGCCTTGAAGTGCGGCACGTCGAAACCGTACAGCGGGCTGCAGGAGGTCGGGTGGGCACCGCCGGGGATGTGCACTACGGCATTCGTGGCGCAGCGCTCCCAGAACACCTCGCGGGCGCGGGCCGGTTCGTGGAAGAAACTGGTTTCGACCAGCTCGTCGCAGGAGACAATCGCGTTGTCCGCCGCGCGCACCATCCAGTCGTCCAGGTAGTGGTCAGGACCGCTGATCTGGCAGACGCCGCGGGCATCGGCACGATCCACGTGCACCAGGGCGACGTCCAGCTTGAGCGCCGGCATGGCTACCCATTCCTTGTCGTCGTAGGGGCTGTCGATCACCTTGATATCGGGGTTCTTGCTGATGATGTCGGTGCCCAGGCCCACCTCGGTGGGGATGAAGGGCAGGCGCCAGGCGGCAGCGCGCAGACCCAGCAGCATCATGCCCTCGTCGATCTCCATTACCTCGATGTCGCCGTTCTGGCGCGCCTGGCGAAAGAAGGGCTCCAGGGGGATGAAGTCCAGGGACACGAAGGCAAAGATCAGCTTCTTGACCTTGCCGGAAGCGCACAGCATGCCGACATCGGCACCACCGTAGGCCACCACCGTGAGGTCCTTCACGTCGGAGCGCAAAATCTCCCGTACCAGGGCCATCGGCTTGCGACGGGGGCCCCAGCCACCGATGCCGACGGTCATGCCGTCCTTGATCTGTGCGACCGCCTCGCGGGCAGTGATGCGTTTGTCCATGCCTCGGTTTCCTCTAGCTGACGATCCGCGCCATGCGGTAATCGTGTTTCACAAAGTTCACGCCCAGGGTGCTTTCAGTGCGGCGCACACCCGGAATGCCGCTGATGTTCTGGTGGACAAAACTGGTCAGGTGCTCGGTATTGCGCACCATGGTAATCGCCAGAATGTCCGAGCGCCCCAGCATCTCGCCGACGAAGCCCAGTTCGGGGATTGTCGCCAGGTGCCGCGCCACCGCACTGATCTGGTGGCTGCGCTCCACTTCTATCCAAATGTAGGCCAGCGCCGCATCACTCACATGGTCGATATTGGTGACCGCGGTAATGCGGATCTGGCGCTCTTCCTCCATGCGCTTGACCCGTGCCCGAACCGTGCCTTCGGTCACCCCCAGCTCGGCGGCGATCTGACGATTGCTGATACGGGCGTCGTGGGCCAGGCGCTCGACAATCGCCCGATCGACCTCGTCCAGCCTACGCCGACTCACGGAAGGGCACCCAGTCCGGCTGATTCTTGAGCACGTCGACGGCCAGAGCCGGTGTCAGTCGCCGCACACCGTCCACGCGTGCGAGGCGCTCGTGCAGCAGGTGATGCAGGGCATCCTGATCCTCGGCCACCATCAGCACCTCGATATCCTGGGCGCCGACCACCACATTGACCGAGAACACTTCGGTGATGCCGGCGATATCCCGGGCGACGGCTTCCGGCGCGCGGTTCTCCACCTGCACACCCACCGCAAGCAACATGCCATAGCCCGCGGCCTCAAGGTCGGTCACTGCCACCACGCGCAGCAGGTTGTCATCCTCCAGGCGCCGCACCCGGGACCGCACCGTGGCCTCGGTCACGCCCAACTCTCGGGCAATGGCCCGGTAGGGCAAGCGACCGTTCTCCCGCAACAAGTCGACAATGCGCTGGTCGGTCGCATCCATTCGCGCTGGCGCGGACAGGGCGTCCCGCGTGTCGAAGGCGGGGCTCACTGGCGCTCCGCGGCCGCCCACTCGCGCAGGACGTTTTTCAGCACCTTGCCACCTGCATTCATGGGAAATTCATCGACAAAGCGTACGGCGCGCGGCACTTTGTAGTTGGCCATGTTCTCGCGGCTCCAGGCGATCACCGCGGCCTCATCCAGCTCGGCACCGGGGCTGCGCACAATCCAGGCGCAGGCGACCTCGCCCATCCGCTCGTCGGGGATACCGATGACCGCGGCGCGGGCGACCCCCTCCAGACTGCAGAGGCTGTTCTCGATCTCCGCCGGGTAGCAGTTGAAGCCGCCGACGATAAACATGTCCTTGATGCGGTCGGTAATGCGTACGTAGCCCTCTTTGTCCATCACGCCGACATCACCGGTCTTCAACCAGCCATCTTCCGTGATCGTGCGGGCGGTTTCCTCGGGGTTGTCCAGGTAGCCCTGCATGACATTGAACCCGCGGAACCAGATCTCACCCTCTTCGCCCGCCGGCAGCGCATTGCCGTCGCTGTCCACGCATTTCATCTCCACCCCGGGCATGGCCTTGCCCGAGGTATGCGAGATGCGCTCGGCGGAATCGTCCGGGCGGCAGATGGAAACCACGCCGCAGCTTTCCGTGAGACCGTAGGCGGTCACCACGGTCTGGAAACCCAGCTCGCCGCGCATCTTCTCCACCAGGGAGACCGGGACCGGCGCCGCACCGGTCACCGCCAGCCGCAGGCTGGACAGGTCGAAGTCGCGCCGATTGGGGTGCGCTAGCATGGACTGGTAGATCGTTGGCGGCCCGGGAATCATGGAGACCTTTTCCCGCTCGATACAAGCCATCACACTGTCCAGCTCGAACTGCTGCACCGGCAGAATGCGGCAGCCGCGGATAATCGCCGCCAGCCACCCCGCCTTGTAGCCAAAGGAGTGGAAGAAGGGATTGATGATCATGTAATTGTCGGCTTCCGTGAGGCCGACGGTCGTGCTCCAGATATCAAAAGCGTGGATATTCTGGGCATGGCTGGTGACCACCCCCTTGGGCTTGCCGGTGGTGCCGGAGGTGAAGAGGATATCCAGCGTATCCCCGGGCTGCACTGCAGACACCCGCGCCTGCAGTACCGCGGCATCCACGCTGTCGCCCGCGGCCAGGAAATCCTCCCAGGCCTGGCAGCCCTGGCCCTCACCGGCAAACAGCACGCTCGCCTCGAGGGCCGGCAGGTCTTCAGCCGCCAGCATCGCGGGATAGCGCATGCCCAGGAAGTCACCCACTGTGAACAACCAGCGCGCGCCGCTGGCGCGAAGAATAAAGGCCGCCTCGCTGCCCTTGAGCCGGGTGTTCAGGGGTACCAGCACGCCCCCCACACTCTGGGCGCCAATGGCGGCGATGATCCACTCCACCCGGTTGGGCGCCCAGACGGCGATGCGCTCGCCATGCTGCAGACCCGCGGCGATGAAGGCCCGGGCCGCCCGCTCGCGGGCTGCATCCAGCTCGGCATAGGTCATCCGCAGGTCGCCATCCACCACGGCCAGATGCTCGGGCAAGCGCGCCGCGGTCTCCGCGACAACCTGGGGCATGGTGCGCTGGGGGTAGTCGGTCATTGCTGTCTCTGCGCCGGGGGAAATGGGTTTGTGGCGGGGAATACTAGTAGTTGTGCCAGGGTTTTACAAGTGGATTGCGTAGCAGAGAGGGGGAGTGTGCTACGAATAGTGTAATTGGGCAGACTGCGAAGACGCCTGCCCATAGATCACCTCACCCGGCAAAGCTGTAATCCGCAAACTGCTCCCGCAGGGCCAGCTTGTTGATCTTCCCGGTGGCACCGTGGGGTATCTCCTCGACGAATTCCACGGCATCGGGAATCCACCAGTCCGCCACCTTGCCGCGAAACCAGGCGAGCATGGTGTCGGCATCCAGTTCCGGGGCGTCGGCCTCCCGCACCACGATCAGCAGGGGCCGCTCGCTCCATTTCGGATGCTCGCGGCCGATGACCGCGGCCTCGGCCACCTTGGGGTGACTGGTGGCCAGGTTTTCCAGCTCGATGGAGGAGATCCACTCGCCGCCGGACTTGATCACGTCCTTGGTGCGATCGGTAATGGCCATATAGCCATCCGTATCGATGGTGGCCACATCACCGGTCTCGAACCAGCCCGGCTCGGCGTGGGCATCGCCCGGCTCCTGCCGGAAATACTGGGAGGCGATCCAGGGCCCCCGCACCTTGAGGGAGCCGTAGGCTTCGCCGTCCCAGGGCAGGGATTCGCCATGATCGTCGACAATCTTCATCTCCACACCGAAAATCGGCCGGCCGGCCTTGAGACGCAACCTGGCGAATTCCGCGTCGCTGTAGCTGTCCCGCTCGGCGAAACTGGCATTGACACTGCCCAGGGGGCTCATCTCGGTCATACCCCAGCCCACCCGGGTTTCCACCCCGTGGCGGTCGAACTCTTCGGCAATGGACAGGGGACAGGCAGCGCCGCCGACAATAATCTGGCCGAGTGAGGGCACTGAGCCGCTGCTTTTGCGCAACCAGGCCTGCAGCGCCAGCCACACCGTAGGCACCCCGGCGGATTTGGTCACCTGCTCCTCATTGATCAGGGCACAGAGCGTTTCCCCATCGCCCATGCGGTTGCCGGGGAATACGATTTTGGCGCCGGCCATGGGGCAGGAATAGGGGTTGCCCCAGGCGTTGACATGGAACATGGGTACGATCGGCAGGACCACATCGCGGCTGCTCAGGCCCATGGCATCGGGCATCATGGTGGCGTAGGCATGCAGCATGGTGGAGCGGTGGGAATAGAGGACACCCTTGGGGTTGCCGGTGGTGCCCGAGGTGTAACAGAGGGCACAGGCATCCTGCTCGTCGAGCTGGGGCCAGTCATACTGCTCGGAGGCATCCGCCAGCAGGTTTTCATAGCAGAGGAGGTTTTCCGGGCCACTTTCCGGCATGTGCGCAGCATCCGTGAGAACCACCCAGCCCTTCACCCCGGGGCACTCCGGTGCCAGTTTCTCCACCAGTGGCAGAAAGTCCGGATCGAGAAAGATGTAGCGGTCCTCGGCATGGTTGATGATGTAGACCAGTTGCTCCGGGAACAGCCGCGGGTTGATGGTGTGGCAGACCAGCCCGCTGCAGGCGCTGGCGTAATAGGTTTCCAGGTGGCGGTAATCGTTCCAGGCCAGGGTGCCGATGCGCTCGCCCTTGGCCAGCTGCCAGCCCGCCAGCACATTGGCCAGGCGCCGGGCGCGGGCGAAGGCCTCGCGATAGGTGTAGCGGTGACGCGGGTTGTCGCGAGTCACCGAGACGATCTCCCGCTGACCGAATACCTGTTCGGCGTGCCGCATGATCATGGTGATCGTCAGCGGCATGTCCATCATCAGTCCTTGCATGGCGGTCTCCTTTCCTGTCTTTATTGGTATTACGGAAGGCGCCCGGGGCAGGTTCAGTCGGGCAGTGGCTCCCACTCTGCAGTATCGGGCAGAGCCCGCGCCAGCCCCTCGCGCTCGAGCTTGATCAGATGCGCGGTCATCGACAGCTTGGCCCACTCGTGGAGGGCACTGTCGACGTCGTCGTAGACCACCCGCACCAGGGTATCCAGGTCACAGCGACCCAGCTGGCGCAGACCGGCCAGCACCTTCGCCTCCCGCCCCAGCCGGTGGGCGACCAGTTTTTCCACTTCCTCGCGGGGGGTGTGAATCAGGTCGCCGTGGCCCGGCGCGATGCTCTCCAGGGGATACTCCAGCAGGCAGCGCAGGGAGGCAATATAGGCCTGCATGTCGCCGCCCGGCGGCACAATCACCACGGTGGAACCGTTCATGATGTGGTCCCCGGCAAACAGCATGCCCTCCTCTTCCAGCAGGAAGCAGTAGTGGTTGCTGACGTGCCCCGGGGTATGCACGGCGCGCAGGCTGAATTCTTCCGTCTGCAGATACCAGTCGTGCGCCAGCTCCTCGGTGGGGGCAAAGGTGGAGTCCTGGAAGCGACGGTCTTCCGCCAGGGCGCCGATCACTTCGGCACCGGTGCGCTCCGCCAAGGCCTGCCAGGCAGGAGAATGATCCGGATGGGTATGCGTACAGATCAGCCAGCGGATGCTGCCCTCCCCGACGGCATCGAGAATCGCCTCGATATGTTCGGGCAGATCCGGGCCGGGGTCCACCACCGCCACCTCGCGCTCGCCGAGCAGGTAGGTATTGGTGCCGGGGCCGGTCATCACCCCCGGGTTGGGGGCGACGACCCGGCGCACCCGGGTCGAGAGCGCGTGGGGGATTCCGTGTTCAAACATGGCTCTACACCAGGTTGGCGATATCGACCTTCGGATTGACGTCGGCTTCGTAGTCCACCCCGTCGACCTCAAAGCCAAACAGCTGCAGGAACTCCCGGCGGTAGCCGTCAAAATCCGACAACTGGTGCAGGTTGTCGGTGTCAATCTGCTCCCACAGACGGGCCACCTCTTCCTGCACCGCGGGATCCAGCTCCTTGCGGTCCGCACGCAGCCGGCCCTCGTCGTCCAGCTGGGGAGTCGGACTGTACAGGGACTCGCGGAACAGGCTGTCAATCTGCTCGATACAGCCCTCGTGCACCCCGCGCTCCTTCATCACCTTGAACAGGATGGCCAGGTAGATGGGCATCGCGGGAATCGCCGCGCTGGCCTGGGTCACCACGGCCTTGAGCACCGAGACCCGCGCATCGCCGCCCTTCGCCGCCAGGCGCTCACGGATATCCACCACACGGCGGTCGAGATCCTGCTTGGCGGCGCCGATGGTTCCGTGCCAGTAAATGTCCCAGGTCATCTTCTCGCCGATATAGGTATAGGCGGTGGTCTTCGCCCCCTCGGCCAGCACGCCGGCCTCGTCGAGGGCCTCGATCCACATCTGCCAGTCCTCACCGCCCATCACGGCGACGGTGTTGTCGATTTCCTCCTGGCTGGCGGGCTCCAGGTGAAACTCCTGGATCGCCTGCTTGTCGGTGTTCACGCCCTTCTGCACGGTTGGCTTACCGATCGGCTTCAGGGTCGAGTTGTGCACTACACCGGTCTTCGGGTGCACCCGGCGAGGGGCCGCCAGGCTGTAGACCACCAGGTCCACCTGGCCGAGGTCGGCGCGAATGGTGTCAATGGCCTTCTGTTTGACCTCGTCGCTGAAGGCATCGCCGTTGATGCTCTTGGCATACAGGCCCTCGGCATCGGCGAACTTGTGGAAGGCGGTGCTGTTATACCAACCCGCCGTCCCCGGCTTGCTTTCGGTCCCTTCCTTCTCGAAGAAGATGCCCAGGGTGGACGCCCCACTGCCAAAGGCGGCCGTAATGCGCGACGCCAGGCCGTAGCCGGTGGAGGCACCGATCACCAGCACACGCTTGGGGCCATTGTCGATCGGGCCGTGGCTGCGCACATGCTCGATCTGGTGGCGGACATTGGCCTCGCAGCCAAGGGGGTGGGTGGTGGTGCAGAGAAAACCGCGGACGCGGGGCTTGATGATCATGCTGGCTCGACTTCCTGACTCTGGTCCGTGTTATCGGCCCCGGCTGGGGCTCCGGTAGCGGAGTGTAACACGATGGTCGGCGGCTACAGGAAGCGCGACTGGCGGCCCACCGTCACGCTTCTTTCACCAAAGTGCCACCGCCCCGTCACACACGCGACTCACCATGGGGGCACAAGTGACAATCCATGGAGAAAGCGCATGACCTACCAACACCGACCCTGGCTGCTGGCCAGCTGCCTGACCCTGCCCCTGATTCTTGCCGGTTGCGAGGGTGACGACGGTCGCGATGGCCGCGACGGACTCGATGGCAGCCCCGGTACACCCGGGGAGGACGCCACCGCCAGCCGTATCGGGTTGACCTTCCTGGGCCGCTACGAGACCGGTGAATTTGATGAGAGTGCGGCGGAAATCGTCGACTACGACCCCGCCACCCGCCAGGCCTTCGTGGTCAATGCCAACTCTGGACGGGTCGACATTCTGGACATCAGTGCCCCCTCGACCCCCACCCTGGCACGCTCCCTGGATGTGGCCGCGGATATTGCCGGCGCGGTAGTGGAGCTTGACGGGCCCGATTCCCTTGGCGCAGCGAACAGCGTGGCGGTCTCGGGAAACACCCTGGCAGTGGCCGTCGAAGCGGACGTGAAGCAGGACAACGGCTGGGTGGCCTTCTACCAGACCGACGGCACCTTCCTGTCCGCCGTGGAGGCCGGTGCCCTGCCGGATATGCTGACCTTCACTCCTGACGGCAATACCGTGCTGGTAGCCAATGAAGGTGAGCCCAACGGTGATTACAGCGTGGATCCAGAGGGCAGCATTACCCTGATTGATGTCTCCGCTGGAGCCGGCAGCGTCAGCGCAGCAAACGTCAAACAGCTGCGCTTCAACGACTTCAACACCGGCGGTAGCAAAGCCCTGGATGAAGACGTGCGCATTTCCGCAAAGAGTGCCTCCATTGCCCAGGACCTGGAGCCGGAATACATCGCCGTATCCAGCGACAGCCGCACCGCCTGGGTGGCCCTGCAGGAAAACAATGCTGTCGCCAGGGTCGATATCGACGCCGGGATCATCAGCGAGGTGACCGGCCTCGGCTACAAGGACCACAGCTTGCCGGGCAACGAGCTGGATGCCAGCAACCGCGACGGCGGCATCAACCTGCGCCAGTGGCCCCTGCGCGGCGTCTACATGCCCGACAGCATGACCAGCTACGAAGTCAGCGGCATCACCTATCTGGTTACCGCCAACGAGGGCGACGGCCGCGAATACCTCACGGATGCCGAGAGTCGCGAAGACTGCAGCGCCCAGGGCGGCTTTGACTACGACGACGGCGACTGCTTCCACTACCTCGACGAAATTCGCGTCGGCGATATCCTGGACAGCGGTGCCACCATCGAACTGGCCAACCTGCAGCGCTTCGCACCAGATCTGGAGACTCTGACTGACAACGCCAACCTCGGGCGAATCAAGGTCATCGCCAACCTGGGGGTCCGCGACTGTCCAGCCGGCAGCCTGGAAACCACCGGTCAGCCGACCGAGGGCTGCGTCTACGAGGCACTTTACAGCTACGGCGCACGCTCATTCAGCATCTGGAACGGCAGCACCGGCGAGCGCGTCTTCGACAGCGGCAACGACTTTGAAACCCTGACCGCCGAACGCCTCGGCGAGGACTTCAACGCCAGCAACGATGAGAACGGCGGCGACGACCGTTCCGACGACAAGGGTCCCGAACCTGAAGCAATCGAGGTGGCGACGATAGACGGTAAAATCTATGCCTTCATCGGCCTGGAGCGGGTCGGCGGCATCATGGTCTACGACGTCAGTAACCCCGAGCGCGCCGAGTTTGTGCAATACCTGAACACCCGCGACTTCAGCGTGGACATCGAGGCCCTGGCGGATGCCGGGGACTTCTCCGCGGCCGGGGATCTGGGGCCGGAATCGATTCGCTTCATCGCCGCCGAAGACAGCCCCAGCGGCGAGGCCCTGCTGATTGTCGGCAACGAAGTCAGCGGCACCACCGCACTGTTCGCGGTGGACGTCATCGCTGAAAACTGAGGCCGATCTCGCATTGAGCCGGCCCCGGCCGGCTCAATGCCTTGACTCTGCCGACCCTACATCTTTCACAGCAATTCGGCGAGATCCGCGCTTATACCTGCTGTCGCTCGGGTTCGGTGCGGGTCTTGAGGCGATTTTTCCAACGGCGCCGGGCATGCCGGCGCATGTTGGGAATATCGTCGGTCTCGTCGAGGATCGGCTGGCCGATAATCGCCTCCATGACATCCTCCATGGTCACCAGCCCCAGCCAGCTGCCGTATTCGTCGTAAACCAGCAGCATGTGCTGACGCTCACCCATGAAGCGCATCATCAGGCTTTCCACGCTGTCCAGGTCCGACACCACAGTGACCGGTTTCATCAGCCCGCGCACCGTGGCATCCGGGTCGGCATCGATCAGGTCGTGACGAAAGACCATGCCCAGGGGGACTTCCTCGTGGTCCAGTACCGGGTAGCGCGAAAACTGGTGCTCGCGGACAAAATCGCGGAAATCCGTCACCGGCAGGTCCGGTGACACAAACTCGCAGACGATCCGCGGGGTCATGATCTGGCGCACAGTGACTTCATGGAGATCGAGAATGTTGCTGATCACCCGCTGCTCGTCTTCGTCGATCTTGTCGAGTTCCCGCCCCAGCAATGCCAACGCCTTGATCTCCAGGCGGATGTCGTGCTCCACCGGCTGGCCACCGAACAGGTTCATGATGCGGTCCGACATCCAGATAAAGGGCCGCAGCGTGAAAATCATGAAATTCAGGACGGCGGGGAGGAAGGGCGCCATGACATTCCAGTAGCGCGCCCCGATGGTCTTGGGCAGGATCTCCGACAGCACCAGGATCAGCGCCGTCATCACTGCCGAGGCTATACCCAGGTAGGCATCGCCGTAGAGCTTGACCACCTGCGCCCCGACGCCGGTCGCGCCCACCGTATGGGCCACGGTGTTCAGGGTCAGAATGGCCGCCAGCGGCTGGTCAATCTGGTCCTTCATCTCCCGCAACTGGCGCCACAGCCGAGGCCGCTCCAGCTTCTGCTGGGCGATGTAGCTGGGGGTGATGGACAGCAGAGCCGCTTCCAGGATCGAACAGATGAAGGAGGTCGCAATGGCGAGAATCGCAAACGCGATCAGCAGTGTCATGAGCGCCGCATGTGGACAAAATGGACCGTGATTATGTCACGGGAATTCGCCCCGCCGCTAGCGGTTGCTCAACCACACACTCTGGTAGGGCTGCAGGGTCAGGGTGTGATCGACCCCTGCAAACTGCTCGCCAGTGATCAGGTCCCGCCAGCTGTCGGTATCGATCAGGTTGAGGTCGCGCAAGTTGAGCTCGCAGGCCTGGTTGCTGACGTTGCTCACACAGAAGATGCTCTGGCGGCGGTCCTGGCTCTGGCGCCAGAAGCCGAGCATCGCGCTGCCCAGCTGCAGCGTGAACTGGGTCGCATTGGGGTGGAAGGCCGGCTGTCGGCCACGGATGCGCAACAGGGCCTGCAACTGCACCAGCACCTGGTGGTGGGGGCTGTCCGGGTCCGCCAGCTCCGCCTCCAGCGCCGGCCACTGCCACTGGTGGCGATTGATGGCGCGGTTGTGCCCACTGTGTTCGAGGCGCTGATAGTCGTTGCGGGTACCCAGCAGGCTGTGGATATACACACCCGGAATTCCCTCCAACGCAAACATGATCGCGTGGGCGCAGACAAAGCGCTGCAGACCGAGACTGTCGCTGCCTGACACCGTCCCCTGGAGCGCGTCGTAGAGGGCGATATTGACCTCGTAGGGCCGCTGCTCTCCCCCCTCCAGCGCGCGCCAGGAGACCCGGCCGCCGAAGCGCTGCAGGGTCCCGATCAGCGCCGCCAGCTCCTCGTCGCTCAACAGCCCCTCCGCCGGGCGCAGACCAATGCCGTCGTGGGAGGCGATGAAGTTGAAATAGGTGGTCCCGTTCTGGGCCGGCGGCATGCTCATCAGCCACTGGCGCAGGTAGGTGCAGTCCCCGGTCAGCAGCGTATTGATCAGCAGGGGCGGCAGCGAGAAGTTGTAGACACAGTGAGCCTCGTTGGCATTGCCGAAATAGGACAGATTCTCGCGGTTGGGGATATTGGTCTCGGTGATCAGCAGCGCATCGGGGCGGGCGTGCTCCACCAGGGTCCGCAGCAGGCGTACCACTTCGTGAGTCTGGGGCAGGTTCAGGCAGCTGGTGCCCGGGATTTTCCACAGGAAGGCAATCGCGTCCAGGCGGATGATGCGCACTCCCTGGTCGAGATACAGGCGCAGGATCGCCACGAACTGCCGCAGCACCTCCGGGTTGCGAAAGTCCAGATCCACCTGATCGTGACTGAAGGTACACCAGACGTGGCGGGTACCGCGGACGGTCTCGACCGGGCGCAGCAGGGGCGATGTCCGCGGGCGCACCACCGTCGACAGGTCCACCTCGGGCGATGCGGTGAAGAAATAGTCCCGGCCCGGCTCCTCATCGCGCAGGAAGTTTTCGAACCAGGCACTGCGGCTGGAGCAGTGATTGATGACCAGGTCGGCCATCAGGTCGTAGTCCCCGGCGATGGCGCGGATATCCTGCCAGTTGCCCAGGGCCTCGTTGACGCTGGAGTAGTCCAGCACGGCGAAACCGTCGTCCGAGGTCCAGGGGTAAAAGGGCAGAATATGCACGCCACTGAGGACGTCGTTGGCGTGGGCATCGAGGAAGCGCTTGAGGGTGTGCAGAGGCTTTTCGCCCACCCCCAGCAGGCTGTCGCCGTAGGTAATCAGCAGCGCATCGCGCTCGCTCCAGTGGTTGACGTAGGGCTCCGGCGCTTGCACCTCCGCCCCCAGGCGCATGGTATCCAGCAGCGACGCCACCAGCGCAGCGTCGGCCTCGACCCCGGGCACCTCGGCATAGATGACCTCCAGGTGTTGGCGGACCCGCTCCCGCAGGCGCTCGAGGGTGTCTGTCTCGCCATTCCCTCCACTCACGCCGGCACTCCGAATTCGGCGGCATCGGCTTCAACGGCTGCCTGCAGGCGCTCCAGGATATCCGGGATCGCGCTGATCACCCGGTTCCAGCCGGGAATGAAGGGGCGCTCCATGGGTCGCGCCAGGAAAGCCTCGCCGGCCTTCATGATGTTTTCCGCAAACATCTCCACCGCTACCTCCTCATTGTGAATATCGAGACGCAGTCCGTTCATGATCGCATCGTTGTGGTAGGTTTCGACGAAATCCAGGGCGATGCGATAGTAGGTGGCCTTGAGGGAGCGGAAGGACTCGCTGTTGAAGGTGACGCCGCGGGTGGCCAGCTTGCGAAACAGGGCCTTGGCAATATCCACGGACATCCGGGAGAGCCCCTGACTGTCGTCATCCACCGACATGTCCTGATGCTTGTGGTCGTAGACATCGGCGATATCCACCTGGCAGAGGCGGTTATTGGCGTAGTTCCGGTATACCTCCGAGAGCACACCGATCTCCAGGCCCCAGTCGCTGGGAATGCGGATATCCGTGAGCACGTCGCGACGGAAGGAGAACTCACCGGCGAGGGGATAGCGAAAACTGTCCATGTACTCGAGGTACTCCATGTCCCCGAGGGTTTTTTTCAGTGCCCGCAGCAGCGGCGTCACCAGCAGGCGACTGACCCGGCCATTGATCTTGCCGCCTGCGACACGGGCGTAGTAACCCTTGCAGAACTCGTAGTTGAAACCCGGGTGGGCCACCGGATAGATCAAGCGCGCCAGCAGCGAGCGATCGTAGGTGAGAATATCGCAGTCGTGCAGGGCCACGGATTCAGTGCGCCCGGAAGCCAGCACATAACCCATGCAATACCAGACATTGCGCCCCTTGCCCGGCTCCCGCGGCGCCAGATCCTGGGCCTGCAGCTCGGCATCCAGCGCTCGCAGTCGCGGCCCGTCATTCCACAGCACCCGATGGCGCTGAGGCAGGGCCCCGAAAAATTCCAGCGCGTGCTGGAACTGCGCCTGATCGGCGCGATCGAGACCGATCACCACCTCCGAGAGGTAGGGGACCTGTGCCAACTCGGCAATAATCTGGGGCAGCGCCTCTCCCTCCAGCTCGGAGTAGAGAGAGGGCAGGATCAGCCCCAGGGGCCTTTGCCGCGAAAACTGCAGCAGCTCCGCCTCCAGTTCATCCACCGGTCGCTGCGACAGGTTGTGCAGAGTCGTGATGATGCCGTTCTGGTAAAAGTCACCCATGGGTTCACTCCGTCGCTGAAGGGTCCAGGCGCGCCAGCCAGGCCATGACACCTTCGCACCAGCCGACTGGCCCATAACTTTGGCTATAGTCGGTGCGTGCCTGCCGCTGCAAGGCCGGGAAGTCGTGCACCGGTGAACGGATCACCAGGGCGTGGCGGGCACTTTCCAGCATCGCACTGTCGTTGGCGCTGTCGCCTATAGCGAGGTCATGCACATCCCGTGCCGGGTCCTCCTGCTGGATGCACGCGCGCAACCAGCGCAGGGCCCGCCCCTTGTCACAATCACCTGCCACCGAGAGAAACCGCCCCCCCTGCAATACTGTGGCTCCGGCCCCGGTGAGAGCCGCCAGGAAGGCCTGTCGCGTCTGCTCGTCGCCCTGCCAGAGCACCGGCTCGCTGTACTCCCGCTGCAGTGCGCGCGCCGCAGCCTGGCGCTCCAGCCCGGTCGCGGCCACCACCCCCTCGAGCCCCATCCGGTCGAAGTGCGTAAAGTGATCGCCGAAGCGGGGACGCAGTGATGCCAGGAGATCCAGCCAGCGCTGACGCGGTGGCGCAAAGGCGCGCACCCAGTAGTCTCCCTCCTGCCAGGTATCGCGCGGTGCCCGACGCAGGCTACCCACCGGGATGTAGACCGCGGCACCGTTCTCCACGATAAAGGGATCGCGGTTGCCCAGCGTCTCGCGCAGGGGCTCCATTTCCGCCCGGGTCTTGCTGCTGCACAGCACCAGGGGAATGCCCCGCTCCCGCAGGGCCGCCAGCGCGGGCTCGGCGGCATCGAAACGGTAATCGTGGTGGTCCAGCAGGGACCCGTCGAGATCGCTGACAACCAGCAAGCGGGGCCTCATGCCGGCACCAGGGGGCCGCGCCAGTGCGTGATCTGGCGCTGGCGATCCAGCGACCAGACCAGATCCATGCGAGCGGGCAGCGTCTCCAGGCAATGCCGTGTCAGGCGCTCGTAATGCTGCACGAAACGGCCGAGGGCGGCAGCGTCCATGACCCCAGCACCCGACTGCCTGGCGCGCAGCTTGTCTTCCTGTTCGCTGCGCCAGCGCAATACCTCATCGAAGGATGGCGCCTGCAGCATCAACCAGGTATCCACCCGGGCATGCAAGCTGGCGTAATCGGCGCCGAGCTGCCGATTGACGTAGTCTCGCCACCGCCCCTCGCTGTCCTCGTCGCGCTCCAGGGCATTGCACGGCGCCACCAGAGCCTCGGGGGCCTGCGGGCCGGCGCCGAGACACCAGCCCTCCAGCAGAATGACATCCAGGGGCGGCTGCACCCGTGGCCAGTGTGTCGCCGGCGCACGGTCATCCCGAGCCTTGTCAAAGCGCGGCACCGCTACCGGCAGGGTTCCGGGCGCGGAGCCGAGGGCATCCAGGGTCTGCAACAGGAGAGGAATATCGTGGGTGCCCGGCACCCCGCGGGTCACCAGCAGTGGATGAACATCCCGCGCCAGCTGCTGCCGCTCGGCGCGGGTGCGGTAAACATCGTCAATGGACAGAGACAGGGCACGCAGCCCCTTTTCACGCACCAGCCACTCACAGAGATAGGCACTGAGTGTGGTCTTGCCGGAGCCTTGCGCACCATTTATGCCCACCAGAAGGGGGCGATTTGCGCCGGAACAGTGCATCGCGAGGGCCGCGGCGATGGGCTCGAACCAGCGCGCCGCCTGCTCCAGGTAGGCCACTGGCAGGCCGTGACTCTCCAGAAAGTCGTTTCGCCAATGTGCCAGATGCCGCCTGTCCGCCATGCCACGCCCCTCTCGCCTGTGTTCTGATACTAACAGGCACAAGCAGGCAGCGTGCCAGCCGGTGAAGAACACAATCAATGTTATCCTGCGAACTGTTAAATTGGTGGCAGAATGCAGCCGGGCCACGGGCCGGCCCAATGCGTCTGGAGGTTTGGAAATGGATGATGACATCCGCTGGCAGCAACGCCTGGCAAACTATCAACGAGCCCTCGGCAACCTTACGGAAGCCGTGGAACTCAGCCGCGAGCGCGAGCTTTCCAACCTGGAGAAACAGGGGCTGATTCAGGCTTTCGAGTTCACCCACGAGCTGGCCTGGAACTGTCTGCACGACTACTTGCGCTATCAGGGTGAGCAGAACCTGATGGGCTCCCGCGATGCCACTCGTCGCGCCTTCGCTGTGGGCTTGATTACCGATGGGGAGCAGTGGATGGATATGATTGCCAATCGCAACCGCACCTCGCACACCTATAATGAATCCACGGCACGGCAGATCGCCGAGGCGATTACCGAACGCTACCACGTCCTGTTCTGCCAATTGGCGGAACGTCTGGAGACCCTGCGGGATGCCGAGTGAAACAACGGCGGTTTCCGGTCTCGCTCCCGAACAGGCCGAGGCCATTCGCGGGGTCCTCTTCCGCTACCCGGAGGTACAGGGCGCCATTCTCTACGGCTCCCGCGCAATGGGGCGACACCGGCCGACATCGGACATTGATCTGACGCTGCTGGGAGATATTGATCTGGCGACACTCAACCGGATCCGCAACGCACTGGACGACCTGCTGCTCCCCCTGGAGATTGATCTCTCCGCTTTCAATCAGATCGAAAACCCACAACTCCGGGAGCATATTCAACGGGTAGGCGTGCGCCTGTAAGCAATGAACCCGCCCACCACTACGCCGGCAATTCGCGGCGCCTGCTGCAGTACGACGAGTTCGGACGCACCATGGTGTTCGGGCTTCAGTACGTCTACTGAGCCCGAGACTCTCGCCCTCGCGAATCCGCCGCCTACATCAGCAGGCGGCGGATATCCCCCAGCAATCCCACCAGCTGGGTGCAGAACCGCCCGGCGTCACCGCCGTTGATCACCCGATGGTCGTAGGACAGCGCCAGCGGCAGCATCTTGCGGGGCTGGAAGGCCTCACCATCCCAGACCGGCTGCACACTCGCCCGTGAAATCCCGAGGATGCCCACCTCCGGCGGATTGACGATAGGCGTAAAGCCGCGACCGCCAATATTGCCAAGGCTGGAAATGGTGAAGCAGCCACCCTGCATTTCCTGGGGCTTGAGCTTGCGGTCGCGGGCTTTCCCGGCCAGCTCGATCACTTCCTCAGCCAACTCCCAGATGCTCTTCTGGTCCACGTCCCGAATGACCGGGACCACCAGTCCGGCGGGGGTATCCACCGCCATGCCGATGTGGAAATAGCGCTTGTAGACCAGATTTTCCCCGTCCGTCGACAGCGAGGCATTGAACTTGGGATTGTCCCGCAGCGCGATGGCGCAGGCCTTGAGCAGGAAGGGCACCGGGGTGAGCTTGGTGCCGCGCTTTTCCGCCTCGCCCTTGAGCGACGCGCGGAAGGCCTCCAGCTCCGTGATGTCCGCGTCATCCCACTGGGTCACATGGGGCACGTTCAGCCAGCTGCGGTGCATGTTGGCGGCGGTGAGCTTGTCCATCTTGGAGCGGGCAACGCTCTCCACCTCACCGAAGGCGGCAAAGTCGACTTCGGGTATTGGGGGAATGCCGGCGCCGCCAGTTGCCCCCGCCGACGCACCGCGGTTGTTCAGGGCGCGCTGGACGTAGGTCTGCACATCCTCCTTGAGGACGCGGTCGCGCGGACCGGTACCCACCACCTGAGTGATATCCACCCCGAACTCGCGCGCCAGCTTGCGCACTGCGGGCCCCGCGTAGACCAGCTCGCCATCGCTGCGGGCGGCGGGCTCGTTGGAGGGGCTCTCCGCGGCGCCACTCGACGGGCGCGAAGCGGACTTCGCCGGCGATTCCGTGGCAGCCGAAGATCCACGGCTGTCGCTATCGCCCTGCGGTTTTTCGCGCTTGGCCGCCTGCTCCTTGCCGGCCTCCGGGCTGTCTTTGTCGGCCTCGTCACCGTCGGTTTCAGACTCATCGGCTGTGGCATCATCGGCGCCGCCGGCGACCGCCAGAACCGCCAGCTGATCGCCCTGGCGTACCGTGCCGCCCTCCTTGACCAGCCACTTGACCAGCTTGCCGGCCTGGGGCGCAGGTACCTCCATGGAGGCCTTGTCGGATTCCAGCACCACCAGGGAGTCGCCTTCCCCGACCTCGTCACCCACCTGGATGCAGAGCTCGATCAGGTCGACCGCATCCTCGGTGCCGATGTCGGGAATTTCCACGGTGACTTCCCGGCTGCCGCCCTTGCTGGCAGTCTCGCCCTTGTCGTCGCTGCCGCCCGATTCTTTCGCGGAGGCCTTGTCGTCCGCCTTGGCGTCGGCTTTTTCCGCCGATTTGTCGGCCTCGCCTGACTCTTCATCGCCGTCGCTGTCGCCATCGGAGGCGTCCGACTCCGACGAGGCGGACTCCTCGCCATCGCCGGACTCGCCTTCCACCTCGACAACGGCGATCGGCGAACCTTCCGCCAGCTCGTCGCCGACCTTGACCAGGACCTCCTTGATCGTGCCCGCCAGGGACGAGGGAATTTCCATCGACGCCTTGTCGGATTCCAGCACCAGCAGGCTCTGCTCCACCTCCACGGTGTCGCCCACCTCGACCAGCAGCTCGATGACTTCCGCGCCCTCGGCCCCGCCGATATCCGGGACTTTTACCTGTTGTTCAGCCATGCCTTGGTATCCTGTCGCTTATACGGTGGTCGGGTCGGGCTTTTCTGCCGAAATGTTGAAGGCGCGCATCGCCTCCACCACCACGGACATCTTGATCGTCCCCTCGTCGGCCAGCGCCCGCAGGGCGGCCAGCGCCACATATTCGCGGCTGACTTCAAAGAAGCGGCGCAGGCGTTCGCGGGTGTCGCTGCGGCCGAAACCATCAGTGCCCAGCACCGCGTAGCGGCGCGGAATGAACTGACGCAGCTGCTCGGCGTGAGCCTTCATGTAATCGGTCGCGGCAATCACCGGGCCTTCGGTCCCTTCGAGCTGGCGTGTGACGTAGGGCACCTTCGGTTCCTCCTCCGGATGGAGCAGGTTCCAGCGCACCGCGGCGGTCCCCTCACGCTGCAACTCGTTGATGCTGGTCAGGCTCCAGATATCCGCCAGCACACCGTAGTCCTTTTCCAGGATCTCCGCTGCGGCCTCGACCTCGCGCAGGATGGTGCCGGCCCCCATCAGCTGCACCCGGGGGGCCTTTTTCTTCGGTGCCCGCCGCAGGGCATACATGCCCTGGATGATGCCCTCCTCGGCACCTGCCGGCATTTCCGGCTGGTGGTAGTTCTCGTTCATCGTGGTGATGTAGTAGAACTTGTTTTCGCCAAGGTGGTACATCCGACGCAGGCCATCCTGAATAATCACCGCCAGTTCATAGGCGTAGGCGGGGTCGTAACTCACGCAGTTGGGAATGGTGCTGGCCAGGATATGGCTGTGGCCGTCCTGGTGCTGCAGGCCCTCGCCATTCAGCGTGGTGCGCCCGGCGGTGGCACCGATCAGGAAACCCCGGGCCTGACTGTCGCCGGCGGCCCAGGCCAGGTCGCCGATACGCTGGAAACCGAACATCGAGTAGAAAATGTAGAAGGGCACCATCGGGTAGCCGCTGGTGCTGTAGGAGGTCGCCGCTGCCAGCCAGGACGAGAAGGCCCCGGCCTCGTTGATGCCCTCTTCGAGAATCTGGCCGCGTTCATCCTCCTTGTAAAACATGATCTGACCGGCATCGTGGGGGGTATAGCGCTGCCCCACCGATGAGTAGATACCGAGCTGCCGGAACATGCCCTCCATGCCAAAGGTGCGCGCCTCATCCGGCACGATGGGCACCACACGCTCGCCGATCTCCTTGTCTTTGACCAGGGTGGAGAGCAGCCGCACGAAGGCCATGGTAGTGGATATTTCCCGTTTGCCACTGCCTTTGAGCTGGTTGTCAAAGCTCGAGAGCGCCGGCGTGGTCAGGGGCTTCAGCTCCCGTCGACGAGCGGGAATCGAACCGCCCAGCTCCTCGCGGCGCTGACGCATGTAGCGCATTTCAGGGCTGTCCGGCGCCGGTCGGTAGTAGGGAACGTTCTTCAGTTCACTGTCGGAAATCGGAATGTCAAAGCGATCGCGGAAGGCCTTGAGGTTGTCGAAGTCGAGCTTCTTCAGGGAGTGGGTCTCGTTGTTGGCCTCACCCGCCTCGCCGGTACCGTAGCCCTTCACTGTCATCGCCAGAATGACCGTGGGCCGCTCCTTCTCTTCCACCGCCGCGGCATAGGCCGCGTAGATCTTGTAGGGGTCGTGACCACCGCGGTTCAGGTACATGATCTCGTCATCGGAGAGGTCCTTGACCAGCTCCAATAGCTCCGGGTACTTGCCGAAGAAATGCTCGCGCGTGTAGGCCCCGCCGTTGTACTTGTAGTTCTGCAGCTCGCCGTCACAGACCTCGTCCATGCGCTGGGCCAGCAGGCCGGTGGTGTCCTTCTCCAACAGCGGGTCCCACTTGCGGCCCCAGACCACCTTGATCACATTCCAGCCGGCACCGCGGAAGATACCCTCCAGCTCCTGAATGATCTTGCCATTGCCTCGAACCGGGCCATCCAGACGCTGCAGGTTGCAGTTGACCACGAACTGCAGGTTGCCCAGCCCCTCGCGGCCGGCCTTGGAAATGGCACCGAGAGACTCCGGCTCGTCGCATTCCCCGTCACCCAGGAAGCACCACACCTGGCGGTCCGCATGGTCCACCAGGCCGCGGCTCTGCTGGTATTTCATCACGTGGGCCTGGTAGATGGCCTGAATGGGCCCCAGCCCCATGGACACCGTGGGAAACTGCCAGTAGTCGGGCATCAGCCAGGGGTGGGGATAGGACGAAAGGCCGTTACCGTCCACCTCGCGGCGGAAGTTGTCCAGCTGCTCCTCGGTCAGGCGACCCTCGAGGTAGGAGCGGGCATACATGCCGGGAGCACTGTGACCCTGATAGAACACCAGGTCACCGGGGTGACCGTTTTCACTGCCGCGGAAAAAATAGTTGTAGCCGACATCGTAGAGCGTCGCGCTGGAGGAAAAACTGGAAATATGCCCGCCCAGCCCCTCGTTGTTGTCGTTGGCCCGCATCACCATGGCCAGGGCATTCCAGCGCACCAGGGAGCGGATGCGCCGCTCCATGAACAGATCCCCCGGCATCATCTTCTCGTCCTGGGGCGCGATGGTATTGCGGAAGGGGGTGGTGATCGCCGGCGGCAGCTCCACCCCGGTCTCGGTCGCGTGCTTGGCGAGTTTCTGAAGGAGCTCCGCGGAGCGCTCGGCGCCGCTGTACTTGCTTACCGCATCCAGCGCATCCAGCCATTCCCGGGTTTCTGTCGGGTCTTTGTCTTCCATCATGCCTGTGCTGCTCCTGATTGTTCGGGGGGAGGCCCCGAGGGAACTTTAAGTTCTGTAAAAGAACTTTTATATGCCGGGGTTGCATGAACAGTCTAGTCAAACCACGGCGGCCGGCTGTTTTGCAAACCGGAAACTAAAGCTAAAGCTACTACAGGGGAGACAGACTTTCCAGTCAGTAGGTTCCACTTTGAAACCCTGGAGACCTGAAAGAATTCAGGAAATCAGGGTCTGCCTGCGGTGTGACAGCATCATCGGCGCGTGGTATCGCTAGTTCAAAGGGCCTTGGCGAAGGCAGTCCAAGCACGAATAACTGGATGCGGCCAGCTATTCGCGCTCCAGATTGAGTTCGTCCCACATCCAGCTGAAGTCATAAGGGATGCCCGGGCCACGATCTCCGGCGTTTTCCAGGTATTTGAGCCACCCGATGACATCACCGCGTCGCGCGGGGTCTGCTGCACACTGTCGCGGGCTCAGGCCATTGAGCATAGGAATCGGCTCGTCCAGGGTGTTGCGGTAATGCCGAGTCAATTGGTCTTCAAGGGCCGCCTGGGCCTCTTCTGGCCTATCGGCATTGGACACCGGCACATCACTTCGGCCTGCCATTGATGCCAAATTTTCGTGAACCGTTAGAGGGGCGCCCACCAAATCACCGAGGAGCGTGCCCAGCAAGGCAGCCCCGCGTTCTGCCCGCTCGATCGAATTGGTGTCAAGCTCCAGGGTAGTCTCGTGCAGGGCAATATGCCCCAATACGCTCACGGCTTGGTCGGCGTCGACATCTGCACAAGGCTTGGGAAACCAAGTCCAGGATGTCGCATCAAGCTCTCTGCGCAACACCGGCGATGTATCGAGAGCCCGAATGATGTCGTCGTGGGCACTGCCCACAGGGAAGCGCACCCGGGTCGGCACGATCGATTCCGCATCCCTGTTCTGCAAGATCGGCGCCGGCCTTGTTGTCTGCAAATAGACGTCCATCGCCCAGACCGTAAAGGCCACTCCGGCCAGCTCCGAGGCCTGTGCCTGACGGACGACATCCTCAAGATCCTCGGGTATGCTTTCGATTTCCCCCTGCTCAAGCAGCTGCTGCATCAGGCCTCGGGTCTCCTCGGGGATCGCGGAAAGGACGCGCTGGACGCGCGCCGCCAACTCCGGGCGCAGGGGCAACATGGCACCGCTGAATGTCCGTGTTCTCCCGGATTGCAGGACCCTGGCCACCAAGCCGTCCCACCGGTGAAGGCTCTCTGTGGCGGCTTTCTCCTTGACCCGTATGGGCTCGTCCTGGGTGCCATAGGGGCGAATCTCGGCGTAAGCGCCTGGCTTGACCGCAGTGATCTCCCAAAAGCCCAGTTCGGACTCTCCGAGCGCCCTTAAATATTGACGCCCCGCGCTACCTTCCCGCCAACCGCGGTGGGCGAGGTAGGCTTCGATCAGGTTTCGCGCTTCATTGTCCCACACGGCCGTCGCATAATCTTCGAAGCCAAAGCCGATGACCATGTGGCTGTACGGCCCCGAGTAGAAGAATTCTTCCAGCTCTTCGGCGCTCACCTCAAGCTTGCCTGCCAGAGGTTCGAGCAACTCGGCCTGGACCTGCTCCCATCGCCCCTCCCACTCCTGGTTTGGCCCGGTATAGGCCATGAGGTGCTTGATGGCTTTGTCGATCTCCCGTCTGGATTTGCGCTCACTCATGGGCCTGTATTGTCTACCTTTCTATTGCGTCCCTATGAAAACTTGAACTGATGCAGTCCCGACCGCCGCTCAGTCAATCTGGAAATACGTGCGGCTGTCCTTCAGCGCCGCGGAGCTCTCATAGATCCTGTCGGCCCCCGCCGGCAGCTCCGACCAGCGCCCCGGCGCCACCACCTGCAGCGAGGCGGGCTGCTCCCGGAACACCTCACGATAGTGGCTGGACCACTGACCCAGCTCGATCGCCTCAACCGCCTCGGCCAGGCGACTGCGGCTGTCGAAGTCGTAGTCCTGCCGGGCAATCGACTGCCAGAAAAACTCCGCCCGTTCCCACAGGTTCTTGTCCGGACGGGTAATCTCGCCCACCAGGGCGCGCTGGTGGCGGTCGAACTGGCCCGCATCCACCGCAGCGGGCACTTCCGCCATGAAGCTATCCATGGCCGCAACCACCTCCGGCGCCGGCGTATTGGGTGACTGCACCAGCAGCACCAGGCCCGGCACTTCGAGTTGCGCCCAGGGGAAGGCGCTCACCACGTAGCCCAGCTGCTGTTCCGTCCGCAGCTGCTGGAAGAAGCCCGAGCGGATAATCTGCCCGGTCAGGGCGGTCATGGCCCGCTCCTCCCAGTCGCGGTCACGCCCCTGCAGATACCAGGCCACCACCGCGTCATCGTGGGGAATGTCAACGGCATACTGCAGGCGTTGCCCCGCATCGAGGCGGGTCACCCGCAGGGGCGCCAGCGCTGCCTCGGGCTGCTCCGGCAGCAGCGGCGACAGCTGCATGGCCAACGCCTCCACCATCTCCGGCGCATAGTTGCCGTAGACCAGCGACTCCGCACTCGCCTGCGCCCAGAAGGTGTCGGCAAAGGCCTGCACGGCGGGCAAGGTAGCGGATTCCAGGGCGCGGATCTTGGCCTGATCGTCCCACTCCCCGTGCAGCAGTGCCTCGCGCAGCTCATCCATCACCTGGTTGCTGGGGCGCTGGGCAATGCGATTCTGCAGGCGCCGGATGCGGTCGGCGCGCAGGCTCTCGAATCGCGCCGCCTCAAAACCCGGCTGCTGCAGGGTCGCCAGCAGCTGCTCCAGCAACAGCAACTGGCGGTCATCGTAGCCGCTGATGCGCAGGGAGAGCCCCTGGGCATGCTTATAGAGGTCAAAGCGCAGGCCGGCAAGCAGTGCCGGGTAGGTGAACTCATTCACCGCGTCCTTGAGCAGATCAACATAGAGCAGCGCCAGGGCGTCCTCCTCCACCGAACCACCCACCACGGGCGAGCGGAAATTGACGTAGAGCGCGCCCCGGGGCAAGCGAAACTCGGCATCCTGCGCAAACCAGATGCGCTGCCGGGGGGAGTCCAGCTTCAGCGTGGGCTCCGTGGGTACATCCGCAGGCAGCTCGACCAGCGACAGGTCTTCGGGGATAAAGGGGTTGGGCTCGGGCAGGCTGACCAGCCCCTCCGCCACGGGCGCCAGCCACTGTGTCAGGTACGCACCTTCCACCCGCTCCAGCGCCCAGGGCACCTGGTAAAAGTCAGTGACGCGATCGGTATCCACGCCGGGCCAGGTCAGGGTGACCAGAGCCTGGTCGGCGCGCAGGTGGGTCAGCAGCTCGCGCAGCAGCTCTGGGTCGTAGTCGTCCATCAGATAGGGGCCGCGCAGCACATCCTGCGGGGCGTAGTAATGCATGCCCGAGGCCAGGCCACTGACGTAGTTGATGGCTTCACCCTTCTCGCGATAGCGGAACTGCAACTCTGCCAGGCGCGATTGCTCCTGGTACAGCCACGCCTGAGGGCCTTTCTCGCGCAGCATGTCGAGATAGCCGAAAAGCAGCTGCAGCACCCGGTCCGGGTCCTGCTGGCCCTGCTCGGTGAGGGTGATGTTCACACTGAACAGGCCGCCGCCACGCCAGGCCAGCCCGGCGCCGGCACCCAGGCTCTCGGCCAGGCCCTCGGCCTTCAGCCGCGAGAGCAGACTGCCCTCCCCTTCGTGGCCCACCAGGTTGCCCAGGTAGCCGAGGGGGTTGGCGCGGTAGCGATCGCGGTAGTCGGGTACCGGGAAGCCGACCTGCAGCTGCCGCTGGGTTCCCACCGGCTCAATGCGGACGACAGCGGGCAGCATCTCCGGGGCAAACAGGGGGGCTTCGATGGTTCCCAGCTGCAGCTCGCGGTTGGGCACCTGACTGAAGCGCGGCGCCACCATCGCCTGCAGCTCGTCCAGGCTCTCGGTGCCCAGCACCACCAGGCGCATCTGGTTGGCGGAATAGTACTTGCGGTAGAAATCCAGCATTTCGTCGCGGATGGTGGACTCCGGGCGGTCGGCCAGGGTCCCCAGGCTGCCCACGGTAAACTGGCTGAAGGGGTGCTCGGGGTTCATCACCGTCTGCAGCACGTCCAGGCCGCGGCGGCTGTCGCTGGTCAGCCCCATCTGGTATTCCGCTTCCACCGCGCGGATCTCCCGCTCCACGTACTCGGCGTCAAAGCGCGGGGCGATGAAGAACTGGGCAAAGCGGTCGAGGGCTCCTTCCAGCCAGGCCGACTGCACGTCGAAGAAGTAGTTGGTGTGCTCGAAGCTGGTATAGGCATTGCGGCTGCCACCGTGCTCGGTGATGAACTGCTCGTATTCGGCCGGGTCGGGGTACTTGTCGGTACCCAGGAACAGCATGTGCTCGAGGAAGTGGGCCAGGCCTTCCCGCCCCGGCGGGTTGTCGGCACTGCCCACCCGCACATCCAGCGCCGCAGCGGCCTTGGCGGCGCCGGGGTCGGAGATCAGCAGTACCTGCAGCCCGTTGTCCAGGGTCAGGTGGCGGTAGGCATAGTCATCAGCGGGGCTCTGCACCGGTTGCAGGCTGTCCTGAACCGCAACCGTGGCACAGGCAGCCAGACACAGCAGGGCCAGCACCAGCCCCCCCAGCCGGATTTGCGTGATTCGCATGAACTACTCCCGAGTCGCTTCAGCAGGTTCCGGCGGGCTGGGGAGGGGCTCCTCAGCACGCGTCGGCCAGGCATTGATAATGGCCTTGATCAGGGTGGCCAGTGGAATGGCGAAGAAAACGCCCCACATGCCCCAGATACCCCCAAAAAACAGTACCGCGACAATAATCGCCACGGGATGCAGGTTGACTGCTTCGGAAAACAGCAGCGGCACCAGCACATTGCCATCCAGTGCCTGGATGATCAGGTAGACCGCAACCGCCAGGTAAAATTCCCCGCCGAGCCCCCACTGGAACAGGGCCACCGCGGCGACCGGAATGGTGACCAGGGTGGCGCCAATGTAGGGCACGATAACCGAAAGCCCGGTGATCAGACCCAGCAGTGCCGCGTAATTCAGGCCGAGGAAGGAGAAAGCGACAAAGCTGACCGAGCCGACAATCAGGATCTCCAGGGCCTTGCCGCGGGCGTAATTGGCCACCTGGGTGTCCATCTCCTCCCAGATATGCCGCAGCAAGGGCCGCTCGGTAGGCAAAAAGCTTCCGGTCCAGGCAAGGATCTCCTTGCGGTCCTTGAGGAAGAAAAATACCAGGATCGGGATCAGGATCATGTAAACCAGCACCAGCACCAGGCTGGGAATGGTGGACAGCGAGCGAGTCACCAGCACCTGGCCCAGGTTGCCCAGCTCCGACTGGGCCATGCTCACCAACTGGTTGATCTGTTGCTGGCTGAAGATCTCCGGATAGCGGGCGGGAAGCACCGCGAAGAGCTGTCGGGCCTCGTCCAGCATGCGCGGCACCTCCGCCACCAGGGCCAGTGTCTGGCGCCAGACCAGCGGCAGCAGCCCCAGGCTGACCCCGAAAAACACCCCCACGAACAGCAGGTAGGTCACGCTCACCCCGACCCAGGATGGCAAGCCCAGGCGGTTGAGCCGCTCCGCCGGACCGGCGAGCAGGTAGGCGAGCACGATGGAGGCCAGCACGGGCGCCAGGATATCGCCGATGGTCATCAGCAGGACCACCCCTACCGCCAGCAGCACCAGCAGGAGTATGGACTCCTCCTCGAAGAGATAGCGCCGGTACCACTTCTGGAAGATGTCGAGCATGGCGATAACTCAGGCCTTCTGGAGTAGATGAATGTAGGTGTCGCCCTGCTCCTCGGTGGCGAGGAGGGCGTGGCCCGACTGCCGGGCAAAGACCTGGAAGTCGCGCACCGATCCCTGGTCCGTGGCCAGGACCCGCAAGCGCTGTCCGCTCTGCATGCCGTTCAGGGCGCGCTTGGCGAGCAGCAGGGGCATCGGGCACTGCTGCCCGCGGGCGTCAACCTCGACCCAGTCTTCAGCTGTCACCGGCAACCTCCCGTGCAAAGCGGCCAGTATATCCGCAAGCGGGGCCACTCCGAAACGCCGCACCCGCCACTGAACTTGAGGGGCGCGATGGTATCCAAGGGGACGAGACCGCCCGACTTCCATTACACTCACCCTACCACACGAGGAAAACGGCCCGCGCCGACCCATTTGATGCTGCCGCGACTGAAAGCCCCGCTCCCCGCCCTCCTTCTGGCCGCCCTGCTGGCCAGCCCAGTGGCCTTTGCCGCCACCGAGGGCCTGAAACTGCCCAAGCTGGGCGAGTCCAGCAGCAGCCTGTTCTCCCCGGAATACGAGCACCAGCTCGGGCGCACCTGGTTGCGCATGTTTCGCAGCCAGGCCCCGACCCTCAACGACCCACTGCTGTTCGACTACCTGGAAAACCTGATCTATGAGCTCGCGGTACACAGCGAGCTGCAGGATCGGCGCCTGGAGCTGGTAGTGGTCGACAACCCCACCATCAACGCCTTTGCGGTACCCGGCGGGGTGATTGGCATTCACAACGGCCTGCTCAACTACGCCCAGACCGAGGACGAGCTGGCCACCGTGATTGCCCACGAAATTGCCCACCTCAGCCAGCGCCACTTCTCCCGGCGGGTGGAGTTCGCCCGCGGGCAGCAACCCTTCAACCTGGCGGCCATGCTGGCCGGCTTCGTGCTGCTGGCCACCACCGGCAGCGACGCCGGCATGGCGGCCATCTCGGCAGCCCAGGCCGCAGCCCAGGATGCCGCCCTGCGCTACAGCCGCAGCAATGAAGCCGAAGCCGACCGGGTGGGCATGCAAACCCTGGCCGCCGCGGGCTTCAACCCCGAGGCCGCCCCCGCCATGTTCGAGCGCATGCTGCAGGCCTCGCGCTACAGCAGCGCCAACCGGATCCCGGAATTCCTGCGCAGCCACCCCCTATCGGAGAACCGCATTGCCGACACCCGCAACCGCGCCCGGCAACTGCCTGCACCGCGGGAGACGCGGGACGACAGCCAGTTCCAGCGCATGCGCGCGCGGGTACAGGTGCAGCTGGCCGGCACACCCGAGGAGGCCGTGCAACGTTTCCGCGGAGAGCTTTCCGGCACCCCGCGGGACGCCGAAGCCGCCCGTTACGGCCTGGTCCTGGCCCTGATCGAAGCCGGCCGCGCCGACGAAGCCGGCAAAGAGCTGGCAACCCTGACTGACAAGGCCCCCAACACCCTGGAGTACCTGCTGGCAGACGCCGAGCTGCACCTCTTGCGCGGCGAGGCCGCCCTGGCCGTGGAACAACTCCAGCGGCAGCTGCGCCTGCGCCCCGGTAACCACCCCCTGACCATGGCCTATGCCCGCGCCCTGATGCGCGACCAGAAACCGCATATCGCCGAGTCGGTACTGGTGGAACAAAGCAAGCAGCGGCCCAACGACCCGGGCCTGTGGTACCTGCTGGCCGAAGTACAGGGACTGGCCGGCAACATCCTGGGCTTGCACCAGTCCCGGGCGGAATACTTTATCCTTAACGGTGTACTCGACCAGGCGGAGCAGCAGCTGGGCTATGCCCTCAAGCTTGCCGGGACCGACCATGTGACCAGCTCGCGGATCAATGCGCGGCTGGCGGATATTGGGGAGATGCGGGAGAGGATGGAGGGTTTTTAGCAATCGTCTTTCTACCCGAGGTAATTGAAGATGCCCTTTATCGACAAATGGAGAGCCTCCTATCTTTGCGCCCTGACTGGGTAAGGGTAGGCCTCATGAACAAAAGAGGATTGGAAGCTTTCGCACGTGACAATTGCTCATGCTTCAGACCTAATATCGAACACGACTCAAGGTTTCGTCCTCACCATCACAGAAGCTGAACAAACGCGACCTCTTGGCGTCATCCATGGTGATGATCAGAATCAGACACTGGCGCCATTGACATGGAAGTTTAATTTATATAATTTAACTTCCAAGCAACTTTTTCACTTCCAGTCCGGAGACCTTCATGGCCGAGTTCTCCCATACCTTCCCAGCAGCACGAGGCGTACAGTCCGGACGGCCTTGTTACGTTGCCATGTGCCCACTACGACTAATACCGAAAATTTTCATCTTTGATGGGCAAGAGGTTCCACCAGAGCTAAGGGCTCAACGAATATTAAACCGGACGAGAATACCTGACATCGTTAGTTATTTAGTAGACAATCCAACGGATTATACGCTCTCCGGGATCACTGCTTCCGTAGATGGGCAAGTTTCATTTGAGCCTAGCACTGATACAGGTATGGCTCAAAATCTGGGACTACTATCGATCCCTATGGATGCAAAGATCCTAATAAACGATGGACAGCATCGCCGTGAGGCAATCGTTCAAGCAATCGAGCAAAACCCAGAACTTGGCTACGATAATATACCAGTACTGTTCTTCATTGACGAAGGCCTACGGCGTAGCCAACAAATGTTCGCCGACCTCAACAAGCACGCTGTTCGGCCAAGCGACTCTATCAGTACGCTCTATGATCACCGAGACCATATATCCGAACTCGCCCGAGTTGTTGCTCTTGAGGTGAAGATATTTTCCCGGCTAACAGAAATGGAGAGGTCAAGCATATCCAACCGAAGTAGCAAACTTTTCACATTATCAGCCATCAAAAATGCGTCCAAGACTCTCCTTATAAAAGCGAAAAATGACCCAATTAGCAAAGAAGAGCAACAGCTAGCAATCGAATACTGGAATGAAGTGGCCGCCAACATGAGGGATTGGCAGCTAGCCCTGGAAAAGAAGGTGGCAACCTGCGACCTTCGTGAGCAGTACGTTCACTCACACGGAGTCATGCTCCAATCGATGGGGCAAATCGGCGCCAATCTGCTATTCAAGCCCAGATCACAGTGGAGTCAAACGCTTAAAGGCCTACAAACTATTGATTGGGCGAGAACCAACAGTGACTGGGAAGGCCGCGCAATGCATCACGGGCGCATAAGTAAAGCACGCAGCAGCGTGGTACTGACTGGCAACTACATTAAACAGAAACTGAGTATACCCCTCACACCCACAGAGCAAGAATACGAGGAGTCGCTTAAGCCATGACGGCACAGGAAAAATTCCTTTTTCCGGATCATTCATCCATGATCCAGGATCTTTCTTTCGGAAATTGCCCTCTAGTGGACTTAGTTGGCGAAATTCAGAATATCTATTGCTCTGACGATCGGCCCTGGATCATCGGATTCAGTGGAGGCAAGGATTCAACTTGCGTTTTATCGCTTGTTTACATAGCGCTTTTACAGCTCCCATCAGAAAAACGAACGAAGCATGTATACGTTGTTTCATCCGACACACTGGTCGAGACTCCAGTCGTGGTGGATATGATCAAGCGAATTATCAATACGATTAATAGATCCGCCAAAAGCACCGGCTTACCGATAAGTGCCTATAGCGTTGTGCCAAAAACCGATCAAACCTTTTGGGTCAACCTTCTAGGACGTGGCTACCCTGCCCCAAACCAGATGTTTCGCTGGTGTACGGAACGCATGAAAATTGACCCAGTAAGTGAGTTCATCCTAGATAAAGTCGCACGCTTCGGGGAAGCCTTAGTCGTTTTAGGCTCAAGAAGTCAGGAAAGTTCATCCCGGGCTCAAATTATTGCCAGACACAAAATCGACGGCTCTGCCCTAAGCCGGCACAGCTCATTACCAAACGCCTACACCTATATGCCTATCGAAAACTGGTCTGCAGATGATGTATGGATGTACCTGATGAGTGCGCCTTGCCCATGGGGCGGCTCGAATAAAGAGCTTTTCGAACTTTATAAAGGCTCAAACCAAGGTGAATGTCCGCTCGTGATCGACACGAGTACACCGTCTTGCGGTAACAGCCGATTTGGTTGCTGGACCTGCACTGTGGTCACAGATGATAAAGCATTGCACGGGCTCATCGAATCCGGAGCAGATTGGATGAAGCCTCTGCTAAATTTTCGAAATAAACTTTATCAATCTAGGCAGCCAGAGAACGCGGAGGAATACCGAAATTTTCGACGGCGAACCGGCCGCGTTTCGTATAACTCCGGCGACATCCGCGATGACAGTATTCGCGGCGTGCGACATATTCCTGGCCCCTACTGGCTATCTAAGCGTCAAGGTTTTTTACGTGAGCTTCTTACTATTGAAAGGCAAATCAACGAAAGTGGTAAAAATATCGAATTAATAACTCGTCCAGAGCTTCACATGATTCGACGTGAATGGCTACGCGACCCCAATGAGCCCGATTGGGAGGATTCACTACCCCGTATATACCGCGAGGTTTACGGAGAAGACCTCGAGTGGGTGGAAGATGACGCCGGCGCATTCACTCGAGTTGACTCAAAAACACTGAATGAACTGTCAGAAAAATACCGGGTGTCGGCAGCCTTAATCCGAAAGATGATTGAGGCGCAACTCGAAGTATCCGGCCTTGGCAAGCGACGCGGCATCCTCAATAAATTGGAATCTATCCTACAGCGCGACTGGGAAAATCTCGAGGAAATTAACATTCGAAATGAATCCTTCCGTAAACGCGGGAAGTCCTATGTTGAAGAAGTGAAAGATGAATTTTCAGAGTTTTTAAACTGATGCTTATTCGAGATCTAACGCTAACCGATTTTCGAGTCTATAGAGGGATCAATCACTTCCATTTCACCCCGGATAAGCGGCTAGGTAAACGCCGTTCCATTATCCTTTTTGGTGGCCTGAACGGTGCTGGCAAAACCAGTATATTGACAGGCGTGAGGCTCGCACTCTATGGTCGCCTCTCACTGGGCACGGCAGTGTCGCAAAGGCGATACAACGAGTTCTTGCTCGATGCTATCCACCAATCCCGTGAGACTGGCCAGGCACCTGATTCGGCCTCTGTAGCGCTAACCTTTACTTATGCCAAGCTCGGGACCGAGAACCAGTTCCACGTTAAGCGTGAATGGAGGCGTAAAGGGAACGGGGTCAAGGAGTCTCTAATCATCTATGAGGATGACCACCCCATCAAGGGACTGTCTTACGACCAGGCACAGAACTTCCTCAACGAATTAATACCCATTGGCGTTTCAGAGCTGTTTTTCTTTGATGGTGAAAAAATTTCAGAGCTGGCTGATGATAAAGGTGGTGCTGCGCTTGAACATTCTATCAAGAAACTCTTGGGTCTTGATGTCGTAGAAAGACTATCAGGCGACTTAACCGTGCTATACCGCAACATGACTAGAAGCTCCACTGCACGCTCTATTCAAGAAGAAATTGAAACAGAAAAGTCTAACCTCGATGATTATCGAAAAAGGGTTGAGTCTATTCGACAGGATATCACTACAGCTTTGGCTCAACGGTCCGAAATTCAGTGGAAAGTGAACACGCTTCAAAAGTCGATTGACGATCGAGGTGGTCACTTCTCCACCTCGCGCAAGACATTAGAAACCACGCTTTCTGGACTACAGCAACAGCGAGACCAACTCGTCTCTAGCATCTCCCTTTTGATCGGAGAATCAACACCGCTAGCCCTGGCTGATATATTTTGCCTGCGAACGCAAGCGCAAATTGAGAACGACCTCAACGCTCATAACGTTCGACAGGAACAGAGGATCCTTGAAAAATACTTAAACAAAATCAGTACTAATCTTAGAAAAAAAATACCCGAAAAATCTTTTCTGACTGTTAAGAAAGAATTGGAAAGTCTTAGTTCTTCCATACACAGAGAATCTGATGCTCCTATCCATGACTTCACGCCGTCCCAAGCAGGTCATTTGTTTTCTACTTTCACAGAAGCCAGGAAACAAAAAGCACAAGTCGCTGTGTTTTTCGGGGAGCTAGAGAAAGTGGAGTCATCTATAGAGGATATCGGTGCATCCTTGGCTCGCGCCCCTGACGACTCACTCATTGCAAATGATTTCGAAAATCTGCAGAAGCTGCAGCAAAAAATCGGCAGCCACGATGCAAAATTAAATAATCTTCGACAGGAGGGTAAGCTAGCTGCAAATAGGGCCCTCGACGTTGCTAGGAAGTTAGATCGACTGTATGAGGAAGCGGCTAAAAACAGCGACCATCAACGTGTACTTGGCTATATCAATAATGCAAACGGCTTGCTAACTGATTTTGTAGACCTGACAGCGGCGTCGAAGATACGGGATCTAGAATCACAGTTTACGCAATGCTTTGGAAAGCTCGCACGCAAAGATGACCTCCAATTACGGATTAACATTGATCCCAAGACCTTCCGTGTCGATTTATTAGCGCAAAATGGACGCGCCATTGCAAAAGACGAGTTATCGGCGGGCGAGAAGCAAATCTTTGCGATTGCTATGCTTGAAGCACTTGCAAAGACTTCGGGACGACAACTTCCCATGATCGTAGATACGCCTTTAGGCCGCTTGGATTCAGCGCATCGCAGAAAATTAATTGAAGACTATTTCCCTACTGCTAGCCACCAAATGATCGTGTTGTCTACCGATACCGAGGTCGATGAATCTTTCTATTCCGACTTAGCCCCTGATATCGCGCGGGCATATAAACTCGAGTACGACTCACGGGCAGGCGCGACACACGTCCGCGAGGGTTATTTTTGGCAAACGAAGAAGGCTGGCTGAGATGTTTCCAACACGTATCCATCTGAGCAAGAAAACATGGGATAAGCTACAGTACATACAATCTAAAACTCGCCTTACCCCTAATCTAATAGCCAGAATCGCGATAGGTCTCGCTCTCCGGGATGTCCGCACCGCGTCAATAAACCAAACCAGGCCCGAGCAAACCCATGTAATTAACAAAGATGTCTTGTTTGGCGATCAGGAAAAAGCCTACGAAGCACTCATCCGGCAGTTCTGTGCAGAGCAGGGAGTGCATGCAGATATTCAAGAGGTCGTGCGATCCCTAATCGACAACGGTTTACACAAGATGGGTCATTTAAAGACTTTCTCGGACCTTTCTCATATTTTCGCCTAATCCTGAGGAGGGCCTTACAAATATTAGGTCTCTCCTCTGCTACTTATCTGCTCAACGATGTGATGTCATCAATGATATTATGTTCAGCCTCTTCATCTAATATCATACTAACAATTGTACTTTGAGCATCTAAGCCCGGTTCTACAATAGTACTCCTGATGATATCGAGCCCCCCACAGGCATACTCTTCGAAAAGTTTAATTTTTTTATCAAACTTTTCCCCCTCAAACTCTAGGTAAGCCGAGTCCTCGTACTCGGAGAGAGCCAATATATTCATTAAAGCCGCATCATATTCGCCACGAAAAACAGAAAGGGGAATTGGTTCACTCGACTTTTCGAATTCAACCGACTTCTTTCTTGAAAACCCCAGAGCTGCAGCAAACACCATGGCATCTTTATACGAATCGAATATACCAGCTTCGTCTTTGAGAAAACTTAACGTTTCAGTATGTTTAGCGGGCTTTCTGACTCGATCAACCATTGAATCCTTCCTCCACGTATGTGTACTCGAACTTCTCATCGCTATCTTTTTCCGGCTTATGGTATTTAAGGGTGTATTGCTTACCTAGGCGCTTGGAAAGTTCGCTCTCCACCTCTCCGCGCCACTGAGACCTTGAAACCATTACAACGACTTGATCGGCTAACGCCGGAATAAAAGTCGCCACCTTCTTGCGATACTCAGGATCAAGTGCACCAAACGGGGAATCCATTACTATCGGATAGATTCCACCTTTTTGGAATACACTAGGTTTACTGGCCCTTTCTTTAGCGCTATTGACGATACTACTGATGAAGCAAAGACTCGTAATTTGGTTCTCGCCAGTGGATTTCTCCAAAACCGGCTGCTTACCATGTCCCTCGATGTTTTTGTAAATCTTTAAAGTAAAGTCATCGTCGATTTCCGCCCAATAATCTTTCCTCATAATCTTTTGAAAGGTATCATCGACCTTTTTTGACAAGTCAGAGCGTACTTGATGAGCCATGGCCTCATGTAGTTCGCCTATAGTCTCCGCAACTTCTTTGGCAAGCTGCTTTCTACGCTGACTCAAATCCGCCTGACTGGTCTTCGCTATTTCTTTCTCTATTTCTTTATCTTTTTCTCTGAGGTCTTGCTCCCAGCCTGCTTTTTGATGTCGACCAACAGCACACTTGTCGTTATATTCTTTACTCTTTTTCTTTAGCATCTCTCTTCGATTCTCCAAATCAGCAGAATCGTCAACGCCTTTAATTTCCTCACCGAGCTCATCAATTCGCCCAAGTAGTTTTTTCCGTCGTTCAGCCAGCTCGTTTAATTTATACGTCACCTCATGAATATGTGAGAACAACGCCTTACGCTCTAATTGCAAATGCGAAATGAGCCCGAAAAGCCCCATATACTGCTCTTCAACTCCGCTATCTCTTATGGTTGTCTTATATGACTCAAGTGTAGCTACACACTCACTTCCCGGCTCCAGCTGTCGACCACAAATACACTTCCCAAGTTCAATTAAGTCATCGATAAATGTCGATTTTACCTTACTTGGAATATCGCCCCGTACGCGCATTTCATCTAGAAAGATTTTCACATTGTGCAGCTGGGCATCAATGAACGCGAGAAAACCACGCTCGGTTATATTTTTGTTTAGGGACAAGATTGTGTTGGCTTTGTCTTGCTTGATCTGCGCTAACTGTACCTCAAGCTCTTTTCTCAGCTGTTGTTTTTGAGAGATGACCTTAATCGAATCCAATCGCTTATCAATTTCTTCAATTTCAATGTCGCAAGCATTCTTATTATCTTGCCATTGTTTAATCTCTTCCTCTTTTTCTTGAATTCTATCCGTCAAAAAAGATTGGGCGTCGTAAAGATTTGAAAGATTTCCTGAAGAGCTATCCTTTGCCTCTTTACTAAAACTCCGAACCACGGGACCTTTTAACTGCCTTTCAGCTCGATCGAGTATATTAAGGCCCATTAGGTTTTTGACAGCGTCCCTAACTTGAGTGGATGCACTATTGTAGGCAAGCTTTTCTATTCTCTCGCCATTAAAGAAAAAATAGCTATGCATATTCTCCGGTAATATTTGGTTCAGCTGGCTACCTGGATTGGAGGAGCGATGCGAGAGTCCAGCTGAATCAATCCAGCTCAAGGCAGGAACGGACTGACCCAAAGATTCAGCATGTAGTCCCTTACCTTTAGAAAACTTTTGTTCTCTGTGGGCAGTATAGGCCGCGCCATCATCATCAAACTCTAATGTTATCGACATTAGAATTGTGCTGTCCTGATCTGCTACTGCGATAGCCTTCTCGCTGAGAATATTTTCATTACTAGTATCAAAGTCAGTGGTTCCGTAAAGTACCCATTTGAACGCATTCAACAAGGAGGTTTTTCCAGAACCATTTTCACCATGAATTACCGTGACACTAGCGTTATCGTCGGTGGCAAAGTTGATCGAAACTTCCCCATAGAACTGTCGGAAATTTCTAATAGTCAGCTTCTTAATTTTCATGCCTTAACTTTATCCTTAATTACCTTTATGATTCGATCGCAGTAGTCGTTCTCTAGATCCTTTGGAAGGTCACGATAGTACTTCCCCTCCCGGTGTATTTTAAGAACCTCCTCGATTACTGACCGAGCTTCAGGTGAAGCAGCTTTAATTACATCAGATGGGGTTTTCATATCAATTGCCTAATAGTTTCAGTTTCTTTCTAATTTCTCTTAATGCCAAGAGTGTATCCGAGTAGTTTTCTGAAGTTTCGGCAAACTCATTTATTCGTTCAAGCTCGCGCTCAACCATACGCTTTTCTATCTTGAAAGTTTCGTGGTCCTCTCCCAGGTTTTGCAATGGAGGGACTGCGATAAAATCATAAATCGTAGCAATTCCTTTACCCTTATGTTGACGTAGCACCCTCCCTCGCCGTTGTATAAACTGACGCGGGTTGGTAGAGGAGGCTAATATATATGCAGTCTTCGTTTGAGGGATATCAATTCCTTCATCAAGACACCTAATAGCAACAATTGCTTCGATATTTGCAGCCTTAAAATCATCCAGAATTTCTCCGCGCTTCTCTTTACTTTCTTCTGCCGTAAATTTCGCGACCCTCCACTGGCAATCTCTTCCCGCAATCTCGACAATACGATCTATGTCTCTTTCACCCGCGTTAATAGCGTCGCTTGAATAAATCAGGGTATGTTTTCTATCTTTATTTTCTCTGAGAAGCTCCTTCAACTTTCTCTTCTTGTCCTTGCTGCTTCCTGTAAGTTTCGCGCGTCTGATAAGCAGAAGTTTTAATCTTTTTGAGTAATCATTCTTATCTTCTATAGCCATTAGTCGAGCAATATTCTTACTTAAATGCACGTATTCTTCTAGCTCGTCTGTATCCAACTCGCAGATGATGGGATAATACCTGTAGTTACATAGGAATCCGGCATCGATAGCATCCTTTATATCAAAATTGACCACAGGATCCCCGAAGTAATCAAAGATAGCTTTGGTACCAAACGGATCGTTATGACGTATGGGCGTTGCGGACAATCCAATTCTGAACTGAGCATTCTGCGGGAGCCTGTAAACCATATTCTCGGCACCCATATTGTGTACTTCGTCAGACACCAAAAGCAGATTAGTCCTGACACGCTTAAGGAATGACTGAAACTCTCGATCACTAAATGTATTAGTAACCGCTATGGCCATCATATGGTTGCTTTCTCCAGATAGAAGCTGGTTATAAGCAGACTGCAACTCGCTTAGCCAATTTTTTTTTCCGCCGTAACACTTAATAGTGTTGTACCCAAAGAACCCCGCTTCGCTAACCCACTGCTCTCCCAAATGCACATAGGGAACCGTTATGACTATAACAATACTGGAATTTTTATCGCTGATGTATTCCAACAATCTAGTCGTCGCGGTAAGTGCTGTAATCGTTTTGCCCGCACCAGTGGCCATACAGAACAACCCCCTGCCATTCTGGGAGAACCAGTTTCCTATAGCTTCCTCTTGGTATCCACGAATTTTCCCGACCTCATTTTGGATCACACTCGGTACGGAGGGTCGTTGGGCGGTTAGACTGTAGGGCCGCCTTCCATTGACAGCATATGCTGTGATTTTTTCTAAGGCTTTTGGTGAAGGCTCAAAAATTAAGAGATTGGGATCTCTGCCTCGCCAGATTCTCTCAAATTCTTGTTTTTTATCTTCACACCGAGCGCGACCTTCTTCACTGGACCACGATCGGTAAATATCAATTGTTTCCCAATTAGACGCGGCTCGTGCGGTGAGGTTATAAGAACCACTAAAGGCGATCTCGTTTCCCGCGACATCCGAGAAGACACCGTTCTTAGCATGATAGATACCGGTGAGTTTATTCGTAGGCACTGCAATTCTCAGCTCAACAATACCATCTCTAATAAGCCAGGCAAGAACAAGACGGGAATCTTCTTTTAGGGCAGAGAATACTTCATCAACATCCTCATTAAAAATACGCTTTGCTTGAAATGTCTTATCGGCAAGCGTTTTAGAATTAAGAATACATTCTAAATCCCTCTCCTGTAATTCGTGGCCGACAATCCAACGGGCCTTACCTCGCGATTGAGCAAAACGAGAAATACCATGAGCGGTGTCCGCGATCCAGCCGGACGTAAAATAGCCCACACCCACGTCATAGCTAATTGCCGCTTTTAAGACAGGATCAAAAAATATCTGATTTGGATCTACGGACGACGTGTTAATCGATAATGGGAGATCTAGATCTTTAAACATACAGATCGAACTCACTCAGTAGTGCATCCAAGGTACTAGTATCAAAAACCTGTTCTTCAATATGATTCCGGTAATCCAGTTGCCAAAGGGCCTTAGGTTCCCCAGTAGCCAAGTAGTGTTCAATCTCAGCGTCACCTCCGGCATAGTGAACGTAACCGCCTTCTAAGTTGATCTCACGATCCTTCCAGACGGCGGAGAGGATGGTTTCTAAGGAATAGTCAATACCAGTTGCCCGAACGCGCTTATAGACGGACGATAACGGAACGCTGTCTCGGTAGGCGGATATTCTAATGGCGACTTGAAGCCTGCGGACGTCATTGGAAGCTCTAAATACTCGGTCAGCAACGTCCCAGCGTCGTTTTTTAGCAGTCAAAAAAATCTCATCACAGGCCAGCAAACTATTCCGAATCGATCCATTTGTTAACTGCCCTCTTGTTGGACGAAGCAACTCCATAAGTTCAGTAATCGAGATCGGTCCATGGCTTTTTACCAGCTCTGCGATTTCTTCTTCCAGAGAAGCATAGTCGCCGAAGTCATGCAAACCAACCATAAATCCTCTTCGACTTTGGAATCTGTCATCGTCTTGGAGGACTCCATGTATTAGGTGATAGTTAAAGTGAGGTTCCTTTATTCTAAAATCTGGCCTTACTCTACATAGATACTCAAATATTACTCTCGAACTTAAATAACAGTTTTTCTCATATAAAAATGAATATGCATCATCCCTAATACTTTGAATTTCTTCAGTACTAAGATGCAACTGCGAATACAACGCATAGGTTCCTGGACCCACTATTAATACATCATCAAGCCTACCCAATGTAGAGCCAAGTGCGTGCTCTGTTATTTCTTCGCTGAAAATGCTTCTATAGAGCCTTACAGCTTCGCTGGTATGCAAGGGCTGAGCTGCAGCGTCTAAAACGAATCGAGCACGCTCTGATGCAGAAGTAATGACAATATCAATCTCGCCATCGGCGTTCATAGAAAATTTAGTATTATTTACAAAAAGAAAGTAACCCAATATTTGGCTATTTACGCCATCTACATTGCCTAATATTTCTTGAAACTTAGTCCTAGTATGACGATAGAGATAGTCTTCGATTTGAGAGAACAACGTGGACTGATAACTTTTAAATTCAGCACTGATGATATACTCGCCGTCTCGATAAATATACGAATCATTTCTATCAGGTACTATAATATTCAATAGAAGATCTACTTTTCTCCCGGAGATCTCATATAGTTTTTTTATTGTATAAACTGATAAAACACCCCTTGCCTCCTTAATCCTCTCTTCAAGATCTTCAGTGAGATGAAATAGACCAACTCGATTAGCTTTTATATAGACATTTAGGGCCTTAGTCTCTATTTGCCTAATTCTTTCTCTGGTAACACCAAACTCTTTGCCTAGTTCATCAAGTGTTCGTTTATACTTACCAAACCTCGAAAGAAGAATTTTCGTCTGTCTTCCAGTTAATGCAGACATGTCAGACGAAAAAAACTCTCTGAAGCTAAACTGAAGGTCATTCTTGCTCGACAAATAATGGTAAAAAGATAAGAGCAGAGACTCCAGATATTTAGACAGCCTATCGTCTTTAGCTAGTGTTTTAGCGACTTCATGCAGCTGACCACTTCTCAATTCTAAAATTTCTGACAGCGCTGCATCGGCGTACTCAGCCTTGAACCCCTTCAGAACTTTCTCTTCATTTCTGGATCGACCTGGAATTCTTTGGATAATTTCCGTAGCGGTAGAAGCTCCATACCCCCACTTTAGAAGCAGATCTTTATAGCTAGAATTACTATCACTGGTATGACGCTGTAAATAGTACTCTTCTTGATCACTTCTCTCTCGAGCTGGGTATTGGTCAATATCAGAGGAAATGAGCTTTAACATATTCAAGAACTCATCAACAGATTTCGAGCCCATGTTTTCTAGCCTATGCAGATCGAACTGTAATGAGTTAAAGCTTCTTCCATCCAGATCACCCAATGTCTCTGCACGAAACTGATCCCTATCAATAGCTTTAAACAACGCATTTTCTAGCCGCACACTGCAATTTTTCGACCTAATAAATGAGGTAATACCTATTGCCCTGAGTGATTCGGGAATTGAAAGATGAGTTGGGACTGAGTCTTTTTCTTGAGGTATTCCCTGGCTATATTTGTCAAGCAAGGTCACCAGTTCGTTTACAGTCTTCTCACCAACGCCTGGCAATCTATAAAGGGACCTAATAATCTTTCCTTTCGATTGGCTGTATTCCAGAACCGTATTGCAGGGCATTACATCTTTCTGATAGGCCCTATACACCGCGTTTCGCAACCGATTACTAACAGGCTCCAACTCGAGAATTTCCAGTATTTTATAGTCAGTTACTCTGCTCATTCTTTCCTTTCTTTCACTCTTCACTATAACTCAGCTATGTTCATTATCGGCTAATTCAGGACGTTATCGCTGACAACCTGTTTTCCGGAGGTTCTATATCTGGCATATAACACGGGTTCGATACGGCGCGTTTTTCTCGGTCAGACGAACTAGTCGGCTAAGTATTACAATGATAACGCAATAAGGTTGGGCGTCCCTGAAAATCATCTGCAGGACAGAACTCGCCACACTTGGGCCAGGGCTAACGAGCAGCGCACTCTTAGCGCCACTTGCAAGTGAAGCTCATGCGGGCTGAGCGGAGGAGCACAGCTACTTGTCAACCAAGTACCAGTGTGGCTGAACTCCCATCCCGAGGACCAATATATTGTCACTGTGCACCTTCTAGTTCTTTGTCTGTCATTGACAGTGTAGATTGCCTCAACATGTTGGCTAGTTCCACCTGTAATCCCCCCATATTTAGCCGCCCATTTGAGTATAGAGTTATGCTGCCTGTAGCAGTCGGGCCGGAGGTACTCCCCCGATAGCCGTGTTGGGTCGCTCGTTATTGTATTGCTAGAGCCACTGGGTGGCTAACAACTGCGCATGGGAAACGCTGTTGAACTCATCCAGATCCCGTGAAGCGCTACACATACGCGTTCTGAGTTAGCTTCCTTGTGTCCCTCCTGGACACCGAGAATATGCCGATACCACTACTGATCGACACAAACCCCGACCAGGACCGAGACATTCCGCACCTCGCCAGCCCAGCTACGCTTTAGCTCGATGCCGTCCAGGTAACCGTAGGGGTACTCACCCTGGACCGGTCGATTACGCCAGGCCTCAATGTGATTTTAGACCTTCTCGTTCAGCTTGCTGACGGTGCCGGAGCTGACCCGGTTGCCCCACAGGGCTTCGTTGATGTCCTCAACCGGCGTACCGAGACGCCGGCCAGGTACGTCGCCATCAGCCCCTCTTCAATCGAGGTCTCGCGATGCTTGTAGCGTTCGGTAATGGCCGTCTCGAAGATCTGCTTGCGCAGCTTCGGCATCTTCAACTCCACCTCACTAGCTTTGCTGTGAAAGGTGCGTTCGATAGTGGCCGGCACGGGTATCTACCCGGTCTGGGCTGCGTTCGTAACGCTGCGCCCCCCGCACATGGCGTCGGCTTCTGCATCCAGCATCGCGTTCAGGATCTCCTCAACAGTGCGCGGACCAACTCTCCGAGTTGGTCCTGCATCCGGGGCACCGGTGATCTGAACGACTTTACCCAAGCTTGTGCAATCGTTATTCTTACCCATGGCGGTGGTTCTCCGTTGTTGTGGGATTAAGCTTCGCAACTCAATCGTATCAACTTGGGAAGCCATGCCTCTTCTCAAAAGTGCGAAAGATAGTTTACGTTATCGAACTTATTGAAGTGGTATGGAATTAGAACCATAATCAAGGTGTAATGACTTGATCAGCTCAGACGCCCTTAGGCGAAAAGTGATCGCTTAATCCGGCACCCAAGGTTAATGGGTAGAATTGATCAGTTCAATTTTCTGGCGCTTACGCCCCTAGCATACACAACCTAAAAACAGGAACGAGTATGAAATTCACGCACGTAGACGATACAGGGATCTACTTTCACATCTCTCCAGAGGAGCTCTTACTATTAAATTCTATTGTTCAAGAAGGAAGAGCAGCTCTAAATTGCAACCTGAAATTATCACAAGAAATCGAACATGAGATACGAAAAGTCTGCAAAAATATTTTCTCAAGCCAGGAGAAAGACTCAATAGAGCACTGAGCTAGTAGCCTTTGATCTCTTCAAAAAATCTCGATCCCTCTTTCTTCAACTGATCGACATCAGAAACATCAAAAACCTTTGACTTATCTTTGGAAAACCTCTCCATATCAGACGCATAGGCTCGCACAGATGCCGCGCCTACATTTGCGCTCATTGACTTGATTGCATGACCTAGCGAGGCGACTCTATCGTAATCATAAGGTACGATATTCAAGGCAGATTCTAGATCAATTAGCTTTTCCGAAAATTGCTCATCAAACTTCTCTAATACTTTTTCAAAAATCATACGACCTGTTTGCGCCTCAAGGCTTCGAATGTTCTTAACTGCACTAACATCAACCGCAGATTCATCACGTGAAACATCAGATGAGGAATCACTGCCATCAACACCTTGGACGTTCTGAGCAAGATCTCTCGCAAAATATGACTCCAATATTTTCTTAATATCTTCAAAAGTGAAAGGCTTAGATAAGAATAAATTCATACCTGAATTTAACGCTTTATCTCTCTCCTCACTTGTATTACCAGCAGTCAAAGCAACCACAGGAACAGGCCGAACACCCGCCTTCAATTCAGCTTCTCGAATCAACCTAGTAGCCTCAATACCATCACAAACAGGCATCTGACAGTCCATGAAAATCATATCGAAAGGATGTTTGAGCTGCGCCTCTACGGCGGCTCTTCCGTCTTCTACTACCATGACATCACAGCCTACAAGGTCCAGTATTTCACTAATGATCTTTTGGTTCACCTCAAGATCCTCTGCCACGAGGACCTTGGGCTTACGACGAAGCCTAAAATTTTCAGTAGAAGTTGAGGCAGAGGGCCCACAAAAAGTGGCCATGGAGTTTAAGGAGCGGAGCAAACCCTCGCTTGAAACAGGGATTGTCACTATCTCTAGAGGTAAGGCACATAGAGGGGCGACATCGTAAGCCTTCATACAATATAAGACATGAGTGCCATTTGGAATAACCTGAGCGAGACCTTTAAGCAACTCAGAAGAACAGGAGTAAGAATCTAAAATCAAAACATTGAATTTACTGTGAATTAAGCACTCGAGATCACCACCCGAGCCGGCTACGGGCAGAGAAACCCTACTGCAGACTGAAACAATCGAATTTATAAACATTATATCTATCGAGAAAACCGCGATTCTGAAACCAGATACACTCTGAATAGCTGGCGATTCTGGAGCAAGAGAGACAGGAAGAGAAACTCTGAACGTAGAGCCTGCTCCAATGCTCGATTTCACCTCGATTGAACCATTTAAAACATCTACGAACTGCTTACATATAGCCAGGCCCAGCCCTGTGCCACCATATTTGCGCGTGGTACTTGCGTCTGCCTGAGTAAAAGCATCAAAAAGCCTGGACTGAGCATCCTCTGATATTCCAATCCCTGTATCCTCAACCTCCAGAAGAAGAAATCCTGAACGAAAATCTGAGGTACCTAAATCCCTCCAATCCAAGGAAACGCTAACATAACCTGAGTCAGTGAATTTGATGGCATTACCTACAAGATTGCTAAGTATCTGACGCGCTTTAGCTGCGTCGCCAATTATAAAACTAGGAAGGTTTTCAGAAATATTGTAGTAGAATCTAATATTTTTCCTGGCGACCGTTTCCGAAAAGACCTCGCATACTCCGTCAGCAATTGCAGCCGGATCGAACGGCGACCTCTCAACATCAAGCTTGCCGGCCTCTGCTTTTGAAAAGTCCAGAATGGAGTTAATCAATTCAAGAAGAGCTTTTCCACTCCGGTAGGCGCTCTGCGCAAAACCCGCTTGTCGTCCATTTAGATTAGATTTCAGGAGAAGCTCTGTCATGCCAATAACGCCATGCATAGGCGTACGAATCTCATGACTCATTACAGCTAAAAACTCAGATTTTGCCTTACTAGCGTCCTCTGCTGCGATTCTTGCGAGCTGGAGGTCGCGCGTGCGCTCCTCTACCTTTTTCTCAAGCTCAATTTGTCTCTGCTGCGCGATAAGTGCTTTTTTTCGCTGGTAGAAAACATAAGAGAAAAGGATCAAAAAACTCAAGAACACGTACGTGAAATAAGCGGGTAGTGTCATCCAAGGCGCCGGTGTAACCCGAATGTTCATTGCTATTTCGTTATCACTCCAAACACCATCCGAATTAGTGGCCCTCACTTTCAAATTATATAGTCCGGATGGCAATGAAGAGAAAGATGCGGTGCGAGATTCAGTAAGATCCACCCAGGTATTATCAAAACCCTCCAGCATATATCTATACTTAATTGCTGCTGGATTACTATAATCTAAAGAGGCAAACTTAAAAGACGCATAACGGAAGTTGTACGGAAGCTCTATACGATTTTTAAAGCTTATCGGCTCATCAAAGAAAACCTCCTCATTCAGCACCTTAAACTCAGTAATACGCAATGGAGGCGAGTAGTTACTTGGCACCACAACTCGAGGGTTAACTATGTTAAACCCGTTATTTCCTCCAAAATACAATAGACCACTACTATCTTTATATGCGGCACCATGATTAAACTCCGGACCTTGAAGACCATCAGTAGAATCAAAATGTTGGGCGAAAGAAAGGTCTGGATTCAATCTCGACAGGCCTCGGTTGTGCGACAACCAAATGTATCCCAAATCATCCGGAACCACTGAGTAAACATCTAAGCTAGGCAACTTAATGTTTTCGGGAAGCGTTAGAAAGTTAACCTCAAGATTCATCCGAGAGCTTTTAGGCCAGTAATTTACCCCGCCACTCTGCGTACCGACCCAGAGTCTACCCTCGCTATCCTCGTTGAGAGACCACGTCAAATCGCTACTAAGGCTCTTTGCATTCCCTCTCTCCGGCCTATATTTTTTGAAGGTTCCACTACTAATGTCGAATAAATTAAGGCCGGTCTCCGTACCGAGCCAAATATAGCCGAGGGAGTCCTCAAATATGTCAATAACATAAGAGCTACTTATACTATGAGGATCCTGGGGGTCGTTCGAAAACCTAACAAAACCTCCAAGATCAGGCTGATAAAGATTAACCCCACCACCATATGTAGCGACGAGCAGGTGACCGGTTGAAATACGCTTAATACTCGTTATACCATTTGCCCCGATGCTATTCGGTTCCGAAGGTGAGTATTGGAAATTCTTATAATCATTTGACTCTAAATCGTATCTGAAAAGCCCGTTACTCATTGTTCCTATCCAGAGTACATCCTCCTCTAGGAACATACTCATCACAGGACCTATATCCTTTGGAAGAACCAGCTCAAAATCTTGGACATGACCAAGAGGAAAGTCGTTTTTGACGAACTTGTAGATGCCAGCATTATTTGCAACCCAAATTTTATTTTTCGATGCCTCTACAAACGAATTTATTGAATTTACCTCCGGCCCCCTATCCGATGTAACTTTGGTAAAATATGACTTAGAGCCAAAAGCTAGCCCATTGAATGTTCCAACCCAGAACACTCCAGAGTTTCCTTGATAAACGCTAAAAACTTGATTGTCCGGGAGATTAGAGTTGGCAGTATGAAAATGAGAAATTGACTGATCAGAATTATCCCAAACACTCAAACCATTTCTTGTTGCAATCCAGACGTTGCCTTTACTGTCCTCCATGATGGCATAGACGCTAGGATCGGCAATATCAATGGAATCAAGAGGACGACGCCCTGAGAAGTGGGAATATTCTGCATTGCTTCGATTTATACGAACTAAACCATGGTCAAGTGACGCAATCCATAGCCAACCATCCTCTGAAAAATCAATATCACTCAGATTATCGAATCGGTCACCGATATAATCGGATATGCTTGTCACATATCCGATCCCGCCATTTAAATAGGCGGTTACATCAATTAGATAGCCATTTTTTGACGCAGCAAACAGCCGACCTTGCGGATCTGATGAGAAGCCTGATATTCGACCAAGTGGCTGCTCGTTATCGGCGGGCAGACGATAATGCTTTAGATTTCCCGTACCGGGATTTATGCGACTAAAGACACCGGGGATATCGTAGCCTATCCAAATACTCCCATCAGGGTCCTTGAATAGAGAATAAATAGTATCTGAGATCAACGTCTTCTCAGACATCTCTGCCCCGGAACGTATTGCAGAGAATGAGTGATCGGCAGGATCGTACTTGTTCACACCACCTCCAGCGGTGGCGATCCAGATAAAGCCTTGGCTATCTTCGACAATACCTGTCGTGGATTGGTGGGAAAGCCCACCCTCCTCTTTATTACTGGCTCTAAATCTGATTACAGTATATCCGTCGAAGCGATGTACGCCCTCTTGTGTAAGGAGCCAGACAAAGCCTTGACTGTCTTGGAAAATATTACGGACGGATTGCTGGGTCAGCTCGCTAGAGGCTGGAGATAATCTGAAAGTGTAATCTGATGGTGCCAGCGACCAGCTGACGGGCGCACCAACAACTAATAGAAAAACTGTAGTAAGAAGGGCTAATGTCGCCTTCACATCACGGCCACCTTGTGCTTTTCGCCGATGATACAAGGTACTAGCGTGATTCTACAATGGAGGACTAATGACTATATTGGGAGAGAGTGACGAAGAATGGGGCACCAGACGGTGCCCCAAACTGTTCTTGAATTAGTGCTTAGCGAATGCCCCAACGGTAGCCGCTCTGGTCCGCATCGCTACGGATGCCCCAGCGGTAGCCGCTCTGGTCCGCATCGCTACGGATACCCCAGCGGTAGCCACTCTGGTCTGCATCGCTACGGATACCCCAGCGGTAGCCGCTCTGGTCCGCGT
>NZNC01000012.1 GCA_002692965.1 Haliea sp. | reverse complement strand
GGACTTCACCGGCGTGCTCAAGCGCGAAGGTGTTCGTATCAGTATGGATGGCAAGGGCCGCTGGCTCGACAATGTCTTCGTGGAGCGCCTGTGGCGGAGTGTGAAGTACGAAGAAGTGTACCTGCGTGCTTACGATGACATCGCGGCGGCGCGCCGGTCATTGGGGCGCTACTTCGAGTTTTACAACAGCGAGCGCCGGCACCAGGCACTTGACCGGCGGACACCAGACAGCGTGTACTATCAACCCGCCGCCAAACTGGCGGCATAGCCCGGGAATGCACTTATCGTGCTGTCCAATTTACGGGGTCCACTTCTAACTACAGGCTAAGCAGTTGGTCTGTTCTGGCATGAAAACTGATTAATTTCATAGTGGAGATCACCATGAAGCTGTTCCTTGCCTCGATTGCCATGCTCAGTAGCGTCAGCTGCTTCGCCCAGTCGATTGACTATATTCATGGAAATTCCAGTACTACCTATCAAACGATAGGCAATACGACGTTCGGTTCTGACGGGACAATGTTGGTTGCCACTCAAAACTGACCCAGGGTTTCCATCCAATTCTGACCCGGGTTAGGGTTGCCCAGTATACCTAGGCGTCTGTGGATAAGTCTGTCTTTTCGGGGGTGTCACCTCCTTCATCAGGTTGTGTTGGGATGGGTTTTCGTCGCTTGTTGTGACCGCTGGCCAGGCTGTGGCGGAAGCGCCAGGATTCATTGCCTGTTTCCACGATGTGGCAGTGGTGGGTGAGTCGATCCAGCAGGGCCGTGGTCATCTTGGCGTCGCCGAACACGCTGGCCCATTCGGCGAAGCCCAGGTTGGTGGTGATCATGACGCTGGTGCGTTCGTACAGCTTGGAGAGCAGGTGGAACAACAAGGCCCCGCCGGCCTGACTGAAGGGCAGATACCCCAACTCGTCCAGGATCACCAGATCCACATGGCTGAGCCGATAAGCCAGCTGGCCCTGTTTGCCGGCGGCCTTTTCCAGTTCCAATGCATTGACCAATTCTACCGTGGAGAGGAAGCGGACCCGGCGCTGATGGTGCTGGATGGCTTCCACACCAATAGCGGTCGCCAGGTGGGTCTTGCCGGTGCCCGGGCCGCCGATCAGCACTGCGTTCTGGGCGCTACTCAGGAACTCGCCGCTGTGCAGGCGTCGAACAAGCACCTCATCCACCCGCGCCTGGGTAAAGTCGAAGCCCGCCAGGTCACGGTGTGCCGGGAAGCGGGCCGCCTTCATCTGGTAGGCCAGGGATTTGACTTCCCGCTCCGCGGATTCCGCGGCCAGCAGCTCGTGGAGCATCTGCTCCGCATTCAGGGCATGACTGCGTGCCTTGGCCATCAACTCTGGCAGGGTCTGTGCCATGCCGTGCAGTTTGAGCGCCTTCAGCTGGGCGATCAGATCATTCGACATGGTGCACCTCCTCGGTCGTGGCGGTGCGCAGGTGATCGTAGCGATGCACGTTCGCCCGGGGCTCCTCCGCCAGGGTTATCGAGGTCTCTACAGGCGCGTGGGGCAACTGCGGTGATTGCAGCCGGGCCAGCACGTTCAACACGTGGTCGCCGCTGATATTGCCGGACTCGAGAGCGAGCTCCACGGCCACCAGCACAGGCTCCAATCCTTCGGATACCACGGCGGCAAGTACCTGCGCCATGACCCGGTCACCCCCCTCGTGGCGCAGGAGGTGCCGCTGGAGGGTCTTGAGACGCTCGGGCATCTCAGTGAACGGGGCGCCGTTGCGCAGGGCGCCCGGCTTGCGCTGCAGCACACCCACGTAATGCTGCCAGTCGTAGAGCGTCTGGTGTCGTTCAAAGCACCGGCGATGCCTGGCCACCTCCTCGCCTTCGGCAACCAGCACCAGCTCCCAGGGATACACCCGCAGGCTGATCACTTGGTGTGCCAGCTCCGCCGGCACACTGTACCGACAGCGTTGGTAGTGGACCAAGGCGGTGGCCGACACTCGCACTGGCTGTTCGATGTAGCCGTCAAACGGCTGGGGATTGGGCATAAGGTGCGGCTGCTCATCCTCCAGTACCGAGAGCAGGGTCAGGTCCGGGCATTCCGGGTGGCGCATGTCTGCCCAGGCTGCCCGGCACTCGCTGGCCAGCCAGTCGTTCAATGCCGCCAGTGAGGGCCAGGTGCGGGCATTGGCATTGGACCACAGTTGCCGACGGCGGTCCTGTACGTTCTTCTCGACGATTCCCTTCTCCCAGCCTGCTGCACGATTACAGAACTCGGGCTCGAACAGGTAATGACCGGTCATCGCCTGGAACCGGGCATTGACGGTACGTTCCTTGCCGCGACCGACCTTGTCCACCGCCGTCTTCATGTTGTCGTAAATACCGCGTTTGGGCACACCACCAAACGCCGCAAAAGCTCGCGCATGGGCGTCGAACAGCATCTCGTGGGATTGCAGGGGATAGGCCACCAGGAGAAAGACCCGGCTGTGGGCCAGTTTGATATGGGCGACCTCCAGGCGTCGTCGAATCCCGCCGATCACCAGATACTCGCAGCTCCAGTCGAACTGGAAAGCCTCGCCGGGCGCAAAGCGCAGGGGAACAAACGCCTGCCGGCTGGGTGAGGCCCCACCGGCTTCACGCCACCGCTTGGCGAAAATGGCGACACGGGCATAGCCGCCGGGATAGCCCTGGGCCTGCAGCAGCTGGAAAAGCACTTTGGCGGTCCGCCGGTCCCGTTTGGGGCGGTGGCTGTCGGCCCGCAGCCAGGTGGCCAGCTGCTCCTTGTAGGGATCGAGGATGCTGGATGCCTTGCGGGCGGGATACGCAGGCTCGCGCATCTCGTTGTGGCGCAGCCAGTGTCTGATTGTGTTTCTGGATAAGCCGGTCTGACGCGCAATCTCGCGCAGGGGGATATGGTCGCGGAAATACATCCGCCGGATCTTGGCTAACATGCCCACTGTGATCACTCCTTCGCACCCCGCTCAAAAAATGAGCAGAGTAGCTGATTCAGTGGGTCAGTTTTGGATGGAAATTACCCCCTCAGGTGGGTCAATTTTGGGCGGTATTCAACAGCCCCCTAAACCCATCCAATGGCGACCCAGGGGGTACAACCATGACTCGAACGATTCTCCGCCTTCCCGAAATCCTGCACAGGCGCGCCCGGTCGCGTAGTGCCCACTATCTGGATATCAAGGCCGGCCTATACACCCGGCCTGTCTCCATCGGTTCCAGAGCGATAGGTTGGCCGGAACACGAAGTTCTGACGCTCAACAACGCCCGCATTGCCGGCAAGACTGACGACGAGATTCGTGCTCTCGTCGCAGAGCTTGAGGCTGCCCGGAAGAATCTGGCGTAGCTGAGGGTTGCACGATGACTGACGTATCTACTGATTTTCATGATGCCATCCGCGCTGCCGGACTTGAACCTCCTGATTATATTGAGCCCGGCAGGCTGCATCGCTTTCCCGGCTACGGCAAAGGCCCAAGTAACCGGGCTGGTTGGTGCAAATTGTTCGACGATGGCCGGGCGGGCTGCTTTGGCGACTGGTCTTCGGGGCTCTCCACAACCTGGTTTCCGAAACAGAATTGGTCAGGCGCCTGGCGAGAGAAGGCTTCGCTCGCGGCGCAGATAGAAGCGGCGAAGTCGCAAGCGGCGCGCTCGCAGAAAAATCGGCACTTGGAGGCCGCCAATCGGGCTCGCAAGATCTGGGGCGCGGCCTCTTCTGCGCCAACAGACCATGCCTATTTGGCTGCAAAAGGCATTGCGCCACACAACGCTCGTATCCATAACGGGTGGCTGGTTCTGCCCGTGACGGACTTCCGCGGCTTCCTGAGTAGCCTCCAATTCATCGCACCAGATGGTCGCAAGCGACTGCTCTCCGGAGGCCGCAAACAGGGATGTTTCATTGCTGTGGAAGGTAACGATGGAGAACCGCAGCGCGTCATCATCTGTGAGGGCTGGGCAACTGGTTGCACGCTCGCGGAAGATGACCCCGGCGCCCTGGTGTTGGCCGCAATAGACGCAGGGAACCTATTGCCTGTGGCCACAGAGGCGCGTTGTCGTTGGCCATCCGCAGAACTGGTAATTGCCGGTGATGACGACCGCCTCTCGCCGGGTAATCCGGGAGCCACCAGGGCCGTAGCTGCGGCGATCGCTTCTGATGCTTTGGTGGCGCTGCCTGAATGGCCAGCTGATGCGCCGGAGAGCCTGACCGACTTCAACGATCTGGCCCAGTGGCTGAAGCGAGGTGACGCATGAGCGCCGAATTGTTGAGGGCCGCCGCACCACCGTCGGAGGATTGGCCAGAGCTGGTGCTGCTGGAGACTCCCAACCTGCCTCGTATCGATTTGGCCTGCCTGCCCGGGTTTGCCGGCGACTATGCTCGCGCCGTGGCGGCCGATACGGAAACTCCGCCTGAGCTGGCAGCGGGAATGGTGCTGGTGGCGTGTGCCACTGCTGCTGCCCGGCATCTGCGTGTGATGGTGAAGCCGGGCTACTCAGAGCCATGCAATTTGTGGGCTGTGGTCGCGCTTCCACCCGGCAATCGCAAAAGTGCCGTGCAGTCAGCTGCGACTGAGCCATTGATCGATTGGGAGCGAGATCAGGCTGCCATGTTGGAGCCGGAGATCAAGCGTATTGCCAGCGAGCGCAAAACCCTGGAAGCCCGCGCCAAGGAAAAACGCAGTAAAGCTGCCAAGGAGCGGGATAACGGCAAGGCTGCTGGGCTGGCGCGGGAAGCTGCTGACCTGGAAGCCGAGCTGCCCGATATCCCGATTCCGCCACAGATATGGACGTCCGATGCCACCCCGGAGCGGCTGGGATCGCTGTTGGCTGAGCACGGTGAATGCATGGCCTGGTTATCATCGGAGGGCGGTGTCTTTGACCTGCTGCAAGGCCGTTATTCCAACGGCATCCCGAATCTGGATCTGGTCCTGAAGTCTCACAGCGGTGACGCGGAGCGGGTAGACAGGGGCAGCCGTCCGCCGGTATTCCTGAAATGTCCGCGCCTGAGTATTGGGCTAAGCCCACAGCCAGACGTGTTGCGCGGTCTTGCCGCCAAGCCGGGTTTTCGAGGGCGCGGTCTGCTGGGCCGGTTTCTCTACCTGCTTCCGCCTTCCCCGCTCGGCTACCGTCTTCTGGAGTCCAATCCCGTGCCCCGGGGCGTGCGGGACGCCTATGCGGCTGGGCTCCGCGCCATGCTGGACTGGGAGCCGGTGCTTGATGAGCACGGTACAGAGCAGCCCCGGGTGATTCGCCTGAGTGACGAGGCCTACCGTGAATGGTTCGACTTCGCTCGCGGCATGGAGATGCAGATGCAGCCGGGGCAGCCCCTGGAGCATTTCACGGATTGGGCGGGAAAGGCACCCGGGGCAGCTGCTCGAATTGCCGGGGTACTGCATGGCATCAAACATGCCCATGGCAGGCCCTGGGAGGCACAAATCACGGCGGAGACCATGACCGAAGCCCTGGAGATCATGGCTGTCATGACGCGCCATAGTCTTGCGGCGATGGACATGATGGGCGCCGATCCCATGATCGCTTCCGCCAGGCTGGTGTGGGGCTGGGTTGAGCGAGGGCGTCTGAGTCGCTTTACCGTACGTGAAGCGTTTAATGCTCTGCGCAGTACCTTCCCCCGGGTGGCCATGCTGCGCGATGCCTTGGTGGTCCTCGAGGAGCGGGGGTATCTGGAAGTTCTAGAACCACCCCGGGATGGCCCGGGCCGGCCGCCTTCGCCGATTGTGAGGGTAAGGCCGGATATTGCGAGAGGGTGGCGATGAGCTGGCGGCAAATCCTCGGGCTGGATATTTCCGCGGAAGGGCCCTTTACGCACAATTCGCAGAATACGCAAAAAGCAGAAAACAGGCGCTATTGTGCGGATATTGCGGATTTTGCGCGTAGAGACCCAGAGCAGGATGATTCCAGGCTGCTGGAAGACCTCGCTGAGGCCTGCAAAGGGCTCGATCTCCAGCCCTCTGAAGTCAAGGCTGCCCTCGCACCGGAGGACATCACCGACTGGCTCAAGGGAAGGGTGACTACGGAAACCCTGACTGCGTTGGCTCGTTCGCTGGTTCAGCGCCGGGACATGGATCAGGGCAAGCGACCCGACCACTACACGGAGCGGGCAAGCTGCGAGCACTGTGGCCCCGTCTGGCTATGGACCCCGGGTGAGGTGTTGGGCTGTCCCTGGTGCTGGAACAGGGTTGCTGACAAACCGATTCCCCGACCCTGTGCCGTCCGCTGCTCTGATTGCCGCCACTTTACCCGGACTGCGCATCCCCATATCGGCCACTGCAGCAAGGGTATGCCCGAGCCTGTCTGCGGACTCTGGGATATGGACTCAAGGTATTGTGATCGATATCTGCCCAGTGATCCCGGGCTGCGTGGGAAACGTGAGGCTTCCAACAAGGTTTCCAAATGATTTCGGCAAAATAGTCTGGAGGTGACCATGGGTGGCCCTGGCAGCGGACGACGCTGGCACTACGGCGCCAGATATACGACGGACGATTACCCGGCGCTGGACGTGCGCCGACTGAGCCGGGAGAAGTTGCTGGTCGCCGGCAACAGCTTTGTCCGGTCCTGGTACCGAGGCGGAGCAAAGGTGGCGTCAATTCGCATCGAGGTGGCAGAAAGCTGGATTGTGCTCGACTACCGGTCCCGACAGTACGGTGAAACGGATTGGCGGCATAACAGATACTCCGTCGTTCTCGACCGCACGCCGTGCCACCTCGGCGGTGTCCGGCACTGGTTTCGCTGCCCGGGAGAGGGCTGTGGTCGTCGGGTTGCTATTCTCTATGGTGGTGAGCGTTACGTTTGTCGTCACTGTCACCAGCTGGCCTATGAGAGCCAGAGAGAGGTCGACTACGATCGCCTGGCACGCCGAGCGGACAGAATCCGCGACAAGCTGGGCTGGGAGCGGGGCATCCTGAATGGCAACTATTGGCCGAAGCCCAAGGGCATGCACTGGCGGACCTTCCAGCGGCTGGTTGCCGAGCACGACCGCCTGGTTGCTGCCTCCTTACAGGGCATCGCTGCACAACTGAGCCTATCTGGTGAGCCAATAGAGGACTGGATGCCGTAGATGTGCTAGGTAACCGTGGTTCCGGCTCTGAGCTTGTCGAGGTAATCAGCCCACACCTGCATCATTTCCTTGCGGTCCTCGAGGAACTTGGCGCGGTGATAGGCGCCGCCATTGGGATCGCGGATCTTGTGGCCGAGTTGCAGCTCGATGTACTGGTCGGGGAGCTTGAGCACTTCCAGCATCACGGTCTTCGCCATGGCCCGGAAGCCGTGACCCGTCATGACGTCGCCGCTGTAGCCCAGCCGCCGCAGGGCATTGAGTACTGCGCTCTCTGACAGGTGACGGCTCTTGCCGTAGCTGTGGAACACGTGCTCACGCCTGCCGGTTATCCGCTGCAGGTTTCTCAGGATGGCAACAGCCTGGCGCGCCAGCGGCACGATCAGTTCGACCTGTGTCTGGTTGCGGGTCTTGGGCGGGGTGAAGCGCCATTCAGCTGCCTCCAGATCAACGTCGGCCCAACGGGCAGAGCGCAGTTCCCCAGGGCGCACAAACACCAAGGGGGAGATCTGCAGCGCAGCCTGGACCTGTGGGTGGCCACTGTAGCCGTCAATATCCCGCAGCAGCTGGGCCATTTCCGCCGGGTTGGTGATGGCGGCACGGTGTTTGACCTGAGGGGGCTTTAGTGCGCCATTCAGGTCGCGGGTCGGATCGCTCTCGGCTCTGCCGGTGGCCACGGCATACCGGAACACCTGGCTGCACTTGATCTTGATGCGCTTGGCCGTCTCCAGCTTGTCCTGATTCTCGAACTTCCGACAGGTGTTGAGCACCATGACCGGCGTGATGTCCCGAATGGGTCGGTGCCCGAAATCGGCGATCGGGAAGCTGAGCAGCCACGCTGATTTGGTGCGCGTGGCCTCGGCTTTGTCGGTTTGCCGGGCCTGCCATTCCTCGGCGACGGCTTTGAAAGTGTTTTCCTGCTCGAGCAGAGCTGATGCCTTCTCGTCCTTGCGTCGCTGGCTGGGGTCTTCGCCCTGTGCCAGCAGCTTTCTGGCCTCATCCCGGGCCGCTTTTGCCTCGGCCAGGCCCACGGCGGGGTACAGCCCCATCGAGAGGCTCTTCGCCTTCTTCAGGTAGAAGTAGCGCCACACCCATTTCTTGGTGCCATTGGGCATGACCTTCAGGAACAGGCCGTCGCCAGCCTTCAGGGTGTAGGGCCGGGCTTCCGGTTTGGCGGCGTCTGCCTGGCGGGCGTGGGTGAGGGGCTTGCGCTGATCCATGAGTAACCCGACCTGAGTAACCCGATTACGTTACTCAGGAAGTTACTCAGCTTGTGCGTGGATTGCAATGGATCGACTTGGACGTAACGAGATACCCAGAAAGCAAAAAGCCCAGTAAAAACCGGGCTTTAGAGATCTTGCTGGATTTCTTTGAACCTGAAAATGGTGCCCAGGAGAGGACTTGAACCTCCACGGCCTCTCGGCCACTAGCACCTGAAGCTAGCGTGTCTACCAATTTCACCACCTGGGCGTCGAACGAGTGAGTGCCTCACTCCTCGAGAGGCGCGCACTTTACTTTTACCAGGCAGCCCTGTCAATCCTCGCGTATACTGTTGGCGAGAATTTTTTCATGTGAATGTTAACGAAGAAGGAAATACCCATCTCTATGGCTAAAAAAGGCAAGATTGCCGACCCCCACGCAGAGCGTGAAGCCGCCCGCTACGAGAATCCTATTCCCAGCCGCGAAGCTATCCTCACCCTCCTCACCGAGGCCGACCGGCCCCTGAACCACAACCAGATTGCCCGCGACCTCGGCCTGGAAGAGCACGAGCAGGTGGAAGCCCTGCGCAAGCGTCTGCGCGCCATGGAGCGCGATGGCCAGCTGATGGTCAACCGCCGCGGCAGCTATGGCCTGGTGGACAAGATGAACCTGTCGCACTGCCGCATCCAGGGGCACCGCGATGGCTACGGCTTCGCGATACCGGTCAACGAGGGCGAGGATATCTACCTCAGTTCCCGGCAGATGCAGTTCGTCTTCGACGGCGATGAAGTACTGATTGCCATCACTGGCACCGACCGCCGCGGGCGTCCCGAAGGCACTATCGTGGAAGTGGTGCACCGCGGCACCAGCAGTATTGTCGGGCGTTACGAGGAGGACGGTGGTATCGGCTACGTCATTCCCGAGCACAATCGCCTGACCCAGCGCATCCTGATTCCGCCGGCCGGCAAGGGGGATGCACTCTCCGGTCAGATCGTTACCGCGGAAATCACTGACTACCCGACCCGGCATCTGAGCGCCAAGGGGCGCATCAGCGAGGTCCTCGGTGATCACCTGGACCCCGGGCTGGAAATCGACGTGGCCATCCGTGCCCACAACATCCCCTGGGAGTGGCCAGAGGAGGTGCTTGAAGAAGCCGCCGCCCTGGAAGGCGAACCCCGGGAGGAGGACAAGCAGCACCGGGTCGATCTGCGCAAGCTGCCCTTCGTGACCATCGACGGGGAGGATGCCAAGGACTTTGACGACGCCATCTACTGCGAGAAGAAACTGCGCGGCTGGCGCCTCTGGGTCGCCATTGCCGACGTCTCCCACTACGTGGCGCCGGGCTCGGCCCTGGACCTGGAGGCCGCCCAGCGTGGCAACTCGGTGTATTTTCCCGGGCGGGTTGTACCGATGCTGCCGGAGGTGCTGTCCAACGGTCTGTGTTCCCTCAAGCCGGGTGTCGACCGTCTGGCCATGGTCTGCGAGATGGACCTCAGCAGCAGCGGTAAGCTCGGCAAGTTCCGCTTCTACGAGGGGATCATCCATTCCCACGCGCGGCTGACCTATACCCAGGTTGGTGAGGTGCTGGAAAAGGGCAGTCACCCCGAGGTGCCCGCGGCGCGGATCAAGGACCTGCAGCGCCTGCACAAGCTCTACGGTATTCTGCGCGCGGCGCGGGAGAACCGCGGTGCGATCGACTTCGAGACCACGGAAACCCGCATCATCTTCGACGAGAACCGCAAGATCGAGGCCATTGTGCCGGTGGTGCGCAACGATGCCCACAAGCTGATCGAAGAGTGCATGCTCTGCGCCAATGTCGCGGCGGCGCGTTTCTACGAGGAAACCGGCCTGCCGGTGCTCTACCGCGTCCACGAGGGTCCGACCGCCGAGAAGCTGGAAAACCTGCGTAAATTCCTCGGCGAACTGGGGCTGGACCTGCGCGGTGGCGAGAAGCCCACCCCGGAGCACTATTGTCGCCTGCTGGACGAAGTGGAGGGGCGCGACGACGCCAATATCATCCAGGTGATGTTGCTGCGCTCCCTGAGCCAGGCGGTCTACCAGCCGGAGAACGAGGGCCACTTTGGCCTGCACTTCCAGGCCTATGCCCACTTCACCTCGCCGATTCGGCGCTATGCGGACCTGCTGGTGCACCGCGGCATTCGCCACGTTATCCGCTCAAAGCAGCGCTGCTCCCTGGTCAAGCGTCAGCGCGGCGCGGTGCCCCTGCCCAAGGCAAAGATCTTCCCCTACGAAATGCCGGAGATGGTGGCCCACGGCCTGCACTGCTCGATGACCGAGCGCCGTGCCGACGACGCCACCCGCGACGTCGAGTCCTGGCTGAAGTGCGAGTACCTCACTGACCACGTCGGCGACGAGTTCGATGGCGTGATTGCCGCGGTGACCAACTTCGGCATCTTTGTGGAGCTGTCGGACCTTTACATCGAGGGGCTGGTGCATATCTCGGCGCTGCCCGCGGACTACTACAATTTCGATACCGCCAAGATGCGACTGGTCGGTGAGCGCAGCGGGCGTGCGTTTGCCATGGGTGGCAAGGTGCGCGTGCAGGTGGCACGGGTCGACCTGGACGACAAGAAGATTGACCTGGAGCTGTTGGAGGCCGAGCCGCCGCGCAAGCGCGCCGGGGCTTCTAAAAGCGGCAAGGGCGGCAAGGCGGGGAAGGGTGGCAAGAGCGGAAAGGGCGGAGCGTCAGCTGCGTCTGCCAAGGGTGACGACGCCAAACCCGCCTCACCACGCAAGCGCGGCCGTAAACCGGCGGGCGCAAGCAAGGCGGCGTCCGGCAAGCCCGCAGAGAAATCCGAGGGCAAACCTGCAGCCAAGGCGGGTACCGCCCGCGGGCCGCGCCGGCGGCGCCGGCAGGACTAGGCCGTGGCAGAGTGCGTATACGGCATTCACGCCGTTGACAGCCTGTTGCGGCGAAGCCCGGGTGCGATCGTGCAACTGGCCCTGCAGTCCGGCCGCGAGGACCGGCGTATCCAGAGCCTGCTCGAGCTGGCGCGCAACCAGGGGGTGTCCGTGGTGCGCCTGCCCCGGCGGGAGCTGGATCAGCTGGCCGGCGGGCGCCACCAGGGGGCCGTGGCCAGCCTTGCCGCTGACGGTCCCGCCGGGAGCCCGGGGGGCGGCGGTGAGGTGCTGGACGAGGCCGGCTTGCTGGCCCTGGTTGAGGCGGCCGCGCAACCTGTCCTGCTGCTGGTGCTGGATGGCGTCACTGACCCGCACAACCTCGGCGCCTGCCTGCGCAGCGCCGACGCCGCCGGGGCGCACGCCGTGGTGGTGCCGAAGGACAAGTCCGCCGACCTCAACCCGACGGTGCGCAAGGTCGCCTGCGGCGCGGCGGAATCGGTGCCCTTTGCCCGGGTCACCAACCTCGCGCGGACGCTGGAGGCGCTCAAGCGTCAGGGAGTCTGGGTTTACGGGGCGGCCGGCGAGGCGGACACCGAGCTTTACGACTGCCAGCTGACCGACTCGGTCGCGCTGGTCCTGGGTGCCGAGGGCAGCGGCCTGCGCCGCCTGACACGCGAGTGCTGTGATCACCTGGTCAAGCTGCCCATGGCGGGCAGTGTCAGTAGTCTCAATGTCTCTGTGGCCGCGGGTGTCTGCCTGTTCGAGGTGGTAAGGCAGCGGCGCTGAGAGCCCTTGCGGTCCGCGCCGCAAATGGGTAGAATCCGCGCCCTTGTATTCAAGCCCGGCCTTTCCGAGGCCGATTCTCCTTGCCACACCACGGCGTTGGGTGGCATTAACCCGTAAGGAGCCTACATGCGCCATTACGAAATCGTGTTCCTGGTCCACCCGGACCAGTCCGAGCAAGTGCCCGCCATGATCGAGCGCTATTCCAACACCATCCAGAAGGACGGCGGCAAGATCCATCGTCTGGAGGACTGGGGGCGCCGTCAGCTGGCCTATCCCATCAACAAGATCCACAAGGCGCACTATGTGCTGATGAACGTGGAAGCGTCCAACGACGCGATGGAAGAGCTGACCACGACCTTCCGTTTCAACGACGCCGTGCTGCGCAACCTGGTGATTCGCCGGGACGAGGCGGTCACCGACGAGTCCTTCATCATGAAGGCCGAGAAGGAAAGCCGCGAGCGCAAGACCCGCACCGAAGAGCGTCAGTCTGCCGACAGCAACCGCGGTAACCGCGAGCGCAACAGCAACGACAACGACTCTGACAGCCGCGACGACGAGTCCGCCGAGTAAACCGCCGCGTCAGCGTCACGCAGAAACAGGAATCAAGGAGTAGCTCTATGGCACGCTTTTTCCGTCGCCGCAAGTTTTGTCGCTTCACCGCCGAAGGCGTGAAGGAAATCGACTACAAGGATCTGGACACCCTCAAGGCTTACATCACCGAGACCGGCAAGATTGTTCCCAGTCGGATCACCGGTACCAAGGCCCGGTACCAGCGCCAGCTCGCCACCGCTGTCAAGCGCGCGCGCTACCTGGCTCTGCTGCCCTATTCGGATTCGCACAAGTAATCGAGACCACGGGCGCGTCTGCCTGCAGCGCACCCGTGTGAGGGAAGTGTCCCGATGATTGGCCTCGCTCGCTTCGTCATGCGCGGCCGCCTGCAGGCTTTGCTGGTGGCAGTCGCCGGTGCCGGCAGTTTGCTGTTCAGCTGGATCAGTGCCGCGGCAATTGCCCTGGTGGCCATGCGCCGCGGCCCCGGAGCGGGGCTCTGGTTGCTGATGTGGGCAGTTTTTCCCGCCGCGGCGGTGCTAGCCATGACTGGCGACAGTGGACCGCTGTCGCTATTGGTGGGGACCACCGTGCTGGCGGTAGTGCTGCGCGTCAGCGTAAGCCTGCCGCTGGCGGTACTGGCAGCTGTGCCGGTGGGGCTGGCGACCGGTGCCCTGACCCTGGCGCTGGGTGGCCCCCTGCTGGATCAGGTCGTGGCGTTCTTCGACCAGTTCCTGACCAGCGTAGAGCAACAGATGGCCGCCAATGGCCAGGCGGTGACTGCCCTGCCGCGGCCGACGCCGCTGCAGGTTGCGGGCATGCTGGGGGCGGCCAACGGGCTGCTGTCGGTGGTCTGTCTGCTGCTGGCGCGCTGGTGGCAGGCGGCCCTGTACAATCCGGGTGGCTTTGGCGTGGAGTTTCGCGCCCTGTACTACCCGCCCGCCGCGGCGGCCGCGATGTTGCTCGGCGCGCTGGCACTGGTGGGCATGGGGCTGGAATACCGGCCCTGGGCAGTGATTGTGACGCTGCCACTGATGTTTGCCGGTCTCGGCCTGTTGCACGCCTGGGTACGTCGGCGTGGTCGGGGCAGGGGCCTGCTGGTGGGGTTTTACCTCGCCTGGATGTTGTTCGACCTGGTCAAGCTGGCCGTGGTTGGCTTGGCGCTGGCTGACAGCTGGTTGCGCTGGCGCCAGCGCTGGGGTGACGACACCGATGAATCGGGGAATGACGGACATTCCCGCGACTGAGAATTCAAGACGGATGAGGGAGGCGACTCCCCGCAACGAGGAAAGCACGATGGAAGTCATTCTGCTGGAGAAAATCGGCAACCTGGGTGGCCTGGGTGACAAGGTGGACGTGAAGGCCGGCTACGGCCGCAACTTCCTGGTTCCCCAGGGCAAGGCGGTGCCGGCGACGGCCGACAACATCGCTCATTTCGAGGCGCGCCGCGCCGAGCTGGAAGCCGCGGCTGCCGAAGCCGTTGCTGCCGCCGAGAAGCGTGCCGAGGCCCTGGGCAACCTGGGCCCGGTGAGCATCGGCGCCAATGCCGGAGACGAGGGCAAGCTGTTCGGCTCCGTGGGCACCCGCGACATCGCCGACGCGCTGACTGCTGCCGGCTGTGCCGTCGACAAGTCCGAAGTGCGCCTGCCCGAAGGCCCCCTGCGCGAGCTGGGCGAGTTCGAAGTGGACATTCAGCTGCACGCCGACGTCACTGCGACAGTTGTCATCGCAGTCATTGCCGAGTAAGCACGCGACCCGGGTGCCGCACGTGCCGTGCTGCACCCAGTTGTTTTCAACACGCGCCGTGGCCTTGTCGGGCCGCGGCGCGTGTGTCGTGCCGCTTTTGACCGGCGCCATTATCCGTTACGCTGACGCCCCTCAACCGGCCTGAAGCGAGCCCATGTCCGACACTGAATTCCCCGGCCCCGCGGCCCCGCCCCCCTGGGAGGCGGATCGGGATCTCGCCCGTATCAAGATGCAGCCCCACTCGATCGAGGCCGAGCAGTCGGTGCTCGGCGGCCTGCTGTTGTCCCCCGAGGGCTGGGACGCGATTTCCGAGGTGGTCACGGCCAGTGACTTTTATCGCCCCGACCACCGCCTGATCTTCCGTCAGATCGCGCGGCTTGCCGAGGCGGCGGAACCGGTCGACGTGATCACTGTGGCGGACAAGCTTACCGCCAACGGGGAGCTGGAGGCCGCGGGTGGCCTCGCCTACCTCGCCGAGCTGGCCAGCAATACCCCCAGCGCCTCGAATATCCGCGCCTATGCCCAGGTGGTGCACGAGCGCGCCGCCCTGCGTCGTTTGATCGAGGCGGCCCAGGAGATTGCCGAGAGCGGCTTCAATCCCGAGGGGCGCACGGCTTCTGACCTGATTGATGAGGCCGAGCGGCGCATCATGCAGATCTCCGAGCAGGGCCCCAAGGCCGGTGGCCCCCAGGAGGTCAACCCGCTGCTGGAAACGGCACTGGAGCGGATCGAGGAGCTGCTGCACTCCGGCAGCGACATCACCGGGCTCGACACCGGCTACACCGACCTCAACGCGCGCACCTCCGGTCTGCAGCCTTCTGACCTGGTGATCATCGCCGGCCGTCCCTCCATGGGCAAGACCAGTTTTGCCATGAACCTGGTGGAACACGCGGTACTGCACCAGGAGCAGCCGGTGCTGGTGTTCTCCATGGAGATGCCCGCGCACCAGTTGATCACCCGGATGCTGTCCTCGGTGGGGCGCATCGACCAGACCCGCATTCGAACCGGCAAGCTGGAGCAGGAGGACGTCAACAAGCTGCAGTCGGCGGTGCCGCGCCTCAAGGACCGGCCCCTGTTTATCGACGATACGCCGGCGCTGACCCCCACCGAACTGCGCAGCCGGGCCCGCCGCATCGTGCGCGAGCACGGCAACCTGGCGATGATCATGGTGGACTACATCCAGCTGATGCAGGTCGCCGGTTCGTCGGAGGGCCGTACCGCGGAAATTTCCGAGATCTCCCGCAGCCTCAAGGCCATCGCCAAGGAATTCAACTGCCCGATGGTGGCCCTGTCACAGCTCAACCGCTCCCTCGAGCAGCGCCCCAACAAGCGGCCGGTGAACTCCGACCTGAGGGAATGTGTCGTGGGTGACACCGCGGTGCTGCTGGCTGATGGGACGCGCCGTTCCATCCAGTCGCTGGTGGGTGATACCCCGGGAGTTCTCGCGCCCACGCGCGAGGGCAGGATTGAGTCGACTGACTCGGAGCTGATCTGGTCGGTGGGGAAAAAGCCGGTTTTCGACGTGCGCCTGTCCTCGGGGCGTTCGATTCAGTGCAGTGGCGAGCATCGTCTCTATGCGCTGGACGGCTGGAAAACGGTGAACGAGCTAGACGTGGGCGGGCGTGTAGCGATTGCACGCCGGGTACCTGAGCCGGCAACAAGTGAGGAGCTGTCCGACGCCGAGTTGATCTTTCTGGCGCACATGATTGGCGATGGCAGCTATGTCGTGCATCAGCCCATGCGCTATACCACCGCCAGCGAGGCGAACTCGCTCGCCGTTCGCGAAGCCGCACAAGCGCTGGGTTGCAGCGTCAATCGACGCGAGGGCAGAGGCAAGTGGCACCAGCTGGAGTTTTCCGGCAACGGCAACCGCTGGCAGCCCCGCGCGGCCGGCAAGTTTCTGAAAGACCTGGGTGTTTTTGGTCAGCGTTCGCACGAGAAGCGCATACCGGACCGGGTGTTCCGGCTCAGTAACGCGCGGCTGGCGTTGTTTCTGCAGCATCTCTGGGCAACCGATGGTTCGGTGAGTGGGCGCCGGATCTTCTTCTCCAGTGCCAGCGAAGCCTTGATCAAGGATGTCAGTGCACTGCTGCTGCGGTTTGCCATCGTGGCGCGGATCAAGCACAAGGCGAAAGATTCGGAGCGCGGGTGGTTTGAGCTCGACATTTCCGGCAAGGGTGATCAGCTGAGATTTATCGAAGCCATTGGCGGTTTTGGCCATCAGGCCACGGCGGTCCGGCAGATGGCTGAGGCTCTGCATAGCAAGAGTGCCAACACCAATGTCGATACCTTGCCTATCGAGGTGTACGCCTGCATCAAGGCCAGGATGAGAGAGCGAGGGCTCAGTCAGCGCGCGATGGCCGAGCTGCGGGGAACTGCCTACGGGGGGAGTTCACATTTCCGCTACGCACCCTCCAGGTCGGTGGTGGCGAGCTATGCCGAGGTACTGGATGACGCTTACCTCCGTCAGTTGGCCAGCGATGACCTGTACTGGGATAAAATTGAGTCGATTGACTATATCGGCGAGCGCGAAGTGTTCGACCTGACGGTGCCAGAACATGAAAGCTGGCTGGCCGATGGTATTCTCAGCCATAACTCCGGCGCGATCGAACAGGATGCTGACGTGATCATGTTCATCTACCGGGACGAGGTCTACAACGAGGACTCCCCCGACAAGGGGGTGGCCGAGATCATCATCGGCAAGCAGCGGAATGGCCCCATCGGTACCTGCCGGTTGGCCTTTATCGGCCAGTATACCCGCTTCGAGAACCTGGCCCACGGCAGCTACCAGCAGGACTAGCTCAGAGCCCGGTTTTCTCCCGCAGGGCATGCAGCGCAGCCAGTTGCTCCTCCCGGGACAGGGGCCTCGAGGGCTGCTGTTCCAGGGCTTCCGGCGGAGGCATCTCCAGCTTCTCTCCGCGCAGCACGCGCTGGCAGACCTGGCGGTAGCGTTCGCGAAAGACTGGCCAGGTCTTCTGCTCCGGGTTGTTGGACAGGAAGAACCAGTCGCTGTCGCGCCCGGCGACGTAGACCGCGGGGTGGCTCCAGGGCTGGGCGGCCTTGGGGCTGCCCGCGCGGCAGGCCTCGAGGAAGGCGTCCCGGGGGCTGGGCAGACCGAGGGTGGTCAGGCCGAGCTCGCAGCACTCGCGCATGCGGTGCAGCGTGGGCAGGTATTCGCTGTGCTCGATGGCGTGGCGGGCCCCGCGCAGGATCTGTTCCACCGGGTACTCACCGAGGGAGTCGAGCCAGAGCTTCTTGATCTGACGCAGCTGCTCGGCATCCGGGTAGGCGGCATAATACTGGTTGTGGTAGTTCAGTCGGAACAGGGCGAAGACCTGGTTGATCGCCTCGATATGCGCGGCGTCCGGGCTGGCGCTTTCCGCCGGGCGTTTACTTTGCCCAGGATGTGTCGCTGAGGTCTTCCGCGAGGCTGCGATCTCTCGTGCGGCCTGCTCCGTCAACTCGCTGTTGTCCCGCATGCTGGCTTCCCGCCTGTTGCAGTTGATGTTTCCGGGCCCAGTGGAATTTCACATGTTGCAGGAACTTGCTGTTCCAGGATGTGTGGACCTGGTTGCTGTCCCGCCAGTAGACAATGAACTCCGGCAACAGGCTGCGGGCGAAGCTCTCGTCAATGTGGGACAGGCGCAGGATATCAAACACGTCGCCGTTGGGCTCCCAGTCCGGTGAGATCCGCCGCGGTTCTGTGCTGTGCACCATGGAGGAACTGTAGCGTGCCCACTGGATACGGATATGCTGCACAAAGCGCGAGTTCAGGCCACCCTTCGGCGGGCCGCCGCGCTCCCGCCAGTAGAGTATGAATTCGGGTACCGCCTCCTCGATGAACTCTCGGTCGACCCCCGCCCGGAGCAGGATCTCCAGCGCGTCGGGACTGGGTCGCCAGTGGTTGTCCAGGGGCCGATCCAGGGGGGCGGCCTCGGCCTTCTGTTGCTGGTGCCGACGCCAGAGGCTCAGCACATGCTGACGGAACTTGTTTTCCCAGGCGTGGCCGGGCTCGCCGCGCTCGCGCCAGTAGAAGACAAATTCCTCGCGCTGTTCCAGGATGAAGTCGCGGGGAATGCCGTGCTGCCACTCCAGCATGCGCAGCAGGTCTTCACTCGGGCTCCAGTCCGCCGGCAGTGTCCTGGCACCACGTCGCGCGCGGGGCAGCTCGCCGGCCCGCACCGGGCTGCCGGCACCGGGGGTGGGAGCAGTTGGCGCCCGGGGGCTGCCAGCCGTTGGCTGGACCGGCTCCGCCGTGGGACCGGGGCCACCGTGGGCCTCGTCCAGCGCCAGGTAGAGCAGGTCTCCCGGGCGGGGTGGTGGCAGCTGCAGGTGGATCAGGCCCTTTTCGGCCAGGCTGCGGGCGATGCGCTGTATGTCCTGCGGGCCCCAGAAAGGCAGGTTGGCCTCGAACCACGCGCCCTCCACGCCCAGCCACGCGCGCCCGTCCCGCGACGCCGGCTGGCGGTGGCCCAGCAGGCTCGCCAGTTGTTGCAGCAGAATGGCTTCCTCCAGGCCAATGGTTTCCGCCAGGCCGGGGGAAAACCACAGTGGGGGTTCGGGAAGCAGGGACGAAACAGGCATCGAGTATCCGCGGTTGGTGGGCAAATGGACTCTCCTCTACTAGGATACTCGCCTTGCCCGGCGACGGACAGCCGGCGCGCGGGATTCTGGCAGGGAGCGGGAGATGGCAAAGAGCAAGACGGCCTACGTCTGTACCGAGTGTGGTTCCGACTACGCCAAGTGGCAGGGGCAGTGCGCTGACTGCGGGGCCTGGAACACCCTGTCAGAGGTGCGCCTGGGCCCCGCCACCGGCGGGCGCGGGGGCAGTCGTGGGCGTGTCGCCGCGCGGGGCGCCGGCGGTTTTGCCGGCAGCACCGCGGCGCCGCGCCTGCTGGGGGATATCGATCTCGAGGATGTGCCGCGCTTTTCCACCGGCGCCGGGGAGTTCGACCGGGTGCTCGGGGGCGGCCTGGTCCCCGGTTCCGCCATCCTGGTCGGCGGCCACCCCGGCGCCGGCAAAAGCACCCTCTTGCTGCAGACCCTGTGCCACCTGGCGGCACAGCAGCCGGCCCTGTATGTCACCGGCGAGGAGTCCCCCCAGCAGGTCGCCATGCGCGCCCGCCGGCTGAAGCTGCCCAGCGACCGCCTGCGCTTGATGTCGGAAACCCGCATCGAGAGCATCCTGGATGCCGCTGCCGAGCTGCAGCCCCGGGTGCTGGTGGTGGACTCGATTCAGGTGGTACACACCGACGACCTGGCCTCGGCGCCGGGTTCGGTATCCCAGGTGCGCGACTGTGCCGCCATCCTCACCCGCTTCGCCAAGCAGTCCGGCACCGTGCTGTTCCTGGTGGGTCACGTGACCAAGGACGGTTCCCTGGCGGGGCCCAAGGTACTCGAGCACATGATCGACTGTTCGATCCTGCTCGAGGGGGACCACGATTCCCGCTTCCGCACCCTGCGTGGCCAGAAGAACCGCTTCGGCGCGGTCAACGAACTCGGCGTCTTCGCCATGACCGAGCAGGGGCTGCGCGAAGTCAAGAATCCCTCGGCGATATTCCTCGACCGCAGCGGCGACCCGGCCTCGGGCAGTGTGGTCATGGTGGTCTGGGAGGGCACCCGGCCGCTGTTGGTGGAGATCCAGGCGCTGGTGGACAGCAGCATGCTGGGCAACCCGCGACGGGTTGCCGTGGGCCTGGAGCAGAACCGCCTGGCCATGCTGCTGGCGGTGTTGCACCGACACGGCGGTCTGCAGGTGGGGGATCAGGATGTCTTCGCCAATGTCGTGGGTGGGGTCAAGGTGCTGGAAACCAGCGCCGACCTGGCGCTGCTGCTGGCCATTGTCTCCAGTTTCCGGGACCGGGTCTTGCCGCGGGACCTGGTGGTTTTTGGCGAGGTGGGTCTGTCGGGGGAGATCCGCCCAGTACCCAGCGGCCAGGAGCGCCTGGCGGAGGCGGCCAAGCACGGTTTCACGCGCGCGATTGTGCCCAGGGCCAATGCACCGCGCAATGAAATTCCCGGGATGCGGGTGCAGGCAGTGTCAACTTTGGGTGAAGCGCTGGCCGCAGTGGAATAGCTGTCACAGAAACGGGATAAAGTTTTTGGGCAAACGCGGTAGCCGCGTCTATAGTAGTTCTTGGAGCGGTTCCGGGGGCATGACTTCCGCCCGCGATGAAAAAAACACAAACACAACAAGAACCAGGGGAAGGAGCCGATCTTGGGGGAGAGGCTACACATCGCTATTGTGGGTGCGGGGCCCGCGGGTCTCAGTGCGGCGGGCCGGGCGGCCCATCACGACCGCGAGCAGGGGCGCAGTACGCCGAGCTATGTATTGCTGGAGGGTTTCTCCACCTTTGCCAAGACCATCCAGAAGTACCAGAAGGGCAAGCACGTCATGGACGAGCCGGGCTTTCTGGACCTGCGCAGCCCGGTTCCCTTCGTGGCCGGCAAGCGCGAGGAAATCCTGGGTGCCTGGGACGAGAGTATCCGCGCCGGCCTGAATATCCGCTATAACGCCGAGGTGGTGGCGATCGCCGGCACCCGCGGGGATTTCACGCTGACGCTGCAGGATGGCGATACCCTGCAGGCGGAGAATGTGGTGCTGTCCATCGGTACCCAGGGCAATCCGCGCGCGCTGGGCGTCAAGGGCGATGCCGAGTCCGACTTTGTGCGCTACACACTGGATGACCCCGCCGAGTTCCAGCAGGAAACCATCGTCGTGGTAGGCGCCGGTGATGCCGCGATCGAGAATGCCATCGCCCTGTCGGACTACAACACGGTCTACATTATCAACCGGCGCGGCGAATTCTCCCGGGCCAAGGACGGCAACCTGAACGCCGTGCTGGCGGCGATTAACGACAAGGAGCGTCCTTTCCACTGCCGTTACGAGGCCAATGTGGCGGGACTGGAGCTGCCCGCGGCCGCCGGGGAAATGGGGGCGATTGTGCTCAACACGCCCTCGGGCGAAGAGCGCATTGCCTGCCACCGCATCATTGCCCGCCTGGGGACGGTGCCGCCGCGCAAGTTCGTGGAATCCTGTGGTATCGAGATCAACAGCCCGGCGGCGGACGCGGTTCCCGATGTCGACCGCCACTACCAGAGCAATGTGCCGGGCCTCTACATCATCGGTGCCCTGGGGGGCTACCCGCTGATCAAGCAGGCGATGAACCAGGGCTACGACGTGGTCGAGTTCATCCACGGCAAGGACATCAAGCCCGCGGACTACCCCTTGTTGCAGGAGCAGTTCTCCGGACTGCCCTATGTGATGGATGCGGAAGCGGTGCTCGACCTTTACCAGTCGCGCATTCCCATGTTCCGGCGCATGAATCCGCTGGCCTTCCGCGAGCTGATCATCGAGAGCCGCATCCTGGTCAGCCTGCCCCCCGCGGAGTACGCGCAGGCGCCACAGAAGGGCGAGCGCTCCACCGTGTTTATCCCCGCCGGCGAGCCGGTGTACCGGCACGGTGAGTTCAGTACGTCTTTCTACACGCTGGTCGAGGGAACGGTGGAGCTGCAACTGGAGCCTGGCGGCCCCTGGCACAGCATCAAGCCGGGGCAGTTCTTTGGCGAGATGAGCCTGATTTCCGGCCGTCCCCGCCAGGGGGACGCGGTGGTCAGCGAGGACGCGATTCTGATCGAGACGCCCCGGCGTATCATGGTCAAGCTGATGAACTCCAATGAGGAGGTTCGCCGCGGCATCGATCTCATCTTCATCGTGCGTGCCCTGCAGGCGGCCTTCCGCCCGCAGCTCGGGCTGCAGGAGCTCTCGGCGATTGCCTCGCGGGTGGATACCTGCCGTTTCAATGCCGGGGAAGCCCTGTTTACCGAGGGCGAGGAGGGCGACTGCCTGCACCTGATCCGCAGCGGCACGGTGGTCCTGTCCCGGGGCAGCGATCGCCTGGTGGTGGCGCAGCACCATTCCGGTGACCTGGTCGGGCAGATGGCGCTGATGGGTTCACCCCGGCGTCGGGATACTGCCACTGCGGCGGTGCGTACGGAAACCCTCAAGCTCTATCGCGACGAGTTCCTGGCCCTGGTAGGAAGCCAGCCCGAGCACGTGGCCACCCTGCAGAACCGCCTCAGCCGCTTGCTGCAGCAGACCAATGCCATGGCCTCGCAGCCCGAGGCGGGTCGCGCCATCGCTTTCCTGATGGACCAGGGGCTGGGTGAGGCCACCAATGCGCTGGTCATCGACGAAACGCTCTGCGTCGGCTGCGACAACTGTGAGCGCGCCTGCGCCGAAACCCACGGCGGTATCTCCCGTCTCAACCGGGCCGCCGGTCCCTCCTTTGCCCACTTGCACGTGCCGATTTCCTGCCGGCATTGCGAGCTGCCCCACTGCATGAAGGACTGCCCACCGGATGCCATCCGGCGCTCGGCAGATGGCGAGGTGTTCATTACCGACAGCTGCATCGGTTGCGGCAACTGCGAGACCAACTGCCCCTACAACGCCATCAAGCTCAGTTACCCGGCCCCGCCCAAGCCGGGCTTGCTGTCCTGGATCCTGTTTGGTCGCGGCAGTGGCCCCGGCCAGCCCGAGACCTTCGAGCCCTCGGCAAAGGACAAGGAGCGCGGCAAGAAAGCGGTCAAGTGTGACGCCTGCATGGGGCAGGCCGGCGGTCCCGCCTGCGTGCGCGCCTGCCCGACCGGCGCGGCGCGTCGCCTGTCCCCGGATGAGTTCGTGCAACTGGTGGAGGCCCGTTGATGCGCGAGAGCCTGCTTAACTGGCGGGACTACCGCTACCTCAAGGCCTCCCTGCTGGTGCTGCTGGCCAGTGTCGCCGTGTATGCCAGCCAGCACTTCGGGCAGCTGACCCAGCCCCCCAACGGCGGCACCTGGCAGGGCTATGTACTGGGCACCGCCGGTGCCCTGCTGATTGTCTGGCTGAGCCTGCTGGGGCTGCGCAAGCGTCGCTACCGCTCCAACCTCGGTACCGTGCAGGGCTGGGCCTCTGCCCACGTCTACCTGGGCACGATGCTGCTGGTGATTGCCACGCTTCACTGCGCCCTGCAGTTTGGCTTCAACGTGCATACCCTGGCCTATGTGCTGATGTGCCTGGTGATTTTTTCGGGCTTCTACGGCCTCTATGCCTACCTGCACCTGCCGGGGCGGGTGGTGGCACTGGAAGCCGGTGTGGCCCAGGAGGACCGCATGGAGGAGTTGGCGCGCGTCGATGTGCGCATCCGCGAGGCTTCCTCCCGCTGCGACGCCAATCTGCAGTCCCTGGTCATCAGTGCCCTCGACCTGACCCGTGTCGGTGGCTCAGCCTGGCAGCAGTTGATGGCCCGCGACCGTTCCCGGGTGACCGTGCCGGGAGGTCGCGAACAGCAGGCCAGGACGGTTTCCAATTCCGGTCAGGCGGTGGTCATCGAGCACCTCTCATCGCGCATTCCAGACGCGCGCAAGCAATCCGAGGCGGAGGTGCTGAACGAGCTGCTGGCCCTGTTCGGGCGCCGCCAGGTGCTGCTGCAGCAGCTGCGTCGCGAAGTCCAGCTGCGCGGCCTGCTGAAAATCTGGCTGTATTTCCATATTCCCCTGACGATGGCCCTGCTGGTTGCTCTGCTGGTGCATATCCTCAGTGTCTTCATCTACTGGTAGCGCCATGTATTTTCTGGTTCGTACACTCACCGGCCGCGGCAGCGGCGAGGCCCTGGAAAACGAGTACCAGGGCGATCGGCTGACCCTGGGCGGCGAGCCGGGTGCCATGGTGCCGCTGCCGGGGGTAGGTGGCGAGGTGACCCTGCAGGCGACCGGCCAGGGGGCGGGGCGCATTACGGCGCGCAAGCCGGTGATTGCGGTCGAAGGCAGCGACACCGAGAAGCACGACCTGAAAGTGGGCGACCGGTTCGAATTGCCCGGTTACAAACTGGAAGTGATTCCGCCACCTCCCGGTTTCGATTTCGCCCTGCAGATCGCCAGCGCCGGCAAGCCCGCGGTACGCTTCACCGGCGATGTCAGCCTGGAGCGTCACACCTGGAGTATCCGACGCACCAGCTGGGTGCTGGTGCTGCTGGTTTTGTTGCTGACGCTGTTAATTCCACTGCTGGGGCTGTTGCGGCCCGAGCTGGCGGAGACCCTGCGCAATACGCCGCTGCCGGACGATGGCCTGTGGTCGAGCGGCCCGCTGGTCGCCGCCCACCAGGCCGCGGGCGTGGCCCAGGAGTGCCAGGCCTGCCACCAGACCCCCTTCGTCATGGTACGGGACGAGACCTGCCTGGACTGCCACCACGAGATTCGCGAGCACGCCGACCTGGCGGTGCACGCCGCCCACGATTTTGCCGATGTCCGCTGTGCGTCCTGCCACAGGGAACACAACGAGCCCGCCATGGTGACCCGTCGCGACAAGGGTCTGTGTGTCGACTGCCACGCCACGCCGGGCAACTGGGCAGTGGACGGGCGCGACCCGATGCAGGCCGTGCTGGGTTTTACCGATACCACCCACCCCAGCTTCCGCGTGGCCCTGTTGGAGCCCCGCGGGCCAGGGGCTGCCCACGGCTGGGAGCTGCGTCGCGTGCGCCCGGACGGCGAGCCACTGCAGGAAAGTTCCAACCTCAAATTCACCCACCAGGTCCACCTGGACCCGGCCAAGGTGCAGCACGAGGCCACCGGCGAGGCCCTGGCCTGTGCCAGCTGTCACGTGCTCAAGGACGATGGCGAGCATTTCGAACCCATCACCATGGACAATCACTGCCGCAGCTGCCACGGCCTGAGTTTCGATATCTTCGAGCCCGAGCTTGAACTGCCCCACGGTGATCTGCGGGCGGCGATTACTGCCATGGAGGCGCACTTCATTCGCGAGTTCACCGATCCGGCGCTGCGCGCCCAGCGGGCTCAGGAGAAACCCCGCCGCGTGCCCGGCAAGCGCGAGGCTGCTGCTAGCTGTGAGGGCTCGGGGCTGGAGTGCGGTCGCGCCGAGGCACTCAAGGAGGCCGAGTTCCAGTTCATGGATACCGGCTGCATTACCTGTCACGAGGTAAGCGAAACGGGCCTCGAGAACATCATGGACCGCTGGTTTGTGCAGCCGATCCGGCTCACCGGGGACTGGTATCCCCACGCGCGCTTTGACCATACCAGCCACCTGAGCCAGGCGGGGCTTACCGGCGATGCGGCCTGCGAGACCTGCCACGAGGCGTCCAAATCCGATCTGGCCAGTGATGTACTGATGCCCGGCCAGGACAACTGCCTGAGCTGTCATGCCGAGGACCGCGGCAAGGCGGCACTCGACTGTGTCAGCTGCCACGCCTTCCACGCGGCGGAGGGCACCCTGTCCCGGGCGGCCCGCGTTCGGGCGGCCCGCGCTCGGGCGGCCCATGACAGCGACATACTGCAGGGGACATCACCATGATCTGGCGACTGATCTGTGCAAGCACTCTGAGCCTGCTGACCGCCTGTGGCGGCGGCGGTGGCGGGGGCAGTAGCGAAGGCAGTTCCCCGGATCGCGATCCGGTGGACAACGCCCCGTGTGAGGGGCAGTGCGCGACCGCCGACAGCCGGCTGACCGAGGCGGATGTGCGGCGGGTTTTGGCCCAGGGGGTGCACCAGGCGGAAGCGCTGGGGGCGAATGCCACCCTGGCGGTGGTGGACCGGGTGGGCAACGTCCTGGCGGTCTATCGCATGGCGGGGGTGGATGCCGGCAATGACGTCGAGCTGGCCACCGACTTCCCGGTGCAGGTGAGCGCCGGCCTCGAGGGGGTGGTACTGCCGGTGGCGGTGGGCGGCGATGCCCTGGCAGCCATCGCCAAGGCCCTGACCGGGGCCTACCTGTCCAGCGAGGGCAATGCCTTCAGTACCCGCACCGCCAACCAGATCGTGCAGGAACATTTCAACCCCGGTGAGCGCAACCAGCCCGCTGGGCCTTTGTTCGGGGTGCAGTTCTCCCAGCTGGCATGCTCCGATTTCACCCAGGGGGGTGTCGCCCTCGGGCCGGGCCCGCGGCGTTCGCCCCTGGGTCTGTCCGCCGACCCGGGCGGCTTCCCCCTGTACAAAGACGGCACGCCGGTGGGCGGTGTCGGGGTGATTGCCGACGGGCGCTACAGCATCGACAAGAACCTGCTGGACACCGATCGCGACCTGGATGAGCAGATCGCCTTCGCCGCCACCTTCGGCTACACCGCACCGGTCGACCGGCGCGCCAGCCGCATTACCGTCGAGGGCAAGGTCTTCCGCTTCAGCGATGTCGGCCTGGAAGACCTGCCGGCAGACCCGGCCCAGGCGCCGGGCTTCGAGACCCTGCAGGGGGCGCTGCTGGCGGTGCCGGGCTACAGCACCGGTCAGGTGCGCCGCGGCACGGCCTTCGGTCAGCCCGAGTCGGGTATTCGCCCCTCCAGTGCCTTTGCCGGCCTTGACGCGTTTGAGTTTGTCGATGTCAGCGGCAACCGCCGTTTCGCACCCAGGGCCGGTACCGATGCCGCCCTGCTCGGCGAGCTGTCCCTGAACGCGGCCGAGGTGCGGGAGTTGCTGCGCAGTGCGATTGGCGTGGCCAACCGGGCGCGGGCACAGATTCGCCGGCCGGTGGGTACCCCGGCGCGGGTGACGGTCTCGATCGTGGACAGCCAGGGTGCCATCCTGGGCATGCTGCGCACCCGCGATGCCCCGATTTTCGGCGCCGACGTCTCCCTGCAGAAGGCGCGCACCGCGGTGCTGTTTTCTTCCCCGGATGCCGCCGATTTCCTGCGCGGTATCGATACGCCCACCCAGTATCTCAATCCCGACCTGAGCCCGGCGGCGACAGTGAACATTGCCGACTACGTGGACGCTGCCCAGCTGTTTATCGGCCCCCAGGCGCTTACCGATGGCACGGCGTTTTCCGATCGCGCAGGGGGTAACCTGTCGCGGCCCTTCTACCCCGACGGCATCATCGGCAACCCCCATGGGCCCTTCAGCAAGGACTACGACAGCGAGTGGAGCGTGTTCTCCACCGGTTTGCAGCTCGACCTGTCCTTCAACAACATCATCGCCCACATCGCTTTCGTGGCGGGCCTGAGCGGCAGCGATGTCGGCAACAACTGCGTGCAGTCCGAGGCGCCGCGAGTCGCCAACGGCATTCAGATTTTCCCCGGCAGCGTGCCGATCTACCGCGGCGAGACCCTGGTCGGGGGCATTGGAGTCTCCGGGGACGGTATCGACCAGGATGACATGATTGCCTTCCTCGGCGTGCACGAGGCCGGCGAGGCCCTGGGTGGTGCCATCAATAACGCGCCCCCGGCAATCCGCGCCGACCAGTTGACCCCAGGTGGCGAGCGGCTGCGCTATATCCAGTGCCCGCAGACGCCCTTCATCAACAGCGACGCACAGCACGTGTGTGCAGGGAAGTGAGTGACATGAGCCGGCATTCTCCACGGACCGTGCCCGCCCTGGCGGGTGTTTCCACACTCGGGCTGGCGCTGCTGCTGGGCACTGTCGTCACACCGCAGACGGCGCACGCCCAGGGGGAGAGTGAGGTCGTCTATTGCGATGACCTCGACCCCCGGGATCGCGCGCGCAGCACCCGGCGCCGCGCAGGGGGCTCCAATCGCGACTGCACCTACCGCGAAACCACGGTGGATGCAGAGACCGGCGAGGTGACTCGGGAGGTCCCGGTCGCGGCCCGGCCGCGCTCGGTGCTGCCCCGTCGCTACAGTGATATTCCGCGCCCCACCGCGGAACAGTTCGTGGAAAAAGTGGCGATTCCCGACCGCTGGCGCATCGTCAATGCTCTCGGCTACGCCGATAACTGGTGGGACCCCTACAACCAGAACACCATCAAGGGCGACCGTCCGATCCACGACGACTGGTTCTTCAATGTGACCGCCATTTCCGATTCGGTGCTGGAGTTCCGCGAGGTGCCCACGCCGGTCGGTGTGCAGAGTACCGACCGCCCCGGCAGCCTCGATGTGCTCGGGGAAACGGAGCAGTACCTGTTCAACCAGAACGTGGCGGTGGAGCTGGTTTACTACCAGGGGGACACGGTTTTCCGCCCGCCGGACTGGGAGTTCCGCTTCACCCCGGTATTCAACTACAACTACACCGAGCTGGACGAGATCCTCGGAGTCAACGCCGACCCGGGCGATGGCGTGACCCGCAACGACAACCATGTCGGCATCCAGGCGGCCTTTGTCGACAAGCACCTGCGGGATGTTTCCGACCGCTACGACTTCGACTCGGTGCGGGTGGGCATCCAGCCCTTCTCCAGCGACTTCCGTGGTTTCCTGTTCCAGGATGCGCCCTTCGGCGTGCGCCTGTTTGGCACCCGGGACAACAACCGCTTCCAGTACAACCTGGCCTGGTTCCGGCGCATGGAGAAGGATACCAACAGCGGCCTCAACGACGTCAGCGAGGACCTGCGGGACGACGACGTCTTCGTGGCCAACCTCTACTGGCAGGACTTCCCCCAACTCGGCTTCTTCTCCCAGGCCTCGCTGATCTACAACCGCAACCGCGAGGACGCGGTGTTTTACGACACCAACGACTTCATCCAGCGGCCTGCCTCGGTGGGTGAGGAGCGCCTGCGGGAATACGATGTCTGGTACCTGGGCTACAACGGCGATGGCCACTTTGGCCGGCTCAACCTGACCACCTCCTTCTACGCCGCCTTCGGGGAAGAAGAGGATGCCGTGTTCAGCGGTCGTGAATCGGACATCGAGGCCTTCTTCTTTGCCGCCGAGCCGTCCATGGACTTCGACTGGATCCGCGCGCGGCTGTCCTTCCTCTATGGCAGTGGCGACGACGACCCCTTCGACGGCAAGAGCGAGGGCTTCGACGCCATCTTCGAGAACCCGCAGTTTGCCGGCGCCGACACCAGCTACTACATCCGCCAGGGTCTGCCGCTGATCGGTGGCGGGCGGGTGGCCCTGTCCCAGCGCAACGGCGTGCTCAATTCCCTGCGCTCCTCCAAGGAGCACGGCCAGTCCAACTTCACCAACCCCGGCATCATTCTCGCCGGCGGCGGGGTGGACATGGACCTGCTGCCGGAGCTGCGCCTGTCCCTGAACGCCAACTACCTCGCCTTCGCCGAGACCGGCGTATTGGAAGTGGCCCGGCAACAGGCCAATGTCGACAGCGAGATCGGGGTCGACCTTTCCGCGGCAGTGATCTGGCGGCCTTTCATGAGCCAGAACGTGGTGGTGCGGGTCTCTTATGCCCAGATGCTGGCGGGCCAGGGCTACAAGGATCTCTACGGGGATGAAGATCCCTACTCTCTGCTGTGTAACGTAATACTGACCTTCTGAGTGATTGCCATGCGTGGACCTACTGACAAGAGTCGATTCGGGAAGCCCACCCACTGGTATGCGGCCGGCCTCGCGGCCTTGCTGCTGTCGCTGCCGGTGAGCCTGGTGCTGGGCGCGAGTGGCGAGAAACCGGTGGAGCGCAATCACGTCACCGCACCACCGGCACCCGCCAGCCAGAGTGCGGAAGCGATGGAGGCAAAGTCGGCGGGTTGCCTCAGTTGCCATACCGAGACCGATCAGAAGACCATGCACGCCAATCCGGCGGTGAAGCTGGGCTGTACCGACTGCCACGGTGGTGATGCCAGCGTCCACCGCACGGTGGGCGACAGCCTCGCGGATGCGGCTTATCGCGCCGCCATGGAGAGCGCCCACGTACTGCCGCTGTACCCGGAATCCTGGCACTACCCGTCCAGCGCCAACCCCGAGCGCACCTATACCCTGCTGAACAAGGAAAGCCCCGAGTTCACCCGCTTCATCAACCCGTCGGACTACCGCATCGCCCGGGAGGCCTGCGGCGCCTGCCACCTGCCCATCATCGAGGCGGCGGAGCGCAGCCTGATGGCGACCTCGGCGATGCTCTGGGGCGGCGCGGCCTACAACAACGGGATCCTGCCCTACAAGCGCTACATCCTGGGCGAGGCCTATACCCGGGAAGGGGAGCCGGCCAAGCTGCTGGGGCCAATCCAGCCTACCGAGGAAATGACCCGCAAGAGCATCCTGCCGGAGCTCTACCCCTTGCCCGCCTGGGAAACCATCAAGCCCGGCGATATCTTCCGGGTGTTCGAGCGCGGCGGCCGCAACATCACCAACCTGTTCCCGGAAACCGGCTTGCCCAATGCCCTGGGGCAGCTGCAGCGGCTGGAGGAGCCGGGGCGCCCGGACTTCCGTCAGTCGAACCGTGGCCCGGGTACCGGTGCGCGCATCTCGGTGCCGGTGATCAACATCACCAAGACCCGCCTCAACGACCCGCACACCTGGTTTATCGGCACCAACGACCAGCCCGGGGATTACCGCCAGTCCGGCTGCGCGGCCTGCCACGTGGTTTACGCCAACGACCGGGATCCCAAACACTCGGGCCACTACGCACAGTTCGGCCACGAGGGCATGTCCCAGAGTGTTGACCCGACCATTCCCAAGAACCGCTCGGGGCACCCCCTGAAACACGCCTTTACCCGGGCCATTCCCACCAGTCAGTGCATGTCCTGCCACATGCACCAGCCCAACATGTTCGTGAACAGCTACCTGGGCTACACCATGTGGGACTACGAGGCCGATGCACCGGCGATGTGGCCCGAGGAGCAGGTCTACCCCACCCATGAAGAGCAGATGGAGGTACTGGAGCGCAATCCCGAGGGCGCTTCCCCCCGGGGCAAGTGGGCCGACGTGGACTTCCTGAAGCAGGTCTCCGAGCTCAACCCGACCCTGAAGGACACCCAGTTTGCCGATTACCACGGTCACGGCTGGAACTTCCGCGCGGTCTTCAAGCGCGATCGCGAGGGCAACCTGCTGGATGCCGAGGGCAATGTTGTCGGCGACGATGACCCGGAAAAATTCGACAAGGCCGTGCACATGTCGTCCATCCACGCCGACAAGGGCATGCACTGCGTGGACTGTCACTACGCCCAGGATGCCCATGGGAACGGGCACATCTATGGCGAGGTGGCCGCCGCGGTGGAAATCGACTGCAAGGACTGCCACGGCTCCGCCAGCGCTTACCCCAACCTCTACACCTCTGGTCCCGCGGCGCTGGACGGCGGCACCGACCTCGGCTCCATCCGCAACCCCGACGGGCGTCTGCGTTTCGAGTGGATTGGCGACACGCTGATCCAGCGCTCGGTGCTGGACCCGGAGCTGGAGTGGGAAGTCAGTCTGGTCAAGGACACGGTGACCGAGGGCCACGCCCAGTACAACGAGAAGGCGGCCCGCTCCAAGTTGATGAGCACGAATACCGCGACCCAGGAATGGGGCGGCGAGGTGGCTGCGGAAAACCTCGCCCACAGCGACGAGGACATGGAGTGCTATACCTGCCACACCTCCTGGACCACCAGCTGTGCCGGCTGTCACCTGCCCATCGAGGCGAACTACAAGACCGAGCGCAAGCACTACGAGGGGGGCTACTCCCGCAACTGGGCCACCTACAACCCGCAGGTATCCCGGGACCAGATGTTCCTGTTGGGTCGGCGCGAGGAAGCCAAGGGCGGCAAGATCGCGCCGGTGCGCTCCACCTCCGCCCTGGTGCTGTCCTCCACCAACGCCAACCGCGAGAAGATCTACATCCAGCAGCCGCCGATTGCCTCCAGCGGCTTCAGTTCCCAGGCCTTCAATCCGCACTTCGCCCACACCGTGCGCAAGACGGAAACCAAGGCCTGCGAGGACTGCCACCTGTCCAGGGATAACGACAACAACGCCATCATGGCCCAGCTGCTGATGTACGGTACCGGCTTCGTCAACCTGGTGGGCTATTACGCCTGGGTCGGTGGCGAGGAGCACGTCACCGGCGTGCAGGTGACCGAGTGGGACGAGCCCCAGGCGGTAATCGGTTCCTACCTGCAGCGCTACGCCTACCCCGACTGGTTCGCCGATCACCAGCAGAACGGGCGCGAGCTGCAGCACGGCTACCCCCACGACAGCGGCCCGGCGGCCTGCCTGCAGCACCGTGGCGAGTACCTGTTCGTGGCCGAGGGCGAGAAGGGCATGCGGGTCTACGATATTGCCAGCATCGGCAACAAGGGCATTTCCCAGCGGGTGATCACCGCGCCCTTCAGCCCGCTGGGGCACGACACCCATATCGATTCCGCCGACGCCACCTGCGTGGTGCTGCCCACCAATCAGCCGATCGCTCCCGAGCGCAACCAGGGCGAGTTGATGCGCGAGACCAACCTGGAGCAGCCTTTCCATCCGATCTACAACTACGCGCTGATCAGCGATGCCGAGGAAGGGCTGATTCTCGCCGAGGTCAACACCCTGGTGGATGGTGAGCCGCGCAACAATTTCCTCGAGCGCGCGCTCACCTGGAACGAGAACGGGGTACTGCGGGGGGCACGGCACATGGTGCTGGGGGGCTACTACGCCTACATCGTCGCCGATGCCGGCCTGGTGGTGGTCAACCTGGACGACCCGCTCAAGCCCCGGCTGGTGGACGTGGTGCCGCTGAACCAGGGGCACTCCGTGGCGCAGCAGTTCCGCTATCTCTTTGTCACCGACGCCGACGGTCTGAAAACCATTGATATCACCGACCCCGAGGCGCCGGTGCTGGTCGCGGACAACACGATCCACCTGGCGGAGGCACGGCGTCTGCACCTGGCCCGCACCTATGCCTACGTGGCCGCGGGGGCAGAGGGGCTGGCCATCGTCGACATTACCCGCCCCGATCGCATGCGCCTGTTGCAGACCTTCAAGGAGGGCCTGGTGGACCCCCACGACGTGACCGTGGGCAGCACCAATGCCTCCCTGTTCGCCTACGTGGCGGACGGCGTCGGCGGCCTTAAGGTCATTCAGCTCACCTCGCCGGACAGCCAGCCCAAGTTCTACGGTTTCTCGCCGGAGCCGCACCCCGAGCTGATTGCCAGCTATGCGACGGCCTCGCCGGCCCTGTCCCTGAGTCGCGCCCTGGAGCGGGATCGCGGGGTGGACGAGACCGGCGGGCAGGTGGCGGTGTTCGGCCGCGTGGGCTCGCGCCCGCTGAACCTGGAAGAGATGCGCAAATTGTTCCTGGATGAAGATGGCAAGCCATGGTTCGTAGAAAACTGACGCCGCGGGCCCTGCTCCTGTTGCTGGCCCTCGCCGGCGGCGGGGCCGTGGCCCAGCCGCCACTGCCCGAAGCGGGGCAGGATATTCACGAGGGGGTGGCCAGCTGTGCCACCAGCGTTTGCCACGGCAAGGGCAGTCCAGACCCGGAATCCACGGTATGGTTGAATGAGTATCGCATCTGGCTGCGCCAGGACTATCACTCGCGTGCCTATCGCACGCTGCAGACTGCGCAGTCCGAGGCGATCGCCACCAAGCTGGGCCTGCCCAGCGCCCAGGGGGCCAAGATCTGCCTGGACTGCCACGCCGACAATGTACAGCCGGAGGCCCGGGGCAGACGCTTCCAGATTTCCGACGGCGTGGGCTGCGAGGCCTGCCACGGCGGTTCCGGCCGCTGGCTCGAGTCACATGCCGAAGTCGGGACCAGCCACGCCGACAACCTGGCGAAGGGCATGTACCCTACCGAGGATCCCCTGGCCCGGGCGCGTCTTTGCCTGTCCTGCCACCTGGGGACCAAGGACAAGTTCGCGACGCACAAGATCATGGGCGCCGGACATCCGCGCCTGGCCTTCGAGCTGGAAACCTTTACCGTCAACCAGCCGGCGCACTACGAGGTGGATGCCGACTACAAGGAGCGCAAGCCCTGGATCCCCTCGGTGAACATGTGGCTGGCTGGCCTCGCGGTGACCGGCATGCATACTCTCGAGCTGCTGCAGGAGGACTGGTTCACCCGGCCCTCCCTGGTGCCGGAACTGTCCTTCTTCCAGTGCCATTCCTGTCACCATCCCATGGACGACCTGCGCTATGTGCGCGAGCCCGATGGCCTGCCGCCGGGTGCCGTGCGCCTGAATGACGCCAGCCTGGCGGTTCTGCTGGCAGTACTGGAAGTCACCGACCCGTCGACGGTGGACGCGCTGCGTCGGGACCTGACGGCCCTGCACCAGGCTTCCCTGCAGTCCCGGGAACAGGTGGTCGCCGCCGCCCGGGCGCTGCACGCGCGCCTGGCCCCATTGGCGGAGCGTCTGAGCCAGGCGCAGTACGGGCCCGAACAGCAGCGCGAGCTGCGGCGCGAACTGCTGAATCAGGCCGCCGCGCAGCGCTTCCGCCACTTCACCGCGGCGGAACAGGTCTTCCTGGCGGTGGAAACCCTGTCCCTGTCCCTCGGCGATGCCGCCCGCCTGGAGGGGCAGCTGGATCGCCTGTTTGCCACGGTCGAGGATGAGAATGACTTCGTGCCGCAACAGTTCGCGGTACTGTCCCGGCAGATGCTGGGGGCGCTGTGAGCGGGCCCGAACAGCCCTGGCACGCGGCCGGCGACACCCATGTCGGGCGGCGCGAGCACAATGAAGACGCCCTGCTGATCGAGCCGGCTTCCGGGCTGGTCATGGTTGCGGATGGTGTCGGCGGCCACCAGGCTGGGGAGGTGGCCAGCCAGATTACCTGCGAGGTCCTGGCCCGGGAACTGGCGGCCGGGCAGGATTTGGAGTCGGCCATTCGCCAGGCCAATCGCGAAGTGCGCGATGCGGTAGCGACCGGTCGGGGCAAGTCGGGTATGGCCACCACCGTGGTGGCTGCGCAATTCAGCGGCAGCGATTATCACCTGTGCTGGGTCGGCGACAGTCGCGCCTATCTCTGGGACGGCCAGTTGAAGCTGCTGACGCGGGACCATTCCTATGTGGAAGCCCTGTTGGAGCAGGGGCAGATCACCTTCGAGGAGGCCCGCAACCACCCGCGCAAGAATGTGATCGTGCAGGCAATTGGCCTGCAGGACGAGGACAAGCTGCGAGTGGGCAGCAATCGTGGTAACTTGCCCGCCGGTGCGCTGCTGGTGCTGTGTTCGGACGGCCTGAGTGACATCCTCGATTGCGACCGCCTGGCGGCGATTCTGGGCAGCGATGGCTCTTTGCAGGCGCGCAGCGAGGCCCTGGTTCGCGCCGCCGTCGATGCCGGCGGCCGCGACAATGTCACCGTGGTGCTGGCTGAAAGGGCGACCGGGGCGAATGATGCCGGGGATGCACCCGAGACGGCGGCTGAACCCGAGGTGGTCTGGCGCTATGATCCGGCCAGCGGTGAGTATCACGGTCTGCCGGAACTGGTGCAGCCGGGTTTGCCGGAAGGGGCGGGAGGCGCCGCACCGGTGCGAGCGCCCCAGCGGCAGCGCGTGCGTCCCAAATCCGTGGAGTCGACCCAGATGATGTCGGCGGACGCCATGGACGGCCTGCGCCGGGAGACTGAGAAATCGCGTGGGCCCACGCGTGGCCGGCGCCGGCTGTGGCTGCTGCTGACGGTATTGCTGGGCGCCCTGTTGGGCTATTGGTACAGCACCGGCCTCGGTGGCTGACGAGGGAGATCGAAACATGACAGACATATTCAGTGCCCGCCTGGTGTCAGATGACGGCACGGAGCACGCCCTGGAAGGGGAAGTGCGCGTCGGCCGCTCGGCCGATTGTGAACTGACGATCGACGACTCCCGCGTGTCGCGCCAGCATGCTCGCCTGGTGCTGGAGGGGGAGCAGCTCACCCTGGAGGATCTCGGTTCCGCCAACGGGACCCTGGTCAACGGGCAGCGCCTGGTGGGCAGCACCACGCTGTCCGATGGCGATGAGTTGCAGTTCGACAAGCACCGCTTCCGGGTTGCAATCAGTGGTGGCAGCCAGGCGGCGGAGGACGACCGCACCGTCGTGGCGCCGCCGGCGGACGATGTGACGGTGGTGGGTGTCCCCGACGCGGTGCCCGCTTCGGAGCCTGCGGGTGCCAGTGAAGCGGAAGCGGCGCCAAAGCCCGCCGCGGCGCCTCCGGGAAGTGCAGACCTGCCCGGCAGCTGGGTCGATTCCGGTACCGGCGAGCACACCCAGTTCCTGTCCATGGACAACCTGGACGCGGCTGGCGCCAAGGCCAGCGTGGAACGTTCCTCCGATCTGGCACACCTGATCCTGGTCGAGGAGGGCAAGGCCGGTGATGTCATGGAGCTGGAAACGGGCGATGGTGCCGAGCCCGATGTCTGGGAGGTGGGCCGCGAGGACAGCTGTGAAATCATGCTGGCAGAGCCGAGTGTTTCCGCCCGCCACGCCCAGCTGATCCACCAGGGTGGGCGCTGGCGCCTGGTCAACCTGGTGTCCGCCAATGGCATCTTCGTCAACGGCGAGAAGCGTCTGACCGCCTACCTGGCTGACGGCGACGAAATTCGCCTGGGCAAGGCCACGCTGGTCTTCCATACCGCGAAAGGCGCTGCTGTGACACCGCCGCCGTCCCCGGCGCCCAGCGCCGCGGCGAGCGAGGGGCAGTCACAACGCAAGCTGTTGCTGATTGGCGCGGTGGTAGTGGCTGTCCTGCTTGCCGGCGCAGCCGTTTTCCTGCTGTAGATTCCGGTGATCGCGGGGGCTTGCAGCCCCCGGCAGCTCTCTGAGGGCTTCAGTCCTCGGGGTCCCCGTCCTGGTCTTCGGCGTCGAGGCGGCGGAGGTCCTCCTCCAGCTGTTCGTCATCCCCCAGGTGCTGGCGCAACAGTGCGCTGAGGGGCTGGATATTTTCCCGGTCCACGTGTTCCACGGTGAAGCTGAGCAGACCGCCGGCCACGTCCTGCAGCCAGGCGTGAAGCTCAAGTGGCTCCCGGGCGCCGGTATCGATCAGCAGGGTGAAAGGCTCGTTGTACTGTGCGTCCCAGCGATCCGGCTGGTCGGTTTCGACACCGGTCAGCGACAGGCTGCGCAGGCGTTGCGGCCATTCGCTGCCCCCCTGTTGCACCAGCACCGGCAGATCGGCGCTGATGGTCGAGAAGCCCCGGTGCACGTCCTGAGCGTCGCTCATGCTCTACCCTCTATCGACTGTCTTTTGCGCACTATAGCGCCGCCGGCGGGCCATTGCGAGGTGCCGGGAAAGGGGTGCCGACCGGCGACTGCCGGCCCGGCACCACGGTACCACTTCAGGTCTTCAGCTTGCGGTGCTTGACCCGGTGGGGCTGCTCCGCGGCGGCACCCAGCCGCGCCTTGCGGTCCTCTTCGTACTCGCTGAAGTTGCCCTCGTGGAAGACCACGTTGCCGTCGTCCTCGTAGGCGAGGATGTGGGTGGCGATGCGGTCCAGGAACCAGCGGTCGTGGGAGATCACCAGGGCACTGCCGGGGAAGGCCAGGATGGCTTCCTCCAGGGCGCGCAGGGTTTCCACATCGAGGTCGTTGGTGGGTTCGTCGAGCAACAGCACGTTGGCGCCCTGTTGCAGCAGCTTGGCCAGGTGCAGGCGGTTGCGCTCACCCCCGGACAGGTCCTTGACGAACTTCTGCTGGTCCGAGCCCTTGAAGTTGAAGCGGCCCAGGTAGGAGCGGGAGTTCACCTCGTAGTTGCCGATGCGCAGGTTGTCCTGCCCACCGGAAACCTCTTCCCAGACCGTCTTGCTGCCGTCCAGGTCGTCCCGGGACTGGTCGACGTAACCGAGCTGGACGGTGTCGCCGATGTCGACGGTGCCGCTCTCCGGCTGCTCGATGCCCATGAGGATCTTGAACAGGGTCGACTTGCCCATGCCGTTGGCGCCAATGATGCCGACGATACTGCCCTTGGGAACAGTAAAGCTGACATTCTCGAACAGCAGGCGGTCGCCGAAGGTCTTCTTCAGGTCGTGCACCTCGATCACCTTGTCCCCCAGGCGCGGGCCCGGCGGAATGTAGATCTCGTTGGTCTCGTTGCGCGCCTGGAACTCCTGGGACTGCAGCTCCTCGAAGCGCTGCAGGCGCGCCTTGCTCTTGGCCTGGCGGCCCTTGGGGTTGCTGCGCACCCACTCGAGTTCGGCCTTCACGGCCTTCCGGTGGGAGGCCTCCTGGCGCTTCTCCTGCTCCAGGCGTTTTTCCTTGGCCTCCAGCCAGTCGGAGTAGTTGCCCTCATAGGGAATACCGCGGCCGCGGTCCAGCTCGAGGATCCAGCCGGCGGCGTTGTCCAGGAAGTAGCGGTCGTGGGTGATGGCAACCACGGTGCCGGGGAAGTCGTGGAGGAACTTCTCCAGCCAGGCCACGCTCTCCGCATCCAGGTGGTTGGTAGGTTCGTCCAGCAGCAGCATGTCCGGCTGGGACAGCAGCAGGCGGCACAGTGCGACCCGGCGCAGCTCACCCCCGGAGAGGGTGCTGACGTCGGCATCCCAGGGCGGCAGGCGCAGGGCGTCGGCGGCGACTTCCAGTTTGGTCTGGATATTGTGAGCGTCGGTGGCCTGGATGATGTCTTCCAGCCGCGCCTGCTCCTTGGCCAGGGCATCGAAATCGGCGTCCGGCTCGGCGTAGGCAGCGTAGACCTTGTCCAGCCCGGCGAGGGCGTCAATCGCGTCCTGCAGGCCCTCCTCGACATTGCCGCGCACGTCCTTGTCCGGATTCAGCTGCGGCTCCTGGGGCAGATAACCGATCTTGATCCCCGCCTGCGGCCGCGCCTCGCCGAGAATGTCGGTGTCGATGCCGGCCATGATGCGCAGCAGGGTCGACTTGCCCGAGCCGTTGAGGCCGAGCACGCCGATCTTGGCGCCCGGGAAGAAGGACAGGGAGATGTCCTCGAGGATCTTTTTCTTCGGCGGCACGACCTTGCCGACGCGGTTCATGGTGTAGACGTATTGGGCCATGGTGTCTCGTGTCTGTATCGGGAAGGTGGAACGGAGGTGGCGATTCTAGCAGGTCTGGCGCCGGTCTTCAGTGGGCCAGGTGCTCGTGCTTAGCGTGGCTTCCAGCCGGGTTTGGTCAGGCGTTTCACCAGATAGAAGAACAGGGGGATGAAGAAAATCGCCAGTGCGGTGGCCGCGAGCATCCCGCCCACCACGCTGCGCCCGATAGCATTTTGCCCCCCCGAGCCGGCTCCGGTGGCTAGTGCCAGGGGCAGGACCCCAAACCCGAAGGCGAAGGAGGTCATCAGGATGGGGCGAAGTCGCAGTTTGGCCGCCGCATAGGCTGCGCTGGCTGCACTCAACCCGGCGCGGGTCTTCTCCTCGGCGATTTCGACGATCAGGATGGCATTCTTGCAGACAATGCCAACGGTGGTGATAAGACCGACCTGTAAATAGATGTCGTTGGCAAGGCCGGTAAGCCAAGCGGCCAACAGGGCGCCAAGTGCACCAATGGGTGCGACGAGGATGACCGCCAGGGGAACAGACCAGCTTTCGTACAGGGCAGCCAGGGCGAGAAAGATGATCAGCACCGACAGCGTATAGAGCGCGGGGGCCTGCCCGCTGGACAGGCGCTCCTCGTAGGAGGCACCGCTCCATTCGAGCGCAACGCCAGAGGGGAGCTGGTCGGCCAGCTCCTCCATGCGGGCCATAGCGGCGCCGCTGCTGTAGCCAGGTGCCGGGGCGCCTAGGATTTCAAACGCGGGACGGCCCTTGTAGCGTTCCACGCGGGCGGGGCCGAAGTCCCACTCGAGATCAATGATAGACGCTAGCGGGGCCATCTCGCCCGAGGCGCTGCGCACATAGAGATTGCCGATATCGTCGGGGTTGTCCCGAAATTGGGCGCTGGCCTGGAGCATAACCTTCTTGACGCGGCCCCGATCGATGAAGTCGTTGACGTAACTGCCTCCGAGAGCGGTGGAAAGCACCTCGTTGATATCGCCCTGATTCAGACCAAGGGCTCCGGCGCGCTCATGATCTACGTTGACACGCAGTTGGGCCGTATCTTCCACGCCGCTGGGGCGAACCTGAGTCAGACTGTCATCCTGTCGGGCCAGTTCCAGTAGCTGGTTACGCGCTGCAGTTAGCTGCTCGTAGCCAATGCCTGTGCTGTCGGTGAGTTGCAGGGTAAAGCCGGTAGCATTGCCCAGCTCAAGAACCGCTGGTGGAATGAAGGATACAGCTGTGCCCCCCGTGAGCTGAGTCAGCACTGCATTGGCTCGCTCGGCAATGGCGGCCGAGCTGTTTTCATGGCCAGGCCGTTCGTCCCAGGGCTTCAGTTTCAAAAAGGCCGCACCGACGTTCTGTGCCTGGCCTGTGCCATCAAAGCCACTGACGCTGAAGACGTAGGCGACATTATCCGCCTCTTCCACCAGGAATTGGTGCTCCAGCTCGCGCATGACCTGATTGGTCTGCTCCATTGTCGCGCCCGGGGGCAGAACTGCCTGAGCCATCATCATGCCCTGGTCCTCGTCGGGGAGGAAGCCGCCCGGCAGTCGGATGAAAAGGGTGCCGACGGCGCCGAGAATCAGTCCATAAACTAGCAGTGAGCGCTTCCAGCCGCGTTGTATACGCAGGACTCGCCGCCCATAGTGTTTTATGCCACGCTCAAAACTGCGGTTGAACCAGCCAAAAAAACCGCTGCGCGCCCCCGCGTGCAGAGAGGCCGGCTTCAGAAAGGATGCACAGAGTGAGGGCGTCAGTATCAGGGCGACCAGTACCGACAGGCTCATGGCCACGACGATGGTGATGGAGAACTGGCGGTAGATAATGCCTGCGGAGCCGCCAAAAAAGGCCATGGGCAGGAAAACTGCCGAGATCACCACGCCAATACCGACCAGAGCACTACTCAGCTGGTCCATGGAGCGCCGCGCTGCTGCAATTGGGGAAAGCCCTTCATCCTGGATCAAGCGCTCGACGTTCTCGACCACCACGATGGCATCATCAACCAACAAGCCGATGGCCAAAACCATGGCGAAGAGGGTCAGGCTATTGATGGAGAGGCCCAGGGTGTGTAGGACCGCGAAGGTACCCAGCAAGACCACCGGCACCGCCAGTGTTGGAATGAGGGTGGCTCGCCAATTCTGCAAGAACAGGAACATGACGAGAAAGACCAGTACGATAGCCTCCAAAAGGGTGTAGACAACCTGCTTTACGGAAAGCTCGATGAAAGGCGTAGTGTCGTAGGGGTAGACCGTTTTTATATCCGGGGGAAGTTGTTCGGCCAGGCGCCCGATCTCTTTCTTGACGGCGCCTATCGTATCCAGGGCGTTGGCACCAGAGGCCAGTGTAACAACGATGCCCACCGCCGGTTGGCCGTTGAGGCGAGCATCGAAATTGTATATTTCACCCCCGATTTCCACTTCCGCCACGTCACTCAGACGCACCATAGAACCGTCCGACTCGGTCTTGAGCAGGATGCGTCGAAATTGTGCTGGTGTTTCCAGTCGCGACTGTGCCGATACCGTGATGTTCAGTGCCTGCCCCGGGGTGGTTGGCAAACCGCCGATCTCGCCTGCGGATACCTGGGCATTCTGATCGCGGATCGCGGCCTTGATATCGCCAAAAGTGAGCCCGAGGTTGGCGAGTTTGATCGGATCCACCCAGACGCGCATGGCATGCTGGGTGCCAATGATCTGTGTGCTGCCTACACCGGTGATGCGTCCGATCGGTTCCTGCAGAATGGACACCGCAATATCGCCCAGGTCTATCTGGTCGTGACTGCCATTCTCGGAGTAGAGAGATACGATAAGAGCAATCGCCGCCGAGGACTTTTCCACCGTGACCCCCTGCTGTTGCACTTCCTGGGGCAGCAAAGGCATGGCCTGTTGGACTTTGTTCTGGACCTGCACCTGAGCGGTATCCGGATTCGTCCCTTGCTCGAAGGTCAGCAGGATGGACAGATTGCCCGCAGAATCGCTGTTTGACCTGAAGTCCCGCAAGTGGTCGATTCCCTTGAGTTGCTGCTCAATAACCGCGGTGGTTGAGTCACTAAGGGTTTTCGCATCGGCGCCGGGATACAGGGTGCGAACCTCGATTGCAGGGGGAGCAATGCTGGGAAACTGGGCAATGGGCAGGTCCCGGATTGCCAGTGCACCGGCCAACATGGTGATGATCGCGAGAACCCAGGCAAAGATCGGGCGGTCGATAAAGAAGGCTGACATGTCGGCTCAGCCCCCGCGCTGGCTGTTTAGCTTGGCTGTATCCGGTGTTTCGCGCCAGCGGCTAACCTGTACCGTGGATCCTGGGCTTACACGATGGTGGCCCTCAACGATCAGGCGGTCGCCCGGACGAAGTCCCTTACTCACCAGCCAGCGGTTGTCGATAGCCTCTGCTGTGGTAAGCATGCGCTGCTCCACGATATTGTCTGAATTGACGACCAGGGCAATCGCGCGACCCCTGGTATCGCGTTTGATGGCCTGCTGAGGCGCCAATATCGCTTGTTTCTGAATCCCTTCCGTCAAACGTGCGCGCACATGCATGCCTGGTCGCAGGAGCCCGTCGGGGTTGGCAAAGGTGGCCCGGAGGGCGACCGCTCCAGTTGATGGGTTGACACTGATTTCGGAAAACTGGAGTTCGCCGGTAAGGGGGTAAACCTTTCCGTTTGGCAGGAGGAGCTGGACCGGGAGATTGCCGTTGTCGTGGACCAGGTCACCCGCCATTAGTGCTTCCTGCAAGTCCAGGACTTCCGAAGCGGACTGCATCAGATCGACATACACGATGTCATTACGCTGAATGATGGCTAGAGGTTGCTCCTGCCCTGCTTGCACCAGCCCGCCAGGGGTGACCAGGGAGCGCCCTATGCGACCGGAAATGGGTGCGGTGATACGGGTGAAGTCAAGATCAATTTGCGCGGCGTAGACCGCCGCCCGCTGAACTTCCACTTCGGCTCTAGCCTGGTCTGCTGCCGCCTGGGCATTATCGGCATCCTGGCGACTGACGGCACTGACTTTGGCCAACTCCCGATAACGCCTGTCCTGGAGTTCCGAGGCCTTGATCGACGCTTCAGCGCGACTCAGAGCAGCCTCGGCGCTCATCAGCGCCGCGCGGTAGGGTGCGTCCTCGATTTCAAACAGAGTTTGTCCCGCCTCGACGACCGCGCCTTCTTCAAACAGGCGGTGGCGAATAATGCCATTGACCTGCGGTCGCACCTCCGACGTCTCAGCGGCAACCACGCGGCCGGGTAGTTCGCTGCTGAGGACTGCCGTTTCATTGCTGATGGTTAGCGCTGCCACCTCGGGTAGAGAGGGGGCATCAGAAGACTGGGAAGGTCTGCAGCCGGCGATGCAGAGGCCCGAGAGCAAAAAAAACAGGCAGGCAAAAGTGGTTCTGAGGGAGGCCATTAGGGGTCCTGTTACAGAAAGCAGGTTGGGAGTGAGCGCTCAGTCACAAGCGGCTTGATTCTAGTGATTCTTCGCTCAAGGAGCAAGGGGCCGCTTTTTTCGGGCAGCTTTGCGCCCTGTGATGCGGGATGGCCTTTGAAGTTATACGCTTATTACGGGCGAAGACCTCGCCTCGCACTTGGGAGGGTTGGTAGAATGAAAGTGCTTGCCTTGGCGGCCGCAGGCTCTTGCGGGCAAGTTATGAGAGACGGCGTGAAGGAATACTTTTAAATAATGGCAAACGTATCCAATACCAACGACGCGGATCAAAGCCCAAGAGAGCGGATAATCAGTGCGGCGCGTGTGCTCTTTGGAACCAAGGGGTTCCATCACACAACTACCGCGGAACTGGCGACCCGGGCATCGGTCAGCACGGGGCAAATCTATCGTCACTTCGAGGCAAAGTCGGATATTGTCCTCGCGATCGTCGAGCAAAACGTGCACACCCGTCTCGCGCAGATGGATTCAATTTTTGATGCCGTGGAGCGGGGAAGTTGTGGCGTTTTCGAAGCCTTTCAGGCTATCAGCGAGATATCGCTGGTGCTGGAAGACGGTAGCCTTTCTTACGAAATATTGGCGGAAGCAGTACGCAATCCCTCGGTAGCGGAGAAGCTGGAAACCTTAACCTCCTTTTTTCAGGCAGGTATACGACGCCTCGCGTTGCTGGCGCGGCCCGACATGAGGTCAGAAGACCTGGATGCTTACGTTGATATAATGACAGCCTGCTTTCTGGGTCTGGGGCTGCGTTCTATTCTGGATTCATCAGTAGAAGTCGATCGAACCAGCGCTTCCACCGCTGGCCTGATGCTCCGCATGTTGGGAGTTTCAGAGCCTGGCAGGTAGCACGCCTGAAGTTTACAGAGCTCGACGGCTACTCTAATCCGCGATCGGTGCCGAGCTGATGTCCTCCGGGTCCACCTCGTCGGTGTCCGGCCCCCAGTCCTCGTGGAACTCATCCATCTCCCAGTTCGCCTTGCTGCCGATCTGGGCGATATGGAACATGGCGTCCCCCTCGTAGACCAGGGGCAGGTTGGTGCGGCCGATGACGATACCGTGGCTGTCGCTGACCACGTCCACTTCCCCGGTCCCCATGGGATCGGCGATCAGGCCGATGGTCTGGCCGGCCTGGACTTCCGCACCCAGGGGGACCAGTACACGCAGGATGCCGCTCTCGGGGGCGCGCAGCCAGTGGGTAGAGCGGCTGATGATGGGGCTGCGGTGGCGGGCGCGGCTGCGGCGCAGCATGCCCAGGTGGCGCATGACGTTGAGTATGCCGCGCAGGCCGGCACGAATGTGGGTCTCGTCGAAGCGCAGGGCCTCGCAGGACTCGAAGAGCAGCACCGGTACATTCATGTCGCCGGCGGCCTGGCGCAGAGAGCCGTCGCGAATCTTGGCGTCGATGGCGATGGGGGCGCCGAAGGCCTCGGTCATGGCGAGTACCGCGGGATCCTCCAGGTTGGCGCGGATCTGCGGGAAATTGCTGCGGTGACGGGCGCCGGTGTGCAGGTCGATGCCGTGGGTGCAATGCGTCACCAGCTCCTGCAGGAAGGTGTGGGCGATGCGACCGGTTAGGGAGCCCCGGGTAGAGCCGGGGAAGGACCGGTTCAGGTCGCGGCCGTCAGGCAGGTAGCGGGTGTGGTTGATGAAGCCATAGACGTTGACGATGGGGATGGCGATCAGCGTGCCGCGCAGGCGCTCCAGGTGCGGATCCTTGAGCAGGCGGCGAATGATCTCCACGCCGTTGATCTCGTCGCCATGTATGGCGGCGCAGACGAACAGCACTGGCCCCGGCGAGCGACCGCGCACCACTTGGGCACTGATCGACAGGTTGTCCCGGGTGTAGGTGGGTGCTACCGGGATCTCGACAGTGCGGCGCTCCCCCGGCGCGATGGACTGCCCGCCGATGACCAGCTTGCCGGCGCGGCGGGGCATTCAGAGCTCTCTCCGGCCCAGCAGGTAGGAACGCCCGGGGTCCACCAGGGCCCGGCCACGCATGGCAGTGCGCCCCAGCAGCATGCGAAAGCGCATGCTTTCCCGGTCGGTGAGGGTGATCTCGACGTCGAAGACCACGTCGCCCAGGGCCACCGGGGTGGTGATGACATAGCGTTCTTCCCGGTGGCCGCCGGAATCGGTGACCATCCGCCGGTCCAGAATCGGGGCTTCGCAGTGGGTGACCAGGTCGGTGTTTCCCTGGCGGGGGTGGATGCCGAAACGCACCCAGTCGGCGCCGTCGCGCTGGAAAGGCTCCACGTAGAAAGCGTGCAGGGCACTGGTGCGCGCCCCGGTGTCCACCTTGGCCTTGATGCGCGCAATGCCCAGCTCCGGGAGGGACAGCCACTCCCGCCAGCCCAGGATCAGCCGCTGGGTCACACCGCCCCCGCGAGGGAGCGGCCGCGGCCGATGCCGTAGTATTCGATGCCCAGTTCTTCCATCTGTGCCGGATTGTACAGGTTGCGGCCGTCAATGATCACCGGCTGTGACAGGGCTTCCTTGATGCGGGCGAAATCCGGGGACCAGAAGGCCTTCCACTCGGTGCAGATAACCAGCACATCGGCACCCTTGAGGGCGGCCTCCTTGCTGTTGCAGAGCACCAGATCCTCGCGGTCGCCGTAGATATCCCGGCAGGACTCCCCGGCCTCGGGGTCGAAGGCGCGCACTTGCCCGCCGCAGGACCAGATGCCCTCCAGCAGGTAGCGGCTGGGCGCCTCGCGCATGTCGTCGGTGTTGGGCTTGAAGGCCAGGCCCCAGACGGCGATGGTCTTGCCGCTCAGGTCCGCCCCGAGGCGTGCCATGACGCGCTCCGCCAGCTTGTTTTTCTGGCGCTGGTTGGTGTCGTGGACCGCGGTCAGGATGTTGGCGCGGTGGCCGTGCTGTTCCGCCAGGTGCTTGAGGGCGCGCACGTCCTTGGGGAAGCAGGAGCCGCCGTAGCCGCAGCCGGGATAGATGAACTGGTAGCCGATGCGCGGGTCCGAGCCCATGCCCCGGCGCACCAGCTCGATGTCCGCCCCGACGGCCTCGGCAATCGTGGCCATCTCGTTCATGAAGCTGATCTTGGTCGCCAACATGGCATTCGACGCGAGCTTGGTCATCTCCGCGCTGCGCGTGTCCATGTGCATGATTTTTTCATGGTTGCGGTTGAAGGCCTGGTACATGATGCGCAGCTCGCCCAGGACCTTGTCGGAGTCGGTGCCGATGATGATGCGGTCCGGGCTCTGGCAGTCCGCCACCGCGGAGCCCTCCTTGAGAAACTCCGGGTTGGAGGCGGCTTCGATCGGGATACTGCGCCCCTGCTCCTCCAGCTGGCCGAGGATATGCGCGCGGACCCGGTCGGTGGTGCCCACCGGCACGGTGGACTTGGTAATCACCACTTTCCGGCTGGTCATGTAGCGGGCGATGCTGCTGGCCACCTGCATCACGTAGCTGAGGTCGGCGGAGCCGTCGCTGCCAGAGGGGGTGCCCACGCAGATGAACAGGTAGTCGCTGGACTGCACCGCCAGCTTGGCATCGGTGGTGAAGGAGAGCTGGCCGCTCTCCATGCCGTTGTGAATCAGCTGCGAGAGGCCGGGCTCGAAGAAGGGCACATCGCCGTCGCGCAGGCGGTCCACCCGGGCGGCGTCGACATCCATGCAGATGACCCGATGCCCCACGTCGGCAAAAATTGCGGCCTGAACCAGCCCCACATAGCCGCTGCCGAAAATGGTGATATTCATGATGTCAGGAGGAGTCCTTGTGGTTTGAAAGCGGGTTTCAGCCACCCTATTGCAGAAAGATGACAGGAATAATACAGGATTCGGACAACAGCAGGGCAGCGCACTTATCCGCGCCGGCGATTTTGGTTAAAATGCGCGCCTTCCATAGACGGGCCACTGTGCCCCCCGCCAGCCAGGGGATTCCGATGTTTGACCAGAGCATGACCATCCAGGGCTTCGACGACGAGCTGTTCGCCGCCATTCAGGACGAAGAGCGCCGTCAGGAGGAGCATATCGAGCTGATCGCTTCCGAGAACTACGCCAGCCCGCGGGTGATGCAGGCCCAGGGCACCGTACTGACCAACAAGTACGCCGAAGGCTACCCCGGCAAGCGCTACTACGGCGGTTGCGAGTACGTGGACAAGGCCGAGGAGCTGGCGGTGGAGCGCGCCAAGGCCCTGTTCGGTGCCGACTACGCCAACGTCCAGCCCCACTCGGGCTCCCAGGCCAACTCGGCGGTCTACCAGGCCCTGTGCAAGCCCGGCGACACCGTGCTCGGCATGAGCCTGGCGGATGGGGGCCACCTGACCCACGGCGCCAAGCCCAATTTCTCCGGCAAGATCTACAACGCGGTGCAGTACGGCCTGAACAAGGCCACCGGCGAGGTCGATTACGAACAGGTCGAGGCGCTGGCCCTGGAGCACAAGCCGACCATGATCGTGGCCGGCTTCTCCGCCTACTCGCGGATCATGGACTGGGCCCGCTTCCGCACCATCGCCGACAAGGTAGGTGCCTACCTGCTGGTGGACATGGCCCACGTGGCTGGCCTGGTGGCGGCGGGTGTCTACCCCAACCCGGTGCCCCACGCCGATGTGGTGACCTCCACCACCCACAAGACCCTGCGCGGCCCCCGCGGCGGTATCATCCTGGCCCGCGCCAACGAGGAGCTGGAGAAGAAGTTCCAGTCCGCGGTCTTCCCGGGCGGCCAGGGCGGCCCGCTGATGCACGTGATTGCCGCCAAGGCGGTGAGCTTCAAGGAAGCCGCCAGCCCCGAGTTCGTGGCCTACCAGAAGCAGGTAGTTGCCAACGCCCGGGCCATGGCGAAGACCTTTATCCAGCGCGGCATCAATATTGTTTCCGGCGGTACCGACAACCACCTGATGCTGGTGGACCTGATCGGCAAGCCCTACACCGGCAAGGATGCCGACGAGGCCCTGGGCAACGCCAACATCACCGTGAACAAGAACGCGGTTCCCAACGACCCGCGCTCACCCTTCATCACCTCGGGCCTGCGTGTGGGCACCCCGGCCATCACCACCCGCGGCTTCGGCGAGGCGGAAACCGTGGAGTTGACCGGCTGGATGTGTGACGTGCTGGAAGCCCTGGAGCGCGGCGACGCCGAGGCGACCATCGCCGAGGTCAAGGGCAAGGTGCTGGAAATCTGCCAGCGCTTCCCGGTCTATCGCTGAGTTACCACGCGATCCCGTAATCGTCCCCGTAGTCACTGGCACCCCCCTGCAGGGTGCCGTGCTCATGATCGAACCAGATGGCGGTGACCGGGTTGTAGGTGCGCTCGACCACCTCCACCCGGTAACCCATACGCTCCAGCTCGGCGCGTGAATAGGGCGGCACCCGGTGGGTGACCTCGAGGCGCCCCGGCTCCGCCTGATGGGCACCGAAGGAGCTTTGCATCTGGTAGCTGAGGATCGAGTGTGACTCCGCGGCCTGTTGCACATTCATGCCAAATTCGACGACGTTCAGGAAGAACTGCAGCAGGTTCTGGTCCTGGGTGTCGCCCCCCTGAACCGAAAAAGCCAGCAGCGGCCGGTCGTTCTTGAGCGCCAGGCTGGGGGTGAGGGTGACCCGCGGCCGCTTGCCGGGTGCCACCACGTTGTAGGGGTTCAGGGCCTCGTCCAGGACAAAGCTCTGCATGCGCTGGCTGAGCCCAATGCCGGTGTCGCCGGCGATGAAGGCGGGGATCCAGCCCCCCGAGGGCGTGACCGACACTACCCAGCCTTCGGCATCCGCGGCTTGTATCGAGGTCGTGCCGGCGAGGAAGGCTTCATCCGGGCTCATGTGCAGGGCCTGCTGGAAGCTGTCGGCACCCTCGGCATCGGCTGCCGGCGGCACCGGGGTCCACTGCTGGCGCAGGGCCTCGAAAGGATTACTGCCCCCCTGGAAGGCGTAGGGGTTGCCGGGCTTCAGGTCGGTCAGGTTGCGGTCAGCGGGCATCAGTTTGCGGCGCTCCGCGGCGTAGTCTTTCGACAGCAAGCCCTGTATCGGCTCCTCGGGGGGGAAGGCCGGGTCGCCGTAGTAGAAGTCGCGGTCGGCAAAGGCCAGGTTCATGGCCTGGTAGAGGGTGTGGATGTAGCGGGTGCTGTTGTGCCCCATGGCCTTGAGGTCGAAGCCCTCGAGCAGGTTCAGGGTCTGCAGCATGACCGGGCCCTGGGTCCAGGTGGTGAGCTTGTAGACCTCGATGTCGCGGTAGGTGGTGCTCACGGGCTCCTCGACCTTGACCTCCCAGGTGGCCAGGTCCTCCTCGGTAAACAGGCCGCCCGCCTCGCGGGTGGCGCGGACGATTTCCCGGGCGATGTCGCCGCGGTAGAAGCGTTCATGGGCCGCCATGATCGCCTCGCGGCGGTTCTTGCCCGACGCCAGCGCCGCACGTTCGGTGGCCACCAGCTTTTCCAAGGTGGCCAGCAGGTCCGGCTGGCGGAAGACCTCGCCGGTGGCGGGGGCGGCACGGGTGTCCGGGGCCGCCGGGTCGAGGTGCGGCAGGAAGACCCTGGCCGAGCTGGGCCACTGGGCCAGGATCTCTCGCTTGCTCTCGATAAAGGCCGCCTGGGAGGCTTCGATCGGGTAGCCCGCGGCCAGCTGCATGGCCGGTGCCAGCACCTCGGCCAGACTCAGGCGCCCGTACTCGGCGAGCATGACCATCAGGCCGCCGGGGGTGCCCGGCGTAACCGCGGCCAGGGGGCCGTACTCCGGCGGGTAGAGCATCCCCTTTTCTCGAAAGAAGTCCACGGTGGCGCCACTGGGTGCGACACCCAAGGCGTTGATGCCAATGACCTTTTTCTGCTCCGGGTGGTAGATCAGCGCCTGGGTTTCCCCGCCCCAACCGAGCACGTCCCACATCGTTGCGGTGGCCGCCAGCATGGCCGCGGCGGCGTCGACGGCATTGCCGCCGCGCTGGAACATCATGGCCCCGGCGGTGGCGCCCTGGGGCTTGCCGGTGATGGCCACCCAGTGCTTGCCGTAGAGCACCGGTTTGTGGGTTTTTTGCGCCGAGGCGGGGGTGGTGGCGAGGCTCAGGGCGAGGCTTGCGGCGAGGCAGCGGAGGACAGTGCGCGCGGACATGGGTCAGTTCCCTCTGGGTTGCGCCTCCAGTATAGGACAGTGGGAGGAGGGCGGGCTCGCGCTGCCGCTGGCGGGTCGGCCTGTGCTACTCTGCGCACTTCATTCACGAGGGTAACGCCATGCACTGCCCCTTTTGCGCGGCCGAGGACACCAAGGTCATCGACTCCCGCCTGGTGGCGGAGGGTGACCAGATTCGCCGCCGCCGCGAATGCCTGAGCTGCAAGGAGCGCTTCACCACCTACGAGGTGGCGGAGCTGGTGATGCCGCGGGTGATCAAGCAGAACGGCAACCGCGAGCCCTTCGACGAAAACAAGTTGCGGGCCGGCTTCCAGCGCGCGCTGGAAAAGCGCCCGGTGTCGGTCGAGGCCATCGAAGCCACCATTAACCAGATCAAGCACCAGCTGCGCGCCACCGGTGAGCGGGAAGTGCGCTCCCGGGTGCTCGGGGAGCTGGTGATGGACCACCTCAAGCAGCTGGATCAGGTGGCCTACGTGCGCTTCGCCTCGGTCTACCGCAGCTTCCAGGATATTTCCGAGTTCCGCGATGCCATCGAGCGGCTGGAGGCGGAGCCGCGGGCTTTGGCCGCTTCCCTTGGCGGCAGCGACGCCAAAAACGGCGCCGACGCCGAATAAGCGTGATTTTCACCGCGTTCGATACCCGGATGATGGCCCGCGCCCTGCAGCTGGCGCGGCGCGGGCGCTATTCCACCATGCCCAATCCCCACGTGGGTTGTGTCCTGGTGCGCGAGGGCCACGTCATCGGCGAGGGCTACACCCGCCCCGCGGGGGGCAATCACGCCGAGATCGAGGCCCTGGCGCAGGCGGGGGACGCCCGCGGGGCGACCGCCTACGTCACCCTGGAGCCCTGCAGTCATCACGGCAAGACCGGGCCCTGTGCCGAGGCCCTGGTGCAGGCCGGCGTGGCGCGGGTGGTGGCGGCGATGGAGGATCCCAACCCGGAGGTTTCCGGGCGCGGCCTGGCGCGCCTGCGGGCGGCAGGCATCGACGTCGCCTGCGGCCTGCTGCAGGCCGAGGCCGAGCAGGTCATTCCCGGCTTTATCGCGCGCATGCGCCGGGGCCGCGGCCGGGTGCGGGCCAAGCTGGCCATGTCCCTGGACGGCCGCACTGCCATGGCGTCTGGGGAGAGCCAGTGGATCACCGGCCCCTCGGCGCGCCGGGATGTGCAGCGCCTGCGCGCCATGAGCTGCGCCGTGGTCACCGGGGTCGGCACCGTGCTGGCCGACGACTGCGCCCTCACCGTACGTGAACAGGAGCTGGGCATGTCGCCGGAGGCGGCGGCCCGGGCGGTAGCCCGCCAGCCCCTGCGGGTCGTACTGGACAGTCGCGGCCAGACCCCCGCCGGGGCGCGTATCCTGGGGCCCGGCGCGCCCACGCTGCTCTGTCACGGCGAGGGCGAAACGCCGCCGGCGGGCGCGGCCGACTGCCTCGCACTGCCCTTCGCCGATGGTGGCCTGGAGCTCGCGGCCCTGTTCGCCGAGCTGAACAGGCGGCAATGCAACGAAATTCTGGTAGAATCCGGCCCCCGCCTGGTGGGCGGCATGCTCAGGGCCGGCATGCTGGACGAGCTGATTGTCTACATGGCGCCCTGTCTGCTGGGCAGCGAGGCCCGGCCTCTGCTGCACCTGCCCCTGGATACCATGGCGGAGAAGGTCGAGCTGGCGTTCACGGACGTGCGCCGGGTGGGGGCCGACTGGCGCTTTACCGCCGTGCCCCGTTACTGAGAGCCAAGCACAGGACCCGACATGTTCACAGGCATCATCGAGGCTGTTGGCCAGATTGCCGCGCTGCAGCCCAGCGGCGGCGACCTGCGCCTGCGCATCAAGTCTGGCAAGCTGCCCCTGGATGACGTGGCCCTGGGGGACAGCATCGCCACCAACGGCGTCTGCCTGACCGTCACCGAGCTTCCCGGCGACGGCTACTGGGCGGATGTGTCCCGGGAAACCCTGGATTTCACCACCCTGGGCCAGCTCACCGTGGGCAGTCGGGTCAACCTCGAGCGGGCCCTGACCCCCGCCAGCCGTCTGGGAGGGCACATTGTCAGCGGCCACGTCGACGGCGTCGGCGAAGTGGTCAAGTCTTACGAAGACGGCCGCTCCATCCGCTTTGTGCTGCGCGCCCCCGACCACCTGGCCCGCTACATCGCCCACAAGGGCAGCATCTGCATCGACGGCACCAGCCTGACAGTGAATGCCGTGGACGGTGCCGAGTTCGACCTCAACATCATTCCCCAGACAATGGCGGAGACCGTGTTCGGCGAGTACCGCCCGGGCAGCCGGGTCAACCTGGAAGTGGACGTGATCGCCCGCTACCTGGAGCGCCTGCTGCAGGGGGATGCCGCCGCCCAGGCCGGCCACGGTGCCGGCCTGAGCCTCGCCACCCTCGCCGAGAACGGCTACCTGCGTTCCTGACGCCGGCCAAGGACCCGATTCCATGCAAGTCAACAGTGTAGACGAACTGATCAGCGACATTCGCCAGGGCCGCATGGTGGTGCTGGTGGACGACGATGCCGACAGCCTCAACGAAGGCGTGGTGATGGTTGCCGCCGAGCACGTCACCGCCCAGCACGTCAATTTCATGGCCCGCCAGGCCCGCGGCCTGGTCTGCCTGGCCCTCACCGAGGAGCGCTGCCGGCAGCTCGACTTGCCGCCCATGGTGCCCGCGGCCCACGGCGAGAAGTCCAACTTCACCCTGTCCATCGAGGCCACCGAGGGCATCGATACCGGGATTTCCGCCGCCGACCGTGCGCGCACGGTGCAGGCCGCGGTGGCGCCCCACGCCAAGCCCTCGGACATCGTGCAGCCGGGGCATATCTTCCCGCTGACGGTGGTGCCCGGGGGCGTGCTCACCCGCGCCGGTCACACCGAAGCCGCTTCCGACTATGCGCGCCTCGCGGGCCTGCTGCCGGCGGCGGTGATCGCCGATATCCTGACCCCGGAGGGGGTGCTGGCGGACGGCGCGGCGCTGGTGGAGTTCGCCCACAAGCACGGCCTGAAAATCGGCACCATCGCCGACCTGATTCACTTCCGCATGGTCAACGAGCGCACTGTCCACCGCATCCGCGAAGGCGAGATCGATACCGCCCACGGGCGCTTTCGCCTCACCGCCTACCGCGAATCCGGCAGCCGGGGCGTGCACCTGGCCCTGTCCATGGGCGAGATTCGCGAGGACACGCCGACCCCGGTGCGGGTGCATGTCACCTCCACCCTGCGCGACCTGGTCACCAGCCAGCTCCCCGACCGTCACTCCTGGAGCATGAATGCCTGCCTGGCACGGGTGGCCCGCGAGGGACACGGGGTGATCGTACTGCTGGCACGGGACGAGTCCGCCGAGCAGCTGCTGAACAGCATCGACCTGGCCCTGGGCAATGCCCCGGTGGAATCCGTCGCCCCGCCGGACATTTACACCAGTGTCGGCCTCGGTTCGCAGATCCTCAAGGATCTCGGCGTCGGAAAAATCCACCTGATGGGCGCGACCATCAAGTACAATGCCATCTCCGGTTTCGGGCTCGAAGTCGAGGACTACCTGAGCCCCGTCGCCGACTGAATTGCACACAAGGACTAGCCGCATGCACCAGATCAAGACCATCGAGGGAGATTTCACCGCCAGCCGGGGCCGTTTTGCGCTGGTGGTGGGGCGCTGGAACAGCTTCGTGGTAGAGCACCTGCTGGAGGGGGCGATCGATACCCTGCGCCGGCACGGCGTCAAGGACTCCCAGCTGACCATCGTGCGCGCCCCCGGCGCCTTCGAGATTCCCCTGGTCTGCCAGCGGATTGCGAAGCAGGGCAATGTCGACGCCATCATCGCCCTGGGCGCGGTGATCCGCGGCGGCACCCCGCATTTCGAGTACGTCGCCGGCGAGTGCACCAAGGGCATCGCCCAGGTGAGCCTGGAGCATGGCCTGCCGATCAGTTTTGGCGTGCTTACCGTGGATTCCATCGAACAGGCCATCGAGCGCTCCGGCACCAAGGCCGGCAACAAGGGCGCAGAAGCGGCCCTGTCCGCCCTGGAGATGGTCAACCTGCTGGGCAAGGTCGGGGGCTGAGCGCGTCACCGTGACCAAGAAGACGCTGAATACCCTGGCGGCCGAGCGCCACAAGGCCCGTCACTACGCCACCCAGGCCCTCTACCAGTGGCACATGGCGGAGGCCCCGATCACCCAGATCGAGGCCGAGTTCCGCAGCGACTATGACTTCAGCCACGTCGATGTCGACTACTTCCACGCCCTGCTGCACGGCGTGCCCGCGGTGGTGGACGAGCTGGAGGCGGTGATCGAGCCGCTGCTGGATCGCAAGATCACTGACCTCGACCCGATCGAGCGCACCCTGCTGCGCATGGGCGTGTTCGAGCTGCGTGATCGCATCGACGTGCCCTGGAAAGTGGTGATCAACGAGGCGGTGTCCCTGGCGCGCAAGTTCGGGGCCACCGACAGCCACAAGTACATCAACGGCGTCCTCGACAAGGCCGCCCGCTCCCTGCGCCAGGCGGAAACCGCCACGGCCCGCTGATGCCGGCGGACGAGTTCAGCCTGATTGCCCGCTATTTTTCCGCCTACGGTCGCGGCGACGCCGTTGAGCTCGGCGTGGGCGATGACTGTGCCATCCTCAGCCTGCGCCCCGGCGAGCGCTTGGCCACTTCGGTGGACACTGCCGTCGAGGGCGTGCACTTCCCCGATTTCACCCTGCCCGAGGACACCGCCTACCGCGCCGTGGCGGCGGCCGCCTCGGACCTCGCTGCCATGGGCGCGCGCCCCCTGGGCATGACCCTGGCCCTGACCCTGCCCGAGGCGGACGAGCTGTTCCTGCACAGTTTCAGCCAGGGCCTGGGGCTCGCCGCCAGCGACTTCGCCCTGCCCCTGGTCGGGGGCGATACCACCCGCGGCCCGCTCACCGTCACCGTGCAGGTCTTCGGTGCGCTGCCGGCCCACCAGGCGCTGCTGCGCGGTGGGGCCCAGGTGGGGGATGAACTCTATGTGTCCGGTACCCTCGGCGACGCCGCCGGCGGGCTGGCCCTGCTGCGGGGTGAATGGCACAGTGACGAGAGCTCCGAGGCCTTTCTCGAGGGCCGCTTTCACCGGCCCACCCCGCGGCTGCTGCTGGGGCAGCAACTACTGGGGCTGGCCAGCGCCGCCATCGATATCTCCGATGGCCTGCTCGCCGATGCCGGGCATATTGCCGCCGCTAGCGGCGTGCGCCTGCGAATCGACCCCGGCCGGCTGCCGCTGTCTCCGGCCTTGCTGACTCATTCCGATCGCGAGCAGGTACTGTACTGGGCGCTCAGCGGCGGCGACGATTACGAGCTCTGTTTCACCCTGCCCCCCGGCATGGAACTGCCTCCCGGCTGCGCCCGCATCGGCGAGGTACTGGCGGGGGAGGGGGTCGAATGCCCCGGGGCCCCTGCGCTCGGCGGCTATCGGCATTTTTAGGTGATTGAAGGATTACCAGAGGGTTCGGACATGTTCGTAGTGCCGGATTTTCTCGTCGGCTGTAAGCAGGGGTGCATTCAGGTGTCGGGCGAGAGCGACGATCATGCGGTCGGCGGGATCCTTGTGGAATTGGCCCGGTAGTCGGGTGGACTCGATGGCAACAGCAGTGTCGACGGGCAGGAACTGCAGCCCTTCAACGGCAGAAATTTCGCTTATCCAGTCGTCAACACCCATGGTGAGGCTGAGGCGACCGAGTGATACCAGCATGGCAATCTCCCAGGCGGTTATCGCGGAAACTGCGACCAGGCCCACCGGAGACTGCAGCTCCTGTTCGATTGCAGCGCTGGCGGCAGATGAAAGCTGAGGCGCATCGTTGACCCACCAGACCAAGACATGGGTGTCCAGAACAATCAATCCAGTGCCTCCCAGTCTCCCTCGGCGACCGGTTCAGTCGGCCTCTCGTAGCGGACGACACTGCCCCTCAGCTTTTCCCGTGGGGACCGCTGGTCGCTGCGGTATCGACGCACTTCGACCACCGGTTTGCCTCTGTCTGTAACCACTAAAGGTTCGCCTGATGATTCCACCTGGCGAAAGTATTCCAGCGCTCGTGCCTTGAATTCCGACTTGGTGACATGAATTGAGCTCATGGCTTCTTCCTGACTATATGCGATAGTCATAAGGTAGCGCTCCTCCAGTAGTCATGGCAACTAGTCATTTCGCGGGGCCGACGAGTCGGCGGTGCATTCGAACTCTCATGTCATCTTTCAGTGCTCTCGCCTATAATCTTGCGTTGAGGATGCATTTTGTAGCAAATGGCTACATTTGATGGTTTTTTTGAAGAGGCGACCGACTTTTCAGAGGAACCCTGAGCGCGCAGTGCCCCGTCTTTGCTCTGATCGGGACAAAGCCACCATCACGGACGACCCGCCAATGCCACAGGCCCCGACTCCCTTCCGCAGCCCCGTGCAGTTTCTCGCCTTCGGCTTTGGCAGTGGGCTGTCGCCCAAGGCCCCGGGCACCGTCGGCACCCTGGCGGCCGTGCCTGTCTACCTGCTGGTGGCCGACTGGCCGCTCTGGGCCTACAGCCTGCTGGTGCTGGCCGCGGCGGTGGTCGGGGTATGGATTTGCCAGCGGACCAGCGACCAGCTGCAGGTGCACGACCATCCGGGCATTGTCTGGGACGAATTCGTGGGTTACTGGATCACCCTGTGGGCAGTCCCCGCGGACTGGTTGTGGATAGCCATCGGCTTCGTCGTTTTCCGCATACTGGATATTGCCAAGCCCTGGCCGATCAGCCACCTGGACCGCCAGGTGAAGGGCGGTTTTGGCATCATGATTGATGATATTCTTGCCGGTGTCATGGCCTGCGCGATTCTGCATGTGGCGCTCTGGGGGCTCGGATGATGGCTGGAACCGCTTTTTTCCCGCGTATGGCGCTGCTGCTGGTGGCGGTACTGCTGGTGGCGCGGGTGTCTGCCCAGCCGCCGGTGGCAGTCCAGGTGGAAGCCCTGCTGCCCAACACGGCGGTGTTGATGATCAATGGCCAGCGCAAGACCCTGCGCGCCGGCGACAGCTTCCAGGGGGTGACCCTGGTCAGCGCGGACGCCCGCGCCGCGGTGCTGGAGATTGACGGCAAGCGCCAGACGGTCGGCCTCAATCGCAGGATCACCACCCAGTACGCCACCCCCGACAAGCGCCAGGTGGACATTCCCCGCAACAACCGCAACCAGTACGTCACCACCGCCCGCATCAACGGCCGCACCGCGCCGGTGATCGTGGATACCGGGGCCAATATCGTCGCCATGAACAGCGGTCAGGCGGAACGCCTGGGTATCGACTACCGCAGCGGCAGCCCCTCCCGGGTGGAAACGGCCAGCGATGTGGTCGATGCCTGGGTGGTCAAGCTGGACAGCGTCGAGGTGGGAGGGATTCGCGTGGACAACGTCCGGGCCTCGGTGATGGACGGCAATTTCCCCGCCACCATCCTGCTGGGCATGACCTACCTCGAACATGTGGAGCTGCAGGAAAAGGATGGGGTCCTGAGCCTGTCCCGGGGCTGGTGACGCCTATCGCCCCAGCGGATAGTCGCCGCCCTGGTCCGGTGGAATGAAAGCGCCCGCAGGCGATCCCCATGCATGCCCCATAAAAGTGCTAAACTACCGCCCTTTTAGCCCAAGCGGACCAGCCCAGTGTCAGTACGTTTTGTAGAATCCTCGCGCCTGCCCACCCAGTGGGGCGTGTTTGATATTCACGGCTTCGAGGACCCCCAGGCCAACAAGGAGCACGTGGTGCTGACCATGGGCGACGTCAGCGACGGCGAGCCGGTACTCTGCCGCATCCACTCCGAGTGCCTGACTGGAGACGCCCTGTTCAGCCTGCGCTGCGACTGTGGCAACCAGCTGGAGGCGGCCCTGAGTGCCATTGCCAAAGAGGGCCGCGGCGCGATTTTCTACCTGCGCCAGGAAGGTCGTGGCATTGGTCTGCTGAACAAGATCAAGGCCTACAAGTTGCAGGACGCCGGCGCCGACACCGTCGAGGCCAACGAACAGCTGGGCTTTGGCGCCGACATGCGCGACTACAGCATCCTCGGCCCCATGCTGCGCCACCTGAAAATCCAGAAAGTCCGCCTGATGACCAACAACCCGCGCAAGGTCGCCGCCATGGAAGAAAATGGCGTGGAGGTGGTCGAGCGTGTGCCCCTGCATTGCGATAGCAATCCCCATAACGAGAAGTACCTGCTGACCAAGGGGGCCAAGCTGGGGCATTTGTTCCGGGCGGATTAGCGCGGGATAGAGTCAGACATCAGGTCCGGCCGCGTTTCCGCGGAAACGCCTGGCAATCATCAGGCTGTTGGCGACGGCTTGGTGCATGTCGTAGTAGATATACTGTCCGCAGCGCCCGATGAAGGTCATGTTGTCCTTCTGCTTTGCCAGCTCGGCGTACTGCCGGTAGCGCTCCTGGGGCCAGCCATCCACCGTCTTCACCGGGTAGTAGCGCTCGAAGTTGTTGTCTTCATAGGAGCACGGCATCTCGTAGGTGACATGCCCACCCGGCTTGCCGCCGCAGCCGGGGAACAGGGCCCAGCAGGTCTTGCGCGTCCAGGGCCCATCATCGGTGAAGTTGATCGAGGGCACATCCTGCTCCCAGGCCTCGCCGTAGCGGTGCTCGAAGCGGATGGAGCGATAGGGCAGCGGACCGTAGATTTCCTCGAAATACTCGTCGATGGGCATGCTGTTGAAGACATGCCGGTAGTCGCTTTCCATGGCCTTGTCGAAGGGGGTCTCCAGATGGACCGCGATCTGCGGATGGTCCAGCATGCGTGAAATCAGCGCGGTGTAGCCATTCCGCGGCATCATCTGGAAGCTGTCGTTGAAATAGTAGGGGTTGTCGTCCCGGCGCACGGGAAGGCGCGCAACGACGGAAATCGGCAGTTCCGCCAGCTCCAGCGCCCACATCTTGCGGGTATAACGGCCGTAAAACAGCTCGGTGAGCTCGGGGCCGTAGATCGACTGCAGGTGCTCCTCGGCATTGCGTGGGCTGGGGATATCCAGGCGTAGGCTGTCGAGAAAGTCGCTTACCGCCTGACCAGTGTCCAGTGACACACCGAAGTGGCTGTTGAGGGTGTCCCGGTTGATGGGCATGGGCGCGGTCTGCCCGCTGGGCAGCAGGGCGCGGACCCGGTGCTGGTAGGGCAGCCACTCGGTAAAGCGAGACAGCCAGTCGACCACCTCCTGGCTGTTGGTGTGGAAGATGTGGGGGCCGTAGCGGTGGTAGAGATGCCCGGTGTGTTCGCTGACGGCATCGTAAGCGTTGCCAGCCAGGTGGTCGCGGGTGTCGATGACGGTGACCTCGCAGCCCGGGAGTCTCTCCACCAGCGAGCGGGCAACCGTTGCCCCGGCAAAGCCGGCGCCTACCACGAGGATCCTGTCTATCATCAAGTTCATGCCTCCCGCTGGACAATGAAGCGGGCCAGCTCCCGCAGCAGGTCGGCATCTTTCCCTAGCGGCTCAAGGGCCTGCAGAGCGCTTGCCAGCAGGTGGCTGGCGGACTTGCGGGCGCCATCCAGACCCAGCAAGCGCACATAAGTTGCTTTGTTGGCAGCTGCGTCCTTGCCGCCAGTCTTGCCGAGAGTAGCTGTTTCCCCTTCCACATCGAGAATGTCATCGACTACCTGGAAGGCCAGGCCCACTGCTTCACCGTAGCGAGTCAGGGCGTCCAGTTGGTCTGTATCTGCGTCCGCAGCCAGGCCGCCCATCCGTACTGCGGCGCGGATCAATGCGCCGGTCTTTAGGCGGTGCAGGGTCTGCAGCTCTTCAAGTGTGAGGTCGTGGTCGGTAGCGCGGATGTCCAGGAACTGACCGCCGACCATGCCGGCAAAGCCGGCAGCTCGAGCCAGTTCCGTAGTAAGTGCGACCTTTTGGCTGTCGTTCAGCTTCGGGCTAGTGGCCAACAATTCAAAGGCCAGGGCTTGCAGCCCGTCACCCACCAGGATTGCGGTGGCGTCGTCGAAGGCCTTGTGCAGGGTAGGGCGGCCACGACGCAGGTCGTCGTCGTCCATGGCCGGCAGATCGTCGTGGAGCAGGGAGTAGGTGTGGATCAGCTCCAGGGCGGCTGCAACAGGGTCGACCTGCTCTCGCGCGGCATCATCCAGCCCCGCTGCGCGTGCCGCCGCCCAGGCCAGGGCGGGACGCACCCGCTTGCCACCCGACTGCAGGGCGTATTCGATGGCGGGGTGAAAATCCCGGGGGATACCTTGCGTGGAAGTGGTAAGCTGTGCCAGCAGAGCCTCGCAGCGGCTGACGGACGACGAGAGGAAGGCCTCCAGGGGCTGGCTCACTGATCGTCCTCGCCTTCCTCGAAGGTTTCGGCGACCGGCTTGCCATCCTGCTCGAGCAGGGTCTGGACCCGCAGCTCGGCCGCCTGAAGGGCCTGCTGGGCCTCGCGGATGAGCTTGATACCCTTCTCGAAGTCCTCGAGGGACTGCTCGAGGGGGGTGTTGGGGTCTTCGAGCTGGGTGACCAGGGCTTCGAGGTTGGTCAGGGTGGTGGCGAAGCTGGGGGTAGTGGTTTTTTTCGGCATCGGATTACTGACTGATTACATGGTCTGCTGGCCATGATATCAGTGGTATGCAGGTTTGTGGTGATGGTGTAGCGCTAGTTGGCCGTGGTGCCCTCCGTGGCGCTGCTGCCCAGCAAAGTCTCTTCGAAGCGTCGGCTTCGTTGACATGATGGGATGTACTAGATGCCGGGAAATAGCTCATGAAGAGAGTCATTATTTTCGCAGGAATTTTCTTCCTCCTCAGAAAATCCCGTTAAGGAGTCGGGGAAATGTCATGCTAACTGGAAGCCCATGTTCATTGGCCATGAAGAGGTGAAGAATGGGCTTGACCTTTGCACTCTGGAATCGAAAATCGTTATGGGTCCTTCAAGGAGATCTGTGTGATATGGAAATCAGCGCAGATAAAACCTACGGGTGAGCATGAGAAAATCTCTACAAAAAGTTTGGCAGCTATTTACTACTGCCGAAAAGCGCAAGGCAATTGCTATGTTGCTGCTAGTCACCGTGATGGCGATTACAGAAACGCTGGGTGTGCTTTCCATCATGCCGTTTTTGTCAGTACTTGGTCGCCCCGAAGTGATTCATGAGCAAGTCTTGCTTCACCTTATATACCAAACTCTGAATTTCAGTAGTGAACATAATTTCATTGTTGCCCTAGGCTTTGCTTCAATTGTTGTCGTTCTAGTCTCATCTGCATTTAAAACCGTTGCCCAGCACCTGCTGAACCGCTTTGTGCACCTGCAACGCTACGCCCTCAGCAGTCGATTGCTATCAACCTATCTGCACCAACCTTACGAGTTTTTCCTAAGCCGAAACAGTGCGGAGCTGAGCAAGAATGTGTTGGCCGAAATAGATCAAATATTTCATAACCTGATTCAGCCTATCTCTCAGCTGATTGCCCAAGGTGTGATTGTTCTGGCTATGACGCTATTGATTGTGTTGTACGAACCACTAACCGCACTGGTTATTCTGCTGGTGATTGGTGGGTTGTACGGCAGTATCTATGGCTTGGTGCGTAATCGCTTAGGTATCATCGGCAAAGAAATGGTGACTAGCAACAGTGAGCGATACCAGGCTTGCAACGAAGCCTTTGGCGGTATACGCGATATTAAAATTACCCATAGCAGCAATGCCTATCAAAACCTCTACAACCATGCCGCCCGTACCCACGCCCGTCATCAGGCCACCAATGACACTATTAGCCAGACGCCGTTATATATGGTGGAGGCGGTGGGTTATACCGGTCTGCTTTTGCTGGCACTCAGTCTGTTGCTACGCAGCAACGATATTGCGCATGTGCTTCCCGCTCTGGGCATGTATGCCTTCGCTGGGTACCGCCTGCTGCCTGCAGTCCAGATTATGTACCGAGGGGTTGCACGTTTACGCTTCTCCACTGCTGTGCTGGAAAATATACATCAGGATTTGATGCTTCCCTGGCAGAGTGAAAGCCACCGCGCCAAAAAGCTAGTGCCGAAACGGGAAATACGATTGGATAATATTCGTTTTGCCTACCCGGTAGAACTAGACAAGCCAGTATTCAACCATTACAGCCTGAGTATTGCTGCCAACACCACAACCGGTATTAGCGGAAAAAGTGGGGCAGGTAAAAGTACCTTGATGGATTTGCTGTTGGGGTTAGTGACGCCACAATCCGGTAGCATATGGGTAGATGACGTGCAGATATGCGCAGACAACCTTGGTGAATGGCACAATGCTATTGGCTATGTGCCGCAACACATCTACTTGGTCGATGCCAGCGTAGCCAGCAATATTGCTTTTGGTGTGCCGATGGATAAAGTCGACTGGCATGCCGTAGAGCGAGCTGCGAGAGCGGCACAGATACATGATTTCATTGTGGGCGAACTACAAGAGGCTTACGAAACCCAAGTTGGTGAGCGTGGCATACGTCTTTCCGGGGGGCAGCGTCAGCGTATCGGTATTGCTCGAGCGCTGTATCGTGATCCTCCAGTGTTATTCATGGATGAGGCAACTAGTGCTTTGGATGAAGACACTGAGGCGGCATTAAGTGAAGCTATACGCAATTTATCGAAAAAGAAAACCATTGTAGTCATTGCGCACAGGGACGCGTCTCTCAAAAATTGTGACAGGTTAGTTGGGATCTGACCGGATTCGCAACTGGATTGAGGAATTTTCAGGCTTTGCTGTGTGCTGGATAGGGTAGATACGTTTATATATGCACGAAACAGCTATACATTAGCCTGAATTTTCTGCTGGCAACTGATGCTCAAGCTTATATGCGATTTCAGATTTTTAAATGGCTATCGAAAGATCAATGTGCGGTAATTTGGGCAATAGTGCTGCGCTAGGTGTAGGTCTTGTTAAAGTGGCAGCATTGGGGCGTCGCTGGAAACCGTGTGGCAGCATGTGCTGTTACGACAGTCATATTAATTACGCTAGCCCCAGAAGATTGGTTAAAACAGAAGTGTGATTCATGTCGAAACAATAGCTTATGAGTCTATAATTGCTCCATAATTTGGTGTGATAAATATCAAAAAAGGATTGGCATGATTAAGCGAAAAATTGCAAATCTTGCTGCTAGATTGCTTCAGGCAGCTATTAGTAGGATAGGTTCAGATGTTGATCTAGCCAGGTTGTTAAGCGCCACTTTCTCATCTGCCGAGTTGGTTGATAGAGATATGCAGAATGCAAGGTCGTGCTCATCAAGAATTGAGGTTATGAATGCTGCTTTTTCATTTTCGGACGCTAAAGGCTTCATTTGCGAGCTTGGCGTGTACAAAGGGCAGTCATTAAATGAAATTGCAAAAATGAACCCTAATAAGACTATTTACGGATTTGATACGTTCAAAGGGCTTCCAGAGTTTTGGAGAGATGGGTTTCCGCAAGGGGCTTTTGATGTTGCGGGAGAAAATCTGGTGCTTGAAAAAAACTGTAAAATATATAAGGGTTTATTTCAGGATACACTGCCAAAATTTATGGTTGAGCTGGACGAAAAAGCAAGCCTTATACATGTTGATTGCGATCTTTACTCCAGTACCATCTCTGCCTTAAATATACTCGCCCCCAGGATACAGAAGGGGACCATCATAGTATTTGATGAGTACTTTAATTATCCCGGCTGGCAACAGCATGAGTATAAAGCTTTCAATGAGTTTTTGGAAAAAAATGGCCTTTCCTGTAGATATATTGCCTATAACAGAAGGGGGCAGCAGGTTGCTATCGAGATAAAGGGGTTATGAATATTCGAAGAGTCTCAAGATCTATTAAAAAGCGCGGGTTTCTAGGGTTTGTCCGTTCTTTGATGATCGATGCGTTAGAGTTTTCAAGAAAAAAGCTAGACGCTCTGAGGGATAACTATACCCGTTATAGGTTTATTGATCGAAGCAAAAAAAAAGATCGGCTTATAGTTGTGTTGGCAGGGTATAAATCTTATTTGTGGCCGTCGACATTTGTGCGCCTAGAAAAATATGCCCCAGCGGACGCAGATGTGTGTGTGGCGTCTCCCGGGAAATACTCCGGTGAGCTCGAGGCTATATGTCAAAAAAACCAGTGGTCATATCTATATGTATCAAGGAATTCACCTGGAGTGGCTCTAAATAAGGCCCTGCAGCTTCATGCTGCGGCTGATTATATATATAAGCTTGATGAGGATATTCTAGTCGGGAAGAATTTTTTTCAGTCATTATATGAGGGCTATCATTATGCTTGGAAAAAATCCTTATTAGAGCCCGGATTTTGTGCGCCCGTATTAAATATAAATGGCATAAGTTACATACACTTACTTGAGTTGCTTTCTATTGAAGAGGACTACAAGAAGAAATTTGGTCCACTATTTGTGCGGTGTGGGGATCTCCCTGTGCATGCCGATCCTGAAGCTGCATACTGGCTGTGGAAACAGTCCCTGCCATTTGATAAAACATCAGAAATTTTTTCAAGTACACCTGTCTCATACACTGCTTGTAATACACGGTTCAGTATTGGTGCCATCCTTTTTAGAAGAAATTTTATATATTCTATAGGCGGCTTTAAGTCATCCTGGTCGCCTGGTGTTCTGGGTGTTGATGAAGATTTTTTGTGCAGGGACTGCGTGGCCTTTTCCAGGCCTATGTTTATAATTAAAAACGTGTTCGCGGGGCATTTTTCCTTTGGGCCGCAAGAGGTTTTTATGAAAGATAAGTTGTCCGATTTGTCTTTGGCGGACCCGGGTGCGTTTTTATAAGACACAATTAAGAAGTATGCCGCATGTCGAATGTTTTATACACAGTAGTTGTTACATATAATCGAAAAATATTGCTTTTCAAGTGTCTGAGGGCATTGCTGGTTCAGCGGCCATTCATGAATAAAATCGTTATCGTAGATAACGCGTCGACGGATGGAACTGTTGATTGTTTGTGGGAGCATGGATGGGGTGATAAAGAAAATGTGAAAATTTTGTCGCTAGCTGAAAATGCTGGTGGAGCCGGTGGTTTTGCTGCGGGCTTGAGATTTGCGATAGAAGACGGCGCCGAGTGGGTATGGATGATGGATGACGATGCCGAGCCTCATCCTTCGGCACTGCAAGAGCTGATGCGTGTGGCAGACGATCCCGCTAACATCTATGGCTCGTTGGCTGTGAACAAGGGTGATGTATCCTGGTTAACGAGGGTGCTTGATCCACCCTTGGGCGAAGTTGAAAAGGCCGACGCTGTACCTGAGCGCGCTGTGGTGCAGTCGCTACCCTTTCTGGGCTTTTTGGTGCATCGCAGCTTGGTAGAGCGTATCGGCTTGCCGGATGCGGGCTACTTCATTGCTGCGGATGATGTTGAATATTGTTTGCGGGCACAGAAATTTGGTGCCGATATTATCGTCGCGGGCAAAAGTTGGATTGAGCATCCCAAGTCGCGCCCTTACAAGGTGCAGGTGTTGGGCTGCACTCTGACCTGTTTGGTTCTTTCGCCCTGGAAGCGCTATTACGACACCCGCAATCGTCTGTTTATCGCGCGTTCGTATTATGGCTTAAGGCTGTTCACACAAACTATTCCGGGTTCTTTGGTGCGGCTCATTGCTGCGCTGTTAACGGAGCCGCGAAAATTAGCTCAGTTGTATGCTTTTGTTGCTGGCTTTATTGATGGCTTGCTAGGGATTAAGGGCAAGCGACACGAATTCTGGCGTATCCAATGAATTACTAAAATATCCTCATCTTCGATGTCTGCTTCGCTGGCTCCATGGCTGTCTCAGCGAGCATGTAATCGATTAACACTGAGATATATCAGGCATTGCTCTTGATGATAACGATGAATGCGGTGTGCCGATCCATCATTATGGATCGCAAGTTTTTCATCCAAAAAATGAATGTATATCTAACTGCTTGTCTCGTTTTATTGATTGGTGGCTTTGCGAGAAGAGTGTAACTGGTGTTGTTGATGGTGAATAATATTCTTTTCTCATTGGTCGTTCTATGCTGTGCTAGCTATGCAATAGCAATCTAGGTTAAGCTTGTGCAGTCGAGCGTTTTGAATAGGTTCGTGAGTCCCGTGATCATGTGAGAGCTGGTGAATATATGCTTGTCAGCTCGGTTTGGGATGTCTTATATAGAAAGTTCTTCTTGATCTGCGCGCATAAAAAGTGGTGGATGGCGCGATCTGAGTTTAAACCTGGTGTTGCTGCGGATATACCCGTCCGCGTAAACATCGGCGGTCGATATTTAATCCCCAGATTTCAAGCTTTGCCGTTGTATGGCTATACAAGAGTTTTCGAGCACATGCTTGATCATGTCAGCATCACCTTTAAGCTGGATGGTAACTTTACTGATGTCTGGAGCAGAGGGTCACGGGGCATGCGGTTTATACGAATCCGGTGGATGTCTATTTTGATTACTTTTTTGGGCTCTTGACTTATAGTTTTTTTAAGTCTTAAGTCTTAAGTCTTAATTTTTAAGTGCGAGTGCTTGCCCGAGGTGGAGCAGTTTCGGTCGTTACAACCCCAAGGATCATGCCTGTAATCGCATTGTTTAGCTTAAATATTTGGCCGGGTAGTAGCGCTCTGCAATCTCTCATTGTGCGCGAGTGTCTGCAGGCAGAATATGATTATTATTATCCGATTCACAATGACTGGAATGAGGCGTTACACAAACGCTATCGAGCATTGGCTAACGCGGAAGCACGAGCCAGTATTGTCGCGCGGCCGTCCGAGCATCGATACTACAACCTGAATCAGGTAGTGGGCGCGGCACATTCTGTTGCTAAACATATCCCGGAAGGGTAGTCAGTAAATGCGGATCGCCTTTTTGTGTAAGCGTAAATATATGAGCAAGGATGTCATCCTTGATCGCTACGCACGTTTGTACGAAATTCCTTACCAGCTTGCCCGTTTGGGTCATGAAGTGTGGTGCTTTTGCTTCAGTTATCAGCAGGCGGACGAGGGCACATGGCAGCACGAGGCTGAGCCGGGATCTCTGGTTTGGTCGTCGCGAACACCTGGTAAGCTGTTTTTTCCCGATGCGCTTCTCTACCCTTGCTCCGTGTTTCGAGAGTTGCGGGAGTTTAAGCCGGATATTGTTATAGGGGCATCCGACATTCCGCATGTGATGCTTGGGTATTGGTTGTCTGGACGTCTTGGTGCGCCTTTTGTTGTTGATCTTTATGATAATTTTGAAGGTTTTGGGCAAGCGCGTATCCCGGGTTTTGTACCATTGTTCAGGCGGGCTGTGCGAGAGGCTCAGTTAGTGATTACGACCAGTCAGCCATTGCGGGAAATGGTGGAAGAGGTTTATCGGGTCAAGGGTAAGACCTTGACCATGCCCAGTACTATCGATACCGATGTTTTCAAGCACCAAGCAAAAAGTGATTGCCGCCAAGCACTTGGCTTGCCGGTGTGCGGGGTGCTGATTGGCACTGCTGGCGGCTTGCTGGCGGAGCGCGGGATTGGAGAGTTATATCAGGGGTGGGCGCAGCTCAGCCAGAAATATTCAAACGCGCATTTGGTGCTGGCTGGCACAGTCGATGCTAATTTACCGCCGCCGAATGATGAGAGAGTACATTATCTGGGGATGCTTTCCCACGCGGATACAGCCAAGCTGTTTTCAGCGTTAGATGTGGGTGTGATTTATTTGCGCGATACGCCGTTTGGGCGTTATTGCTTTCCTCAAAAGGCTTATGAAATGCTGGCATGCGATTTGCCGGTCGTTGGGGCAGATGTAGGGGTTGTGCCTTACCTTTTACAATCACTGCCACAAGCTATCTATCAGTCTGAAAGCTCCGATGATCTAGTTCGGGCATTGGAGTATCAGATGGCAGCACGACAGCTAATTGATGGCGCAGTGGAGGGCTGGGAGCACGTGATTGCTCGACTTGAGAGTCACCTGCTGCAATTGCTGACTTAGAGCATGAAATTGACAAAACTATTTCTTGCAGAGTCCTGCATAAGGCCTTGTATTGCTTGTCGGGTTTAGTGGGGTGTTGTCGCGTTCAGAGCGATGTGAAAGCTGTTTGAGTATCGGTTCCAGCTTATTAAGTCGTTGATTTCGTCTGGGTGTTTGCTGGTTATTTCCTCGCTTAGGAGATATTTGGTGATCTTTTTGATGAGGCCAGTGTAATCGCCAGATTGAATCAGGGGGCCACCCACAAGGTCCAACGCATCAGCCACCCCTCCCACATCAAAGGCCACGGTCGGTGTCCCCACAGCCGCCGCCTCAATAACTACCATCCCGAATCCTTCCACATCTCCCGGCACCTCGATCAACGGAAAGATATGGACTGTAGCGCAGGCATAGGCCGTTTCCAGGTCCCGGTCGTCCACCTGACCCAGGAACATCACTTTATCGCCCAAACCGGCCTCATTGATGGCGGCAAGTACCTCCGCTTTCTCCCCCTGCCTGTTTAGGCTGTCGCTCGCGTTGTCACCCACCACCACAAGCCCGGCATCCGGGCACGCATGCAGAATAGTGGGCAGGCTTTTGCGGATGAAGGGGGAAAGGCCTTTGCGACGGGTAATCCGTCCTGCAAACAGCATGTAGCGACTGAAAGAGATCCGGTAGCGTTGCAAGAATTCGCCTTTCCTCTCTGCATCCGGCTGCTCCGGGATATGGGTGCCCGGGTGAATGATACTGATCCGCTCTTCTGGAACACCTTTCTTGGCGGCCAAACGCTTGGTATTACGACTGTTGGCAACCACCTGATCGGCGTGACGCAGGGTGGGAACGAACACGCGCTGGTACAGCCAGTGGTCAACGATGATGTCCAGTCCATGTAACAGAACCAGAGTTCTGCACTTGAACAGAGTTTTCAGCAGAAAGAGCAGCGGAGCCATCAGTCCGCTGCCACCGATCACTACGTCAAACCGGTCCTTGCGGACAATACGCAGGGCAGTGAGCGTAGAACCAGACAGGAATCCGGCTAGCTTGTTGCTGCATTCATGGGTTTCCACTGTTTCCGGCAGGTGGGCGTGGCAGCCCCTGGGACCAATAACGGTGACATCCGCATATTCCGTAACCCCCAGCACTAGGTTCTGCAGCAGCCGCTCCATGCCTCCCACAAGCGGCGGCAGGTTGCGTGTGATCACGAGTACCCTCATGGCCGGGAGCCCGCTGGCTTCTGCAGCAGCCAGATATGTGGTGTCGCCCATGGGGCCAGTCGGGCCACGGTTTTGGCCAGTTTCCACTTTGGGCTCCCAGGGACGAGCATGTAATCCGCGCCGAAGCGGGCAGGGTCCCGGATGATGGAGAGGGAATAGTCGTGCAATTGAAAGCTTTCACATAGTGCCTTTAGGGCACGATAGCTCAGATGTTTCTCATGGTAATAATCGCCCTTGCCGGCAAGACGCATGTAGCGGTGTGCCAGGGGCCTTGGCAGCAGGGATAGCAGCGGCAGACGGTAGTGCGGCTCCATCCACATCATGCGGTTGTTGCCGGAAAAATAGCAGAAGCCACCGGGCTTCAGCACCCGGAGGATCTCTTCAAACATGACCTTTGCATCGGGTACATGCTCGTAAACGTGCGAGCAGACCACAATATCGAATTGGTCATTCGGGAAGGCGAGCTGCATGGCATCGCCTTGTGCGTAGTGCAGGTTAGCCTTGTGGAAGTTCGCTTGAGCCCAAGACATGGCCGGCGCATCAATGTCGATGCCTGTAACACTGCCGAAGTAATCCGCCAGGAAGTTATCGATGATACCGCTGGAGCTGCCCACATCCAGAAGCGTGAGGTGGGTCAGGTCTTCAGTCTGCAGGAAGTCCTTGCATACTTTGACCACGGTGAATGCTTTGCGCTGACGTTGCTCCAGGTTGAAGACGGAGGGGCGGATCTCGGAATAATTGTGCTGGTATGTTCGTGTCATAGCCGGCTCGGCGGTGTCGCCACGCTCGGCGTCAAGGGGCTTTGTGAACGACGGCTTCCAGCGCCACGCGGCTGGCGGCATCCTGCAGTCGTTGGGGCGGGGAGATGCGCACTCGCTCTACAATTTCCGGTGCATCCAACCCCACTTGCCGCCACTGCTCCTGCTGCGAGCCATGCTCCACAAACGCATCCGGTAGGCCGATCTGCAGGCAGCGCACGGCTGAGCCACGGGCCAGCAACAACTCTACAGCTCCACTCCCAGCACCCCCCGCCACCGCATTATCCTCCACCGTCACCAGCAACTCATGCTCTTCCGCCAGCTTCAACACCATCGCCTCATCCAGCGGCTTCACCCAGCGCATGTCCACCACCGTGGCATTCAGCGCCTCGCCTGCTTTCATGGCTTCAGCCAGCACCGTACCAAAAGCCAGGATCGCCACCCCCTCGCCGCGGCGCACTTCCACCGCTTTGCCAATCTCCAGCTCGCTCATCTCCTCGGCGATCAGCGCGCCGGGGCCGGTTCCCCGGGGGTAGCGGATGGCCGCAGGCCCGGCGTGGCGGTAGCCGGTGTAGAGCATCTGCCGGCACTCGTTCTCGTCGGAGGGGGCGCCGATCACCAGGTTGGGGATGCAGCGCAGGTAGCTGAGGTCGAAAGCGCCGTGGTGGGTGGGGCCGTCCTGGCCGACCAGGCCGGCGCGGTCGATGGCGAAGGTGACGCCCAGGTTCTGGATCGCCACGTCGTGGATCAGCTGGTCGTAGGCGCGCTGCAGGAAGGTGGAGTAGATGGCCACCACCGGCTTCAGTCCATCGCAGGCCATGCCGGCGGCCAGGGTGACGGCGTGCTGTTCGGCAATGGCGACGTCGTGGTAGCGCTCGGGGAAGCGTTTGGCGAAGTCCACCAGGCCGGAGCCTTCGCACATGGCGGGGGTGATCCCCACCAGCAGCGGGTCGCGCTCGGCCATGTCGCAGAGCCAGCGGCCGAAGACTTCCTGGTACTTGGGCTTTTTCACTGCCGGCGGGGTGGCCGGCTGGGGGCCGCGGGGCTTGGCCTCGATCTTGTTGATGGCGTGATAGCCCACCGGGTCGGCCTCGGCGGGGGCGAAGCCCTTGCCCTTCATGGTGCGGATATGCAGGAACTGGGGGCCTTCCAGATCCTTCATGTTTTCCAGGGTCTGCAGCAGCTGCGGCAGGTCGTGGCCATCCAGGGGGCCGATGTAGTGCCAGCCCAGCTCCTCGAACAGGGTGCCGGGGGCGACCATGCCCTTCATGTGCTCTTCGGTGCGCTTGGCCAGGTCCCAGGCGGGCTTGATGCGGCTGAGGATGCGCTTGGTGCCCTCGCGCAGGGAGATGTAAGTCTTGCTGGCCCAGATCTTGGCGAAGTAGCTGGCCAGGCCGCCGACGTTGTGGCCGATGGACATCTGGTTGTCATTGAGAATCACCAGCATGTCCGGGCGCTCGTGGCCGGCATGGGCCAGGGCCTCGATCGCCATGCCACCAGTGATGGCACCGTCGCCGATCACGGCCACCACTTTGCGGTCGAGGCCCTGCTGCCGGGCGGCCAGGGCCATGCCCATGGCGGCGGATATGCTGGTGGAGGAGTGGCCGACGCCGAAGGTGTCGTAGGGGCTCTCGCTGCGCTTGGGGAAGCCCGCCAATCCGCCGGCCTGGCGCATGCTGTGCATCTGCTGCATGCGCCCGGTGAGAATCTTGTGGGGGTAGGTCTGATGGCCCACGTCCCAGACAATGCGGTCGTCGGGGGTGTTGTAGATGGCGTGCAGGGCGATGGTCAGCTCTACCACGCCGAGCCCGGCCCCGAAATGCCCGCCGGTCTGTCCAACGGTGTAAAGCAGGAAGGCGCGCAGCTCCTGCGCCAGCTGCTCCAGTTCTGCCTCCGACAGTTCGCGCAGGGGGCGGCCCTGATCCACGGCGGTCAGTAGGGGGGTGTCGGGCAGGGTGACGGGGATCTCGGTCAACATGTGCGAATTCTAGCGCATTCATTGCGCATTCGCAGAACTCCCGGTGCTATTCACGTAACTTTCTGCGGGGGTGTGGGGTGTCTCACGGGCTTCCAGCGCCGCGCGCAGCAAGACCCCGAGGCGCAGGTAGCCCTGCCGGTTCAGGTATTGGCCGCCGGGCCGGAAGTAGCTGCCGTCGGGTTTGCCCTCGGCATCTTCGAGTACCGGAGCGGGATCGAGGTAGGTGACCCCGGGCTCCCCCGCGGCCCAGGCCGCCAGGAGGGTATTCGCCTGGGCGATTCGCCGGTGATCCTCCGGGTAGAACGGTGTCTTGACCGGGCCGATCAGGTAGAGCTGCCCGCTGGGTCGATGCTCCCGGTCGATCGCGGCAAACTGCTGTACGGCCTGCAGTAATTCAGTGGGCTCCTTGTCATCACGTTGCTGGAATTCGCTGTTGCCCACCAGCAGGATCAGGCTCTCCGGTCGGTAGTAGCCAATCAGGTCGCTGTAGTGATAAATGAGGTCGTCGACGGTGGCGTCACCCAGGCCGCGCATCAGCACCGGCCGGGGGGCCAGCAGGCGATCCAGTCCGGCCCAGAGTTTGACCTGGCGGCCCCCGGCGACCAGGACAGGGTCCGCCGGCAGGCTGAGGGTTTGGGCTTCCCGAGTATAGGCGTCGACTTCCGCTTGCCACACCTCCGGCCCCGGGGCCTGGCGCCGGGCATGCTCGCTTCCCACCACCCACGCGAAGTGGGCGAGGGGCAGGAGCAGCAGCGCCAGGCAGATGTTGCGAATCAGGGGCCAGGACAGCATTGCGGATCTCTTTGGATGAGCGCTTTAGTGTCTGCGATTCCCGCGGCAATCGCAAACCGCTGGGTCATGGGTGCTTGCCAGCGGTTCGAGGTGCGGTTGCCGATCGGAGTTGTGTCAGGCGGGTGTGATGGGCTTCCCCATCCGGGGTAGTCGGCATCGCCAATCCGCCGCGGCCGTTGTAGCATCCGTGGATGGTCTATCAGCGACACATTCCAGCGCGGGAACTCCTGTCCGCCCAGCTCGAGCTGCTGCTGCAGCATAGCCGCGTGGCGACGGTGGGGGCCAACCTGCTGGGTCTACTGGCCATGGTGCTGCTGTTCTGGCAGTTCCTGCCTGTCGCCGCTCTGTTGGCCTGGGCCGTGGGCGTTCTCGCACTCGTCGTGCTGCGTGCCGGTTACAACCAGCGGGCCCTGCAGTTTGGCGAGTACCACCAGCGGCCCGGTCGGGTCTATGCGCTGCTTCTGCTGGGGGCGCTGGCAACCGGTCTGGCATGGTCCACTGCCTTTATTGTCGCGGCGAGCTTCGCGCCGCCGGCACTGCTGTACATCTTTCTGCTGTGCATCTTGCTGGTGAATCTGGTGGCCATGGGCATGACCATGGCCCTGCGCGAGTATTTCCTGGTGCAGCTTTACGCCGCCCTGCTGCCGATAGGCTGGTGGTGCCTGCTGCACTACTGGGAGGCACCCTGGCACTTGCTGATTGGCCTGTTCACCCTGGGCCTCTGCGGACTGCTGCTGTTTGCCAGTGATCGGGTCTACCTGGCGGTGCGGGGCATGATCTCCGCGACCTGGGAGCGTGCCACCATGGCTCAGGAGCTGTCGGACCTGAGCGATTCCCTGCGCGATCGCAATCGCCAGCTGGCCGAGGCGCGCAAGCAGCTGGTGGACCTGGCCAATGTCGATGAGCTGACGGGCCTGGGTAACCGCCGCTTGGTCAATCGCGTGCTGCAGGAGGAGATCAATCGGGCGCGGCGCAATGGTGGGCATCTTGCGGTGGTGATGCTGGATGTCGACTACTTCAAGCCCTATAACGATACCTACGGGCACGATGCCGGTGACAAGGTCTTGCAACAGCTGGCGGAGATCATGCGCAGTACCGTCGCACGGGCCGGTGAGCTGGCGGGCCGCTACGGGGGCGAGGAGTTCATTCTGGTGTTACCGGGGGCCGACGCGGCGGCTGCCCGTCGCACGGCCGAGCGCCTGCGCGAGCGAATCGATCATACGCGTATTCCACACGGCGCCTCACCGGTGGCGCCCTGCATCACGGTCAGCCAGGGTGTCGCCTCGGTGAAGCCGACCAACGCGACCACCCCGCAGAACCTGGTCAAGGCCGCCGACCTGGCGCTGTATCGGGCCAAGGCGCGGGGGCGGGATTGCGTGGAAGTGGCAACGAGCTAGAGCGCGCTCTGCCGGGCCAGCGGCTGGCGCTTGAATGGCCGTGGCGGTCCGGTGGTGTCGTCGGCTTATTGCGGCGTTTCCTTGAAACGGTGGATCTGGCGGCGCTGCTTCTTGGTGGGCTTGGTCGCCGGTCGCTCGATCATGCCGCCGGCGGCCTTGCGGGCGGCAGCCTCGGACTCCCGCCGGGCAAGACTGTCCGGGGTTTCCGTGTAGAGCTGCTGCGCTTCCGGGGCGCCGCGGCGCTGGTCGGAGAGAGCGTCTACCACCACCACCTTGAGGTCCCAGCCCTGGCGGATCTGCAGCCGGTCGCCCACGCTGATCTCCTTGGAAACCTTGACCCGCTGGTCGTTGACCTGGATCTTGCCGCCCTCGATGGCGGCCTTGGCCAGGCTGCGGGTCTTGAAGAAACGCGCCGCCCACAGCCACTTGTCGATACGCAGTTTGCTCAATTCACTCACCGGCGGCCTCCGTGCGGGGCAGGTCCAGTTGCTCGGGCATGATTTCGTCGAAGTGGTGGATGCCCGGGAAGCGGGTATCCAGGCGTTTCTGCAGCTGGCTGTCCGGCTGCAGCAGCGTCAGCAGGTGGGCGATGCCGTAGTTGTGGGCGGACTCCAGGACGCTCTCGGTGTCGTCGATCAACAGGGTCCGCGCGGGGTCGAAGGGGTGCAGGGCCTGCAGGCGTTGCCAGAACTGTGGATCCTCCTTGGGGAAGTCCAGGTCGTGGGAGACCACCAGGCGGTCAAACCAGGGGGTGATGTCGACCTGGGTCATTTTCAGGTCGAGGGTCTTGCGGTGGGCATTGGTGACCAGCACCACCTCGCGGTGACTGGCGTGTAGGCGCTGCAGGAACTCCAGGGCGAAGGGGCGCAGGCGGATCATGTGCCGCAGTTCCTGCTTGAGGGCCGGAATGTCCATGTCGAGCTGTTCGGACCAGTAGTCCAGGGAGTACCAGTTGAGGGTGCCGCGCTGGGAGTGGATGCGTGCCTGGAGTGTCGCGGAGGCATCGTCCGGGCTGAGTCCCTGGCGCTCGCCCCAGACCCGGGGTAGGTGGTCGAGCCAGAAGTAGTTGTCGAAATGCAGGTCGAGCAGCGTGCCGTCCATGTCCAGCAGCACGGTGTCGATGGCGTTCCAGTCGAGCATCGCGGGGCCCTCGGAGCGTTGCATGGGCCGCGCATTATGCCGGGTTTTGTGGCTCGCTGCAGTGCTACAATATCGGCTCCATCCTGCCGGGAAAGGCCGTGCCTGAGCTGAACGATCTGACAGACCCCCTGTTGCGCCTGTGTTTCGACGCCGGGGAGATGATCTGCAGCCACTACCACGCCCCCGGTGACGCCGGTCTGCAGTCCAAGAGCGATGACTCGCCGCTGACCCAGGCCGACCTGGATTCCCATGTCCACCTTTGCCGGGGCCTGAAGCAGCTCACCCCCGAGTGGCCCATGCTGTCGGAGGAGTCATCGCCGGCGCGCAAGGCCCAGCGCCGCAACTGGCCCTGCTACTGGCTGGTGGACCCCCTGGATGGCACCAAGGAGTTTGTCGCCGGCACCGGGGAGTTCACCATCAACATTGCCCTGGTGCGCGACCATGTGCCGGTGCTTGGCTTGCTCTACGTGCCGCTGCAACGCCGGGCCTATCTGGGCATCCCGGGGCAGGGTGCCTGGTGTTTTCACAGCGTGGATGGGCAAAGCTGGTCGCGGGACATCCTGGCAGCCCGGCCGCTGAACACGGAAGCGCCGCTGGTGGTGCTGGCGAGTCGCCGCCACCGCAACCCGCGGTTGCGGGAGTGCCTGGCCTGGCTGGAAGACCGCTGGCAGGCCCCATTGGAGCGGGACAATAGCGGCAGTGCCTTGAAGTTCTGCCAGATCGCCGAGGGCCGCGGCGATTTCTATCCGCGTTTTTCCCCCTGCTGCGAATGGGACGTGGCCGCCGGCCAGGCCCTGCTCGAGGCTTGCGGCGGTGCCGTGCTGGGGCTGGATGGCAAACCGCTGCGCTACAACGCCCGCGACAGCTTGATGAGCCCGCATTTCTACGCCCTGGGCGACGCCGGTCATCCCCTGTGGCAGGAATTGCTGGCGCACTTTTACACCGGCAGCGGGAAGGAGTAGAGTGCGATGCATGTAATCGCTTACCAGGGCACCCCTGCCAGACCATGAACGAGCCGCCGCAATCGTCACTCGGCCCCCCGGGATCCGACGCCGCCAACGAGGATATCCCGCCGGCGATGCGTCTGGCTCTGCTCAGTGAACGCCACCGTGCGCTGGACGAGCGCATCGCGGAACTCTACGCTTACCCCTACAAGAACCAGATCCTGCTGCAACGCATGAAGAAGGAGAAGCTGCGCCTGAAGGACGCCATTGCGCGCCTCAAGGACGAGCTGATTCCCGATCTCAACGCCTAGCGGGCATGTCTGTCATTCCGGCGCGTCGCGTGGCCCTTTGCGGGCTGACTCTCTCGGTGCGCCCGGGTCACCAACACGGGAGTTTTACCATGTCTTTGATGAATGCCACGCGCAATGCCCTGCCCGCGCTGTTCGCCGCTGCCTGCCTGGCTGTCGCGCCGGCCCAGGCCGATAATCACGCCGGGGAGGATGCCCCCTCGTTTACTACCGCGCCGCTGAAGGGGCCGCTGCACCTGCTGCAGGGCAAAGGCGGCAATATCGTCGCCTCGGTGGGGGGTGACGGCGTGTTGCTGATTGACGCCGACTACACCGACATGGCACCGGCCTATGCCAGCGCTGTGCGCGAACTCTCCGCCAGCACCGATACGCCGCGGTTTCTGTTGAATACCCACTGGCACCTGGATCATACCGGTGGCAATGCCCTGTGGGGTGAGCAGGGCACGGTGGTTATGGCCCACGACAACGTGCGCGCGCGCATGGCCAGCGGCGGGCGCATTGCCGCCCTGGGTGTGGAACAGGCGGCGAGCCCGCCGGAGGCCCTGCCAGTGGTCACCTACGGCGACTCGGCGGCGCTGCATTTCAACGGCGATACGCTGGAGCTGCAGCACTACCCCAATGGTCATACCGACGGTGACAGTGTGGTGTACTTCGCCGCGGAAAACGTGGTGCACATGGGCGACCTGTTCTTCAAGGACCGCTTCCCCTTCGTGGACATGAGCTCTGGCGGCACGGTCGACGGCTACATTGCCGGGGTGCAGGCGGTGCTGGCGCGGATTGACGACGACACCGTGGTCGTCCCGGGGCATGGCGATGTGGCCGACAAGGCCGACCTGCAGCGCTTCGCGGATATGCTGGTGGCGACACGCGACCACGTGCGCGGTCGCCTGGCCGCGGGCGCCGGTGTGGAGGATGTGGTGGCGGAAGGCCTCGGCGAGAAGTGGGCCGACTGGGCCAACCCGAACTTCATCACCGAGGAGCGCTGGATCGGTTTTCTCGCCGCGGAGTGAGCCCCTTGGCCCTCAGGCGGCCCGGGCGGGAACCTGCAGTGGCTGCTGCAGGGCCGACAGTGGTTGCGCCTCCCGGTCACACAGGTAGTGGGGCCGCGGGGGCAGGTCGCTGAAAGGCGCCTCCACCGCATTCTCCACGCTGTTGTAGACATACATCAGGATGCTGCGCGGGTCCGCGGAGATGTTGTCCGGGGAACCGTGCAGCAGGTTGCAGTCGTGGAACACCAGCGTGCCGGCGCGACCGGACACGGTGTGAATGGGCTGCTCCTGCAACATGTCCTTGAGGGTTTCGCTGCGCGGCACCCCCAGTGTCTGGCGCCGCAGTGAAGTGCGGTAGTTCTCGCGCCCGGTGGTGCCGGCACAGGAAACGTAGTGCTTGTGCGAGCCGGGGATGACATAGAGCGGCCCGTTGTGGGGGCTGTTGTCGGTCAGCATGATCCAGGCGGTCACCGCGCGCATCCGCGGCATGCCATCCTCGACGTGCCAGGTCTCGAAGGCGGAGTGCCAGGGAAAGGACTTGCCCTTGAAGGCCGGCTTGATGTTGATGCGGGACTGCATGGTCGTCGCCGCGGAGCCGAGAATCTGCTGCACCGGTGTCAGGATGCGCGGGTCGCGCATGACCTGCTGCAGCAGGTCGCTCCAGGCGTGCACCTTGAACAGGGTGCGCGGCTCGTCGCTGTCGGGTTCGGTATACAGTGCCTCATCGCCGCGCATGCGCCGGCTCAAGGTGTGGAATTCCTCGCGGATGGGCTCCAGCAGGTCGCTGAACAGGTCGGGGAGGACCAGGTAGCCCTCGCGTTCAAATTGCTGCAGCTGCTCGCCGCTGAGTGCGCCGGGCGTGCCGGCCTGTGGACCGCCGTAGACCACCGGGTCCTGGCGGGGATGGATGGCCTCCTGGCCACCGGTTCTGGATGGGTAGGGGTCGTGTCTTCGGACCATGGGTAGCATCCTCCTGACAATGACAGTAGTGCGTGCGTTCTCCAGTGGTGTTTGTCTCGGGTCGGCACCCGGCGGGTGCCGGACCGTAATGTGTTGCGTAGCTGCCCTTATGCGCCTTGGGCACAAGGGTCTCGCGAAGTCACTGTGAGGGCGCGCTGCCGGGATTTCAAGGCCTGGGGTCAGACGCTGCCCCGGTGGCGCAGCGCCCAGAGCAGGGATACGCCGAGGCCCGCCAGGCACAGGTCGATCAGCGCCACCAGGCCGTCCAGCGGTGTGGCCAGCCCCCGGCTCTGCAGTACCCAGACGATGTGGCCAAGGCAGACGACTCCGGTGGCAAACAGGCTGAAACGGGAGCGGCCCACCAGGCCCAGGGCCAGCAGCAGGTAAACACCGCCCCAGAGGGCTTCCAGCAGCAGGTCTTCACGGAAATGCTGCAGCCACAACTGGGCGATCTGCCACAGCCCGATGGCCGTCACCAGGGCGGCAGCCAGGTGGCGGAGTTGATGAATCTGGCGCTCGTGCATGAAGTTTCCGCGGTTATTCTGGTGGCACTGTAGCACAGCGCGATACCGGTTCAGACCTTCCTGCTCAGCGGGCGCGCCCGGTTGATACGGCGGTCTTCAGGCTTGTGCGCCGAGTGCCCGCGCGACCCGGGAGGCGCTGGCTCGCCCCAGGCGGGCGGAAATGCGATTACCCGCCGCCGCAACGGCCTTCAGGTCGATACCGGTGTGGATGCCCAGGCCATGGAGCAGGTAGAGCACATCCTCGGTGGCGACATTGCCGCTGGCGCCGGGGGCATAGGGGCAGCCCCCGAGGCCGGCCACCGAGGCGTCGACGGTGGCGATGCCGTGCTGCAGGGCCACCAGGATGTTGGCCAGGGCCTGGCCGTAGGTGTCGTGGCAGTGCACTGCCAGTTGCCGTGGCCGGAACTCCGCCAGCAGCCTGTCCAGCAGCCGCGTCATGCTGCCGGCGGTGCCGGTGCCGATGGTATCGCCGAGGGAGACCTCATAGCAGCCCATGCCCAGCAGCTCGCGAACCACCCCGGCCACTGCGGCGGGCGCAATCTCGCCCTCGTAGGGGCAGCCGAGTACGCAGGACACGTAGCCGCGCACCGGCAGGCCCGCCGAGCGAGCCGCTTCCATGACCGGCGTGAAGCGCAGCAGGCTGTCGGCGATGCCGCAGTTGATGTTCTTGCGGGAGAAGCTTTCGGAGGCGGCCGCGAACACCGCGACTTCGTCGGCGCCCGCCGCCAGGGCGCGCTCGAAACCCTTCAGGTTGGGGGTCAGGGCGGTATAGCGCGCGCCGGCGCGCCGTTGCAGGCCGGCGAAGACGGCCTCGCTGTCAGCCATCTGCGGGACCCATCGGGGATTGACGAAGCTGCCCGCCTCAATGACCGGCAGCCCGGCCGCCGCCAGTTCGTGGATCAGTCGGAGCTTGTCCGCCAGGGCGACCGGCTCCGTTTCGTTCTGCAGGCCGTCCCGCGGGCCGACCTCGACCAGGGTGACCTGTTCGGGAAGCGTGTTACCGGTGGCCGTTGTCGTCGGGTCAGGCATGCGCGCTCTCCCGGTTTTCCTCGCCCGCGGGGGTGAACTGCAGCAGCTCGGCCCCGCCGGAGACCAGGTCCCCCGCCTGGAAGAAAAACTGCTCGACGCTGCCGTCGGCGGGTGCGCGCAGGGTGTGCTCCATTTTCATCGCTTCCATGATCAGCAGGGGACTGCCCGCCGTTACCGGCGCGCCAACATCGGCAACCAGGGCGACAATCGTGCCGTTCATGGGAGCCAGCAAGCCACCGGCGCTTGCGTCGTGTCCCCCTTCGCCGGTATCCGGCTGCCATTCACGGAAATGACAGGCGCCCTCGGCAAAATACAGGGTATGGCCGTCCTGGGTCCGCGCCAGGGTGGCCCGCTGGCGGTGGCCGTCGCGGTCGAGGGTCAGTGTCTCGCCGCTCAGGCGCGCCTGCAGCGCCTCGCTGGCAACCACGTCGACTCCGTCTGTGGCTCCCTGCCGTTGCTCAGCTCGCTCGTCGTCGGTAGTAGCCGCGCTGACTCGGGCGGACACCACGTAGTGATCCTTGCCCCGTGCTTCGACTACCGCCTCGAAGTCCTGCTGGTGACAGTGCAGGCGCAACCGGTGGCGGTGGGGCTCGTTCAGGCGCCAGGCACTGGCGCTGTCCCAGGGGGACCAGGGATCGCCGGGCTGGCGGCTGCCCCGCGCGGTCTGCTGGCGCTGAAGCAGCAGGGCCAGCGCGGCTGCGGGGAGGTCGCGGGCGAGATCGATGTCCTGCTCGCGGAAGATCAGCTCGCGGTGGCGCTCGATAAAGCCGGTATCCAGCTCGGCGTTCCGGAAGGGCTTCGTCGTGACCAGGTTGTAGAGGAAGTCGAGGTTGGTCACCGTGCCGCCGATGCGGTAGTCCACCAGGGCCCGGGCCAGGCGCTGCAGGGCACGCCCGCGGTCCTCGTCCCAGACCACCAGCTTGGCGATCATCGGGTCGTAGTAGACGCTGATCTCGTCGCCCTCGCGGACGCCCGTATCCACCCGCACATGGGAGGATTCTTCCGGCGGGCGCAGGTGGGCCAGGGTGCCGGTGGCGGGGAGGAAATCGTTGTCCGGATCCTCCGCGTAGATGCGCGCCTCGAAGGCGTGCCCGTGGAGAGTGATGGCATCCTGTTTCAGGGGCAGGGGCTCGCCAGCGGCGACGCGCAACTGCCATTCCACCAGGTCCTGGCCGGTGATCATCTCGGTCACCGGGTGTTCCACCTGCAGGCGGGTGTTCATCTCCATGAAATAGAAGCTGCCGTCCTCGTCCAGCAGGAACTCCACCGTGCCGGCGCCCACGTAGTCGATGGCCCGGGCCGCCTGCACCGCGGTTTCCCCCATGGCCGCGCGCAACTCCGCGCTCATGCCGGGTGCCGGCGCCTCCTCGATCACTTTCTGGTGGCGGCGCTGCAGCGAGCAGTCGCGCTCTGCCAGGTAGACCCCCTCACCGTGACTGTCGCAGAACACCTGTACTTCCACATGCCGGGGCCGCGTCAGGTACTTCTCCACCAGCATGCGCTCGTCGCCGAAGCTGGCGCTGGCCTCGCGTTGGGCGGCCGCCAGGGCGTCATCAAAATCCGCCGCCGACCATACCTGGCGCATGCCCTTGCCGCCACCGCCGGCCGTGGCCTTGAGCAGGACCGGGTAGCCCATCTCGTCGGCACTGGCCTTTAGCCGGGCCGGTTTCTGGTCGTCGCCGTGGTAGCCGGGTACCAGGGGCACGCCGGCGCGCTCCATGATCGCCTTGGCTGCCGATTTCGAGCCCATCGCCTCGATGGCGGCAGGTGGGGGGCCCACAAACACCACCCCGGCCTCGGCACAGGCGCGGGCAAAGTCGGCATTCTCCGAGAGGAAGCCATAGCCGGGGTGGATCGCCTGGGCCCCGCTGCGTCGCGCCGCCTCGATGATATTCGCGATGACCAGGTAGGACTCCCGGGCCGGCGCGGGGCCCACATGCACCGCCTCGTCGGCCAGCTGCACATGCAGGGCATGGCGGTCGGCGTCGGAATACACCGCCACCGTGGCGATACCCAGCCGTCGCGCCGTACGGATGACGCGGCAGGCGATTTCGCCGCGGTTGGCAATCAACAGCTTCGTGAACATGGCTCCGTCCTCAGTCACCGACCCAGTTGGGTGAGCGTTTTTCCAGGAAGGCCTTGAGCCCCTCCTGGCCTTCCTCGGAGACGCGGATATGCGCGATGCGGGCACAGGTGTCCTCCACCAGCTCCGCGCTGATCGGCGCCCCGGCCACGGCACTGATCAGGTCCTTGGCCGCCGCCACCGCAGCGGGGCCGGACTGCAACAGCGCTGCCACCAGATCTTCCACGGCCTGGTCCAGCGCATCCGCGGCCACCACCTCGTGCACCAGCCCCATGGCCTGCGCCCGCCGGGCGTCAAAGCGCTCCCCGGTGAGAAACCAGCGCCGCGCCTGGCGTTCACCGATGGCGCGTATCACATAGGGACTGATCGTCGCCGGCACCATGCCGATGCGTACCTCCGACAGGGAGAAGATGGCGCCGCTTTCCGCCACCGCCATGTCACAGCAGCTCACCAGCCCCACCGCGCCACCAAAGGCGGCACCCTGCACCCGGGCAATGCTCGGCTTGGGCAATTCGTACAGCGTGCGCAACATGCCCGCCAGGCCCTCGGCGTCGCGCAGGTTGTGGCCGTAGTCGTAGTGCGCCATGCGCTGCATGTAGCCGAGGTCGGCGCCGGCGGAGAAATGCTTGCCGGTGGAGGCAAGCACCACCACCCGCACCGCCTCATCTGCCCCCAGGCCCTCGAAGGCCTCGCGCAGCTGGCGGATGATCGCGTCGTCGAAGGCATTGCGCTTGTCGGGGTTATTCAGCGTCACGGTCGCCACACCCCGGGCGTCTATTGTCGTGCTTACCGTCTTGTCGCTCATCGTTGGCTCCGGTTGGTGATCGCTCCGATTGCGGCCAGTGGCGGTGGAGCGGTGGCGGCAGGCCCGGTCCAGGACACGCTGTGAATACATCCATGTACGCTCGACGGCGACATCCATGTCGCCGACGGTCCTGCACCGGGCCTGCCGCCCCCGCTCCACCTCAAGCTGGGCACTTCGCCTAACGCGCCGTTGACTGTAGCCTCACGGTGACGGGAACTGTCGCGTTGCGACAAACCTGCTGGAAGGTGGGCCTCACGAGTCGACGCTGCTACCGTAGCGAGGGCGCGAGGCCGATTGCCGCTTTCCGGGAACCTCGCCGGCCATGGACGGCCGGCGAGGAGCGTACAGGGACGTACTTGCAGCGTTTCCCGGAAAGCGGCAATCGGCCTCGTGCCCGGATTCAGAGCTGGCTCGAGCCACCGCGGTGATCTACATCCGAAATACGCCAAACCGCGTCTCCTCAATCGGTGCATTCATCGTCGCCGACAGGCACAGGCCCAGCACCATGCGCGTATCCGCCGGGTCGATCACGCCGTCGTCCCACAGGCGCGCCGAGGCGTAGTAGGGGTGCCCCTGGCGCTCGTACTGCTCCAGGGTCGGGCGCTTGAAGTCGGCTTCTTCCTCGGGCGTCATCGACTTGCCTTCTCTGGCCAGCTGGTCCTGCTTGACCGTGGCCAGCACACCGGCGGCCTGTTCGCCGCCCATCACCGAGATGCGCGCATTGGGCCACATGAACAGGAAACGTGGCTCGTAGGCGCGGCCGCACATGGCGTAGTTGCCGGCGCCGAAAGAGCCGCCGATGATCACGGTGAACTTGGGCACATTGGCGCAGGCGACGGCGTGGACCATCTTGGCGCCGTGGCGGGCGATGCCGCCGGCTTCGTACTGCTTGCCGACCATGAAGCCGGTGATGTTCTGCAGGAACACCAGGGGGATGCCGCGCTGGGCGCAGAGCTCGATGAAGTGGGCGCCCTTGACCGCGGATTCGCTGAACAGGATGCCGTTGTTGGCCACGATGCCCACCGGGTAGCCGTGCAGGCGGGCGAAACCGCAGACCAGGGTCTCGCCGAAGAGAGCCTTGAACTCGTCGAATTCGGAGCCGTCGACCAGGCGCATGATGATCTCGTACACGTCCAGGGGCTGGCGCGTGTCCTTCGGGACCACGCCGTAGAGCTCTTCGGGGTCGTGGAGGGGCTCGACGGGTTCGCGCAGGTCGAGGCGGGCGGGCTTGACCCGATTCAGGCGGGCCACCGCGCGGCGCACCAGCTCCAGAGCGTGGTGGTCGTTGTTGGCGTAGTGGTCGGTGACCCCGGAGGTGCGGCAGTGCACGTCCGCGCCGCCCAGCTCCTCGGCGGTGACCACTTCGCCGGTAGCGGCCTTTACCAGGGGCGGGCCGCCGAGAAAGATGCTGCCCTGGTTCTTGACGATGATCGACTCGTCGGCCATGGCCGGCAGATAGGCACCGCCGGCGGTGCAGGAGCCGAGCACGGCGGCGATTTGCGGGATGCCCTGGGCGGACATGCGCGCCTGGTTGTAGAAGGCGTGGCCGAAGTGTTCGCGGTCGGGAAAAACCTCGTCCTGCAGGGGCAGGTAGGCTCCCCCGGAATCCACCAGGTAGACGCAGGGCAGGCGATTTTCCTCGGCGATGGTCTGGGCGCGGCCCTGCTTCTTGATGGTCAGGGGATAATAGGTGCCGCCCTTCACCGTGGCGTCGTTGACGAAGATCATGCACTCCTGCCCGGCGATGCGACCGATGCCGGTAATGATGCCGGCGCCGGGGACATCGTCTTCATAGACCTGGTAGGCGGCCAGCTGCGAGAGCTCCAGGAAGGGGGAGTCCGGGTCCAGCACGGCGGCCAGGCGCTCCCGGGGCAGCAGCTTGCCGCGAGCCGTGTGGCGCTGCTGGGCCTTCGCGCCGCCGCCCTCGCGGAGTCGAGCGGTCAGCTGGCGCAGCTCGTCCACCTGGGCCTGCAGGTGCTCGCGGTTGGCCTGGAAAGTCTCGTCACTGGGATTGAGGCGGGTCTGCAGCACGCTCATGGAGGGCTCCCGGGTCAGGCGGTTTCGTTGAACAGTTCGCGGCCGATCAGCATGCGTCGGATTTCCGAGGTGCCGGCGCCGATCTCGTAGAGCTTGGCGTCGCGCAGCAAGCGGCCCGTATTGGCCTCGTTGGTATAGCCGAAGCCGCCCAGGGCCTGGATGGCCTGCAGGGCCATCTGGGTGGCCTTTTCCGCGGTGTAGAGAATCACCGCGGCGCAGTCCTTGCGGGTTTCCTCGCCGCGGTCGCAGGCGGCGGCCACGGCGTAGAGATAGGCGCGGCAGGCGGAGAGGTCGGCGTACATGTCGGCCAGCTTGCCCTGCATCAGCTGGAACTGGCCGATGGGCTGGCCGAACTGCTCCCGGGTGTGCAGGTAGGGGAGCACTTCGTCGAGGCAGGCCTGCATGATGCCCACCGGGCCGCCGGCGAGCACCGTGCGTTCGTAGTCGAGGCCCGACATCAAGACCTGCACGCCCTGGCCTTCGCCGCGCAGGATGTTTTCCGTCGGCACGGGGGTGTTGTCAAAAACCAGCTCGCAGGTGTTGGAGCCGCGCATGCCCAGCTTGTCCAGCTTGGGCGAGCGGGAAAAGCCCGGGAAATACCGTTCGACAATAAAGGCGGTGATGCCTTTTGAGCCTGCCGTGGGGTCCGTCTTGGCGTAGATGATGTAGACATCGGCGTCCGGACCGTTGGTGATCCACATCTTGTTGCCGGTGAGGTACCAGGTGTCGCCGTCCCGCCGGGCCTGCAGCTTCATGCTGACCACGTCCGAGCCGGCGTTGGGTTCGGACATCGCCAGGGCGCCGACGTGCTCGCCGCGGCACAGCTTGGGCAGGTACCGGCGCTTCTGTGCCTCGCTGCCGTTCTTGCGGATCTGATTCAGGCAGAGGTTGGACATGGCGCCGTAGGACAGGCCCACCGAGGCCGAGGCGCGGCTGATCTCTTCCATGACGATGGCGTGGGCCAGGTAACCCATGTCGGAGCCGCCGTATTCCTCTTCCACGGTGATGCCCAGCAGGCCCATGTCGCCGAAGGTGCGCCAGAGGTCGTTGGGGAAGGCATTGTCGCGGTCGATCTGCGCGGCACGCGGGGCAATTTCCCGCTGGCACATCTGCCGCACCGCATCCCGCAGCATCTCCAGCTCCTCGCCGAGGCCGAAGTTCAGGGAGGGGTAGCCATTGCTCATGCTTGTTTCTCCAATGCCTGTTGGCAGAGCGCCCGGACTTCATCCAGCCCGCTCAGCATGTCGTCGATGTCCTGTCTCTTTTGTAGCAGATGCGCGCGCTTTTCGCCGATTCGCTCCAGCAGAGCGTGCAGCTGATCGCTGTTGTTACTGCCGGGCTGGTACATGTCGATCACCTCGACCGACTCGTCGAGGGTCATGCCGATGCGCTTGCCGCGCAGGATGAGCTTGAGGCGTACCCGGTCGGCGGGGCTGTAGAGCCGCTGCTGGCCACGGCGACGGGGGCTGATCAGGCCCTTCTCCTCGTAGAAGCGGATGGTGCGGTGGGTGATACCGAATTCCCGTGCCAGGTCGGCAATGCTGTAGGTGGTGTCGGGCATGGTCTGCGCTTTTGTAAGGTTTCGCCTTACTATAGACGCATATTACGTTAACGTAAACGTAATGTTATTGGGGAGAAAACAGCGGCACATGGGCCGCTGTCCTGATGGCTTGCCGGTTTATTCCGCCGCGGGTTTTGGTTGGGCAGGGCCCGGCTTGGGCAAGAGTGGCTTGCGCACCAGCGGCCAGAACAGTTCTTCCGCCCAGTGCAGCCGTGGGGAGATGGGCAGGCCATAGTGTTCCTGACGCCGGTTGGGGATCTTGGCAGTGCCAAATATCACATCGAAGAGGAAGAGGGTCACCGCGTAGTTGCCGTTGGGGTGTGCGCCGCGCCCGTAGGCGTGGTGAGCGTGATGGGTGTCCGGCAGGGTGATGATGCGCTCGATCACCCACCAGGTCGGCTGCAGGAAGGCGGGTGTGCGCTCCCGCAGCCAGAGGTCCCAGCGAAAGCTGCTGTGGGTGGCGAGATTGACAAAGAAAGTGATCAGTATGGCGGTGAAGTAGGCCGTCGACTGCCCGAAGTAGACCGCGAAGGCGCCCATCCAGGTTTGGGGCAGGAGGAATACCCAGAAAAAGTTGTAGCGATAGACGACTGCGACATTGAGGTCCTGGGCACTGTGATGGGTGCGGTGAATCTTCCACAGCCAGCGCGCCTGGTGGGAGGCCCGGTGCAGCCAGTAGTGTGCCATTTCCTCGGCCACGAAGATGACCGGAAAGGCCAGCCAGAAGGGCACGAAAGCCAGGCTGTTGGCGCCGTGTGGCCACAGCTGGATCACCAACCAGCCGGTCAGGCTGCCGATGGCAGCGCCGGCGAGGACCAGGTTCGAGAACATGCCGAAAAGCATGAAGCCGAAGTCGCGACGGGGCCGTGGCGAGCGGCGCAGGCGCCCGCCAATCAGTTCGATCAGCCACAGCGCCAGGAACGTGAACAGGACGATCAGGCCAATGGATTCCATGTCGGTCATTATTATTGCTCCGGGGAGGTGGGCCGTGTCGGCGCCGTCAGGGCAGCGACCGAGCAGACGATAAAATCCTCGATGCGCCAGTTCAGCGCCTCGGGGGTGGCTTCCAGGGTGCTCGCGCGTACTCGCCTGTCCCATTCCGCCACGCAATGGACGATCTGGCTCCCCAGTCGTTGCAGGCGCTCCTGGCACACCGTGGCTGGCAGCTGCTGCTGCAGCCGTGACTCGATTAGTTCACCGATGCGTTGCAGGGTGTTGTCCCGGCGGCGGTTTTCCAGAAAGACCTGTTGCCAGTGATCGCGGGTCAACAGTTGGGAAAGCAGGTTGAGGAAGTGGTGCTGTCCCTCGGGGGCCAGCAGTTGTGCCGCCATCGGGCGCACCATCAGGCCCACCAGGTCCTCCAGGCTGGGCACTGCGGGTGCTGCCAGCAGTGCCGCAAACAGCTCCTTGCGCTGCTGGCTGATGGGGGCGGAGCGGTGCTCGATCAGGGCTTCCACCAGGGCCTCGTAGGAGCCGAAGTTGTAGTTCACCGCCGAGTGGTTTTTGTGTCCGGCCAGGCGGGCAATCTCGCGGCTGGAAACGCCATCGATGCCCTTCTCACCAATCAGCTGCTCGGCGGCCTCCATCAGTGCGATGGCGCCGGTTCCAATTTGACGTTCGGGGGTCGCTTGCATGCAGCCAGATTAAGACGGTCGACTTAATAAGTCAAGCGTCTTAATCTGGCCGTTGTGTCAGGGCAGGGTGTCTCAGGGAGTCGACCTGTTGTACTGCAGTTGCGCTTCCAGCCTGTCCTTCATCGGTGTGACCCAGTTCTGCTTGAGTTCGGGAGACAGCAGGCCGGCATCCTCCAGCTCGTCGCAGAGCTTCATCTGGTGGGCCAGATCAAACAGGTCGAACTGGTGGCAGATCTTTGCTTCGTCATTGAGGGTGATAAAGGAGATGCCCGGGGTCTCGAAGTGGCTGCCGTCGGGGCGCTTGCCCGGGCCGCGGTTCATCCAGTGGGTGACCAGCCGGTTGTCGCTGCCGGTATAGACGCCCATGTAGGGAAAGGTCCAGCCCTCCCAGCCGACCTGCATGTCGCGGCCGTAGTGGGTGGCTTTGATTTCCTCGCTGCCGTTCGCTGTCACGGTGATGACGCCGGCGTATTCGCAGGTGTACACGCAGTCCGTGGCGTAGAGTTCATCCACGAAAAAGGTCCACTCGTTGTCGAGGCTGGCCTGTGCGTGGGCCTTGATCAGCTTGTCGGCGGCCGCGCGCAGGGCGGTGTCGTCGAGTCCTGGCATGGGGGGCTCCTGGTGCTTTTGTTTATAAGGACTGGAATGGCACGATGGTGCCAGGCTCGAGTGTAGCGCCCGCCGCGAGCGCGGGACCACCTCCCGCCGAATGAATTCACCGCTGGGTGCTGTGACCTCCGCAGCAGTCTGCTTTGTTATGATGCGCCTTCAACCATGCTCGGGAATGTCGCCGTGTCCGCGCCCAACCTCTCTCTGGTCAACCGTCTCGCCGATGGAGCGTTCCATTCGGGGGAGGCCCTGGCCGCCACCCTCGGGGTCAGCCGTACCGCCGTGTGGAAGCAGCTCAACCGCCTGCAGGAGGACTATGGCCTTGCCGTGGAGTCGGTAAAGGGGCGCGGCTATCGCATTCCCGGCGGCCTCGAGTTGCTGGAGGCCCCCCGGATCCGCGAGGCGCTCTCTGTTCGCAGTCGCCACCTGCTGGGCGAACTGTTGATCGAGCCGGTACTCGATTCCACCAATGCCGAGGCCCTGCGGCGCCTCGCGGCCGGTAGCCCGCCGGGTTTCTGTTGCAGCGCCGAGCTCCAGACCGCTGGGCGCGGCCGTCGCGGAAGGCCCTGGGTCAGCCCCTTCGCGCGCAACCTCTATCTGTCCCTGACCTGGGAATACGAGGGGGGAGCGGCGGCCCTGGAAGGCTTGAGTCTCGCCGTGGGGGTCGCGGTAGTCCGTGCCCTGGAAAGCCTGGGCATCCGCGGGATGCAACTCAAGTGGCCCAACGACTTGCTGTTTCACGGCGCCAAATTGGGCGGTATTTTGCTGGAAATGGTAGGCGATGCCGCCGGTCCCTGTCAGGTGGTGGTGGGCGTTGGGCTCAATGTGCACATGCCGACCGGTGTGGCGGCGTCGATTGATCAGTCCTGGACTGACCTGCGCAGCCTCGCGGGCGACCAGCTGCCTGGCCGCAATCATCTGCTGGCCGCGCTGCTGGACCAGCTGCTGCCGCTGCTTGCGGGCTTTGGTGCCAGTGGTTTTGCGCCCTGGCGCGAGGCCTGGATGAGCCTGGATGCCTATGCCGGTGCCCCGGTGGTCATCAGCAGTGGCGATTTCCGCCAGGCGGGCACGGCTCGGGGCGTCGACCCGCGCGGTGCTCTGCAGCTGGAAACCAGCCTGGGTGTGCAGCCGGTGTACGGTGGTGAGGTATCCCTGAGGCCGGCGTCATGAGCCCGAGGGATTGTCTCCAGCTCGACGTGGGCAACAGCAGTGCCAAGTGGCGTCTGGTGCGCGACGGTGAGATTGTCGCCCGGGGCGTCTATCGGCGTGACGACGCTGTCAGTAGAACGGCGCTTCTGGACTGCTCGCAACGCCCTTCCGCTATCTGGATCTCCAGCGTCGCCGATGACGAAAAGGACCGAGCGCTGCGACAGTTGCTGCTTGAGCGCTGGGGGGTGGAACCCTGGTTTGCGCGCAGTGAGGCGGAGCAGGCGGGTCTGCATAACAGCTATGCCGAACCCCGGCGCATGGGCGTCGATCGCTGGCTGGCCATGCTGGCAGCGCGAGCGCGCTACCCGGGGCAGCGCCTCTGTGTGGTTGATGCCGGGTCCGCTCTGACCATCGACCTGGTGACGCCCGGGGGCGTTCACGAGGGGGGCTACATTATTCCCGGGCCCGCCCTGATGGAGCGCGCCTTGCTGCTGGATACCGGCCGCGTTCGCTTCTCGGGGCCCGCCGAGTATAGCGTGACGCCGGGTACCTCCACCGCTGAGGCGGTGCGTCACGGGGTTGCGCTGTCGCAGCTGGGCGCCGTCTCGCTGGCGCTGCGGCCGGAAAACGGGAAGAGTCCACCCTACGTGGTGTTTACCGGAGGTGGCGGAGAGTGGCTGTGGCACCAGCTCGAGTGCCGGGGGGAGTGTGTGCCCGACCTGGTGCTGGAGGGGCTGGCACTGGCCGCGCAGTGCCAGGCGCGGCCCTGTGCCTGAGCTGCCGTACTACGCGGCGTCCAGGTTGCCCTGTAACAACAGGGTATCGGGATAGCGCTGCTGCATCAGGGTGGTGAGCAGCTGGCGCTGATCCTCTGTGGCATCGACTATGATCATCACTTCGCCGGCGTCGATTCGCTGCCGGTACTGCTCGACGTCCTGGTTGGGCACGCTGACACCTACCAGGGTGCTGAACCAGGTGCCCAGTGCGGACCCCAGAGCGGTTCCCGCCAGCAGGGCGCCGCCGCCAAGAGTCAGCCCTGCCGGGGGCACGGTGACGACCAATACCCCGCCCAGCAGTCCCAGGGCTCCGCCAGTCGCGGCGCCCCGTTTGGCCGCATCCACCACGTCGCTGCGGTGTGTCAGGTCCGCCTCGGGCAAGGGCTCCGTCGCGGCGCGGTCGTTGGCAATGACATGCAGGTCGGACTCCTCCAGACCGAGGGTTTCCAGGCTGCCGATCATGGCCTTGGCCGCTTTTTCATCCTGGGCAAAGAAGAACAATCGCTCTTTCACAGTCGTACCTCGCTTGCGTCGGGGTGATTGAGTTTGTGCAGGGCCGGGCGCACCCGGCAGGGTCAGGCGGTGAGCATGCGTACCATGACCGTGTTGGTGTAGATCAGGCTGTCGTCGCTTGCCTGCCGCGCTACCAGGTGCACGTGTGTCGCGTCCAGGTCCCCCTCGTGAACCAGCCGCAGCTGGCATTCCTTGAGTTCACCGCAGCCGGCGGGTGGCTCGAGGTTGATCACGTCGGGGGAGATGTCGTGCAGCAGCGCGTCCTCGCTGGATTGCTGAAGTTGTTGCTCCAGTTCTTCGAGAAGCCGTATTTCGGGCTCCGCGAACTCGAGTATGGTGAGGCCCAGCTCGACAGATGGCTGGGAGGGGTCGCTTTTCCGGAAGGTTTCCAGTCGCAGTTGCATGTGACCTCCAGATGACTCTCGTGTTTCTGTTACGGCGCTGTGGTTTGGGTGGATCAGCGTCGAGCTTCCCGCGGCGTTTGCCGTGAGCGAATTACCGGGTATGCTGGCCACTAGTCGAGTAAAACCACCTAAGTAATGTAGCGGGTTCGGGGGATTTTTCCTGGCACCCGCGTGCGGCCAATAAATGTTAATAAAGGTGTCGAGATGGCGAACAGAGTTGGGCAGTTCTGTATCAGCGTAAGTGATCTTGAAAGGTCCACAGCGTTCTATCGCGAAGTGCTGGGCTTGCTGGAGCAGCAACGAATTTCCATACCCGGAGCAGAGGAGGTCATCCTGGGCACGGATGACTCCGACGGCAAAATTCAGCTGGCTCAACGTGAGGACGTCGTGGGCCCGATTGACCACGGCAACGCCCTCTGGAAACTCTACCTCTACTGCGACGACATCGAAGCGGTCTGCCGGGGTGTCGAAGCCTTTGGTTGCGAGGTGGTTTCAGCGCCACAGCGTCTCGAGGCCTGGTCGGTGATCGTGGCTTTCATCACGGACCCCGACGGTTACAGTATTGAGGTGGTTCAAGCTCTCGGCTAATGAGCGGCCGCGAGCTGCGTGGCCCGTGGTTGTATTGCGATCACGCCGGCGTTAATATGCGCGTCGCTCGCAGCGTCCCCGCCACGGTTATCCACAGGCGCCGGGGGCAGCGGGGTAGCCGTGTTCAAGGCTGGCGTAGCTCAGTAGGTAGAGCAGCTGATTTGTAATCAGCCGGTCGGGGGTTCGATTCCTCTCGCCAGCTCCATTATCCCCCGGGTCCGAATCTTCCTCAGGGCTGTGCCGGGGATCGTTGACCTGTTCGCTTCGATCGTTCTCAGGGGGCTCATTCGGAAGTTGGAATGAAGTTCAAGCAGAATGATGGGAGTCTGTTGGCTCCCGGTGAGCACGAACGGGAGATAGCCAAATTCTTCGGGTCTCTCCAGGTTCCGGCCTCGGCGCGGATGTTGGCCCCGGAGGTCTGCGTCATGCTGTTCAGCAATCGCTCCGGTTCTTCCCTGGTTTGCGACTACATGCGCGCGACGGGCAGGTTTAGTGGCATGGGTGAGCCCTTGAACCATCCCTTGGTGGCCCAGCGCTCTGCCCGGCATGGCATTGAATCATTCTACGGCTATCTGGAATGGCTCATGGAGAACGTGCACAAGCCCGGCACTATGTTCGGCATGAAGGCGTCCGCGGATCAAGCTCTCATGATGCTAAGCAGTGGTGCCATACCCACCTGCTACGGCCGCGTGAACTGGCTGGTGGCCAAGCGGCGCGATATTCTCGCCCAGGCGGTCTCGCATTCGATTGCGGCTCAGACCGATCAGTGGGCAAGCTTTGATGACGGTAACAGAAAGGCCCCGAAATACAGCTACACCGGCATCAAGTCCCAGGTTCTCGGGGTGATCGAGAGTAATCGCCAAATCGAGGAATTCTGTGCCTCCTCGGGTATCGAGCCGATTGAAATATTCTATGAGGACTTCCTGGATAGCCCTGTTGAGCAAACAGCCGCGTTGGCCGAGCGACTTGGCTTCAGCAGCGTGGTGGTTGACCCAGCGCACCTCAAGCGTAAGAAGCAGGCGGGATCGCTGAACCGGGAATTTATGGAGAAATTCAGACAGGACCTCGATGCGTCCAGCTCGGACCAGGACATTAAACGTATCCTCGAGCGCTAAATACGATCACTTTCCCCCTGCGGTCCATCCGGCCCGTTTCGCGGATTTTCATGGCGATTGCTGGCGGCGCCTGTGCCAGGGTGACTCGCGCCCCCCGGTCAGCAAATTTTTGCGCAAACTGAGAAATTGGGTGTAGACTTGCGCCCCTGTGCTGGCCGCTCCCGCGGCGTTATCTGCACAATCAGCCAGCGCGGGGCAAAGCCTCTCGCCAGCTCCGGGCGGGTGTAGCTCAATGGTAGAGCAGAGGCTTCCCAAGCCTACGACGAGGGTTCGATTCCCTTCACCCGCTCCATCCCCCCTCGAAAGTCTCTCTGAAACAATCGCTTAGCTGGTATATTTGGCGCCGCGCCGCGCCGGATGCCGCTGCCTCTGGTGTAACACCGGGGTGTCACACTCTCACAGGAGTGGACATGCCAAGCGCCTATTTTTTGACCAAGAACCGCCATGGAACGCAATACCATGCTCATGCTGGAGAGGGCGAAGCTGTCGCTTCAGCGAGGTGAAATTGCAGACCTTCGGCAACGGGTGGTGGCAGCCGAGGCAGGAGGGACCGCAGCCAAGAGGATCGCGGACAAGACTGCGCACAGCGCTCTCGAGGTCATTGTCTCAGCCGGGAAGGTGGTGTCATCTTGATGAGCTCACGGGGCACATGAAGAGCCAGTCGGGCGTCGGGTTGTACACCGAGGAAGGGCTCAGTCTGAAGAAACTCAGTTCTGCCGCTGTCACTGCTCTATCGGTACTCAACTTTGAGTACCTACCCTGGTCCCAGATACGTTTGTCTGAGGTCAGCGAGAGTCTCGTTTGACCCTACTCCAAAAAACTTGACACCCATGTTTGGGGCCAGTTTCATAATCCCGTCCTGGACAGCTTTTTATTAATTTTTCAAGGTGCCCATGAATTCATGTCCCGCTTGCTGAGCCAAGATTGGATACGGAAAGTACAATTCACTGCCTTGTTGATCGGATGTGTCTTTCCAATCAACCTGTCATGGGCTAATGATAGCTGGGTTGTAGAATTTCGGTCGATAAGCGGTTGGAGCATCGGGTTTCAGATAGCATTAGAGGACACAAATAGATACGACTATATTGAGCAGGGGTTTTCCGAAATCGGGGAGTGTACCGGTGCGTTGAGTGCCGCTGAATTCAGATCGATCCAATTACTGGTTAACTCCATTATTCGTGAAGACCACCCCGTGAAACTTGCGAAACCGGAAGCTGTTTGTTCTTCCTACGAAAGAGGTCGCTACATTAAGGTGGAGCACGGAAAGTTCAACCGAGTAGCAGCAGAGTATGGATTCAGTTCGACCCCTATTTGTAGGGCCGCTAATTTTCCTGAGTCGGTCTCCAGCCTTGCCAATAAACTTGAGCGCTTGGGGGAAACGAAGATGAAAGATAAATGTCTGAAAGAAAAGGCGCTGAATCCACCTGGCAAGCCAGTATTGAGGACGCCCTGACACTAGCCCAAACCCGGTCGTTATTTCCAACGTGCTGCATGGTGAAAACCTCAGTGCGATTGTTGGCCGAGCCGCCAATGTGACACTTCACCTTTCGAGGCGCTAACAAAAATCGTTAAGTCGATCTGCTCGAAGTAGTAAGCGTTGATAACACTTGGGTTTAGTCTGCTCACCTCGATTGGCTTGGATGGGCCAAATCTCCTAGTCCAGGCACGCATGCTCCATTGAGTCCCGCCATACGTTCTCCATTACCCATCGTGTAACGACCCCGTGATGCAGTGCGATGGCGGTTGCCAAATCTCACTCGCCTCCGTTTAAAATGACCAGATGTCCGAGTCGTCCACCGTGCAAGGAGGCCATTTGCGTCCTGTCGACGCCGCTACCCTGATCATCCTGCGCAACCGGCGCGAGGTGCTGATGGGCGTGCGCAGTCACCGGCATGCCTTTCTGCCTCATCATTACGTCTTTCCCGGCGGGCGCGTGGATCCCGGGGATGCCCGCGTGGCGGCGCCCATTGCCCTGCGCCCCGAGGTCGCATCCCGTCTCACCCGGGCCGCAAGCCCGGCGCGAGCCCGAGCCCTGGCGATGGCCGCGGTGCGGGAAACCTGGGAGGAGACCGGCCTGTTGCTCGCGGAGCCCGCAGACCGCCCGCTATCGACGCGGTCCCCCAGCTGGCGCCCACTGTTTCGACAGGGTATGGCGCCGGCGCTGCACCGCCTGGATTATCTGGCCAGGGCGATTACGCCACCGGGCCAGGTGCGGCGCTTTGATGCGCGATTTTTCCTGGTCGATGCCGCCCATGTGCAGGGTGAACTCCGCGGCAATGGCGAGCTGGAGGATCTGCACTGGGTGGACCTGCGTGATACCGGTCATCTGCCGGTGATCAGCATTACCGAGCTGGTGCTGGCGTTGCTTCGCCGGCAGCTGGGCCTGGGGGACACCAGCGCCCACGATGCAGCACTGCTCCGCCGCCTGGAGGGGGTTGAGCTGGTGGAGCATCACGGCTGACAGGTGGCCGGGGGCAGTCAGGTATCCCTGGTGCGCCTCTGTTCGCCCTCCAGCAGTTCCCTGTGCACACGAACGGCCGAGATGCGCGGCCGGATGGGCAGGCCCCGGGCCTCCAGGTGGGCGCGGGTGAAGGCGGCGCCGTAGAGCAGAATCAGTGACGAATAGTTGACCCAGAGCAACAGCACCACCAGTGAGCCTGCGGCGCCATAGGTTGAAGCGGTCGCGGTGGTGGCCAGGTACATGGCGATGGCAGAGCGGCCCAGGGTGAACAGCACGGCGGTGAGCGCGGCCCCCACCAGTACGTCGCGCCAGTTCAGCACGACGTCGGGGAGTATGCGGAACATGGCGGCAAACAGCAGCGTCACGACTGCCAGGGACAGCGTGATCTCCAGGCCCAGTACCAGCACTTCCGGCAGCGGCAGCCACTGCCCGGCGTAGTTCATCACTGCACGCAGGGCGACGCTGAGCATCAGCGAGACCAGCAGGATGAAGCCGATAGCCAGGACCACGGCCAGGGACATGAGGCGATTGCGCAGATAGAGCAGGACGCTGTTGCGGGAGGGTTTGGCGGTAACGTCCCAGATGGCGTTCAGTGACTGCTGCATCTGGGCGAATACCGTGGTGGCACCGAGGAGTATGGCGCCTATGCCGATCAAGCTGGGCAGCAAGCCCGCTTCACTGATCTGTGAGTTTACGACGGCAGTCTGTACGACTTCGGCGGCTTCCGGCCCGATGACATCTTGCAGCTGGGTCATGATCTCGCCTTGGGCTGCGCTCTCACCCAGCACCAGCCCCACCACCGTGACAGCCACAATCACCACCGGCGCAATGGAAAACAGCGTAAAGAAGGCGAGCGCGGCAGCGTAAATGAAGGCCTGGCTGTCCAGCCAGTTTTTCCCCGCCGCGGCGAATACCCCGAGCCAGAACCGCAGCTCTCTCAACATCCTGTGAAATAGCGAGGTGTCCATGGCCGCTATTATAGGCTATTCGCCGGCTCGCCGACGCTTCTGTCGAGGATGGCGTGGATACGCCTTCGCAATACGGGCAGCAGCTCGTGCTCGAACCAGGCGTTCCGCTGCAGCCAGCCGATGTTTCGCGGGCTGGGGTGAGGCAGGGGGACGATCTCGGGCCAGCTGTCCCGCCACAACTGTACCCGTTCCGTCACCGATCGCCTTGCGCCCGAGAAATGGTAGTGGTGCGCGTACTGGCCGAGGGCGACCGTGAGCTGAATGTTGGGCAGTGCCGCCATCAGCGGTGCGCGCCAGGTGGCCGCGCACTCGGGGCGCGGGGGCAGGTCACCCGACTTGCCTTTGCCCGGGTAGCAAAAGCCCGTCGGCACGATGGCGAAGAGTCTCTCGTTGTAGAACTGGTCGCGGCTGACGCCCAGCCAGTCGCGCAGGCGTTCGCCACTGGGGTCGTTGAAGGGAATGCCGGTCTCGTGCACCTTGCGCCCGGGTGCCTGGCCGACGATCAGGATGCGCGCCGCGGCATGCGCCTGCAGCACGGGGCGCGGGCCCAGGGGCAGGTTGGCCTCGCACAGCGCGCAGGCACGGATACGCCTGAGCAGGGGTGCCAGCTCCTCCATGATTCAGCGCAGGGCGTAAATGAAGGTGCTGACCACCCGCAGGCGCTTGGTGCGGGAGCTGCCGTCGTCCCAGTCGCTGCCGTCGTCCCCGGTGATACGGATGACGCCCTGGTTGGCTTCTTTCAGGGCGCCCAGCTCCGCGCCGGCCTCCGCGGCGAAGTCGATGGCCTGCTGCCGGGCGTTGCGGGTGGCGTCGGCCAGCAGCGCAGGCTTGATGTCATTGAAACCGCGCAGCTGGTAGCGCGGGCCACTGCCACCCTCCAGCTCAATGCCGGCCTCTACCAGCGGGTCCACGGCCAGTGCCGCGGTTTCGACCAGGGCCACCCGCGGGCTCTTGACGATCACCTGCCCGCTGCCGGTGTAGCGAAATGGGTGGTTGCCGGGGGCGTATTCCCGGGCGAAGACGTCCTGGACCTGAAGCGGACGGACCTCCACTTCCTGTTCCGAGAACCCGCTACTTTGCAGGAAGTTCGCCACCCGTGCGCGATCAGCCGCGAGGCTGCGCTGAACGTCGCCGAAATCGTCGCCGGCGCGGCGGAAGGTGAGTGACCAGGTGGCATAGTCGCTGTCCACGCTGCGCTCCGCCAGGCCCTTGATGGTGACCGAGCGGTCGCCAGTGCGGAACTGCTGCAGGCCCTCGCCAATACCCCAGCCCGAAAGCACCAGCCCCAGGCCTACCAGCAGGGCGGCCAGGGTGCCCTGGAAGAATGTGTTCATCTCGCCTTTACCGTGTCATGTGGTGGAGCGATTACAGGGCAAAACGCCCGTACGTGCAAGCGGGCAGCGAAAGGCGGTAAGGTCTGCGGAAGGGTTCAAGAGAGGTGACACTCATGAGCGGCAGCAACACAGAGTTTTTGCGGCGCCTGACCCGCGCAGGGCTGCGTACGCTGGATCACACACGGGCGCTGGATTTTCTCGCGCCTCTGCTTTTGCGCTTCTACCTGGCCTCGGTGTTCATTGCCGTCGGATTGACCAAGTTGATGACCTTCCCGGATACCGTGTCCTGGTTCGGTAACCCCGACTGGGGACTGGGGTTGCCTGTGCCCTGGCTGATGGCAGCCCTGGCCACCTGGGCCGAACTGCTGGGTGGCCTGCTGCTGCTCTTTGGGCTGGGAACGCGCCTGATCGCGGTGCTCAACAACGGCATCGAGTTCGCGGCGACCTATTTCGTGATGCTGTTGTCGCTTTTCTTTACCGGGGCTGGTCGTTTCGTCAGCCTGGATTACTGGTGGCGACGCTGGTGGCTAAATGATGAAAACACCTGAATCCGGGCCGCTTTTTCATCTGCTCCGGTTATCATGGGCGGATGACTCGAGCTGAAAATCTGCGTTTGCGCCGCCTGGTACTGCCTCTGGCGGCCCTGCTTCTGCTGGTGCCACCGCTCTATCTCTGGTGGAGCCTCCTCAGCCCCTGGGGCTATGTGGCGCCACCAGGGCTGCCCCCTTACACCGAGGGCCCGCATGCGGTCTTCGTCTACGGCACCCTGCGTCAGCCGCTGGTGCGCCGTGTCGTGACAGGGCGGCAGGTGGAAGGTGTACCTGCAGTGCTGCCCGGCTACCGCAAGACGGGGCTGGATCTCAGCCCCGCACCCGGCGAGTCCGTCGCCGGGGAGCGTATCCGCGTCTCCACACCGGAACTGCGGCGCCTGGACCGTTATGAGCGCCTGGGCATTCGCTATGATCGGGTCAGGCTCCCCCTGGCGGATGGCAGTGAAGCCTGGGTCTACCGCCGGGTTGCACCGTGAGCGGTCGGCTGGATGAGCCCCGCCCCGCGGGGGCTGTCGACGTGCCCTTGGCCCCGAAGCGGGAAATCTTTGGCTGGTCGATGTTCGATTTTGCCAACCAGGGCTATACGCTGCTGATCATCACCGTCGTCTTCGGCGATCTGTTTACCCGCATCGTCGTGGGGGATGCGCCGGACTACCGCCTCGGCAACCTGCTCTGGAGCCTCGCTCTCGCGGTCAGTTACCTGCTGGTGGTGGTTGCCAACCCGGTGTGCGGTGCGATCATGGACCATGCCCGCCGGCGCAAGCGCTTCCTGTTTGCCAGCTACCTGGCCACGGTCGTCACCACGGCGCTGCTGTACTTCGTGGAGCCGGGATGGATCCTGCCAGCCATGCTGCTGGTGATGGTCTCCAACTTTGCCTACGCCCTGGGCGAGGGCTTTATCGCCAGCTTCCTGCCGGACCTGGGGCCCCGTCGCGCCCTGGGCTGGATTTCGGGGCTGGGTTGGGCGATGGGCTATATCGGTGGCCTGGTTGCCACCGCCTTTGCCTTACTGTTCCTCGGCGAGGTGTCCCTGGAAAACTATCACCGCATTCGCTGGGTCGGCCCCTTTGCTGCCGGCTTCTTCCTGATTGCGGCGATTCCCACCTTTGTCTGGCTGCGGGAACACGGTGCCTCCCGACCCATGCCGCCGCTTCGGCAGCTCCTGCGTATCGGGCTGGCGCGCCTCTCCACAACGCGGCACGCCGTCGTCGAGTTTCATGATCTGCGCATCCTGTTGCTGTCGATTTTCCTGGCCATGGCGGGGATCTACATCATCATCGCTTTTTCTTTTATCTATGGCGCACAGGTCATCGGCTGGGACGAGCCGGTACGGGTGGCCATGTTCGTCACCGTGCAGATCACCGCCGCCCTTGGCGCCCTGGTATTTGGTTACTTGCAGCATTGGCTCGGCGCGCGCCGCACCTATGTCGCGACCCTGGGCCTCTGGATCGTGGCCATTATCGCCATCTGGCAGACCCCCGCGCTGACCGCCCTGGCGCGGCAGTGGTGGCAGGTCGAGTGGGAGGCCCAGTACGTCTTTCTGGTGGCGGGGGTGCTGGCGGGGCTTAGTCTGGGCTCCTCACAGTCCGCCGCGCGCGCCCTGGTGGGGGTGTTCAGCCCGCGCTCCCGGTCCGCCGAGTTCTTCGGCTACTGGGGTATGGCGGCCAAGGCCGCAGCGGTTTTCGGCATGCTGAGCCTGGGTCTGTTGCAGTGGTTGCTGGGCCTGGCCGACGCGATTCTGTTCTGCGCCGTGTTGTTTGCTGCGGCCATTGTCGTGGTGCTGGGTGTCGATGAGCGGCGCGGTGGTGCCGCGGCCGATGCCTGGCTGGAGCCGAGTGAAAGCGCTTTCTGACCTGAAATCGAATGGAAATCTGGAGAAGTATGAAAGCACAGAGGGTATCTCCCAATGTGGAATTGTCTGCGCAAAAACCCAGGGTATTGGTTCCCTTTCTCGGTGGCCTGTTGCTGCTGGGCACCGCGCTGGTCTTTTTATGCTGGCTTGCCAAGAGCCTGTATGATCGGGGGTTGCAGCAGAGGGCCTATGATCGCCACGCCCACCTGATCGGTGCGGCTCGCACCCTGATCCACGAGCACATACTGAAAGCGATTCAGGATACCCACCAGATCTCGGTGATTCCCAGTGTAAAGAATTACCTGGTGAACCCGGGTGATGCGAGCCGGAGTCGCCTGGTTGAGACTCTGGTGGCGACCTCGAACATTCAGGCGCGCTATGACCAGATACGCCTGATTGACCTGGAGGGTCGTGAGCTGATTCGCATCAACCAGGGGCCGGCTGGTGCGCAGGTGGTGTCTCAGGCTGCCTTGCAGAACAAGCTCGATCGCTACTATGTGCAGGCGGGGCTGAAGCTGCCACCAGGCCAGGTCTACCTCTCCCCGCTGGACTTGAATGTCGAGCACGGTGAGGTCGAAATGCCTTTCAAGCCCACCTTGCGGCTAGTACGCATGTTGAGCGGCGACGGCGGCATGCCGGTAGCGCTGCTGGTACTCAATTTCAATGTCTCTGGCTTGCTGAATCAGCTGATCGAGCTGTTTGCCTGGGGGGATCGCGCGATGCTCGTCAACACCGAGGGCTACTGGCTGGTCAACCATGACCCCGCCAACGAGTGGGGCTGGTTGCTCGGGCGGCCGGAATTGAGCGTCGAACAGTGGCAGCCTGCCCTGTGGCAACAGATCCAGGCGCAGCCAGCGGGTGTCGCGCAACACGCGGGCTCACTGTTCAGCTTTGCCACGATCAATGCCGCTGACATCTACCGGGGCACTTCCGAGGCCCGTTACCTGCGCGACCTCGGCTTGACCACGGAATTGAACGAGCTTACCTGGACCATCCTGGTGGAGTCGGACCAAAACCACTGGCAGGCGAGGGCGGTCTATCACCGTGGCTGGTTCCAGGCGGGGTTGGCAGGGCTGGGGGTCTTGCTGGTGCTGGGCTGGTATTTCGCGGCCCAGAACCGTCAGCACCGCCGCTATAGCCGCGCCTTGCGTCGCCAGCAACTCAACGTCTTCCGCGATCTCTACGAGAATGCCCCCGTGGGCTATGTCACGCTGGGGGAGGGCGGTCTGATCACCAATGTCAATGTCCGCTTGGTCGAGGATCTGGGCTACACGCGTGAGGACCTGATAGGCAAGCGCCTGATTGACCTGGCTCCACAGACGCATCGCCACGAGGTGGAGGCGTTGCTCGTCAGTCTGGATGATGGAGAGGGCGCGCAGCAGCGCACGCGACTGAAGCGGGGCGATGGGAGTCAGCTGGAGGTCCTGTGCAACGTCTCTTCCAGCCTGCCCGAGCAGAAGACCCTACAGATTGGTCGCTGCAGCGTGCAGGACATCAGTCGGCAGGCTGCCCTCGAGCAGCGCCTGCGTCAGTTGGCGGAGAGAGATCCGCTGACTGGCTTGGCCAACCGGCGTTTCTTCGACGTGCTGGCGGATCGCGAGTGGGAGCGGGCGACTCGTCGAGATACCCCAGTCGTCGCGATGGTCATGGATATCGACTTCTTCAAGCGCGTGAATGACACCCATGGTCACGACGTTGGGGATCAGGTGCTCAAGTTGCTCGCGGATACCTGTAGCCGCGAGCTTCGAGCGACCGATATTCTGGCGCGCTTCGGGGGTGAGGAGTTTGTGCTGCTGATGCCGGAGACCACCCTTGAGCAGGGTGTGCAGAAAGCCGATGTATTGCGTGCCCTGCTGGCGCGGACACCCTTGCTTACCGCCTCGGGTGAGAAGGTCAGCTTCACGGTGTCACTGGGAGTGGCGGTACGCTCACCCCGCCTTCAGTCCGTGGAGCGATTGCTCAAGGCAGCAGACCGGGCGCTCTATCGCGCCAAGCATTCGGGTCGCAACCGGGTATGTGTCGACGGCGAGGCTGAGTAGTAGGGGCGGCAGTGCCGGGTGATGCAGCGACAGTGCGCTGCATCACCCGCGGTTTTCAGTCCTGGCCCAGGATCAGCGCGCCGGTGGGTACACCCACGCCACTGCTGACCAGCACGTGTTCCACCCCCTTGGGCTGGTTGGTGGACGTACCGCGAATCAGGCGGGCGCCTTCGGCGATGTTGTTCATGCCGTGGATGTAGGCCTCGGAGAGCAGGCCGCCGTGGGTGTTGTTGGGCAGGCGGCCATCGATGTCCAGGGCGCCGTCGCGCACCAGGTCCTTGCCCTCGCCGCGGCCGCAGAAGCCGAAGCTCTCCAGCTGCATGATGATCTCCGAAGTGAAGGCGTCGTAGAGGCAGGCGGCATTGATGTCATCCGGCCCCAGGCCGCTCTGCTGGTAGACCAGGCGCGCGGCCAGTTCCATCTCCGGCAGGGAATCCAGCTCTTCGCGGTAGAAGCTGGTCATCTGCTCCTGTCCCTGGGTTGAGGCCTGCACCACGCCGCGGATCATCGCCGGCTTCTGTTTCAGGTCGCGGGCGCGCTCGGCGCTGGTGACCAGGATGGCGCAGCCGCCATCGGTTTCCTGGCAGAAGTCGTAGAGGCGCAGGGGCTCGGCGACCATTTTCGAGGCCAGGTAGTCCTCCATGGTCAGTGGCTTGCCATAGCCAAAAGCCCGCGGGTTGGTCTGGGCGTAGTTGCGCTGGGAGATCGCCACCCGGCCCAGGTCCTCGCTGGTCACGCCGTAGTGGTGCATGTACTTGTTGGCGATCATGGCGATCCAGGAGCCGGGGGTGAGCATGCCGTAGGGCATGTACCAGGACCAGTGGATCAGGTCGGAGCTGACGATCTGGCCGGAGATCCCCTGACCCATACGCTGCCCGGAGCGGCCGTTCATGGCGCGGTAGCAGATCACGTTGTCGGCGACGCCGCTGGCCACGGCCATCACCGCGTGCAGGATGGTACCCACCGCCGCGCCGCCGCCGTAATTGACCTTGGTGAACAGCTTCAGATCGTTGGCGCCCACGGTGCGCGCCAGCTCGATCTCGTCGGTGGAATCCAGTGTGTAGCTGATGAAGCCGTCGATCTCCGACGGTTGCAGGCCCGCGTCCTCGCAGGCGGCGAGGGTGGCCTGGGCGGCCAGCGACAGCTCGGAGACTCCGGATTTCTTGGAAAACTCGGTCAGGCCGATCCCGGCGATGGCTGTCTTGTCTTTCAGGAAGTGGCTCATGCGGCGGCTCCTTTCGCGGGCTGGAACATGGGCAGACGGAAGCCGTCCGGGTCCTCGTGCATGACCATTTCCACGGGCATGCCGAAGCTGACGTCCTCGGGGGCACAGTTGACCAGCTGCGAGGTGAAGCGGGTGCCTTCCTCCAGGTCCACCAGGATGATGATCAGCGGGTAGTCGAAGCCCGGGAACTGGGGGTGGTGCAGGATGGTGAAGCTGCACAGGGTACCGCGTCCGGAGGCGGTCACATGGTCCCAGTCAAAGGAGTGGCACTCACCACACACCGGGCGCGGCGGATGGCGCAGGGTCTGACATTGGGTGCAGCGCTGGATGGCCAGGCGACCCTCGGCGGCCTCCTGCCACCACCAGCCATTGTCTTCCCCCATCGGGGGCTTCATGCGGAACGATTGTGCCATGGTCAGCCTCGTTGTTCTGGTGTCTTGTCTCATGCCCGCCGCCCGGAGCGGCAGTGTCGGAGAGAAACATAATTGAAATTGAATACGAATTCAATTATGTTGCGGTGAATGCCAGCACTGGCCTGAACAAGCAACCTGGAGAAACAGCATGACAACCGAAGACATAGCTGCCCTGGAGGCGCAAATCTATGCCTTTGTCGGCCGCGAGTGTGGATCCTCCACCGCAGCGGATCCGGTCAACAAGGCGATGATTCGCCACTGGTGTGAAGTGATGGGTAATACCAGCCCCGACCACCTCGACGAGGAGGCGGCCGCCGCCGGAAGCCGCGGCGAGCTGGTGGCGCCGGCGACCATGCTGTTCGTTTGGAACCAGACCGGCTACGCGGTCGCCAGCACCGGACGTCCCAAGGATCCCCAGGTGGAGCTGATCGAGCTGCTCGACGCCCACGGCTACAACGGCATTGTCGCCACGGACACTACCCAGGAGTATGTGCGGGAACTGCGGCTGGGGGACGTGATTTCCCAGCGCACGGTGATCGACAATATTTCCGAGCGCAAGACCACCGGCCTGGGCGAGGGTTACTTCTACGAGACAGTGACCGAGTTTACCGACCAGAACGGCGACGCCGTCGGGCGCCAGACCTTCAAGGTGCTCAAGTTCCGCCCCGCAAAGAAAGACCAGGCCTGAGTGGAGACCGCGACCATGACACAGAATCTGAAAAGCCGTGATATCAGCGTGGGTCAGACCCTGCCGGAGCGGCCCATTCCCATCACCAGCTCCCTGGTCACCTGTGCCGCCCTGGCCACCCGGGACTTCGAGAAAGTGCACCACGACAAGGCCTTCGCCCAGTCCAGCGGCATGCCCGATGTCTACATGAACATTCTGACCAGCCAGGGCCTGACCGAGACCTACCTGCGCGACTGGGTGGGTCGCGACGCGGTCTTCCGCAAGCTCAGTGTGCGCCTTGGGGCGCCGAATATTCCCGGTACGACGATGACCCTGCGCGGCGAGGTCAAGTCGGTAGAGGGAAACACGGTCGAGGTCGAGGTTGTCGGCCAGAACGACAAATGGGGCATGCACGTCAAGGCGCTCGCCACCCTGGAACTTGCCGGCTAAACCTTCCGGGGTATCGCCTCGGTCGGCGATGCCTTGCGGTTGTCGCTGCCGTGGGCACGGGCCCCCGCGAGACCTGCGGTGGCCGCCTCAAATGCCGGGCGGCTATGAAGTCCGGCTCAGATTTCTGGCCAGTGTATTTCGGGCAGGGCCTCGAACGCTGGCCTGGCCAGCAGGAAGCCCTGGAACAGGTGCACCCCCAGTGCCTGCAGGCGGCGCACCTCCTCCGGGTGCTCCACGCCCTCGGCGACCACGTTGATGCCCAGGGTATCGCAGACCACCATCACACCTTTCACGATCGCTTCCCGCACCGGGTCTTCGTGTAGATTGCGCACCAGGGCCATGTCCAATTTGATGATGTCCGGCTGAAATTCCGCCAGCAGGTTGAGTCCGGAGTAACCGGCACCGAAATCGTCGATGGCCGTGGTGAAACCTTGTCGCCGGTACTCGGTAAAAATGCTCTTCAGATGGTTCTTGTCACGCATCTCTTCGGCCTCAGTGACCTCGAAAATGATGCGCTCCGCGGGAAAGTTGTAGCGCCGTGCCGCCTCCAGCGTGGCGCGGATACAGGTGGCGGCCTCGTAGACGGCATTGGGCAGAAAGTTGATACTGAGCATGCAGGGGACTTGCAGCCGCGAGGCCAGCTCCACCGCCTTGTGACGGCAATCCTGGTCAAAGCGGTAGCGGTTGTCGTCGGTGACCTGGCCCAGTATGCCGGCCGCGCCGGTGCCGTCAGTGCCGCGAACCAGGGCCTCATAGGCGAAAATCTTTCGCTTGCGCAGGTCGACGATGGGCTGGAAGGCCATGCTGAAGTCGAAGCCGAGGGGCTGGTCGTTGCGGCAGGCCTGGCAACGCTTCCCTTTGGCAGCGTTGATTTGACGATTCGTTGACATGGATTAAAGTTTATAAACGTGAAATAGGTTCCACTATCAGGCATTTCAGGTAATCATGCAAACAGGCTTGCACTAGCCAGGCGCTTCCTTTTCCGCCCTGTGCGGGCGTGGTGCCATGCCACGAGATATTCATGCGATGACTTCAAGCGACCCACCAGAGCCAGCCGCACCGGTCGGGCCGACGCGAACTCTACTGGTGGTGGATGACACGCCGGAGAACCTGTCGGTGCTCGGTGAAATCCTCATGCCCCACTACCGGGTGCGTGCCGCGTCCAGCGGCGAACGGGCGCTGGTGGTGGCAGCCTCGGACCCACGGCCGGAACTGATTCTCCTGGACATCATGATGCCAGGCCTCGACGGCTATCAGGTGCTGAGGCGCCTGCGTGAGGACCCGGCTACCCGGGATATTCCGGTCATCTTTGTCACCGCCCTTGATGCCGAAGACGACGAGGCGCGTGGACTGGACCTGGGTGCTGCCGACTACATCACCAAGCCCTTGCGGCCACCGATTGTGCTGGCACGTGTGCGGACGCAGCTCGAGCTCAGGGACGCGCGCGACCGTATGCGGGACGAGAATGCCTGGCTGGAAGACGAGGTGGCGCGCCGCATGGCGGAAAACCAGCGTATCCAGGATGTGACGGTGCGGGCCCTGGCGAGTGTCGCCGAAGTGCGCGACATGGAGACCGGGGCGCATATTCTACGCACCCAGAACTATGTCCGCGCCCTGGCGGAAACCCTCAGTCATGATCCGGGCTACGCCGATCAGCTCAGCCAGGACCGCATTGCCCTCTACAGCAAGGCGGCGGCGCTGCACGACCTCGGCAAGGTGGGGATTCCCGACGCAATTCTTTTGAAACCCGGCAAGCTGGATCCGCAGGAGTGGGAGGTGATGAAGACCCACGCCCGTCTCGGTGCCGATGCCATCTGGGAGGCGATACGCAGCGAGCCGGAGGGCGAGGGCCTGGAGTTTCTCCGGGTGGCGATGGAAATCGCCCACTACCACCACGAAAAATGGGATGGCAGCGGCTACCCGGAGGGCCTGTCGGGCAGCGACATTCCACTCTCCGCGCGGCTCATGGCAGTGGCCGATGTCTACGATGCCCTGATCTGCCCCCGTGTCTACAAGGCCGCCATGCCTCGCGAGGAGGCCGTGGCCATCATCACCGATGGGCGTGGCAGCCATTTCGACCCCAAGCTGGTGGACGCCTTTCTGACCTGCCAGGCAGAGTTCCAGGCGATCGCCGAGCGCTACCGGGATGACTACGCGGTGGTGGAGAAGCTCGATGGCCGTTGATGTCATCCAGCGGGCGAGCTTGGCGCCCTCCCGCCGGCGGTTTCTGTCCTGGATGGGACTGGGCGGGGCGATGGCGACCCTGCCGATGCTCAGCGCCTGCGAGCCGGGCTCGCCGCTACGTGTTGTGCTTCACGACTGGCCGGGCTACGCCTTCATGCGGCTGGCACTCCGCCAGGGGCTGGTATCCGGTGACGAGGTCACCCTGGTTGAGACCGAGGGCATGGCGGACTCGGTGGAGGCCATGGCCAGCGGCCAGGTGGACGCCGCGGCACTCACGCTGGATAACCTGATTGCCCTGCGTGCCCAGGGCGTGGATGCGGTGGTGGTGCTGCTATTCGACGTATCCTCCGGCGGTGATGCCCTGCTGGGTGGTCCGCACCTGACTTCCCTGGCGGATCTGCGCGGGGCCCGGGTAGGGGTGGAAAATACGGCCCTTAGCGCGGTCATGCTCGATCGCGCCCTGGCGGCAGGGGGCCTGCAGCGCGCCGAGATTGAGGTCGCACATTTTACCGGCAGTGCCGAGGCCGCCTGGGCGTCCGCAAACCTGGATGCCGTGCTCACCTATCAGCCGGCGGTGGAGGCGCTGCGTCAGCGCGGCCTGCGGGTTCTTTTCGATAGCCGCCAGACTCCTTTTCTGATTGTCGATGTGCTGGCAGTGCGGCGCGAGGCCCTGGGGTCGAATGCCGCCACCCTGCGCCGGTTGATACGGGGGCACTTTGCGGTACAGCGGCAGTGGCGCGAGGACCCTCTCAATTCCAACTTCGCCCTGGCGTCGCTGCTGGGAGTGGATGCTCAGCAGGTGCATGGAGTCTTTCGCGGCCTGAATATCCCCGATGAGCGCTTTAATCGTCAGTACCTCACCGCGCCCGCGCGCGAGCTCAACGAGGCGACACAGACCCTCTGTGGCATCCTGCGCGACGAGCGCGGCTGTGACACATCTGCACTGTCCCTACCCGGGCTGTTCCTGCCCGATTATCTCCCGGAGCCCGGCTGATGATTGCCGCTGCCCGCCGATGCCTGGGGGCCCTGGCGCTGCTGTTGCCCGGCCTGGTCCTGGCCCAGGACCTGCGGGTCGGCGTGCTTGACAATCGGGCCCTGCCGGAGCGTGAGCGCTGGGCGGCGCTGGAAACCCACCTGGCCGAAACCCTCGCCCTGCAGCGGGTGACAGTACTGCCCTATGCCTACGACGAGCTGGACCGTGCCATGCGCAGCGGCATGCTGGATGTCGTGATTACCGGCAGTCTGCACCAGGTGGTCAGCGGGCACCGCATTGCTTCCACAGTGGCGGTGGCCAGCGTGATCGAGCGCAGCGACGCCGGTGAGCCGATCGAGGGTATGGGCGGTGTGGCGCTGGTCATGTCGGAACGGGAGGACCTGCAGGCCTTGTCCGACCTGCGCGGCAAACGGGTGGCGACTGCCGACCAGCATGCACTCGCCGGCTACCAGGCGTTGGCACGCGAGGTGCTGGAAGCGGGCGAGGAGGGGCCCCCGCCCCTGCGGGTGATCGAGACCGGGCCCCCGCAGATGGCGGCTATCCAGATGCTGTTGGCGGGTGAGACCGATGCCGCCTTCGTGCGGGCGGGTGCGCTCGAGGCCATGCTGACAGCGGGCGAGGTGGCCCCCGGTGTGCTGCGCGTCCTGTCGCCCCGGTCTCTGCCGGGCTATCCGTGGCAGGTGTCTTCGCGTCTCTACCCGGGGCGCGTGGTGCTGACCCTGCCGCACCTGGACCACACACTGGCCCGCCGCCTGGTGGGCGCTCTCCTGTTGCTGGAGCCGGGGGGAGCCACCGCGCGGCAACTGGATATTCACGGTTTTGGGTTGCCACAGGACACCAGCAGCGTGGTGGCGCTGGCCCGACAGCTGCGCCTGCCGCCCTATGAGCACCGCCCGCGGGTGACCCTGGGCGATGTCTGGCGTGACCACCGGGTGGCGACCCTGCTGCTGGGGCTCAGCGTCGTCGCCATTCTGCTGGCCCTGATGGTGAGCATCCGCTATAGCCGTACCTTGCGGCGAACCCGGACCATCCTGCGCGAGCAGGGCGCGGAGCTTGAAACAGAAAGGCAGCGTTTGCAGAGCCTGTTGAATACCATTCCGGATGTGGTGTTCATGAAGGACCGCGAGGGCGGCTACGTGTTTGCCAACCCGGCCATGCGGCGACTGATGGGCAGCCCCGCCGGCTCGGTGGTGGGGCGCACGGATTTCGACTTCTTTCCCCGGGATGTTGCCGAGGCCTTCCGTCGGGCGGATGCGGAAACCCTGGCTTCGGGCAAAATGCTTGATGTCGAAGAGCAATTGCTCAGTCCCGACGGCAGTATCGACGGCCTCTATCTGACGTCAAAGGTGGCTGTATTCAACCAAGCGGGTGAATTGCAGGGGATTCTCGGGGTGTCCCGGGATATCACGGCCCTGCGCGAGGCGGAGCACCAGCTGCGGGAGCGCCTCAAGGAGCAGCACAGTCTCCACAATGTCTTCCATTTCACCGAAGATGCCGAACGCGAGCCGCGTGCGATGTTGCAGGCAGTTGCCGGCGGCCTGCGCGACGGTTTGCAGTATCCGCGGTTGGCCGCGGTACGGATCGCCTGGAATGGTCTGCGGGTCGAGGTAGGCGACTACCGCAGTACGAGGCAGTCGCTCAGCGCGCCCTTCGAGGTGCCGGCGGTGGGTCGGGGCGTAGTCGAAGTCGTCTACACCGACGTCAATGAGCGGGGGCAGGTGCCGGAGTTCCTGGCGGAAGAGCAGGTGCTGCTCACCCGGGTGGCCGAGCGCTTGCAGAGTGTGTTCCAGCGCCAGCGGGAGACCCAGCAGGCCCGCGATCGCCTGGCGGTGTTTCGCGCCATCGTTTCCCGGGCGGTGGAAGCCGTGGTGCTGGTGGATGCGGAGGACCTGCACTTTGTCGAGTTCAACGACAGTGCCGCCAGCCAGCTTGGCTACACCCGGGAAGAATTTGCGCGCCTGCGCCTGCCCGATATCCAGGGCGAGATGGACGAAGCGGCCATTCGTCACAAGATCGACACCCTGCGCCGCTCCGGTGGCGAGGAGTTCCAGAGCCAGCGACGCTGCAAGGACGGCAGTCTGCGGGACGTCCGAATTGGGGTCAGTGCCCTGCGCCTGCAAGGCCGTCTGCACTTGTCGATCATCTGGAACGACGTCACCGAACACCTGCGCGCCGAACGCGAGCTGCTGGAAAAGGAACAGCAGTATCGGACCGCTATTGAGAGCACGTCTGACGGCTTCCTGGCTGCCGATAGTGGTGGCCGCATTCTCGAAGTCAACGGCGCCTACTGCCGGATGACCGGTTTGTCCCATGGGCAGCTGGTTGGCCGCCGCATATGGGAGCTGGGCACCACCGAAGCGCGCGACGGGGTCGAGGCGCGTCTGCGAGCCATCCAGGACGGGCGCGGTGCCGAGCACTTCGAGGCCGTTCACCGTCATGCCGATGGCAGCGAGATTCCCGTGGAAGTGATCTCGGCGTGGTCGAGTGCGGGCGACGGGCGTTTCTATTTCTTTATTCGCGACATCACCGAGCGGCGCGCCAATGAGCGGGAGCTGAGCACTTATCGCCACCACCTGGAGGAGCTGGTCGAGGCGCGTACCGCGGAAGCCGAGGAGGCGCGGCAGCGCGCCGAAGCCGCGGACCGCGCCAAGAGCGTGTTTCTCGCCAACATGAGCCACGAGATTCGCACGCCGATGAATGCGGCCCTGGGCTTCGCCCACCTGCTGCGCAGCGAGCTTACCGAATCCAGTCAGCTGGAGAAGCTCGACAAAATCAACCACTCGATCAAGCACCTGCTGGGCCTGATCAATGACATTCTCGATCTGTCGAAGATCGAGGCCGATCACATCCACCTGGAGTCCGTGCCCTTCCAGTTGCTGACCACTGTGGATCACGCCTGCAGCATGATGGGCGAGCGCGTGGCCCGGTCCGGCCTGGAGTTGCGCGAGGAGGTCGACCCGGCACTGTCGGATCTCTGGGTGACCGGTGACCCCACGCGGATCAGCCAGGTGCTGATCAACCTGCTCAGCAATGCCGTCAAGTTCACCGCCAGTGGACATGTAACGCTCCGTGCCGAGTTGCGTGAGCGGCGCGGGGACGAGCTGTTACTGCGCTTCGAGGTGGAGGACACCGGTATCGGCATGTCGGCAGAGCAGCAGGCCCGCCTGTTCCAGCCTTTCGAGCAGGCGGACACCAGCATTACGCGCAAATATGGAGGTACCGGTCTCGGCCTGGCCATCAGTCGCCGCCTGGTCGAGATGATGGGAGGGGAAATCGGCGTCTTCACCGCGCCGGGCGAGGGCAGTACGTTCTGGTTCACGCTGCGCGCGCAGCGGGCCAGTCCCCAGCAGCAGGTTGGGGAGGGCATGGCGGAGCCTGCCTCTCTCGCCATTCGTCGCGGAGCGCGGGTGTTGCTGGTCGAAGACAGCCCCCTGAACCGGGAGGTCGCCGAGGCGCTGCTCTCCGCCGTCGCGCTGACGGTGACGGCCGTGGAGAATGGTGCCGAGGCGGTGGAGGCAGTCCACCGCGAACCCTTCGATCTGGTGCTCATGGATGTCCAAATGCCAGTCATGGACGGGCTCGAGGCGAGCAGGCGCATTCGAGAGCTGCCCGAAGGAGCCGGCCTGCCGATCCTGGCCTTGACTGCCAATGCGTTCGAGGAAGACCGCCAGCGCTGCCGCGAAGCCGGCATGAATGGCTTCGTGGCCAAACCGGTGGAGCCCGAGCGCCTGTACGCAATCCTGGCGCGATGGTTGCCTGCGGCTCCTGCTGATACAGCGGCTGCGCAGCCTGTCGAGGGCGATGCTCCTGCAGCGAGCGCCGATCCGGATGATGCGAGTCAGCTTCTCGATCGGGAGCTGGCCTTGCGTCACGTGGCCGGGAACCGGTCGGTGCTCGACCGCCTGCTGTTGGAGTTTCAGTCGCGCCACTGCGAGGATCTGCAGGCCATTCGTGAGGCGTTGGAGCAGGGGGATCGCGTCGCCGCGCAGCGCTGTGCACACACCTTGAAGGGCGTGGCGGCCACACTCGGCATGCGGCCATTGTCCGCGCGTGCAAGGGACACCGAGCGGGCCATCCGGCGGGACGATCAGGCCATGCTGCCGGGCTACCTCAGCCTCCTCGGCGCCTGTCTTGAGGACACCTGTGAGGTGATTGCGCGCAGGCTGGCGGCGCAGCCCGAAGTGGCGGAGAACCCGGCTGTCGCGGAGGTCAGTTCGCTGCAGCTGCTGCGGCCTCGCCTGCAGACCATGCGCGTGCAGCTGGAAGCCGATGACATGCGCGCTGCCAGCACCTGGCAGTCGCTGCGACCCCTGCTGCAGGTAGTGGCGGACAAGGCCGCGGTGGAGGCCATCGACCGCTGCATGCAGGGCTGGGATCTACCCGGGGCCCTGCGTCAGCTAGAGGTTCTGCAGGGCGATTAGCAGGTTGCGGGAAAAGTCCTCCAGCAGCCTGCGCTCCTCATCCACGAAGACTCCGGGCAGGTTGCTGTACAGGCTCAGCACCAGGGTTTCTGTTTCCAGGGGCATCGGAATGATCATGGCTGAGCGCAGCTCGCATTCCGCCGCACGGGCTTTCCAGGGTGTGTCCCGCGTATCGTCGACCAGATCGTCGACCACCTGGATGTCGCCGCTCAGGGCCGCCAGCTGGGAGGGCGACAGCGGTGCCGGGGGCTGGCCCTGACCCATTGCCGGCTGCCGGCCCGAGAGCGCGAACAGTTCCCCCAGGGTGTCGGTAAAATCGATGGCTTCACCGGCCCGGGCGAGAACCTCGATATCGGGCAGGGCCCCGGGGGCGCTGACCCTGACCCGTCCCAACCAGGCCAGGCGGTAGCCCCGGGTACGCACCAGCGCCTGAACGGTGCGCTCGAGAATGGCCTGCCGCGAGCCGGCCCGCAGCAGCTCCCCATGGCAGTAAAGCAGTGCCTCCCTGACGGCTGCCAGACGGGTGGCCCGGTCCACGGCGCGTCGACGGGTGTCGATGTCCATCAGGGTGCCGGAAATGCGTACCGGGCGACCGCTGGCCTCGCGGGAGGTTACCTTGCCGCGCTCCAGCATCCACTGCCAGCCACCACCGGCGCGTGCGTAGCGCAGTTCGCAGTCGTAGGCGCTGTTCTCCCCCGCGAGCAGGCGGGCCAGCAGGCGATCAGAGCGAGCGCGGTCGTCGGCGTGCAGCAATTGCCGGCGTGCCTCGAAGGTGGCCGGGGGAGGGTGGTCGCAGTCGTAGCCCAGCAGGCTGCCCCAGCGGGGGTTCAGGCGCAGTCCGTTCGAGGGGATATGCCACTCCCAGGTGCCCGCATCGGTGCCCCAGAGCACCCCCTCCAGATAGCTTTGTTGCTCGCGCAGCTCTTGCTCGCGCTGACGCAGGGGGGTCACGTCGATGATGTTGACTGGGATATGCCGGGCATCCTCCGGCCGGCTTGCAATCGGCATGGCCAGCAGTGCCTGGAACAGGCTGCCGTCGCGTCTGGCCATGCGGGTTTCCTGGCGCAACCAGTCGCGACCCTCCCAGTAGGCACACAGGCCTTCGAGGAATGTCTGGGCGCTGTCCGGGGCGAAGTGCCGGTCGATACCCTGCATCAGATCGCGTTCACTGTGCTCGCCAAAAAGCGCGATGGCCGCCGGGTTGACGGCGCGCACCTGAACTCGCTGAATCAGGGCGCTGAGGGTCTCCGGGTTGTCGCGCAGGTGGGATCGCAGGTCGCTTACGCCCTCGGCGCGAAGCTGTTCAACACCGCGATAGACCTCTGACAGATCTTCGTCGAGCATTGCGGTGGCGGTGGACTGGAACAGGAAGCGAAAGCGGTCGCGGCTCTGTCGCAGCAGTTGCTCGAAATGCTGATAGCGATCGATGTCGGCGAGCAGCAGCCCGAGTATCCAGGTGCCCAGGGTCAGCACTCCCAGATAGGCCGGTGCCAGGTCAAAGAGAATCCGTGCGCGGTCTTGCAGCGGCAACAGCAGAAACAGCGCCACGGCAATGCCGTGAACCGCAAGGCCCAGGGCGAGCAGGCGCCAGCCCCGGCGATCCTCCTCTGTCCGCTTGAAGAAAACGCGTGCGGCGAGACCCGCGAGACAGGCCGAGGCGATAACCAGAATGCCGATCAGTGTGCCCGGGCCCCCCAGGCTGAGCCGGTAGGCAGCGGCAAGCAGGCCGGCGATGCCCGCTGCCAGTGGCCCGCCGTGCAGTGCCCCGAGGCTGAGCATGACGGTTCTGCCATCGAAAATGACTCCGGGCTGGTAGGTGACGGCATTCAGCATGGACAGGATGGCAGCACTCCCGAACAGCAGTCCCATGGCGCTGCCCCGCATCGGGCCAGCGGCCGGCAGGCGCTGCACCAGCAGGCGGTAGACAAAGCACAGCGCCAGTATCAATGTGCCGTTGCCAATCAGATCCTGTGTCAGTCGGGGGAGGAAGTCGCTCATCGGTGTCCGGGGTGGGGTTCATGCTCAACCGGCCATCGGAGTTCCGCGCCGGCCCAGCCCGCGAGTGTAGCCCCGCGACACCCCCTGGACCAGACTCAGTGTGAGGCGCTGCGGGCCCACACCGCAGCCCGGGAAAAATCTTCCGGGAACGTGTTGACAAAGGCCGGGTGCCTCAGCAGAATATGCCGCCTTCTGGAGGGGTTCCCGAGTGGCCAAAGGGATCAGACTGTAAATCTGACGCGAAAGCTTCGGTGGTTCGAATCCACCCCCCTCCACCAGGATTCAAATGCTGTGCAGCCCGTACGCGGGAAGTTGGTGGAAAATGCGCAGCAAGGAAAGGTAGCGGGTTCGGCGGGTATAGTTCAATGGTAGAACCTCAGCCTTCCAAGCTGATGATGCGGGTTCGATTCCCGCTACCCGCTCCAGGCACGCATCGGTTGCAGTTTTGCAGTCGGGTGCGGGGTCAAGAGTAAGGCTCATATAGCTCAGTCGGTAGAGCACTTCCTTGGTAAGGAAGAGGTCACCGGTTCAAGTCCGGTTATGAGCTCCATTTCGTCCCGCCGCGCACGGTTGGTCCCGTGCGCGGCGGTAAAACAATGTGGCAGGGCGGTATCACTGCAAATCGGCCGGTAACTAGGAGACCGTTGCAATGGCAAAGGAAAAGTTCGAGCGTAGTAAGCCCCACGTCAACGTGGGCACCATTGGTCACGTTGACCATGGCAAGACGACGCTGACGGCGGCGCTGACCAAGGTGTGCTTTGACGCCTGG